>OZ241370.1:3110000-4363784 GCA_965200665.1 Rhodopila sp. | reverse complement strand
CCTGCCTCATCCATTTCGGCGAAGCCGGCGGTAAACATTACGACAGCCTTGCACCCGCGTGTCGCCAGATCCTGGATCGTCGGCGCGGCGAGTTCGGCAGGAACAGCAACGATGGCCACGTCCGGGGTCTCCGGCAGCGCGGCGATCGAGGGGTAGGCCTTCAGGCCCATGATCTCGGCCCGGTTCGGGTTGACCGGATAGAGCGCCCCCTGGAATCCCTGAGCCTGCATGTAGGCGATCGGGCGGCCGCCAATGCGGGTGGCGTCCGACGAGGCGCCGACCACGGCGATGGAACCTGGTGCCAGAAGCGGCGTCAGACCAGCAAATCGAGACATGATAATAGACGTTCCCCAGGTTGATGGCTCGGCAGTTCAATGCCGTGCGGGTTATCCTGGACCGGGCGTCATCATACCGCAACTTTGGGCGCCAGGAATGCCGGTCCAAAGAAGCGAGGGCTTGCATGGAGCCCAGCGCGTCCCTATTTTAATTCCAACTGATCCGGGCCCCTCTGGTGAGGACGATGATATGGTGTCATCCAACCTCACGATGTCGGATCGCCGTGCTTTACGCCTTCGTGCGTCAGTAGCGGTTGATCTGTCGGGCCCGATTGGATTCCAGAATCCCACAGTTTAACCGCTTCGGACTTCGGCGTGGCGCACGGCTCATGAGCAAGGAGCCGTAGGTTTGAACGCTGATACGATAGACCGACAGCTGGTACACGTTGCAGCCCGATCCGATGAAGACGAGCGTAAGCGCCGGCTGGACCTGCTGATCCGCCGTCTGCCGCGGCGGCTGCAGGCCGCCGTACACCGGCTGCTGCAACCATCGGCGCGATGGCTACGGATCCCGGCAGGGTTGCTGCTGATCGTCGGCGGCTTCCTCGCCATCCTGCCGATATTCGGCCTGTGGATGCTGCCGCTTGGCGTTGTGCTGCTGGCCGAGGATGTGCCGCCGCTGCGGCGCGCCACCGGCCGGGTACTGGCCTGGATCGAGCGGCGCCATCCCAAGTGGATGGGCCTCTAGTCTTTTACTGATGCTTTCTCAAGGAAAGGGAAAACCGATGAACTTCGATGCCTTCACGAGCCGGCCGGCTTACACGCAGGGGGCCGGCAGGGCGGAAATCGACCTGGGGCTGCGGCGTTACATGCTCTCGGTCTACAACTACATGGCTGTCGGCCTTGGTGTAACCGGTGTTGTGGCTTATGCCGCCGTGGCAACCGGGTTCTATCAGCAGATTGCCGGAACGCCGCTGATCTGGCTGGTTATGCTGGCACCAATTCTGCCGGTGCTGTTCCTGAGTGCGCGGATCGATCGCATCAGCTTCTCCACCGCGCAGGCGGTGTTCTGGGGCTATGCCGGCCTGATGGGGCTGTCGCTGGCGGGCTTGCTGCTGGTTTACACCGGCACCAGCGTAGCCCGCACGTTCTTCATCAGCGCCGGCACGTTCGCGGCCATGAGCGCCTATGGATATTCCACCGGCCGGGACCTCGCACGCTTTGGATCGTTCCTGATGATGGGCCTGATCGGCATCGTGCTGGCCAGCCTGGTGAACATCTTCATCGGTTCGAGCGCGTTGCAGTTCGCCGTGTCCGTCATCGGCGTGCTCGTGTTCACGGGGCTGACCGCCTATGACACGCAGCGTATCAAACAGGTCTATTTATCCGGCGGCTACGGGGCCGACCTGGCAAAGACCGCGTTGATGGGGGCGTTGACGCTCTACCTCGACTTCATCAACCTGTTCGTGATGCTGCTGCAACTGACTGGGGAGCGTCGTGATCGCTGAGGTCGGTTCACCGAGGCGCATGGCGTAACAGAAATGACCTTGCTTACCGACCCGACCGTTTGGGCCAGCTTCGTGACGTTGTCCGCGCTCGAGATTGTTCTCGGCGTGGACAACCTGGTGTTCATCGCGCTGCTGGCGGGACGCCTGCCAGAGGCACAGCGCAGCCGGGCGCGGATGCTTGGGTTGGCACTTGCCTTAGGCACCCGCCTGCTTCTGCTGGCCTCGATCGCATGGCTGGCCGCGCTGACTTACCCGGTCCTGTCATTGCGCGGCCTCAGCTTTTCCTGGCGCGACATCGTGCTGATTGCGGGCGGAGCTTTCCTGCTGTTCAAAGGCACGCGGGAGATTCATCTGCAGGTTGACGGCGTCGAAACCGAAACGGTCGCCGACGCGCGGAAACCTGGCTTCTTGGGCACGATCGTCCAGATTGCGCTGTTCGATGTCGTCTTCTCGCTGGACAGCGTGATCACCGCGGTTGGCACAGTCGATGATGTGCGGGTCATGGTCGCAGCGATCGTCCTCGCAATGGTCCTGATGCTGGCTGCGTCCAATGTGCTGGCGCGGTTTATCGAGCGATATCCTTCGGTCAAGATGCTGGTGCTCTCGTTCCTGCTGCTGATCGGCATGATGCTCGTCGCCGACGGCTTTGGCTTCCATATGCCGCGTGGCTACATCTATGCCGCAATGGCTTTCTCGGTCGCGGTCGAGAGCCTGAACCTGCTGTCCGCACGGCGGCGCAGGCAGAAGGTGAAACGACCCGCCCACAGTGTGGATGGCGGCGCTTCACCGGTGGGGTGCTGACGAATGCCCGTTGTCAACGCCCCCACCCGGCACGCCCTGGCCGAGCGTATCATCGAGTGGATGATCTTCAGCAGTCGCTGGCTGCTGGCGCCGATCTACGTTGGTCTGGCCGCGGCGCTGGTTGTGCTGATGATCAAGTTCGTTCAGCACGCGGTGGAACTGCTGATGCATGTGTTCACCACCAATGGCGATGATACGATCATCGGCATCCTGGCCCTGATCGATCTCGCCTTGATGGGCAGCCTTGTGCTGATGGTGATGTTCGCCGGGTATGAGAACTTCGTCTCGAAGCTGGATCTGGCAGGGCACAAGGACAAGCCGGGCTGGATGGGCCATGTCGGCTTTGGCGACCTGAAGCTGAAGCTGATGGCGTCGATTGTTGCGATCTCAGCAATTCAGGTGCTGGAAAGCTTCATGAATATCGATCGGCTGAGTGATCGCGCGCTGGGTTGGAGCGTCGGGATCCATATGGCGTTCGTGTTCTCCGGTGTGTTGCTGGCGGTGATGGACCGGCTGACCGAAAAATCCGGCGAATGATGCAGGGGGACACGATGCGATGAAGGCTTCGTTCATGATCCTGCCGGCGGTTTTAATGAGTGCGGCGGCACAACGACAGGCCGCCGGACCAATCAAACGGAAAAAATCTGGCGAACCAGTCGCGTCGCCGCATCCTCACGCAAGGAAGCGCAGTTGGTTCGATTGGAGATGGATGCGGCGATCGACCGCGGCAAAACCTGACAGCAGTGAATAGTTACAGGCCGCGCTGGAGGCCGAGCAGGTCGAGCGAGGCCGGTTCGCGGATCCCCGCAATCGTCAGCCCGGCGCTGATCTGACCGCGGTGATGCGTCTGGTGGTTGAAGAAATGGGTCAATGCCGGCCCAAGCGCCTGCCGAAAAGTCTTGCCGCTGGAATTCTGATACTCCAGGACTCGATCGTAGGCGTCTGTCCCTGTCACGAAGGCAAAAATTCGCTCGTCTGCTGCTTCCCGCGCCGTGCGCAGTGCAGCGAAATCCTCATGCAGGATCTGGTTCAGGCGTTCAGGCTGCGGCCCATCCCCGGTAAAGCGGCGCATCCAAATGTAATCGGCAACAAGCAGATGGTTGAGCGTGCCGTGAATGCTGCCAAAGAACAGGCCGGCCGGGCGCCTGCGGGCGTCGTTTGACAGTGAGGCTGCGTCGTCGTACTGTCGCCGGTTGGCCCAACGGTTGTAGGCGGCCAGTTGGTCAAAATGCGCTTTCAGCATGTCGGTCCTCCTCCTGTGCCCGGCAAGTCTGGCGCAACGCGCCTGGAACAGGTAGTGAGAAGGCGGTTCCCCAACATGAGGAAACCTCATGTCCCGGCCGTCCCTGCGGGGCTTGTATGCGTTCGCCGAAACCGCCCGCACCGGCAGCCTGGCAGCGGCCGCGCGCGTGCTGAACGTCACGCCGTCAGCGGTATCGCATTTGCTGCGGGAACTTGAGCAGACCCTTGGGCTAACTCTGTTCCACAGCAAAGGCCCCAACATTCGGCTTAGCGAGATCGGCGAGCGGCTCGGGCGGCGGCTCGCAGCGGCCTACGATTCAATCGATGCAGCGGTTATCGAGGCACGCCACCAGGCAGGCGATGTCCGGGTGTCGGCTCTGTCGAGTTTTCTCACGCTGTGGCTGGTGCCGCGGCTAAGTGGGTTCCAGCAGCAACACCCCGATACCCGACTGCTGTTCGGTACCAGCATGCGCCCCGTCGACCTGGCCGCCGAACCGTTCGAATGCGCCATCCGCTGGGGCCGCGGCCCATGGCCAGGGCTGGAGGCGACGCTGCTGTTCCGCGAGTGCCCGGTCGTGGTCACCAACCCTCGGCTGGTGGGCGCAATCCCCCTGCCCCGGCTGGCGGCCCGTAGCCGGCCGGATGACTGGAAGCTGGTAGCCACTGCACTTGAATGGCCGGACACGCCGCCGACCTTGACGTTCGAAACCCGGGCACTGGCGGTGCAGGCGGCTGTCGCGGGCATGGGCGCGGCAGTGGTCGACCGCAACCTCGTTGTCGGAATGCTGAACGATGGGATTCTGGCTGAAATCGCCCCCGAACCTGCGGTCGCGGTTCCCGAGGCGCACTGGTTCGTGTGTCTGCCGGACCGGCTGCGTATCCGGCAAGTCCGGCAATTTCGCGACTGGCTGATCCACGCCGTCGGCCGGTGACGCGGGGGCCACCCGTCCTCAATGCTTGCGGAGGAAGTCGATCACGGCGCCGTTGAATTCGTCTGGCTTTTCCCACGCGATCGAATGCCCGGCGTCATCAATCACCACCCATTCGTGGTGTTTGATATGGTCGGCCCAGATCCGCATCAACGCCTGCGGCGCGTAGAGGTCGGCGTCGGCGACCAGCACCAGGCTCGGTGTCTCGATTGTCTCCACCTTGGCGAAAGTGTTGGGCGTGCGCAGCGGCTGAGACGGCGCACCCGACTGACGCGCGTGCTCCTCGATGTCAGCCCAGCGTGCGGTGCCTTCCGGATCGGCACCTCGGTAGGACAAACCTAGCTCGATGTACTGGCCCGGCAGCTTGTCCAGGCCAGGGATCGCGATCCGCTTGGTAAAGTCTTGCAGGATTTTCTCCGAGAACAACCCGGTGCTGGCGCCTATGATAAGCCCGCGCAGGTGATCCTGATGCCAGGCGGCATAATCCAGGGCCGCAAACCCGCCGCCGGCGACGCCCAGCAGGAAGAAGCGGTCGAGCTTGAGAAAACTGGCCAGGGCGTCGAGGTCGCCGGCGATACTGCCGGGCTGCGGCCCAGTGGTCGGGTCAGCCAGGCTCTTTCCCCAGCCACGCCGATCAAACGCAATGACGCGATAGCCGGCGCCGGTAAAGGCGTCGAATTGCCTGGTCCAGTTGCCGCTGGTGCCGGTATTGGCGTGGAGCAGGATGATCGGCGTGCCGCTGCCGCCGGTATCAAGGTACCACAACTTCACGCCCGGCAGGTTGGCCATGGCTCCGGCCGGTTCCACCGCATGCGCCGCGCCCGCCGATCCCAGCGCCAGCAGCAGAATGAGACAACGGACTATCCTTATCATGGGAATGATCCCCCCGAATAAGCGACGGCCTGGTTCCGTGGCGCCGCGGTGATGATACGCACATTGATTGATCCGGCCGAACCGAACCGGACCGGTCGATGTTTCAATTCTGCCGCGCCGTGCTGCGCTGCACATTCCCCCTTGGCAACGCACTCGCAATCCGCCTTAAGTGCGCGCCCGTATGTTAGGATTCATTGGCTCGCGCCTGCTCCAGGCCATCCCTGTCCTCCTTGTCGTGGGCTTCATCGCCTTCGCGCTGTTCAATTTCGTCGGCGATCCGGTGAACAACCTCCTGCCGCAGGACCATACGGAGGCACAGCGCATCGCGCTGGTCCAGTCATTGGGTCTCGATCAGCCTTTCTTCGTTCAGTACGGGCGTTTCCTGCTGCGCTGCCTGCATGGCGACTTCGGTTTTAGCTATCGCATTGCCCAACCGGTTGGGCCGCTGATCGCCGATCGGTTGCCGGCGACCCTGGAATTGGCGATCACCGCCACTGTCCTGGCTTTCGTGATCGGTGTGCCGATGGGCGTCTACACCGGCATTCACCGCAACAGCATTTTGTCGCGCCTGTTCATGATCGTCAGCCTGATTGGCGTGTCGTTGCCGACATTCCTGCTGGGCGTGCTGCTGATCCTTGGGTTTTCAGTGGGGCTGGGTTGGTTGCCCAGCTTCGGACGAGGGCCGGTGGTGCATGTCGGGCGCTGGTGGACGACCGGGTTCACGTCCTGGGCCGGTATCCGGTCGCTCATCCTGCCGGCCATCACGCTGGGGCTGTTCCAGATGACGCTGATCATGCGCCTGGTGCGGGCCGAAATGCTTGAGGTGCTGCGGACAGACTACATCAAGTTCGCGCGGGCGCGCGGGCTGACCAATCGCGCGATCAACTTCGGCCACGCGTTGAAGAACTCACTGGTGCCGGTCATAACCATCATGGGTCTGCAGTTCGGCGGCGTGGTGGCCTTTTCCCTGGTTACCGAGACGGTGTTCCAGTGGCCGGGCATCGGGCTGCTGCTGGTGCAGTCGGTGGCGGTGGCCGACATCCCGGTGATGTCGGCCTACCTGATGATGATCGCGCTGCTGTTCGTGCTGATCAACCTGATCGTCGATCTGCTGTACTACGCCGTCGATCCGCGCCTGAGGATTCGCCGCTGATGCTGGCGCGGGCTTGGGACAGCGACTTCGCCTACAGTTTCCGCAAGTCGCCGGTGGCGGTAGCCTCGGCGCTGGTGGCGCTCGTGCTCGTGGCCGCCGCAGTACTGGCGCCGTGGATCGCGCCGCATGATCCGATGGATGTCGCCTCGCTGTCGCTGCTGGACAGCTTCAAGCCGCCGATCGGGTTGGCCGATTCCGACTGGTCCAATCTTCTTGGCACCGACAACCAGGGTCGGGACGTGCTGTCGGCAATTATGTACGGGATGCGAATCAGCCTGCTGGTGGGCGTTTTTTCGGTGTTGTTCGCCATAGCGGTGGGCATCGCGCTGGGCCTGCTGTCGGGCTATGCCGGCGGGGTCATCGACACCATCCTGATGCGTGTCGCCGATGTGCAGCTGACGTTTCCGTCGATCCTGACCGCCTTGCTGGTCGATGGCGTGATCAGCGCGGCCTTGCCGAGGACCATGCGGGATTCGTTGCAGATCTATGTCATCATATTCGCCATTGGGATCAGCCTTTGGCCGAATTTCGCGCGCACCGCCCGCGGGTCGACGCTGGTGGAGCGCAACAAGGATTATGTCATGGCGGCGCGGGTGATCGGCGTTCCATCGTGGCGGATCGTGGTCAGCCATGTGCTGCCGAACGTCCTGGGACCCGTTATGGTGATTGGCACTCTGGGGCTGGGCAACGCCATCATTACCGAGGCGACGCTGTCCTTTCTAGGCGTAGGCCTGCCCTCGACGCAGCCGTCGCTCGGCACGCTGATCCGGTTCGGGAATGACTTTCTGTTCTCGGGGCAGTGGTGGGTGACGGTGTTTCCGGGCTTGTCACTGATCCTGATGGTGCTGGCGATCAATCTGCTGGGCGATTGGCTGCGCGACGCGCTGAACCCAAGGCTACGATAATGCCGTTGCTGGAAGTGCAGGACCTGGTCGTCGAATTTCCCACGCGGCGAGGGGTCCTCCGGGCGCTCGACCACGTGTCGTTCGGCATCGACAGCGGGGAAATCCTCGGCGTGGTCGGCGAATCCGGCGCTGGCAAATCACTCACCGGCGTAGCGATCGTTGGACTGCTGGAGCGGCCAGGGCGCATCGCCGGCGGCGAAATCCGGCTGGAGGGGAAGCGGATAGACAATCTGGCCGCGGAACCGCTGCGCCGCATCCGTGGTCGCCGGATCGGCACGATTTTCCAGGACCCGCTGACCACGCTGAACCCGCTGTACACCATCGGGCGGCAGTTGACGGAGACAATGCAGACCCACAAGCGGATGTCGGACGCGGAGGCTCGGCGCAAGGCCGTCGAATGGCTCGACCGGGTTGGCATACCGGCCGCCGCCCAACGCATCGATGCTTATCCGCACGAATTCTCCGGCGGACAACGCCAACGGGTCGTCATCGCGCTGGCGCTGTGCGCCGAACCGGCGCTGGTTATCGCGGATGAGCCCACCACCGCGTTGGATGTGTCGATCCAGGCCCAGATCATTACACTCCTGAAGGATTTGACCCGGGACCACGGAACAGCGGTCATGCTCGTGACGCACGACATGGGGGTGATCGCGGAGACCGCGGACCGCGTGGCCGTGATGTACGCCGGGCGCATCGTCGAGATCGGACCGGTTGGGGCAGTGATCCGCCAGCCAGCGCATCCCTACACCGAGGGCCTGATGGCGAGTATTCCGTCGCTCGAGCATCGGGTGAACCGGTTGCGGCAGATCGACGGGTCAATGCCTAGGCTGGATGCTATTCCGTCCGGCTGCCGGTTCCATCCGCGATGCCCGCGCGTATTCGACCGCTGTCCGGCGGAGCAGCCGGAGTTGATGGCAGCAGGGGCCACACATGCGGCCTGCTGGTTGCACGACAATGGCTGAGGCAAAGACGCTGGAGGCCGTTGGGGTCTCGCATTTATTCGACGTTTCACGACCGCTGGTGCAGCGCATGTTTAGCGGCGAAAAGCGGCGCTGGCTGCGCGCGGTGGACGATGTAACGTTCGACATCCGGCCGGGAACGACTTTTGCACTGGTGGGTGAGTCGGGGTGCGGCAAGTCGACAATCGCACGGCTTTCTGTCGGGCTGTACAAACCCAGTGCGGGTGACATCCTGTTCGAGAACCAGACGCTTTCCTCGGCGCGAGCGCAGCCGGCCCTGCGGCGGCGAATGAACATGATATTCCAGGATCCGTATGCGTCGTTGAACCCACGCTGGCGCGTTCGCGACATCGTAGCCGAACCAATTCGGGTGTTTCGTCTCGCAACCCGGCCCAATGAGGTGCAGGGCCGCGTGGGATCGTTACTGTCTCAGGTTGGCTTGACGGTTCGCGATGGCGAAAAGTTCCCACACGAGTTTTCCGGCGGCCAGCGTCAGCGAATTTCCATCGCCCGGGCGCTCGCAAGCGAGCCGGACTTCCTAGTCTGCGACGAACCGACAAGTGCGCTTGACGTTTCTGTGCAGGCACAAATTCTGAACCTGATGCGGGACCTGCAACTCCGGCTGGGCCTGACGTACCTGTTCATCAGCCACAACCTGGCGGTGGTAAGGCACATGGCCGACCGGCTGGGCGTGATGTATCTCGGCCGCATCGTCGAGCAGGGGCCGGCCGAGACAATCTTCCAGT
Source organism: Rhodopila sp. (assembly GCA_965200665.1). Classification (GTDB taxonomy): domain Bacteria; phylum Pseudomonadota; class Alphaproteobacteria; order Acetobacterales; family Acetobacteraceae; genus Rhodopila. The sequence continues at coordinate 4,354,393 of OZ241370.1, read as the reverse complement.
CGCCGCGTCATCCCTACACACGCCTTTTGCTCGATGCGATCCCCGATCTGGAGCAGGTCGGCCGCGCCCGCACGCCGGTCGGTGGAGAAATACCGAGCCCGATCGCGCCACCGCCGGGATGTGCGTTTCATCCGCGTTGTCCGCTGGCAAACGCTCGGTGCCGCGTGGAAAAACCGGCACACATAGTCGTCGGCGACGTCGAGGTTGCGTGTCATGCGGTCGAGGAAGGACGGGATGGCAGAGGGTGACGAGCCAAGCGGCGGGCCATTGCGCGCCATTGTTGGGCTGGCGCTGATCGCCGGCCTTGTCGTCGCTGTGCTGTTCGTGGTGCAGCAGTTGCGGCACGCATCCGCAATCCAGGACTGCGTCGCATCCGGGCGAACCAACTGCGCGCCGATTTCCTCCGGACAGTAGGCGCTGCGGTGCTGCGGCACCGTACAATGGGTTCGCCAGTCGCGGCTGCGCCGGCCGTTTGTAAACCATCCCAGGTCTGTGCTTCGTTCCGCCGGGTGGGGGGAAGCGATGACGTTACTCGATGGGTTTCGCGTGGTGCAGATGGGGCCGGGCCTCGCGGCGGCTGTATGCGGGCGGATGCTGGCGGATCTGGGGGCGCGCGTGGCCCGGGTCGACCCGGATCCCTCGACGCCGCTGGCGGCCTGGCTCAACCACGGCGCGTCGGACGGCGACGCACAGACAGCGGATCTGATCGTCTGCGAGGGCAGTCCGGCGACGTTGCTCGCCGCTGGACACGACGTGGCAACCTTGCGCCGGATCAATCCGACCGCTGCGATCGCGCTGATCTCGCCGTTCGGGCAGACCGGTCCGCGCGCCGAGGATCCGGCGTCCGACCAGACGCTGTTTTTCGCCAGCGGCATTGCCCGGATGCTGACCGGCCAGGTGGACGATCTCAGCGAGAAGCCTATGCAACCGGTGGGTCAGCAATCAGCCTTTTTGGGCGGATTGGCGGCGGCCTGTGCCGGTATGCATGCGGCATTGCTGGGACACGGTGCCGTGGTCGACGTATCGATTCACGAAGCCCTTGCCACGTTGGCGATGACCGAACTGACCCGGGCAGGGCAGACCGGGAAAAGCTGGTCGCGCAAGCGGCTGGGTGACGGCAATGGAGCGACGGTGTGCATCCTGCCCGCGGCTGACGGCCATGCCGCGATATCCCCGCGCGAGGACCGGCAATGGGCTGCCTGGCTGGAAGCGATGGGCTCGCCGGACTGGGGGCGTGAGGCGCGATTCGCATCGAAAGCGGACCGCATGGCCAACTGGGACGCGCTGCATGCCCTGATGTCCGACTGGAGCCGCGACAGGACCAAGACCTCGATCGCACAGATCGCTCAGGCTGCCCACGTGCCGAGTTTTCCGCTATGCGAGCCGGCAGAACATCTTGGTTCGCAACAGCTCCGGCATCGCGGCTTCTTCCGGACGGTCTCGATCGGCGGCCAATCCGTGCAGGTGCCGGGACCGCCTTTCGGGCTGCGTCTGAGGCCCGGCCGATCAACGGACGAGCCAACCGCGATTCCAGGCAAGGCGCTGCCGCTATCGGGGATCCGGGTGCTGGATTTCAGTTGGGTCATCGCAGGCCCGACGGCGACCCGATACCTGGCAGCGGTGGGGGCCGAGGTCATCAAGATCGAAGCGCCTGGCAAGGGCGATCCGGGGCGGGCATCGGAACTGCACACCGTGCTGGGCCAGGCGAAAAAGGCCGTGGTGCTGGACCTGAAGAAGCCCGAGACAATCGCCCTTGCAACAGCGCTCGCCGCATCGTCCGATGTCCTGGTCGAGAACTTCGCCACTGGCGTGATGGACCGGCTTGGCCTGGGCGCCGACGCGCTGCGCGCGGTCAACCCGAACCTGATCTATGTCTCGGCGTCGGGATCCGGACGGTCCGGGCCGGACTCGCGGATGGTGGCTTACGGCACACTGCTGCAGTGCTACACGGGTTTTGCCGGCCTGAATCGTCACCCCGGCGTTCCGCCGCGGGTCGGCATGGCCTGGCTTGACCCCATGTGCGGGCTGATGCTGGCCTTCGCAGTCGCGGCTGCGGTCTGGCGCCGACGCTCGGGCGACGTGGCGCAAATTGATTTCTCGATGATCGAAGCAATGCTGTGGACGATGGCGCAGCCGCTGCTGACCGAACAGGGGCTTGCGGCAGAACCTGCAAGGGGCACTGTGTCGCGATGCGAAGGCCCCGACGACTGGTGCGCAAACGAACCCACAGCACGGGGACCCGCTTCGGCTCTACTCGCGCGATCGTCCGATCTCGTCACCTGCCCGCATCTGCATGCGCGCGGATTCTGGGACCCGTTTGGGCCTGGGGTGTTGCCGGGCCTGCCCTGGCGAGCGTCGTTTAACCGCGCTTCCGGTTCGGCACGCGCACTCGGCGCTGATACCGACGCGGTTCTGGGCGACGTGCTGCGGAAGACCCCGGCGGAGATCGCGTGGTTGCGGGCGCGTGGCGCATTGGGCTGAGTTGCAACGGCGTCGAGCGGTCAGCCTGCCGAAGTATCACCAGGGGTCGGTTCAGTGCCCGCCCACTCGCGCCAGAGCAACATCAGCGCCGCCATGATTGCCGGCCCGAGGAAGAGGCCGAGCAGCCCCCACGTTTCCACGCCACCCAGGATGCCAAGGAGCACCCACAGGAAGGGCAGTCGCGTCGTACCGCCAATCAGTACCGGGCGGACGAAATGGTCAGCAATGAAGGTGATCACCAGGCCAAGCGCCCCAATGATTGCCGCCGCGACCACCGCCCCCCGCGTCAGCAGGATCAGTGCGGCAATGCCAAACACCAGCGGCGCACCGAACGGCACCATGGCCGCAATTGCCGTGAACAGTCCGAACAACGTCGGGTGCGGCACGCCGGCAACCAGATAGCCGATGCCGAGCAAAAAGCCTTCGCCAAGACCGACCAGCACAAGCCCGTCAACAGTGCCATGGACGGAGGCGATCATTTGCCGCCCGACCCGCTCGCCCGCCGGCCCGAACGCCCGGGCACTGGCCTGCTGCATCTGCGTGGCGACAAGGTCTCCCTCCTTGAACAGAAAGAACAGGGTCAGCAGGGTGAAGCCGAACAGGACGGCGCGATGCGCCACCTCGGCGCCGAGTTCGCGGCCATTGGCGACGAATTCGGATCGCCGCGCCCGCTGCAGCAATTCATTGGCGGACCCGGGGTTAGCCAGGTTCTGATTCCACCAGGCGGTGGCTTGCTCGCTGCCCATCGGCAGGTGACCCAGCCACTCCGGCGGGGGTATCCCGTCGGTGCGAGCCTTGTCGATGGTATCGTAGACGCCATGGATCTCCTTGGCAGCCTGAACACCGACCAGCACCAGGGGCACGGTGAACATCAGGCCCAGCACGACCGTGAAGACCGCCGGCAGCAGGATATTGTGCTTGCCTGGCGGCCAACGGCGCATCGCGCGCTGGTACAGCGGCCAGACAGCGATGGCCAGAATTGCGGCCCAGATCAGCGCCGGCAGATAGCGATGCAGCGTCCACAGGCCAAAGCCGAACAGGAGCAGCGCCAGAACCCCTCGGGCTGCAAGCTGCGGCCGGGTGGATTGGCCCGTTCCCGTCATCGGCGCTGCCCCGGCGGATAGGGCGGAACAGGTCCGATCGGCGGCGCTGATGGTCCGATCAGGCGCTGCGTCATGAGGATGGCAGCCACAACGACCAACGCCAGCGCCACGATCCAGCGGCTGAGCGGGGCCGGGTAAATGCCGAACGGCTGCCAGGTCAGGGCCATGAACACTGCGGTTACGATGATCAGCGGCCAGAAGCCCCGATGGCCTCGCCGCGACGCCAGGACGCACAGCACGGCGAAGACCACATAAATGGCGAGCGCGAAGGCCCGCACCACGCCATAGGTCCGGACGCCCAACTGGGCGACAAGGTTGCGCAACGTGGCGTCAATGCTGGCGAACAGCTCCCAGCAGGCATCGATGAAGCGGTCGGGGCCGACCAGATAAAGTGCGATGGCGAGCACGAAACCGCCTATCCAAATCATCAATATTTGCTCTCGCCGCACTTTACCGCCTCGAATGACTGAAGGTTGAGGATGTAGGCGATGCGCGCGGACATGCCCATCCGGTCGACAGGATCGTGACCGGCACTCTTGCACTTGTGGCGAGATCGGTGAAACTCGGCAAACACCGCGGCGACGATCGCGGGCGGGAGGATGCACCGCTTGTAGGGGAACCCTTGCCATGCCCGATGACGCCGCTCTGTCGTCCACCAACCTGTATTATTTGTCGATCACCGAGGCCGCCGGCCTGATCAGGCAGCGGAAGCTGTCCCCGGTCGATCTCACCCGAGCCTACCTCGACCGGATTGAGACTTTCGATCCGCAACTGAACGCCTATCTGCTGGTGGTCGCCGAAAAGGCGCTGGAGCAGGCGCGCCAGGCCGAGGCGGAGATCGCAGCCGGCCGATATCGCGGCCCGATGCACGGCATCCCGTTCGCGCTGAAGGACATCTACTGCACGGCGGGGATCCGAACGACGTGCCATTCGCGGACCCGGGCGGACTATGTGCCGGGGTTCGACGCGACGACGGTGGCGAAGCTGTATGCATCAGGCGCAGTGCTGCTGGGAAAATTGTCGACGCATGAGTTCGCTCATGGCGGGCCGTCGTTCGACCTGCCCTGGCCTGCGGCGCGCAATCCGTGGAATCGCGAGCACTTTACCGGCGGGTCCTCAAGCGGATCGGGCGCCAGCGTCGCCGCGGGACTGGCGCCGGGATCGCTGGGGTCGGATACCGGCGGGTCAATCCGAAACCCGGCCGCGCTGTGCGGCCTGGTTGGGCTGAAGCCGACCTATGGCCTGGTGAGCCGGTCGGGCGTCTACACCAATAGTTTCAGCTATGATCATGCCGGACCGATGACCTGGACGGTCGAGGATTGCGCGATCATGCTGCAGGCGATCGCCGGGCATGATCCGAACGACCCGGCCAGCGCCGGGCGCGCCGTGCCGGACTACCGGGCCGAATTGTCCGCCGGCGTGAAGGGGCTGCGCATCGGCGTGCTGCGGCATCTGTATGAGGACGATGTGCCTGTTCCGGCATCGGTGAAAGCAGCGCTGGAGGACGCCTACGACGTCCTGCGCGGTCTGGGAGCGACGATTGAGGATGCCCGGATCCGGCCGGCATCCGATTACCACGCGGTGAAGATAACGGGGGCGGAAAGTGAGCTGTTCGCCGTCCATGAGCCGGTGCTACGAACCCGATTGAATGACTTCGGGGCGGACTTCCTGGGGCGGGCGCTCGGCGCGCTGCTGATCAGCGGGCCAGACTACATGCAGGCATCGCGGCAGCGGCGGGTTATGATTGCGGAGATGGCGCCATTATATGAGCGGTATGACGTTCTGCTGACGGCTGGTCCAGGGCCCGCGGCGCGCCTGGACTCGTGGCGAACGCTGAATTTCTGGCAGCGCAACTCTGTCACCACGCCATTCAACGTGACCGGTGGCCCGGCGCTGGTTCAATGCATTGGGTTCACCGAAGACGGCCTGCCGTTGTCAATGCAGGTTGTGGGACGGCCCTTCGCCGACTCGATGGTGATGCGGGTCGCAAAAGCCTACGAGGATGCGACGCCTTGGCGGCGGCGTCGGCCGGTGCTGCAGCCCGGCGCAGCGCCTCTGGAGGCTCCGCCCGTGCCGCCGCCGGCAAAAGCGGAAATCAGCCAAATGCGGCGCGACGAGATCGCCATGATGTGCAAGCGCCGCGGGCTGACGCTGCCGGAGAACCACTTTGAGCAGTTATGCGCGACGGCGCCGTATGTTGAGGCGATGGTCGGGCATCTGGAGCGGTCCTTGGATTTCGGCGACGAACCGGCAAGCGTGTTCCGGTTCGGCGGTTAGGCTATCCCTGTCCCCTGCCCTCCGCCCCGTGTCCTGAGGTCGATGAGGCTGGTTCGTTGACGTCATGGTTCGGCTCCTTCCGGCTGCCGTCCCAGCCTCGCCTTTGGCTGCTATGCGTCAGCTGCGCTATTGCCGATGGCGTATAGGAAGTGCGGCCGAATGCCACTACGGTCGCAGGCGAACCATGCCGAGGAACCTGATGAAGTCTGCCCGTCTTGCCGTCGATATCGGCGGCACGTTCACCGATCTCGCTCTTGAACAGGGCGGCAGGCGGACTACCACCAAGGTGCTGACAAGCCCTGCCGCCCCGGAACAGGGGGTAATGGCGGGGTTCCGCGCGATCACCGAGACGGCTGGTGTGGCGGCCGCCGATATCGAACTGATCATTCACGGAACCACGCTGGCGACAAACGCGGTTATCGAGCGCAAAGGCGCTCGGACGGCGCTGGTTACCACCGAAGGGTTTCGCGACGTGATCGCGATGGGCAACGAAAGCCGTTACGATCAGTACGACCTGAACATCGTGCTGCCGGAACCGCTCGTGCCGCGCTACCTTCGGCTGACGGTTCCGGAGCGGCTTGATAACACCGGCACCGTGCTGCGACCCCTGGACGAAGCGGCGGTGCAGGCACTGATTCCCGTCCTGCAGCGTGAGCGCGTGGAAAGCATCGCTGTCGGGCTGCTGCACGCGTTCGTCAATCCGGTGCATGAACGGCGTATTCAGGCCATTCTGCAGGACGCACTGCCCGACATCCCGGTGTCGCTGTCGTCCGATGTGTCGCCGGAAATGCGTGAGTGGGAGCGCTTCTCTACCACCGTTGCCAATGCATACGTGCAGCCGATGATGGCTCGTTATCTCCGCCGGCTTGAGGCGGATCTGCATGCGGCCGGCGCGACGGCACCGCTGTTCCTGATGATGTCCGGCGGTGGGCTGACCACAATCGAGACGGCGTGCCGCTTCCCGATCCGGCTGGTGGAAAGCGGGCCGGCCGGCGGGGCGATCTTCTCCGCCCATGTCGCGCGCGAGTGCGGGCTGGACAACGTGCTGTCGTTCGACATGGGCGGCACAACCGCGAAAATCTGCCTGATCGATAAATTCAAGCCGCAGACGGCCCGCACGTTCGAGGTCGCGCGGGTCGGCCGCTTCCGCAAAGGCTCCGGACTGCCGTTGCGAATCCCGGTGATCGAGATGGTCGAGATCGGCGCCGGTGGCGGATCCCTGGCCCATGTCGACAGCATGGGGCGAATCGGTGTCGGCCCGGAAAGTGCCGGCGCCGATCCCGGCCCGGCGTGCTACGGGCGCGGTGGTACGCATCCGGCGGTGACCGACGCTAATCTGGCGCTCGGGCGCTACGATGCCGGCCGATTCGCCGGTGGATCGATGAAGCTGGACAATGCCGCCGCGCACGATGCCCTGCTTCAGCATGTCGGCGCCAGGCTGGGCCTGACGGCGGAGCTTGCCGCGCTGGGCGTGGTGGAAATGGTCGACGAGAACATGGCCAATGCCGCGCGCGTCCACGCCATCGAGTCGGGCAAAACCTATGATGGTCGCACCCTGATCGCGTTCGGCGGCGGTGGTCCGGTACACGCCTGCCGGGTGGCGGAGAAGGTCGGCATCACACGGGTGCTGGTGCCCTCCGGCGCCGGCGTCGGCAGTGCGATCGGCTTCCTGCGGGCGCCCGTCGGTTACGAGGTCGTGCGTAGTCTGTATCAGCGGTTCTCCACGTTTGACGTGGCCGCCGTGAACGACCTGCTGGACGACATGCGACAGGAGGCGGAGGCCGCGGTGGCGAAGGGCAGCTTCGGCGCACCGACGGTTGAAACTCGTACCGCCTATATGCGCTATGTCGGCCAGGGCCATGAAATTCCGGTTCCGCTGCCGAACAAGGTTCTTGGCAGTGCGGACGTGGCGTCGATCCGGGCGCGCTATGATGAAGAATATGCGCGGTTTTTTGACCGTCCGGTGCCGGGATCGGATGTCGAGATCATGAGCTATGCGGTTGTTGTGACAACCGTCACGGAGGAGGTCGCCGTTCCGGCGGCTGGCGAGCCGCTGTTCAGTGTCGAGGCCGTGCCGGTCCGCACCCAGTTGGTGCGCGACACGACCACCGGGGCCGTGTCGGAATGGGGTATCTATGACCGTGCTGCGCTCACCCTGGAAGCGGTCATCGCGGGACCGGCCATCGTGGCCGAGGATGAAACCTCCACTCTCATTGGCCCAGGCTGGACCGCGACGGTGAACCGGCGGGGTTACATCGAAATCACCCGGTCGTAGCGGATGAATTCCTGTAATTCGCGCTGTATGATAAGCCCGTGGCCCAAGCACCATCTAAAGCCAGGTTTGTCGGTGTCATATCGGCAGACCTGATTGACTGGAACGGGGGGTGTTCGTATAAGGCGCCCCTCCCGACGGGTCGCCGATACAGGTGCACCCGCCGGTATGCATGAAGGGGACGGGCCAAGCGGGTCGCCGTCCACAGGTTTCGGAGAGTAGTCGTGAAGCGCACCTATCAACCGTCTAAGCTGGTCCGCAAGCGCAGGCACGGATTTCGCGCCCGTATGGAGACCGTTGGCGGTCGCAAGGTCCTGGCCAACCGCCGTGCGAAGGGCCGCAAGAAGCTGTCCGCCTGAGCAGCGAACCGCTGGTGTGCCGAACATGCCAGCATGCGAACCCTCCCAGACTGCCGCCAAACCCGGCCGCCTGAAAAAGCGGACTGAGTTTTTGCGTGCAGCCTCTGTAGGCAAGAAAGCGGCTGTTGGCGGCGTGGTAATGCAGGCATTGCAACGCGCCGATGACGGCCCGGCTCGTTTGGGATTTACGGTTACAAAGAAGGTCGGCAACGCGGTGGTGCGCAACCGCACGCGGCGTCGGCTCAAGGAGGCAGCGCGCCTGCTGCTCGCACAGCGTCCAGTGACCGGCACGGATCTTGTGCTGATCGGCCGTGACAGCACGCGGGGGCGCAACTTCATCGCCTTGCAAGGTGATATCAGGCGCGCGCTGGAAAGAACCGGGGTATGACGCGCCTGGGCGATTTTGGGGCGACCCAGGTTGGGATCGGCGCAGTCCGCGTCTATCAATGGACACTGCGTCCGTTTATCGGATCGCATTGCCGGTTTTGGCCAAGCTGCAGCGAATACGCGGTGGAGGCGCTGCGGATACACGGCGCGTGCCGTGGGTCGATGATGGCGGCAAAGCGTATCTTGCGCTGCAATCCATGGCATGAAGGTGGTGTTGATCTGGTACCGGGTCTTGAACGGCGCGAGATCGACCGGAATATGGGGCATTGATGGATCAGAAACGGCTCTTCCTGGCGATCGCGGTATCGCTCGCGATCTTGCTGGGCTTTCAAATGCTGATCGCGCCGCATCTGCCAAAGCCGCCGCCGCAGCAGATCGCCAAGACGTCTGAACAACATCCGGCGACAACACCGTTGGAAGGCGCGCCTGCCGCCGCCGCGCCGCCGGCCCAGACCGGCGAACCAGCCAACGTACCACGGGTCAAGATCGACGCCCCGCGGGTCGAGGGCTCGATCAACCTCCTTGGCGCCAAGCTCGATGATCTGGTGCTGAAGGATTACCGCGAGGAAATCGCACCGACGTCGCCGCTGGTACGGCTGCTGGAGCCACGCTCGCAGGAGCATCCCTACTACATTCAATACGGCTGGACGGCGCCGGAAGGGCAGAAAATCAAGCTGCCCGGCAATGATACGACCTGGACTTCCTCGTCCGACGAACTCGTGCCGGGCAAGCCGGTGACCCTATCATGGGACAATGGCGCCGGGCTGACGTTCCAGATCGGGCTGTCGATCGACGACAACTACATGTTCTCCGTTGCGCAGACGGTGAAGAACAGCACCGGCCAGCCGGTCGCGCTGTTCCCCTGGTCGCGCATCCGTCGCGACTACAAGCCAGAGGTCGCCGGATACTATGTCCTGTTCGAAGGCCTGCTGGGAATGGTTGACGGCACACTGCAGGAGACGACCTACGACAAGGCCAAGTCCGAGGGCGAGAGGCGTGCCGGGCTTGCCTATGACGCGACCACAACCGGCGGATGGGCGGGCATTACCGACAAGTACTGGCTGACGTCGCTGATCCCCGATCAGGGCCTGGCGACCAAAGTCAATTTCCGTCACATCGAGGACCATGGAGATCATTATCAAGTCGATACGATCAATGCCGACCCGCTGACCGCGCCGGCCAGTGGCGATGTAACCATGGTCAGCCACGTGTTCGCCGGTGCCAAGGTCGAGTCGATCCTGTCAGGCTATGAGCACAGCCTGCATATCAAAAGCTTCGACTACGCGGTGGATTGGGGCTGGTTCTGGTTCCTGACGCGGCCGATCTTCCTGGCGATCGACTGGCTGAACGGGCTGCTCGGCAATTTCGGTCTGGCGATCATGGTGTTCACCGTGTTCGCGAAGGCGCTGTTCTTCCCGCTGGCCAACTACTCCTACCGCTCAATGTCCAAGATGAAGCTGCTGGCGCCGAAGATGACGGCGCTCCGGGAGCGGCTGAAGGACGACCCGCAGAAAATGCAGGCCGAGATGATGGGCCTGTATCGGGCGGAGAAGGTGAACCCGGCGTCAGGGTGCCTCCCGATGGTGGTGCAGATCCCCGTGTTCTTCTCGCTCTACAAGGTGATCTTCGTCACGATTGAGATGCGCCAGGCTCCATTCTTCGGCTGGATCCACGATCTGTCGCAGGTCGATCCCACAAATATCTTCAATCTGTTTGGACTGTTGCCATTCAACCCGGCGGCCTACGTGCCGCTGCTGCACCTCGGGGCGTGGCCGCTGATCATGGGCTGCACAATGTTCCTGCAGCAGAAAATGAACCCACCGCCGCCGGACCCGGTGCAGGCCAGGCTGTTCCAGTTCATGCCCATCATCTTCACCTTCATGATGGCGAAGTTCCCAGCTGGCCTGATCATTTACTGGAGCTGGAACAACACGCTGTCGGTGGCTCAGCAATGGTTGATTCAAAGGCGCACCCGACTGGCGAAGCCAAGTCTGGCCCGCACCTGACCACAAGCAAACTGACCCTGGAGCAGGAGGCGGCGGCCGTCGAGGCCGGGCGCCTGCTGTTCGCCGGACCGTGCGACTTCTTTTTCGGTGCGCAAAAGCTGGATCAGTTGCCGCCGGTGGCCGGGACGGAAATCGCCTTTGCCGGGCGGTCGAATGTCGGCAAGTCCTCGCTGATGAATGCCCTGACCGGGCGCAATGCGCTGGCGCGGGTGTCTTCCGAACCGGGGCGCACACGCCAGTTGAATTTCTTCAACCTCGGCGGGCGGCTGACGCTGGTGGACATGCCGGGCTACGGTTATGCGCGGGCGTCCAAGGACATCAAGGCCGATTGGCAGGGCATGATGTTCGACTACCTGCGCGGGCGGCCGACCCTGCGGCGGGTGATGTTGCTGCTCGATTCGCGCATCGAGGTGAAGCAGGCCGACCGCGATGTCATGGATTTGCTCGACCGTGCGGCGGTGACGTTTCAGCTTGTGCTGACCAAGGTGGACGGCCTGAAGCCGCCTGCCCTGGCCAACAAAGTCCGCGAGGTCGAGGCCCTGGCCCGCTCCCATGCCGCGGCCTTCCCGCGCATACTGGCGACCAGCAGCGAGACCGATGCGGGCATCGCTGCGCTGAGGGCGGAGCTGGCATCGCTGGCGGATTAACCCTACGGATGCGGCCAAGCCGTCGCCTGCAACGCAGCAGACGCCGAACCCTCGCCACGCGGGGCAGCTTGACCCTTCCGGTCTGCAGTCTGACAGTGATCGCGGAGCGTTAACCTCATCCTCGGCGCGTGCCGCCATTGATGAGCACGCTCCTGTCGTTGGGAGAGCCTTATGGCCAAACGCACCATCACGCCTCCGCCAGCACCGGCGCGGGACGTTGCAAACGAGGCGATGCTGGAACTCAGCGAGGCGGTGCTGGGCGAGTTCTTCTTCGATCCCGATAACGAGGACGCCTACAAGCGGCTGTTCTCGCAGAACCGGCCGGCGGCTACGACCGGGGTGGTGCTGCACGAGGATTCGTTGGCGTTCGCAGGCGACGTGTGCACGCTCCGGCTCGAAGCGCTGCGGGCACTTACACGCTTTCGGGTCGGGCTGACGCATCAGGCATTTTCCGCAGCGGTCGAGGGCACCTGGAGCTTCGACAACGAGGAACTGCGACAGCCCAAGTTCACCAGCAGTGGCGATCCCGACAAAATCGAAGCCGCGGTAGAGGCGCTGCTGGAGGCGCTTGAGGATCGCGGCGATGAAGCGGATACCGCGGACTTCCTGTCGGCTGTGGAGGACGACGAAGACGTCCCGATGATCGGTGACGATCCGACGGAACCGCCGGAGCCGACGGCCCTTCATCGCAATCGACTGAAAGCCATCGTCAAGCGCGCCGCGCGCCACCCCAATTACGAGGTCGCTCCGGAAGATCGGGGTTGGCTGGAGCAGACGCCGCAGATCTTGCCGGTGATAACGGAGCAACTGATCGAGGCGGCCGGGGCGGCGAAGCCGGATGCCGCGCTGGTTACGGCGTATCACCAGACACTGGTTCTTGCACTGGAGTTTGTTCGTTACCGTCAGGATCGTGGTTGGCAATGGGCCGACGATATGCTGACCAAGTTCCAGCGGCGCCTGATCGAGATCGTCAGCTCCGAAGCAATCCCGCGGGAAGATTGCTTCATCATGTGCGCCGCGCTTACCGAGGCGCGGGTTCCGGTGACCGAGGCGGTGCAGACGGAGCTGGCCGACGCAGGCTTCAGGCAGCAGGAGGATCTGGTGCCGCCAGAAGAGATGCTGCAGATGGTGCGCCATCTGATGGATGAGCTCGCACGCATGGTTTCCTCGCCGTTTGAGGTGGTGGAAGCCATGCGGAACTCCAGTGCAATGCTGCCCGCCACGCTGCGCAGCTTCATGACCACCGAGCTGGCGCTATCGCAACATCAGCTGTTGCGTGAGTCGGTGCCGATGTTGCTGTTGGATGACGACTCCTCGGTTCGCGTCGCCGCGGCTGGGGCGCTGGAGCAGATCGCGCGCCCCGAAACGCTGTCACCCATCATGCTGCGCCGCGCGATCACCGTCCGGAACTGGATCCCCACCGGCGATCGGGCGGCGCTGGACAGCGCGATCCGCAAGGCCAGGCTTGCCGGCGTGGAAATTGGCGCGTGGCCGCAGCCAGTGGATGATCTGGAACTGTATGCCTCGATCGTGGACGGATCCGGCGCCCAAAGCATCCTGTCGACCAGCCGGCCCGGCAAGAAGGGCATCTTCGGCGGGCTGCTGCTGCGGCACGGCACCGGCGTCATTGACGCCTGGCTGGACAGGGACATGTCCCGCGGGCAGATCGGCAAGATGTTGCGGGAAGCGCAGATGGCCGCCCCTATCAGCAAAGTCCAGGCGGAATTCGTAAACACGGTCATGCAGCACGCCATCGGGGCGTCGGTCGAACAGGGCGGCGTGCCGCCGGCCGGGTTGCTGGAAATCGCGGAACTTGTGGGCGGCGCGGAATGGAAGGATCGTCGGATCGAAGTCAAGGCTGAGGCGGAGCGGCTCTTTGAGACGCTGGAACCGGAGGATCGGTCACCCCGGGGCGTCGCCGCCGCCTTGATCCGGGCCAGCGAGTGGATGGGCAAGGAGGACGTGTTCGGCTCCTGGTTCGAAGACGGCCCGCAGGTGCAGAAGGCACTGGCGAAGCTGCCGCGGAAGGACATGCCCCGCATGGTAAAGACAGTGATCGACGACATCCTGCCGGCACAGCGGGAAAAATGGGCCGAAACCTTTCTGATCCTGGCATTGTGGTGCCGGGCGTCCGCCGATACGGCGCAACGCAAGCGAACGCGGGATGTCGCCGTGGTCGCGCATGCCTTGGCAAGCGATCAAAGTATTGCTGAAATTCCGCCGATGGTGGTGATCGCCACACAGACCGTCCGCGCAATGCTGATGGGGGGCTGGTAACGAGGCGAACACGACCGCGCGTTCGGCTCTGGCAAGGGCCGGCGGACACCACCACCTGCTGACCGTAACAAAACCAACAGGAGCTCTCATGAGGACAACAACCGGGTCTTCGACAAAGCCATTTCTGTCCGATGTGCAGACGCTACGAGATCGCGCGCGAAAGAACCTGTCGGAAGGCGTTGTCACCAAGACTTATGGTGGGGATGTGAAGCAAACGATCGAGATCCTGCAATCGGTGCTGGCAACTGAGATCGTCTGCGTGCTGCGTTACACGATGCATGCGGTGACGGCGACCGGATTGTCCAGCGAAGCGATCAAGGCGGAATTCGCTCAGCACGCCAAGGAAGAACAGGCGCACATGATGGCGGTGGCGGAGCGCATCGACCAGCTTGGCGGCACACCCAATTTCAACCCCGAAGGTCTGGCGACACGCTCGGCCTCACAATACACCGATGTCGACAACCTGGTGGAAATGATCCGCGAGAACCTGATCGCGGAGCGTATAGCGGTTGATCATTATCGTGAGCTGATCCGCTACTTCGCCGATGACGATCCGACGACGCGGGTCATGCTGGAGGGCATTCTGTCGGTTGAGGAAGAACACGCCACAGACATGCAGGACCTGCTGAACGCGCAGCAGCAGCGCTGACGTCAGGTCTTAACCGGAGGCCTCTGAACCGCTGAAGGCTGCCGGACTGACATGCGTGACCCCGTGCGCATGTCAGGGCCGGCCCGTTGACGTGTTGGCCGAAGCAGGGAATATCGCGGCTGCGATCGCCGCAGTCGCAAGGCGACCGCCAGCCCGGAGGCACCGTCCGATGACGCTCACAAAATCGCTTGGCCAGTTCGTGGCAGACCTGTCGCCGAATCGCCTGCCTGAGGAGGCCGCGCGGGTCGCGCGTATGGGCTTCATCGACACGATCGGCACGATGATCGCCGGCCGCAACGAGGATAGCGTCCGCATCATGACGCAGACCCTCGCACCGACCAATGGGCCGGCAACGCTGACCTTTGGCAGCCAGAAGGCCCCTGCCCCGGAAGCCGCCTGGATCAATGGCACCGCGGCCCACGCCTTGGACTATGACGACGTCGCCCTGCGCGGCCATCCCAGCACGGTGCTGGTGCCGGCGATCCTGGCGGAGGCGGAACATCTGGACTCGTCGGGCGCGGACATGATCACCGCCTATGTCGCCGGCTACGAAACCTGGGCGGAGCTGTTCCGCCGCGATAGCGGGCTGCTGCACCAGAAGGGGTGGCATCCGACCGGGCTGTATGGCGCGGTCGGGGCCGCGGCGGCCTGTGCCAAGCTGCGCAAGCTGGATGCTGAAAAATCGGCCATTGCGATTGCCCTGGGCGCATCGCAGTCGGCTGGCCTGATGTCGAATTTCGGCACCATGACGAAGCCGTTTCACGCCGGCAAGGCAGCCCACGCCGGCATCATGGCGGCGCGGCTGGCCGAAGCCGGATTCACCGCCAACACCGACGCGCTGGAGCATCCGCAGGGGTTCCTGCATGCAATCTCCCCGGCCGGCGAAGAGGACCGGACGAGCGACAGCAAGGCCGGCGCCACATGGGCGATTTTGACCCAGGGGCTGGGGATCAAGAAGTATCCAACCTGCTATTGCACGCATCGCGCCATCGACTGCATCCTGGACCTGGTCAACAGCAGTCCGATCAAGCCGGACGAGGTGGATCGTATCACCGTCGAGATCAGCGACTATTTCTCGACCGTCCTGCGCAACCATCGCCCAGATACCGGGCTCGCGGCAAAGTTCAGCATCGAGTTCTGCATGGCGAGCGGGATCGTCGCCCGGCGGGTCGGTCTGCGGGAATTGACCGATGACTTCGTGCAGCGGCCCGACATCCAGGCGCTCATGAAGAAGGTGGAGATCGTCACCACCAGCACCTACGACGCCGATCTGCCGGGTGCGGCGCCGTATGACCAGGTGCGCGTCAAGCTGGTGGACGGTCGAACGATCGACGGCGAACCGGTTGCTCGGGCAACCGGCCATCCGTCGCGGCCGCTGACTGACCAGCAGCTCTACGACAAGTTTGCCGACTGCCTGGATGCCGGCGCTTCGCCAATTCCGGTTGACGTCCTGTTCAACCGGCTGTCAGCGATCCAGTCGATCAACGCCAGGGATCTGACCGCCGTTCAGCCGGCCCATCGGGGCGTTTGATCACGTGGCAGTCGCACGCCGACTTATCCTCGGTTCGGCGTTTGCTGCACCCTTCATCCGGACGGCCAGGGCCGAACCGATCCGGCTGCGGGTATCGCTGGACACATCGCCAAGCCATGGGCGGACGGTTTCTATTGCCGACTTCCTAAAGAAGCTGGAGGCTGCCTCACAGGGTCAGATCACGACGCAGCTGTTCGACAGCGGCCAGTTGTTCCCGGACCGGGACGTCATCAAGGCGCTGGTGCTGAACCAGATCGAGATGGCGGCCCCAGGAACATGGCTGGTGGCATCCTACGTGCCTGAGGCCGATATGGGCCAGCTGCCGTTATTCTACGGGCAACCGGCGGAGGCGACCCACCGGGCCATCGACGGCGTCCCCGGTAATCTGGTCAACGACCAGATTACGCGCAAACTGCGGGTCAAAATCCCCGGGCGCTGGATCGATCTGGGCTTCACCAACTGGTACAGCACGCGCAAGCCGCTGAACGGGCTTGGCGATCTGAAGGGGCTGAAAATCCGCAACTCCGGCGGGTTTGCTCAACCCTGGCGGGCGCAGTTCTTTGGCGCCGTGCCGAACATGACGGCGTGGCCGGACGTGCCGCTGGCTTTGTCGCAGGGAACCTTCGACGCGCTCCAAAGCACCAGCGAGAGCTGTGCCAGCGCCAAGCTGTGGGATGCCGGGCTGCACTTCGGGCTGGTCGATCATCAGACGCTGGGGGACTACGTGCCGATGATCGGCGAGGCGTTCTGGGGCTCCCTCAGTCCGGCGCTGAAGACCTTGGTTACCGACCTCTGGGCGGCAAATATCGGACTTTACCGAAGCAATCTGGTGGCGGCGCAGGACCAGGCGGAGAAGGAACTGAAGGCCCACGGCGTAAGGATGGTGTATGTCAGCGCCGAGGAACTCGCGGAACAGCGCAAGCTGATGCTGGCGGAACAGGATGCGGTCGCGCGGCAGATGAAAATTTCCGCGGACATGCTGACGCGGATCAACGAGGCGGTCAGCAACGTGAACTGATCGACGCGGCCGGCTGCCAAGCCCAGTGCGGTTGCAGATGGCGCAAGCCCAGTGCGGTTGCAGGCGGCAGCAGACGTGCTAACCATCCGTACTCACAATCAAGAAGATCAGGGTGGACACCATGTTCAAGAAGCAGCTGGAACCGACCACGCGGCGCTTCGCTCTGCAGGCTGGACTCGCAGCGGCGGCCTTTCCCGCGGCTGGTGTGCTGTCTCAGCACGCCGCGGCGCAGACGCGGCCAGTCGCCAAGGTGCTGGATTTCACCACTTCGGCCGACATGGCCAAGGCGGAACAGGAAGGCGCGCTGCTGTTCTATACGCATGACGGCGAGGCCGGCGCAGCCGCGGCAATCGATGCCTTCAACAAGGACTTTCCCAAGATCAAGGCAGCTTATGTCCGGCTGCAGACCGGAGCCCTGTACAGCCGGATCCTGGCAGAACGCTCCGCCGGACGTTTCGATGCAGACGTCATCCAATTTTCCGATACCGGAACCGCGATCGATTTCGACAAGCGCGGCGCCTACGACACCTACGTCTCGCCGGAGACAGCGGCCTATGAGCCGCAGTATCTCAGCAATCCGCCGGGCCGGTATTTCTGTAGCGGCATGACGTTCGCCGGCATCGCCTACAACACCGACAAGGTTGCCGCGGCGGACGCGCCGAAATCATGGAAGGATCTGCTGGATCCACGCTGGGCCAATGTCACCAGCACCAAGCAATCCACATCCGGCATGCAATTCGTGGCGTGGTACGAATTACGCAAACTATATGGCAACGACTACTGGAAGGCATTTGCCAGGCAGCGCCCGCACGGCTTTGACTCGCGGGCACAGTTGTTCGACCGACTGGCAAAGGGCGACGACAAGGTCTGCGCGCTGGCGGAATATGCCGGCTATGTCCTCTACCATGAGCGCAAGGCGCCGATTGCATTCGTGGCGCCGGAGGACGGGCTGCCGGCGACCGCACTTGCCACCGGCGTGGTGAACAAGGCACCGCATCCGGAAGCAGCGCGCCTGTTCATCGACTGGCTGGCGTCACTGCGTGGCCAGGCGGTCTACCAGAACACCCCGGACCTGCTGTACGGATCGGTCCGCAAGGATGCACCGCCGATGCCGGGCGGACTACGGCTGCGCGACTTCAAGTTGCTGGTGCCCACCGACAGCGATGACCTCGTCGCTAGCCGCAAGACCTTCAACGCCGACTGGAACAGTATGCTCGGGCTGCTCTAAGCCCGATGGCCGGCACGCCGGCGGTGCGCTCACGCAGGCAGTGGCCGCTTCTGCCTGCCGGGCAGACCGTCTTCGGCCTGGCAGTCACCCTGGTGACGGCCGGCTTCGTTCTCTACCCGGTATTCTATCTGCTGCAGGCCGCCTTCGACACCGGGGAGCCCGAAGCTCGGCCGCCGACCGCCTATGGCCTCGACAATTTCGAAGCCTTGCCGCGCTACTGGCAGATCATGCTCAACACGCTGTATGTCGCGTTCGGCGCAACAGTGATGGCATTGCTGTTCGGGTTTCTGACTGCCTGGATTCTCAACCGCACCAACGTGCCGATGCGCCGCACGCTGGAGCACGCGATGGCGGTCCCCTACTACGTCACCCCCCTCCTGGGCGCTCTGGCCTGGAGCCTGCTCGGCGCGCCGGAAAGCGGTTTCGTCAACCAGATCTGGCGCGCTCTTGGCGGCCACGGCGCCCTGATCGACATCATCAGCCCGCTGGGCATCGCCTGGGTCATGGCGTTGTTCGAGGGTTCGGTCGCCTTCGTGATGATCGGCGCGGTGATGAAGTCGATGGACCCGGCGCTGGAGGAAGCCTCCCAGATCAACGGTGCCGGCCGGTTCTACACGGTGTGGCGGGTCACCCTGCCGCTGGTCACCCCCGGCGTCCTGGGCGCCGCCATCTTTGTCTTTGCCGAGATGCTGGGGTCGTTTTCAGCCGCCCTGGTGCTCGGTACACCAGTCCGCTTCTACGTCATCACCACGGCGATCTATCAGCTCGTCGCGCAGTATCCGCCGCGCATCCCGCTGGCCGCGGCGATGGGCGTGTCGCTGTTTGCCGTTATGTTCATGATGCTGTTCGCCTACCGGCGGATCATCGCGCGCCGCAGCTACGTCACCGTCAGCGGCAAGGCGTTTCGCCCGCGGCTGACCGATGTCGGCGGGCTGCGCTGGCTGCTGTTCGCGATCTGCGTCAGCTACGTCCTGTTGTCGGTGGTGCTGCCGATCCTGACATTGGTCTACGCCTCGGTTCAGCGTCTGGCAGTGGCATTCCCGGCCGCGACGAACTTCACCCTGGACAACTACCGGGCAGCACTGTCGCAGAATGCGGTGCGCTACGCGATGGCAAACAGCCTGTTGCTGGGTGTCGCCACCGCGACAATTGGTGTGGCGCTGACCGGCATGCTGTCCTGGCTGATCCATCGCAGCCGGGTGCCGGGGCGCGGCATTCTGGAATACACCGTGATGTTCCCCCAGGCCGTGCCCCGGCTGGTTTTCGCGTTCGGCATGATGTGGGCCTGGCTGGTGTTTCCAATTCCGATCTACGGCACGCTCTGGCTGCTGCTGATCGCCTACCTGACGGTGTTCCTGCCACTGGGCGTGCGCACCATCTCCAGCGTATTGCTGCAACTCGACAAAAGCCTGGAGGAGTGCGGTGAGGTGTGTGGCGCGAGCTGGGGCTACCGCATGCGCACGATTACCATGCCGTTGCTCCGTCCGGGCCTGCTCGCTGCCTGGATGCTGCTGTTCATCGCCAGCGTTCGGGAACTGGGCGCCTCGATCCTGCTGACCGGCCCGCACTCCCAGGTGTTGACCCCGGCCATCGTCAGCGCGTGGTTCGGCAGCAGTTCGGAGCTGACCGCGGCAATGGCGCTGATACAGACGGTTGTCCTGGGGCTGGTGGTGGCGGTGTTCATGCTGATCACAAACCGCGCCGCCAGGCATGGAGGCTGAGAGCAGATGCCAGCGCCGCATATCGAAGTCGAGGCCCTGGAGATCCATTACGGGCCAATCGCCGCCGTCGGGCCGGTCAGTTTCACGGTGATGCCGGGCCAGCAGGTGACGCTGCTTGGTCCCTCCGGTTGTGGCAAGACAACCACCCTGCGGGCGATCGCGGGGCTGGAGCGGCCCTCCGCCGGCGTGATCCGCATCAGCGGGCAGACGATGTATTCGTCAGCCGACGGGATCAATGTGCCCGCGGAGAAGCGCGGCCTGTCGATGGTGTTCCAGTCCTACGCCATCTGGCCGCACATGACGGTGTTTGAAAATGTCGCCTACGGGCTGCGGGTGCGTCGCCGGCCGCGGGCTGAAATCCAGCAGAAGGTGCGCGAAGCGCTCGAACTTGTGCAGATGGGCGCCTATGCGGATCGCCATGCGTCCCAGTTGTCCGGCGGCCAGCAGCAGCGGGTCGCACTGGCCCGGGCCTGCGCATTCTCGCCGTCGGTGCTGCTGTTCGATGAACCCCTATCCAATCTTGACGCCAAGCTGCGCGGCGACATGCGCATCGAACTGCGTGAGTTGCAGCATCGGCTGGGCGTGACATCGGTCTACGTGACGCACGACCTGGAAGAGGCTCTGGCAATGTCGGACCAGATCGTCGTCATGCGCGCCGGCCATATCGAGCAGAACGGCTCGCCCAGCGAGATCTACAATTATCCGCGGACCGCGTTCGTGGCGGACTTTGTCGGTTCGGCCAACCTGATCGAGGGCCGTGCCAGGCCCGATTTGTCGGGCCACGGGCTGATGGCGCTGGAGGCCGATGGCGGCCACATCGTGCATGGCGTTGCGCACGGCCGCACGCCGCAGCCGCGCCCGGTCATGTCGGTGCGTACCGTGCACCTGCTGCTGAGCAAGGCCCGCCCGAATCCCGGACCGAATATGTGGCCGGTGATCGTGCGACGGGCGGTGTTCCTCGGCGATATGACCCAGGTCCATGTCGAATGGGGCGGGCGTGAGCTCGTCATTCGCCAGACCGCATCGGACAACTGGGCCGACGGTGATCGGGCCTGGCTGTCAATCGACCCGAAGCACTGCGTCCTGCTCGAGTCTGAAGCCGGATAAACGCCGCCCCGTCAGGCTTTACCGGACAGCGCCCGAGCGTGCCAGCGCAGGTGGTCCTCTACGAAGCTGGCTATGAAGAAGTACGAGTGGTCGTAGCCGTCCTGCCGCCGCAGCGTCAGGGGAATGCCGCCTTTCGCACATGCCGCTTCCAGTAGTTGCGGCTTCAGTTGTCCATCCAGAAACCCATCAGCCGTGCCCTGGTCCACCAGCAACCCCGGCAGACGGGCGCCATCTTCGATCAGCGCACAGGCATCATGGCCCCGCCATGCCGCCCTGTCCGGACCAAGATATCCACCCAGGGCTTTTTCACCCCAGGGGCAATTCATCGGCGAAGCAATTGGCGCGAAGGCTGAAACGGAGGCAAAATGGCCCTGATGCCGCAGAGCCAGGGTCAGCGCGCCATGGCCGCCCATCGAGTGGCCCATGATCGCCTGCCGCGTCATATCGGCGGGCAAGGTGCGGCCGACGATGTCCGGCAGCTCCTGCATGATGTAGCTTTCCATCCGGTAGTTGCGCGCCCATGGCGCCTGCGTGGCATCAAGGTAGAACCCTGCGCCCAGGCCGAAATCGTAGGCTTTATCGGGATCGTCAGGCACGCCCTCGCCCCTTGGGGATGTGTCGGGGGCAATCAGGATCAGCCCCAGTTCAGCCGCGACGCGCTGAGCTCCGGCCTTCACGGTGAAGTTCTCCTCTGTGCAGGTCAGGCCGGCGAGGAACCAGACCACCGGCTGAGGCCCCGTGGAAGCCTGCTTGGGCACGTAGGCGGCGAACCGCATCGCCGTTCCTGTCGCTTCCGATCGATGGCGGAAGACGTGCTGCGTGCCGCCGAAACAGCGCGCGGTGGAGATGGACTCAACGGTCGGATCGGGCATTGGCAGCGTCCTTCAACAGGCGAGTGCGCATACGAACATCAGCAGTCTTGGCAATCGCAATGCTCCATGCTGTGGGCTGGGGGCCCGACACGGGGTTCCGCCCACTTCAACCAGGGGCCTCACCGGCGGGATGGATTTGCCTTGCCTCCGGCACCATCGACCAGATCACCACGAACCGTCGCGGCAAACAACCGCTTGCTCAGGTTCCCCTTGCGTCGACAAGATATATCTTGATTTTAAGATATATCTCGTCTATATCGTGTCCGTCCGCCCCGCATTGGGGCCTGGCAAACCAGGAGACGACAACATAATGCGACATCATAATCACGGCCGGCACCATGATCGAATGGAGGACCGCCACTTCGCCCGCGACCCGATGGACCGCGGCGAGACCTTCGGCGGTCGGCACCGCCACCATGGCGGCGGGCGCCGAAGGGTGTTCGACCACGGCGACCTGCGGTTCATCCTGTTGAGCATGATTACGGCCAGGCCGGCGCACGGCTATGACCTGATCAAGGCGCTGGAGGAACGGATGGGTGGCGGCTACAGTCCCAGCCCCGGCGTCATCTACCCGACCCTGACAATGCTGGAGGAGCAGGGCTACGCAAGCGTCGCGGCCGAGGACGGCAAGAAGCTGTATCGCGCAACCGACGAAGGTGCGGCCTTCCTGAAGGCAAACCAGGCCACCGTCGAGGCTATCCAGTCCCGGATCGACGGCATCGCCCGCGAGCGCAGCGTGGTGCCCGATCCGCGAATCATTCGCGCAATCGAGAACCTGAAGACAGCTTTGCGGCTGCGACTGGCCAATGGCCCGATCACCGACGAACGGGTGCGCGCCATCGCCACGGCGATCGATGCAGCCGCGTCGGAAGCCGAACGCGCCTAGGCCATGACAGAATCAAATCGACCTGTCATGGTCTGCAATTGTCTGAATACGGGCGGTTTAAGCCTTCCGCCTTTGCGCATCAGGCTATCGCACTCGGGATCGACCGTGACCCCAACCGGAACAGCCAGCGTGACCGGATTGCACGTTCAGACAACCGGACAAAGCGCGCTCTGACGGGTTACGGTTAACCCGCAAGCACACGAGTTTCCGCCACGGCCAGGTTTGGCTAGGGTGGATGCCGAAAAACCGGAGGCGCCCACCATGAGTCCCTTTCCTGACCATGTTCGCGATGTGCTGCCTGATGATGCCGCTGCGGCGAGCCTGGCGGGCCGGATCTGGCGGCCAGACATGGACGGCCCTTCAGTCGTGGCAATTCGCGAGGGCGCCGTGGTGGATGTTTCCACCAGTTTCCCAACCATGCGCGATCTGTGTGAAACGGCAGACCCGGCCGCTGCATTGCGCGCCGCTGATGGGCAGAACGTCGGGACGCTGGCGGGGCTGCTTGCGAACACCCCGGTGGAGGCACGCGATCCCGCCCGGCCCTGGCTGCTGGCGCCGATCGACCTGCAGGCGATCAAGGCAGCGGGGGTAACGTTTGCGATCTCGATGCTCGAGCGGGTGATCGAGGAACGCGCCCGCGGCGATATGAATGCCGCGGCAACCATCCGAACGGAGGTGTTGGAGCTCGTCGGTGACGATTTGAGCCGGTTGCGGCCGGGATCGCCCGAAGCGATGCGCCTGAAGGAGATCCTGATCGAGCAAGGCGCCTGGAGCCAGTACCTGGAGGTCGGCATCGGGCCGGACGCCGAGATCTTCACCAAAGCGCAGCCAATGGCCGCGGTCGGCAGCGGCATGGATGCGGGGATCCACCCCGCATCGTCATGGAACAATCCGGAGCCGGAGGTGGTGCTTGCGGTCGCGTCCGACGGGCGGATCGTTGCGGCTACGCTGGGCAACGACGTCAATCTTCGGGATGTGGAAGGCCGGTCGGCGCTGCTGCTGGGCAAGGCGAAGGACAACAACGGATCATGCGCGATTGGCCCGTTCCTGCGGTTTTTCGACAGCGGCTTCGGCCTCGACGATATCCGCTCGACGACGGTAACGCTGCGGGTCGAGGGGCCGGACGGCTTTGTATTGGAAGGCGCGTCCTCGATCGCAAGGATCAGCCGCGATCCGGCGGATCTGGTGGCGCAGATGGTCAATGCGCATCATCGCTTTCCGGACGGGGCGGTGCTGTTCCTGGGAACTATGTTCGCACCGGTGCAGGACCGTGATACGCCGGGCCAGGGGTTCACCCACAAATACGGCGATATCGTTACTGTCGCTGCGCCGAAGCTGGGGCGGCTGGTAAACCGGATGATGCGAACCGATCAGTGTGAGGCCTGGACCTTCGGGCCAGGGGCGCTGATGCGGAACCTCGCTCGGCGGGGCCTGCTGAGGTGATCACGCCACCGGGGTCCTGCGCGCCGGTAGAACGAGCTTCCGTAGAATCGTCGGATTGCTTAACCCGCGCGCGATCAGGTTTCAGAGCTTGAAAAGCCCGCCCCAACCCGTAATCGCGGCCGGATCCGCACCTGCCAGGCGCAAACTCTTCCACACCGCGGTTGCGATCGTGTCGTAAATCGGCACGCCGGTCTCGGCCTCGAGCTCCGCGACCAAGTATGCGGAGCGGAGGTTGGTGCAGATGACCCCGATCGCGTCCGGCCGTTGCGCCGCCACCGACCGGATATTCGCGGCAAGCGTTTGTGAGCTCACCTCGGCGAAGGCAAAATTGTCCTGGATACCAAGGTGCCGCTCCGCATCGCACGTCACCCCGATCGTTGCATAGTTGGCCACGATTCGGTCCTGAACCGAGGTGATGTAAGGCGTCACCAGACCGAACCGCCTGACCTCCGTCGCCGTGAGCACCTCATTCAATGCCAGCATTGATGTGGTGGCGCGAATACCGGTCGTCGCCTCGATCCGCTCGCACAGGATCCGATCGGCGTCAAAGCCGAGCCAGCCGGAGGATGTCCCATTCCAGGCGATCACATCGACCTTGGCATGAGCGAGAAGTTCGGCCGCCGCCAGAATCGGGCGATCGTCGAATTGCGCAAGCGCATCACCGGTCAGTGCGATTTCGGTGACGCGGAACCGCGAGAAATGCGCCGACACGCCCGGCAGACCAGCCACCATTGCGGCCGTTACCGGCTCCAGCACGGTGTTGGAGGAAGGGGTCAGCATGCCAAGGCGAATGGATGCAGTCATGCCGGCATAATGGCACCTCCAGACCCGGCGGTGAACCGTAGCCCCGCATGGACGTTCCAGGACGTGAAAGGAACCGCCATGTCAGATCGCAAAGTGGACAAGACCCTGGAAGATACTTTTCCGGCCAGTGACCCGCCGGCCCATAGCGGGATCACCGGAGACGACCACGCGCCCAAGCAGCCCGACAAGCGCAACACCGATGAGAGCCCGACCGGCACTCCGACATCCGACCGCCACGCTACGGAGACGGCCCACCATTCGGAAAATGAGCAAAACTAATAGCGTGACCCGGATGGCCGCTGATCCAGCTCATTCCCAGCTTGTCCCCGGAGTCCAGCTCATCCCCGGCGCCTGGCTGATCTGGGGCATGGCTGACCTACGGCTGTCGATGGGCAACCTCGACTGCCTCCAGCCGCGTGCGGACGGTTTGGCCGCTTTGCCAGCCATTCGCACCCGGTACGACTGCCGGCATCGGAATTCCATCGCGGCTTGTTCGCCGTTCGGCGCTGGAGATGCCAATTCTTCTATCGCGCTGGGCAACCATCGCCTCGTCGCTTTGACCGTCAGCAGTGAACCCCATCATCAACTGCGGAATGCCATAAGGAAAGTCGTCGCGGTCATATTGCCAAGTGTGAAACGTTTTTCCGTAGGTTGTCACCAGATCCTGAAAATAGGCGCGCTCGGCGAGCTCCGGAATTCCCGGTGCCACCAGGATGCCTGATTTTACCTCGTAGTGATGGCTGTGCCAGAGCTGCTTTTCCTCATCGGATAGCGCGCGAAATCGCTCCTCACTGATGATGTATTCAATGCCGATCAAGCGTGCGTCAGGCTTGTTCGAATCAAAGATGACGCATTGATGCAGGTCATGGCGAAGATGGATGCAGAAATGGGACGCCTCCACCTGCCGGCCCATGTCGTCGGCGTAGAAGTGAAAGCCGTTCAGGTAGGTGCTCATCGCTTCGACCGGATATTTCCGCTGCAACAGGTTTGAAGCCAGATCCAGCGCGCGGTGCTTCAACGGATGGCCACTTCCCACTGACGCCGCGGAACTTATTTTGCGGCTGAACAAAGCAGCCGTGGCTGCGGCAACGCCCGCGGCCAGACCAAGACCCACAAAGCCCAACAGCCCCCGATTTGCACAGGAAGAACAGGATGCATCGCGTGTGTGAACCATTTATTGCTCCTTGTTGCTCACGTGTTGAACTACGCAAATCGCCGCCGGCAAGGTCGGCGGCGATCCGGCCATGATGACCTGGATTGCGGCAAGGCCACCGGTGGAGGCACCAATCGCGATAACGGGCGGAAGACCGGGAAACTCGGGTCACCATCACCGCGAACGTGCAAGCCGGCGCTGGCGTTCGCGATTTTCACACAGTTGAACGGTGCGCCCGGTCGTTCCTTGCGGCGCGACCGGCCAGCAGGGCGTTACGTCTGCAGCAGGGCGCTATGCCTATTGAATGACTTCATGGCTGCCATCCGACTTTGCCAGTTCGAAATCGTTCGGCGGTGAGAGAAAAATATCGACCTTTGCTCCATGGATGCTGCTGAGATCGATATTTGAGATGGTGCAAGTGAAGTTTGTCCCTGCAAGCTCGCTGATCGCTTTTGCGATTGCGTCCTCAATGGCAGCGATCGAAACGCTCTTGAGTTCATCATAAAACATTGGATGCCACCTTATGTCACGGGCTAAGCCGGTGCCCCTGGTTCACCATAGGAAGGTTGGCGCCAGTCGAACAGGCGTCACCGAGGTCAGGCTGGTCGGAACTGAGACCGAGTAGATCGCTGGGCGCCGCTCTGTCGGCCGGGCGCCGCTCTGTCGGCCGGGCGTCGCCCCGCCTGGGCCGTAGTTAACTGTACGAAGCTGCCGTGCCGCCTTCAAGGTTCGTAACGGAAAGCACGATCCCGGCAGCGAGCGAACCAAAGCGGCAATTTAACATTATCGTTTTATGTCTCAAGCGATTGCTGCTCCGTCCACCGCACTGCCCGCCACCCTGGCGCCCGCTGCTCTGAAGGCCACTGCCAAAGCCGCCAAACTTCGCTATGTCTCAGACCGGGGGCGCGGCATAAGGCGCGAACGCACCGGCGATGGCTTTGACTATTTCAGCCCGAGCGGCGCGAGGATCACCGATCAGGATGAACTCACCCGGATACGCAAGCTGGCGATACCGCCTGCCTACCAGGATGTCTGGGTCTGCCCGTACTCCAATGGTCATCTCCAGGCGACCGGGCGCGATGCAAGAGGCCGCAAGCAGTATCGGTATCATTCGCGGTGGCGGGAGGTGCGGGACGAAGGCAAGTACGGCAAGATGCTGATCTTCGGCAAGGTGCTGCCAGCCATTCGTGCCCAGGTTGAACGTGACCTGTCGAAGCGCGGGCTGCCGCGGGAGAAAGTCCTTGCTGCGATCGTGCGACTGCTAGAAGGCACCCTGATCCGTGTCGGCAACGAGGAATATGCCAAGACCAACAACAGCTTTGGCCTGACGACGATGCGAAGCCGACATGTCAAGATCGATGGCGACAGCCGCATCCGCTTCGACTTTCGCGGCAAGAGCGGCACCGAACATCACATCAACATGAACGACCGAAAGCTCGCCAGGATCGTCCGGCGCTGCCAGGAGCTTCCGGGGCAGGAACTGTTCCAATACCTCGATGACGACGGGGAGCAGCATACGGTCGGCTCAGACGACGTAAACGACTACTTGCGTGAGATCACCGGCGAGGACATCACGGCGAAGGATTTCCGGACCTGGGCGGCAACGAACCTGGCCGCGCTGGCGCTGCAGCGCCTGGAAGCGTTCGACACGCAGGCCGCGGCTAAGAAAAACGTTCTGCAGGCGGTAGAGGCGGTCGCCAAGATGCTGGGCAACACGCCGGCGATCTGCCGCAAATGCTATATCCATCCGGCGATATTCAACGGCTATCTCGACGGCACGCTCCTGCAGACCCTTAAGCGGCGATCGGATGAGAAACTGGCCGATCCCGGGCACGGGCTGCGTGCCGAGGAAGCCGCAGTGATCGGCTTCCTGGCGCATCAACTTCAGGAAGCCGGCGGGGCGAAGCTGATCACCACAATTACCAGACGATAGTGCCGACCATGTGCCCATGCGCCTTGTTGGACCCGCTCGGGCTCCGCAGAATTCGGACCAAGGATCGCGTTCTCAGTCCCTGGCAGCTTGGGCGGACATAATGGCCTGAACCCGTCGCGCCAAGGTGTCGAGGTCGAATGGCTTGCGCACCACCGCGCTGCCCGGCACCAGGGTTGATCCCGAGTAGCCCGTGATGAACAGCACCGGAAGGCCGGGACGGTTTTGCCGCATGGCTTCAGCCAGTTGGCGACCATTCATGCCATTCGGCAGGCCGACATCCGTCACCAGCAGATCGAGCCGGATGAGGTTGTCCTGGACGTCCAGGGCGCGCAGGCCGTCCTCAGCCTCCAACACACGGTAGCCAAGTTCGCGCAGATGTTCAGCCGCCGCTCTGCGGACGTCATCCTCGTCATCGACCAGCAGCAATGTCTCGCCGGCGCCCGCCTGATGCGGATCGGGCGGCAACACCAATTCGATGGGCGCGACCACACGGTCGTGCCGGGGCAGGCAAAGGCGCACGGTGGTCCCCCCATTGGGAACGCTTTCGATCTGCACGACGCCGCGCGATTGACGCACAAATCCATAGACCTGGCTCAGGCCAAGCCCGGTGCCCTGCCCGAGCGGCTTGGTCGTGTAGAATGGCTCGAACACGCGGGCGATGACTTCGGGGGGCATACCCTCGCCTGTGTCAGTGACCAGTATGGCGACGAAATCGCCCGGCTTTGAGTCCTCCTCGCTGATGTCTTCCGCGGCCAGCACCGCGTCCGTTGTCCCGATGACCAGCCTGCCACCTTGCGGCATGGCGTCGCGGGCATTGATGCAGAGGTTCAACAGGGCGCTTTCCAATTCGTTCGGATCGCACAGGACGCCCCAGGCGCCGTCGCGGAGGTTCAGCTCAACGCGAATGCCGGGCCCCATGGTGCGGCGGATCATTTCCGCCATGCCGGCAATCAAGCCATCGGGATCTATCGGCCGGGGATCGAGACGCTGCCGCCGGGCGAACGCCAGCAACCGGTGGGTCAGCGCGCCGGCCCGATCGACCGCCGTCTTGGTGACGTCGAGGAAGCGCTGTGTGTCGGCGACACGACCTTCCCCGGCCCGGCGACGAGCCAGCTCGACGCTTCCGGCAATGCCTTGCAGAATATTGTTGAAGTCATGCGCGATGCCACCGGTGAGGCGGCCGATCGCCTCCATCTTCTGGCTCTGGCGCAGCGCTTCCTCTGCCTGACCGCGTTCCGCCGCTTCGGCCCGCAGCGATTCCAGCGCCGTGGCCAGGTCGGATGTGCGCTCTGCGACCAGACGCTCAAGCTCCTCCCGTCCATGGGCGAGAACTTCACGGGCACGCACCTGGTCGTCAATGTCAGTCGCCGTTCCCAGCCATTCGACGATCTGGCGGTGCTGGTCGCGCACCGGAACGGCCCTGGCCTGAAACCAGCGGTAGAGGCCATCGGACGCCTGGCGCACGCGATACTCGGCGCTGTAGACACCGGATCGCTCCGCCTCGGCCCAAGCGTCCATCGCTGTCCCACGGTCGTCGCTATGGACGGCATCAAGCCAGCCGAAACCTACGCTCTGCTCAAGGCTCAAGCCGCTGTAGTCCACCCATTGGGGGCTGCCCCAGGTTCTGTGGCCGTTGCTGCGGGAACGCCAGACTAGCTGGGGAATGCCTTCCGCCAGGGTGCGGAAGCGTTCCTCGCTGGCGCGCAACCGCTCCGCGGTCAGCCGCTGTTCGGTGTGATCGCGCAGGATCTTGACGTAGCCGTGCACATCATCGTCGCGCAATGGCGTCAGTTGACCAGTCGCCCAGAACAGCGATCCGTCCCGCTTGAGGTGCCAGCGCTCATCCGCGGCACCGCCAGTGGTCCGGGCCTTCCGCATATCCGCTTCTGGAATATTGGCGGCGCGATCTTCCGGAACGAAGATCATCGCGCCCGGCTTGTCGATAACCTCCGCCTCCTCCCAGCCAAGGATGGCGCGGGCGCCACGGTTCCAGCTCGTGATCCGGCCGGTCGGGTCCAGGGTGATGATTGCGTAATCGGTGGCACCCTCCACGATCGCGCGATAGCGGCTTTCGCTGTGCCGTAGGGACGAATGTGCTCGATTGGCTTCCGCGCCGATCCGAAACCGGTCCACGGCCGCCGCAATCAGATTGGCATAGCCGCGGAGGAAGTTGGTATCGTCTTCGGTAAACTCGCGGGGGCTTCGGCTGTCGACCTGAAGGATACCAAAGGGCGGATTGCCTTCCGATCCGATGATGATCACGTTGATCAGCGCCTTCACGCCGGCTTCGCGAATGAACTCCGGGTAGGTAAACCGCTGTTCGGTATCGATGTCGGTCGAGATGGCGGGTTGGCCGGTCAGCAGGGCATGACCTTCGGAGGAGGTTTCTTCGACCTTAACTGTCACTTTGCCCACGATGCCCGGCTGCCATCCCACGCCGGCCCGCACCAGAAGCGTAACGCCGTCATCCTGCAATTCCATGACCTTGGCCAGATCGCTGTCGAGCGCTTCCCGCACAAGGCCGCAGGCCTGTTCGAGGATCTCGTCGAGATCGGTGAGCTTGAGGGCACGCTCGCCGAACTGGGCAAGAACGTTTTGTTGTTTAAGCAATTCGCATTCGCGGCTTTTGGCCACTCGGATGAACTCCCTGCATCTCGGGACCACTTATACGCGCGACTCGCAGAACGGTTCGCAGCGAGACAGGCCGTCCACGGCCAGTTGCGCTGCACAGCCCGCAGCCTCGCCTGATGTTGATTACGCAATCGCTTCCCGTTGCCACCCGGCCGACAGCTTGACTGCCTGAGCCTGGGAACAACGTGACGTGTCCCTACGACGTGCTCGATCGGCTGGATCGGCTGGATCGGGACATGCGCCGCAAGTGTTGCCGCGCCACCAGAACCGTTATGGGCAACAGATTGGATTGCGACGACTGACGATAGCCCGGCGAACCGAGCGGCCCAAAAGCGAAAATGGCGACGTTCCTGGAAAATGGCGACGTTCCAGAGCGACGACGAAGCGCCTGAACAATCTGGCGCGGCGCCGGGAACATGCCGTCGCCGAAGTGAGTCACCAAGCCGTGTCGATCTGCTGCGTCATCTGGAGGTGATGCTGCAACACCGGGAGATAATTTCTGAGCAAACGCCTTCAGGGCAGGATCCTGGCCCGAAGTCGCCTCCTTCTGGAAGCCGGCCCAGCACGACCTCAGCCTCGCCACCTGCCGCCGCCTTGACGGCAAACACCTGATCGGCGGATGAAGTCCCCGCCACGGCGTGCCCAGTGGCAAGAACTAACAAGCCGACTCCAATCAAGACTACGGTCTTCTGCATTGTCGCCATGTCCTTTATCTGTATCCGCAGTAGTCTGCGTCAATTCAAACAGCGTCAGGTCGACTTTGTCTTTGGAATTGACTGGTTCAGCTGGTTGGGGTCGTGCTCTGAAGCAGCATCTTCCTCAAGTTCCTGATGGACGTCCCGCACGGCAGCCTCATTTAACCCCTTTCGCCTGCTCGACCAGCTTGCTCACGGATCCTCCATCACCTTCGACATAGGCATCAAGGGCCTGCCCTGTCATCTCTCGCGCACGGTCATCTCTCGCGCACGATCGTAGGATTTTGATGTCGGGTTGCCGCTTTCCGCTCTCTCGTCTCTCCGGAAAGTGTTTACGCCAAACGTCGGTGAACCGCCCGGGTTGCTGCCTGTCGTCAGCCGCGCGGCCTGGTGATCCAAAGTCCGCGAAAGCTTCTTCTTCCAGTTCAACAGCATCATTTTCTTCTTCCACGGGAACCGCTTCGGGCGACAACGGTTATGCCGATAGCGAAGCAAAGGATGTATGCGCGGATGCCGAAGTGCCTTTTGTTGACGGGTGGGGCAGGATTTATCGGTCGTCATCTCTGCCTCGAACTGCTGACGTATGGGCATCGCGTCCGTATAGTCGACAATTTCTCGGAACAAGTGCATGGCGCAACACCGGCGTCGTTACCACCCGACGTTGAGGTGATCCGGGGCGATATCCGTGATCCTGAAACAATTTCCGGCGCGCTAAAAGGCGTCGATGGGGTAGTGCATCTGGCTGCCGAAGTCGGTGTCGGCCAAAGCATGTATGAAATTGCCCGCTATGTCGGCGTCAATGACCTTGGCACCGCGGTTCTGCTGGAACAACTGATCCGCAATCCGGTCGAACGACTGATCGTCGCCTCCTCCATGAGCGTCTATGGGGAAGGCCGCTATACAACCGAGAACGGCACACCGGTGCGTTCGGTTCGTCGCGGGGTCGGCCGCAACGCTTTGGGCTGGGATCCCGTACTGGCTGATGGAACGCGACTGCTGCCGGTGCCAACGGATGAGGAAAAGGAACCCGACCTCGCGTCGATTTATGCGCTCACGAAGTACAGTCAGGAACGAAGCTGCCTGATCATTGGCGCGAACTACGGAATCGAGACGATTGCATTGCGACTATTCAATGTCTTCGGCGCAGGACAAGCTTTGTCCAATCCTTATACCGGCGTTCTGGCAAACTTCGGCGCCCGGCTGCTCAACAAGCAGCCGCCCTTGGTGTTCGAGGATGGTCGCCAACATCGCGACTTCGTGCATGTCAGCGACATTGCCCAGGCATTTCGACTGGCAATCGACAGTGCCGGCGTCGCGGGACAGACATTCAATATCGGCAGCGGCCACGTCTACACGATCGAACAGGTGGCCTGGATGCTGGCGGAGGCAATGGGTCAAGGGCATATCGGGCCGGAAATCATGGACAAGGCGCGCGCAGGCGACGTGCGGCATTGCTTTGCCGACATCACCAAGGCACGCACGCTGCTTGGCTACCGCCCGGCCCAGCAGCTGGAAGCCGCACTGCCCGCGCTCGCCGACTGGATCAGGCAATCCACTGCCCAGGACCGCGGCGAACATGCGAAACGTGAACTCGAGGCGCACGGGCTGGTGGCATGACAGCCCCTGCCCGGGCTGTGCGGCCCGATTTCGGGTTTGTCGAATGGTTCCGGCCGGGTGAGCACGACCGGGTGCTACAGGCCATCGCAGGCATGCGCGCGATCGGAGCTTCGTCCATCCGCACCCATCTATCGTGGGCGACTTATCACACGCCGGAGGGTAGAGCGTGGTATGACTGGCTGATCCCCACGATCAGCCGCGACCTCGACCTTCTGCTGTGCGTTCATTACACGCCGCCATCACTGTCACGGACCGGCCGATCCTCCGGCCCGCCGCGGCGGCTCAAGGACTTTCCCGACTTCCTTGATCATGTGCTGACCCGCTACGGCAGCCACTTTGAGCACATCGAGCTATGGAACGAGCCGAACAACCTGTTGGACTGGGATTGGCGGGAGGATCCGGACTGGCTGCAGTTTTGCGAAATGATTGGTGCTGCCGCATGGTGGACCCGCCATCGCGGCTGGAAGCCCGTGCTTGGCGGTCTCTGTCCGTTCGACCCCAATCTGCTGCACCTGTTTGGTGAACGGGGATTACTGGGCACTGTGGAGGCGGTTGGATTTCATGCCTTCCCCGGCACCTGGGACAGCGAGGCCGGCGGCTGGCAAGGGTATGGCAACCACCTGGCCACCATGCGATCGATACTTGATAAGTATAACCCAGCGGCGAAAATCTGGATTACCGAAGCCGGGTATTCAACCTGGCGCCACGACGACGCAGCCCAGGTCGATGCTTTCAGCCAGGCCCACGCTGCCGCAGCGGATCGGCTCTACTGGTATTGCTGGCAGGATATCCCCCGTTCGGTACCTGTCCAGGAGGGTCTTTACTTCGATCCGCGGCACTACCATTTGGGCGTAGTCGATGCCGCGGGACGCCCCAAGATGTTGCACCGGCGCCTGGCGAGTAACAACCTTGAAGCGCCAAGTCGTGCCACCGCTTTGGCGACGCCGAAGATCGTGCGCCAGACAAAACCGCTGCTGATTCTCGGAGGAGCTGGTTTCGTCGGGTCGAATCTGGCGGACGCGGCGATGAGCCGCGGTGAAGACGTCATCGTCTTCGACAACCTCAGCCGCCCCGGCGTCGAGCGGAACCTCAGCTGGCTGGCCGCGCGCCACGGCAACCGGCTTCATCCAATCATGGGCGACCTGCGTGACACAATTGCGGTTGAAACCGCCGTGGCGGAAGCCGGCAGCGTGGTTCACCTCGCCGCGCAGGTCGCGGTGACGTCAAGCCTGTCGGATCCGCTGGACGACTTTAACGTCAACGCCGCGGGCACCGTTACTGTTCTGGAATCAATACGGCGGTTGGCGCCTGAGACGCCGCTGGTGTTCGCCAGCACCAACAAAGTGTATGGTGCGCTGACCGATTTGCGGATGCAACAGATGCTCGACCGCTATATCCCTATGGACAAGGCGGTCCGTGATCGTGGGATCGACGAGTCGAGACCGCTGTCGTTTTGCACGCCATACGGCTGTTCCAAGGGTGCAGCCGATCAGTACGTGCTGGATTACGCCCACAGTTTTGGCCTGCGTGCTGCCGTATTGCGTAAAAGCTGCATCTACGGGCCGCGGCAATTCGGCACCGAGGATCAGGGCTGGGTCGCACATTTCCTGATCCGTGCGCTACGCGGTGAGCCAATTACGATCTATGGTGACGGCTATCAGGTTCGTGACATATTGCACGTCAGCGACGCGGTGGCGGCGTATCGCGCGATCCTGAGCAACATCGACCGCCTCGCAGGTCAGGCCTTCAACCTTGGCGGCGGCGTCGACAATGCCGTCAGCCTGCGCATGGTGCTGGACGAAATCGCCGCGGTGACCGGGCGGCCGCTGCAGATCAGCTATTCCGATCAGCGGCCCGGCGACCAGGTTTTCTTCGTTGCCGATACGGCGCGGTTGTCAGAGCAGGTGGATTGGTATCCGGCAGTCGGCTGGCGCGAGGGGTTGCGTGACTTGGCCGAATGGCTGGCCGCGGATCTCGATCTCCCCTCGATCCGAACGAGGCCGGACACGCGGAAGATCCCCGCATGAGAGTGGCACTCGTCAACCCGCCCTGGCGGTTCGATGGTAGTATCTATTTCGGATGCCGCGAACCACATCTGCCGCTGGAACTTGGCTATGCACAGGCATTGCTTCGTCAGGACGGCCACGAGACGCTGCTGATCGACTGCAACCTCACGCCGCGTTCCGCATCGGAAGCCTGCAACGCGATCGAGGCGTTCGGCGCTGAGATGACCGTGGTCACCACGGCGCCGACCTATCTGTTCTGGCGCTGCGCTCCGCCCGAACTTCTGGTGCCGCGCCAGTTTCTGCTAACGCTGGGCCGGCGGGGCGGCCGCACCGTGGCGGTCGGCCCGCATGGGTCGGTCACACCCGCGGCAACCCTGCGCAAGCTGGACGTGGACGCGGTGGTGCGCGGTGAGTGCGAACATATCGTCGCGGCGCTGGCCAGCGCGGATGACTGGGCCACCGTTCGGTCGGTTGCCGTCAAGGTCGATGGCAGCGTGAAGATTACCGGAGGCCCGGCGGCCCATGAGTTCGTCAACCTGCCGCCGCTGCGTTGGCCGGACGAAATGATCGCGCGCCACAGCCATCACCACCATCGGTTCGACAATCCGCAGGGCGGCCTTGGGGCCGAGGTCGAGGCATCGCGCGGCTGCCCCTATAACTGCAGTTTTTGCGCCAAGATCGATTTCCGCGACCAGTATCGCCGCCGTGATCTGTCGGCCTTGCTGACCGAGATCGACCACCTGATCGCGCAGGGTGTCCATTACCTATACTTTATTGATGAGATCTTCCTGCCGCAGCGCGCCCTGCTCGATGCCCTGGCGCAGCGGGATGTGCTATTTGGGGTGCAGACGCGGATCGACCTATGGAAGCCGGACATGCTGCGCCTGCTGGGCGAAGCCGGCTGTGTTTCGATCGAGGCCGGGATTGAAAGCCTGACGACCGAAGGACGGGAAGCCCTGGCGAAGCGATGCCGCCTGGAAACCGAGGATCTGGCGAACCTGCTGATCGAGGCGCGCCGCCACGTGCCGTTTGTCCAAGGCAACCTGATCGGCGTCGACCAGGACGAGGCCGCACTGGTTGATTACTGGCGTAAGCGCCTGATCGATCATGGGGTTTGGGCAAATGCGCCGGTGCCGATGTACCCGTATCCAAGCTCGCCCAGCTACCGGGCGCTGTGGGGCAATCCCGACGACCGGGCATGGGAACGGGCTCACGAGCACTACCTGCGCACGTTTCAGGACTTCAGCGACATCCAGCACCAGCGCCCGTTGCCGCTGGCGGCCCTGGAGGAAACATGCTGCGCCGGGTGCTGATCACGCTCGATGCCGTGGGCGGGGTCTGGCGCTATGCCATTGATGTCGCGCACGGGTTGGAGTCACGCGGCATCGATTGCCTGCTGGTCGGCTCTGGCCCGGAACCGGACGCGGCGCAGCGGGCCGCCTGCGGCCGCAGCGAACTTGTCTGGACGCATGAGCCGCTGGACTGGATGGTGGGCGAAAGCACAGCGCTTGATCAGGGGACGCAGAAGCTGGGGCGGCTGGCGCGGGCGTGGCAGGCTGATATCGTACATCTGAACCTGCCGTCGCAAGCGGCCGGATTGCCGGATGGTTGCCCGGTGGTGGTTGCCTCCCATTCCTGCGTGCCAACGTGGTGGCGCGCCGTGCAGGGTAGCGATGTTCCGCCCAGCTGGGCATGGCACATCGAGCGCAACCAGGCCGGCTTTGCACGTGCCGACGCGGTGGTCGCCCCCAGCCGAAGCCACGCCGCCGCCCTGAAGGCGGTCTATGGGGCGCTGCCGCGGCTGCAGGTGATCCACAACGCGACCGCAGTCGCACAGGCCGACGAGCCCAAGGAACCCATCGTTCTCAGCGTTGGGCGCTGGTGGGACAAGGGTAAGAATGGCGCGGTTCTGGATGAGGCCGCGGCAACACTTCCATGCTCCGTGGTTTTGGTCGGGTCGTTGGACGGACCCAATGGGGAGCACGCGGATTACCGCAATGCACGGACGCTGGGCGCACTCGCTCATGCCGACGTCCTGGCCCTGATGCAACGGGCGATCATCTTTGCGGCGCCATCACGTTATGAACCGTTTGGCCTTGCCGTGGTCGAGGCCGCCATGTGCGGCGCCGCGCTGGTGCTGGCGGACATACCGACGTTTCGGGAGCTGTGGGATGGCGCGGCGGTTTTCGTCGCCGCTGATGATGCCGACGCCTGGTCCAGGGCGATTACCGAGCTGACAGAGGATGATGTGCTGCGCGCGCGGCTGGCAGCGCAAGCGCGGGTGCGGGCGTCCCAATTTACCCTGGCCCGGCAGTCGGGGCAGCTTTGGGCACTCTACTCTGCCCTGGTGACCAAGGCCGTTGCAGCATGAAAGTCGTCCTATATGCGCATTCGGTCGTGTCAGACTGGAACAACGGCAATGCCCATTTCCTGCGCGGCATCCTGTCGGATCTGGCGCGGCGTGGGCACACCACCCAGGTGCTGGAGCCGGAGGACGGATGGAGCCGGGTAAACCTGATCGCCAACCATGGCACCGGGCCCCTGGAACGCTTCACGGGCCGGTTTCCGCAGCTGGAAGTTACCACCTACGGCTCCGATTTCGAGCACGAAGCAGCGCTTGATGGCGCCGACGTGGTGATCGTGCATGAATGGACGCCGGCGGAGCTGGTCAGGCGCATCGGCCGGCTGCGGCAGGCGGGCGGCGGCTTTGCCCTGCTGTTCCACGACACGCATCACCGTGGCGTATCCGAAGCCGCCGCGATCGAGCAGTTGCCGCTGGATGACTACGACGCGGTACTGACTTTCGGTGAGACCTTGCGTCGCCGGTATGAACGGCTGGGCTGGGGACGCCGTGTTTTCACCTGGCATGAGGCCGCCGACACCACCGTGTTTCGTCCGCAGCTTCCCGCTGCCCCGCCACAGAAGGACCTTGTCTGGATCGGCAATTGGGGCGATGGCGAACGTGCCGGGGAACTGAGCGAATTCCTGGTCGAGCCGGCGCGCGAGGCGGGGCTGAGCGGCACTGTCCACGGCGTCCGCTACCCCCCCGAGGCGCTCGATCGCCTGTCTGCTACCGGGCTGGAATATCACGGTTGGCTGCCCAATGCCGAAGCCCCTGAAGCCTTTGCCCAGCATCGGATGACCATACACGTGCCGCGCCGGCCCTACGTGGAGGCGCTGCCGGGCATCCCCACAATCCGCGTGTTCGAGGCCCTGGCCTGCGGCATCCCGCTGGTCAGTGCACCCTGGCAGGACGAGGAAGAGCTGTTTCGGGTGGGCCAGGATTTCCTG
The DNA here is from genome assembly GCA_965200665.1 of Rhodopila sp. GTDB lineage: Bacteria > Pseudomonadota > Alphaproteobacteria > Acetobacterales > Acetobacteraceae > Rhodopila. The sequence goes on along the minus strand of OZ241370.1, from coordinate 4,315,999 downwards.
ATGGCACGCGACGGGGCCGAGATGACGCGATACCTGAAGGCAATCCGCGACGATCAGGATCTGGCGCAGGGGCTTGTCGCCAGCGGCCTGCATCGTATCAACGAACGTCATACCTGCGCGCATCGCGTGGACGAGTTGCTGGCGATCCTCGAAACACTTTCGGCACCGCCAGGCGCGCTCGGATGAAGATCGCGATTTATGGATCCAGCCTGCTGTCGTCCTACTGGAACGGGGCAGCGACCTACTACCGTGGAATTCTGCGGGCGCTGGCCCCGCTTGGTCATGAGATCACGTTCTTCGAGCCGGACGCATTCGACCGGCAAAGCCATCGTGACATCGAACCGCCGGATTGGTGCCGCGTGGTGGTCTATCAAGCCACCGAGGCGGGTGTCCGCGACGTGCTGGCACAGGCGGTTCAGGCCGACGTGGTGATCAAGGCCAGCGGGGTCGGAGTGTTCGACGACGTGTTGCTGGACGGGATGCTGACTGGCGCTGCACCGCGAGCCGTGCGGCTGTTCTGGGACGTGGATGCGCCGGCGACCCTGGCGGAGATCGCAGGCTCGCCGGACCATGCACTGCGCCGCGCCCTGCCTCATCTCGACCTTGTGCTGACCTATGGTGGCGGCGAGCCCGTGGTATCCGCCTATCGCGGCTTCGGCGCGCGGGACTGCGTGCCGCTGTACAACGCGCTGGACGCCAGCACGCATCATCCGGTTCCGTCGGAGCCACGCTTTGCCGCGGACCTGACCTTCCTGGGCAACCGCCTGCCGGATCGCGAGCGGCGTGTTGAAGAATTCTTCCTTGACGCAGCGGCGCGGCTGCCGGAGCAGCGGTTCCTCCTCGGCGGGTCCGGGTGGGACGACAAGCCATGTCCTGCCAACGTCGTGAAGCTGGGCCATGTGCCAACGTCCGACCATAACGCGCTGAATGTCAGCGCCAGCGCGGTACTGAACATCAGCCGCGACAGCATGGCCTCCACAGGCTTTTCACCGGCCACGCGGGTGTTTGAGGCCGCGGGGGCGGGTGCATGCCTGGTAACCGACGCGTGGGTAGGTATCGAATTGTTCCTCACGCCGAACAAGGAGGTTCTGGTGGCGCGTGACGGTGCCGATATCGCCGAGGCGATGAGCGGGTTGACGCCGCGGCGCGCGCGCGAAATCGGTGAGGCCGCATTGCGGCGTATCCTGGGCGAACACACTTATGATCGGCGCGCTGCGGAGCTGCATCGCTCGATGACCGGCCTGGTGGCCGCCCGCGGGACGGAGCAGGCGGCATGAGCGATGAAGTGATCTTCATTGGCCTGTCACTGAGTTCGTCCTGGGGCAATGGACATGCCACGACCTATCGTGCCTTGCTGCGTGGCCTCGCGGCGATCGGCCAGGACGTGTTGTTTCTTGAACGTGATGTTCCCTGGTATGCCGGAAACCGCGACCTGCCGGATCCGGACTTCTGCGAGCTCGCGTTCTACGGCTCGGTCGAGGAACTGGCGCAGCGCTTTGGGCCACGGATTGCCGCTGCCAAGGCTGTCATTGTCGGTTCCTACGTGCCAAACGGGATCGCGATCCTGGATGTTGTCCTGGAACGGGCCGGCGGTGTGACGGCATTTTACGATATCGACACGCCGATTACGCTGGCAGCACTGGACAAAGGTCAGGAGGATTACGTCGCGATCCGCCAGATCCCCGCGCTGGATCTATACTTTTCGTTCACCGGGGGCCCGACGCTTGATCGACTCGCCACGCGCTTCGGGGCTCGGCGACCGCGGGCGCTGTACTGCGCCGTTGATGCAACACGGTGGCAGCCGATGACAACCGACCTGCAATGGGATCTTGGTTACCTCGGCACCTACAGCCCCGACCGCCAACCGGCGCTGGAGCAGTTGCTGCTTCAGCCGGCCCGCCGGCTGCCCCGGATGCGGTTCGTGGTCGCCGGACCGCAATACCCGGACGGCACCGAGTGGCCTGCCAATGTTGAACGGCTGGAACATGTTGCGCCGGCGGATCATGCGGTTTTCTATGCAGCACAGCGCTTCACCCTGAACATCACCCGCGCAGCAATGATCGAAGCGGGATGGTCGCCCAGCGTAAGGCTGTTTGAGGCCGCCGCCTGCGGAACACCGATCATCAGCGACCGCTGGCGTGGGCTCGGCGACCTGCTGCCCCAGCGGGAGGCAATTTTGATTGCTGATGCATCCGATGACGTGGTCTCGGCTTTAAACGGGATTGCCGAACCGGATCGACGCGCCATTGCAGACAACGCCCGCGCAATCGTTCTGGCGGACCATACGGGCATCGCCCGCGCACGGCAAATGTCGCACGACCTGGCCGGGGTGATCGCGCCAGCGGCGTGACGGTAGGCGTAACGCGATCAGCCTGTATCCTGAAACCGAACACGGCTGACCCCGCGCTGGGCCGCCAGGTCGTTCACAAGCTTGGCCGACCAGTCGGGATAGGCTCCCCGGTAGCGGCCACTGCAGGAAAGGGTCGTTGTGGCGTCCGGCAAATGCTCGATCCGGCGCGCGGTCAGTCGAAAAGGTGAGGGAAATTGTGCCGCGCCGGCCGGAGATCGCCGCGGCCTCGACGTATTTCAGCAGCCAGAGCGTGACAAGTGCAACGATCGTCGCCGCAATGCCAAGAAGGACCTGGCCGCCGCCGAAGCACAGGCCGATGACGGTGACCAGCCACAGCGTTGCTGCCGTCGTCAGTCCGCGCACCATCTCACCCCGGCGCAGGATGGCGCCGGCGCCGATAAAGCCGATGCCGGACAGGATACCAAGCGGCAGGCGCATCATGTCGAGCCGCATGATCGATATACGGGTGTCCACGGTATGGGCAATTAGCCAATTGGCCTCGAGCATTGCGACCGTAGCTGCCACTGCCACCAGCATCGTCGTACATAGTCCGGCAGGGTGGGCTTGCTCGCGGCGATCCAGACCGATCAGGATCCTGCTGAGAAACCAAGTGCCAGGCGAAACAGCACGTCGGCCTAAGAAAGCGTGGGCTTCATGAGGTTCAGCGCCAGAAGCTCGGCTGCGCCGAGTATCCGTCCCAGTGCTTTGCCAGGTCCTGCAAAGCGTCACCACGGCGACCGGCAAGTTGTTCTGCCAGCAAGCCAACTGCCGGTGCGAGATCCAGCCGGTTCTCCTTCACCAGGCGCTCAGCCAGCGCGGTGGCAGCAACGGTGTCGTTTATCTCGCCAAGCGTTGTCTGCAATTTCTTGCAGTCATGCAAATAAGATTTGAGTGGCGCCGACGGCAGAACCTGCCGCATAAAATCAATGCTATAGCGCAGCTTCTTCAACGCCTTCCTCAGATCATGCAACTCGGCTTCGGACTGGCGCCGGATATGGCGGCCACGCCGTGCGACCTTGGTGGCCAGTCGATCGAGCAGCGGCGGACACAGCTCTGCCACCGGCCGCGATGGTTCGGGCGTTCCGGGCAAGCGAATGTCTTCCGCCCAGGCTGCGAGACCGAGCACCAGCCGGGTGAAAGCCGGGCTGCGGATTTCTGCGACAAGGTCTGCGTGGGCGGCGGTTCGAAGCATCGTGGCCGGCTGCTGCAACAGGTCGCGCCAACCGGCATTGCGCGGGGTCTGCAGGACATCGGGCAGGATCTGCAGGCAGAACACATCCCAGTCGCGTGCTTCGCCCATAACGCGCCCGAGGCGCCGCAGCTCCGCCTGGAACAGCGCCGCGGCATGGGGCTCGAGCAACGGCTGGAACAGCGCCAGGGCAGCGCGCAAGCGGCGTATCGCGATCCGCATCTGATGTGTGCCCTCCGCATCGCCGGCCAGGCTCGCCGCCTGATTGGCGAGCAGATGGCCAAGACATGCGTTGATGATCTGTTTGAATGCGTCGCCACCGCTGGCCTGGGATTCAATCGAGAGATCTTTGGCTTTGCAGGCCGTCGCTTGCGTGCCGGCGGCCAAACAGTATCCGCGAGCGCCCTTACTTTCCGCTTCCAGCATCAGCGGCGCGACAGCGTTCAGCTGGCAGGCCAGCTGATACAGCGGCGCAGCCCCGCCACTGCGTAGCTCAAGCTCCAGTTCACGGACCGGCTGATGCAACGCGCCGGCGGAGATCAATCCTTCATCATAAGCAGCTTCGACGATTGTGCCGCCATCCAGCTTGAGTATGCGGATCGTGCGGTCGATATGGGTGGCGAAGACCGGCAGCAAATCGAGGTTGGTCGAAAAACCGTGCTCCACAAGCACCTGCCGGGCCATCTGAAGATCGGGTTCATCCTGCTCGATGGGCCATTCCCACTCGGCGCGATCGGCTGCCAGGCTCTCACGGCGATCCGCCTTCAAGGTTTGAACGCGCTTCCCGCCAGCAGCGCGGACTCGCAGACCGATGCCGGCCTGCTCCAGCGCTCGGTCGGACGTATCGAAATACGTGGTCACCTGGTGGCGCCGCGACACATTGTCAGGACCGCACGTCTGCAGATGTGCCTGGATCGCATTGACCGAGGCATCGGGAACCGCGAGCTTCAACTCGATTTCCCGGCTGATTTTGTCGTCCGGTTTCGGGGATCGCCGGTGGCGTTGGTGCGTCATGAGACTGCAAACGCTTGGAGATCGATCAGGATCGGGCCCCGCCGTGATCAAAAGCTGCAGCGGAGGTCAACCAATGACACCATAAACCGCGCGTGTCAGTGGGTCCGTCATGGCGAGTCCCAGCAAAACCGTCAGCCAGAAGATCCCGGCGATGGCGAAGCCCTTGGCGATGTCCGGCGCAGCCAGCAACCGCATGAACCCCAGTGCCACAAGCACAGCCATGCCGACCGAGGGCAAGATCAGGATCGGGCGGATGCCGGGCGGTATCGGCAGGAGCGCCACGGCAAATTCCATCGACGCTGCGGCCAGCAGGCTGAGCCAGGTCAGCAGGTCGCAGCGGTGCCGGGACTTCACCCGCGGCCCACCAGGTAGATAATCGGGTAGAGGACAATCCACACGATATCGACGAAACTCCAATACAGGCCGACGACTTCAACGGGCGTTACCCAGCCGTCGGCAAAAGCGCCGCGTCTTGCCTGCAGCGCGATCCAGCCGACAAGGCCAACGCCGATGATCATGTGGATGGCGTGCAGCGCCGTTGCGACAAAGTAAAACGACCAGAACAACTTTGCACCACCCGCGTCGGGGCCGCTGATCTTGAACGGCCCGGCGGGGAACAGGTGCTCCGAAATGTCGATGTGCCACTCATAGAATTTCAGCAGCAGGAACAGAGATCCGATAGCCATTGTGGCCAGGCAGCACTGAAACAGGCGCCGCGTGTTGCCTTCCTCCATGAACGTGAGGCCGGAGGAATAGATGAAGCTGCTGGTGAGCAGCAGCACAAGGTTCAGTGTGCCGATCCACAGCACGGTTTCACGCGCACCGGCGTCGAAGCCGGCCGGCTGCCAGTGGCGGCAAAACATCCAGACGACGATCAAGCCACCGAAAAACAACACCTCCGACCCCAGGAACAGCCACATGCCGGACAAGGCGGTGTCCGACTGATGGCGGGCGTCGGCGTATTGGAAGTGCGTGTGCGGGGCAACTTCCTCAGACATCAAACGTCTCTTGCTTGCCGAAAGCATACGGGCCTTCGGTCACGACCGGCGTGACGACAAAATTCTTGGTAAAGGGCGGCGACGGTGTTTGCCACTCCAGGCCCAGGCTGCCCCAAGGATTGGCCGGCGCCCGGGCGCCGCGGAAGATCGAGTAGGTGAGGTAAAACAGCGGCAGCAGGTAGGCCACGGCCAGGATCGTCGCACCGGCGGACGACAGCACGTTCAGCACCTGGAATTCCGGCGGATAGGCATGGTAGCGCCGCGGCATGCCGAGATAACCCAGGATATACTGCGGGAAAAAGGTCACGTTGAAACCCAGGAACATGAGCAGCGCCGCGCCGCGGGCGATCATCTCCGGATACATTTTGCCGGTAATCTTCGGCCACCAGTAATGCAGCGCGGCGAAGTAGGCCGACACCATGCCGCCGACCATGATGTAGTGGAAATGGGCAATCACGAAGTAGGTGTCGTGCAGGTGCACATCCGCCGCCAGCGCGGCCAGGAACAGGCCGGTGATGCCGCCCATGGTAAACAGGCCGATGAATCCCAGCGCATAGATCATCGGCGCGTCGAAACGGATCCGACCCTTGTGCAGGGTGCCGATCCAGTTGAAGACCTTAATGGCCGATGGCACCGCGACGAAATAGCTCAGCAGGGAAAACGTCACGCTCGCAAACAAGGATTGCCCGGAAACGAACATGTGGTGGCCCCACACGAAGAAGCCGATCACCGCGATCGAAACACTGGACCAGACAACGAATTTATAGCCGAACAGCTCCTTGCGGGAGAACACCGGGATGATCTCCGACACGATCCCAAGGCCAGGCAGGATCATGATGTAGACGGCGGGATGGGAGTAGAACCAGAACAGATGCTGGAACAGCAGCGGGTCGCCACCGAGCCTGGGGTCGAAGACACCGACGTGGAACAGGGTCTCAAACATCAGCAGCAGCAAGGTGATCGCCAGAACCGGGGTCGCCAGCACGAAGATGACGCTGGTCGAATAAAGCGACCAGATGAATACCGGGAGGCGATACCAGGTCAGGCCGGGCGCGCGCAGGCGGTGGATGGTGATGATGAAGTTCAGCCCGGTGGCGATAGTGGAAAAGCCGGAGATGAAGATGCCGATCACCACCGCGACGACGTGGCCCTGGGCATAGTTGCTGGACAGCGGCGTGTAGAAGGTCCAGCCGGTATCGACACCGCCGGTGAACAATGCGTACAGGGCGCAGAACCCGCCCGCCATGAAAAGGTACCAGCTCGCAAGGTTCAGCTTCGGGAAGGCAAGATCCCGCGCGCCCAGCATCAGCGGGACGACGAAGTTGCCGATGGTGACTGGCACGGCGGGTACCAGGAAGAACCACACCATGATGATGCCGTGCATGGTGAACAGCCGGTTGTAGGTCTCGGCCGAGCGTATCATGCCTTCCGGTACGACCAGGTTGTAGCGGATCAGGGCCGCAGCCGACCCGCCGAGGAAGAAGAAGAATGTGATCGAGATCATGTAAAGGATCGCGATCCGCTTGTGGTCCGTGGTCAGCAGCCAGCTTTTCAGGGTTACACCGTCCGAGAGGTAGCTGACCTGGGACTGCGGCAGAACGATCTGGCTCATCCATGCTTCTCCGCGGCCAGGGAATGGATGTAGGCGACAAGCCGCACGAGGTCTTCCTCCGGGATGACATTGGCGAAGGACGGCATCACCGGTTCAAAACTCGCGACGACCTGCTGCTTGGGATACATGATTGAATCACGGATGTAGCGATCGTCGGCGATGATCGTGCTGCCGTCCGACAGCGGGACGGGGCTGCCGTAGAGACCGGCCAAGGACGGCGCCCGCACGGTGCCGCCGCCAAGATGGCAGCCGGCGCAGCCGTAGCGAATGAACAGGCCCCTGCCCTGCTGAGCCAAGGTATCCGCGGCACCGTTCCTGGTCAGCCAGTCGGCATAGGCTTGCGCCGGCATGACCACGACGTCACCGACCATGTTGGAATGGTCGGTGCCGCAGAACTGCGAGCAGAACAGGTGGTAGGTGCCGATCCGGTCCGCCTTGAACCACAGAGTTTGATACTGTCCGGGCAATACGTCGCGTTTGATACGAAATGCCGGAACGAAAAGATCGTGAATCACGTCCTCGGACGTCATGACCAGCTCAACTGGTGTGTCGATCGGCACATGCAGTGCATTGATCTCCCGCTGGCCTCCGGTGTGCTCGATCTTCCACATCCACTGCTTGGCTACCACGTAGATCTTCAGGGCGTTCGCCGGCGGCTGAAACTGGCCGACATAGATCACCGACCCCCAAATAAAGAGGCCGAAGAAAATCACCAGCGTCGCAATTGTCCAGGAGATTTCGAAGCGGAAGGTCTTCTCATCCAACGCACCGCGGTTGACCGGACTGTTGTGCCGATAGCGGATGATGTAGAGCCCCATTAACCCGAACACCAGGCCCAGGACGGCGATCGACACGCCAACGAGGCCGAACAGCAGATAGTCGGTCTGGGCGCCGGAGCTGGCGGCGAGCGGCAGAGTGAGTTTCATGGCGACCGCCGTTCGCGGCGCAGGGCAAGTCCGATGATTCCGGCGACGAGAAGTACGGTGATCTCGCCGCCGAGTTGCAGGACGCGCAGGATCGCCAGGCTGTAGCGACCAGTGGCAGGATCGTAATGAAAGCACAACAGCAGGATCGGCAGCGCGCGCGCCGTCAGGCCATTCGTTGCCCGCGTGATGCCCAACCCCACATCGCTCGGTTTATACCCTAGACCTAGCAGATAGCTGGAAACGATGCCGGTGCGCGTGAGGAAGACGAGGCCTGCAGGATGCAAGAACTGTTTGCTTGCTGCGTCGAACCGGGTGCGAAAACCAACAGCGTCGGTTATCGACCGGATCGCTGCGGCGGACCCGGTCAGATAGTGCCAAGTGCTGGCCGGTGCGAAGCGTTCGGCGTCGGCCTGTTGGGCGGAACGCGCGTCGGATGGTGTCTCCGCCGGGTCGATAGACAGCACGACCAGGTTGTAGTTCGCCGGCACGTCCAGCCGCCCCAGGGCATTCATCAGGTCGGCACGAACCAGGCCACACAGATTCGGGCAACGAAAATAGCCAAGCGCAAGAATTGTGGGCCGGTCCGCCACGGCCTGTCCCAATGTCATTGCATCACCGGACGCGTCCTGCAAGGGCGTGGCCAGTGACACCTGGGCACCCGGATGCTGGTCATAGGCGAACTCGGACAGATCGGCGGCTGCCTGGGCGGATGGGCTGCACAGCAGCATCAACAGGAGGGCAACAAGGATCATTTCGGCCAGTCCGCAATGCCGCTGGCGGCGACGCGGCTTATCGCGTCGTCAATCGTGATATGGCCGAGGCCCCTCGCCTGATCGTCCCACCCGGCGCTGTTCAACCTGGCGAGTTCGGCTGCGTGGAATTTGCGCATATCGGCGGGTGGGTTGGATTGAAGCCGGGGCGACGGATAGTTCGGGATCGGCGATGGCAGGCGGCGGTCGACGGTGATCCTGGGATAGATCCACCATACCAGCAGGACCGACAGCAGCAGGCCGGCAAGGATGGTTGGAAAGGCAATCAAGCCAACACGTGAGCGGACGTCGGTATGCTCATAGCGGGCGGGCGGCAGCACCGGCTCAGACATGCGTCGCCTGCCAGCGCTGAACCGGGCGGCACAGCATCAGGCCGACCGAAACGCCGCCAAGGCCCAACATGCAGGCCACGTCGATCCAGCCGATGCCGCGCTGGTGCGCCGGCAGCACCAGCCACCAGCCGCGAATGACCGCCATGACGATCAGCGTTGACGTAGTCGCGATCAGACCGCGCCGCGACCGGCGCAGTTTGGGAAACAGCAGGACCAGGAACGGCAGCAGGAAGTGGGCGACCGCGGTCACCAACGCAAGGGCGCCCCACAGGCCGCTCGATCGGGCTAGATACCAGGCGGCCTCCTTTGGCAGGTCGGATTGCCACACGATCAGCAGCTGCATGAAGTCGAGATAGGCCCACAGGATGAGCAGGCTTTGCAGCAATTTTCCCAGGTCGTCGCGGTGGGCCTGGGGCACGGGTTCCGACAACACGGTGGCCAGCACCGTGATCGACAGGGCGAACAACGCGGTCTCGGCGATGTTGATCATCCCGAATGCGCTGGAGTTGAAGTGCGGGTCCAGCGCCATGATCGCGTCGATGGCAGCGAAATTAACCGTCAGGACGAAGAGAATGAGCCCAGCCGGTGCGATGCCGGCCAGCGGTTGGTTGCGGCGCAGGCGGCTCTCCATCAGGGCGGTAAGCCCGAACCAGACAATCAGGTACAGGATCAACCGCCCGGCGGCGAACGGGGCATTGAGGTAGAAGCCGTTGTCCAGCTGGGCTGATTCGTCCGCGTGGAGCCAGGGATAGAGACGCGGCAGGACGAACAGCAGCGGGACCAGCGCCGGCAGCAGCAGCGGCAGGGTGCGAAATCCCTGCACGAAACAGCGCCGGGTCGAAAAGCCCCAGCGTCCGCCGGTCAGGCCATGCACCAGCAGCAGCGCCAGGCAGCCCAGGGGCCAGCGCAGCCAGGTCGTCAGGGCGGCCAGCCAGGCGAAGGCGAAGGCGTCCGGCTGCACGATCGCACCGATCAGCGAAGCCAGCAGGCCGACGCCTGCAACGATCCAGGCCAGGCGAAAGAGGCTCATCGTGCGGCCTGCACGGCATCTGCCGGCGGATGTTGCGAAAGCTGCAGGGCGCGGATGTAGGCTGCGATGGCCCAGCGGTCCTGCGGCGACACCCGGCCGGCGAACGAATACATGGCGCCGTAGCCGTTGGTCATGACGTCATAGAAATGTTGCGTCGGCGCCTGCCGCAGGCGATCGATGTGATAGGATGGCGGCGAGGGGAAGCCGCGCTGGACGATCATGCCATTGCCGTCGCCCAGTTCCGAGTGACAGGGTGTGCAGTCGATGCGGAAGCGCTGCTGCCCCCGTTGCAGCAAGGCCATCGTCACCGGTGGTGGCTTCAACGGCGCATCACCCCATGCGACCACGTCCTGCGCCGGGGTTACCAGCATGGCCTGCGGGGACCAGGCGCCGGCCTTGGGCTGCTGGGTCATGTCGTCGCAGCCGGACAGCAATGCCACCACCGACACCAACACGAAGGCGGCGCGCGCGCTCATTCCGGCAGTTCCTCCACCGCCTCGGCCGACAGGTCGCGCAGCAACGCCTGCGCCTTGTCCGGCGCCTCGGTGCGGATGGAAACGCACCAGCGATCGCGCAGCGCCTCACGCATCAGGCCTGCCTCGTCGACCGGGTCGTACAGATGTGGCAGGCGGTTGACGACCAGGAAGGCGATGAAGCCGACCAGGACGGCCGACAGAACACCGATCTCGAACGCGATTGGCACGAACGCCGGCCAGGAAAACGCCGGGCGCCCACCGATATCAACCGGATAGCCGATTGTGTTGGCATAGACCTGCATGCCAAAGCCGCCGGCCGCACCGGCGAAACCGGCGATCAGCACCACCAGTGGAAGGATCGATGACTGGTCGTCGTCCAAGGCTTGCGGAGTGTAGGTTTCCACCACGCCCAGGGCTCGCAGGCGCGGCAAGGCGTCGATCAGGCTGCCTTGGGAGGCGAAGCTGGCGACGAGGGTTTTCATGATGCTGCCGTCATGGCCGCTTGGGCGCGAGGATCTCGCGCATCTCGAACATCGAAATCACCGGAACCAGGCGAATAATCAGCAATATGCCGAACACGAAGAACCCGACAGTGCCCATCAACGTCAGCCAGTCCCAGATGCTGCCGTGGTACAGCCCATAGGACGACGGCAAGCGCGGGCGATGCAGACTGACCACAACGATGGTGTAGCGCTCGCACCACATGCCGATGATGACGCCGATGGCGATCAGGGCGACGACGAGCTGGTTGACCCGGATGGCCGCGAACCACAGAAGCTGCGGCACCAGCACGTTGAACAGCACGGCTGCCCAGTAAATGGCGGCGTAATAGCCGAACAACCTTTCCTGGTACATAATGATCTCGGCCTTTTCTCCACCGTAATAGGTGCTGAAGCCGTCCATGATGTAGGCGTAGCCGACGAACAGGCTGCTGGTCAGCAGCAGGCGTCCCAGCACGTCCAGGTGGCGGCCGGTGATGTAGCGCTCCAGCCGCAGCAGCCGACGCATTGGCATGATCAGCAGCAGGACGGTGGCAAAGCCGGACAGGAAGGCGCCGAAGATGAAGAACGGCGGATACATTGTGGAATGCCAGCCGACGGTGGCGGCGCCGGCGAAGTCCAGGCCGACAATGCTGTGTACCGAACAGACCAGCGGCGCCATGACAGCCGCGAGTACACCATACAGCGCATGATAATGCCGCCACTGTGGGCCGGTACCGCGAAAACCAAGTGCGAGGACGCCGTACGTCACCTGCCTGCCCCGCGTTGACGCGCGATCGCGTAGCGTGGCGAGGTCGGGCAGCAGACCAAGGTACCAGAACACTGCGGATGAAATCACATAGGTCAGGATCGCGAAGAAATCCCATAACAGCGGACTGCGAAACTGCGGCCACAGGCCCATGGTGTTCGGATACGGAAACAGCCAGTAGAAGAACCACGGCCGACCCAGATGCAGGATGGGATAGATCCCGGCACAGGCGGCCCCGAACAACGTCATCGATTCGGCGATCCGGTTGATCGAGTTGCGCCACTCCGACCGGGTCAGGAAGAACAGCGCGGAAATGAAGGTGCCGCCGCTGGCAATGGCAATCCACCAGACGTAGTTGATGATCGCAAAGCCCCAGGCGACCGGCCAGTCGATGCCCCAGATGCCAACGCCCGCATAGAACAGATAAAGCATCGAGCCGACCAGCACACTGGTCAGCGCCGCCGGCAGGACGATGGCGATGCGCCACCAGCCGAATGCCCTCGACCGCAGCGCAATGCCCGACACATGGTCGGTCATGTCGGGATTGTTGCTGCCGGGCAGTGCGACCGGGTCGAACGGCGTCATGCGCCGGGTCCGGATCCGGCGTTGCGGATCCGTGCCTCATACGTGACGCGGGGCTTGGTGTCCTGGTCCTCCAGCAGCGTATAGGTCAGCGGGCTTTTCTTGCGCTCGACGACTTCTCCGCCCTGCGCCATGTTGCCGAACGTGATTGCCTGCGTGGGGCAAGCGGCCTGGCAGGCGGTCTGGACCTCATCACCTCCGATCGGGCGGTTCTCAACATCGGCGTTTATCCTCGCCGCGGCGATGCGTTGCAGACAGAATGTGCATTTTTCCATCACGCCGCGGGCCCGTACGGTGACGTCGGGATTGCGGGCGACTGGCGGGCGGCGTTCTTCGGCGGCGTAGGCGAAATAGTTGAAGCGCCGCACCTTGTAGGGGCAGTTGTTGGAGCAGAACCGGGTGCCGACGCAGCGGTTGTAGACCATCACGTTGAGACCTTCCTCGTCGTGCACGGTGGCACCGACAGGACAGACAATCTCACATGGCGCGCGCTCGCAGTGCTGGCACAGCACCGGCTGGAACAGCATCTCTGGGGCCGCGGGATCACCCTCATAGTAGCGATCGATGCGCAACCAGTGCATCTCCCGCTCATGAATAACCTGCTGCTTACCAACGACGGGGGTGTTGTTTTCCGCCATGCAGGCGATAACGCAAGCGTTGCAGCCGATGCAGGCATTGAGGTCGATGCTCATGCCCCAGGCGGCCGGGCCCTTCGGCTTGCGGTTGTACTCCTCCGGCTGGTCGGCGGGCTTGCCCAGAAAAGCAGGATCGGCCTGAAAGGCGGCCAGGGTGCCATGATGAACATACTCTCCGGCCTCGGCGAAGATCGGGTCATGATGTTCCGTGCAGGCAAGCGTGTCGTGGCCGCCGGCCTTGTGCAGCGAGACCGGGCCGTTGCCGGCAGCCAGTGGGTAGACGTCGACGCCGACGTTCTGACCGACCATTCCGACATCGCTGCGCCCAAACCCCAGCAGTGCCACAACGCAGTCGGGCGCCTGCCCTGGCAGGATCCACGCCGGCAGGGTCACCGGCGCCCCGCCATTCGCCACGGTCACCCGATCACCGTTCGCCAGGTTCAGCCGTTTGGCGATCGACGGAGAGACCAGCAGGGGATTGTCCCAGGTGAGCTTGGTCAATGGCCTCGGCAGTTCCTGCAACCAGGCATTGTTGGCATAGCGACCGTCGTGGATATGCGGATCCGGGCGAACCAGCAGCGTGATGTCGCCCGCCATTGCCGACACTGCTGGCGCCTGCACCGGCTTCAACGCGACGTCGCTGCGGGCGGCCTGGCTTCCGGCAAGCAACCCCTTTGCCAGCGCGTCGTGCCACTGCTGGTCAGTCAGTCCATGAGTCACACGGACAGCGTCACGGCTTTTCACCTCCTCCGGCGCCGCGAACAGCGCCAGCAGATAATGCGGGCTGATCCCGTCGTACAGCGGTTGCGCCTGTGGTTGCAGCAGGGTCACCGTTCCGTCGTAAGCGCGCGCGTCGGACCAATCCTCAAAACTGTGCCGGGCGGGCAGGTTCCAGGTTGTCCGGGCACCGGTCTCGGTGGGACCGTCGGACAGCGTCATCGACAGCGCAACGTGCTTGAGGGCGTCGGCGAAGCCGGGTGCGGTGAACACCGGATTACTGTCGATGATCAGCAGCGTGGCGACCCGCCCGGCGTTCATGTCGTCGATCAGGCCGCGCATCGAGCCAGCCTGGTCGACCGGGTCGACCTCGACAGCCGCGATCAGGTCGTAGGTCTGGCCGCGGCCGCCCAACGCTTCGTTCATGGCGTGAACCAGCGCATGCACCGAGGCCGGCTGGGTCGGGCCGGCATGGATGAAGGTGCGGCCGCGGTTGGCATTCAGGTCGCCAACCAGGGGAACAAACCAGGCCGGCATGTCGGACGGCAGTTCCCCGCCCTGCACCGAAGCGGCGAGTGCAGGGACGATGCGGGCGAGGTCACGGGGGCCGGCAATAAAGCGATGATCCGCCGCCACGCCGGTCAGCGTCGGCGTAGGCTCGATCGCGTACGCGCGGCTCATCCGCTCGGTTCGCGCCGGATTCCGCTTGCTGGCGAAATCCCGCGCAAAGCGCAGATGCCCAGGTGCATTGTCGAACAGGTCGCTGTCGATCGTCAGCAGCAGATCAACGGCATCCAGTTTCGGCACCAGATCGACCGGCTGGCCATAAGCGAGCAGCGCGCCGGCACGAACGGCATCGCGCGACGCCGGCTCCCACCGATGCCACTGCATGGCTGGATAGAGCTGCTTCAGCGCGGCAACCTGTCGGGCGACTGTGGGTGAGGTCGTGGTGCCGGTCAGGATGCGGAACCCCGACCCATGCGACCGTGCGATTGCTGCGCGCTGGGCTGCCAGTTCGGTCAGCAGCGACGACCACCCCTGCGGTTCGCCGTTGCGGATCATGCCGCGGCTGCGGTCGGGGTCGTAGAACCCCAGCACCTCGGCCTGGCCGATGGCACTGGTGCCACCCAGGCTGGCCGGATGGCCAGGGTTGCCCTCGACCTTGATCGGCCGGCCGTTGACGTGGCGAACCAGGATTCCGTTCGCATAGCCACCGACGACGCTCGCCGTGGCGAACATGTGGCTGCCGGTGGAAACTGCGTCCGATGGCGGCAAGACGGGCGGGATCAGCACGCCGCTGGGCTCACCATCGTCACACCCGCTCAGCCCGGCCAGCGCCAAGCCAGCCGCCATTAGCTTCAGCACTCCGCGCCGGTCGCGTGGTGCTGCAAGGGCGGCGGCAAGCTGGGGAAACTCCGCGGACGCGCGGGCTACGAAGGCAGGGTCACGCGACAGCCGGTCGAGGCCACGCCATTGCCGGCTCAGCGGTGGCATATCGAGCAATCCGTCAGGTTGCGGCCGCCGACATGGTATTGCTGGGCCAGCGCGCCCGGGGACGGCGTATCGGCGGTGCGATGCCAGTTGGTGTTGGTGATTGCCTCCTGCGGTCGCAGGTTCGGCGCGGGATCACGATGGCAGTCAAGGCAGAATCCCATCGTCAGAGTGCGTGCCTTCTGGGTCAACGGCATCTCCTCGATGGTGCCGTGGCAGCTCTGGCAGCCCACGCCCTTCGCGATGTGGATCTTATGGTTGAAGTAGACGTAGTTGGGAAGATCGGTGACGCGGTGCCAGGTGATCGGGGTGTTGTTCGCAAGGCTTTCCCGAACGGGCGCCAGCAGCGCAGCGTTGGTCCATATCTGTGAGTGGCAGGTCATGCAGGTATAGGTCGGCGGCATGCCTGCGTCCGCCGCAGTCTCCACCGTGGTGTGGCAGAACCGGCAATCGATCCCCAGACCTGCCACGTGATGCTGATGGCTGAACGGCACAGGCTGCTCCACAAACCAACTGCTATGACGGACGTAATCGGTACGCGGCCACAACCACCACCAGCCCACGCCGCCGAACACCAGCGCAGCCAAGCCAATCAGTCCAAGCTTCGCGGCGAGATTCGCCGCCGGCGAGAAAATCGCTGACATGACTTGCGGAAACTCGTTTAGTGGGGACCTCGTCAAGGTGGCGAGGCCAAAAACTCAACCGATGCGGCCACCTCGGGTTGCCGCCGCGCGGGATCGTGAGAAGAAGAACCCGGCGGAATTGGTCGAGGTGTGGCTCCGGGGCGACCGGGCAACCATCCAGGCGCCAACGCCGACAAGTGTCAACAAGGCGGCGGCCAAGGGAATCCGGTTCTGCCAGGCGCCATCTGGTGGACGCGCCGGAAAGCGTCCGTGTGCGCCCCAGTCGCCAAGCGGCGCGTGGAACAAATTGACCGGCGGATCGGCTGCAACCGGTTCGCTCGTCATCTGTCCGGCGTAACCCTGCCGGGCCAAATAGCGATCGAGGATCCAGGGGGCCACCGCGTTCGCGACAATGGCCTTGAAGGTTGGCCACTTGACCCAGACTTCGCGGCGGCGATGGGTGGCCGCGAACAGGATCGCCTGTGCCGCCACTTCGGGCTGGAAGATCGGCGGCACTGGCTGCGGGCGCCGCTGCATCTTGTTCAGCGCCCATTCGAACTGAGGTGTGTTCAGCGCGGGCAGCTGCACCATCGTGACATGAACGCTCAGCCCGTCATGCAGCAGTTCCGATCGCAGCGCGTCGGTGAAGCCACGGACGGCAAACTTGGCGGCGCAATAGGCGGACTGCAGCGGGATCGCGCGATACGCCAATGCTGAACCGACATTGACGATGGTGCCGCGGTTGCGGTTGCGCATCCGCCGCAGCGCCGCCATCGTGCCATGCACCTGACCTAGATAGGTAACCTGGGTGGCGCGCAGCATCTCCTCCGGGGTCAGTTCGGCGACCGGGGCGAACGCTGTGGCCATGGCGTTGTTGACCCAGACATCGATCGGGCCCAGCGCTTCCTCGATACGGGTGGCTGCATCGTCCACCGCTGCGGCATCAGCTACGTCAGCTGAGGCAGTGTAGCTCCTGCGCCCGGCCGCCCGCACCGCGTCCGCCGCCCGGTCCAGCCTTCCGGGATCGCGGGCGATGATGCCCACATCCCATCCTGCCCGGGCAAACGCCTCGACCGTTGCTCTCCCAACCCCGGCGGTACCGCCGGTAATGGCGACGACCTTGCTGCGTCTCGGTTCAGGCATGGGTTCGGTTCTCCAGTTCGCCACGGGCAGCCAGGGCGCGGATGCGGTCGGCCGTGCGGCAGGCAATCGCCTGGATCGTCAGCGATGGATTGACCCCGCCCACGGTCGGAAACACCGACCCGTCGCAGATCCACAAATTCGGGATGTCCCAGCTACGGCAATCGGCATCAACCACGCTGGCACGCGGATCGCAACCCATCCGCGCGGTGCCGTTCATGTGGCAGGTGTCGTCTGTCTGCTGCCAGATGTCGCTGGCATCGATCGCCTGCAGCGCCTGGGTCATGAAGCCCAGCGAATGGTCGATCAGTTTCCGATCGTTATCGCACCAGGCGTATTCGACATGGGCGATCGGCAGGCCGTACTGATCCTTTTCACTGGCCAAGGTGACCCGGTTGCTGGCCTGGGGCATCATCTCGCCGACGATCTTCAGGCCCACCTGGTGGTTGTAGTTCTCCATCGCCGCCATCAGCGGCGCGCCCCACAGCCCCCGGGCACTGGCCAGCGTATTTGCCCAGAGCTGCGGCAGCGGACCCTGGCTCATGTAGCAATAGCCGCCGAAGAAATCCTTCCTGTCATCGTAGTTCCAGTGCTCCGTCAAAGCGAGCGATGGCGGCCCTTTGTAGGAGCGGATTTCGCGTTGCGAGAGCCCCCAAACCGCCTGGTTCGCCTGAACAGTGAGGTAGCGGCCGACCAGGCCGGAGCTGTTGGCCAGCCCGTCTGGATAGCGGTCAGTCGCGGAATTCAACAGCAGCCGCGGCGTCTCGATCGCGTAGCCGGCAACCACCACATTGCGCGCACGCTGGAAGTGCCACCGTCCTTCGCGATGGTAATGCACGCCGATGGCGTGACCATCGGCATCAACCTCGATCCGGCCGGCCATGGCAAGGTCGCGTATTTCCGCGCCGGCGGCCACGGCGCGCGGAATCCAGGTGACCAGCGCGCTTTGCTTGGCGTTGGTGGAGCAACCGGTGGTGCAGAAGCCCCGATAGACGCAAGGATGCGCCAGGCCACCCGGTGCGGACAGGGTCGCCAGCGGCGTTTCGCTCCAGGCGACACCGAGCTTTTCACAACCTTCGGCCAGCGCCAGCGCGGCGGCGTTCAGTTCGTGTGCGCGGTATGGGTATCGCGGACGCTTCGGGCCCCACGGGTAGCTGACCGGACCGGCAATCTTCAGCGCCTGTTCGACCTCGGCATAGTACGACCACATCTCCCGCCAATCGATCGGCCAATCGGCGCCATATCCCAGAGCGGTGCGGGCACGGAACCACTCGGGACGGAACCGCAGCGACACCATGGCAAAATGCACCGTGCTGCCGCCGACCGCCTTGCCGCTGTTGTTCGAACCAAGCTGGATCGGGTTGGCGCCGGTGGAGATGCGGTCGTCGGTCCAGTAAAGCTTACTCTGTTCGGCTTCGTCTGAGGCAAAGTCCTCCAGCGGGCGAAACCACGGGCCGGCGTCGAGCCCGACGACAGAGAAGCCTGCTTCCGCCAGACGACAGGCAAGCGTGCCGCCCCCTGCCCCGGTTCCAACAATCAGGAAATCGACCGGTTCGGTTTCGCGGTATTGCCGCATCGGCACCCATGCGCCAGGCCGAAACACGTCCGGGCCCCGGCCGTTCTTGCCGCGTGGTTCGATGAGCGGATCAGCCGACATGGCGGTTCTTCCGGCGCGCGGTGTCGGCATCGCCCTGAGCTTCGGCGGCTTCCCAGGGGTCCCGTTCGTCATAGCCCATGCGCACATAGCCACGCGGGCTGGCCGGGCCGCCCCAGCCGATCTCATTCCAGGTCGTCGGATGAGACCAATATGCCAGCACGATGTCGTGCATCAGGCGCTGCTTGCAGAAATGCATCGGCGACATGCCGTCCCATGCCGGATGCTTGAGCAAGCCTTCCTTCATCTGCAACAACAGGTCGCACTGCCGATCCGCCGTCAGCGAGCGGTATGTCGATCCAAACGCCGCCTGCGCTTCCGCGTCCAACGCTTGCAACCCGCGCTGCCAGGCCGTTCGCTGCCGCGGCATGTCGGCAGCGCGAAAGCCGTCCTGGATATCATCCAGTAGTTTGGCATCGACCAGGCCGGCCACCGGCACCGGCGGACGATGTGCCGGCTGCGGCACGATCACCGCCGCCAGCGCCTCAACGGTCGCGAATTCATCGTTGGAGAAGAAGCGCGGGGTATTCGGCACCGCCAGCCTGCGATCGATGACCCGGCGGGTCTGTTCGTTCCAGGATTGGGTGTGGCGCTTGGCCAGCACGTCATAACCGGGGTAGCGTTCAGGCATCGTGATGGTCCCTTAGAGCAACATCACCCTGACCGGAATGGTCAGGGTGATGAAGTTACTCGCTCAAACAACGAGATTGAGTGCGCTGACTGTTTACAGTCAGGCTGAGAGCGCTCTAGCAGTCCAAGCGAGGCAAGCCCGGCCCAGGCAAGACCGGTGAAGCTGGGCGGGGCCGGCAAAGGTGGTCCGTCCACAACATTTTGCCGCCAGTTTCGCCAGCCCCCCATCGCTCGGTGGACACCCCAGGCGTGGAAGCCCACCCCGGCCAGCCCCATCAGCATGATCAGCCGCAGCCACAACCGGGTCAGCCAGTATTGGCGGGGCTTGGGGGCGGCGGCGGCGTTCAGCAGCAGCGCCGCCCCAATCGGCGGCAGGGTCACCGGCGCGAACATGACGGGATTCTGGAAGGCACCGCGGAAATGCAGCAGCGCGGCCTCGCCGCTGGTGCCCAGCAAGCCGAGGCCGGTAAGCGCGGACAGCGCGCGGCCGGCGGGGATGCCGAACAGACGCGGGGGCTTGTGACCGGGCGTATCGCGCACCCATTCCGCCGCGGTTCCGAGCAGACCGGCCAGCAGGATTGCCATCGGGGCACCAACCGGGGCGCCGTAGAACAAATTCTGCCAGTCGAGCCGTCCCGGCCGTTTCAGCACGTTCCAGATGTGGAACCCGGTGCCGGCCACGCCGGTGGCCGCCGCGGCAACGGCAACGCCGTGGCGGACGTGGTGGATCGCCGGCCGCCGATCCGTGGTGCCGTGCGCGCTGACGGCGAGTGTAAGGGCGGACACCAGCAGCGGCGTGTACATCGCGCGGTTCTCGAAACTGCCGCGATAGTGCTCGACCGCGCTGTCCATCAACACGGATGCCGCGAGCAGCGCCGACCCCCTGTTCAGTCGCCGCGCCGCGCCGACGGTGGCGGCGCGATTACCGGCGTGCGCACGGCCCGCAACCACGCTCTGGAGCGCATCCAGCTCGTCCAGTATCGACTGCAGTGCCTGACGGGACGCGGTCATAGCGCAAACCGAACCGCATCGGCGGCTTTTAAGGTCAGGCCGATGCCGGGTCGACTGAGATCCGGCGCAATCATCCCGTCGCGGATCTCGGACGCGCCGTCGAACAGCATGGTCTCCAGCCGCGCGTGGTCATGAAAATACTCCAGATGCCGCAACCGTGGCACCGCGCACGCCACGTGGCAGTGCAACGACGGTGCGCAATGCCCTGACAGGTCGATGTGGTGGGCCTCACACAGCGTTCCGGCCGCCAGGAACCCGGTTATGCCACCGCAACGGGTGGCGTCGGCTTGTTGCACGTCGACCGCGCCGGCACCCAGCATCCGCTGTATGTCATCGAGGTTCCAGGCATACTCGCCGGCCGCCACCTCGATCGAGGCCGGCATCCGGTCACGCAGCCAGTGAAGTCCGGCCAGATCATCGCTGGACACCGGTTCCTCGAACCAGCGGACGCCCGCGTCGACGCCGCGATGGGCCATTTCCAGCGCTTGGCGGCGCGACAAGGCGCCGTTGGCATCAATGAACAGCCCGGCACCGCCGATCGCGGCGCGCGCGGCAGCCAGTCGAGCGGGATCGCGATCGGGATCGGTGCCAACCTTGATCTTGACCCACCGGCAGCCCTGAGCAACCCAGCCAGCAAGCTGATCGCCCAGGCGGGCGTCGTCATAGTTGGTGAAGCCACCACTGCCGTAGACAGGCACCGCGGCCCGCCTCATACCCAGCAAACTAGCCAGCGGCAGGTCGAGCAACCGTGCCTTCAGGTCCCACAACGCGACATCCAGGGCGGACATCGCTGTCGCGGCAATACCGGACGCGCCCATATTGCGCACATGCTGGCGCATGCGCTGATGCACCGCAGGAATGTTCCAGGCATCCTGGTCGCGCAGTACCGGCGCCAGGGTGCCATCTACCAGGTGGGCAGCCTCGGGTGCGCCGTAGGTGTAGCCGAAGCCGGTTATCCCACCAGCCTCGACGTTCACCACCACAAGGTCGGTTTTGTCCCACGTCAACGTCCCGTCCGCCTCCGGCCCGTCCGTCGGCACGCGATAGGCAGCCGCGTGCACGCGGGTAATCTGTATCTCGCCCCTCACCGGTGCACCTAGGAGTGTTGGCCAGGCAGAATCGAGCTCAGCACCTGTTTGGCAGTGTCGACGATGATGCTGCCCTCATCAGGATCGCCCTTGACCAGCAGGGATGTGAACGCCTTGGCTTGCGCCAGGGTGATATGCGGCGGCAGCGGCGGCACATTCGGGTCGGTTTTCACCTCCAGCACCACCGGACGATCGGACGCCAGCGCCTCCTCCCAGGCCGGGCCCATCCGCTCCGGCGAATCAACATAGATGCCGCGCAACCCGATCAATTCAGCGAACCGGTGATACGGCACATCGGGGATCTGCTGCGTCGCTTCGAATTTCGGGTCCCCCTCCAGCACGCGCTGCTCCCACGTGACCTGGTTGAGGTCCTGGTTGTTGAACACACAGACGACCCACTGCGGATTGGCCCATTCGCGCCAATACTTCGCCACGGTGATCAGTTCCGCCATGTTGTTCATCTGCATCGCGCCGTCACCGACCAGGGCCACCACGGGTCGGTCCGGGTGGGCGAACTTTGCTGCGATGGCGTAGGGCACTGCAGCGCCCATCGATGCCAGGCCGCCTGACAGCGATGCCATCATGCCGCGCCGAATTCGCAGGTCGCGCGCAAACCAGTTCGCGCAGGACCCGGAATCGCTGGTGATGATCACCCGCTCGGGCAGACGGGGCGAAAGCTCCCACGCAACACGCTGCGGGTTCACCGGGTCCGCATTCTGCATGGCCCGCTCTTCCATCAGCTTCCACCAGGCGGCGACATTCTTCTCGATCGTTGTCCGCCAGGACCCATCGGTCTTCTCCTGCAGCATCGGCAGCAGCTCTCGCAGGGTCTCGCGGCTGTCGCCGGTCAGGTTGACTTCCATGGGATAGCGCAGGCTCAGCATGTCGGGCTTCAGATCGATCTGCACGCCGCGAGCCTGTCCCTCCTTCGGCAGGAACTCGGAATACGGGAATCCCGACCCGATCATCAGCAACGTGTCGCACCCGGTCATCATTTCCCAGCTCGGTTTTGTTCCAAGCAGGCCGATGGATCCGGTGACCCATGGCAGGTCGTCCGGCAAAACTGCTTTCCCCAACAGTGCCTTTGCCACGCCGGCGCCCAGCCGATTGGCAATGGCAATGACTTCGTCAGTGGCGTGCAGGGCGCCCGCGCCGACCAGGATCGCCACCTTGCTGCCACTGTTCAACACGTCGGCCGCGCGGCGCAGATCCTGTTCATAGGGAACGGTTCGCGGGTCGGTGTAACCGACGCCGGAATGGACCGTGCCGTGCTTGCGCGCGGGTTCCTCGTAAGGCTCGTCGCCCAGATCGTTGGGGATCACCAGCGCGGTCACCCGCCGTTCGGCCTTCGCAATGCGTACGGCTCGGTCGATCAGGTGCCGGACCTGCGGCGCCGTACTGGCCTGCTGCACGTACGCGCCGGCCACGTCCTTGAACATGCTGACCAGATCGAGTTCCTGCTGATAATGCCCCCCTAGGGCAGCGCGGGCCTGCTGCCCGGCAATCGCAAGAACCGGCATGTGGTCCATTCGCGCATCGTACATGCCGGTGATCAGATGCGACGCCCCGGGGCCTGATGTGGCGATGCACACACCAAGTTCGCCTGTGAACTTGGCGTAGGCGGAGGCCATGAACGCGGCCATTTCCTCATGCCGCGCCTGAACAAACTCAATCTTGTCGGTGCCGAAACGGGCAAGACCGCCAAGCAAGCCGTTGATGCCGTCGCCGGGATAGCCGAAGACGCGGCGAACACCCCACTGATGCAGGCGCTCCCAAAAGAAATCGCCGACTGTCTGCGCCACCTTGATCCTCCGTGCCCGTAATATTCACTGAACTCGATTTTCACTGAACTCGGCGCGGGCGGCAGCAGTTGCCTGGTGTCCGGAAGTTCATGGAACTTTGCAGCAGGTGTTCAGCCGCACTACTTGACTGCGACAGCGCAGCTCGGCCTTCATGTTGATGCGGATGCCGTCTGGCACTGATGAACAGCACAACTGGCGCCCACAGTAATCAGGTTAGATGCAGTAGCGGCAACAGATTTCCGCATGGGAGTTATGGCCGTTGTATAAAAAGAACCGAGCTACTCGCTCGATTTTCATCTGTCTCATGCGACACGATGCAGTCGTCGTGTTTGTGACGGAACATCCCGTGCACTTTCAGGCGTCACTCCAACGCCATTGCTCGGCGCAGGTTTTGCGGTGGCGCCAGCGCAAACATGCGCGTGATGAGCTGACGCGGCGTGCAGCACCCCACGTCACTTTATCGAGACGCAGGCGCCTGGATATGCGCCGGCGCCTGGCCTCCAAGCCGCTTCCGAACAATATCCCACCGGCATGCTCGGCGCGGCAGCTTCATGGAACAGGGCTCCTGCTGCAGGATCGGCGCATGACCCCCGCCAGTGCCGGCGCTGCCTGTAGGCAGACACAAAACCTTCAACACGGAAACCCGCAATCCCACCCGCGTTGTCAGTCAGCATGATGCCCTTGGACCCGCCGAAACCATCCAATCACTTGAGAGGCCCCTACAATGGCTGACAGCAACACCTCGGGCGGCGGGCGGCGTTCAGCCCGCGCCCTAATGGAACAAGCCCTCGACGCGGAGCAGGTCGGCGAACAGGAAAAGGCGGACCGGTTGTCAGCCGAAGCCGCACGAATCGACCCTGACGAGGTCGAGAATGTCCTTCGAGAACGACGGCCTGTTCAGGCCAGCAACAGGCAGGAGCATGAACGGACGGGGCCGGCATCGTCGTTCGGCATCGTCCTGCATGTGAACGGCGAGCATCGTGAAGTGACGGTCGACGCACGGACGACGCTGCTCGACGCGCTGCGGGACCGGTTGCATCTGACAGGGACGAAGCGTGGCTGCGACCTAGGCCAGTGTGGGGCCTGCACTGTGCTGCTGGGCGGCCGGCGCGTAACCGCATGCCTGGTGTTCGCGGTCATGGCCGAGGGCGAAGAGATCGAAACGATCGAAGGCTTGGCAAGGAACGGCGTACTTCACCCAGTACAGCAGGCGTTCATCGATACGGATGGATTCCAGTGCGGCTACTGCACGCCGGGACAGATCATGTCGGCGGTCGGCCTTATCCGCGAAGGCAAGGCCGGTTCGGATGCAGAGATCCGTGAAGGCATGAGCGGCAATATCTGCCGATGCGGCGCCTATCCCGGCATTGTCGACGCCATCCGCGCCGCGGCTGCGAATGCCGAGCTGCCGCAGGACGACCTCGGTGTGGAGCGCTGACATGACCCCGTTCAACTACGCGATCGCCCGCAGTGAAGATCGCGCGTTCGGCGCCTGGGCAGCCAATCCCAATGCCATGTATGTGGCGGGGGCGACGGATGTCCTGCAGTTGCTGCAGGACGACATCGTGGCGCCGGATACCCTGGTCGACATCAGCCGACTGCCGCTTACGGAAATCGATGTCGGGCCCCGCGGTGCCCGGATTGGTGCCATGGCTCGTCTTGCCGATGTTGCGGAGCATCCTGATGTTCGCCTTCATGTCCCGTTGCTGAGCCAGGCGTTGCTTGAAACGGCGTCACCGCAGGTCCGCAATCTCGCGACGATAGGCGGTAATCTTCTGCAAAGAACGCGCTGCCTTTACTTTCGCGACAAGACCTCACACTGCAATAAGCGCGTCCCGGGATCAGGCTGCCCGGCCATCGAGGGTGCCAATCGAGTGAACGCCATCCTGGGCGGTAGCGAGCACTGCATTGCCGCCTATCCCGGGGATATGGCGGTAGCCCTGCTGGTGCTGGACGCGCGGGTGCAGATCCGCGCCCCGGACGGAACGCGGTCGCTGATGATCGAGGACCTGTACCGCATGCCCGGCGACGCCCCTTCCATCGACACGACTTTGAAACCGGATGAAATCATTACAGAAGTGGTCATCCCCGCCGAGGGGCTCCCTGGGCGCAGCGCCTATATCAAGGTGCGTGACCGGGCAACGTTCGAGTGGCCCTTGGTGTCGGCAGCCGTTCGGCTCGAAATTGAAGCCTCCACGGTTCGCGCGGCGCATGTTGCGGCTGGCGGCGTGGGCACCAGGCCCTGGCGGCTGCGAGCCGTTGAACAAGCATTGATCGGCCGTGCGTTCAACCCGGACATGATATCCGCCGCCGCGGGCCTGGCGGTCGAGGGTGCCAATGCCGAAGGCGACAGGGCGTTCAAGCTGAAGTTGCTGCCGCGCGTTGTGGAACGAGCAATCCTGACAGCAGGAGACCAGGCATGAACGCTTACGTCGGACAGCCTGTCAGCCGGGTTGAGGGGGCTGAGAAGGTCACTGGCCAGGCTACCTATGCCGCCGAGTTCCAGCTGCGGAACATGGCCTATGCGGCTTTGGTCACCAGCAGCGTCGCCAAGGGTCGCATTGTGGCGATGGACATCACCGCAGCGGAGCAGATGTCCGGCGTCGTTGCCGTGATCTGCCATCAGAACGCGCCGCGGCTGCCCTACCGTCCGTTGGAGGAGCGTCCGCCCGTGGACCCCCAGGCAGGCGAACAGCTACATGTCTTCCAGGACAATAAGGTGTTGTTCGAGGGCCAGCCCATTGGCGTGGTCGTCGCCGACACCCAGGAGCAAGCCGACACCGCCGCGTCCGCCGTGAAGATCCAATATGAAACAGCACCGGCACTGACCAGGATGGATCGAGGGCGCGGCCATGAACCGAGTGAGGCGGTCGCCGCCTCGGGCCGGCCGGGCGAGAAGCGGCGCGGCAATGCCGAAACCGCACTTGCCGCGGCACCGATTCAAATCGACATCAGCTGTAGCCACGAACGCGAACAGCACAATCCGATCGAGCCGCATGCAACGATTGCCGAATGGGATGGCGATCACCTGACCTTGTACGACAAGACGCAATGGGTCGATAACGTTCGCACCGAAATCAGTCATGTGTTCGGAATTCCGGAGCAGGCGATCCGCGTGGTGTCGCCGTTCGTCGGCGGCGCCTTCGGTTCGGCGCTGCGAACCTGGCCGCATGTGACCATCGCCGCTATGGCTGCCCGGGTCGTCGGCCGCCCGGTTCGCGTGGAACTGACGCGCCGGCAGTGCTTCACGTCGGTCGGCGCACGACCGAAGACGGAGCAGCGGGTGCGCATCGGCGCGGAACGCGACGGGCGCTTGGTGAGCCTGATCCAGGAAGCGTGGGGACAAACCTCGACCTATGAGGAATATGCCGAAGTAACCCTCGATCCGCCGCGCGCTGTTTACTCCTGCCCGAGCGTGCTCACCCGCTACCGGTTGGTGGACATGAACATCAACAGCCCCTGCTCCATGCGCGCGCCGGGGACCGCGACCGGAATGATGGCGCTGGAAATGGCAATGGATGAAATGGCCGAACAGCTTGGTCAGGACCCTATTGAATTCCGCCTGAACAACTATGCCGACCGTGACGAGGACAAAAACCTGCCATGGTCCAGCAAGGAACTACGGGCCTGCTATACGCTCGGGGCCGAACGCTTCGGTTGGTCACGCCGGTCTGCGGTGCCGGGGCGGAACCGTCAGGAACATTGGCTGGTCGGGCACGGTATGGCAACCGCCTTCTACCCGTCCCATCGCGCACCGGCGGCGGCCCAGGCAGTGCTCTACGGCAATGGGACGGCCGTGGTTCGCACCGCATCCAGTGACATGGGGCCGGGAACCTACACGGCGATGAGCCAGTTGGCCGCTGATGCCCTTGGCCTGCCAATCGAGCGCGTGCACTTTGAGTTGGGTGACACGGACATGCCGAAGGCACCGGTCCATGGCGGGTCCATCACCCTGGCAAGCGTGGGCAATGCCGTCGTCGCAGCCTGCCGGGCGTTGCGGCAAAAGCTGCATGAACGGGTCGGGGAGCAGGGCAATGACCTGGTCGCCGCGATGCAGCGCTCAGGTCTCGAACGCATCGAGGCCGATGGATCGGCCGCACCCGGCGAGGAAAGCAAGACGTTTTCCAGTTCGGCGTTCGGCGCTGTATTTGTGGAGGTGCTGGTGGACCCGGTGGTCGGCATGCTGCGGGTGCCGCGTATCGTCGGTGCCTACGATATCGGGACAGTAATTAATCCAAAGATCGCCCGCAGCCAATGCATCGGCGGCATGGTCGGCGGTTTGGGAATGGCATTGATGGAGCAGGTCGAGTGGGATGCCCGCCTTGGCCGGGTCATGAACGCAAATCTGGCGGAATACCTGATGCCGGTAAATGCCGATGTCGGGGCGCTCGATGTTGTCTTCGTCCCAGGCGAAGACAAGACGTTCAATCCCCTCGGTTCGAAGGGCGTGGCAGAAATCGCGTTGACCGGCGTGGCGCCAGCGATTGCCAATGCGGTTTACAACGCGATCGGTCACCGCATGCGGCATCTGCCCATCACCCCGGAGCGTATTTTGGAAGTTACCTAGTCATCAGGAGGATCAATGGGCGTTTCAAACGACAACAGGAAAGTCATACTTCGGGCCCGCCTGCGGGAAGTGGAACCGGGCTTGTTCAAAGCGGAATATGCTGGAGAAATGAACAGCGATGACCCGGGTCCAGAAACGTTCCCCGACGCCCATATCGGCACCGATGCAGCAGGAGTAAAAGCCTGGGTTGAGGAGATGGCGTCGGGCTTGGGCTACGACGGTGTCGAATGGGAGCCGATTGAACTGTAATAAGCTACGGCACCCGTCGTCACGACTTCAGCGCGTCGTCCAGGGTCCCAGAGCAACATCATCCTGACTGGAACAAGCAGGGTAGTGAAGTTGCTGGGCTAAATGCGATGGCGCGCTGACCGTATACAGCCGCCCAAAACCGTTTCAAGCCTGCACTGCAGTGTCTGGCCGGACAGCGGACAGCTTGTCCGGCGTCACAGCGAGCGGAGGCGTCTCGAGCGAGCGACGCACAGTCTCCTCGCAGCGGCGCGCTTCCTCCAGGCAAAATGCATGCATCGCGCCAAAGGTCGCGCGGTCGCTTTCAGACCGCCATGCCTCCGCGCGGGCGATAAGTCTTTGAAGGTCATAAAGACTTTGTTGCATGGAGATCACTGGATACAGCAGCAGCAATCTTCTTAAAGATCGGCAACGGTGGACTCAAGTTACGAACCGGTGAGCTTCAACCCACCGCGTAATAGTACAACAACGACCGGCTACAACATCCACCACAACAACGGCACCCACATTATCGCGGAAACCAAGGTCCAGATGATGATGCCGCGTGAGGCATTAAGTTGATCAGGCCCGTCATCGCCCGGATCGACAGGCAGACCCGACAAAGACTCGCTCCGCAGCAGCGGTATCAGAACGTTGCTCACGTCCTGACGACCCGATCGACGACGGTCGGGGAACAGGCGATCCTCCAGGATACGAACGCTATCGTGCGCGCTAGTCAGATGCCAGGACGGATCGGCCTCCGCATCGATATCCGGCTCCTCCGCCTCTAACCGGTCGGCCGCATGTGCCGCTTCGGCGGCCAGGTCTTCAAGCCAGGCAACATCAGCCGGGGAATTGATCGACCTGGAGAGCCTGATACACCGTGCAGCATTCTCGCGTAGCTCGCGGGCTCGTTCCATTGGTTCATCTTCCAACCGAAGCCATGCAGGTTATAGGGTTCATCATGCAACCAGTACCACGTAGGTTACGATCGTTCAAGGTTGTTCGTTTGGATCCAAATACAAGCCCACCCTGCGATGCTGGCGCGACTCCTGGTAAAAATCGGCGTTACGGGAAACACGCTGTCGGGAACAGGCTTGATGGATAGAGCAGTCGAACACGCCTAGGTTGCATGAACTGCGCGTGTTTGGATTGCTCTAACACACCGTGTTTCCCGCCGAAGCAATATGAGCTTCCAAATATTACAACTTATACGTGTATTCCGTGACTGTAGCTAATCTCAAACGTGCATCGAATTGTCATGTCACTTGCCACCATAGCATGCCAGGCATGGCGGCACCGGGGGTGGTTACGATTGCAACCATGCACTCCGGAGCACAAGTCCGCCCGGCCGTCCCAAGCCCGTTGATGACAAAGATGCGGCGAGCCGCTTGAGCGGGCCATCAAGCGATCGAAGACTGAACCGAGTTGGTCAGATCAGCAGGGCTGCCAGCCGGCGCGCGTCGGGCGCGTGTTCCAGCGAGGCCAGTTCGCCCAGCACCGCGTCGAGAGTGCCCGATGCAACAGGCCGGACGGCATGGGCCGCACAGTCGCGGAATTTGGCAATCTGCTGTGCATCGCTCAGAGGATTTTCAGGCGCACCGAGTGGGATGGCAGTGACTTGGCGGGCGTGCCGGCCGTCACTACGGCGGACCGTGATGGCCGTTGTCGGTTCACCCGGCTCGCCCTGCATCCGCGCGGCCAGCGCCAATACAGCGGGATCGTCAAATCGGGCGACCTCGTCAATGCCGACGCGCCCATACAACAATCCATTGGCGATCAGGCACGGCAGCGCGAACTGTGCCTCGACGATCTGGGTCGGACGACGCTTCTGGGGGGCACCGTTGAAGTAGTCTACGATAAGACGGGGATCTCCGGTGACCGTCACGTCGCCGATGTTGCTGGCGTTAAGATCCAGGCTGTGGTGCAGCGCGATCGCGGCGTCGATGGCGGCGTGCAATGGGCGGCCGCAGGGATAGGGCTTGAAGCTGACCTCGTCGCCTCGAAAGGCGCCGCCGAGTTCGGCGGTCAACCTGGTGAGGTCGTAACCACCAGGTTGATAGAGCTCAAAGAAGCCGAAGCGGCCGGCAAAGATGCCGTCACCGCCGGTGATGCCGTCGGCGGCAAGCAGGGCTGCAATCATGCCGGCCTGGGCGGCGTGGCCTGCCTGCAGGCGTTTGGTGAGGGCGCCGTCAAGGATGCACTGGCGGCTGCCGGCGGCCTGGCTGAGGGCGATGCCGAAGGCGTGGTGAAGCTGGGCAGCCGTCAATTTCAGCAATTTGCCGGCAACGGCGGTGGCGCCAAACACCCCAATCGCGGCGGTGCGATGCCAGCCACGATCGACGGTGGCAGCCAGGGCAATCCTGTTGGACACATCAAGCCCAAGCGTGGCGGCAAGGATCAGATCCCGGCCGGAGACAGTGCCCAGGAGGTCTGCGGTGGCAAGCGCCGCGCCAAGGACGGACGCGCCGGGATGGATCGATCCGCCGCGGTCGTAAGTGTCATCGAAGTCCAAAGCGTGGGCCATGGCGCCATGGATGAAGGCGGCCTGCGGTGCCGGCAGGCGGCCGCCAACCAGCAGCAAGCCCGCCTGCGCTGCCCCGGCCCAGCTTCGGTACAGCCGCAATAACTCGGGGATTCCCGGTGCGCCGCTGCCGCCAAGCGCGCAGCCAAGCGTGTCCTGAAGATCGCGCTTGGTCGCAGTGACGGTGGCCGGTGGAAGATCGGCGAATTGTGTGGTGGCAACATGGTTGGCAAGGGCGGCGGCGGGGTCGGTCGTCTGGGTCATGGCATTCTGCCTTGGATCGTTGTCGGCCCAGGTTGGATCGGTTTCGCGCCGGTGGAAAGACGCAGCACAGCCAGAATGAATCCAGGCTCGATGACGGCGGGCCTGCAACACCCTGCGCCGGAACCGCTGATCGCTCAGCCAATGCCGAGTTGGATGCTGCCCGGGATCCGTGGCCCACCCTGGCGCGGCCGCAGACGCAGCAACGGTGCCTCAAGCAGCCGATAGGACAGCTCCGCGAGCGGGAACGGCAGGACGATTGCGATCAATGCGGCGGCCAGCGGTGGCAGCAGGCCTGGCTCCACCCACTGCCGTTCGGCCAGATCGACCAGAATGGTGAGATGTATCAGATAGATCGCATAGGACCGGCCAGCCAGCCATCGCACCGGGTGCTCCACCCAAGATGGCAGGCGCCGCAGGCGCAGGGCGGCAGGCAGGCACAGGGCGCCGCCGATCACCTCTAGGTTGACGGTCAGCGGGATGGCCAGGAAATCCGGCAGGGGCAATGCATTGGCCAGGGCGGCGCCGATGAGTAGCACGCCGCTGGTGAACGCTGGCCACGGGTGCTGGAACAGGCGGCTGCGATCCAGGTACAGGCGGGCCATCAGGACGCCGTAGGCAATTTCGTCGATGCGCAGGAAGACCAGGGGGCTGCGCTGCTGGAAGCCGAGGCGCAGTGCCAGAGGCACCAGCAGAAAGAGCGCCAGGCACCAGGGCAGTGCGCGCGCACCGCCAATGCGGCGTGCGAGACCGAGCAGCAGGGCACCGAACAACAGGTAGAACCATTCCTCGATGGTCAGCGACCAGGTAACGGCATAGAAATAGTCCGGCGGCATGTCGGCCAACAGGTTCTGCGTGAGCGTAAAGCAGCGCAGCGTGGTGACAAGCCTGTCCTGCATCGGCGGAAACACTGCCAGTAGTAGTGCCAGCCACAGGAAATAGAGCGGCAGCGTGCGCATGGCACGGCGGATCATAAAGACCCGGTAGTCGGACCATGTGGGACGGGCGCGGACAATACCAATCAGGATACGCCCAATGAGGAAGCCACTCAACGCGAAGAAGACCTCAACACCGGTGTCGCCGACCGTGTCCGCGACCGCGGGCACGTGGAAGTTGAACCAGTAGCCGAAATGCGACACCCAGTGGTTGACCAGGACCATCAGGATCGCAGTGGCGCGCATCAGGTCCAGGCCGAGGACGCGGTCGGGTGCAGGGGCGGGCACGGACAAGGGGATGCTCCAGTCATTCGGCGCCACGGTCGTGACGCACACTCCTGAAGCCTGAAAACGATTAAGATAATGCTAATGGATCGCGCGATAGCCTGCGGATTGCGGGAAATGCCGGCGTGAATGCGCCGGGGGCGGCGCCAACCTCCGCCCCCGACGCGTAGTTTCAGGCCTTGACCAGGGGACAGGCGTTATCCGACAGCGGGCGGAAGGCTTCTTCAGCCGGGGTGGTGCCGATCAACTTATACAGATCCCATTCGTGCTTGCTTTCGCTGGGCTGCTTGACCTCAAACAGATAGGCGGGGTGGATCTTGCGGCCATCCTCGCGGATTTTGCCGGCACCGAAGCAGTCGTCGTCGGTGGGCATGGCTTTCATTTGGGCGACGGTGGCGGCACCGCTCTGCTTGGCCTGCGCCGCGCCCATCGCCTTGACCGCCTTCAGGTAGTGCAACGTGCCGGAGTAGACGCCGGCCTGTGCCATGTTCGGCCACAGCGTCACCTTGGGCTGGATGCGCTTCTGGAAACTGCGGGTGCGATCGTTCAGGTCCCAGTAATAGGTCTCCGACAGTCGAGTACCGGCGGCCATCTCGGTGCCGATGGAGCGCATATCGGTGGTGTAGGCCACCATCGCGGCCGGCTTCATGGTCCGCGTAAGACCGAACTCGTGCGCCTGCTTGATGATGTTGATGAGGTCGGAGCCGGCGCCGCAGATACCCAGGATCTTCGCGCCCGAGGCCTGTGCCTTGACCACGAATGCCGAGAAATCCGTGGTTTCCGGGAACGGATAAAGCTGGGAACCCAATACCTTGCCACCGCCGGCCTCGACGAAGCGAGTGGTGTCGCGCTGGGTCGCTTCGCCGAACGCGTAGTTGGGGGTGATGAAATACCACGTGTCGCCGCCGGCTTTTACCATCGCGCCGCCGGTGGATTTCGCCTCCATATAGGTGTCGAACGACCAGTGCATCGAGTTTGGCGTGCAGGCCTTGCCGGTAACGTCCGACGAAGCGGTGCTGCAGGCGACCATGATCTTGTTTTTTTCCTTGACGATCGAGGCCAGCGCAAGCGCGCAGGACGTGGCGGCGATGTCGATGATGAAGTCAACACCGCGCTGGTCGAACCACTCGCGGGCCAGGGAGACGGCAACATCGGGCTTGTTTTGATGATCGGCGGACAGGACCTCGACAGAGAAATCGCCGGAGCCCGCGGTAAATTCCTGCACCGCCTGCTGCGCGCAGATGACGCTGGTGGGGCCGTTGACGTCGCGGTAGGGGCCGGACTGGTCGTTCATGACACCGACTTTGATGACCGGTTTCGACTGGGCGCGGCTTCTGGCGGCGGGGATAAGGGCGCTGGCGGTGGCGGCCCCGAGCATGGTACGGCGTTGGATTGTCATTTTGTCTGGCCTCCCTGGTTCTGCGGCAAGGTAGGCGATACGCAGGGCGTGAGCGAGAGAGTTGTTGCGCAACCAGGGATATGCATTTGAGGAACGATGACTGAGACGGTGCATGTGATCGGCGCGTCCGGACGCTCCGGACTGGCGCTGTGCCGCTCGCTACTGAGCGAGGGCGTCACGGTGGTGGCGGTGGTGCGTGATCCGGCTAAGTGGGCGGCGGCGGGACTGAACGGTCCGGTGCGACAGGCGGACCTGGGTGACGAGGCAGGGCTGCGCTCGGCCCTGGCTGGGGCCACACGGGTCGTAAGCTGCGCGCATGCAAGACATGCCGGCGTCGTGCTGGCTGCAGCGCCGGCGGCGGCAAGGCTGGTGCTGCTGGGCAGCACGCGAAAATTTACTCAGTGGCCGGATTCGCACGGCAACGGCGTGCTGGCGGGGGAGGCCGCGCTGCTGGCATCCGGACGCCAGGGTGTGATGCTGCATCCGACGATGATTTATGGCGCCCAGGGTGAGGACAACGTGCAGCGGCTGGCCAGGTTGCTGCGGTGGCTCCCGGTGATGCCGCTGCCTGGCGGCGGCGGGTTTACGGTGCAGCCGATCCATCAGTCCGACGTGACGCGGTGCATCCATGCGGCGCTGCTGCGGCAGTGGGATGGACCGGCAAGCGTGGTTGTTGCCGGCGCGACGGCGGTGACCTATGCGGATTTCGTCCGGGCGGTGGCTCATGCGGCCGGCGTGCGGGTGCCGGCGGTGGTGGCGTTCCCAGCCGGGGCGCTGATGCTGGCGGCGCGGTGGGTCCGCTTCGTGCCGGGGCTGCCGGTGGTGCGGCCGGAAGAAATACGGCGCTTGATGGAGAATAAATCGTTCGACATTGCGCCGATGCGGCACTTACTGGGTGTTGATCCGTTACCCTTGGGCAAAGGGCTTGCGCAAACGTTCGTTCAGCACCACCACTAGAGGTTTAAGGCCAGGATACGAACTATGCCAATTATCAATAGTATTGCCGCTCTGCATCCCGAAATGACCGCATGGCGACAGGATCTGCATGCGCATCCCGAATTGTCGCTGCAGGAGGTCCGCACCTCCGGCATTGTCCGCGCGAAGCTGGCGGAATTTGGCGTGGATGAAATCATCACTGGGCTGGCCAAGCATGGCGTCGTAGGCGTCATCCGCGCCGGAAGCTCGGATCGGGCGATCGGGCTGCGCGCCGATATGGATGCGCTGCCGATCCACGAGGAAACCGGGGTGCCGCATGCCAGCCGGAACCCCGGTGTGATGCATGCGTGCGGCCATGACGGGCATACCACAATGCTGCTGGGGGCGGCGAAATACTTGGCCGAGACACGGAATTTCGACGGCACGGTCTACCTGATTTTCCAGCCGGCGGAGGAGTTCGAGGGCGGCGCGGAGATGATGGTCAATGAGGGTCTGTTCGACCGCTTCCCGATGGAGAAGGTGTTCGGGCTGCACAACTGGCCGGAAGCCAAGGCGGGCACCTTCCTGTGGCGCACCGGGGCGGTGATGGCCGCGGTTGGGTTCTTTGACATCGTGGTGACCGGTCTGGGCAGCCATGGCGCATCGCCGCACCAGGGGATCGATCCGATCGTGGTGTCCGCGGCAATCATCAGCGCCGTGCAAACAATCGTCTCGCGGACCATTGAGCCGATTGAAGGTGGGGTTGTTTCAATCGGCAGCATTGTCGGCGGCGAAGCATACAACATCCTGCCGGAGCGGGTGGTGATGAAGGGCACGGCGCGTTGGTACCGCCCGGAAGTCGGGGAGCAGATCGAGGCGGGTCTGAAGCGACTGGTCAATGGGATCGCGGCCAGTTTCGGCGCCTCGGCAGACCTGCACTTCTTCCGCCATGCGCCGGCGACGGTCAACGATGCCGAGGCGACGGTGCTGGCGCGGGACGCGGCCCAGGCAGTGGCGGGACGCGATGGGGTGCGGGAAATGCGCGCGCCGACAATGGGCGGCGAGGATTTCGCCTTCATGCTGAACGCCAAGCAGGGCGCCTATCTGATGCTCGGCGGGGCGCGGGGGGCGGACGAACCGCTGCTGCACCATCCACGCTATGATTTCAACGACGAGATCCTGCCGGTGGGCGCATCGTGGTGGGCCACGCTGGTGGAACAGCAACTGGCAAAGGCCGGGTAGACGCGCTTCGGGCAGCACGCCGGATTGCGATATACGCCATTGGTCACACCTCACCCGTAGGCATGTCCATCAGGGTCGGATCCTCAACCTCCCGGCCATGCAGTAGCAGGGCGACCAGCCCGGTCCAGCCCGTCTGGTGCGAGGCGCCGAGGCCCTGGCCGGTGTCGCCATGGAAAAATTCGTGGAACAGGATGTGGTCGCGGAAATTGGGGTCGTGCTGCTGAACCGGCGATGTCCCTAACGCCGGGCGGCGGCCGTCGGGGCCGCGCAGGAACAGCCTTGTCAGGCGGCTTGCGAGTTCCCCTGCGACCTCGCGCAGGCTCAGGGTCCTGCCCGAACCGGTCGGATATTCCACCTGGAAGTCGTCGCCGTAGTAACGGTGAAAGCCATACAGCGCCTCAACCAGCATGAAATTCACCGGCATCCACACCGGGCCGCGCCAGTTCGAATTACCGCCATAGGCCCTGGTGTTGCTGTCGCCGGGGACGTAGCCGACACTGAAATGCTGGCCGTCGAGATCAAGCTCAAACGGATGTTCGAGATGCTGGCGGGAGACGCTGCGCACGCCGTAGGGCGACAGGAAAGCGGTCTCGTCCAACATCCGGCGCAGCAGCGCCTTCATCCGGCTGCCACGCAGCAGCGACAGCAAGCGCCGGGACCCCTGCCCTTCCACATCCCAGTGCGATACCAGGCCAGCCAGATCAGGCCGATGATCGAGCACCCATTGCAGGCGTTCGGCAAACTCCGGACACTGCGCAACCATCTCGGGCTCAAGCACCTCGACCGCCAGTAGCGGGAACAGGCCGACCAGGGAAAACAGGCGCAGCGGAATGGCCGAACCATCCGGACGCTTCAAAACGTTGTGGTAGAACCGGTCGGCGTCGTCCCACAGGCCGCGACGGCCGTTCTGGCGGGTCATCGCCTCGGCGATCGCCAGGAAATGCTCGAAGAACTTGGTTGCCGTTGCTTCATAAACATGATTATGCGTCGCGAGTTCAAGCGATATGCGCATCATGTTCAATGCATACATCGCCATCCAGGACGTGCCGTCTGACTGGTCGATGCGGCCCGCAACCGGCAGCTTCTGGCTACGATCGAACACGCCAATATTGTCGAGGCCCAGGAAGCCGCCCTGGAAAACATTGCGGCCCTCGGCATCCTGGCGGTTCACCCAGCCCGTGAAGTTCATCATCAACTTGTGAAAGATGCGTTCAAGAAACGCATAGTCGGGCTCACCACGCAGCGCGGCATCCATCCGGTAGACGCGCCAGGCGGCCCAGGCGTGGACCGGCGGATTGACATCGCCGAACGCCCATTCATAGGCCGGCAGCGACCCGTTCGGGTGCATGAACCATTCATGGGTCAGCATCAGAAGCTGCTGCTTCGCGAACTCGGGATCGATCAGGGCAAGCGTAACGGCCTGGAAGGCCAGGTCCCAGGACGCATACCAGGGGTATTCCCAGGTGTCCGGCATCGAAATGATATCGCGGTTGTTGAGGTGCTGCCAGTCGCCGTTACGAATGTTTTCACGCCCATCGGGCGGACTGGGCTGCAGCGGATCGCCCATCAACCAGCGGCGAACGTCGTAGCGGTAGAATTGTTTCGACCACAACATACCGGCAAGTGCCTGGCGTTGCACCAGCTTGGCGTCAGGATCAGGAACGCAGGTCTGCAGCGCGGCATAGAAGGCATCCGCCTCCGCCAGACGCGCAGCGAAGATCTCGTCGTGGTCAGCAAACGCCTCCCCGGCCAATGACGCTGGGCGCCAACGCAGGCGCAGCACCCGGCGCTCCCCAGCGGCAAGGTTGAGAATGACATGGGGCGCGCATTTCGTGCCCGACAGGGGGTCGACGGCCTGGGTCTGGCCGTCGACGACATAGTCGTTGATGCCGTCCTTGAACACGCCGTCAGTGCTCTGGTTATAGAGACGCCTCACATTGGTTTCGTTACGACAAAATAGCCAATTTGAATCAGCATCAATCTCGAACCGCCGGTCGGGCATGCGGTTGTGCCAGGCGGTGACGCCGGTGCGGGAGCGTGTGATGCGCGGTTCAGGAATGCCGGGGCGCCAGTCCCAGGTGTTGCGCGCCCAAAGTTGCGGCAGCACGTGCAGTTCGGCCGGGTCCGGGCCACGATTATCGATAGTGATGCGGATCAGGATGTCGTCGGCCGTTGCCTTGGCATATTCCACCGTTACGTCAAAGTATCGGTTCTGCTCGAATACGCCGGTGTCGAGCAGTTCGTATTCCGGGTCGTCCAGACCTGCGGCGGCGTTCTTCGCGATCAGGTCGGCATAGGGGAACGCCGCCTGCGGATACTTGTACAGCATCCGCATGTAGGAATGGGTTGGGGTGGCGTCGAGGAAGTAATACAGCTCCTTGACGTCCTCGCCGTGATTGCCCTGGTCGTTGGTCAGACCGAACAGACGCTCCTTCAGGAACGGGTCCCGGCCGTTCCACAACGCGAGTGAGATGCACCAGCGCAGGCGATCGTCGGCGAAACCGGCGATGCCGTCTTCGCCCCAGCGGTAAGCGCGGCTACGGGCATGGTCGAACGGGAAATAGTCCCAGGCATTACCGTCGGCGGAGTAATCCTCGCGCACCGTGCCCCATTGCCGTTCGGCCAGGTATGGACCCCATTGAAGCCAGGTATCCCGTTCGGCGAGGCGTTTTCCCTCGATCGTTTCCAGCAGATGACTCGCCATGGCGGTTTGTTTAACCGGTTATCCGCAAGGGTGGAACCGGGCGGTGTGAGGCGGGGCAGCCTCGTTTGTCGACTTGATCATCGCACCGGCAGCCGACACTGTCGGGCAAATGGGAGAATCGGCCATGAAGAATATCGGACGCCGCCGCGTGCTGGCGAGCGGCGGCGCGGCATTGACCGGGCTCAGTGCGCCGGCACTGGCCGCAAGCGAGCGGGAACGCGTGCTGCGGTTCATGCCGCAGGTGGACCTGGTGACGCTCGATCCACATTACAGTATGACAAATGTCACACGAAACCACGCCGGACTGGTGTTCGACCAGCTGTATGGGACGGATTCGCGTCAGCAGGCACAGCCGCAGATGGTGGCGGGGCATGTCATGGACGACGGCGGGCGGCGCTGGACCCTGACGCTGCGCGACGGGCTGCAATTCCACGATGGACAAAAGGTGCTTGCGCGCGACTGCGTGGCCAGCATCCGGCGTTGGGGCCGGCGCGATGTGCTGGGGGTGGAGCTGCTGCGGATCAGCGATGAGATCACCGCAACGGATGACCGCACGCTGGTGTTCCGCTTCAAGCAGCCGTTTCCCCGGCTGCCGCAGGCCCTGGGCAAACCCGGCGCTTTTATGCCGGCGATGATGCCGGAACGGCTGGCGCTGACCGACCCATACAAGCCATTGACCGAAATCGTCGGCAGCGGGCCGTTCCGCTACGTCGCCGCGGAGCGGCTGCAAGGCGTGCGCAACGTCTACGCTCGGTTTGACGGCTATGTGCCCCGGTCGGATGGGGTGCCGGACCGCGCCGCGGGGCCGAAGATCGTACATTTTGAGCGGGTGGTGTGGACCACCATGCCCGACCAGGGGGTGGCGCTGGCGGCGTTGCAGAAGGGCGAACAGGACTGGTGGGAGTTTGCCTCCCAGGATCTGCTGCCGCTGGTCCGTAAGGACAAGGCGCTGCGTGGTGAGGTGCTGGAGACCGAGGGCAACTACTGCATGATCCGCTTCAACCACCTGCAGCCGCCGTTCAACCGCCCGGAGATGCGCCAGGTGATCCTGCGGGCGCTTAATCAGGCGGATTTTGTCGCCGCAATGGCCGGCAGCGATCCGGCGCTGCAGCGGGCCGGAACCGGCTACTACCCGCTGGGCATGCCGGACGCCACCGAGGCCGGGCTCGACGGGATCCGCCCGCCGCTGAGCGATGCCCAAGCGGCCGCGGCACTCAAGGCCGCCGGATATGCCGGCGAAAAGATCGTGCAGATCTCGCCGGGCGACTATCCCAATGTGAAGACGGCCAACGAGGTGCTGGCCGACCTGCTGCAACGCATCGGGATCAATCTGGACTACATCAGTATGGACTGGTCCTCGATGACGCAGCGGGTGATCAACAAGGGGCCGCCGGAGGTCGGCGGATTCCATATTCATGCGCTGAATGTGCCGTCGCTGTCAGTCGGCTCGCCCCTGGTGAACTCGCGGCTGCGGGGCACCGGGTCGGAGGAGTCCGGCTGGTATTCCAGCGCACGGTATGAGGCGCTGCGAGCCGATTGGCTGGTCGCGACCGATCCGGTGGATCAGGCGCGACTGGATGGCGAACTGCAGCGCGAATGCCTGGCGACGGTGCCGCTGGTGCCAGCCGGGGTCACGTTGCAGCCCGCGGCATGGCGAGCGGATCTGGAGGGCGTGCTGTCGGGCGTGCCAAAGTTCTGGAACGTGCGACGGCGGGCGTGACGCGGAAGCGGCGCGCAAGCAGTTGCCGGCGCACCCAGGATGCGCGGGCTACCAGGGTGCGCAAATGGCCCGATGGTGGCGCCCGGCAGCGAGCGTTAATCGAACGCCTTGGGCAGTTTCTT
Organism: Rhodopila sp.; assembly: GCA_965200665.1. Classification (GTDB taxonomy): domain Bacteria; phylum Pseudomonadota; class Alphaproteobacteria; order Acetobacterales; family Acetobacteraceae; genus Rhodopila. Next base: position 4,275,782 of record OZ241370.1, on the reverse strand, counting down.
CTCGGTGATCGCGGCAAGCAGCGCAACGGCGTAGGGAATGGCCTCGTCGTTGAAATCATACGACTGGTTGTGGACGCCGGCAGTGTCGCCGTTACCAAACAAGATGTGGGCGCCTGGAACCTGTTGCATCATGGCGCCGAAATCCTCCGATCCCATCGCCGGCGGGGCATTGCGGTCAACGCTGCCGTCGCCGACCACCGCGGCGGCGGCATCGGCATACAGCACGGCCTCGTGCGGGTCGTTGACCACGGGCTCGAACAGCGTGCGGAAATCCACCGTGGCTTCGGCGCCGAAGCCCTCGGCAATGCTGCTGGCCAGGCGAGTCATATGCTGCTCGACCGCGGCCATCACCTCGGGTTTCATCGTTCGCACCGTGCCGCCGAGCGTGGCATCGTGTGGAATGACGTTATGAGCTTCGCCGGCATGGATGCGGGTGATGCTGACCACGGCCGACTCCTGGGCCGAAATGTTCCTGGACACAATCGATTGGATCGCGGCGGCGATGTGGCAGGCAGCGAGAAGCGAATCGATCGTCTCCTGCGGGCGGGCACCGTGGCCGCCCTTGCCGATGACGGTGATGTCGAAGAACGCCGCGCCGGCGAAACGAACGCCGGGGCTGGTGGCAAAGCGGCCAACCGGTATGCCGGGCCGGTTGTGCAGGCCGTAGACGGCGTCGCAGGGAAAGCGCTGGAACAGCCCGTCCTTCAGCATCGCGTCGGCGCCGCCGCGGCCTTCCTCGGCGGGCTGGAAAATGAAATTGACGGTGCCGTTGAAGTCTCGCGTTTCGGCGAGGTATTTGGCGGCGCCAAGCAGAACGGTGGTGTGGCCGTCATGGCCGCAGGCATGCATCTGGCCGGGAGTTTGACTGGCGTGCGGCAGGCCGGTGGCTTCCTGCATCGGCAGTGCGTCCATATCTGCCCGCAGGCCGATCGCAGCCTGGCCGTTGCCGTTGCGCAGCACGCCAACAACCCCAGTCTGGCCGATCCCGCGATGCACTTCGATGCCCCATTCCTGCAGTTTCCGCGCAACCAGGTCGGCGGTGCGGAACTCTTCCAGTCCAAGCTCAGGATGGGCGTGGATGTCACGCCGGATCGCGGTCAGTTCGTCATTGTAGAGCCGGGCGCGGTCGAGCTTGGATAGGGTCATCAATCGGTCCTGTTGGTTACACGTTACAGCAACATCACCCTGGCCGGACAGCCAAACTGACACGTTTTCTCGCCTGAACAACGCGTTGCAGCGCGCTGACTGTCCACCGCCAGCCTGCAACGCGGCAAGCCTACCACGCCGGACAGGGCATGCGTGAATGATCGTGCCGACATGGCGCAACAGCTCCCGGACAGTCGCGCCGGCACCCGGCCCCTGCCCTGGACGCCCCCACGCCGAATCGGCATGTTCGGAACAACGAGGCCGATCATGCTTGCTTGTTTGGCAGACGGCTCTATCTAGAATTGAACGCCCGTAGACGACCAGGAAACACGCTCAATGGACCACATCATCGGACAGGCTCCGGCCGCCGGAAACGCTGCCGCGAACATGATTGTCGACGGCGACCAGAAGACCTTCATGCAGGACGTGATCGAGACATCGCGCTCGATTCCCGTGCTGGTGGACTTCTGGGCGACCTGGTGCGGGCCGTGCAAGCAACTCACGCCGACACTGGAAAAAGTGACCAAGGCGGCAGGCGGACGGATCAAGCTGGTCAAGATCGATATCGATCAGAACCAGCAACTGGTGCGCCAGCTGGCACAGCTCGGTCTGCCGATGCAGTCGGTCCCCACGGTGGCCGCGTTCTGGCAGGGGCAGATCGCTGACGTGTTCCAGGGTGCGCAGCCGGAACCGGAAGTAAAGCGGTTCGTCGAGGCTCTGCTGAAGGCAAGCGGTGGGTCGATGCCGGCGGCCGATCTCCTGGCTGAGGCGAAGGCGGCGCTGGAACAGGGCGATGCGCAGCAGGCCGGTGAACTGTTCAGCGCGCTCCTCGGTGAGGAGCCGGAGAACGGCGACGCCTGGGGCGGGCTGATCCGGGCGCTGATGGCGATGGGCCAGGAAGACGCCGCTGAGGAGGCACTGGCCCAGGTGCCGGAAAAGGTCGCTGAACATGCCGAAATTGCCGGGGCCCGCAGTGCATTGGCGCTGGCCAAGGAGGGGCGTGCGGCAAAGGACCAGTTGCAGTCGTTCCAGGCACGCCTCGCAGCAGATCCGGCGGATCATCAGGCTCGCTATGATCTGGCGACGGCGTTGAACGCAACCGGTGAGCGGGAGCAGGCGGCTGAGGCGCTGCTGGAAATCGTCCGTCGCGCGCGCACCTGGAACGAGGATGCGGCACGGCTGCAGTTGTTGAAGTTCTTCGAGGCTTGGGGGTTCGACGATCCTGCGACCAGTGCGGCGCGCCGGCGTCTATCGGCCTTGCTGTTCAGTTGAATGGCGGCATTTCATCCTCGACCTGAAGATATTCCGTCCGAATTCGCGGTGTTCCCGTTGGCCGGCGCGCTGCTGATGCCGCGGGGCAAGCTGCCGCTGAACATATTTGAGCCCCGATACCTGGCGATGGTGCAGGATTCGCTGGCCTGCGGGCGGATGTTCGGCATGATCCAATCCGATCCCGCCGGCCCTGAAGGTGAAAACGGCGAAGCATTGTATCGCGTCGGGTGCCTGGGGCGGCTGTCCTCCTTCAGTGAGACCGATGACGGGCGCCTGCTGATCACGCTGACCGGCCTGATGCGCTTCACGGTCGCCGCTGAACTCGGCTTGCACCATGGCTATCGACGGGTGCGCGGCGACTTCACCGGCTACAGGCACGATCTATCGGTCGAGCGCCCGGCAGTTGAGATCGAGCGCGACAACATCCTGGCGGCATTGCGCGGCTACTTTGCCCGCCGGGACGTCGATGCGAATTGGGAAGCCATCCGCGGCCTTTCGGACGACGGGTTGGTGATCACACTGGCAATGGCATGTCCATTCGAAGCGGTGGAGAAGCAGGCATTGCTGGAGGCACAATCCGACTCCGATCGGGCAGCAACCCTGCTGACGCTTTTGCAGATGGGCGCTGCTGGGCCCGATGCGCCGGCGGGCCGCTCAGTGAGCTAGGAGTGTTCGATGTCTGAGTCCGGTCCTGCGGTTGAGTCGGCGGTTGATCCCCGGTTGCTGGAAGTGCTGGTCTGCCCGCTGACCAAGGCGCCGCTGGAATACGACCGGGTGGCCGGCGAGCTGATCAGCCGCAAGGCCGGACTGGCCTACCCAATCCGCGACGGCATTCCGATCATGCTACCGGAAGAGGCGCGGAAGCTGGAGGAATAATGTCCGCCTGCACCGAATTGCGTTTGGACCGCGCGACGCGCGTGCTGCATGTGTCATTTGATGATGGCGCCACGTTTGCCCTGCCGGCTGAGTATCTGCGTGTTGAAAGTCCAAGCGCCGAGGTGCAGGGGCATGGGCCGGGGCAGCGAAAGACGGTGCCTGGGCGACGCCACGTTGGCATTATCGGGATCGAGCCGGTGGGACATTATGCGGTGCGGCTTATCTTCGACGATTTGCATGATACCGGGATTTTTTCCTGGGATTACCTCGCGACGCTGGGGCGGGAGCATGATCAGCGCTGGCCCGCCTATCTGGATGCGCTGGCCGCCGCCGGGCAGACGCGCGACCCGCACTAGGCTTTACGCAACTCGGCGCAGACACCACTTTGATCGGGGCTGCGCAGCCCATGGAATAAGTTCATGCGATCCCGTGCGCGCGGCTTAAGCGAGGCCGACCGGGCGCTTTGGGCGGATTACGCCACGCGCCTCGTGCCGCTGCCGGGGCGGCAAACGCCCAGGGAATTCTTGGCACCGGCCACACCGGAACCGCCCGTCGCGCCAACACCCCGGCTTGCGGCGGCAATGGCGGCACCAAGGAAGGCGACACCAAGGAAGATCGTGGCGCCGCTGACCGTGGGCGATCAGCCGGGCGGCATCGACAAAGCGACCTGGCAGCGGTTCCGCACTGGAAAGCTGGTGGCCGTGCGGCGACTTGACCTGCACGGGATGACGGCACAGCGGGCCTTCCACACGCTGGTGTCGTTCCTGCGATCCGCCCATGCCGACCAGGTGCGGTGCGTGGAGGTGGTGACCGGGCGCGGCAGCGGCGAAACTGGCGGCGTGATCAGGCGAGAGTTCCCACATTGGCTCAACTTGCCGGAGATCCGGCCGCTGATCCTGGGGGCGGCACATCCGCATGCGCTGAACCCCGGATCGGTGCGGTTGTTTCTGCGGCGCGTGCGATGACCCCGTTCGGTGCCCGGGTGCGGGCGCTGCGAATGGACCGGGGGGTGACGCTGAAAGCACTGGCGGAGGCGTTGCAGGTTTCCACCGCCTATCTGTCGGCGCTGGAGCACGGCAAGCGCGGGTCGCCCAGTGCCGGGCTGGTGCACCAGGTAAACGAATACTTCGGCCTGATCTGGGACGAAGCAGACGATCTGTCGCGGCTGGCTCGTCTGTCCAACCCGCGGGTGACGGTCAACACGGCGGGGCTGACACCGGAACAGACCGCGCTGGCAAACCGGGTGGCGCAGGTCATTCACCGGCTGCCGCCCGAGACGGTTGCCGCACTGCACGCGGTGCTGGATACCACCGCAACGCAGCCAAAACCCAGGTTGCGACGTGCCGCACCGTCCCGTATGGGGGCGCGAACCGGGCCTGATGGCTGATCCGAAGGCCCTAACCGAAGGCGCCGACTTCGTGGGTGATGGCCGTGGCGATCTCGCGTACCATGGCGAATAGGCGGCGCATGGGTGCGAAGATCTCCTCATGCTCACGGGTATAGGCGGCGTTGCGACGGGTCGCGGCCGGCTCGCCATAATCGCACTCAGCGGCGGGATCGGTGGCGGACGGGAAAATCTCGCTCAGCATGTTCAGCGAGGCATCGATATCGAGCCGCAGGATCGCTGCCTCCAGCATCAGCCGGGTAACGCCATGGCGCGGGGAGAAGTCAGGGATCTCGGTCGCCAGCAGCCAGATCCGGTGGATCAGCGCGAGGCGCAGCGCATGCAGCAGGATTTCCCGATTCTGCATATGCGGCACGTCCGGCCAGGTGACGCGCAACGCCAGATGGTCAGCCGAAATGCGCCGGAACATGGATTGGGCCGCTGCCCAGATATCCAGCCGCTCCAGCGCCCGGGCGACCGCGACCAAGGCCTCGCGGCGACCGGGCCGGCGGGTATGCGCGGCGCGATCCAGCCAGGTACCGGGATCCAGCGTGGCGATGACCGCGCGCAGCACCTCGATGTCGGAATGCGCCAAGGCGTGGCTGGCGAGGTCCATGGCGCGGTGGAAGCGGCGGCTGTTGTGGCGCAGTTCGGTGAAGGTTTCCGGATGGCGGGCCGCCGCGGCGCCGATCCCTTGCAGCGTGTTGGCGCACCAGCCGATCTGCTGCAGGATCGCGTTGTTGGGGATCGCCCGCAGCTCGCTGGGGTGCCGGATGCGCGCCGCGCCGCCCATGCCGTCGGTCTGCCGGGCAGAGGGACGGGACCCGGTCTTGTCGAGTAGCGCCGGACCGAAAGCACCCAGCAAGGCGGCGTAGCCGGCATCCTCGACCAGGCCTTCCATATTGGCGCGAATGGTGGCGAAGAAGTCGGCGGCGAAGTCGGGATCGGCGTAGACCGGGTCCTCGATCGGGCCGGCAGCCGGATGGTAGGTCTGTTCGGCAATGCGGGTGATCGTCGCCAGCGCGAGTTCGGGGGTGCCGAACAGCAGGTAGCCGTCGCCGCCCTGGAACGCGGCTTCCTCCCGCACCTTCAGGCCGGCTCGCCCAAGCGCCTGGCGGGAGGCGGTGGGGGACAGATATTTCAGACGGTCGGCAAGTGACCCCGGATGCGCGCCGCGGCCAATGCTTTCGCCGTGGGTATCGAACAGGATCACCTCGACGCCGGTGACGCCATGATGTTCCAACGTCTGGCCGATCTTCAGGCGCAGCCGTTCGATCAGATAGCTGGCGGCGAGCTGGCCGACATAGCGGCCGGAGTCGGAATAGCCAAACTGCAGGGCGAGTTTGCCGGTCTTCTTCAGGTAGTTGCGATAGTGCGGGCTGCGCAACGCCTCTTCCAGGACGTTGGCGCCCTGTTCGAGTGCCTCGGCGGTTTCGAACAGCGGCGAAATCTCGACATGGTCCTCGATGCCGAACAAGCGGGCGAGCCAAAGTGCAGCCAGCAAGGTGTAACCGGTCTCGGTCTCGGCGATCAGGAAGCGGACCGGGACGTGGCCGTCGATGTGTTTGACGATCTGCGCCACTGTCATCATCAACTTCGCGGCTGAGGCCTGCTCGCTGATCAGGGCGCCGAAATCAACCGGTTCGGGCTTTACCGTGTCCAGTGCCGAATTGATCGCGGCGAACAAGGCGCGGCGGCGCGACGGGTCCTCCGGCGGGTCGGCAATCCCCAGGCGCTGGCGGATGACGTTGTGCAATTGCGCGGCATTCAGGCGGGTATGCGTGTGCGCCAGTGCCATCCCATGCGACACCAGCCCGGCGCGTGCGACGCACAAGACGAGCTTCTCCTGGTCACCGGCTTTGGCGATCGCGTCGCGGAACAACGGCTGCAGCGGCGCCGGCGTGGTCAAGGCGGTTTCGCGAGCGCCGACCATGATATGGGCAAAGGCGGCGACCTTGGCGGGTTCGGGCTGATCCGGGCACAGCTCGATCTGGCGATCGACCGCCTCGCGCGCCTCGGCGATCCGTTCGGCCAGGCCGACCGCACTGCCGATGACGGAGACCTGTGCATGCAGGCGCACCAGTTGCAGCCGCTTCATTTCCAGGCGCAGGCGCAGCGTGTCCCACCAGCCGATATCGGTGCGGCCGTCGGTATCGTAGCCGACCCAGGTCGACAGCACCACCGGGCTGGGGGTGAGCTCGGTCCACCGGTCGGCCCAGGCGCCGCGGGCGACAACGATCAGCGCAGCATTGAACCGATCGATGGCATCGCGGCCATTGGCGATCGCAGTGGCGGATTGTTCGAATTCGCTGCGCAGGGTGATCGGTGGCGGGCGGTGGGTTTCAAACGATGGCAGGGGCCTGCCGCAGGCGGCGGCGGCCAGTGCCTGGTTGACCGGCAGCGGCAGGGAAAATGTCGGGTGGGCGGTGAACACGGCGGCGAAACGGGTGCGTTCGGTCAGCGCCTGATAATCCGCCCAGCGGATCGGGCTGTCGTTCGGATCAGGACGCAAGAGATGCTGTGCGAGGCCGGCGAGGATCCCCTGATTGGCCACCGGATCAATGCCGCCAAGGTACTGCGGAATGCGGGCGGCGCGGTCGGTGTAGGCGGCATCCCTCAGATAGCGGATCAGCCCGCCAACGTCGGCTTCGGTTATCGTGCCGGTATCGAGCTGGCGTGTGATCGCGAGCGAAATCGACAGGACCGGGTTGCCGAACGGGTCCTCGTCGGCTCGGGCGCCCAGGCGGGCGGTGAGATCCAGCAGTTCCTGGGCAAGTGCGGGCGTTTGGGCGGGAGTCTGGTTGGCGACTGGGACATCCGGCATCTCGCGACTGTTGCGCGATTTGTGCGGCGCAGCAAGAGGCGTGATTCGGTAAAACTGGTCTCGATATACGCCGCGGCCGCGGCCCCGGCACGGGGACAGAGGCTGGACTACGAAGTGAGCAGGCCGTCCGCAGGGTCATGCACTTGCCATGACGCGACCGTGCCTTGAGCCAGCGGTCCGTACCGGTTATGACGTCGGCCGACAAAAGCGCCCTGAACTGGGCTGCAGGGCCCGGGAGGCAACGGAAACCGCGTGGATTTTGAGGTTCTTATCGAGAACGTGTTGAACGCGCTGGCCGCGGGCATCACGATCGGCTGTATCTACGGGCTGATGTGCATCGGCCTCGGGCTGATATTCGGCATCATGCGAATCGTCAATTTTGCCCAGGGCGAGTTGCTGATGCTGGGCATGTTCTCCAGCCTGTACCTGGTAACCGGCGGCGGGGCGCTGGCGTTCCTTGGTCCGTATATTGGCCCATTCGTCGGGGCGCTGCTGGCCGGCCCGATCGTATTCGCTGGCGGCGCCTTGCTGCACAAGTTCCTGATCGCGCGGGTGTCGGGACTACGCACCACCGGATCGCTGGACGAAGGCCATTTCGGCCAGCTGATCATAACGCTGGGGATTTCGCTGATCCTGCAGAATGGTGGGCTGATCCTGTTTGGATCGACGCCGCAGACGGTGCGCACGCCGTTGGCCTCCAGCGCGATTGAGGTCGGGCCGATTTATGGCGATGCCACGGTGTTCCTGAACAAGGCACGCCTGATCGCCTGCGCGGTGGCGATCGTTGTTGCGGTGTCGCTGTACCTGCTGCTGGAATTTACCCGGATGGGCAAGGCGCTGCGCGCCGCGGCGGACAACCCGACGGCGGCGACCTATATGGGGATCGATACGGACAAGACATACCGGACCGCCTTTGCACTGGGCAGCGGTATCACCGCGATCGCCGGCGGGCTGATGGCGACATACCTGTCGTTCGGGCCGTTTATTGGACTGGACTACGTGATCATCATGTATTCCGGCGTCGTGCTGGGCGGCATGGGCAGTATCCTCGGCGCATTCTGGGGCGGGCTGACGGTGGGCTTCGTGCAGCAATGCTCTGCCCTGGTGTTGCCGCCGCAGTTGCAGAATGCTGCGATCTTCGTGGTGTTCCTGCTGATCGTGCTGCTGCGCCCACAGGGGCTGTTCGGCCGTTCGGCGGAGCGCGCCTGATGCGATACGGTTCAGCACCGCGGCTGAAGCGCGACCTCGTGGTGCTCGCGGTCATCTCCGCGGCATACCTGGGTCTGTCGATGCTGGTCCAGAACAGCTACTACCAGTTGATCATGACCCTGGTGCCGATCTGGGCGACGTTCGGCGTGTCATGGAACATCCTTTCGGGCTACGGCGGCCAGCTGTCGTTCGGCCACGCGTCGTTCTTCGGGATTGGCGCATACGTGGTGACACTGGCGCTGGTCTACTGGAACCTCACGCCGTGGCTTGGCATCCCGCTTGGCATGGCGGTGGCGGCGGTGGCGGCGATCCTGATCGGGTTGCCGACATTCCGGCTGCGCGGGCATTACTTTGCGCTGTCGATGCTGGCTTACCCACTGGCAATCCTCTATTTTCTGCAATATCTCGGCTTCCAGGAAATGTCGCTGCCGATGCACCGGGAAAATCCGGCGGCCTTCCTGGAGTTCACTAACCCGCACTATTACACGCTCGTCTCCGTCGGTTTGCTGATCATGGGCGTGTTCGTCTGCATGCTGGTGGAAAACTCGCGGTTTGGCCTTGCACTGCTCGCCATCCGACAAAATGAGTTGGCGGCCGAGGCAGCCGGGATCAATGCGCGGCTATGGAAGATGCGGGCGCTTGTGGTGTCCGGGATGATCGCGGCAGCGGCCGGCGGGTTCTACGCGTGCGTGCTGCTGGTGGTAACGCCTGACTCGGTGTTCGGAATGCTGGTGTCGGCGCAGGCTGTCGTGGTCACGCTGTTCGGCGGCGTCGCCTCGATCTGGGGGCCGGTGATCGGTGCCGCGGTGTTGGTGCCGCTGGCGGAATCCCTGAACGTGGAGCTGGGCAACTTCCTGCCGGGCATCCAGGGCGTGGTCTACGGCGTGGCAATGATCGCCGTTATGCTGGCCTCACCGGACGGGCTGTTCTGGACGATCCGGGATCGCTTCTTCAAGCCGAAGGCCCCTGCCCTGCTGCCCGCATCGCTGGCGGCCGCCGCGCCGGCCTCGGTTCGTCCGACCACGACGGGCCCGCTGCTGCGGGTTGACGGGCTGTCCAAGTCCTTCGGCGGCCTGCGCGCCGTCAGCGACGTGAAGTTCGAGGTGATCGCCGGGGAAATTCTGGGGATCATTGGCCCCAACGGCGCCGGCAAGACGACCCTGTTCAACGTGCTGTGCGGGGTGCTGCCGGCCACCCAGGGAACCGCGATGCTCGACCATGAGCCGTTGGTCGGCAAGAAGGTGTGGCAGGTCTGCCGCATGGGCATTGGGCGCACGTTTCAAGTGGTGCGCAGCTTCCCACGCCTGCCGCTGCTGGACAACGTGATCGTTGGTGCCTACGGCGCCGGGTTGTCGGACAACGACGCGATCGCGTCGGCCGCGCAGGCGCTGGAACGGGTCGGGCTGTTGGACAAGGCCGGCGTGCCGGCCGGGCAACTCACCAACAAGCAGTTGCGCTTAATGGAGCTGGCGCGCGCCCTCGCTGGCTCGCCGCGCCTGCTGCTGCTGGATGAGACCCTGGCCGGGCTGGGACGTGAGGAGTGCGACGACGTGCTGGAGGTCCTGGTGCGACTGCGGCGAGAGGGTATGACGGTGGTCATCATCGAACACACGATGCACGCGATGATGCGGATCGCCGACCGGTTCCTGGTGCTGGATCATGGGCGGGTGCTGGCGACCGGCCTACCGCGGGAGGTGGTGGAGCAACGCGACGTGATCGAGGCCTATCTCGGCAAGAAATGGGCGGCGCGGCAAGATGCCTGAAGCCAGCAACATGCTTGAAGTCAGCAATCTTTCTGTCGCCTATGGCGGGCTGCGGGCACTGTCGGATGTGTCGCTGTCAGTGCGCGAAGGCCAGTTCGTCACCGTCGTCGGCCCGAACGGGGCCGGCAAGTCGACGCTGTTCAAGACAATCTCGGGGATCGTGCCACCGGCTTCGGGGCGGATCACCTTCATGGGCAAGGATCTGTTCGGGCTGGCGCCGGCGCGCCGGGCGCATCTGGGGATCGCACACGTGCCGGAGGGACGGCAGGTCTTCAAAACCCTGACGGTGCGGGAAAACCTCGAGATGGGGGCATACCCCAAGGCCGGGCGGGAAGCTTGGCATCACACGCTGGACCGCATCCAGACGCTGTTTCCGATCCTGGCCGAACGGGCGACGCAGATGGCAGGGACATTGTCGGGCGGTGAGCAACAGATGGTCGCAATCGGTCGCGGTCTGGCCTGCGCGCCACGGCTGCTGATGTTGGATGAGCCGTCGATGGGCCTCGCACCGGCGGTGGCGGACACGATCTTTGAGCGGGTGTCGCAGATCCACCGTGAAGACGGGGTTACGATCCTGCTAGTGGAGCAGCGCGTGGCCGAGGCTCTGGAACTGTCCGACCACGGCTACGTGCTGGAAACCGGGCGCATGGTGCTGGACGGGCCGTATGAGACGCTGTTGCAGGACGACCGGGTGCGGAAATCATACCTGGGACTGAGTTGATGGTTCGTCCGGGGGTTGTGTGCCAAACCCTGAAATGGTTACAGACAAGTATTTTATCACCAGGGATACAATGCACCACGGTGACCCACGGGATTTCGGGATGGTAAAGCCCTCATTCCGGTTCAAGGCGTTTATCCTTACTTATGCCCGGCAAGACGCCGCGTTGCACCCCGCGCTGTCATGCCTCCTTCGCGGTTCTTCGTGTTCTCCGGGATAGACAGCCGGCCCATCTGCTCCTGGATGCCGAAATGTTACGTATGAACAATCAACTGGAGGAAGACCATGACCAAGATGTCCCGCCGCACCAGTCTCGGCCTGGGCTTGGCCGCTGCCGCCGGCACTGCCGGCCTGCGCCGCGCCAACGCGCAGACGCCGGCTGAGGTGAAGATTGCTATGCTGGTGCCGCTGTCCGGCCCCTGGGCCAGGCAGGGTATCCTGGAACAGATGGGCGGACGCCTGGCGGTCGAGGACATCAACGCCGCTGGCGGCATCAAGTCGATGGGCGGGGCCAAGCTGAAGCTGATCGAATACGACACCCAGGACAGCGCTGAAAAGGCCAAGGACGCGGCCCAGCGGATGATCGCGCAGGAGCCCGACATCGTAGGCGGCTTCGGTTGCTGGCTGTCGACCTTCACCCTGGCGGCGACCGAAGTGACGGAGCGCGCGCAGCTACCTTGGCTGACCCTGTCATATTCCGACATGATCACCGGGCGCGGCTTCAAATATGTGTTCCAGTCCTCGCCCACGGCCGACCAGCAAGCCTCCGAAGAGCTGCCGATGATCCTGGAACTTGCCCAGAAAGCGTCGGGCAAGAAACCAACCAAGGTGGCGTTCATCGGTGACAACACCGCATCATCCGTCAGCTTCATGAAGCCGATCCGGGAGCATACGGCCAAGGACCTCGGCCTGACGATCGTCACGGATGAGGTCTATACGCCGCCGCTGACCGATGCCACGACGATGATCCAGCATGTCCGTTCCGGGCGGCCGGATTTCGTGGTGTTCCAGTCCACCAACGTGCCGGACGACAAGCTGTTGGTCGACAAGTTCGCCGAATTCAACATGAAGAGCGACCGGCTCCCGAAGATCGGTGGCGGCGGCCATTGGGCGGTGCCGGAACTGCTGAAGAACGCGGGGGCGGAAAACCTGGAGGGCGTGATGGTCGGGCTGGCCAACTGGCCCGGAAAGCGCCAGGCCGACCTGGAGAAGCGCTTCATGGCCAAGACCGGGGAACCGTGGTTCGGCCATGATTCGATCTTTGCTTACGTCCATGTCATGATCCTGAAAGAGGCAATCGAGCGCGCCGGCACCGCCGACCGCCGCAAGGTGGCCGAGGCCATCCGCTCGTTGGACATGACCGACGGGCCGGCGCTGTTCTTCCCGGACGGACGGCTCAAGTACGACGAGAAGGGCCGCCGGGTCGGCGCAAAGTTGTGCGTGGTACAGTGGCGGTCCGGCAAGCCGATGCCGGTCTACCCGCCGTCGATCGCAACGCATGACGTGCTGTGGCCGAAAACCTGAGCGCAACCTCTCCCTGACCGGAACAGCCGGGCTGACCAAGCTGCTCGCTCACCCAAGGCGATCGGGCGAGCAGCGGGATATCGGGGGACACTTGCCGGCAGATGGCGGTTCGCCCATGGTCGAAGAAGGCCGCCCCCTTCATCTACGGGCCCCCTTCATCCACGGGTCGCCTTCATCTACGGGCCGCCTTTATCTACGGGGAGTGATCAATGGAACTGCGCAACTTCGGCTCGCTGTTTCCGGTTTCGACACTGACCCTGGGCGGCGGCGGCCTGGGCATGCTGTGGGGGCAGACAACATTTGAGGAATGCGTCGCCACGGTTCATGCCTCGGTGGCGGCCGGGATCAACCTGCTGGACCTGGCGCCGCGCTACGGTGACGGCAAGGCGGAACGTGTGGTGGGGGAGGCGTTCGGCGGCCGGTTTCCGGCAGGCGTTCATGTAACGAGCAAGTGCAACCTCGGCACGCCGGCGCCGGATCGGGTTTATCCCATGCTGCGCCAGTCCGTGGAAACCAGCCTGCGGCTGCTGCAGCGTGACCGGCTGGACATCTTCTTCCTGCACTCGAACCTGGTGCCGGACGGCCATGCCATGTGGAACGCCCCTGACGTCAGCCGGCTGACCGCCCTGCCCCTGTTTCGCTCCCATGTTCGCCCGGCGCTCGAGCGGCTGAAGACCGAGGGCCTGATCGCGGCGTGGGGCCTGACCGGGATCGGCCATCCGGACGCCATCATTGATGTGCTGGCAGAAGCCCCGAAACCGGCGGCGGTGCAGTGCATCGCCAACCTGTTGGACTCGCCGGGCGGGCTGAAGTTCTTTGACGGACCGCCAAAGCCGCGTGCGGTGATGGCGGCGGCGCGGGCGAACGGCGTGGGCGTCATGGGCATCAGGGCGGTTCAGGCCGGTGCATTGACCGCTGCTATCGACCGTGAACTGCCGGTGGATCATCCGGAGCGGCTGGACTACGCCCGTGCCGCGGAATTCCGCGCGATTTGCGCCGAAATCAACGCCGATCCCGCGGTTGTGGCGCATCGCTACGCTCTCGGGCTGGCGATCGACACGCTGGTGCTGGGAGTGAAAAATCGAGCGGAACTGACTGCATGTGTGGCGGCGGCCAAGGCGGGACCGCTGACGGCTGATCTGGTGGCGCGGATCGACGCCAGCGTTGCCTAGGACGCCTGGGGCGAAGCGGTCAGCAGCAGTTCGATCGGATTCCAGACGAACGCGGTCTGGGCCACCGACTGACCGGCAATCTGGATCGTCTGTTCGGCGACCGGCCTGCCGCCCAGCCGCTGGTAAAACCAACGGCTCGGGTTGTCGCGCAGCACCCACAGGAAGACCGACTTGCAGCCGATATCGACAAGATGTGACCCCGCTGCCCGCATCAGGCGCCGGCCCACGCCGCGTTCGCGCCAGTCATCCAGCACATACAGCGTTTCCACCTCGCCCTCGGCCAGGCGCTTGCCCGCAACATCCGCACCCCGAACCCTGCCGGCGGTGGTGAAACCGATGATGCGGGGGCCGCTTCCCATCGGGACGTCGGCGCCGGACGCGGTGGCAACGGTCACGCCAGTGCCGCCACGAATCGCAGCGTCATAGAACGCCGCCTGGCGGGAAACGGACATCTTCGCCAGGAAGGCATCCGGCAGAATACCGGGATAGGTGCTGCGCCAGGCCGCGACATGCACCGCGCCGATGGCAATGGCGTCGGCGACGCGGGCTTTTCGCAGCGATATCACGCCATACGCTCCAGCACCGCGGTAAAGAAACCATCCGTGCCGTGCCGAGCTGGGGTCAGGGCGAGGAAGTCGCCAGCATTGGGGGGGGGCTGCTGCAGAGGCCACGCGTCGGCCAGCTTCACAACGTGGAACGCAGGATGGCGGAGCAAGAAGGCAGTCACCTGAGCCTCGTTTTCCTCTTCAAGGAGAGAGCAGGTAGCGTAGACCAAACGTCCGCCTTTGCGAACCAAACTCTGCGCCATGTCGAGTATGCTCGCCTGTTTGGGAAGCAGTTCCGCCAGATCATTTGGCTTCAACCGCAGGCGGGCATCAGGGTTGCGACGCCACGTGCCGGTGCCGGTGCACGGGGCGTCAACCAGCACCCGGTCGAAGGTGCCGGCGCGGCGCTTCAGCCACTTGTCGCCCGGTTCAAGCAAATGACGCTCGACATTATGAACGCCGGCCCGACGGAGCCGGCGGACCGCGCCGTCCAGACGCGGGGCGGAGACATCGCAGGCCACGATCTGGCCCTTGTTCGCCATGGCGCCGGCAAGGGCCAGGGTCTTGCCGCCTGCCCCGGCGCACCAGTCGACGACACGCAATCCCGGGGCCGCGCCGACCATGGCGGCGACAAGCTGGCTGCCCTCGTCCTGGATCTCGATCAGTCCGGACTGAAACGCAGGGCCGCTGGTTATCGGGCGGCGGCCGTCGATGCGCAAACCCCAGGGCGAGTAGGGGGTGGGTTTGGCGGCCCATCCCTCGGCAGCGAGCGCTGCCTGCGCCTGCCCACGGTCGCCCTTCAGCAGGTTGACCCGCATGTCCAGAGCCGCCGGTTCGGACAAAGCTGCCATCTCGCCCACCAAGGTGGAACCGAAACGGGCCTCCAGATGCGGCAGCAGCCAGTCCGGGATTTCCAGGCGCACGGCTTGCGGCATCGTCGGATGGTTCAGCGTGTGGCCGGCGACCCGCGATAGAATCGCATTCTCCGCGCCGGACAGCGGCGCGGCAGCGAACTGGCCGCCGGAGAAAGCCTGGGCGACGCCGGTTTTCGCCCATCCCTCCAGCAACAATGACGCCGCAACCAGCAGGCGGGCCGACTGCGTCGCCTCGCCCAGCCACCAGCCCAGGCGGCGGCGGCTGCGCAACACCGCCCACACGCGTTCCGACACTGCCCGCCGGTCACCCGAACCGATGTAGCGGCGAGTACGGAAGAAGTCGTTGGCGACGGCGTCGGCCGGGCGTTTCGGGGCGCCCTCGATGACCTCCAGCAGGTCGATCGCAGCGGCGATGCGCGCGGAGGGGGTCAAGGCGCGAAGTCGGGCGGAACCGACAGGTGAGGCACTTCAATCACCGTTAATGAGAATGGATCGGCGCCGCGAGACACAGGCGGATGGGTTTTGGCGGTGGCACCGCAGGATTGCAACCCGTGTGCCCTGTCCGCAGCGCTACCCCTTGACCCCGCCCAAGGCAAGGCCGGCCACCATGTAGCGGCGCAGACCATAGAAGATGGCGATCGGCGGCACCGAATAGATGATGGCGATGGCCATCATGTAGTTCCAGGGCGCCTCGTCGGTGTCGAAGAACTGGTTGATCATCACCGCCACTGTCATGTTGCGGGTCGATGACAGCAGCAGATACTGGTAGAGGTATTCGTTCCATGCCAGCAGCAGGGCGTAAACGCCGACGGCGACCAGCGCCGGGGCCATCAGCGGGACGTAGATGCGCCGATACACCTGCCATGGTGTGGCGCCATCGATCCGCGCCGCCTCATCCAGCTCCATGGGGATCAGTTTGCCATACTGGTGCAGGATCAGGATGGCGTATGGGGTTGCAAAGGCTACCTGGGCGGCGACCACGGCCCAGATGCTGTCGGTCAATCCGTAGCTGTGCATGACATGGACGAACGGGATCACCAGAAAGGCCGTCGGCAGCACGTAGGTCAGCAGCGAGAGGTCAGTGACAATCCAGCCGTGCCGCAGGCGCATCCGGCCCAGCGCGAAGCTGGCAAACGAGCCGACCAGCACGGTGAGCAGCATGGTGGCGACGCCGAGGTAGAGGCTGTTGGCGAATTGCTGCCAGAAATGCTCCATCAGCCAGAAATCTTCTGTCCAGACCGACCAGAAGCTGTCCAGGTTGAATTCGGACGGAAAGATCCTGCCGGTGAATTCCGCAGCATCATCGTCCAGCGCCATCAGCAGCATGTTGTAGACCGGCAACAGCGTCCAGATCAGCAGGCCGATGCCCAGCAGGGTTCCGGCAGCGGTGGTGAGGTAATGGCGCCGACGGTTTCGTGTGGCGCTCATAGCTGCACGCCGCCGGTGTGGATGCGGCGCATCAGTAGCAGAACCAGCGGGATCAGCACCGGCAGGGCGGACAGCGCGGCGGCGATGCCGAGATGGGGATAGCCGAAATCGTACGCCTCGCGGAACGCGTAGGTGGCCAGCACGTCGGTCAGCCGCGCCGGTGCGCCGCTGGAAACGAAGTAGACTGTTGGGAAGTCCCCAACGGTCCAGATCGTGGCGAGGATGGTGGAGATTAGATAGACGTTGGCGAGCAGCGGAAACGTCACATGGATCAGCCGTCGGGTGCCGGTGGCGCCGTCGATGTCGGCAGCCTCGTTGATGTCCTGCGGGATAGCCATTCGGGCGGCAAGAAAGATCAGGGTCCAGAACGGCAGCCACTTCCAGATATGGGCGGTGATGTTGGCTCCGGTGGCAATCCAGCGATCGGCCAGGAACAGCGGCCCGTCAGTGCCGGTCACCGCCCGCCACAAACTGTCGAGCAAGCCCCATTGCGTGACCAGCATGAAGTGGATGGAGGTGAAGGCCACCAGGGCGGGCAGTGCCCAGGGCACCAGGAAGATTGCCAGCAGCGCGCGCACCCAGGGATTGCTGCTCATGAAGTAGCCGGCCAGCAAAAACGCCAGGAACATCGTCAGGTTGACGCCAATTCCGACGAACAGCATCGTGTTGACGACGATGGTGAGATATTTTGGGTCGGAGAACAGCAGGGCGTATAGCGCCGGGTCACGACCGAGCCAGATGCAGTAGAACACGGGGTAGATGACAAAGGCGAGGAAAACCGCCGCATAGGGAACAACAAAGGCCACCGCCCAGCCGGTATCTGAACCGCGGTGGAAAAAACGCCAAAGCGGACGTCGGGCATGGCTTTGCGTCCCGCGGCGAACGCCGAGGATCTGCTGCGTGCTGCTCATTCGGCGCCTCCCCCGACGCGATCCTCACCGTAGCGGATTTCAGCCGCCCGCGACAGCTCGAACCACGGCGGTTTTATTACCCGATCAAATCATGTCTGAACCGTTAAGGCACTCTCCCGTTGACACCTCAATCGAGGGAAATTGCCACATGAGTTCGTCCCGCCTGGATCAGTTGAAGCAAGATCTGCATGGCCTGGTGGAACGGGGGGGCGGATCGCCGCCGCCACCGCAGAAAAACCGGGGCCGGCGCGCCACATCGCCGCATCAGATCCCGATGCCCGGATGGAAGGACATCGCCTTGCGGTCCTGGAAGGAGATTTCGGAAAACAACATTTTCCTCGTGGCCGGCGGCGTGACCTACACCGTGCTTTTGGCATTGTTTCCCGGCTTGGCCGCACTGGTGTCGATCTACGGCCTGCTTCTCGACCCGGCACAGGTGCAGACGCAGGTGGCCGCGATGTCCCAGGTACTGCCGCCGGCGAGCGCGCAGATGATCGGCGATGAGTTGCACAATCTGGTCAGTGCCTCACAACGCTCACTCAGCGTCAGCGCCGGCGTGGCATTGGTGTTCGCGCTCTGGAGCGCCTCGCGCGGCATGAGCGGGATGCTGAGCGCGCTCAACATCGCCTATGACGAGAAGGAGTCGCGGAGCTTCTTCAAGGTGAACCTTATGGCGATAACCTTGACCGTCGCGATGCTGATCGGCGGAACGGTGGTGATCGCACTGGTCGGGGTGCTTCCGGCCGCGCTGCAGTTCGTCGGCTTGGCCAGCTCAACGAAATGGCTTGTGCTGCTGCTGGAATGGCCCTTGCTGATCGCCGTCGTCATGGGGGGGCTCGCGGTGCTCTACCGCTATGCGCCGGATCGTCACCCGCCGCGGTGGCGCTGGGTTTCGCCTGGCGCGATGGTAGCTACGCTGCTGTGGCTGTTGGGGTCGGTGGGCTTCACCGTGTACGTGTCGCACTTCAACAGCTACGACAAGACCTATGGCTCGCTGGGCGGGGTCGTGGTGATGCTGACCTGGCTGTACCTGTCGGCGTTCGTTGCCCTGCTGGGCGCCGTGGTCAACGCTCAATCCGAACGGCAGACCCAGACGGACACAACCACCGGTCAGTCCAAGCCGCTTGGCGACCGCGATGCCTACGCCGCGGACACTGTGGGCGAGGCAACCTCCTGACCAGGCGCACTGCCCAACGGCGCCCCGCCGGTTCGCGGTGTCCCAGGCTGCCTTGCCAACCGGCATGGGACGCAACAACACAGATGGTCGATAATGGGAGTTGACGAAGCGGGGGTCCATCCGAACATGTAGGGGCGATCGCACCATGTCGGGCGGCCATAATCCGCGGGGAACTACGAAATGCGTCCTAACCCGTGCCATTTGATGCTCGTTCACCCCGATCAGGCGGCGGCCGTCACCGACGCGCTGTGGTCGCGTCTGCGACAGGAGGCCGAGGCAGCCTATGAGCGTGAACCCAAGCTGGCGTCGCTGTTCTTTGACTCGATCCTGAACCAGCCCAGCTTTGAAGCAGCGGTGTTCCACCGCGTCGCCGCGCGGCTCAAGAACGACACGATCTCCCTGCCGCTGATCGTCCAGGCGTTCAGCAAGGCGGCCGAAGATGACGGTTGCCTGGTTGAAGCCGCGAAAGCGGACATTTCCGCTGTGTTGGACCGCGACCCGGCTTGCACCCGGCTGATCGAGCCGTTTCTGTATTTTAAGGGATTCCACGCGATCCAGACACACCGGCTCAATCACTGGTTGTGGCACCATGGTGAGCGGGACTTCGCTTTGTACCTGCAAAGCCGGGCGTCCGAGGTGTTTCAGACCGACATCCATCCCGCCGCAAAGTTTGGCCATGGGATCTTTCTCGACCACGCCACCGGTCTGGTGGTCGGTGAGACCGCGGCGGTTGGCGATGACGTCTCAATGCTGCACCACGTCACCCTGGGTGGCAGCGGCAAGCAGTCCGGCGACCGCCATCCGAAGATCCGCAAGGGCGTGCTGATCGGCGCCGGCGCGGCGATCCTGGGCAATATCGAGGTCGGCGAGCATGCTCGGGTCGCTGCCGGCTCTGTGGTGCTGAAATCGGTTCCGGCTCACGCCACAGTGGCCGGCGTACCGGCCAAGGTAATGCGGATCATGGAAAACGACGAGCCTTCGCGTTCAATGGACCAGACGCTGAGCGACCTGGCCTACCGCTCTTTCAACTATACGATCTGAAGCAACACCCTGCCTCAAGCGCGTCGGCGGTAGCATCGCCTGTCAACCGCTGCCCGGAACACTGCCCGGGGGCTACCACCATTCCTTACACGTCGCTTGGGCAAATTGCTGGCCTGACGAACCCAGCCACCCACAACAGCCATCTCAACCTGGGCTGAGCCCAAGAACCGACGATCCACAAGCCCGTGTCCTGCCGCAGTCACCCGACGGTGCGCACCGTCGGGCGTTGCACGACTGGGGGAGGCTGATAGTTATTGGGGCAGGCTAGCCCTACATGGGCGGCACGAGGCCGTCCTTTCCGACGCCGATGCGCTTGGCGGTCAGGGTTTGATCCGGGTTTTGCATCGCGGTAACGATGACATGGTCACCCTTCTTGACATCGGCCATGGACGCTTTCTCATACGTAATGATGGGCGCCTTCTCCGGCACGAACACCTTTTGCTCGCCGCCCTTGTAGGTCAGTGTCAGATAGCGGCCGTTGGCCACCTTCAGGTCGCCGACCGTGCCATTGGTCATGGTGCTGCCCGCACCCAGATCCCACGGCCGGTGACCTTCGCCAACACCACGCATCGCTTCTGGGAACACCTGGATCTCCAGCGCCTTCAACGTCCCATCCTGCTGGGTGACCGCCGCGGTGCCGATGAATGACCCGGGCCGGATCGCGTCGATCTTGATCGGAGCTATGAACACCGCGCCGGCGTCGGACGCGAGTTTCATGGTCACCTTTTCGCCCGACCGGGTGGTTACTTTCATCTCATGGGCGTCAATCGCATCGACCACGCCACGGACGCGTTCTGCTGTCGTCGCAGGAGCCCCTGTCGGTGCCTGGGTCGATGTCCGCACCGGTATCTGCACCGCTGTCGGGGCCGCCGTCTGGGCCGGGGCGGCTGCCTGTGCGATTGCAGCTCCGCCAAGGGCCAGCAGCGCAGCACCGGTAAAACATACCCGACCAGAAAAACCTACCAGACCAGTAAAACCGGGCCGTTTATACAATAACACCATGTATCTCCACTTTCCTTATGACCGATCTCGCATCACGACACTTGGCCCGGAAAAAGCAAATTAACAAATTTGCATGTGTCCCAGTTTTCGCATGTGTCCCACCTTTGCAAGTGTCCCAGTTTTGCATGTGCGCCAGTTTTGCATGTGCGCCAGTGTGGCCATACCGTGCGCCGGCGGCGAACATCGGTTTGTTTGCCCCTCAGCGCCAGGATCGACCAAATGATTGTCATTACAACTGACCATGCAGTCCATGACCCCGATCGCTTCACCGTGCCCGGCGATGGCCGGCCATACTGGGAGGTTCCGGCCAGGGCTGACGCCTTGCTGGGCGCACTGCGCGCCGGCGGCCTGACCACACAGCCCGCCGAACCGCATGGGCCGGCGCCGATCGAGCGGATCCATGACCACGACTACTTAATGTTCCTGCAGACCGCGTTCAGCCGTTTCCAGGCGCAGCCGAACCCGTCGCCGATCCTGCGGGCGCAGGCCTATGCGGTGCGCCATAAGGCGCGTCGGCCGGAGGCCCTGCTGGGACAGGCGGGCTGGTATCTCAGCAGTGCCAGTGCGCCAATCGTGGCGGCAACCTGGACTGCCGCGGTGGGGGCGGCCGACGCGGCCATCGGTGCGACCGACCTCGTGCTGGCGGGCGAGCGATATGCCTACGCGCTGTGCCGCCCGCCCGGCCATCACGCCCACACCGACATGGCCGGCGGGTTCTGCTACCTCAACAACGCTGCGATCGCGGCGCAACGTATGTTGGACGCAGGGACCGGGCCGATCGCGATCCTGGATTTCGACGTCCATCACGGCAACGGCACCCAGCAGATCTTCTATGCCCGCGACGATGTCTTCTACGTTTCGGTGCATGGCGATCCCGCCACGCTGTATCCCTGGTTCGCGGGCTACCCGAACGAGACCGGTGAGGCCGCCGGGCTGGGCTGGAACCTGAACCTGCCGCTGCCGCCAGGGGCTCGTAACGACGCCTTCGCCGCCGCCGTTGCGCAGGGATGCGATGCGATTGCGGCAAAGCGGCCAGCAGCACTGGTTGTATCCGTGGGCTTTGACGCCCAGGCAGGCGACCCGGCCGCCAACCTCGCGGTTGACACCGCCGGCTTTGAGGCTGTCGGTCGCCACGTCGCCGCCCTCGGGCTGCCCACCGTGCTGATCCAGGAGGGCGGTTATCTGGTCGAGCGCCTGGGCGCGAATGTGACGGCGTTTCTGACCGGTCTGGGAGTCTTTTATTGATCGGTCGCCGCACCCTTCGCGCTGCCGCCGGAACGTGCGCCGTCCCGTGCCCGGCTGCAGGTGCAGACGCGAAGGCCCCGCGGTTTATTCCCCAAGCCGGTTTGCTATGCTTAATCCAGCCTGGGGCACCGCCTATGTCACCCACAACCACCCGACAAGGGTGTTCGACATGCCGTAGGGCATCGACAACGATTTGGGTCACGCCGCAGATCGCTGCCGGTCATCCTGTCAGTGGTGCCGGACTGACTGGAAACTGATGCCCGGATATGCACTTGTCTGGTATGTCAGAAGCCCTGGTGTAGGGCGACCAAAGGGGAAGCGATGCCACTGGACCAGGTTAAATCAGCGTCGGATCGTATCGCCCCCGACTGCGCGGGGATGGATTTCTATCACGCCGATCCCGCGTTGCATGACCTGCTGGCGATCTATTTGCCGAGCGACGTGCTCGACCGGCTGACGCCGCACTTCCGGCGTTTGGGTGCGCTGGCGGGCGGGCGGCTGGATGAACTGGCGCGCATGGCCGACCGCCACCCGCCGGTCCTGCATCAACGCGACCGGTTCGGGCGTGACGAGGACTGGATTGAATACCATCCGGCCTATCGGGCGATGGAGCAGATCGCGTTCGGCGACTTCCAGTTCCATGCCATGTCGCATCGCGACGGGGTCCTGGGCATGGACCGGCCACTGCCGCCAGTCGCCAAGTATGCATTCCAGTATCTGTTCGTTCAGGGCGAGTTTGGGCTGATGTGCCCGATCAGCGTGACCGATACGTCGATCCACCTGATCCGCAAATTCGGCAGCAACGCGCTGCAGGATTACTTATTGCCCAAGATGTTGTCGGCCGATCCTTCCACCATGTGGAAGGGCACGCAGTTCATGACGGAAAAGGCCGCCGGGTCCGATGTCGGCGCCATCGAAACCATCGCCCGCCTGCATGACGGCGTCTGGCGACTATACGGCGAGAAGTGGTTCTGCTCGCACACCGATGCCGAGATCGCGCTGATGCTGGCCCGGCTCGAGGGAGCGCCTTCCGGCACGCAGGGGCTGGCGCTGTTCGCCCTGCCGCGGCGGCTGCCCGACGGCACGCGCAACACCTACCAAATCGTCCGCCTGAAAGACAAGCTCGGCACCAGATCCATGGCCAGCGGCGAAATCCGGCTGGAGGGCGCCGAGGCTTACCTGGTTGGCCAACCGGATGCCGGGTTGAAGCAGATGATGGAGCAGGTGAACCTGTCGCGCCTGTCGCATGGCGTACGCGCGGCGGCGATGATGCGCCGCTGCGTAAACGAGGCACTCGCGGCCGCTCAAGGTCGGACCGCCTTCGGGCAAACAGTGGCCAACTTCCCGCTGATGCGGCGCCAGTTGATGAAACTTCTGGTGCCGGCCGAACAGGCGCTGTCGATGGCACTATGTACCGCCGACGCGCTGGGCCGCGGGGCGACGGCGGAGCTGCGTATCCTGACCGGGCTGCTGAAGCTGCGCGCCTGCCGCGACAACGCCGTCGCCGCGACCGGTGCGATGGAAGCCCGCGGCGGCAACGGCTATATCGAGGATTGGGTCAATGCTCGGCTGATCCGGGACGCCCAGGTCGGGCTGTTGTGGGAAGGAACGAGCAATATCAATGCGCTGGACGTGATTGGTCGAGCCGTCGGCAAATCCGGTGCGCATCTTGCACTGCAGGCGATGCTGCGCAGCCGCCTGGACGAGGCCGCCGCCCTGCCCGCACCATTGCGCGCCGCCTTGGGTTCGGCGCTGGATCGCGCTTTAGCGCTGGCCGAACGGGTTGCCGCCCAGGAACAGGAGACGTTGGCGCGACAGGCCGCCACTGCCCTGTATGACGCCGCCAGTGCCGTGCTGCTGGCGTGGGAGGGATCGCGGCCGGGGGCGGATGCCCGGCGGGTCCTGCTGTCGCGCTTCGTGCTGGCGCACCGCCTGTCGCCCGCCGACCCGCTGGCGCCGGAGGAAGCAGCGTGGGAGGCGCCGGCGACAACCGCATTGCTGGCCGGCAGGCGGTTGCATCTGGGCGGCCTGCTGCCGCTGCTGGTCTGACCCTTCCGGCCCAGGCCGGGACGTGATAACCGCCCCGCGACACTCGCAGGATTGCCGGCACTTGCTCTCGATCACCACCTGAGACGACTGAACTATGCTGTTCAACTCTCAGGTTTTCATCATCTTTTTTCTGCCCGCGGTGCTCGGCGCCTATTATGCGCTGTCAGCCCATCGGGCGGTTCGCCAGGCGCTGCTCATCGTGGCTTCCATGGTGTTCTACGCCTGGTGGGATGTCCGCTTTGTGCCTCTGCTGGCCGGGCTGACATTGGCCAATTGGCTGGTCGCGCGCTGGTTCGGCGCGACGCGCCAGCGCTGGATCCCGGTCCTGGGCGTCGGACTGAACCTGCTCGTACTGGCGCTGTTCAAATACGCCGACTTCCTGCGCGGCACCGTGTTCGACCTGACCGGCCAGCCATGGCACCGCTGGGACCTGATCCTACCGCTGGGCATCAGCTTTTTCGTGTTCCAGAAAATCTCCTACCTGATCGATTTGCGCCGCGGCGACCGCCACATCTACGGCTTTCTCGACTTTTTCACGTTCGTCACGTTCTTTCCGCAACTGATCGCCGGCCCGCTGGTGCGCCACAACGAGATCATCCACCAGTTCGACGCACCGCCGCGCCGGCCGGAAATGTGGGAGAACCTGTCGCGCGGCTTCATCCTGTTCCTGATCGGCGCGGCCAAGAAGGTTGGCCTCGCCGACACGCTCGCCATGGTCGCCGATCCGCTGTTCCACCAGGCTGCACTGGCGCCGTTGTCGGCGGCCCAGGCCTGGACCGCGGCATCGGCTTATACGCTGCAGATCTATTTCGATTTTTCCGGCTATTCCGACATGGCAATCGGCCTCGGCCTGATGTTCGGCTTCCGGCTGCCATTCAACTTCAACGCGCCCTACAGGGCGTTGTCGATGCAGGATTTCTGGCGCCGCTGGCACATGACCCTCAGCCGGTTCCTGCGCGACTATCTGTATATCCCGATGGGCGGAAACCGGACGTCGAGCGCGCGCCAGGCGGTCAACGTGGTCGCGACGATGCTGCTGGGCGGGTTGTGGCACGGCGCCAGCTGGACGTTCGTCGCCTGGGGCGGGCTGCATGGCTGTGCATTGGCAATCAACCATCTCTGGGCGAAGCGTGGCTTCCGCCTGCCACGACCGGCCGCCTGGCTGCTGACCCTATTGTTCGTGATGGTGTGCTGGGTGCTGTTCCGGGCCGCGAGCTTTGCCGAAGCGGGGCAAGTCCTGGCCAGCATGGCGGGGTGGTTCGGCCGGGGACACATCAGCCTGGACCGCGAATACGTCATCGTCCTCGCCGCCGCCGCGCTGGTCGCGCTGGTCGGAACCACCAGCCAGGATGCGGCGCTGCGCTGGCTGCGACCGCAGGCCTGGATCGCGGTTCCCGCGGGCGCGCTCCTCGCTTATCTGCTGCTGCTGATCGGTGGCCGGTTGCCCAATGTCTTTATCTACTTCCAGTTCTGATCCCGCCCGCCGGTGGCGCCGGTTCTTCCGCCTCGCCGCGGGCACCACCGCCGTCGCGGTCGCAGTGCTCTACGCGTTCGTCGTGCTGGTCGATCCGTGGGGATCATTGCCGCTTCACCTGCCGCTCGATCGGGTGCCGGTCACCAGCAACCAGCGCTTCGCCTACCCGGTGCTGGCCCGCTCCGCTGCGTTCGACAGTGCGATCTTCGGCACCTCCACATCGCGGCTGCTGCGCCCGGCGGCGCTGAACCCGGCGTTTGGCGTGCGGTTCGCCAACCTGGCGATGAACGATGCGACGCCATACGAGATGTCGCGGCTGATGGCGGTGTTCGCGCAGGCGCACCCGGCGGCAAGGATGGTCATGCTGGGCGTGGACTCGCCATGGTGCGTCACCGGCAACGACTATCAGAAGCTGACGCCGCGACCGTTCCCCGACTGGATGTATGACCACAACCGCTGGCGCGGATATGCGCAAGTGTTCAACCTGTTCGCTGTTCAGGAAGCCGGCAAGGCGTTCGGCGTGCTGAGCGGATTGAAGAAGCCCGACATGGGGCGGGACGGCTACACCCGCTTCGTCCCGCCCGACGACCAGTACGACAAGGCGCGCGCGGCGGTGCATTTGCAGCAGGCGGGATCCCGGGTGCCCAGCGGCGAGCGGACCGGCCCGTCATCCGGCTGGCGCTATCCCGCTGTTGAGGCGATGCGCATCGACCTGTCGGCCTTGCCGGCGGCAACCCGCAAACTGCTGTTCTTCACCCCCTACCATGTGCGCCTGCTGTCGCCGCCGGGCAGCGAGGGCGCCGCCGTGTGGGACGAATGCAAACGCCGGGTCGCCGCGCTGGCGCGCACTATCCCCAACGTGACGGTGGTCGATTTCATGCTGCCCACCCCGATCACCACGGTGGATGATAATTACTGGGATCCCCTGCACTACCGCACCGGCATCGGCGACCGGCTGGCGCAGGACCTCGTCGCCGCCAGCCGCAACAAGCCATCGGCTGACTACCAGGTGCTGTCCGGCGGCAGCGACTAGAACCCGACCGTCTGGCGCTCGGCCGTCAGCGGTGCCAGCAGCTCCGGGCCGTCGTTGCGCACGTTGCCGACCCGCTTGTCGACCGGCCACAAACGCAGAATACCTTCCTCGGACGGCCGCAACAGGCTCGCCGGATCGCCCGGCTCCTCACCCAGCCAAACCGGCCAGTCGGAGGATTCCAGGATCACCGGCATGCGCTCGTGCAGCACGGCCATCTGCGCGTTGGCGGTGGTGGTGACGATGGCGAAGCTCCGCAGAATCTCGGCGTCAGGCCCGCGCCAGCCCTCCCAGATCCCCGCAAAGGCCAGCGGCTCATCATCGGCCCGCGCGATCGCATAAGGGGTCTTGCCGCCGGTTCCGGCCTGCCACTCGTAGAACGCCGCAGCCGGTACGATGCAACGCCGCTTGGCGAAAGCATTGCGGAACAGGCCGGAGCTGGTGACGGTCTCCGCCCGCGCGTTGATCGGCCGCCGGGCTTCCTTTAGCGATTTGGCAAACGCCGGGATGAAGCCCCAGGTCAGAGCATCGAGATGGCGCTCCCCACTGTCCGGATGACGGCGCACCACCGGGGCATCCATGGTTGGGGCCATGTTCCAGGTGGGTTTCAGGTTCGGCAATGGATTGCGGGTGCCGAACAGGCGCGCGATCAGGTCGGGCGGCAGAAAACTGGCGTAACGTCCACACATGCGCGGAAGAGTGAAGGAATTTGCCCACGCGGGAAAGCCCGACCACACTTCGACCCGCGAACCGGTGTATCAGCCGTTTGCTGACCTGATCGCGGGACGTTTTGCCGTGCTGCGACGGTGCTCAACATCACCCTGACCGGAACAGGCCAAGTGCCAGATCGGGGCGGTCGGAGATCAGGCCGTCGACGCCCCAGGCGACTAGCCGCCGCATGTTATCCGGCTGATTGACCGTCCAGGGCAATACCGCGATTCCCAGCGCGTGAGCCTCGTCGATTTCGGCTCTGGAGAGGCTGGTGTGGTCGGGCGCCCAAACCGCCCCCCCCTCGGCGGCGACCGCTGCCGGCACGGAGCCTGCCGGTGCCCCGATGTCCCACCACAAAGCGCTGGCGCGAACGGTTTCGGTTCGGGTCAACCACGCCAGCCTGATATCCGGTCGACGTTGACGCACATGACGCTGCACCCGCCAGTCGAATGCCTCAAGCATCACGCGATCAGCCGCCCCGGCCCGGTCTATGACCGCGACTGTGGCGTCGGCCAACGCCGCGGCGGACGCAGTCCGCTCGGGGCGCGCCGGATCGGTTTTGACCTCGATGGTGAACCTTGCCACCGGCAGGGCGGCGAGAACGGCGGCCAAGGTGGGAATGCGCGCCCCGTCATGCGGTTGCTGATCGGCAAACAGCCTGGCCGCGCGCGATCCCGGACGCAAACGGCCAACGTCGTAGCGCTGCAGTTGCGCAAAGGTCAGCGACCGGATCGCCGGCGTGCCGCCATTCAGCCAGGCGCCCGAGGCATCACGGGCAATGTCCGGATTCAGGACCGGATCGTGGGCAACGACGACGATGCCGTCGGCGGTCATCCCCACATCCAGTTCGAACGCCGTCACCCCCAGCTTGGCTGCCGCCAGGAACCCCTCCAGAGTGTTTTCCGGAAACAGCGCCCGCGCGCCACGATGCCCTTGGATACGGCAATTTTCCCCTGGACTGGCGAAGAACGGCTGCGCCAATTCTCTGCTGTTCACGCCTCGCGCCATCGGCCTTGCCCTTGCTGAGGCGCTTTTGAACTGACCGTGGAAAGTCAGCGCGCCCGACATCGTTGTTTGACCCAGCAACATCACGCTGCCTGTTCCAGCCCGGGTGATGTTGCTCTAGCGTCCTCACCGACACCTTAGGGGCCCCTGCATGCAATACACCACACTTGGCCGCACCGGACTGACGGCCAGCGTCGCCGGCCTTGGCTGCGGCGGGTTCAGCCGGCTGGGCCTGGGCACCGGACACTCGGCGGAACACGCCGTCGGCATCGTCCGCCATGCGCTGGACCTGGGGGTCAACCTGATCGACACCGCCGCTGTGTATGGCACCGAGGACGTCGTCGGCGCCGCCTTGCAGGGTGTGCCGCGCGACCGCGTCGTGGTCTGCACCAAGGCCTCGAAGCCGGCCGGCGATCCCGCCTTCAGCGCCGACAAGGTGATCGAAAGCCTGGAGGCTTCCTTACGGAGGCTGCGGCTGGACCATGTCGACGTGTTCCAGCTCCATGCCGTACCGCCGGCCGCTTATGATCATGTCCGCGACAACGTGGCCCCTGCCCTGCTGCGGCAGCGCGAAGCCGGAAAATTCCGCTTCCTCGGCATCACCGAGACCGCGCCCAACGATCCGGAACAAATCATGCTGAACCGTGCGGCACAGGATGCTTGCTGGGACACGGCGATGGTGGCGTTCCACCTGATGGACCAGGTAGCCCGCACCCAGGTGTTTCCCCACACGCTGGCCAACCGCATCGGCACGCTGATGATGTTCGCCGTACGCAGCATATTCGCCCGCCCCGCGCAACTGGCGGACACGATACGGGGGCTTGCCGCCAAGGGACTGGTGCCGGCCGCGCTCGCCGCATCCGATGACCCGCTGGGCTTCCTGACCCATCCCGATGGCGCCAGCAGCCTGACCGATGCCGCCTATCGCTATGTCCGGCATGAGCCGGGGGTGGACGTCGTACTGTTCGGCACTGGCGATGCGGCGCATCTGCGGACCAATATCGCCTCGATCCTGAAACCGCCATTGCCCGACGCCGACCGCGCCAGGCTGCGGACGCTGTTCAGCCATCTGCGCGGTGTTGGGCTGGAGGCGCCGCCCGCTGCCGGTTAAAACTACGGCGTGCCCTTATGGGCGGCCAGATAAGCGACGATCGCCGGAACGTCAGCCTCCGCGACCGGGGCCTTGAACTGGCTACGCATTTTTTCCACCTCGCTTTGCCATGCGGACCGGGTCAAGGCCGGCTGGGTCATCACCATCCCGGTAGAATGACAGGCCAGGCAGTTGTTATTGATCGCTTCGGCATCAGCGCCCGCAAACGTCTGATCGCCGGCCGGCAGGTCAAATCGATCCGACTTCAATATGATCCCGTCCGCAGCCACCGTGGTCGGGGCCGAGTGGGCCGGCTGGGCTTGCGCCGGCAGGATGACGACCGCGTTGTCGTCGTTTGGCGCGGCGATGTCGAAAAGCGCCAGGCCAAGCACCGCAGCGGTGGTCACGCCGATCAGTTTGGTGGCGAATGTCATTGGTGACTCCGTTGTGAGGTTTACGCGACCGTGAGGCGAAGGGTCTCGATCACGTTGCGCATGAAACCTGCGGGGTTCCAGTTCGGTTCGGCCGGCTGCGCCAGCCCTGCAGTATTGGCGCAGCGGACCATCAGGCTCACCACGCCGGACGCAGGCGCGTTCACCTGCGTTGTCCATTGGCGAAAGCTGTAGCGGCCGGCATCAGGACCCAGTGTGGTTGGCTGCCAGGTGCGGCCGGCGTCGATCGAGAGATCGACACGCGCCACGCCCGCATCGCCGCCAAAGGCGATGCCGCGCACCGGCACTGGGGCGCTTGGCCGAACGGTGCCGCCGTCAGTCAGGTTCGTGATGAAGGATCGTGGCAGCATCCGGTTGATCGGCACCGTCTTGAAGCCGGTCTGACCCGGCTTGACATCGGCACCGGGGGTGTCCGGGATCCGGTAGGCGACCGCCATCCAATAAGCCGTATCCGGGGCGTCCAGCACCTCGATGTCGTTCAGCATCTTCACCCAGTAGGTCGAATACCAGCCGGGAACCACCAGGCGCAGCGGAAAGCCGTTGAGCAGCGGCAACTGTGCCTCGTTCATCTGGAAGGCCAGCATCACCTCGCCATCGCGTGCGTGATCGATGGTAAGCGACTTCATGAAGTCGGGCCCGTCATCGACCACCGGCTGATCCAGCCCATTGAAGCGCACCGTGACCGCTCCGGCCTTAACCCCCGCCCGGTCCAGCACGTCGCGCAACCGCACGCCGGTCCATTTGGCGTTGCCCATTGCGCCGTTCCCCCACTGCCCGCCGGCCACACGGGGCTGGAACAGGCCGCGGGAATTGCCGGAGCACTGGTTGACCGCGGCGATTTCGAAACGTGGCAGCGCCAGTAGGTCCGCCATCGACAGCGACAGCGGCTTGTCGACATGGCCGCGCACGGCAAGGCGGAAGGTGGCGACGTCGACCTCATTGGGAATCACCGCCCAGTGCCAGCGGACGAAGAATTGGTCGTTGGGGGTGAAGATGCCCTTGTCGAACACCTCGAACGGAGTCTCCAGCAAGGCTGGCCGGGTCCGTTGCAGGACCATGCTGCCTTTTTCCGGGAACTCGGTGGTCAGCTCGCGTTCATCCGGACCACCCGGCAGCGGCAGGCGCACGGAGCCGGCCCCCCAGGAAGGACCGGCAGCCAGCATGGCGCCGACAATGCCGGCGCCTCCCAGCAGGCGGCGCCTGTCCAGCTTACGTCCGAAATCGGTCATCCTCGGGGTCTCCTGGTCGACAGCCCATTAAACCTGGGAAGCTCGCGCAAGCTCGCCAATGTCAAGGGCATCTGGCCCACTCATCTTTGGCGATTGATCACGAGCGTATGATCGTATTCAACCTGCGGCTGTCCGCTGCGCGGGCCGGCGCTCATCTGCCAGCAGATTGACCGCAGCCATGCCACGCGAAGAATGACAGGGCAACCCAGCCTGTCTGAACCCGGTCCAGCCGGGACTTCCAATCCTACCGGGCGGTGCTGGCGACTACCGAAACACGCTCCGCTCCGGCAGCCGCCGCGCTGTCCCAACTCGCCACGAGGTTGGCGCGCGGACGCGTAACCTCGCGGCGATTGCACCCTGGTGATTGCACCCTAATGCAGATGCAGCAGCGCCTCCGCGTGAGTAACCGTGGCAGGCTTTATCAGGCCGGCGGAGGCGACCCGCACCGAGTGCAGCGTCCCGTCAATCTCGCGCGCCCAGAAATCCAGGAACTTGTGCAGCACCGGGTAGCGCGGCGCGATGTCGAGGTCCTGCCAGATATATGATTGCAGCACGTTGGGGTGGTCCGGCAGGTGATAGAGAATCTCCGCGGTGGTGAGGCGATAATCTTGCATCTGCCGGGCAAGGCTCATGGGTTTCTCGCTTCCTTTCAGAGCAGGCTTCCGGCCAAGTCTGGACCGGATGACACTATGATGTCGGAGGAGTTCTGCTATGTGCAACAGGAAACACAACAAATTCAGCGACTTAGCACTCCTGACAAAAGAGTGCTGCTAATGCTTGACTTGCACGCGATGCGGGGCTAGATCGCTGGCACTCCCTGCATGGGAGTGCTAACAATCTGGCAGGGCGCTCATCGGAGGCCCTCGCATGGTTGCGGCAATCTGATCAATCTCTGACTGAGAACGAACTCAGGAGCGTCTTAAAATGAGTTTCCGTCCCCTGCATGACCGGGTTGTTGTCCGGCGTCTGACTGCTGAAGAAAAGACCGCCGGCGGGATCATCATCCCCGATACCGCCAAGGAAAAGCCGATGGAAGGCGAAGTGATCTCGGTTGGCCCCGGCGCTCGCAACGAAGCCGGCCAGCTCGTGCCGCTCGATGTGAAGTCCGGCGACAAGATCCTGTTCGGCAAGTGGTCCGGCACCGAAGTGAAGCTGAATGGTGAGGAGCTCCTGATCATGAAGGAATCCGACATCATGGGCATCATCGACGCCACCGCTGCCAAGAAGAAGGCCGCTTAAGCGGCCTATTCTTCTCGTCACATCTGAATAAAGAGGAATACTGGGAATGGCTGCAAAGGACGTCCGCTTCGGCGGAGAGGCCCGCGCGCGTATGCTGCGGGGTGTCGATATCCTGGCTGACGCCGTAAAGGTGACGCTGGGCCCGAAAGGTCGCAACGTGGTGCTGGACAAGAGCTTCGGCGCGCCGCGGATCACCAAGGACGGCGTGACCGTCGCCAAGGAGATCGAGCTGGCCGACAAGTTCGAGAACATGGGCGCCCAGATGGTGCGCGAAGTGGCCTCGAAGACCAACGACATCGCCGGCGACGGCACCACCACGGCAACCGTGCTGGCGCAGTCGATTGTGCGTGAAGGTGCCAAGGCAGTGGCCGCCGGGATGAACCCGATGGACCTGAAGCGCGGCATCGACAGGGCGGTCACCGCCGTCGTTGAAGAGCTGAAGCGGCGTACCAAGAAGATCACCACTCCGGCGGAAACCGCCCAGGTCGGCACGATCAGCGCCAACGGTGAAACCGAAATCGGCAAGATGATCGCCGAAGCGATGCAGAAGGTCGGCAACGAGGGTGTCATCACCGTCGAAGAAGCCAAGGGCATCGCCACGGAACTCGATGTCGTCGAGGGTATGCAGTTCGATCGCGGCTATGTCTCCCCGTATTTCATCACCAATGCGGAGAAGATGATCGCTGATATGGATCAGCCGTACATCCTGATTCACGAGAAGAAACTGTCCGGCCTGCAGCCGATGCTGCCGCTGCTGGAAAGCATTGTGCAGTCCGGCCGTCCGCTGGTGATCATCGCCGAGGACGTCGAGGGCGAGGCACTCGCCACTCTCGTGGTCAACAAGCTGCGCGGCGGGTTGAAGGTCGCAGCGGTGAAAGCGCCTGGCTTCGGTGATCGCCGCAAGGCGATGCTGGAAGACATCGCGATCCTGACCGGCGGCACCGTGATCAGCGAAGACCTTGGCATCAAGCTTGAGAACGTGAAGCTCGCGGACCTCGGCAAGGCCAAGAAGATCCTAATCGAGAAGGAAAACACCACGATCGTCGAAGGTGCCGGCAAGAAGCCCGACATCCAGGGCCGTTGCGCGCAGATCCGCGCACAGATCGAGGAGACCACCAGCGACTACGACCGCGAGAAGCTGCAGGAGCGTCTGGCGAAGCTGGCTGGCGGCGTGGCCGTCATCCGCGTTGGTGGCAGCACCGAAGTGGAAGTGAAGGAGCGCAAGGATCGCGTGGACGACAGCCTGCACGCCACCCGTGCGGCGGTTGAGGAAGGCATCGTTCCGGGCGGCGGCGTTGCCCTGGCGCGTGCGTCCCTGATCCTGTCGAAGCTGAAGGCAGACAACGACGACCAGCGCTTTGGCGTCGAGATCGTCCGCAAGGCGATCCAGACACCGCTGCGTCAGATCGCCGAGAACGCCGGCGAAGACGGCGCGGTAATCGCCGGCAAGACGCTGGAGAAGGACGAGTACAACTACGGCTACGATGCCCAGACCGGCGAGTTCAAGGACCTGGTCAAGGCCGGCATCATCGACCCGACCAAGGTGGTTCGGACCGCGCTGCAGGACGCCGCCTCGGTGGCCGGCCTGCTGGTGACGACCGAAGCCATGGTCGCCGAGAAGCCGGAGAAGAAGGGTCCGCCGATGGGCGGCGGCGGCGGCGGTGGCGGCATGGGTGGAATGGGCGGCATGGGCGATATGGATTTCTGATCCGGATCGTCTTGCTGTTCGGCTGCGAAAAAGGGGCGGGTCCGGTTGGGCCCGCCCTTTTTCGCTGTTCCAAACCCCTCAGACAGCAACCGCGCGGGCCTCAGCACTGGCCCGCGACCGTCCCCTCATGCAGGTGAAGCCACCGATGAAGCTCACTTCGAAAAGGCCGACGTGGTCAGGCCGGGAGCGAGGCGCGAAAGCTGAAAGCGCCGGACCTGAAGCCTTGGCAGAAAGCCTTGCAAGAGAACCTGCAATCCGCTTGCGCCGCGATCGGGCAAACACCGGCCACCAAAATCAAGACGACGCAAGAAATGGGCCTGGGAATTTCTGGATTGGGTCTGGTGACCGGTGCCGACCACCGAACTGCATCCACACAGCACCCTCGATGGCGGCTACGACTGAACCAGTCTGAGGTCACCACCAGGCGAAACCGCTAACGTTAACCGAATTGCCGATAAACGCGTTCATCCAGAACGAACACGTTACCCATTCCTGGAACGCGAACGTGAACAGCTTCTGGAACCCCTGTTCCGATTGACGCAGCAGGCGCGGCCTGTTCCCAGGCCACGCCCCGTTTCGCTTGGAACCAACAACCCGCCAGCCAACGATGGAATAGGGCATTCAGGATTGACCATGGCCCCTCAAGACGCCCTATCTCGTTACTTGGACAAAATCCCTGCTCGATCAGACAGGGTTATGGCGTCCTATCCCGCCGCCAACGGCATCTTCTCGTCGTCCGGATTGACCGGCGCCGGCGGCAGTCCGCCTGACGGCTTCGGGTTGTCCTCATACCGGAACAGCGGCTCCTTGTTCCACGGCCCGCGGAAATCTTCGCCCTTCGACAGGTTGAACACCAGATCGACCGTCTCGTCCGGCTTGATCGTGCCAAAGTACGGATCGTCCAGCTTGCCCATCTTTTCCAGCGCCGCCATGAACATCTGCGCATGGGTGATCTCGCGCGTCAGCAGATGGGTCAGAGCCTTCGTGGTGCCTTCGTCGGTGCTGGCGTGAATCAACGCCTCGTAGGTCTGCCGAGCCCCGGCTTCGGCAGCGATGTTGGCGCGCAGGTCGCGCACCACGTTGCCGCCTTCGTTCAGGTATGCCGCACTCCAGGCGCTGCCCTGGCTGTCCACGAAATGCGGGCCGACCCCCCGCACCCGGAACAACGG
The DNA here is from genome assembly GCA_965200665.1 of Rhodopila sp. Classification (GTDB taxonomy): domain Bacteria; phylum Pseudomonadota; class Alphaproteobacteria; order Acetobacterales; family Acetobacteraceae; genus Rhodopila. The sequence goes on along the minus strand of OZ241370.1, from coordinate 4,240,514 downwards.
CGCGGCATAGACGTCGGTTTGATCCAGCTTGCTGGTGTGCTGCTCGATCAGCTTGCCGACCACTTCAAGATGACTGAATTCCTCGAGCGCGATGTCCTGCAGCATATCGCGGATCGACGCATCGGTGATGTGGAACGACTGCACCCAGTACTGCAACGCGGCAGTCAATTCGCCGGTGGCGCCCCCGAACTGTTCCAGCAGGAAAATGCCGAAGCGTGGATCCGGCTTCTTTACCTCCACCGGAATGATCGTTTCCTTGCGGTGAAAAAACATGTTCTACCCTCCAGTGATGGCTTCATCGAGGGGAACGCTGGCCGTGGGTTCGGGTTGCTCCGGCCGATCGAGCGGAGCCGGCGGCAAGGTAGGCGGCAGCGGCTTGCGGGGCTTGGGCGGCGATGGCACCCAAGGCCGCTCGCCTCGCTCCGCCCGGTCCGTCACGATGCGGGCGCCGTCCGGATCCAGCCAGATCGCGACGCTGCCGTCGCGCCAGACGGTGAAGCGGTCGACCAGCTTTGGCCACGGGCGCGGACACAAACCGCGCGCCGGTTCGGCCGAGACAATCACCGAAACCTGCGCGCAGAAGCTGGGATGGCGACCGCCGCGCGCCAGCATCGCGCCGGGTTGATCTGGAAACGGACGCAGCAGACACGCCCCATCCTCGCAGCCAATGACAGGGTCGAGGCGCTCGGGTAACGGCTGCAGCGATTCGACACCCCAATACTGCGCCCATGCATCGCGCACGAACTTCGATCCCCCGCCCGTCCGCAGCATGAACGCCCCCTGCCCCGTCCGCACCGCGATCAGTCTGGCATCGTCGGACACCAGCAGGTCGGGCGGATGATCCATCAGCGGCGACGCCAGCCCGACCAGCATGACCAGCACGCCCGGCAGCCGGCGCCTGGTGTGCCACAACCCCAGCCAAGCCAGCCCGAAGGAGAACACGCACAGGCCCCAGGCGGGCATATGCGGAACACGGAATGTTGCTTCCGGCAGCGCGGAGGTACCGCGGGCGACCCACACAACCGCCTGCGACCCCCACCCCATCGGCACCAGGGCCAGTGCCTCCAGATGCAACGGCATCAGCAACAACGCGATCAGTCCAGCCGGCATCACCCACATCGCGGTCAGCGGCACCGCGACCATGTTGGCCAGCACGAAATAAACCTGCACATGGCCGAAATGATAAGCGCCGTAAGGAGCAGACGCAGTCCCCGCCAGCGCACTGGTCAGCGCCAGGGCCACCAGGTGGGAGGCCAGGCGCCGGTGCCAGCCCTTGCCGTCCAGCCGGCGCAGCCATGGGCGCAGCGCCTCATACCCCGCGATCAGTGCAAGCACCGCCGAGAAACTCATCTGGAACGAGACGTTCGGTACCTCCTGCGGCGCGATCAGCATCAGCACCACACCGGCCAGCGCCAGTCCGCGCAGCGAAAACGGCCGTCGATCAGCCAGAACCGCGACGGTGAACAGGCAAGCCATCGAGAAGCTGCGGACGATCGGCACATGCATCCCGGTCAGCACCATGTAGGCAGCACCACTCCCAAGCGCGCACAGGGCCGACAGTTTCTTGGTGGGCCAGCACAGGCTGGCATGCTCGCTCAGCGCGAAACCAAACCGCGAGACCGTCAGGGCGAAGCCCATGACAATCCCGATATGCAGGCCGGCGACGGCCAGCAGGTGCGCCAGGCCCGAGTCCCGAAATGCCTCGTGGTCCGCCTCCGGAATCGCCATCGAGGCACCGGTTAACAGGGTAACCGAAAATGCACCTGCTGAGCCCGGCAGCACGGCAACGACGCGATGGGCAATGGTCTCACGCAGCCATTGCACGAAGCGCATCGGACCGGACGGGATCGACCGTCCGGTGCGCTCCGCCTTGCCCAGCGCATAACCCGACGCCCCAAGGCCGCTGTAGAACGCATCACGCTGCAGATCCCATGCGCCGGGATAGGATGGCAGCGCCGGCGGGCGGATCAGCGCACGAATTTGCACGCTGTCGCCAGTCGCCAACTCGCCGTCATCCTTCTTCTGCAGCCGAACCCGCACTGCTCGGCGCAATGGCGCCGGCGCCGCGTCCAATGTGGCCGGCTGGACGGTGATGCGCCGCCCCTCCGACAGCGCCTCCACCGCGCGGATTGTGCCGGTCAGGATCGTCGCCCGGCTTGGCAGGTCGACCTCGATCGGCGGCGCCCGCGCCGTGGCCAGTTGGCCGGAGGCAAAACCCAGCGCAGCGGCGGCCACCGGCGCGATCAGCCAGCGTAGCCCCGGCAGGCAACTTGCCAGGCCGATCATCGGCAGGGCAACCGCCGCCCCAATCCACGGCGCCGGCTCTGTGCGCAGGGCGTAATACCCCAGCACCCCAACGCCCATGAACACCGTCAGCCACAGCGCATTGCGTTCCCGCTCGGTATCGAGCCAGGACTCCAGCGCAGCCTGCAACGCGGCGATCAGCCTCATGCGGGGCAGAGTAGACATGCAAACGTCTACAAAACGTGAATGGACGTGCTAGATGCCCCGCATGACCGTCCGCACCCGCTTTGCCCCCAGCCCGACCGGCCCGCTGCATATCGGCGGCATCCGCACCGCCTTGTTCAACTATCTCTACAGCCGCCACCACGGCGGCGAGTTTTTGCTCCGGATTGAAGACACCGACCGCGAGCGCAGCACCGAGGCCGCTACCAGGGGCATCATCGAAAGCCTCGACTGGCTGGACCTTCAGCGTGATGAGCAGACCGTGTTCCAGTCACAGCGCATGGCCCGACACGCCGACGTCGCGCGTGACCTGCTGGCCGCCGGCCGCGCGTACTACTGCTACTGCACGCCCGAGGAACTGGCCGCCGAACGCGAACAGGCCAGAGCCGAAAAGCGGATCTGGCGCTACGACGGGCGCTGGCGCGACCGTGATCCGTCGGATGCGCCAGCCGGCGTTACTCCCGTCATCCGCCTGAAAACCGAGCGCCATGGGGAGACGGTGCTGGAGGACCTGGTGCAGGGGACGGTGAAGGTCGCCAATGTCGAACTCGACGACATGATCATCCTGCGTAGTGACGGATCGCCGATGTACAACCACTCGGTGGTTGTCGACGACCACGACATGGCAATCACCCACGTGATCCGCGGCGATGACCATCTGACCAACACCTTCCGCCAGATCCAGGTGTATCGCGCGATGGGCTGGGATCTGCCGCGGTTCGCCCATATCCCGCTGATCCACGGCGCCGACGGGGCAAAGCTGTCGAAGCGCCACGGCGCGCAGTTCGCGCTGGAGTTTCGCGAACAGGGCTTCCTGCCCGAAGCGCTGTGCAACTACCTGATGCGGCTCGGCTGGTCGCACGGCGACCTGGAAATCTTCGGCCGCGAGGAAGCGATCCGCCTGTTCGACATCGTCGATGTCAATCGCGGCCCGTCGCGAATGGACTATGCCAAACTCAGCAACCTGAACGGCGTCTATATCCGCCAGGCCGACGACGACCGGCTGACCAGGGATGTGCTGGCCCGCCTCGCCCGCCGCCCCGATCTGTCGCTGGGCGGCGACGCGTCGGCACGCATCCTGGCACTGATGCCGGCGCTGAAGGAACGGGCGAAAACGCTGGTGGACCTGGCCGACTCAGCCGCCTTTCTGGCGCGCGTCGCGCCCCTGTCGATGGAACCCAAAGCCGCCGCCGCGCTGACCGCCGAGGCGCGGGTGATGCTGCGCGACGTCGGCACGGCGCTGGCCGGGACCGACTTTTCGTTGACCCAGATCGATCATGCGCTGCGGGCATTTGCTGAGCGAACCGGCCTGAAATTGGGCCAGGTGGCCCAGCCCCTGCGTGCGGCCCTGACCGGCAGCACGGTCAGCCCAGGAATCGATGCCACCCTCGCCGCACTCGGGCGCGAGGAAAGCCTCCGCCGGATCGAGGCCGCATCGGCATAGCCGGGTGCAGCATACCGGTGCAGGTCAAACTGCCAGGGTACGCACGATGACTTGACCTTGTGCCCGGCGAACATCATGTTCCCGCCGAATCCACGAACGAAGAGGCCTGATGTCAAAAGAGGACATGATTGAATTCAGCGGCACGGTGATGGAGCTTCTGCCCAACGCCATGTTCCGGGTGAAATTGGACAACGAGCATTCGATACTGGCGCACACCAGCGGGAAGATGCGTAAGAACCGTATCCGGGTGCTGGCCGGGGACCGGGTGAACGTTGAGATGACGCCCTACGACCTCTCCAAGGGCCGTATCACCTTCCGCTTCAAGTAAGTGCCGACACCACGCGGGTGAAGCCGCTCTCGCTGATCCTGGCTTCCTCCAGCCCGCGCCGACTGATGCTGCTGCAGCAGATCGGCATTGTGCCGGATCAGGTTGTCTCCCCTGAAATCGATGAAACCCCCAGGCGCGACGAGCTGCCGCGGCCCTATGCCCAACGGATGGCACAGGCGAAGGCGGCCGCGGTTGTATCTGCGGATCGGCTGGTGCTGGCGGCCGATACCGTCGTCGCGGCCGGACGGCGGATCCTGCCAAAGGCCGAGGACGCTGCAATGGTGCGCGACTGCCTGACGTTGCTGTCAGGGCGGCGGCATGCGGTGCTGACGGCCGTGATACTGGTGGCGCCCGACGGTGGGCGTACGGAGCGTGTGGTTGAAAGCGTGGTGGCCTTCAATCGGCTGACCGAGGCGCAGATCGAACGTTACGTCTCGACACGGGAAGGCGAGGGCAAGGCCGGCGGCTATGCAATCAACGGCCAGGCAGCCGGCTTTGTGCGTTTCCTCTCGGGCAGCTATTCCGGCGTGGTGGGGCTGCCGTTGTTTGAGACAGCGCAGCTGCTGCGCGGACACGGCTGGCAGATCCCGTGAGCGTTTCGATCCGGGTCGCCTGCGCGCCAGGCGAGGCTCAGGTCGCTGTGGTGGATGATCAGCATCTGCTGGATTATGCGTTGTGGCGGCCGGGGGCGCCGGATGGCGTGGGGGATCTACATCGCGGACGCGTTATCGCCGCAGTTCCCGCAATGGCGGGCGCGTTCGTCGCCCTCGCCGACGCGGAGGGCTTCCTGCCGGACAGCGAGGGGGCAAAGCGGCTGACCGCTGGCACGATACTGACGGTACGGGTGACGCGCGCGGCGCAGGGATCCAAAGGGCCTCGGCTCGCGGCGGTCAAGGGCGGCGGCGAAGGCCCCGTGGGGCTGCTACGGCGAGGGCCCGATCCGGTCCGGCGGCTGGCCACGCGCTACCCTGGGGCGCCGGTGCTGGTGGATGATCCGTTCGTCGCGGCCTCGGTTGGCGGGACGGTAAGCGCTGCGGTGCTGGATGACGAAATAGCGGCGGCGATCGAAGCCCTGTCGCGACCGGAGGTTGAGGTAACGGGCGGTGCAAGCCTGTCGATCTGGCACACCCCCGCACTCGTGGCCATCGATGTCGACGCCCGGGGCATGCTCGCCGGGCGAACGCGCCATGAGGCCATGAATCAAATGCTGCTGCCGGCAATGGCGCAGCAGGTTCGCCTGCGGAACCTCTCCGGTGCAATCGTGGTGGACCTCGCCGGCATGTCGGTGCGCAAGCGCGCCGCGCTCGCACCGGATTTCGTGGCCGCACTGGCCGCCGATCCATTGCGGCCCCGGTTCCTCGGGTTCAGCGCGTTGGGCCTGGCGGAGATTGTGCGGGCTCGGGTGCATCCGCCGTTGCACGAGCTGCTGGCAGGGCCGCTGGCAGCGGGTCTGGCGGCGCTGCGAGCGGTGCTGGCGGCGTTCGATGGCAATCCGCGAGGGCTGGCTGCGCTAAGGGCGCATCCGGCAGTCGTGACGGCCCTGCAGGCGGACCCGGCCGCCCTGCCCCATCTTGCGCGACGCATCGGTCGCGACGTTACACTGCGGTCTGACCCGGGGCTGCCCGCGACGGCCTGGGTGCTGGAGAAGGAATAATGGCCAAGCCTGCCAACAGCTGCCCGATCTGCAGCCGGCGCTCGTCGGAGGCGTACCGGCCGTTCTGCACCGCGCGATGCCAGGAGGTCGATCTCGGCCGGTGGCTGACCGGCGTTTACAGAATTCCCGGTCCCCCGGCGGAGTTGGACGAGGATCCGCCGGCATCGCCGGATGCTGCTTGATAGACGCTTGATCCCTGCGCGGGCATGGGCTAATCACCCGCCTCCGGCGCTGAGGTGCCGTGCCCAGGTAGCTCAGTTGGTAGAGCATGCGACTGAAAATCGCAGTGTCGGTGGTTCGATTCCGCCCCTGGGCACCATTCCCCACCACGGCATGTCACGCTTCCTCTGGCGCCGGCATCGACTGGTCAAGTTTTTGGCTACGACGCGCGAAAGCACAGTTGCGCACAGGAGAGTTTCATGCGCGTATCAATGATACTGCTGTTGCTTCCGTTGATCACGGCTGGGTGCGTCAGCTACTCCAGCACCGCCAGCCGTCCTCCCCAAACGACGATCGTGGTGCCGCAAGGCTCGATCGTCTATTGCTCGAACGGGCTGGCGCCGCCGTGCTGATGCCTCGGCTTTAGCATGCAGGCCTGAGGCTGAAAGTCGACAGGCCCGCTTGCGGTCTAAACCACAGCCTTGCGGACCATACCGGGTCAACCTGACCCCATCATGGCCTACCGTCGTAGCCTCAGGAACGACCGACGCCCGGGCTTGTCGCCTCGGGCGCGCAGCAGGGCTCCAGCCAGCGGAATCACGGCGCTCAACGCTACCGAACCACGAGCCTCCCGCAAGGCGCGCTGTCTGATCTCAACCGCATCGGTCTCATGCCGGCTGGGCGATGACCGGGCCGCCAACAGGCCAAAGATCGCTGCAATGACCAGGTTGACCCCGAGCATGATCAGCGATGCGTAGATTGGCACGACGTACATCCGCGCCACTTGCCAGCCGATGACATTGGCGAGCACGAGGACGCCGACGATAAAGACCAAGGCTGCAAATCCAAATGCCGCACGGATGCCCTGCCGCTTCAGCATGTGCTGATAGCGAAGCATCTCCGCCTGGGCGGCAACCTTGATGAGGTTAGTTGTTCGCATCGCGACGTCCCCAACGAGCAACCAAATAACCAGCCTGGCCGGCAAGCACCATAGCCATCAGCGGCTGCTGCTGTGCGGCTTGCCGCAATGAGGCAATCACCATGCTGATCGCGGACCCCAAACGAGACATGACCTCCGCTGAGATGGAGGTCATCGCCCCGGAGCCGTGTTTCTCCAATTGCCAGGACAACTGGTTCAGTTGCTTGTCAACAACCATGCATTCCCCCACCGATTAAATCAGCCGACGCTGATGCCCGGCATTGCTGCCGGGCATCGACGCGTTATTAGCGGCCTACGCCCACGCCGGAACGACCTGCGATCGCGTGGTAGACAACAAGGACAACGATTGCACCGATGACGGCTACAATGATGCTATAGATGTTTAATCCGGTGACCGGTGCTGCACCGACAAAGGAAAAGAGGAAACCGCCAACGAGAGCGCCCACGATTCCAAGAACGATGTCCAGAACGACACCTTCGCCGCTCTTGTTCACAATCTTGCTTGCGATGAAGCCGGCAATAAGTCCAAGGATGAGCCAAGCGATAATCGACATTACAGTCTTCCTCCATATGATACAGGGTCCTGGAGACGACAGCGCGGGAGCGGGCCAGGCGTTCAGTCACAATGTCGAGGCCAGTCGATCCGATCACGCATTTCATTTGTATTTTTATCGATTTGACAGCCTCGAACGACCGGTGCCCTTCGCGGATTAACGCCGCTACCTGTCCGGCAAAACACGTTCATTCGGCGGCTCGCTCGCCTGCTGCTCCGAATCCCGCCGGGCCATAGCGTCCTGGATCACGCCGATCTCTGCCGCTTGCGGCATTCGGTTGAACGTTCTCTGGAACCAGTCCGCGATGGCCTCTTCGCCGATCGGGTAACCAACAGGCGGCAGTTCGCCGGAATTGCGATGCAGTGCGTTTACTTCCGCATCTTCCGATATCGGCCGCCATGTCGGATGGGGATCAACCGCCGACGTTTGTTCCAGCCCTGCTGGATCCGATTGCCAATCACCTTTCGCCAAGTCAGCTTTCGCCCTGTCGGGGTCCGCCCGGTCTGCTGTCGTCCTGTCGTGTTCCGTCATGACATACTCCTGCATTGAAGATCTGCAAGTCGAAGCGCGAGCCCAGCGTATCGACGCTGGCAAACAATTCGTAAGTTCGGAAATTACCAGGAACGAGAGCGGATAACCGGCGGCAAAAGCCAATGCAGCCATTTCGGAGAACGAGCCATCATAGCTGCCCGACGAGCCCTGCGATCAAGATATCGTTGTTCGCGATGATAAAATTCGGCTCGCAGCCGCGATCTGCTTCCGGCCCGGGGCGAAGCGCATTGATCAACACCACCTGCATGCTCGGTCTGTCGGCCGACCTTACACATCGTCTATTCCAGCCTCTTGGATATTATTGCCCGACAATCGCGTCCTGGCTGCACAGCGCCAGAACCAGCCTGCTCGCAACGCGAGGCAAAAATAGCCAGGGAGCGCGCCCCCTGGCTGACCAGCCAACAAATACTTCAAGATTAGTCGCGCTTGTGACTTTCGTGCCCGCCCTTGCGACCGGCCGCAGCCGCACGTTCCGGGTTATTGGCAAAGTTATTGGGGTCTTTGTCCTTGCCACTGCCAACCTGCTCCTGGCTCACACCCTTCTCCCCTTGGGTCTTGTGCTCCGTCGAGGGCTTCTCTGCTTTGCTGCTCATCGTGATGCTCCTTCTCCAAACAAAACCTTTCCATGAACGGCGATCGCCCGATCTGGTTTCACAGCCACGTTCCAACGCCGCTCAAGGTCAAACATCCTGTCGGCCAGGCGTTGCCCTGGCCGATCGCACGGCAGCTCTCGCGGTCCACAAATCGAAAAATTCGAGGACGATACAAGAAATCACCATACTCAAGCAGAAGAGCGAACAGGTATTCATAAAGCAGTGGAAAGTGAACCGCAGATCGTCCCTCCCGATGCGAACGCGCTCACCAGGGCGGAAATTGTTCCACAAACCAGCGGGACGGACGGAGTTGAAGCGCAAACGCCTCGATCCATCTGGATGTTGCATCTACCGCCCCCCCCCCGCCTCAACCCGATCAGCAGCAGGCGCGGCCGGGTGGCACGCGGGCAATGACACCCGAACCGGATCACGGCGAACGTGCTACAAAGGAAGCGGCCGACTCGCCGGAAAGGTTGCAATCATTACCGGTGCCGATCCCGGCATCGGTCGAGCTGTGGCAACTACTTTCGCTCGGGAGGGTGCGGATGTGGTGATTTCGTATCTACAGGCGCATGACGACGCAAAACAAACGCAGCACTGGGTTGAAGAAGCCGGTCGCCGAGCGATTGTATTACCTGGTGACGTTTCGGACAAAACCTATTGCCAGGCGTTGATTGACCGCGCGATCCGCGAATTCGGTGAGCTGGACATCCTGGTCAACAACGCCGCGATGCAGCGCACGCACCAGAGCATTGCGGATATCAGCTCCGAGGAATGGGACCACACGTTCCGCACCCATATCTACTCGATGTTTTACCTTTCAAAGGCTGCACTTCGGCATATGCAACCCGGCGCTGCGACCGTGAATACCGCGTCGATCAACTCCAAGAGCCCGTCGCCCAACCTGCTGGCATATGCGGCGACGAAGGGGGCCATCGCCAATTTTACCGCGGGCCTTGCACAGAGGGTTGCCGAAAAAGGCATGCGGGTGAACTGCGTCGCCCCTGGGCCGATCTGGACGCCGCTGATCCCGTCGAGAATGTCGCCGGAGCAAGTCAAGAATTTTGGGAAGAACACCCCGCTGGGTCGCCCGAAGCAGCCGGCGGAACTTGCACCGGCTCATATACTACTGGCCTCGGATGAGGGCAGTTACATGACTGGCGGCCTGATCCCGGTAACCGGCGGTCGCCCATTGCTCTGATCTGGCCATCCCACTGGATCAGGCAGACGAAGCACACCACCCGGCCTGATCCAGCTTGATTATGACGCCCTGCGATGAATTCCAGATGAAACGATGGTCTAATGGATGGTAATTGACGCGGGCACTGTCGTGTCGATGCAAAAGGCCAGCCGGACCTGCAGCGCAGTCACCACGTCAGCCAGCGCGGCGTACACCCCGACCTCGGTCAGCGTATCCCAATGCACCTGGTCCACACGCAATCCATACGTTTCCCGGCTCACAACGAAACTCGGCCCGGTCGCATCGTCGCCATCCTCCGGCACCACCACCAATGTGGCTTCTTCAGCACTGGTGCCCTCCAGCGCGACCGCCCAGTCCGGCGCAATATCAGCCATGGCACGTTGCAGGAACGCCAATTCGGTTTGTCCGAGAGGGGCGATCCGCGCTGCGAACCCGCCGGCAAGGCTGATGTACTCGTAGCGCCGCTTCGTCGACATCATAATCTCCAGACGTGCAATCCGTCGCTCCGGCCGACGCCAGAGTGTGAGCGTTTTTGACACAACGGGATGGGAAAGAAAAGTGTAATTAAGCGAGAAATGACTCAATAAAGATATTATACCGGATCAAATTGAGCTTATCGTCCCACATTTCGGGTCATCGCCGCCGAACGTCGGGCTAAACTCAAAACCGCGTTGCGGCACAACGCGTCATCTGGCCATCCGGTCCGTTTGCAGCCGCGCTCCGCTTCGGCCAAGGCCGCCATCGCCGCTGTCAGTGTCGGCGACGGCCACAGCCCGAGGGAGCGAGTAAAGGCCCCGACCTTCTGGTAGAACACCGGCGGGCGCAGGCCCTTCACCGCGTCACTGGCGGTCAGCCCCTGCTCCTCCATCACCAACCGAGCGCGGTGCAGACGCTGCAGGTGCCCAAGCGCGGCGCGCAGCACCTGTACCGGTGCGGCACCTTCTGCCATTGCGGCCTCCAACGCACGATCGGCAGTGGCCACGTCGCCGATGGTGGCCGCGAACAGTGCGTCGTCCAGCGACAGTCCGGCCAAGTCGCCGACGCACGTCATCGCCGCGTCTAGGTCGACCCGATTGCCTGGCCCCACATACAATGCCAGCTTTTCCAGCTCCGCCCGGGTCGAGGCACGATCGGCACCGAGTTGCTGCGACAGCCAGGACAAGGCGTCGGGCTCGATGCCGGCACCGCTCGCGCGCAGGGTTTCGCGAATTGTCGTTTCCAGGGCGCGCCCGTCCTCGGGGTAACAGCCAATGGCCGCGCCATCGGGCGCGGCCTCCAACGCCGTCCGCAGCCGGGAGCGCGACGCGATGGACGGCGCCTCCAGCACCACCAGCGCGCCGGCACGCGATTTCAGCAGCGTCTGCACCGGGTCGGTCGCCGCGTCGGTCACATCGCGCACCCGCACCACCCGGCGCCCCCCCATCAACGAAAGCCCCGCAGCCTCGTTGGCCAGTTGCCTGACGTCCTCGCGCGCCAGTTCGGTGACCAGGAAAGGATCGTCCAGCGACCCGGCGACAGTCCGCACCAAAGCCTCGGCCCGCTCGCGGATCATCCCCGCGTCATCGCCGAACAGCAGCACCACGCGGCAGTCGCCGGGGTCGCGCAGGAAGGCCGGGATCCGCGCCGCGGCCAGCTTCACTGGCGCTAGCCCGCCTGTTTTGCCGCCTGCTGGCGGAAATAGACGCCGAGTCGGGTGGCAATCTGGGTGGCGATGTTCTCGGCAATGCGGCGTTGTTCCGCCTCGGTCTGCACATCGGCGGCAAAATACTGCGAATCGAAGACGTTCAGGGCATCGAACGCGCGAGCATTTCCAGACGTCAGCACCGTGCGATTCGGATCGCGACCGACCAGAACCCAGTCGGCATACCCGACGAACCGGATGCGGGTGGCGATGGTGTCGTTCTGGATCGCAATCCCCTCGCCGGAGATCGAAAAGGTCACATTCAGGTCGTAGGCCAGCGCGTCGCCGGCATCATCGCCCATGCGCTCCTGCAGCGCCTGGCGCAGCAACTGACCGGGCCGTTCCGGAATATTGGCGACATAGACAGCCGCGAGTTCCCGCTGCGCCGGTCCGAGTTTGCCGGACGCCGTGCGCATATAAACCGGCTGGAAGCCACAGCCGCCCAGCAGGCTGAGCGCCCCCAGGCAGGTCAGACGGCGGCTGATCGGCGCCTTCATCCGGCCACCACAAAGTTGATGATGCGTTTTGGCACATAGATCTGCTTGACGATACGCTTGCCCTCCAACGCCTTGGCCACGTTGGCGTCGGCCTTTGCGGCGGCGATGCTATCGGCTTCGGACGCATCAGGTCGAATCTCGATGGTGCCGCGCAACTTGCCCATCACCTGGACGGCGACCGTCACGCTCTCCGCCACCAGCAGCGCCGGGTCGGCGGTGGGCCACGTCAGTTCAGCGACCAGATGTCCGTTGTCAGGGAACAGGCGGACATAAACCTCCTCGGCGAGGTGCGGTATCATCGGGCTGCTCAGCCGCGCGAGCATCTCCACTGCCTCCCGCCGTGCCCAGGCCAGGCCGGCTTCGGGCTCGGCGCGTTCGGCCTCGGTGATCGCATTGGCAAGCTCATACAGCCGGGCAACGGCGACATTGAAGGCGAAATTCTCCAGTGCCTCGGTGACCGCAGCAATACAGCGATGGGTGGCACGGCGCAGGGTCCGGCCGGAAGCCCCGAATCCGTCCGGCATCATCTCGGTGCGCGCGCCATCCAGCGCCTCCGCCAGGCGGAACACCCGCTGGGTGAAGCGGAACGCGCCGGCCACACCCGACTCCGTCCATTCCATGTCGCGGTCGGGCGGGTTGTCGGACAGGATGAACCAGCGCGCGGTGTCGGCGCCGTAGCGCGCGATAATTGCGCCGGGGTCGATGCCGTTGCGCTTGGACTTGCTCATCGCCTCGACCCGGCCGACCGTCACCGGCTGGCCGGTCAGCCGCGACACCGCGGTCCCATCCGGGCGCTTCTCCACCTCCTCGGGTGACAGCCAGTGATTGTCCACGCTGCGATAGGATTCGTGGTTCACCATCCCCTGGGTGAACAGCCCCGCGAACGGTTCATCGACGGCGATGTGCCCGGTGACCTTCATGGCGCGGGTAAAGAAGCGGGAATACAGCAAATGCAAAATGGCATGCTCGATGCCACCAATGTACTGGTCGACCGGCATCCAGTGATCAACCGCCGCCTTGACCAGCGGCAGGTCAGAGGTCGGGCTGCAGAACCGGGCGAAATACCAGGCGCTGTCGACGAACGTGTCGAACGTGTCGGTCTCCCGCCGCGCCGGCTTGCCGCACGTCGGACAGTCGACGTGCTTCCAGGTCGGGTGGTGGTCCAGCGGATTGCCCGGCCTGTCGAACGTCACGTCGTCCGGCAGGCGAACCGGCAATTGGTCGTCGGGCACCGGCACCACGCCACATGCCTCACAGTAGATGATCGGGATCGGGCAGCCCCAATAGCGCTGGCGTGACACACCCCAGTCGCGCAGGCGCCAGTTGGTGACACCTTTACCGACCCCAAGCTGCTCCACCCGTTCAATCGCCGCCCGCTTGGCAGCGTCCACATCCAGGCCGTCGAGAAAACCGGAGTTGATCGCCGTGCCGGGGCCGACATAGGCGTCCTTGCCGATGCCGACCTGTGCCGGATTCGCCCCCGGCGGAAGCACCACGGGCGTGACAGCCAGCCCATACTTGCGGGCGAAATCCAAATCCCTTTGGTCGTGCGCGGGACAGCCGAAGATGGCGCCGGTGCCATATTCCATCAGGACGAAATTGGCGATCCACACCGGATAGGTGGCGCCCGCGATGAATGGGTGGGCGACGCGCAGGCCGGTGTCGTAACCCAGTTTCTCGCCGGTCTCGATGGTCGCTTCCGAGGTGCCGCGGCTCCGGCACTCGGCGACGAACGCCGCGGCTTTCGGGTTGCGCTCCGCGACCGAAGCAGCCAGCGGATGTTCCGGCGCGATCGCCAGGAACGACATGCCATACAGCGTGTCCGGTCGTGTCGTGTAGACCTCGATCGCTTCCCCGCTGCCCTCCAGCTTGAACGCCAGCCGCGCGCCCTCGCTGCGACCGATCCAGTTGGCCTGCATCAGCCGCACGCGCTCCGGCCAGCGATCCATCCGCTCCAGCGCGTCCAACAGTTCCTGCGCATACTTCGTGATGCTGAGGAACCACTGACTGAGCTGCTTCTTCTCAACCGGCGCGCCGGAGCGCCAGCCCTTGCCGTCGATCACCTGCTCGTTCGCCAGCACCGTACCGTCAACCGGGTCCCAGTTGACCCAACTTTCCTTGCGCTCGACCAGCCCCACCTTCAGGAAGTCGAGGAACAGCTTCTGCTGATGGCGGTAATACTCCGGCTGGCAGGTAGCGAATTCACGCTCCCATTCCAGCGACAGGCCCATGCGCTGCAATTCGACACGCATGTTGTCGATGTTCTGGTAGGTCCATTTGGCTGGATGGACCCCCCGTTCACGCGCGGCATTTTCAGCCGGCAGTCCGAACGCATCCCAGCCCATCGGATGCATCACGGAAAACCCGCGGGCGCGCTTGTAGCGGGCAACCACATCGCCCAGCGTGTAATTGCGCACATGCCCCATGTGGATGTTGCCGCTGGGATAAGGAAACATCTCCAGCACATAGTATTTTGGCTTGCCGTCGGTGGGCACGTCCTCGACCCGGAAGCAGGCACGGTCCGTCCAGGCCCGCTGCCATTTCGGTTCAGCGGCGGTGAAGTCGTAGCGGGGGGCGGAATCCGGCGCGCTGGCGGCGGTTGCGGTGGTGTCGCTCATGGCGAGATGTATCGGGCGGAGCGGCGAAACGCGCAAGTATTATGCCGCCCCGCCGACCGTTGAGGCCGGCCAGAGCCATTTCATCGCCGGTAGCATAAATCCCATCCAGATCAAGCCGATTATCATCACCCCTGAAGTGACCCATCTCAGCCCCATCAAATTCAGGCCTCATAGGCCAACGCATCGGAGACTTCAGATGAAAATCCTCATTCGCACGGCGCTCATCGCCCTCAGCCTGGCAACCATCCCACCCGTCGCCAACGCCGCGGGTGACCAGCACACCGCACCCACCACCCAGGGCGACACCACTTCGGCATGGGCCAACGGTTAAGCTTCCGCCGCCCCATGTCCCTCAGGCTCCGGCCGCGCCATGGCGACCATGTCGGCACCGAGGGCCAGCACCGCGGCGGCGTCTGAATCCGACCCGACACCGGCCACCAGGATTTTTGCCCGGCGGGCCTGCAAGGCGGTGAACAGGCCCCGGGTCTTGGCTGGCACCGCCAGGCTGCAGGCGGCGATCGGCAGGACGATGATCGGGTTGAAGCTGTTCGTCAGGTCGAGCTCCGGTAATTCCGCCGGGTCGTCGACCTGATATCCTACGCCGCGGCAGAACGGCCGCAGCCGATTGACGCAATCCTGCAGGCGGGTCCGCGGCACGCCATTCGGGACCGACGACAACAGCAGCACCAGCCGGGCCGTCATCCGCTGGTCGATCTTCTCGCAAATCGCGAAAAACCGCTCGGTTGCCGCTCTTGTCGCGAAGATATCAAAGCTGATCCTGACCAGCAGCGGCATGGTCTCGCCACGCCCCATGCCGGAGACAGCCTGCTGCGCGGCCAGCCCCATCATCAGCCCATCGAGGTCGAAGCCGGCTGACTCCTTTGCCGGAAGGGCCGCCAGCGCCGAGAAAATCTGCTGCTCCAACCGGCGCGGCAGCAGGATCTGGCAGGCCACCACCTGCTCCGGGTTGCGGCCCAGCACCCGACCAAGGTCGCAAACCGCGCCCGACAAGGCGTCGCGCAGCGTCTGCCTGGCGTCCCGCTCGATCCGTTCCAGCTGCTGGTCCAGCCCGTCGAGCAACGCAGCCTGCAGGGCGTCGTTCGACCCGGTCTGATCACTCACCCGGATCCGTGCGGCAATCGAGCGCACAAAGGCGCTGTCGGCATTCTCGCCCTGCCCGATCAACCGGGTGCGGATCTCGCGGCTGATCACGGCGGCGCGGAACGCCGATTCCGCTTCACTCAGCTTGCCGAAGCAGATCAGGAAGCTGGTCTCGTCGGCGTAGGAAAAGCTGTCCTGCGGTCCGCAATGCTTCCTGATCACAGCCTCGGCGGTCACCATCGCCCGATGCGCCACCGCGGCCCAGCGGTCGCCCAGCGCCGTGCGCACCTCGTCCAGCCCGACCAGCTTGATATGGCCGATGCTTTCCAGCCGGCTGCGCGTCGGCGTGCCGACCTCGGGCCGCAGCGTCAAAACGCGGAACTGCCTCGCCTCGCCGGGCGTCGCGACAACCGAGGTGATCCGCATGATCAACTGCACACCGTCCACGCGCAGGATCGGCGCCACCTGCACCGTGTCGTTTGCGTCCAGCAGTTGTTGTTTGACCGCCGCCTCGACCCGGGCGCGTGCCGAGGGCGCTACCAGCTCCAGCGCCGCGCGGCCGACCAGCCCGCTGGACGGATAGCCAAGCAGGGCTTCGATATGTCGGTTGGTCATCACGATGCGGCCGCTGCCGTTGACGATCGCCAATGGCACGTCAACCGAGGTGAACACCTTGGCGAGCAGCCGCTGCATCGAATCCTGGGTCTGCCTGGACTGCCGCGATTCGGTGATGTCGCGACCCAGGATCACGAAGCACGCGGTCCCAGGGACGCGTGCCGGAGCAGGCATGAGGTGAAAACCGAGCATGAAGGTCTCGCCGTCGGCTCGCAGGCAGGCCAGTTCGGTACGCAACGATCCGTCGCTCCGGATCGCCTTCATCACCGCCTCAGCGTCGCGAACCTCCGGAAACAGGTCGACCACCGTCCGGCCCACCAGTTGATCATTCGAAAACCCCGAGGCTCGGCGGAACGCCGCGTTGGCGGCGATTGCGATTGCATGGTCCGCGCTGGCCGCATCGCGTTCAAGCAACACCACGAGGTCATCGGAATTGCTCAGCGCCCAGTAGGTCAGCAGCGCCTTCTCTTCAAGAGAAGCTGCACGGTGGGCGACCGGCTGGGCGGCTGCGACGGTGATGACGTCAAACTCCCGAACCAGGCTGACGCGGCCGGGAATGAACCGGCGTCATACCACGACAGCGCAGGTTAGTTTGGGAAGGTTAACAAAGCGTTTATCCGGCCGCATACCACGAACGCAGTGCCCGCTGCCCGCTGCCCAATGCCCACCGCCCACTGTTCACAGCCGCCAGCCCAGCCAGGACATCATCCCCGGCCGGGCGGCAGGCTGCTATGGACGGGACGCCTTCTGGGGATCGTGCAGTGCGGCCCAGACGCGGGGTGGCGTCAGTGGCATCTGCAATTGGCCCGCCTGCTCAACCCGGCCGGCTCGCACCAGCGCATCCGCGACGGCGTTCACGATCGCCGGTGTGGCACCGATGGTGCCCAGTTCGCCCACGCCCTTCACCCCCAGCGGATTGGTCAGGCATGGCGTCGACTGGTCCAGCTCATGCACAAACCCACCGATGATATCGGCCCGCGGCATGAAGTAATCCATCATGCTGGCGGTCACCACCTGGCCGGAACCGGCCTCATACTGCATGTGCTCACCCAGCGCCTGGCCGATCCCCTGCACCGCGCCGCCATCCAGCTGCCCGCGCACGATCATCGGATTGACCACCCGGCCCACGTCGTTGACCGAAACATAGGACACGATCTCGACCGCGCCGGTCTGCGGATCGACCTCGACCTCGGCAATATGCGCCCCATTCGGCCAGCTCGGTCCGCCCACCGTGGTGGAGGCGTCGACATAGATCCGCCGGTCCGGCTGTTGCGCGGCCAGTTCGAACAGGCCGATCCCGCGATCGGTACCGGCGACGCGGAACATGCCCTCGGCATACTCGATATCGGCCACGGCGGCTTCCAGCGCATCGGCTGCCAGGTCCTTGCCGTTCGCCACCGCCATCTCCGAGGCGTGGTTGACCGCCGACCCCGCGGTAAACAACGAGCGCGAGCCCGCACTGCCAAAGCCCGACCCGCGGTCGGTGTCACCCATCACGATGCGGATGCGGTCCAGCTCAACCCCGAACACGTCGACGACAAGCTGGGCATACGAGGTCTGGATCCCCTGCCCCATCGGCATCGTCGCGGCATAGACCTCGATCTCGCCATCCCCGGAAACCGACACGGTGACCCGTTCCTCGAATACATTGGCCCCCGTCCATTCCAGAAACGAGGCCAGCCCGCGGCCGCGCAGCATGCCGCGTGACTTCGACTCCGCCGCCCGGCTGTCAAAGTCTTCCCATGCGCCCAGCGCCAATGCCTGCTTGAGGATGGAGGGGAAATTGCCGCTGTCGTAGACCTGCCCCATGGCATTTGTGTAGGGCATCTGTTCCGGCGCGATCAGGTTGCGACGGCGGATTTCAGCCGGATCCAGGCCCAGCTTCTGCGCCGCCACATCGAACAGGCGCTCGATCAGGTAGATGGCCTCGGGACGGCCGGCGCCGCGATAAGCCGCGGTCGGCGCGGTGTTGGTCAGCACCGCCCGTAGGTCAAAGTCGATCGGGCGGATGTCATAGATGCTGGTCGACACCCAGGGTCCGATCATCAACTGGATGATGATCCCCACGGTGCTGCCGTAGGCACCCACGTTGGCCAGCGTGCGGATGCGGTAGGCCAGGACCTTACCGTTCGCACCGAGCGCCAGTTCGGCATGTGATTCGATGTCGCGGCCATGCGTGGCCGACAGGAATTCGTCCAGGCGGGATGGTGTCCATTTCACCGTCCGTCGCAGCATGCGCGCGGCGAAAGTCGCCACGATCTCCTCCGCATACAGTCCCGCCTTCATGCCGAACCCGCCGCCGACGTCGCCCACTACCACGCGGATCTTCTCCGTCGGCAGACCCAACAGGCCACACAGCAGGTCCCGCACGCTGGATGGTGTCTGGCTGGACAGACGCAGCGTCACGCGGTCGGTGTCGACATCGTAGCTGGCCATGGCGCTGCGCGGCTCCATCGAGGCCGGCACCAGCCGCTGATTGACCAGATCGAGGGAAACGACATGCGCCGCCTTGGCAAAGGCGGCGTCGGATGCGGCCGCGTCACCGTGCTTCATCTGCGCCGCGATGTTGCCGGTGGCAGCCGGCCAGACCAGCGGCGCACCCTCGGCCGTGGCCTCAGTCAATTCAGTGACGATGGGCAGCTCGTCGTACTCGACGACGATCGCGTCCAGCGCATCCCGGGCGACCGCAGGCGATTCGGCGATCACCGCGGCCACCGCCTCGCCAACGAACCGCACCACCCCCTGGGCCAGCGCCGGACGCAACGGCGTGGCACCCGGCGATCCGTCCGGGCGGACGAACATCGGCTCGAGCGGCAACGGCTTTACCCCCGCCGCCTCCAGGTCAGCCCCGGTCAGGATGGCCACCACCCCCGGCAACGCCAGCGCCGGCCCGGTGTCGATCGAAACGATGCGCGCATGGGCATGCGGCGAGCGCAGAAAAAACAGCTGCGTCTGCTCAGACGTGGTGAAGTCGTCGGTGAACTGTCCGGCGCCGGTCAGCAGGCCGGCATCCTCGATCCGCCGTACCGCACGCCCGCTCCCAAATCGCTCGATTGTCGATCCGCCCGGCGTCGATCCCCCTGGCGTCGATCCCCCTGGCGTCGATCCGCCCGGCGTCGCTCCCCCTGGCGTCGATCCACTGGTCATCAAGTCGCTTGCTGTCGATCCGCTTGGCATGGTCGTCCTCAGGTCACGTTGTCGGGCGGCCGCAGCCTATGCTGCGGCGCAACAATCATCCATTGCGAAATGGGGTTGGCGAAGCCTTGCGCAACCGGCAGCATCATACGCGCTGGCCGCCATCGATATGCACCTCGGACCCACTGAGGTAACGTGCCTGGTTGGAGCACAGGAAAAACAGCAGGTCAGCGACCTCCTCCGGCTTGCCGAGGCGGCGCATTGGGATTTCCCGTTGCACGATCTCCTCCGTGCCGGGCGACAGGATCGCGGTGTCGATCTCGCCCGGAGAAACCGCGTTCACCCGCACGCCGAAGCGCCCGAGGTCGTTGGCCATCTCCCGCGTCAGGGCGGCCAACGCAGCCTTCGATGTGGCGTAGGCGGCGCTGGCGAACGGATGCACGCGGGAGCCCACGATCGAGGTCATGTTGACTATGCTGCCCTTGGATTCGACCAGCAGATCACTCAGCCCCTGCGCCAGCAGGATCGCCGAGAAGAAGTTGACGTTGAATATGTGCAGCCAGTCGCGATAATCCATCTGCAGGCTGGTGATCTTGCTGCCGTCCGAATGCTTGGGTGAGATCGCAGCATTGTTGATCAGCGCATCCAGCCGCCCGCCGGTGATGCGCTTGATCTCCGGCAGTGCGTCCCGCACCACATCGACATCGGCCAGATCCAGCTGGATGTGGTTGGCTTCACCCCCCGGCCAGGGGCAGCGCGGATCGAACGCCTGGCGGGAAATCGTCAGGACCCGCCAGCCGGCACTGCCGAATCGCTTGACCGTCGCATGGCCGATCCCCCGGCTCGCGCCGGTCAGCATCAGAACGGGTTGCTGCCCGGTACTGGAAAAGGATGCAGACATTTTGGAGATCCTTCGCGCTGCGTTAGACAAGGTCCCTTGCGGACAGACGGGGCCTTGGCGGAAAGGCAAGCCAGCCGTGCGTGGGCGCCATCCGCATTATCCTTGCCCCGATTGTCAACTCTGTCCGACGATAAATGGCTGCCACGATTGGAATGACGTCATATGGATCCAGTATTTCCCGTTCCGACCCTCGATCATGTCGTCGTCAACGTCCGCGACCGCATTGACGATGCGGCCGACACGTACCGCCGCCTGGGGTTCACACTGACGCCGCGCGGATACCACACCCTGGGGTCGATGAACCACCTGGCAATCTTCGGCAACGATTACCTGGAACTGATCGCCGCCAACCCCGGCGACAACACCCGGCCAGAGATCATGGCGGCCCCGTTCGGGCTGGACGCCCTGGTTTTCGGCTCCGAAGATGCGACCGCCACGTATGAGGCGCTGCGCCAGGCCGAGGTTTCGATCGACCCGCCGCAACAGTTTTCCCGACCCGTGCAGGTGGATGACCGTATCTGCGATGCGACGTTCCGCACCACGCGGCTGCCAAGATCCGCGTCCGCGGCGGGGCGGCTGTATTTCTGCCAGCACCTGACCCGGGACCTGGTGTGGCGCGATGCGTGGCGGCATCACGCCAATGGCGCCGTGGGCGTGGCAAGGGCAGTCATCGCGGCCGAGGAACCGGAAATCCTCGGCGGGCTGTTCGCCCAGATGTTCGGGCAACAAACGGTGCGGGCAACCGATGACGGCTGCGCGCTGATCCTTGGCCTGTCACGGTTCGAAGTGGTCCATCCCGGCGCGGTGTGGGAGATGTTCGGCGGCGCGGCGCCCGACAGCCGGGGACGGCGCGACTACATGGCTGCGCTGACGTTCCGCACCCTGTCGCTGGATGCCGCCGAGACGGCACTGGAAGCAGGCGGCGTGCGCGGTGTGGACCGCATCGGGACCAGTGTGCTGGTGCCTGCGACCGAGGCCTTTGGGGTGACGCTCGAATTCAGCGTCTGAAGGTGCCGCACCAACCGCTCATTGCTCCACCGGCCGGCGGTGGCCACCCCGTCCACGCCCCGCGGTCGTCACAAAAACCCGATCGAAGCGCGTCGTAAAAGCGCCACGATCCCGCCGGCGTAACACCCACCAACCCCCGTTGCATGGTCGAAATGCGGCTGCCCGGATTGCAGGTCTTGACATTTCTAACATTATTACGTTAGTTTAGATAACATTCTGCAGAGGCC
This sequence comes from Rhodopila sp., assembly GCA_965200665.1. Classification (GTDB taxonomy): domain Bacteria; phylum Pseudomonadota; class Alphaproteobacteria; order Acetobacterales; family Acetobacteraceae; genus Rhodopila. The sequence continues at coordinate 4,218,840 of OZ241370.1, read as the reverse complement.
GCGCATTGGAACGGAATGATCATGCACGTGGACGGATAGCGAAAACCGATCCGACGCCTGCGCCACAAGACATCATGTTCGGCCCGAACGGTCTGGCGCAGCGCATCCAGGCTGCGGCGTTCGGGGCCATCGGGTGCTTGCCGCGGGCGCCTCGGGCCTGGGCAGCGATGATATGCCACGCGGTAAACCTGCAGCGGCTCACCACCGCGATGACCAGGTGGGTCCACGGCGCGCCCGTCAACGAGGCACCGGTTGGCAGGCTGTTTCTGGGCCGGGACGCCGAGGACGCGTTGATCCGGCTGCTGCGAGACGCAGCGCCGCGAGTTTATCGCGCGGCCGATCACGCCGAACTGGGCGATGCCGCCATAAAGATCGCGGCAGCCATCCTGATCGTCGGGCCAGAGCGCTGGTCGCGCTTTCTCGTGGAATTGGAGGATGGCGCGCCCGATACGACGGCCGCACAGCCGGGCAGCGGCAATGCGCACCAACCCGCTCCCCCTGGCCCGGAAACTCCCCGGCCCGCCGATGTGCCCGGCAGCGAACCGAAAGAGCCCGGATCTGCGGGGCAGGCGGACAGCCGACCGGTCGCGGGCCAAACCCAGCCAAGCCCGCCCGCGCCAGCCCATGCCGCACATACGCCGCCACGCCCGGCAGCCGGTCCGGGTAGGCCGCTCAGTTCTCGGCGCACTGCATCCACCCGCATCCTGCCCAGCGCGGGCATGACGTCTCCTGTCGGCTTTCTTCCCATCGGCCTTATTCCCACAGGTGTCGTTCCGCCAGTACGCAACCCGGTTCGGCTGCAGCCCGGGGATGCAAGCCGGCCGGCCTGGTCCGGGGCGGCAGAACGCAGCCTATGGGACGATCAAGGGGGAGAGTGGCAATATCATGCCGGCGATGCATGGCGCCACCCGCACTGGGACTACAACGCGCACAGTGACCCGAACACGCCATGGCGCAGCATACCGATGCAAGGGCGATCACTGTGGAGAGCGTAGCCGTACGGGACGCGTTGGTGATCTGCCACATCCAGGCCGGGCGGCCGATGTTCGTGATGACCTGCGATGACCCGGCCTTGCGCTGGCTGGCCTCGGCGCTGCAGGCGCTTGGCCGCCGCGGGTCGTTTGTAATAGGCGACGGCATGCCCATCGCGTCCGATAATGAATGCTTGATCACGGTCGTCGGGGCCACCCGCGGACGGTCACCGGCTATGACAACCCAGGCATCAAACACATACCGCTGGTCCTTACCCGAACAACAGGCCCGCCGCATGGCGGAGATGATCGCCGGGATCGCGGCGTTTTCCGGGGCAAGCCACCAATACCTGGACCCCGCTCCTGGACTGCCTGGCATCCTCGTCAGCAAAGGTGAATACGACCGGCAGATGCTCCGGAAAATGCGGGCGAGCCGTTCGGGTTAGGGACCCGCTTCAGGCGTTGGTCAATCCGCCGTCGATGGTGATCGTCTGGCCGGTGATATAGGAGGCATCAGACGAGCACAGGAAGCGGATGACGGATGCGACCTCCGACGCCTGGCCCCAGCGTTTCAGCGGGATCTCCTGCCGATAGGCCTCGCCACGCTGGACGATGGTCGGTTCGGCCATCCTGGTCTCAATGACGCCGGGTGCGATCGCGTTCACCAGCACATCCGGCGCAAGCTTGCGCGACAACGCTCTGGTCAGCCCGACAATCCCGCCTTTCGCCGCCGCGTAGGACGCATATCCTGCGCTGCCGCGCCGGTAGGCAACCGAGCTGGTCAGCACGATGCGGGCAGGTTCGCGGCGGTCGAATCGGGAAGCGAACGCCACCGCCATGTCATACGCATTGGTCAGGTTGGCCGCGATCGCCCGGTTCCACACACCGTGGTCCTCGGCGACCAGCGGATCGGGTTCGAATAAGCCGGCCAGATGCACCAGCGCATGGACCGGCGCGCCTGCAGCGTCGATCACGCGGGCACATTCGGCGGGCGTTTCAAGCGCTGACGCGATGGTGCCCAGCCGGACGCGACCTAGCTGGTCCTGGGCGCGTTGCAGGGCGGCTTCGTCGATATCGGCCATGATGACGTGGCCGCCCTGCTCCATGAATGCCTTGACCGTTGCCAGCCCGATCCCGCCGGCCCCGCCGGTGACGACAATGCGCTTGCCGGTGAACGCCGACGCCATCACCGCGGCTTCACGCCACCAGCGCTGGGTAATCCAGCGTCGCCATCACCTGCGCCCGGCGCATATACCGGGGTTCGGTGGGCATGTAGTCGGCAATCGCGTTGTGAACGGTGCCGATGTTGTCCCACATCAGCACATCACCAACCGCCCAGTGATGGGCGTAGAGAAAATCCGCCCGTTCCTGGTGGCGAAACAGATACTCCAGGATGGCCGCACTCGCGTCCGCCTCCATCCCGTCGATCCGCATCGTGTAGCCAGGATTGGCATACAGGATCTTCCGCCCGGTCAGCGGATGGACGCGCACCAGCGGCTGGGAGACAGGGGGCTTCTTGCGCTTCTGCTCCTCGGTCAAGGCCGGGCGCCGGGACCCAGGACGATGCCGCATCACCTCCCAGAATTTTTCGAAGTCGTGCGTGGCGGTGCGGCCTTCGATCCTGCGCTTGATATCGTCGGGCAGCTCGTCATACGCGGCATGCATGTTGCGAAACTGGGTTTCGCCCACCGACTTGCCGTTGCGCATCGGCACCGCCTGGGCGTGCAGGATGTTCGCCAGCGCGATGTCCTTGCTGTAGGACATGTCGGTGTGCCAGCCCTGGCCGGCATCGTTCAACCCGACCGGCTTGCCGTCCGGACCCATCTGGTTGGACAGGATCATGATTTCCGGAAAATCCGGCTCGAAGTGAAGGTTGGCGACGTTGACCTCAAGCTCGCCGAAGCGACGGGCGAACGCCGCAAGCCCCGGCGTGTCGAAGGTCTGGCGCGGAAAGCACAGCACGCCGTGCTGGCCCAACGCCCGCAGCACGGTGCGGAAGTCGGCCTCGGACAGCGGGGTCGCAAGGTCGATGCCCTCGACGCTGGCGCCCAGCGTCTGGCCACTCGGAATGACGTTCATTCTGGTTCTCCTCGGCGATGGTTATGCCGCCGAACCAGCCAGGCGCACAACCGCGGCCACCACGTCCTGCGGGTTCTCGCGGGACAAAAAATGGCCAGCACGCGGGATGTGCCGGCGTTCCAGCAAATTGGTGAACAGCCGGTCGCGCGGGATCGAGTCCGCCGGCAGCCCAACGCCATCGTCTTCGCCGTGCAGGATGATGGTCGGCACGTCAATCGACGGCCGCCCGGCAAGCTGCGCCTCCAGTGCATCGTATTGCGGGTCGCCGGACGCGTTGCCGTAGCGGTGGCGATAGGACTGGATCGTGACGTCGACGAAGTCGGGGTTGTCGAAGCTGGCGGTGGTGGCATGCAAGGTTGCGTCGTCGAACACCCAGTTCGGCGACCACAGCCGCCACAGCAGACGGGTCAGGTCAACGCGATTGGCAACCAATCCGGCGCGCCCGCGAGCGGTGTGGAAATACCACTGATACCAGTAACGATGTTCCTGTTCGGCCGACGCCGGACCGGATGCGGCGGCAATGTCCTGGATGCCGTAGCCGGTGATCGAGACCAGGCCCGCCACACGCTGCGGCCACAATGCAGCAACGACGCAGGCCGCCCGTCCGCCCCAGTCATAGCCGACCAGCACCGCCGTCGGGATCGCCAGTGCGTCCATGAAATCACGCACATCCGCACCCAGCGCTGCCTGCTGGCCGCTGCGCGGAGTCGCGGGGTCAAGGAAGCGCGTGGCCCCGTAACCTCGCAGCCAGGGCACCAGAACGCGATACCCAGCCGCGGCAAGCGGCGGCACAACCTCATCATAGTCATGCACATCGGACGGCCAGCCATGCAGCAGGATCACCGGCGGCCCGTCGGCCGGGCCGGCCTCTATGTAGGCGATCTCCAACACCCTGGTCCGAATGGTTTTCACGGATCAATACGCCAGGAAGCCGCCATCCACCGGCAAGGTGACGCCGGTGACGTAGCGGGCAAGGTCGGAGGCCAGGAACACCGCCGGTCCCGCGATGTCGCTCGGCTCACCAAGGCGCCCAAGCGGTATACGCTGGGCAAAATTGGCCATGTAGTCGGGGTTCTGCCGCGCGTCGGCGTTCAGTGGCGTGGCGATCATGCCGGGTCCGATGGCATTCACGCGCACCCCCTGCGGCGACAGCTCGATCGCCAGCGCCTTGGTCAGCGCCCGCACGCCGCCCTTCGACGTGGTGTAGGCGGCCGAGTTCGGCAGCGCGACGAAGGACTGGATCGAGCCGATATTGATCACCGAACCCCGGGTGGCCTTCAACTGGTCCAGGAAGGCGGTGACCATGTTGTAGGGTCCGTCCAGGTTGACCGCCATCGTGGCATCCCAGTCGGATCGGTTGGTAGTGGACTCCAACTTGCCGCGGCGGATGATGCCCGCATTGTTCACCAGGATCGAGATCGGCCCGACCCGCCCCGCCAGCGCATCGCACGCCGCCCGGTCTGCGACATCCAGCACGGCGTGGTCGCCACCAATGGCCGCCGCGACACGCGCCGCACCCGTCTCATTGACATCGGTGACCATCACCCGCGCCCCGTGTTCGGCAAATGCGTGCGCGATACCCTCCCCGATCCCCGACCCGCCGCCGGTGACCAGGGCAAATTTGCCATCGAGCAACATGGTTCAGCGCACCAGGTTGTTGGTGACGGCGCCGCCGGTGGCGGTCCGTCCGCCGTCGACGACATATTGTGCACCGGTGATGTTGGATGCGAGGCTGGACGACAGGAAGATCACCAGGTTGGCAACTTCCTCAGCCGTGCCATAGCGGCCGATCGGGATGTTGGACTGGTAGCGGCTGCCGACGCTGGCCGGATCGTCCGGGCTCAGCATGGATTCCAGGGAGTGGATCATGCGCGTATCGATTGGGCCGGGGCAGACGCAATTGACCCGAACGCCGGATCGCGCGACCTCACCGGCGGCGGTTTTGGTCAGCCCGATCACGGCATGTTTGGACGCCACGTAAGCCGGCATCCCGGGGGAGGCGACCAGTCCAGCCACCGAGGCCGTATTCACGACCGACCCGCTGCCCTGTTTCAGCATCACCGGCAGCACATGGCGCATCCCGAGAAACACGCCCTTCACGTTGATCGCCATCACGCGATCGAACATGTCTTCGTCATATTCGTGGGTCGGCGCGACGCTGCCCTCAATACCGGCATTGTTGTAGAAGCAGTCGATCGAGCCGTACTTTTCCAACGCCAGTTTCACGTAGTTCTGCACCTCGGCGGAACGGGTGACGTCAGCGGCGACAAAATGCGCGTCCCCGCCCTGCTGGCGCAGGATGCCGACAGTGGCTTCACCGGCGGCCTGGTCGCGATCGACCACCACCACCTTGGCACCGCGGCTGGCGAAGCCCAATGCAGCCGCTCGTCCTATGCCGTTGCCGGCCCCGGTGATCAGGGCGACCTTGCCGTGAAAATCCATGGTTCCTCCTCGCTCGTTTATCGGGCGCGCAATGCGGGCGCGCCTGTTGGCGTTGTGCGGAAGGCTAACGCATCAGCGCGCGAGGGGGAATGGCCTGAGGGCGGGATCCGACCAGGATCAATCCGCCAGCGCCAACAGACCGTAACCGGTCAGCAGCGGCGCGACGTAGTTGCGATGCACGCGGCGAACCTGCGGACCCAGCGCACCGCGCATTGCCAGCCACATGATCATCTCGACGCCCTCGGTGCCTCCCCGCTCCATGTAGTCCTGGATCGAGACTTCCGACAAAGCCGCCGGATCAGCCTCCAGCAGGTCCATGAATTGATTGTCCCAAGCACCGTTCCGGGTGCCGTAACCGGCGCCGCTCAGTTGGTGGGACAGGCCTCCGGTGCCGAACACCACAACCCGCAGGTCACGCGGGAACGACTGGATCGCTCGCCGCAGCGCGTGGCCGAGCTTGAACAGTCGCCGGGCGGACGGGATCGGGTGCTGGATCACGTTCACCGCCAGTGGAACCACCGGCACCTTCCAGTTGCTGTCGGTCAGCATCGGCAGGAACGACAGCACGCCGTGGTCGAGCGACATCTCCTGGCAGACCGTGGGATCGAACTCGTCGTCCACCAGCGAACGGGCTAGATGCCAGCCGAACTCCGGATGGCCCGGCAGATCAGGCAGTGGCCGCTTGCCCCAGCCCTCATCGGCCTGGGTGTGAACAGCCCCTACGCCGAGGGCAAACGTCGGGTAAGCGTCGAAGAAGAACCGATTGGCGTGGTCGTTGTAGACGATCAGGAACAAATCCGGCTTTACCTCGTCAAGCCATTGCCGCACCGGGACATAACCGTCGAACAGCGGCGCCCACATCGGCTCCTGCTGGAGCCCCTTGTCCCACGCCATCCCGATCGTCGGGGCATGTGAGCTGCCGATTCCACCGATGACCTTCGCCATGTCACTGTCCTCGCCGAGCCTGGAACTCCGCGAGCGTCATGCCTGCGGTGTGGGCGCCGATCTGCGGCAGCGTATGGCCGACCGAACCGCCGATCTTGATCACGAGGTAGATGCTGGCGCCATAGTCCATCATCCCTTTCCAGTCGCGCCGCGCGACCAGGTCGATTTCCTGGTCAGACATGTCGAAGCCCCGCATGTAGGCGGTCTCGTCCGCCTGGAACCGCGCACGATTCTCCGGCACGGTCAGCGAAACAGCCATTTTGTTCAGACGGTAGCTTCGTGCGGAGGCTTCGCCTGTGAAGACGTACCCGCCCTGGACAGCGATGTTCATGAGCCCCCCGGCCTTTGTTGAGGATACTCTACCACATCCCTGCCACCGCAGGGATAGGCCATCGGTCGATCATGACATCGGTGTTGGCTTATGACTGCGTAATGGACATCATCGGCGTCGAAAGTTGGGTGGCGCCGAAAATTGGGTGGCGCCGAAAATGGGCTTCACCACGCTTGGGTCGCCATCCATCATTACCAGCCGCCTAGCTGGTCCACGCGTTCAGGCTCGGCGGAGTTGCGCCTCATCCACCACACGCTCGTGGCTGTCCAGCGCACTTTTTGCCCGATACTGATAGCCCTGACCGGACATCGGCATCCTGCGAACAATCGTGTAGATCCCCGGGCGGACATTGACGTTCGAACTGGTCGACATCAGTGCGACCTTGTCGCCTGCGTCGAACTTGTATTCAACCAACAGCATCCCTCCGGAAACAGAAAGGGCGACGCATGCCGCGTCGCCCGCCAAGTCAGCTCGCCTGAAGATTGACGGCCGAGGTCTTGCCCTGCTGCCCACGCTCCAACTCGAAGCTGACCGTCTGACCTTCGTTCAGGGTCTTCATGCCGGCGCGTTCAACCGCCGAGATGTGGACAAACACGTCCTTCGAGCCGTCGGACGGCTGAATGAAACCATAACCCTTCTGAGGGTTGAACCACTTAACAGTACCTGAAGCCACGTGAAGTCTCCGCAACCGGCCAAATCCCACGAATATGTGGGACATCTAACTTTTCAATTGGGGAGAGAACGGCGCGCCGCAGGCGTGTCCAGGGACACAGGGCGGCGCGAAATAGGGATCTTGCCCCGGCTGAAAAGTTCAGCCGTTCAACCTTTATACAGCACCCCGGCGAACCAGGACAATAGTTAATTCGTGCCATCGGATTCGGGTTCGATTTCAATGAATTCCAGGCGTGCCTGCTCGATCAGGTCCCACACATAGGGCAACTCGGAACGAGCGACATCGAGATGGAACACCTCGGGAGCGATTCGCCACAGCATGATTTCGGCTTTCGCGAACAATGTACGCGTACAGGTGCCGGTCGGAAACGCGTGCAGGTCGAGGTCCCGCGCACAGAAGGCGTTCAGGCACCAGGCGGCGTGCGGGCCGGTCAGCTCGATGGTCCGCGACCGGTGCGACACGTCAACCACGCTCGCGGGATGATCACCCGCAGCCTTGATCGCCTGTGCGGCCAGGCCGGAGACTTGTTCCGGCGCGACGATGAGCCACTCATCCGGCCCCAGCCACAAGGCGGCACGATCGCGGGAAATGACAGACCGGCACGGCACGGTCGGCAGCAAAACGCCCAATGCCAACCCAATGGCCGTGCCGGCCGCCGAACCGGCGCGGACCGCAAGGCGCATGGTGGGCGCAAGCAACGTCAGCTGTGTCGATCGGCTGGGCCGGGCCGCTGGAGCATGCGCAAGACGGCGGCCCGGCAGCGGTTCGGCCACCGGGGCCGAACCTGCCCGACCACGCAACCGCTCGTTGGTCCTGTCCAAAACGACCGGGTCCACGACAGCGACCCTGATCGAGCCCGCCGGCATCGCAATGTTGACGTTGGAGCCGATTCGGGCACGGCCGCCGGCGATCAGCGCCAGGGCGAACCCTCGGCCCAGCGCGGCACTCAGGTAAGCCGAAGTAACATGACCGATCGCGCCATCGGCGGTGGTGACCTGTGCGCCTTCCTCCAGCACCACGGAACGGTCCGCCGGCAGCAGGCCGACCAACTGCCGGCGGTCGGCCCGCTTCATGTCGGCCATCGACAAGGAACGGCGGCCGATGAAATCGCCGCCGGCCATGGTCCAGCCCAAGCCGACATCATCCGGCGTCACAGTGCCGTCGGTTTCCTGGCCCACGATGATGTAGCCCATCTCGGCACGCAGGATGTGCATCGCCTCGGTTCCGTAGGGGGTGACATTGCCCTGAAGCAGGGCATCCCACAGGCGTTGCGCGTCGGCAGGAGGCAGGTTGATCTCGAAGCCCATTTCGCCGGTGAAGCTGACGCGGAACAGTCGGATCGGCAGGTCCCCGATCTGGTCCTCGCGCACGCTCATGTGGGTCATGGCGACGGCGGCGGGAAGAAATGGCGCCAGTGCCTGCCCCGCGCGCGGCCCCTGCACACTGATGACCGCCCATTGTTCAGTGATTGAGGTAAGCCACACACGCAGCGTCGGAAAGTTGCCTTGCAGATGGTCTTCCATGTGGTGCAGCACGAAGCCGGCACCGCCGGTGGTGGTGGTGACGTGGAACCGGTCGGCGGCGAGGCGGGCAACGATGCCGTCATCACGGATAAAGCCATCCTCGCCGAGAAGGACGGCGTAGCGGCATCGCCCGACGGGCAATGTGGTGAAGTCGCCGGTGTAGATGCGGCTGAGGAAGATCGCGGCGTCGGGCCCCACGACCTCGATCTTGCCCAGCGTGCTGGCGTCCAGCATGCCGACATCGTTGCGCACGGCCAGGCATTCGCGCGCGATCGCGGCGGCGCTGGTTTCGCCCGCTTGGGGGAAACAACGGGCGCGCTTCCAGGTGCCGACGTTTTCCAGTGCCGCGCCAGCGGTCTCGATCGGTGGCAGGCGCACCGGGTCGAACCAGGCACCCCGCGCGGCGCCGGCGAAGCTGCCGAAGCTGACGGGGGTGAACGGCGGGCGGAATGTGGTCAGACCGAGTGCGGGAACCGGCTGTTCGGTCAAGTCGGCCACGCTGACGAGTGCGTTCAGGTTGGAGGTCTTGCCCTGATCGGTTGCCATGCCCGTCGTGGTGTAGCGCTTGACATGCTCGATCGCGATGAAGCCCTCGGTCGTCGCGACGCACAGGTCCTTGGTCGTGACATCATTCTGCAGATCGACGAATGCCGTGCGGTAGACAGGGCCTGGCATGGGCGGGCTGGGCGGTGCCGCGGACGGCCATCCGGCCACAACGAACATGCGTGGCTCACTCCCGCCGGCCTGTGTGCCGGTGCGCAGGCAGGAGGCCAGGTCGAAATCGCCGGCGCAGGCGCCGACCGCACCCTCCGACGGCAGCCAGGTCCCGGAGGCGCGGTCGAACACCAGCGGCGTACGCGACTGGCTGGCGAGGTGCACCGTAGGGGTCCAACCGCCGGACATCAGGATGGTGTCGCACGGAATGACGTCGACGCCGTTCGACAGCTTGGCCGAGTGCACCCGCCCGCGACCCTCGGTGCTGGCAATGGTCATGCCGGGCCGGATCGGGATACCCAGATTGCGGACGGTGCTGACGAGTTCGCTGTCGGGGGCGGGACGCAGGTCAATGATACCGGCGACAGCGACGCCTGCCTGATGCAGGTCGGCGGCGGTTCGGTAGGCGTGGTCATCGGCAGTGGCGACCACCACCTGGGCGCCGACCTTGACCCCATAGCGATGCAGGTAGGTGCGTGCCGCCCCGGCCAGCATGATGCCGGGCCGGTCGTTGCCGGGAAACACCAGAGGCCGTTCGATCGCGCCGGCCGCCAGCACCACGCGCCCTGCCCTGACATGCCAGAGGCGTTCCCGCGGCAGACCGGGCGGCGGGGCGGCCAGATGATCGGTGAGCTGCTGAACCAGCCCGATCATGCCACCGGGATACCAGCCGAATGCCGTGGTCCTGGGCAACAGGGTAACGGTATCGCCCAGCGTGGCGACCACCTCCCGCACCCAGTCCGAGGCCGGCCAGCCGTCGATGGTAACCGCAGGATCGTCCAGCAGGGAGCCACCGAGTTCGGCCTGCTCATCGCACAGGATGACCCGGGCACCGGTGGCCGAGGCGCCGAGTGCGGCGGCAAGGCCAGCCGGACCGCCGCCGATGACCAGCACCTCACAATGGGCGTGGTGATGCAGGTAGCGATCAGGATCGGGAGCGGACGGCGCGCGGCCCAGCCCGGCGGCGCGGCGGATCAGCGGTTCATAAAGGCGCTGCCACCCGCTACCCATGAACGCCTTGTAGTAGAACCCGGCTGACAGCAGCGGTGCGGCAAGGCCGGAGACCGCGCCCAGATCAAAGCGCAGCGATGGGAATCGATTCTGGCTGCGGGCGACCAGGCCGTCATAGAGTTCCACCTGGGTCGCGCGGAGGTTCGGAGTGACCCGACCAGCGCCGCGGTCGATGGTGACCAGGGCGTTGGGTTCCTCGGATCCAGCGGCAACGATGCCGCGCGGGCGGTGATATTTGAACGAGCGGGCGACCAGGGACACGTCGTTGGCGAGCAGCGCCGAGGCAAGGGTGTCGCCGACGTAGCCCTGATGGGTGCGACCGTCGAAGCTGAAGCGCAGCGGCCGGGTCCGGTCGATCCGGCCGCCTTCCGCAACGCGGAACGGCTGGGTCATGCCGTTGCCTCGCCTGGCCGCGCCGTGGTTATGATCCGGTCGGTTACGGTGTCACGAACCGTATCGAAGAAGCGTCCGCAGCCATGCAGATGCCGCCACCGTTCGGTATGGTGCCCCTTCGGATTATCCCGGATGAAAAGATAAGCGGCCCACGTTCCATCATCGACGGTGGTGGGATCGGCCGGGCGCCTGAGGCCGGCCTGGCCGCCGTAGCGGAACTCATTCTCCGGCCTGGGGCCGCACCATGGGCAGGGCAGCAGCAGCATCAGTGTGCCACCGCCGCGGCGGCGGCTTCATCGATCAACCGGCCGGAAACGAAGCGATCAAGCCCGAACGGTGCCGCCAGCGGATGGGGCTGACCACGCGCGATGGTGGCAGCGAACACCTCGCCGGAGGCTGGCGTGGCCTTGAACCCGCCGGTGCCCCAGCCGCAATTGACATACAGGCCGGGAATCGGGGTCAGGCCGATGATCGGCGAGCGGTCGGGCGTGGTGTCGACAATGCCGCCCCAGTTGCGCAGCATGCGCAGCCGGCGGAACGCGGGGAACAGCTCCGTCACCGCGGCCAGCGTGTCGCAACTGACGTGCAGGCCACCGGCCTGGCTGTAGGAGGTATAGGCGTCGGTGCCGGCGCCGATCACCAGTTCCCCCTTGTCGGACTGTGAGATGTAGGCATGGACCGTGTTCGACATCACCACGCAGGGCATGACCGGCTTCACCGGTTCACTGACCAGGGCCTGCAGCGGGAAGGATTCCAGCGGCATGCGTACGCCGGCCATGTCCATCACCACGCTGGTGTGGCCGGCCGTAACCACGCCGATGCGCGGCGCGCCGATTGTACCACGATCGGTGACGACACCGGTGACCGCGCCGGCGGGATCGCGGAGAAACCCGGTCACGGCGCAGTTCTGAATGATATCGACGCCAAGCGCCGACGCGGCGCGGGCATAGCCCCAGGCGACGGCGTCATGGCGGGCCACACCGCCTCGTCGCTGCAGGGCGGCGCCGAGGACCGGATAACGGGCATCCGGCCCGATATGCAGCGGCGGACAGAACGCCTGTGCCTCGCGCGGGGTCAGCCATGCGTTGTCGATCCCCTGCAGGCGGTTGGCATGGACGTGGCGCCTGAAGACCCGCACGTCGTGATCGTTGTGCGCCAGCATCAGGACGCCGCGCGCCGAGTACATGACGTTGTAGTTGAGCGACTGCGACAGGTCTTCCCACAGCTTGAGGGCATGGTCGTAGAGCGCCGCACTTTCAGGCTGCAGGTAGTTCGACCGGATGATCGTGGTGTTGCGGCCGGTGTTGCCGCCACCCAGCCAGCCTTTGTCGAGCACGGCAACGTTGCGGATGCCATGTTCGATCGCCAGGTAGAAGGCGGTCGCCAGGCCATGCCCGCCGGCGCCGACGATCACGACGTCGTACGCCGCCTTGGGTTGAGCGTCCCGCCACTGCCTGTCCCATGCCCTTCCGGCCCCGTGCCGCAGCAGGGACAGGAAAGAGAATCGTGCTGCATCCGCCATCGTGCGGCCTGATTGCCACACGCCCCTGCCCCACGCAAAGCCGCCGTGCGTGGTTTCTGTCTCGAGCCTGGTCGGCAGGTGTCGGCGCAGCCGCCGTCACAGCCCCTGGGCGACGGTATGGGCAGCGATTGCCTGCGAGAGCCCTGCGCTGCTTCCGGCAACCTTGAATGCGCCTGTCGCCTGTCCGCCCAACAAGAGCAGGGCGCTGACCAGGGGCGAAGTCGCATCACTAAGGACGCTGGTGGTTACGGCTCCGCCGGTTGTCGCGTAATCCAACAATGCCGGATCAACCGGGGACGCTGGCGCCAACCTCGCCTGTTGCCGTGAGGCGCCGGCCGATAGCGTGAGCCGGTAGGTGTCGTCAGCGACGGCGGTGAAATGTCCGGCATCGAAGGTGCCGCTTGATATTCACCACGTCGACCGGGGTTTCCGGCGCGGCCTTTGCGGCCGAACCCGATGCTGATGCATCCGGCTGAAGCTGGTATCCCGCAGGCAACTGGACATCGAATGGCGAAATTACTGAGGCCTATACGTTTGTCACCTTGAGCCTTACGCTGCGCTTTGGCCTCAGCGAACCCTATTGGCCTGCAGCGAAATCATCGGCGAAGCGATTGACGCGGCGGGCAATTGGCGGCAGGCGGCGCCTTCGAACGATCGCGCTCCATGATGACGGTATAGCCGAAAGTCCCTAATGAATGGTTAATGGGCGCGACGAGGAACGCGTTCGAATTGGGGGATGAGACGTATGGCTGAGTTCGACTACATCATCGTTGGTGCGGGTTCCGCCGGCTGCGTGCTGGCAAACCGCCTTAGCGAGGATAATCGCTGCACGGTGCTGCTGCTGGAGGCGGGGCCGAAGGACAGCTCGATGTGGATCAACATCCCGGCCGGCTTCACCAAGCTGTTGAACAATCCGAAGCTCAACTGGAATTTCGAAAGCGAGCCGGAGCCGAACACCGCCAATCGCCGCATTCCGATCCCCCGGGGCAAGACGCTGGGCGGGTCCAGCTCGATCAACGGCATGCTGTATGTCCGCGGCAATCCGCTGGACTACAACACCTGGTCGCAATTCGGGAATCGCGGGTGGGGGTATGATTCGGTGCTGCCATATTTCCGCAAGGCGGAGCATTTCGCGCCGGGTGGCGACGAGTCCCGCGGCCGCGGCGGGCCGCTGAATGTCGAGCATATGCGTGAGCGGGCCGAACTGCTGGACGCGTTCATCGATGCGGCGGTGGACCAGGGGTATCCGCGCAACAAGGACTACAACAACGGGCAGCAGGAGGGTTTCGGCTATTTTCAGGTGACGCAGAAAAACGGCGAGCGCTGGTCCTGCGCGCGGGGCTATCTGGACCCGATCCGCAGCCGGCCGAACCTGAAGATCGAGACCGAGGCCTATACGACCAAGGTGCTGCTGGAGGGCAAGCGGGCGGTTGGTGTTGCCTACACCCAGGGCGGCGTTGCCAAGGAGGCACGTGCGACACGCGAGGTGATCGTGTCGGCCGGTGCGGTGAAGTCGCCGCACATCCTGGAGCTGTCGGGGATCGGCAATCCGGAGTTGCTGTCTTCGCTGGGCATTCCGGTGCTGCACGAGCTTGCGGGCGTGGGCGAGAACTATCGCGACCACTACGCGCCGCGGATGAACTGGCGGGTAAAACTGCCGGTCACGCTGAACGAGCGGAGCCGCGGCCTGGCCTTGGCCAAGGAGGTGGTGAAGTACTACACCCAGCGGCGCGGTATCCTGACCTTCACCGCCGGCATCGCGTTCGGGTTCGTGAAGACGCGGCCGGAGCTGGAGGAGCCCGATGTGCAATTCCACTTCGCCCATGCCAGCTACGGCAGTGCGCAGAAGCGCGATCTTGAAACCGAACCGGGGATGACGCTGACGGTGTATCAGTGCCGGCCGGAGTCGAAGGGGTCGATCCATGCGCGATCAAGCGATCCGCAGGCGGCACCGGCCATTCGGCCGAACTATCTGGCTGACCCGATGGACCAGCGCGTGCTGGTTGACGGCATGAAGATCGGGCGTTCGATCATCAACAACCGCGTCCTGGACAAGTATCGCGCCTATGAGATGAACCCCGGCGACAAGGTGCAGACCGACGCCGAGTGGCTGCAATTTGCGCGCGAGAATGGTCAGACGACATACCACGTGATCGGGACGTGCAAGATGGGCCAGGACCCGATGGCGGTGGTCGACGACCAGTTGCGGGTGCGCGGGATTGCCGGGTTGCGGGTGATCGATGCCTCGATCATGCCGACGGTTCCATCGGGCAATACCAACGCGGCGGTCATCATGATCGCCGAGAAGGGTGCCGATATGATCAAGGCGGCCGGGGCCGGGGCGCTGCAGGCGGCAGCGTAGATCACAAGCCGGGCGACGGGCCTTTATCGCCTGGCGGTCCCGGTGCGGGTCAGGCCGGGACCGGCGCAGCAGCGGCGGGCGCGACCCTGGCCGCACGCTGCTGACGTTCGTGTTCGGCGGCTTTGCGGCGCAGGGTTTCGGCGATCCGTTCAGCCGCGCGACGCTGCTGACGCGACATCGTCCAGGATTTAAGGCCGCCTTGGCTGGCAACCTGCCGCACGGTTTCCTGCGCGAACTGGATCAGGTCGGGCTCCGGCTGGGGGGCAGCGGCCCCTACGGTTTGAGGATTTGGCTGGGCGGCGGCGGCGAGCCGGGCCTGGCGGAGGTGGTCCAGTCTGACACGGGCCTTGTGGGCTTCGCGATTGAGGCTGACGGCGTTGCTGCGAAGGCGGATCGTCTGGGTCAGCGGCAGATCGGGTGCGGCGGCCGCGCTGAGGGCTTCCAGCGCGTGGAAGCCGAAGCTGACGATATCGGTAACGAGGTGAAATTCCTCTTCGGTCTGCGGGTCGTAGGCGGCGATCATGCGGGTTGCGGCGTGGCGGGCGGTGGGCAGGTCGCCTTTGGCGGCTTCCATGAAGTGGGGGGCGAGGTGGCCGAGAACAGTGTCCAAAATGGCGGGGGTGATGGGTATGGACATGGACATGGACGGGGGCATGGACAGTGACGTGGACGGGGACATGGGTGCCTCGGCTGCGGGTCGAGGGAACAATACGGGAACATTACGCAGAACGCAAGAACAGTTTCCTCGACAGCGCTTTTACCGGCCTAGCACTGCACGCAGTTCCTCCAGCGCAGCTGGGTCTTCGATGGTGGGTGGAATGGCGGCGGCTTCGCCGTCGACGATCCTGCGGATACTGGCGCGCAGTATCTTGCCCGACCGGGTCTTGGGCAAACGGGGAACAACGCGGGCGTCCCGGAAGGCGGCGACGGGCCCGATGCGCTCGCGGACCAAGGCCACGAGTTCGGCGGCAACCTCGGCTTCGGGACGGTTCACGCCCGCCTTGAGCACCACGAAGCCCATTGGGGTCTGGCCCTTCAGATCGTCCCGCGCGCCGATCACGGCGCATTCGGCGACGTCGGCATGGGAGGCGAGGACTTCCTCCATCGATCCTGTGGACAAACGATGGCCGGCGACATTGATGATGTCGTCGGTGCGGCCCATGACCCAAACGTCACCATCGGTGTCGACCATGCCAGCGTCACCGGTGCGGTACCAGCCGGGGAAGTCGGACAGGTAGGACGTTCGATACCCATCGTCGTTCTGCCACAGGGTCGGGCCGCAGCCGGGTGGAAGGGGTAGGCGAAGTGATAAGTTGCCGGTCGCACCGGCTGGCAATACCTCACCCTGGTCGTCCAGCGCCTGCAGGTCGTAGCCAGGGCATGGCCGGCCGCCGCTGCCGGGCTTGAATGGGAACAGGCCGAACTGGCGGAAGCCGGCGGTGATCGGCCAGCCGGTCTCGGTTTGCCACCAGTGGTCGACGACCGGCTTGCCAAGCAGTTCGTGAGCCCAGATGCCAGTGGGGGGATCGCACCGCTCACCGGCCAGATAGAGCGCCTCAAGGCTGGAGAGGTCGTGTTCGCGGGTCAGTTTACCTTCGGGATCCTGCTGCTTGATGGCACGCATGGCGGTGGGGGCGGTGAACAGGATCTTTACCCGATGCTGGGCGATCACGCGCCAGAAGGCGGCGGCGTCGGGGGTGCCGACCGGCTTGCCCTCATACATCACCGAGGTGCAGCCGCGCAGCAGCGGGGCGTAGACAATGTAGGAGTGGCCAACGACCCAGCCGACGTCCGACGCGGTCCACCAGACGTCACCGGCGTCCAGGCCATAGATCATCTTCATGGAGTTCCACAGCACCACCGCGTGGCCGCCATTGTCGCGCACCACCCCCTTGGGACGGCCGGTGGTACCGGAGGTGTACAGCACATACAGCGGATCGGTGGCGAGGACCGGCACGCAAGGGTGTGGTTCGGCCGCCTCGACCACCTGGTTGAAATCATGGTCACGGCCAGGGGTCAGGGGCGCCTCGGCCTGGGGGCGCTGCAGGATCAGACAGGCATCCGGCTTGTGCGGCGACAAGGCGATGGCGGCGTCCAGCAGGGGCTTGTACTTGACCACCCTGCCCGGCTCCAGCCCGCAGGAGGCGGAGATGATCACGCGGGGCTTGGCGTCTGCAATGCGCGTCGACAACTCGGCGGCGGCGAAGCCACCGAACACGACGGAGTGGACGGCGCCGAGGCGGGCCACGGCGAGCATGGCGATGGCGGCCTCGGCGACCATCGGCATGTAGATGACAACGCGGTCGCCCTTGGCGACGCCGAGCGCGGCTAGGGCGCCGGCAAGCTTTTCGGTGCGCGCCAGCAGGTCGCGGTAGGTGAAGGTCCGGACCGTGCCGGTCATCGGGCTGTCGTGGATCAGCGCCGGCTGGTCGCCGCGGCCGGTGTCGACATGGCGGTCCAGACAGTTGTAGCACGTGTTGAGCATGCCACCGGCGAACCACTGGCCGAAGGCACCGAGCGCGGGGTCGAAGACCTTGTCCCAGCGTTTGGTCCAGGTGATGCCCTCGGCCTCGGCTTCCCAGTAGGCAGACGGGTCGCGCATCCAGTCGGCGTAGGCGCCCGCGTAGGATGTGGCGGTGGTCATGCTACGTTGCTCCCCCTGTTGCAGCGGTTTTGTGTCCGGACCGGCCGGTGGTCAAGACGGACTTGCGCGTGGCCGCACGTGGTGGTTTGTGCGACGCGTGTCGGGAGTGCGGAATGATGCAGATTTCAGGACTGGCGGCGGTGGTGACCGGGGGCGGTTCGGGGCTGGGGGCGGCGACGGCGGCGCATCTGGCGGGGTTGGGCTGCAAGGTGGCGTGCGTCGACATCAACCAGGCGGCGGCAGAGGCCCAGGCAGCGGCGATCGGCGGCATCGGGGTGCGATGCGACGTGGCCGATGCGGCCTCCGCCGAGGCGGCATTCGCAGCGGCGCGGGCGGCCCACGGACCGGTCCGGATCCTGGTGAACTGTGCCGGAATCGGCACCGCCGGGCGGATCGTCGGACGCGACGGCCCGCTGAAGCTGGAGGCGTTCGAGCGGGTGATCCGGGTCAACCTGATCGGCAGCTTCAACATGCTGCGCCTGGCCGCGGCGGAAATGTCGGAGGCCGATCCGGTGGATGAGGGCGAGCGTGGGGTGATCATCAATACGGCCTCGATCGCAGCGTTCGAAGGGCAGGTCGGACAGCCGGCGTACGCGGCGTCGAAGGGCGGTGTGGTCGGCATGACGTTGCCGGCGGCGCGGGAGCTGGCACGCGCCGGGGTGCGGGTGGTGACCATTGCCCCGGGCCTGTTCCATACGCCGATGGTCGATGGCCTGCCGCCGGAGACTCAGGCGAGCCTGGGGGCCGGCATTCCGTTCCCCTCGCGCCTGGGTCGACCGTCGGAATATGCCGAACTGGTGGAGCATATCGTGCGCAACCGGTTTCTGAACGGCGAGGTGATCCGGTTGGATGGTGCGCTTCGAATGCAACCAAGATAACCTGAACCACATAGAGTTTATTGGTCTTTCAAGAAGGTCCGCTGATACAAAACGGTGCTGGCTGTGGTTTTGCCCACGAGCGGCCGATTGGCGGCCGGATCTGGTTTTGTCTTGAGAAACCTGCTCTCCGTTTAGTGTATTGCCGGCGCCGATGCTGTTTCCGATACTTTAATTGTTTCAACACAGCGGGAATCATGACTGAGATCGTCGACGTCGCGATTATCGGCGCGGGACCCTATGGGCTTTCGCTTGCCGCTCACCTTGCAGGACAGGGCGTGGGTCATCGGATCTTCGGCAGTCCGATGCACACTTGGCGGACTTCGATGCCTGAGGGCATGGTGCTGAAGTCCGAAGGCAACGCGTCGGATCTGTACGATCCTGGCGGAGAAATGACCATAGGTAAATTCTGCCGAGACAACGGTCTGCCGTATAAGGACGTTGGATATCCGATCCCGCTGAAGACGTTTATCGAATACGGCGTGGCGTTCCAGCAGAAATTCGTGCCGCGACTGGAAGACCGGATCGTAACTTCGGTGAAGCCGACGGCGTACGGATTTGATCTGCATCTGCAGGACGGCGAAGTGGCACCGGCACGCCGCGTTGTGGTGGCCGCAGGCATTCGCGACTATGAATACATGCCGCCGAAACTTGCGGCGCTGCCGGAGGGGCTGGCATCGCACAGCGCCCATCACGTGAGGGTGGATCAGTTCGCCGGGAAGGACGTGGCGATTATCGGCGGCGGGGCCTCTGCGGTGAACCTGGCGCCCCTGCTGCTGAAGGCCGGCGCCCGGGTAACGCTGATCGTGCGGCGCCCGAAGATCGGCTATTGCGGGCCGCCAACCGAACGGTCGCTGTGGGAGAAACTCAAGGAGCCTGAGTCGGGCCTGGGCACCGGCTGGCGGTCCTGGGCGTGCTGCGCGATGCCGATGGTGTTCCATGCCATGCCGGAATCGTTCCGGGTGATGGTGGTTCAGAAGCATCTGCCTGCGGCGCCGGGCTGGACGTTGTCGCCGCAGGTGGATGGTGTCGTGCCGACCATCGCGAACGCGCTGATTGCGCAGGCGGATGCGGTCGGCGGGCGGGTTCGGCTGGAACTGGACCTGCGGGATGGGGGCAAGCGGGTGGTCATGGCGGACCACGTAATCGCCGGAACTGGTTACAAAGTGGACATGCGGCGGCTGCCGTTCTTCGGACCGGAGGTGCTGAGTCGACTGGACTGCGTGAACCAGACACCGCGGCTGTCGCGCTGGTTCGAGACGTCGGTGCCTGGGCTGCATATCCTCGGCACCGCCGCGGCCAACAGCTTCGGGCCGATGATGCGGTTCGCCTACGGCGCCGGGTTCGCCTCGCGCCGGCTGTCGAAACATCTGGCGCGGTCGGCGGTTCGGGCGAGTGCGCGAAGCGAGCCGTCAGCGGCTTCGGCCTGGTCGAAGCCGACGCTGGTCAGGACCTGACGCTTCAATTGCGGAACGGGGCGGTTTCGGCCGCCCCGCTAAGCGTGAGTGCCGATCTCGGTGGGGGTGGCGACGATTAAATCCGCCCCGGCCGTCTGCAGTTCGTCCTGACCGCCATAGCCCCAGAGGACACCGATCGAGCGGAGCGCATTGGCCTTGGCGGCATGGATGTCGTGCAGGCGATCACCGACCATGGTGGTGGTGGCGCGCGCGTAGCCCTCAACACGCAGGATCTCGGCCAGCAAGTCCTTCTTGTCGTCGAGCCCGCCGCCCGGAAGAGCGCCGTAGACCTTCGGTAAATAGCTGCGCAGACCAAGGTAGTCGACGACGCGATCGGCGAAGTCGCGACGCTTGGATGTGGCGACACACAGGGATCGGCCGGCTTGGGCGAGCGCAGCAAGAGTCTCCGGGATACCGGGGAAGACGGTGCACTCGTAGATACCAACGTCGGTATAGCGGGCGCGATAGATGCCCAGACCACGTTCCACACGGTTGTCGTGATAATGTTCCAGCAGGGTGCGGATTGAAACGGCGATCGGCGGCCCGACCGCCCAGGACAGATCGCCGGTGGTTGTTGGGTCGTGGCCCAGTTCGGCCAGCATGTGGCGGAAGCAGGCCTCGATGCCCGGACGCGAATCCGACAGGGTTCCGTCCAGGTCGAGGAGAACGGCCGGTGCGGTCAAGCGACTTTGCCGAACAGGCCGCCATGCGCGCCGAGGTAGCTAAGATGAGTGTCGGCGTCACCGTAGAGCTGGTCGATCATGGTGACGCGCTTGAAGTAGTGGCCGACGGCATACTCGTTGGTCATGCCGATGCCGCCATGCAGTTGGATCGCTTCCTGGCCGACATGACGGGCGGAGCGGCCGATCTGCACCTTGGCGGCGGAAATCGCCTTGCGACGTTCAAGCGGGTTTTCCTCGCCGGCCATCACGGCGGCGAACATCGCCATGCTGCGGGCTTGCTCGACGGCCACCAGCATGTCGACGGAGCGGTGTTGAAGGACCTGAAAGGAGCCGATGGCGCGGCCGAACTGCTTGCGGGTCTTGAGGTATTCGAGCGTGAGGTCCTGCATTGATTGCATGGCACCGACGGCCTCGGCACAGAGCGCGGCGATGGCCTCATCGATGACGTGTTCGACAAGCGGCAGGCAGTTTTCTGAGATCAGGTCGTCGGCGGTGACGCGGGCGTTGGTGAGCGTCAGTTCCGCGGCACGCAGGCCATCCTGGGTGGGATAGCCGCGACGGGCGACGCCTGACGTGGCGGGGTCGATCAGGAACAGGCCGATGCCCCGGCTGGACCGGCGGTCACCGGACAGGCGGGCGGTCAGGAAGATCCTGTCAGCCGTATCGCCGTGGATCACAACGCTTTTGGCGCCATCGATTATGTAGCCGCTGCCGTCCTTGCGAGCGGTGGTGGTGACGTCGGCGAGGTTATAGCGGGAATGGCGTTCGACATGGGCGAAGGCGAGTTTCAGCTTGCCGGCGGCGACCTTGGGCGCGAGTGCGCCGAGCGTGGCCGGAGACGCGGCGCGACGCAGCAGGCCGCCGCCAAGGATGACAGTGGCGAAATAGGGCTCCAGCACCAGGCCGCGGCCGAACGGCTCCATGACGATGGCGGTTTCCACCGCGCCGCCGCCGAAGCCGCCTAGGGTTTCCTCGAACGGTAGGCCGAGCAGGCCGAGTTCGGCGATCTGGTCCCACATGGCGGCGCTGTAGCCGGCCGGTTCCGCAGCGTATTTCTTGCGTTGGTCGAACTGATACTGATCGAGGATCAGGCGGTCCACGCTGTCCTTCAGCAGGCGCTGGTCTTCGGAGAGATCAAAATCCATGGTTACCTCATTTTTTTGCGCGTAGCCGCCACACCAACCCTACGCGCCGGGTTTGCGCGTAGCCGCCACGCCGCCGCTGGGCGTTACAGCCCCAGTATCGCCTTGGCGATGATATTGCGTTGTATCTCGTTCGACCCGCCGTAGATCGAGACCTTGCGGTAGTTGAAATACATTGGCGCAGCCTCGGTGGCATAGTCGGGCCCGATGACCGGCTCGTTGTTGCCGTCGAAATCACGTTGGTAGGGCATGACGTAGGGGCCGACGACCTCCATCAGCAGTTCGGTCAGTTGCTGCTGGATCACCGAACCCTTCAGCTTCAGGATTGATGAGGCGGGGTTCTGGCGGCCCTTCTCCATCTTGCGTTCGTCGGAGACGACGCGAAGCTGGGTCATTTCGAGGGCTTTCAGTTCGACCTCGATGGCGGCGAGTTTCTCCTGGAAGCGTGGCGATTCGATCAGCGGGCGCTCACCGGCGAATTCCAGGGCGGCAAGTTCCTTGATGCGGGCGATCTTGGCCTTGGAGGCTCCGACGCGGGCGATGCCGGTGCGTTCGTTACCGAGCAGGAATTTTGCGTAGTCCCAGCCCTTGTTTTCCTGGCCCACAAGGTTTTCGACAGGAACTTCCACGTTGTCGAAGAAGACCTCGTTGACCTCGCGGCCACCGTCGATGGTGACGATGGGGCGGCGGGTGATGCCGGGGGTTTTCATATCGACCAGGATGAAGGAGATGCCCTCCTGCGCCTTGGCCGTTGGATCGGTGCGGCAGAGGCAGAAGATCCAGTCCGCGTATTGCGCCAGCGTGGTCCAGGTCTTCTGGCCGTTGATGATGTACTTGTCGCCTTTCTTTTCCGCCTTGGTGCGCAGTGACGCGAGGTCAGAGCCGGAGCCCGGTTCGGAGAAGCCCTGGCACCAGAAAATGTCGACGTTGGCGGTGGCCGGCAGGAAGCGCTGCTTCATCTCCTGGCTGCCGAACTGGGCAATCACCGGGCCGACCATGGAGGTGTTGAAGGCGATGGGTGCAGGGCAGTTCGCCTGCTGCATCTCATCCTGGTAAAGATAGACCTGGATCGGGGTCCAGGCTTGGCCGCCCCATTCAACTGGCCAGTTGGGGGTAGCCCAACCGCGCTTGTTGAGAATGCGCTGCGCGGTGATCATGTCGTCGCGGGTAAGACCCTCGCCCTCGGCGACCTTGTCGCGGATGGTCTGTGGGATGGCGGTACGGAAGAACTGGCGCGCTTCATCGCGAAAGGCGATTTCCTCCGGAGTGAAGTTCAGGTCCATTGGGCGGCTCCCTTATTCTGGGCGGTTATTCTGGGCGGTTATTCTGGGCGGTTCGTTATACGGGCGACTGATTGGCGTCTAGCCCATGGTGGCGGCTTGGACCAGCGGACAGGTGGCGTGGCGCCGAAGGGGGTGTGGTTGCGCGGGGGGCGCGGGCGTTAATGTGGCGGGCGCTGATGTGGCGGTTTTTGTGTGGTGGTGGTGACCTCGCGGCGTAAGCACCAGGCTGGCCGGCCGGCTTGTGGCGCTGGGCCTGGTTCACCGGCGGGCCGGCCGCGATGACACGCGATCACATCAGCCTGAGCACGCACGATGTCGGTTTGGCGCCTGAACCCGCGGCTTTGGCTGAGCCAGACCGGGGCTTTACCTGCTGATCCGACACAGACTGCCGGATCCGCTGCGAAATTCCAGACCGACGGCTGCCCGGCTGGGCACTCCGCTCCGCCTATTGCATCATGCAGGCGGTTGGCAAAACAGCACGGTCTCACCGAAATTCTTGCAAACGCCGCGCAGGAACAACCTGTAATCGGGCCGCAGTGCCAGCACCTTTCCGGCCAGGACGAACGGGTCGTCGGGCAGATGATAGGCCGATATCGCAAGCTTGGGCGCGCAGCGCCTGATCGTTTCTGCTGCGCCATCCAAGGTATGACGTTCAGCACCCTCAATATCGAGTTTGATGAAGTTGATCTGGTTCAGGTTCTGCTGGGTAGCGAAGTCGTCGATGGCGATTGTGGTCAGTGGCACGCCGCCATTGTCTTGGCTGTCGATGCGGGAGGATGCGCCGGCATCGTGAAACCAGATATTCGTCGTGCTGTCCGACCCCAGTGGTCGCCGGACGACCGACACCATGTCGGCGAGATCCGGATTTTTGCACAGATTCGCATGCAGGATATCGATATTGTGCTGGCTCATTTCGAAAGCGAAAATGCGCCCGCCGGCGGACGCCTTTGCCGCGAAGTAAAGCGCAGTGTCACCCCAGCAGGCGCCGCCATCGATGACGACGTCCCCGGGTTCGACTTCAATGCGGTCCGGACCAGGGTAGGTGTACTGGTTCAACAGGAAGATCTCGAGCGCGGAGATATCGTGGGTATCCAGCGTTATGGTTCTGCCGTCGACAGGAACGCGGTATTCCTCAATGTAGATGTCGCGGGACAGCCACTGAAACTCGGAGCGTCGCCGATTGGCTCCGGACGTGTAGGATCGAATGCTTCGCACGGTCGTCAGGAAGTCCTGCGACATATGCGGCGCATGGGAATGCAGGCCACCTAACGCCCGGTTCAGGTAGTAGAAGGTCAGGGTGTCCTTTGATGCTTGATCAGCCAGGCGATTGTAGAGATCGGCGATCTGATCCGCATTGTCTTCGACGAACAGCATCTCGGCGGTGCGATCGGTTAAACTCCGCGACGCGGGAAAACCCCGCAAAAGGTCGTCGTTAAAGGTCCGGTCGGGACGGGAAAGTTCGGCTACGACATACTCGACAAGCGCCTCACGAAACCGACGGCCATCCACACGCTCGTCTGGAGTGCGGGCTGGTCGCAGCGGCGGGATGGTCATTGCCTTGTCACCGGTCATCAGGTTTTTCAGGCGGTCCTGGGCGCGGGCCAGGATGTCAACCCGCTGCTGGTAGAACATCGGCTTCCTTTCCGGCGTGCGGCCCGGTAAGCGCGTTGGAGTCGGCCAACAGCGCCTGCTTGGGCGCCGCTGAGGTGGCGGCTGGCCGTGATGCGCTTATGGACGCCATGCCAAGTCGCGCATGTATCAGATGTGGCCGGCCTTTCGCGGGTCGGTCAGCAAAACAGTAGAACATCAAAATTGCAGGCACCAGCGTTTTGTTACGAAACGGCTTGGTTCCCCTGGCAGACCGACCGCCGCGCGGGCGGGGGTGCAGCGGGGCGGCGGGTAGCGGGAGACGTTTGACGCCGGCTGCAAAGCTTGCCCCTTGCGGCTGTCGGGTGTGTCATGCGACGAGTCTCGCGAATGGTTATTGGGACGTCGGACCGGAGGAATTCATGGACACCGCCCTCGACACGCTGCTTGGCTTTGCCCCGGACTATGATTCGCCGATCCCGTATATGCGGCGGACGCGGGAATATTACGCCGCGATTGGCTACACCACGCCGTATCGCTGGGCGCATTACCTGTCGGCGCCGTTCACCGCGCTGCGCAAACCACTAAGTGAGTCGAAGGTTGCAATCGTGACCACGGCGGCGCCGTATCAACCGGACAAGGGCGACCAGGGGCCGGGCGCAGCCTACAACGGCAGTGCCAAGTTTTATCAGGCCTATTCGGGCGACACCTCGGTCGATCACGACCTGCGGATTTCGCACATTGGCTACGACCGGACGCATACAACCGCGACCGACAGCGGCACCTGGTTTCCCCTGCCGGCATTGCGACGGGCAGCAGCGGCGGGGCGGATTGGGGCGGTGGCGCCGCGGTTTCACGGTGCGCCAACCAATCGCAGCCATCGGGTGACGGTGGAGACCGATGCGCCGGAGATCCTGGCGCGGGTGCGCGAAGATGGCGTGGATGCAGTCGTGGTGGTGCCGAATTGCCCGGTTTGCCACCAGACCAGCACGCTGGTGGCCAGGCATCTGGAGGCGAATGGCATGCCGACCGTGTTGATGGGGTGTGCGAAGGACATTGTCGAGCATGCGGCGGCGCCACGGTTCCTGTTCAGCGACTTCCCGTTGGGTAACAGCGCCGGCAAGCCGAACGACGTCGCCTCCCAGGATCGCACGCTTGAGCTGGCATTGCATCTGCTGGAAACCGCGGCCGGCCCGCAGACAACGATGCAGTCGCCGCTGCGGTGGAACGAAGACGGCAAGTGGAAGCTGGACTACCTGAATCTGGAGCAGATCGGTGAGGCTGAACTGAAGCGCCGCCGTGAGGAGTTCGACCGGCAGAAGGAGCTCGCTCGGCCAAATCGGGTGGTGAAGGCGGCATGAGCGACAAGGCTGCGCAGCGGCGCCCGTTCGAGGGCGTCCGGATCCTCGATTTCACCCAGGTGCTGGCGGGGCCGTATGCCAGCTATCAGCTGGCGCTGCTGGGCGCCGAGGTGATCAAGATCGAGCGGCGCGGCGGAGAGGACATGCGCCGCACGCCGCTATCCCGCGAGTGGGCCGAACGCAACATGGCTTCGGCGTTCATTGCAGTGAACGGCAACAAGCGCAGCCTGACGCTGGACCTGCAGCAGCCGGCGGCACGGGAAATCGTCCTGAAGCTGGCGGCCAAGGCCGATGTGGTGATGGAGAACTTTCGCGCTGGGGTGATGGACCGGCTGGGACTGGGCTATGAAGCGCTGGCGGCGGTGAACCCGCGGCTGATCTACTGCGCGATCTCTGGCTTCGGGCAAACCGGGCCAGCCAGCAACGAGGCCGGCTACGACGGCAAGATCCAGGCGATGTCGGGGATTATGGCGATCACCGGGCATCCCGAAACCGGACCGACGCGGGCGGGGTTCGCGGTGTGCGACATATTGTCGGGGGCTACCGGGGCGTTCGCGATTTCCTCGGCATTGTTCCAGCGCACGCATACCGGGGTCGGGCAGTTCCTGGACGTGTCAATGCTGGAGGCGAGCCTCGCATTCCTGACGACCCAGGTGGCGGATTACACCGTGGCGGGGCATCGGCAACAGCAGGCGGGGAACCAGGCGGTCAGCCGCAAGGTGACGGCAAATCTGTTTCGCGCCAAGGATAGCTATTTGTTATTGGCCGTTAATGATGAGAAGCAGTACCGGGCGCTGATGACGGGCATCGGGCGGACCGAGGTGTTCGATGATCCGCGGTTCAGTGACTGGTTTCAGCGGAAGGCACATGAGGCGGAGATGCGGGCGATCATCGAGACCGCACTGGCCGAAGAGGACTCCAAAGTGTGGGAACGGCGGCTGAACGATGCCGGGGCGCCGTGTGCGAGCATCTGGAAGGTGGAGGAGATCATCGACCATCCGCAAATCGCCGCGCGGGGCGCGATGCAGACGGTGGACAGCCGGTATGGCCCGATCCGGCTGATGGGGTCCGGGTTCCAGATGGCGCATGGCGGAGGGCGGCTCGACACGTTGGCGCCGGAAGCCGGGGCGGATACCGAGGCGGTGCTGGGCGAGATCGGTTATGATGCGGCTGCGATCGCGGGATTGCGGGCCGAGGGGATTGTCTGAATTCTGCAGGTGTGACTGATATCGGGGCAAAAACGGCGGAAACCGGCTGATTGCGATATCCGGCAACCTTGCCATGGCCACGCCAGGCTTTCCGGTGAGCACGCCTCCGGCCCGAAACCAGAGGATCGTGGCATAGCCAGGCGGTCCATGACGCGGAGTGGCGCCATGGAACTTGCGGGCTACGGAGTGCTTCAGTCGCTTTCCCGGTAGTCCTGGAAGGGGGCGTCGCGCTTGGACAGCTGTTCGCGGACGCTGGCGCCGTCCCGTTTGAAGCCGGCGCGATAGGCCAGGCTGGGTTCGGTGGTGAAGGCCAACGCCTGCAGTTCGGTTCCGGACCGGATGGCGGCGCGCAGACCCATGATCTCCATGGCGCGATGAACGCTGCGCTTGTTGATCTGGGCGAGTTCGGTGGGCACCATGGCGATGCGCGCGGCCAGGGCAAGGACTTCCTCTTCGAGGCGTTCGGCGGGAAAGGCGCGATTGGCAAATCCCTTGGCGGCGGCTTCGTCGCCGGTGATGGCATCACCGGTCAGGAACATCTCCATCGCGGTGCGCATGCCCAGCAGCCACGGGTGGAATTGATTGTCGGGCGGTGACATCAAGCGGGTCGGCGGGTAGCCAATTTTGGCGTCGCTGGCGACGTAGACGAGGTCGCAGCAGGTGGCGAGTTCACTGCCGCCAGCCAGGCAATAGCCGTGGACCTGGGCGATGACGGGCTTGGCGAGATCCCAGATCTTGAACCAGCCCTCGACGACGTGACGCGCCCACTGGCCGGCACCGCCGGCGGAGTAGTAGGGCTGGTCGACGGCGTTGTTGGCCGACAGATCGTAACCGGAGCAGAAGGTTGGGCCGGCGCCGCGCAGGATGGAGACTTTCACCGACGGATCGGCGTCGGCCTGTTGCAGCGCCTGCAGGATCGCTCCGCGCAAGGCGTTGTTCAGGGCGTTGCGCTTTTCCGGGCGGTTCATCGTCAGGCGACGGATGCCCGGTGATGGCTCATCGATCAGCAGGATTTCGGTCATGGTTGTTCCTCCCAGCGCCATGGTCAGGCTGGGAGGCAGCCGAGGTCAATGTTGCCGGATCGCCTGCGTCCCGATCAGGGACCGACGCCGATATCGACCCGACGGACGGAGACGCTGGGCAGCGTGCCAGGATCGGTGACCCCGTTGCCGACGGTGACGACGCGGTTCGGGGTAATGCCGTCGGCGATCAGGCCCTTCTTCACGACATCAGCGCGCTGGTCGGACAGGCCATCGACGTCCTGCTTCGGATCAGGTGGGGCGGAATAACCCGTGACCACGATCGGCAGCGCCGGATGGGCTTGGGCGAAGCTCGACGCGCTGTGGATGGTCTTGGTGGCTTCGCTGTTCAGGTCCGCCGAATAGGGTGGGAAATACACGCTGTATTTTCCGGTGTTGCCAAACCAGCCGCAGCCGGCCAGGGGTAGGAGCAACAAAGTAGCCGTCCAGCGAATCCGCATGCATTCCTCGTTTTGGTGCGATCAGTACAGGGCCGAATTATAGTCCGGCCGGCTTGCGTCGGAAAGGTGCGTTACCGATCGTCGATCGCGAAGCGGTCCGGTGCAATCGCTTGCAGGATCATGGCGGCCTCGCCGGGGTCGCGCCCGAGCACGAGATCGGCGACCAGGCGGCCGGCGGCGGGGGCGGTCTGGATGCCGTAGCCCCCCTGCCCTATGCACCAGAACAGGCCGTCGACCTTGGGGTCCCAGCCGAAGGCAAGGCTGCCGTCGGGCGTGAAGCTGCGCAGGCCGGCCCAACTGTGCTCGACGCGCCGGACGGGGATGTCGAGCGCCTGCTGCATCCGGTCAATGCCGATGGCGACGTCGATCTCCTCGGGCTGCACGTCGTGGGGATGGGTTGGCGTGGCGTCGGCGGGGGAGACCATCAGGCGGGTGCGAGCCTCCGGGCGGGCGTACCATTGTTCGCTGATGTCGAGGATCATCGGCCAGTCGGAGACGTCGAACGGCGAGGGGTCGATGATGGCGGCGGTGCGGCGGCGGGGCTGGAGGCCGATTGGAGCCGCGCCGGCGCGGGTGGCGACCTCGTCACCCCAGGCGCCGGCGGCGTTGATCAGGATCGGGGCCTGGAAAATGTCGCCGGTGGTGGTTTCGATGTGCCAAGCGCCCGCGTGACGCTCGATCCGGCCGGCACGGCTGCGCAACGCCAGCGTGCCGCCGTTGCCGCGCAGCATGCGCAGGAAGCCCTGGTGGATCGCGGCGACATCCATGTCGAAGGCGTCTTCCTCAATCGCCGCGCCGGCGAGGTAGCCGGGGCGCAGGGCCGGCACGATCGCTGCGACTTCCTGAACCGTAGCGCTGCGCAGGCCGAGGCCGGTGGCCAGGGCGGTTTCCAGTTCCGGCAGTTGGGACTTGGTGGCGAGCAGCAGGACGGCCCGGTGGCGGATCAGTTTGATGTCGGTGAAGCCGGCCGGTGGCGATTCGTAGAAGCTGCGGGCCAGGCGGGTCAGCGTGCGGATGTCGGGCGGGCCATAGTTCTGCACCCAGATGGCGGCGGAGCGGCCGGTGGTGTGGTAGCCGGGGACATCCTCGGCTTCGATCAGGGCGACGCGGCGATCGCCCGACAGGAAGGCGGCGGCGGTCGACCCGGCCATGCCGGCGCCGATCACGGCGATGTCGAAGCCCTGTGTGGTCATATGGTCCCTTGGCAGGCAGGACGCGCCCGCCTTAACATGGTCAGTTCGGTTCGGCGATGTAGCGCCGCTCCCCGGTGAGGGGATTGTAGTAGACCACCACGTTCTGGCCGGAACGGGGGTCGACGAAGCGCTCGCTGGTGCGATCCCAGCCGGATCCCGGCTTGTCGTGACGGATCGGCTTGTAGATGAACCGCTCGAACAGCAGGGCGAGCAGCAGGATGGCGGGGATCAGCGCAACGGGCAGCGTGTGCCAGCCGACGTTGGTGGCCCCGGCAGTCAGGCCGATGACGGCGATGAAGCAGATAAAGAGGACGGCGGCGCGGAGCATTCAGGCGGTCACTGGCTCGACCACGACAGCGGTGCCGTAGGCAACGATCTCACTCATGGTCTGGCCGATTTCCGAGCTGTCGAAGCGCATCATGACGACGGCGTTGGCACCCATGATGGTGGCGTTCTGCACCAAGCGATCGACGGCGTGGCGGCGGGCTTCCTCCAGCAGGGCTGTATATTCCTTGATTTCGCCGCCGACGAGGGAGCGCAGGCCGGCCATGACATTGCCGGCGACACCGCGGCTGCGAACGACGACACCGAAGCACTGGCCCTTGACATCGCGCACGCGGTGGCCGGGCAGGTTCTCGGTGGTGACGACGATCATGACGGATCCTCCGGGATGGCGGCTGGATATTACGTCAGTGACCGGTTGATCGCCATGGGGCGGCCGGGGGATCGCTGCAATGAACCCCGCTTGTTGAAGCGGGATCCGCACCCGCGGGATCTGGAGAGGCATAACTGCCTGATGTTTCGTGACCCGATCACGTTGCGGCCGTTCGAGCTGGGGCTGTCGCCGCTGCTGGACAGCGGGGCGCTGGTGCAGGTGCTGACGGACTGGGCAGACGAGCGGTTTCCGCTCTACGCGTTATATCCCTCGCGACACCTGCCGCCGGCAAAGGTGCGGGCTTTCTTGAATTCTCTGGGCGAGAGCGTGGCGGCATAAACGGCTCCACCCGGCCGGCTGGGTGGATTGCCATAATATAACCCAGGACAGGCCGCGCATTGGCCACCGCCAGAAATCATTTGTCGTCCTGTGAACCGGATCACAGTGCCGTCACGGTCGTGGCGGCATGGTCGCCACCGAAGCAGACAGGAGGTTTCAATGCGCGTCTATATCGAAGTCGTTCTGACGATCATTGGCCTGCTCGGCGCCTATGCTGCGCTGCTGCCGTTGATGACCTGAGCCGAGGCCATACAGGACTCGGTGACTGTTACCCGAAGCACTTGCAGTTGTCCGACACCGGGCGATTACTGGCGCGGCGTCCGGCAACGACCGGATGCTGAAGGGTGATGCCGATGATCTCCGGGAAATGCAGCGGCAAGGTCGATCTGTCGAAGCGCGGGATCAGCCGGCTATGCCGATCGAGGACGTGCGACGTCTGTTCGATCATATCGCAGCCGGCAGGATGCGCTGGCGAACCCGCTGAACGGCGATGTGCGCGGACTGCCCCCGGTGTATATACCGGCGGGCGGATTCGAGACGCTGCTGGACGACAGCCGGATGCTGGCGGAAGCGATACGCAGGGCGGACGGGTTGGTGAAGCTGGACGTGTTTCCGGAGATGCAGCACGTATTCCAGTTCCTGGCAGGGGTCGCGCCGGAGGCGGACGATGCCATCGGCCGGCTTGCCGCATGGGTGCGGGCCGAAGCTGGGGCTGGCTTAGGTTTTTTGGCTGTCCCTGTTTTGTGGCAGACTGGGCGCCAGAAACCGAGGGGGAAACAGCAATGAAAATCGATGATGTCTCACTGACGATCTTCGCCTGGGACAATATCCCGGTGACGATTTACCACCAGGGTGCGACCGCGGCGTCGGGCAGCAACCTGGGGCTATTGAGAATTCGAACGGATGCCGGTCTGGAGGGGCACGCGTTCCTGGGATCGGCCAGCAACCCAGCGGGGATGGACGGGCCGCAACTGATCCGCTCCTTGAAGCCGATGCTGATGGGGCAGGATCCGCTGCAGCGCGAACGGCTGCATGCGGGAATGCGGCTGGTCAACCGGACGGTCAGTTATCGCGTGATCGGGGCGGTGGATACGGCGCTGTGGGACCTGGCGGGCAAGATTGCCGGGCTGCCGGTGCATGCGCTGATGGGGACGTTCCGGACGTCGATCCCGGCCTACGCAAGTTCACAGGTATTGCCGGATGCGGCGGCGTATGTGGATCAGGCCCAGGCGTTCAAGGCAGCGGGCTGGCAGGCGTACAAGATCCATCCGCCCAGGCAAGCAGCGCATGACATTCGGGTATGCGAAGCCGTGCGCAAGGCGGTGGGCAATGATTTTCGGCTGATGCTGGATTCCACCTGGTCGTATGACTACACGGACGCCCTGCGGGTCGGGCGGGCGATCGAGGAGATGGGTTACCACTGGTTCGAGGACCCGCTGGCCGATGAGGACATCTACGGCTACGTCAAGTTGCGGCAGAAACTGGATATCCCGATCATGGCGACGGAATTTCCGGCGGGTGGGCTGGACACATATCCCATCTGGCTGACCGAGAAGGCGACGGACTATCTGCGCGGCGACATCCCGAACAAGGGCGGGCTGACGACGATGTTGAAGACGGCGCACCTGGCCGAGGCGTTCGGGATGAATTACGAAGTCCACCACTCGGGAAATTCGTTGAACAACCTGGCCAACCTGCATCTGTGCATGGCGCTGCGGAACACGACGATGTGGGAAGTGCTGCTGCCGGACGGAGCGCACAAATACGGCATGGTCAAGGAGCTGGAGATCGACGCGAATGGGCTGATGCATGCCCCGACAGAACCGGGGCTGGGCGGACAGATCGATTTCGGGTTGATCGAGCGCAAGACCGAGGCGGTGCTGCGCTAGAGCGCTTTCAGCCTGACTGTAAACAGTCTGCGCGCTCTATCTCGTTGTTTGAGCGAGCAACTTCATCACCCTGACCATGCCGGTCAGGGTGATGTTGCTCTAGAGCGCTTTCAGCCTGACTGTAAACAGTCAGCGCGCTCTATCTCGTTGTTTGAGCGAGCAACTTCATCACCCTGATCATGCCGGTCAGGATGATGTTGCTCTAGGATCGGTCATGGCCGGCGGCCGGTGTCCGTGATCAACGTTCAACGCACCGGTTGGGGTCAGTTGCGGCTTTACGCCGTCACCGCCAGCCAGGACAAAGCAGGCCCGCGCTGGCGGTCGTTCTGGGCAGGCCCGAGATGTCAGGTCCAGAGCGTCAGGCGCCCGGGGCGCCAGGCTCAGAGCGTCCGGCCCGGGGCTGACCCATCCTGACGGCTGGCCGATGCGAGCGTAGCGCGGCGATCAGGCGACGAACTTCTTGCCCTTCAGAGATGCTTCCGAGCGGCGTTGCCAGTAGGCCATGTCGGCGTCCTTGGCGAACATCACACGGACGCCCTTGCCGCCCTGACTGACCCGGATCTTGCCGCCGTTGCGGGATTTGTGATCGGCGAGCCATTCCAGGAACTCGGGATCCTCGGCGCTTCTACCCTCGAACTCGAGGATTCCGGCGATGTCTTCTTCTTTACGACGTTTGACCACTATGTGCCTCCGGGACGCGTCTCCGCGTTCGGTTAAGGGAAAAGGAGCGTGGCCGCACGTCGGGCGGCTGACCGAAATCGTTTAACGGCGCGCCTTCCGTGCGGCATATTTGGCGTCGCGCGCGGCCTTGCGTGCGGCTTCCTCGGCAGCGGCACGTGCGCGGGCTTCCTTGGCCGCCAGTTCGGCGGCGGCCTTGCGTGCGGCTTCCTCGGCTGCAAGGCGGGCGAGTTCAGCCTCCTTGGCGGCGCGGCGTTCGGCGGCACGGGCATCGCGGGCGTCCGCGATGGCCTTCAATCCAGCCTGGCGTTCAATCTCGGCAGGATCGTCAGGCGCGGGCCTGGCACGGAAGCGCTCCAGCAAGGCTTGCTTCGCGGCGGCGGCGGCACTCAGGCGGTCGTCGAAATTCGTCCGGGCGTGGGCGGGTTTGCGGTTCACATTCGGCATGGCGTGCATTTACGCCGGACAGGCGCGCCGGGCAACTCCCGTCTATGCAACGCAGAGTTTCGAGACGATGTCCAGATGATGTTCGTGATCGCCGGCGAAGCGCAGGACCAGATGAGTGGCACCGGCCTGGGTATAACTGTCCAGCCATTCGGGCAGGCCGGCGGCGGGGCCGGCGTAGTTCACCTGGCGGCGGCGGATCACTTCCGCGGGCTGGCCGTAATAGGATTCGACGAATTGGTTCATCCGGGCGTCGGCCTTCGCCGCATCGTCGTCAAGCGCTATGGTCAGATACATCGCCCCGGTAATGGCGGCCGGGTCGCGGCCATGGGCGCGCGCGGTGCTGCGGATATGGGCCAGACCGGCGGTGAAGCCGGCCGGGGTCGGCGCGTTCGGAAACCAGCCGTCGAAGAACCTGCCGGCGCGGTCGAGGCTGGTCGGCAGGTTGCCGCCGATCCATAGCGGCGGCCCGCCTGCGCGAGCGGGTGTTGGACCGATGACCGCCTGGCGCATGTGCCAGCGGCCGTCCCAGTCGACCGGCTGGCCGGACCACAATGCCTTGCACAGCCGCAGGCCTTCGAGCATCAGGCCAATCCGGCGCTCGAACGCGACGCCGGCAGCGACGAATTCCGCGCGGATGTTGGGCCGGTCGGATGCAAAGCCGACGCCGAGGATCAGCTTGCCGTCGGCGATCCGGTCAAGCGTGGCGACCTGGTGGGCGAGCACGACCGGATTGCGCAGCATCGGCAACAGGACCGCGGTGCCGATTGCCAGCTGCGGACAGCGGGCAGCGACGGCCGCCAGCAGCGTCAGTGGATCGTGGCGCGGCCGGGCGGTGAGCGAATCACCGACCCAGGCGGAGGCGAAGCCCAGCGAGGCGGCGCGTTCGGCGAGTTTCAGCAGGGGGGCGGTTTCGTTGCGCCCCTCCATGATGGCTTCGCGGGTTGGCAGCAGGTAGCCGATCGTCGGTGCCATCGCTCAGAGCCCCAGGTCGCGCTTCACCTGCACCCAGCGGTCCAGGATGGGCAAGATCTTGTCCTCGGTTTCGGCCGGCAGGCTGAACACGACCCGGTCGATACCGATTTCCTGACAGAAGCGCAGCTTGGTCAGGTCGTCGGGGACGCGGAAAATCGTGATCGGCAGGGAGGCCGGATCGCGACCGGCCTCGGTTGCCATGGTGCGAAAATTGTTGATCACCACACCAATTCCGTCGTGCTCCAACCGATCGGCGCGGGGGATCCAGCCGTTGCCGTAACGGATGGCCCGGCGGGCGGCGTGGGGAAAGGCTCCACCGACGATGAGCGGCGGGTAGGGTTTCTGCCATGGCTTGGGCCACTGGCTCATCGGACCGAATTTCACGAATTCGCCCTCGTAGGATGGTTCATCCTGCGTCCAGATCGCCTGCATGGCCTCAATCCGCTCACGGGCGAGTTTGTTGCGCGTGGAAAATGCGGTGCCGTGGTTCTCGATCTCGTCGCGGTTCCAGCCGTTGCCGACGCCGAACAGGAAGCGGCCCTGCGAGAGCTGGTCGATCGAGGAGACCATTTTGGCAGTGACGATGGGGTCGCGCTGGACCACCAGGGCAATGCCGGTGCCGATCTTTAGCGTGGTGGTGACGGCGGCGGCGGTATTGAGGGCGAGAAACGGATCATAGATGTCGTAGTACGGCCGCGGCAGCGCGCCGCCGCCGGGATATTCCGACACGCGGGTGGAGGGAACATGGGTATGTTCCGGCACCCACAGCGATTCAAAGCCACGATCCTCCAGCGCTCGGCCCAACGCGGCGGGCTGCATGGAATCAGTGGTGAAAAACATGACCGCGCCGATTTTCATCCTGGAATCCCCCGTTGTCGGATGCAGTGTGAGCAACTGTGTGGGCGAGGCGTCAAGGGTTCAGGCCGAGCGGACGGCGGGGAAGATTTCTTCCGAAATCAGTTGCATCTGGTCCATCGCCAGGCTGGCGGGCATGCCGGCCCAGTGGATGCCGAGGATCAGGGTGTTGACGCCGAAACGTTGTTTCAGGGTCAGAATCTGTTCGGTGACCTCGGCCGGGGAGCCGAACAGGAAGCGGTCGGTCATCAGGTCTTCGAAATCCACGTTGAATGCATCCCCGGTGGGCATCACCTTGTCCTGGCCCCAGTCCTTGTAGGCCTTGTACTTGGCTTCCAGGTAAGGTTGGGCGAGCCGGATTGCCTCGGCGCGGGAGGATGCAACGAAGACCTCCCGCGCCATCGGCAGTTCAGCGGGAAACGGCTTGCCGGCGTCGTCGAGGGCGCGCTTGTAGACCTCCATCTGCTGAGCCGTGGTGTCGAGCTTGTTGTGCGGGTTGATGAACCAGGCGTCCGCCATGCGGGCGGCGCGGCGGATGCCGATATTGGCGTTGGCGCCGATCCAGACCGGTGGCATTGGTTTTTGCACCGGCAAGGTGGTGCAGTTGGCGTTGTCGAGCTTGAAGTAGCTGCCTTCCATGGTAACGAAATCTTCCGTCCACAGGCGCTTGACGGCGGTCAGGCATTCCTCGAAGCGCGGGCCGGACTGCTTCTGGGTGGACCCGAAGGCGTTGAACTCGACCTCCCGGTAGCCGATGCCGGCGCCGAAGATCAGCTTGCCGTCGCACATCACGTCGAGCGAGCCGAGTTCTTCGGCGACATGCAGCGGGCTGTGCAGCGGGAGCAGCACGACACCGGGCAGCAGCCGCAGTTTCGGAGCAACCAGGGCGACTTGGCACAGGTAGGGGATCTGCTGGATATATTGGAACGGATACGAACTGTAGTGCGAGCCCTTGGCAACGATGTCGTAGCCAAGCTGTTCGGCGTGTTTGGCGGCGTCGAGGTCTTCCTGCAAGCGGACGCGCATGTCATCGCCCTGCGAATACTGGCCGCGGATGATAAGGCCGAAGCGCATGGATGGTTCCTCCCTTAGGGTTGCGTGGAGGGTGGCATTGCAGGGGCGGCTGTCAAGCACGCCGGCGATTTGGCATGGTTGAGCCATGCGATTGACCCATCCGACGATCCGCCCTGTGGGGCGCGCGATCTCTTTTGCGTTCGACGGACGGCGCATCGATGCGCTGGAGGGCGAGACGGTCGCAGCCGCATTGTCGGCGGCTGGCATCACCACATTCCGGCAGACGGCTTCCGGGGCACCGCGGGGGCTGTTCTGCGGCATGGGGGCCTGCTTCGATTGCGTGGTGACAGTGGATGGGCGGATTGGGCAGCGGGCGTGCCTGACGCTTGCAGCTGATGGCATGGCGGTAAGCGGCAGGTTTCCCGACATGCCGGTGGCGCATCTCGCCCGCACGGCGGAGGAGCGGCGTTGCGACGTGCTGGTGGTCGGTGGCGGGGTGGCCGGGTTGTCGGCGGGGATAGCCGCGGCCGAAGCGGGCGCATCTGTCGTGCTGCTGGATGAGCGGCACGCACCGGGCGGCCAGTTCGCCAAGGCGCTGATGCCGAGCCATGCGGATCGTGCGCCGGACCGGCAGTTCCGGTTGGGGATGGCGTTGCGGGCGCGCGCGGACAGGGCGGGGGTGCGGCTGGAATCCGAAGCCTCGGTCTGGGGGGCGTTCGCGCCGGATGAGATCGCCGCGTTGGTGCGCGGGCAGTCGGTGGTGTTCCATCCGCGACGGCTGGTGCTGGCGACCGGGGCGCATGAACGGCCGGTGCCGTTGCCGGGATGGACGCTGCCGGGCGTGATGACGACAGGCGGTCTGCAAACCCTGGTGCGGGCACAGCGGGTGACACCGGGGCAGCGTGTGCTGATCGCCGGCAATGGGCCACTGAACCTGCAACTGGCCTGTGAGCTGATGGCAGGCGGGGTGAGGCCGGTTGCGGTTCTGGAAGCGGCGGGCAGGCCAGGTGTGGCAGCCTGGCGGGACCTGGCGCGAATGGCGCGGTTGCAGCCGGGTTTGGCGCGCGACGGATGGACGATGCTGCGCACGCTGAAGCGGGCGGGCGTCCCGGTGTTGTGGGGCACCGTGCTGGACCGGCTTGAAGGCGATGACCGGGTGCAGACGGCCGTCGCGGGAGCGCATCGTTTCGATGTCGATAGCGTGACGCTGAACATGGGCTTCCAGCCGGAGGTTGGGCTGGCACGGGCGCTGGGGGTGCCACATCGATACGTGGGGTATTTGGCCACGGAGGCGGATGCGGAGGGACGCACCGCGGTGGACGGGGTGTTTGCTGTCGGAGATGGCGCGGTGTTTGCCGGTGCGCTGGTGGCGCAGGCGCGGGGCCGGCTCGCCGGACTCGCAGCGGCGCGCGACCTTGGGTTTGCCGCGCCGGCGGATGCGTCCGCAGTCACCGCGCTGGCCACGGCGGAGGCGTTCCAGGCGGCGCTGTGGCGGATCTATGCGGCAGCGCCGGTGCCGGTGGCCGATGCAGCGATAGTATGTCGTTGCGAAGAAGTCACGGCTGGCCGGCTGCGGCGCGAAATCGCCGCCGGACTGACTTCGCTGCCGGCATTGAAGAAGGCGACGCGGGCCGGGATGGGCCGCTGCCAGGGTCGTTTCTGTGCCGCGACGGTTGCGGCGATGTGTCCTGGTGTGCCGGAGCCGGATGGGTTTGCGGCACCGCGGGCACCGTTGCGACCGGTGCCGGCGGCGGCGCTGATGCGCGAGGCGCCGGAGTTCGTGGCACCGCTGCTCACCGATCCCGCCCCCCCTGCCCGGCTGCATGCGCTGCCGCCCCTGGCGGTCGAGGCGCGGCGGGCCGATGTCGTGGTGATCGGCGGCGGCGTGGCGGGATTGTCGACGGCTTTCTTCCTGGCAAAGGGCGGGGCGGACGTGTTGCTGATCGATCGCGACGAAGCCGCGATGGCGGCCAGCACCGCCAACGCCGGCAGCCTGCATGTGCAGTTGCTGTCTTATGATTTCACCGACGATACGCCGAAGGACGGGGGACCGGCAGCGCACACCCTGCCGCTGGCGCCGCGAAGCATCGCGCTGTGGAAGGAGATTGCGGCGGCCGCCGGAGAGGATCTGGGCATTCGCACCGAGGGCGGCCTGATGCTGGCCGAGACCGAGGCGGACGTTGCATGGTTGCGGCGAAAATCGTTGCTTGAGCGGCGCTACGGGATTGAGAGCCATGTGCTGGGCAGTAACGAGCTGCGGGCGGTTGCCCCTGCGGTGTCGGACCGCATGCTGGGCGCCGAATTCGTGCCGGCCGAGGGCTATGGCGATCCGTTACGCGGGATGATGGCGTTGCGGCGCCAGGCGCAGGGGCATGGCGTACGCCTGCTGTGCGGGGCTGAGGTCGTTGCCATCGAGGAGGCCGGGACCGGTTGGGCGGTAACCACAAGCAAGGGTGTGGTGACGGCCGGCACCGTGGTCAACGCGGCCGGTCCCTGGGCAGCACGGATCGGGCGTATGGTCGGGCTTGAGCTGCCGGTCACAGGAACCGTGCAACAGGTCATCGTCACGGAACCGGTGGCACCGATGGCTCGGCACCTCATTGCTGTAGCAAACCGTCATCTGTCATTGAAGCAGCAGGCGAGCGGCGGATTTCTCATCGGCGGCGGATGGTTCGGGGGCTTCAACGGCGAAACCGGCCGCTCCAGCACGTTACGGCGCAGTATTGAGGGCAACCTGTGGGTGTGCGAGCGCGCGCTGCCCGGCGTGAAGGCGATGTCGATCGTCCGGGCGTGGACCGGGATCAATCCGGCGATTGACAGGGCGCCGCTACTGGGACGGGTGAGGGGTCGGCGGGGGTTCTACAACACCGTGACGGCGAATGGTTACACATTGGGACCGGCTGTCGGGCAGATCACCGCGGAGGCGATCCTGCACGGTGAGGCGGTTGATCCACGCTATACGCTCGCGCGTTTCAGCGCGACCGGATGAAAAGCTTGTTGTTTCGCCGGTTAGAGCACGCTAGCCTGAGGTTGACCGGTAGCCTGCCGCGCTGAGATAGCGGGCACATTCGCTTGGTTCGAACTGATCGAGCAGCGCGCCGAGAGCAGCATCGATATCTTCGATCCTGCGAGCATCGGCTTTACGCAGCAGGGCTTTGATCTTGGCGAACACCTGTTCGATTGGGTTTAGATCGGGACTGTATGCGGGCAGGAACAGCAATAGGGCACCCGCGGCACGGATGGCGGCACGGATCGCCTGACGCTTGTGGCTGCTGAGGTTGTCCATGACGACGACATCGCCTCGTCGCAGCGTTGGCACCAGAAACTGCGTGACCCAGGCGAGGAAACTGATGGCGTTGACCGGTTGTCTCAGCACGCACGGTGCAACGATGCCGTCGCAGCGCAAGGCGGCGACGAAGGTCAATGTTTTCCAGTGCCCATATGGCACTTTGGCGATCAGGCGTTGCCCGCGGGGACAGCGCCCATGGGTACGGGTCATGTTGGTCTTCACCCAGGTCTCGTCGATAAAGACCAGACGCTTTGGATCAACCTTGTCCTGGTGTTGTTTCCACTGCTGACGCCGGCGCGCCACATCGGGTCGGTCTTGCTCGCTGGCGTGCAGGCTTTTTTTTAAAGCTGAGCCCGGCATCGGCGACGATACTCCAGACCGCAAACGCGCTGCCCTTGGCGCCACGTGCTCTCAATTCCGCCGCCAGTGCGCGTAGCGTGAGATCAGGTTTCTCGGTCAACCGGGTGATGATCCAGTGGCGGTGCGCCTCCAGCACGAACGGGCGCATGCCCCCCATAGGCTTCGCCTTCGGGTTACCGCTTTCGCGCGCCCGCCTGGCCCAGCGCAGCGCCGAGGACTCACCGATGCTGAAGTGCTGCGCCGCTCTCTGCCCGCTCATGCCAGCTACCATGGCAGCGACAACGCGCTCGCGTAGATCAAGCGAATAGGGACGACCCATCGATGCTGGCCTCCAATCCAGTCAGCACCTTGAATCAAACTTTCGCCCCGTTGCCACTTCACAAGGGAGTCAACCTCAGGCTAGCGCGCTCTAGTGGTGGGCTGCCGATCATGG
The DNA here is from genome assembly GCA_965200665.1 of Rhodopila sp. Classification (GTDB taxonomy): domain Bacteria; phylum Pseudomonadota; class Alphaproteobacteria; order Acetobacterales; family Acetobacteraceae; genus Rhodopila. The sequence continues at coordinate 4,178,030 of OZ241370.1, read as the reverse complement.
AGCGCGATTGACCGGCAGCTTGCGCTGAGCGGCCGCGACGTGGCGGACTGACCACTTTGGCCAGCTCGCCGTAGCGCAACGATGGTGCGGCGCGTCCTTGGTCAATGAGACCGGCTGCTGTCTGAAGCTGCGGGTGGTTTTTCCGGTCCGTTCGCCGGTTTGGGGTCCGGTTTCGGTGTTGTCCGCGTCGGGGCTGGACCGGTGATGACGTCGAAATCGAAGCTGCTGCGTGACATGTAAGGTCTCCTGGGTGGTGATCCCGAGGCCGTTCCATCTTCAGCGAGTTTCGATACGAGAGAGCCAAAACACGAAAGCCGCCTGGATGGGGCGGCTTTGGGGTCTTGCTATGAGTGCACGATCCTAGGCCGCCGGGACATACCAGCGGTACCAAAATCGTGAGGCGGGAGCAGAGTGTGCCATAAATCGCCGTATAAAGCCGCAGGCAGCCGCTTGCAAGGGTCGAATTCGGGTTCCCGCAACATGAAGTGATGGCGGACGGGATATTCACATCCCACGTGTCGTTTGCACCGGGGTCGGTTCGATACGGTCCCGGCCACTTCAGCAAGGAGATGGATTATGGCACAAGCTCGATTGCTTCAGGCGGTTTGCACCGTCGCGCTTTTGGCGGCGGCGCCCGCGTTTGCGCAGCAGACGACCATGCAGCCTGCCACGACGGGTGCCGGTAATTCGGTCAATGCACCGGTCATGCATGATGACACCGCCCCCCGCACGACCGCCCAATCCAACATGGCGCCAGCCGAGAGGATGGACCACATGGATAGGATGGACCGTCATCACCGGCATCATGGGGGGATGTCAGGCCATTCCGGTATGCATGCACATGGTGATAATGCGCGTAGTGCGACCGATCAGCTGAACGAACAGAGCTTCCAGGCGGCCCAACGTGGGCAATCGTTCACCGGCCCCGACAGCGGCTCGTCCGGCACCATGTCACCGGCTGCTTCCGGCAGCATGAACGACATGTCAGGCGGCTCGCCGATGCCAGCGGCTTCGGGCATGGGTGGCGGCACCGGCGGCAGGTAGCCTCACCCGTCGGCCAAAGCGGCGCCGTGATAACGGCGTCGCGCATTGGCGTCAGCCGTCAACCCGTCTAGGGTCCCGCCGGATCAATAACCGGGAGGGAACCTGTCATGAAAGCCGCGGTCTTTCACGCAGCGCATCAGCCGCTGACGATCGAGGACGTCGAAATCGAAAAGCCGAAGCGTCGGGAAGTGCTGTTGCGCACCGCGTATGCCGGCCTATGTCACTCCGACCTGCATTTCATGGAGGGGCTCTATCCTTTCCCGACCCCCGCCGTGCTCGGTCATGAGGGCGCGGCCGTGGTGGAGGCGGTCGGCGAGGACGTTACCTACGTGAAGCCCGGCGACCACGTCATCACCTGTCTGTCAGTGTTCTGTGGCGAGTGCGAATACTGCACCACGGGTCATACCAACCTCTGCGACAACACTGAGGTCAAGCTGTTGCCCGGCGTCGCGCGCCGGTTGAAATGGAAAGGCCAGGTGCTGAACCAGGCGTTCAATCTGTCGGTGTTCGCCGAACAGATGCTGGTGCATGAGCACGCTGTCGTAAAGATCAACAAAGAAATCCCGCTGGATCGCGCCGCCCTTGTCGGCTGTGGCGTGATGACCGGTGTCGGGGCGGTGTTCCACGCGGCGAAGGTTGATCCCGGCAGCACGGTCGCGGTGATTGGCTGCGGCGGCATCGGCCTGTCGGCGGTCAACGGCGCGGCCATCGCCGGGGCGGAGAGGATCATTGCGATCGATACCAATGCGTCCAAGCTGGAGAAAGCCCGGGAGATGGGGGCGACGCACACCATCAATGCCTCCAACGTCGATGCCGTTGCGGCGGTGAAAGACCTGACCGACGGCAAGGGCGTGCCATACTCGTTCGAGGCGATCGGGCTGAAGGCCACGGCCGAGCAGTCGTTTGCGATGCTGCGGCCAGGCGGCGTGGCGACGATCATCGGCATGATCCCGTTCGGCACCAAGATCGAGCTGCATGGCGCGGACTTCCTGCGCGACCGCAAGATCCAGGGCACCAGCATGGGCGGCAACCGATTCCGGGTGGACATGCCGCGGCTGCTGGAACTGTGGCGTCAGGGCCGGCTGAAGCTGGACACGCTGGTGTCAGGGCACGTCAAACTGGCTGAGATCAACGAGGGTTTCGCGATGCTGAAATCCGGCGCCCCCGTGCGCAACCTGATCAATTTCGGCGTGGCGTAAGATTGGGTGTGGGGGCGAAAGCCCCCGCAGCCTTACCCGAACGCGGCGAACACCTCCTCCAGGGCTTTCAACTGATTGCCGGCGGCGGAGGACGGCACGATGATCAAGTCACGCACGCCGACATCGCGCCAGGCATCGACATCGTCGCGCACTTTCGCCGGGGGGCCGAACAACGTGTTATCGGCCAGCCATTTGTCGGAAAAGTATTTCGGCACGTCATCCTTGCGGCCATCCGCAATGGCGGCCTCGATCGCTGCCATTTCTTCCTGGTAGCCGGCTTCCTTCCAATAGTTACGGTAATTCGGCAGGAACGCATAGCTGGTCAGGGTACGGCGGTGCACCGCCTTGGCTGCCTCGACATCGTCGCTGATGCAGGTCGGGATCATGTTGCCGATGAAAAATGCCGGATCGTTGCTCTTCTGCGCCGGTAGTGCGGCAAGCGATGCCGCCATGTGGGAGCGGGACGCGTTGGCGAATACCACGCCCTCGGCAATCTCGCCCGCCAGTGCGACCATTTTCTGCCGCAGTGCGGCCACGATGATTGGCGGCAGCGTGCCCAGGCCCTCCTGCGCGCGGAACTTTTCCACGAAATTGCGGATGTCACCAAGCGGCTTGCCGGGGGTGACGCCCATTCGAACATGGGCCGGGCCGTGGGCGACACCGATGCCCAGGCGGAACCGGCCGCCGGACACCTCATGCATCACCGCCGCACTTTGCGCGAAGTCGCCGATGGTACGCTGGTAGATCGGGGCGATGGCGGTGCCGAAGGGCATCGTCGTCGTATTCCACGCCAGGGCTTCACACAGCGACATGTTGCCGAACATGCTGGGCGAGTAGATGCCGGCAAATCCCCGGCGCTCGACTTCCTGGGCAATCTCGATGGTGCGGCGGCGGCGTCCGGGCACGGCAACGAGGCTGATGGCGGGGAAGGTCTGCGGCATATTCGGCGTTCCTGTACTGCGTCACCGGCACAGTATGGCAAAAATATAATGATCGCCAATGTGTAACCCTGCTGTTTTTGCAAGCGTCCGCGGGCGGCCCATGACAATCAAGCGACACGGCGTGGTGCCCTTTGCAGAGTGTCCACTCCAACCAAACTAGGGTTCACGGGTATATCGGGTTCAGCGGGGATGTGTGGCATGGGATGTACCGCCGACTGTGCGATCGGTGTCATGGCAAAGGCGCCGAGATCGGGATTTTCGAAGACGCGGTTGTGCCCGCCGCTGCACCCTGACCAGGCGGCGGCGCTGAGTGCGGCCTTCCTGCGCGACATCACGGAGAACATCGTTCTGGCCGCGCGGGAGGCGCCGATTACGGGTTACGTCGCCTATGCGCCGGAAGGAGCGGAGGCGCTGTTCGATGGCCATCTGGCGGCAGGCATTGGCCGATTGCTGGCGGACGGCTCGCCCTTGATACCCCCCGATGTGCAGGGGTTCGGCCGCTGCCTGCTGCATGCCGTGATGGCGATGCTCGCGCGGAACCATGGATCGGCGGTGGTGCTGAACTCCGACAGTCCGACGCTGCCGACCAGGCTGCTGGTGGACGCGGCGCGGACGCTGGCTGCCGCGGGGGATCGCGTGGTGCTGGGGCCGGCCGACGACGGCGGCTATTATCTGCTGGGGATGAAGGCCGCGCATGCCCACCTGTTCGCCGACATCGCCTGGAGCACGGACACGGTGGCTGCAACCACCCGCCAGCGTGCCGCCGCGCTCGGGCTGCAGGTGGTCGAGCTGCCATCCTGGTACGACGTGGACGATCGTGTCGCGCTGGAACGGGTGGCAACGGATACGTCGGGATATGCCGCGCCGTTCACTGCCAGAGCCCTGGCGCAGATCGGATGGCGGGCGGCGGGTCGTGGCCAGGCCGCCGAATGACGCGTCTCTGGCTGCTGGGTGGCGTGCTGTTCGGGCTGACGATCACTGGGCTGTCGCTGCATGTGCCGGGTGCGCTGGGTATCGGGTCGATCCGCTTGAAAACCTGGTTTGTGGTGATCGCGGGTGCCAGCGCGGCGGTGTATCTGCTGGCGGTGCTGCTGGTGACGCACCGCCCGGTGGGCGGACGGGCTGTCTGGGTGGTGCTGCTGGTCGGGGCCGCGCTGCGCCTGGTGGTGCTGCCCGCCCCGCCGTTCCTGTCCACCGACATTTATCGCTACGTGTGGGACGGCCGTGTGCAGGCCGCCGGCATCAACCCGTATCGCTATCTGCCGGTCGATCCGGCATTGCGTTCGCTGCGCGATGAATTCGTATTTCCGCGCATCAATCGCGCGGAGTATGCACCGACGATCTACCCGCCGGCTGCGCAGATGGTGTTCGCGGCGGCGGGGCTGGTGTGGTCGAGTGTGACAGGCGTCAAGACGGCGATGGTCGGCTTTGAGGTGCTGGCCGTATTCTGCCTGCTGCGCCTGCTGGCGGCTGCGCGCATGCCGGCGGAGCGCGTGCTGATCTATGCCTGGAACCCCCTGCCGGTCTGGGATTTTGCCGGCAACGGGCATGTCGACGCCATGGCCGTCGGGCTGGTGGCGACCGCGCTGCTGTTACGGGTGCGACACCGCGACGGCTGGGCCGGGGTCGCGTTGGGAATGGCGATTGCGACCAAGTTTCTGCCGGCCGTGGTGGCACCGGTCCTGTGGCGTCGTGGCGCCGGCTGGCGAACGGCGCTCGCCGCCGGCCTGACAATCCTCGTGCTGTATGCGCTATACAGCAGTGCCGGCTCGCATCTGCTGGGATTTCTCGGCGGCTATGGATCGGAGGAAGGTTACGACAGCGGTGCAGGTTTCTGGCTGCTGGCCGGGCTCGCCCATATCACTGCGCTGCCGGCCTGGGTTGTGATCTCCTACCGCCTCGGCGTGGTCGCTGTACTGGCGGCAACCGCGGCGTGGTTTGCCTTCGTTCGCCGACCTGACGACCCGGTGGCGATTTGTGCTGCAGCCGGCACCATGATGGCACTGCTTATTCTCGCCATGAGCCCGCACTATCCGTGGTATTTCGCATGGCTTGCGGTGCCTTGCGTGCTGGCACCGTCGCCCGCCGTGCTGTGGCTGGCGACTGCCCCGATCCTGCTTTACCTCGACACATTCGGGGACCGTTTCGTCTGGCCGTCCGTGGTGTTCGCCCCGGCGATCCTGCTGGCCATCGCCAGCTTGCGTCGTTTGCCGAGTGCCGCACCGATCAAGGGAGTTTCGTGATGTCCACCACAACACTGCACGATCCGCGTCGCTATTTCGAAGCCGTCGCGAAGGAGCGGGCCGATGTCGCGGAGGCGCCGCCGGTGTGCCTGTACCTGGAGGTTACCAATCGCTGCAATCTGCTGTGCGAGACCTGCCCGCGTACGTTTGAGGATCTGGAGCCGCCGGCCGACATGAGTTGGGACCTGTTCACGCGCATCGTCGACCAGGTGCCGAATGTCGCGCGCGTGGTGCTGCATGGGGTCGGCGAGCCGATGCTGGTGAAAGCCCTGCCGAGGATGATCCGGTACCTGAAGGACCGCGGCACCTACGTTCTGTTCAATACCAACGGAACGTTACTGAATCCAAAGAAATTCCAGGAGATCATCGATACCGGCCTGGATGAGTTGCGGGTGTCGCTGGATGCGGCAGACCGAGCAAGTTACGCCGCGATTCGGGGGAAGGATTTTTTCCCACGGATCGTGCGCGATGTCGGCAAGTTCACGGCTTACCAGCGCCAGATGGGTGTCGAAAAGCCGCGTGTATCGCTCTGGCTGACGGGCCTCAAGGAAACCGTGGACCAACTTCCGGAATTCGTTCGCCTATCCGCTCGGATGGGTGTCCAAGAGGTACACTTGCAACGACTTGTCTTCGACAACTCCGGCTTCGGCAAGGCTCGGCCGGAATTTTCCCTGTTCGAATCAACCCACGATGATGAGCAGGCGGCGATCGAGGCGGCGACTGCGATCGGGACGGAACTCGGCGTGACACTGGATGCTTCGGGCGCAACCGAACCCGGGTTGAGCCTGAAGCGGGCCGCCGACGAAAAGCCATGGGCGACATGCCGACGGCCCTGGTCGCTGATGTATTTCACCGCCCATGGACGCGCGTTGCCCTGTTGTATCGCACCATTCTCCGCCCGAGGGTATGAGAATTATACGCTGGGCGACGCCACGCAACAGACCCTGCGCGAGATCTGGAACAGCCCGGCGTATCGCGAATTTCGTGGATCGTTGCTGGGGGACACGCCGCCGGCGCCTTGCCAGAACTGCGGGCTGCGATGGAGTTTGTAGCAACGTCCGTGGTGAACCGATCGAATGGCGCCATCGGATCGAATCAGAAACACTTATGCCTAGCTGGCATGACGGCAAGAACATCCGGCCTCATCAGTCGCGCGGCTACTTGTGATGCCGGTGAAACTTATTTCAGGTGCAACCGTCGCAATCCGGCCGGATCAAGCCGCGCATGACGGCCCGGGTTAGCGTTGTTATCCCGACCTTCAATGAAGTCGAAGCGATCGGTGCGGTGGTCCGCGAGATACCTCTTGATGTGGCGGCGGAGGTGATCATCGCCGACGGTGGCAGCAGCGACGGCACGCAGGATGCCGCGCGCGCCGCCGGAGCGAGGGTGATCGATGCCGGACGCGGTTATGGACGAGCCTGTCAGGCGGGCGCCGAGGCTGCGTCCTGCGAAGTGATCGTATTCCTGGACGGCGACGGTGCCGACCGTGGCGATCTGCTTAGCTCCATCGCCGAACCGGTACTGGCGGGTACGCATGACTTCGTTCTCGCATCCCGCACCCGCGGCAGGCGCGAGCCAGGATCGATGCTGTGGCACCAGGTTCTGGCCGGCCGGGTCGCCGGACGGGCGATGGGTGCGTTATACGGCACACGCTACAGCGACATGTGCGCCTACCGAGCGATCGGGCGCGACACACTGCGACGGCTGGACATGCAGGAGATGACGTATGGCTGGAATATCGAGATGCAGATGAAGGCAGCGCGGGCCGGTTTGCGCATCGTTGAGGTTCCTATGCCGTATCGATGCCGTGCGGGCGGGCAATCGAAGGTCGCGGGGTCGTTACAAGGGACGGTGCGTGCGGGCGGCAAGATCGTCTCGACATTCATTCGGGTGGCATCGCAGCGGGCCACTACATAGTCGCGCGCTCACACCAGCCAGGTGGAATCGCTTTCCCCCCACGCCCGGCCGCTGTTCAGACGGGTTTCCATCCGGCGGAATACTTCCACAAGAAAATCAATCACCACGCGGGTGCGCTGCGCAAGATGGCGCCGGGACGGATAGACCACGAACACCGGCCGACGGCTCATGGTGTAATCCGGTAACAGACGATAGAGCCGCCCGGCGCGGATATCGTTGATCGTCAACGGATCGCCCAGCAGCGCGATACCATAGCCGGCCGTCGCCGCCTGACGAACGATCATTGTGTTATTGGATCGCAACGGACCGGCGACCTCCACATCCACCGGACCGTCCGGGCCGTTGAACACCCAGTGGCTGCTGTCCGGCCCGCGTTCGTGGATAAGGCAGGTGTGCCGAGCAAGATCGGACGGATGCTCCGGCGCACCGAAGCGCTCCAGATAGGCCGGCGCGGCGACCGGCGCGGACCCGAAATGGGCCAACGCGCGGGACACCAGGGAGGTGTCCGGCGACTGACCGAACCGCAGCGCGAGATCCAGTCGTTCGGCGACCAGATCGTCCATCTGCTCGCTGACCACCAGCTCCACCGCCAGACCCGGATACTTGCCCAGCAACTCGGAGAATTCCGGCATCATCAACATTGCCGCACCCACCGGGATGCCGATGCGAACCAATCCCGTTGGTGCCCCGCCGTCCTTGCCGAAGGTGTCTTCCAGATTCTCGGCCTCTTCCAGCAAATGCCGAGCACGCCCCACCAGGTCCTGGCCCTCGTCGGTCAGGCTCAGTCTGCGGGTGGTGCGGTGGAACAGGCGGACGCCGAAATGCTCCTCCAGCTGGGCAACCTGACGGGTCACCGCTGACTGGCTGCTGTTTTCGTCCCGAGCGACAGCGGAAAACGAACCGGTCTCAACGACGCGGATGAAGGTGTGCAGGCCGGTAATCAGGTCCATCGTTGCGCGACACCTCCCGCTGGCACTTATGGTCACAAAATGATTGCCGACCAAGCGTCAACAAGCCCGTGTGATCGCCGATTATCACATGGCACGCAAACGGGCAGACCATGACGCGCTTGAGGAGACATGCCCGGAAGGAGCGATAAATTAACAGCGGGCGCCGAACGAGGCTGGCCGGTTCGCCAGCCCCTGTGGCTCAGGGCGCCAGCCGGTGCGCCAATGCCTGAAACACCGGCACCGCGGCGGCAAGCCCGGCAATCGAGACCGCTTCGCCGGGGCGGTGGGCAACGCCGATATCGCCAGGTCCCATGACGACACAGGGCGCCAACGCCTGAAGGATAGAAGCGTCGGTGCCGAACGGTGCTGTCGTTGCGGTTTGGCCGCCGATCTCGACGCAACGCCGGACGAAGGGATGATCGGCGGGCAGTTCGGGGGGCGAGCCTTCCTCGGCTTCGGTCACCGCGATGCCGTGGCGTGCGGCCGCCGCATGCACCGCGGCGCGGACCGGCGACGGGTCGATTGCGGCGGAATAGCGGAATTTGATGCGTGCCGTGGCCAACGGAACCGTCACGTTGATCGCGGTGCCGTGGTTGTCGATCACCACGTTGAAGTCGCTGAACGGCGGATCGTAGGCGTCATCCTGCAGCGAGCGATCCGTCAGCAGACGGTCGAACAGCGATTTCATCTCGGTGAGGAACGGGATCAACGCCCAGTTGGCATTGCGCCCAATGCCTTTCGAGCTGTGCGCCTGAACGCCTTGGGCGATGCAGGTGAACAGGATGTGGCTGCGATGGCCACGCACGGGGCGCATCTGCGTCGGCTCGACCACCAGGATCCCTGCCGGTCGCACGCTTCGCACCAGCGACGACCGCTCCGCCATGACGCGAGCGCCCTGCTTGGTGGTTTCCTCGTCGGTGGTGATCAGCAGGGTTACCGGGATGACGTCCGGCAGGTTGCGGGCGGCGACGATTGCGGCAGCCACCGGGCCTTTCATGTCGGTGCTGCCAAGACCGTGCAGGACACCGTCGGCGTCGGTTCGGGCAGACCAGGGATCGTCCTGCCAGCCGGTTTCCGGCACGGTGTCCATGTGGCCGGAAAAGGCAATGCCGCCGGGGCCGCCGCGATGCGCTACAAGCACCCGTTTCGCCACGCCGGCGACGTCCTGATAGTCGATCCGCTCGATTTCGAAGCCGCGCAGTTCCGGCTCGATACGATCGGCGACTGCACGGTTCGAGACCGAACTGCGGCTGTCCAGCGCCACGAGGTCACGGGTCAGTTCTGCAATCACCTGGGTGTGGTCGGTCATGTGCCTGGATAATCCGGCTGTGTCGGTTGGTGCAATGGCCGGGTGGGCGTCATTCGGCTGGGATTGTGAGGCTTGAGGATGGGCCGCGTTACGATCACACTGTGCGGCATGCAATCCGAATACCTTGACCCTCGGTCCGGCGCGACATTTCCGCTCGACCAGCCGCGCTGGTGTGGCGCTGATCAGGCACCGCTGCTGTTGACGCCCCTGCCGGGGATGACGGCGGACCAGATCGACACCAGGACGCGCAGCCTGTGGCGCTATCGGGCGGCGTTTCCGTTCGCCATCGACGATCCGATCACCTTGGGGGAGGGTATGACGCCGCTGATCCCGCGGACCATCGCCGGCGTGCGGGTGCTGCTGAAATGCGAGTGGTTCAACCCGACCAGCAGCTTCAAGGACCGCGGCGCCAGTGTGATGCTGTCGCTGCTGCGTGCCCAGGGGATCGACCACGTGCTGGAAGACAGTTCCGGCAATGGCGGCGCCGCGATCGCGGCATACGCAGCGGCGGGGGGAATGGCGGCAACCATCCTGGCGCCGGCGTCCACCAGTCCAGCCAAGACGGTGCAGATGCGCGCGCATGGCGCAAACGTCGAGCTGATCCCCGGCAGCCGCCAGGATACGGCCGATGCAGCCGTCGCCCGCGCCGCGTCGGTGTTCTACGCCAGCCACAACTGGCATCCGTTCTTCCTGCAGGGCACCAAGACCCTGGCCTATGAGCTGTGGGAAGACCTTGGGTTCCGCCCGCCCGACAATATCATTACACCCTGCGGTGCCGGGTCGAACGTGCTGGGTTGCGAGATCGGGTTCTCCGAATTGCTGCGGGCCGAACAGATCGCTTTTCTGCCGCGCATTTTCGCGGCCCAGCCGGCCAATTGCGGGCCGATCGCCGAGGCCTTCCTGGCGGGCTCGGACGAACCGGTTCCAACCGAGATTACCCCGACCATGGCCGAGGGCACTGCCATCGCGCACCCGGTGCGGCTGCGCGAGGTGCTCGGCACGCTACGGGAAACGCGGGGTGGGGCGGTGGCCCTGACCGAGAAGGAGATCGCCGATGCCACGCTGGACCTCGCCCGCACCGGCATCTATGTCGAGCCGACCAGCGCGCAGGTGGCCGCCGCGTTTGCCAAGCTGCTGGCGACCGGGACGATCACGGCCGAACAGACGACAGTGCTGGTAATGACGGGATCGGGGCTGAAGGCGACGCCGCGGATCGCCGGGCTGCTGGGCATCGCCCTATGAGCGTGCCGCCACGCGTTGCCGTGCTTGGCTTTTCCATCGAGTGCAACCGCTTTGCCCCAATCGCGACCGAGGCCGATTTTCGCACCCGCACCTTGATCGGCGGTGGTGACCTGCTGGCCGAAGCGAGGTCCCCTGCCCCGCGCATGCTGGGCGAGCTGCCCGGCTTCCTGGGCGCGATGGATGCATCCGGAGCCTGGGAGGCGGTGCCCAGTGTGCTGGCGATGGCCGAACCGAACGGCCCGGTCGAGCAGGCTTTCTTCGACGGCCTGATGCAGCGTTGGGAAGCCGACCTGGCCGCGGCGGGTCATCTGGACGGTGTCTACCTGGTGTTGCACGGCGCCGGCCTGACCACGGCGGACCATGATCCGGAAGGAACATTGCTGGGCCTGGTCCGGCGGATCGTGGGGCCGGACGTGCCGGTGGTCGCAACGTTCGATCTGCATGCCAACGTTTCGGATGCGGATGTCACGTTGCTGAACGGCTTCGTCGGCTACCGCACCAATCCGCACCTTGATATGCGCGAACGCGGGGCGGAGGCGGCGGAGCTGCTGCGTCGCCTGTTGGCCGGCACACGAACATACCTGGCGCGGATCCGCCTGCCGATCGTGCCGCCCACGGTGACGCAACTGACCGGCCAGGACGCGACCAACCGGCCTTACGGGGAACTGATCGATCTCGGACAGCAGCGCATGCGCGAGCCGCCCTATGCCGGCCGGGTGCTGAATGTCTCGGTGATGGGTGGCTTCGCCTTTGCCGACACGCCGTTCAACGGGCTGACGGTGGTGGTGACCGCGACCGACCAGGATGCCGCCGACAGCCTGGCGCGCGAGATCGCGGAGGCCGGGTGGGCGCGGCGCGATCGCTTCCGCCCTGCGCTGACCAGTCTGGATGAGGCCGTGCAGCTTGCGCAGACCACTACGACGCCGATCATCTTTGCCGACGTGGCGGATAATCCCGGCGGCGGCGGACGCGGCAACACGATGGCGATCCTGCAGGCATTCCATGCCGCTGGCGTGCGCGATGCGCTGGTCGGAGTCATCCACGACCCAGCGCTTGCAGCCGAGGCGCACGGGCTTGGCGTGGGTGGCGTGTTCGAAGCCCGCTTCAACCGCGACGGCGGCGACGCGTTCTCCAAGCCTTTCACGGCACGGGCGGTCATCGCCGGCCTGCTCGACCAGCCGATCCGCGGCCGACGGGGCATTTACGCCGACAATACGCTCGATGTCGGCAAGGCGGCCGCGCTGGTGCTGGACGGCATCACCGTGATCATCCTGACCCATCGCTACCAGTGCGCCGACCCGATGTTTTTCGAGGCATTCGGTATGGATATCGCGGCTGCCCGTGTCGTGGTGGTCAAGTCCCGCGGCCATTTTCGCGGCGGGTTCGATGAATTCTTTCGCCATGAGCAGGTTGTGGAGGTCGACGCGCCCGGCCTCACCAGCCCGATCCTGTCGCGCTTCCCGTGGCGGCACATGCCACGCCCGGTGCTGCCGATCGATGAGACTGCCAACTGGACGCTAATGCCATGAAGCTGGACGACCTGCCGACCCCATGCCTGGTGCTGGACCGCACGATCCTCGATCGCAACATTGCTGTAATGGCAGCGGCGCTGTCCCGCTTGTCGGTGCCGCTGCGCCCGCACATGAAAACCGCCAAGTGCATCGAAGTTGCTCGCCTCGCGGTCGCCGGCCAGCCTGGCGGCATCACAGTCTCCACGCTGGCGGAGGCCGCGTATTTCGTCAGCCACGGCATAACCGACATTCTGTATGCCGTTGGTATCACGCCACAGAAGCTGGAAGCGGTGATCCGCCTGAACGCCGAAGGTGCGCGCATCATCGTGCTTACGGATGATCTGGCGATGGCGCACCACATCGCCGCCCAGCCCGTGCCGCCAGCCACGCTGATCGAGATCGACAGCGGCGAGGGACGCGGCGGCGTCGATGCCGACAGCGACGATCTGCTCGCGATTGGCGCGGCACTCGGACCTTGCCTTGCCGGCGTGATGACGCATGCCGGGCATTCCTATGCCGGGCGCGGGGTGCGGGAGATCCGGCAGATCGCCGAGGCGGAACGCGACTCAATCACCAGAGCGGCTGAGCGGCTGCGGGCGGCTGGGCACACGATCACGATCGTTTCCGCCGGGAGTTCGCCGACCGCACGGCATGCCGAGACCATGGCCGGGGTCACGGAAATCCGCGCCGGTGTGTACATGTTCGGTGACCTGTTCCAGGCCGAGATCGAGACGCATGGGCAGGATGCGATTGCCGTGACGGTGCTGACCAGCGTCATCGGCCGCCGCGCTGGCCGGATCCTGGTCGATGCCGGTGGGCTGGCGCTGTCGAAGGACCGCAGCACACAGGCGACGCCGCACGATTTCGGCTTTGGCCTGGTGCTCGACATCGAGGGCAACCGCAGCCTCGGCCATGCGGTCGTCCGCAGCGCCTACCAGGAGCACGGGGTCATTGAGCTCGATCCGCGCTGTCCCGTCGATCTGCCGATCGGGGCTAAACTGCGGATCGCGCCGAACCACACCTGCATGACCGTGGCTGCGCATGACCACTACTTCGTAGTGGACGGGGAACAGGATGTGGCGACAATTTGGCACCGCGTGAACGGCTGGTAAGCTTGCGCCTGTCGCCCTGGCGACCAATGTGCTTAGATCGGCGATAGTGGTCGCAACAGTTCGCGAAAGGAGCTGTGTCTTCCAGAAGTCTGGTCCCGACGACTGGGGTTCGTACCCCGGATCTTCCTTACCGGTTTCACCAATTCTGGCGCTGGTGGGGTTTGTGGGACTGTGTCTGCTGGTAGGGGTGGTCGACGCCTCGATCACGGCGCGCGCCGTTCGCGGCTGGTATACCACGTTGCACGCGCCGCCGGGCACGCCGCCCAACTGGGTGTTCGGCCCGGTATGGACGCTGCTTTATGTGATGGTCGGCACCGCGGCCTGGCTGGTGTGGCGGCGCCTGGGCACCGGGCGGGCATTGCAGCTGTGGGGTTGGCAGCTTGCCGCAAATGCCTTGTGGACACCGGCGTTTTTTGGCCTGCATAGCCCGGCCCTGGCGCTTGGGGTCATGGCTGTGCTGCTGGTCATGATCGGCCTGACTATTCGAGCCTTCCGGCGGGTTCACCGCCTGGCTGCGGCCCTGATGCTGCCATATGGCGGGTGGTGCCTTTACGCCGCCTATCTCAACACCGGATTTCTCCTGCTCAACCACGGTTAAGTAATCGCGATATTGAAACTGTCACGTCGGATCAGGCGCTTATGCGCCATGGTTCGCATGAGGAGTACAGTCATGGCCGATCAGCCGACATCGCAGCCGCTATCGACAGAAACCGTCGCCCGGATGGATGCGTGGTGGCACGCGGCGAATTACCTTTCGGTCGGACAAGTCTACCTGCTTGACAACGCGCTGCTGCGCGAACCGCTCCAAATGGATCACGTCAAGCCCCGGCTGCTCGGGCACTGGGGCACCACGCCGGGGCTCAATTTTCTCTATCTGCACCTCAACCGGATCATCAAGGACCGCGACCTTAATCTGATTTTCCTTGCCGGCCCTGGGCATGGCGCGCCGGGCGTGGTGGCCAGCACCTGGCTGGAAGGCACCTACAGCGAGACCTATCCGGACGTGTCGCGCGATGGCGAAGGGATGCAGCGTCTGTTTCGCCAGTTCTCGTTCCCCGGCGGGATACCGAGCCATGCGGCGCCGGACACGCCCGGCTCGATCCACGAGGGCGGTGAGTTGGGCTATTCGCTGTCGCACGCATTTGGCGCGGTTCTGGATAACCCGGATCTTATCGCCGCGTGCGTGGTGGGCGACGGCGAGGCGGAAACCGGGCCGCTGGCGACCTCATGGCACAGCAACAAGTTCCTGAACGCGGCCACCGACGGCGCGGTGCTGCCGATCCTGCACCTGAACGGCTACAAGATCGCCAATCCGACTGTGCTGGCGCGGATCCCCGCCGCTGAGCTGCATGCGCTGATGACGGGATACGGCTATCAGCCGATCGAGGTGGCGGGCGATGACCCCGACATAATGCACCAGGCGATGGCCGTTGCGATGGATCGCGCCTTCGACTCCATCCGCGACATCCAGCAGGCGGCGCGGGCAGGCCGCAATTCGGAGCGGCCGCGCTGGCCGATGATCATCCTGCGCAGCCCCAAGGGCTGGAGCGGCCCGAAGACGGTGGACGGGCTGAAGTCGGAAGGGTCCTGGCGAGCGCATCAGGTGCCGTTCACGATGGACAAGCCCGACCATCTGCGCCTGCTGGGTGAATGGCTGCGGGGCTATCATCCCGAGAAGCTGTTTGACGCCGACGGTCGCCCGATCGAGGCGATCACCAGCCTTGCACCGGTCGGCGACAAGCGCATGAGTGCCAATCCGCACGCCAATGGCGGCTTGCTGATGCGGCCGCTGCGGATGCCTGACTATGCCGATTATGCCGTTGCGGTGCCCAGTCCAGGATCGGTGGACGGTGAGTCGACGCGGGTGATGGGCGCTTTTCTGCGCGATGTGATGAAGGCGAACGCCGACACCCGCAATTTCCGCGTCTTCGCACCCGACGAGAACAACTCCAACCGGCTGAACGATGTGCTGGAGGTGACCAACAGGGCGTGGGACGCCGAGACCATCCCCGACGACGATCATCTGGCGCCGGATGGGCGTGTGATGGAAATCCTGAGCGAGCACACCTGCCAGGGCTGGCTGGAGGGTTATCTGCTGACCGGGCGGCATGGGCTGCTGTCGTGCTACGAGGCGTTCATTCACATCGTCGACTCGATGGTTAACCAGCATGCCAAGTGGCTGAAGAGTTCACGTGCGATCGCGTGGCGGCGGCCAATCGCCTCCCTGAACTATCTGCTGACGTCGCATGTCTGGCGGCAGGACCATAACGGCTTCAGCCACCAAGACCCCGGCTTTATCGACCACGTGGTCAACAAGAAGGCCGACATCGCGCGGGTCTACCTGCCGCCCGATGCCAATACGCTGCTCTGGGTGACGGACCATTGCCTGCGAAGCTGGGACCGGATCAACGTGATCGTTGCGGGTAAGCAGCCGGAGCCGCAATGGCTGGACATGGACGCGGCGATCAAGCACTGCACGCAGGGCATTGGCATCTGGCCGTTCGCATCCAACGACCATGGCGAAGGACGTGGCAGCGGCGAACCGGACGTGGTCATGGCGTGTGCCGGCGACGTGCCGACGCTGGAGATCATGGCCGCCGTCGACCTGCTGCGCCAGTTGCTGCCCGAGCTGAAGGTTCGTGTTGTCAATGTGGTCGACCTGATGACGCTGCAGCCGAAATCGCAGCATCCACACGGTCTGACGGAGCCGGATTTCGACGCGCTGTTCACCACCAGCGCGCCGGTGATCTTCGGCTATCATGGCTATCCCAGCCTGATCCATCGGCTGGTCTACAAGCGGCGGAACCATGCGAACTTCCATGTCCGCGGCTTCATGGAAGAGGGCACCACGACGACCCCGTTCGACATGGTGGTGCGCAATGGCCTTGACCGGTTCCATCTCGTTGCCGAGGTGGTCGACCGCGTTACCACGCTGGGCAGCGGGGCGGTCTATGTAAAACAGGCAATGCGCGACAAGCTGATCGAGCATGAGCAGTATATCGTGCGCCACGGCAAGGACATGCCGGAGGTCGCGGATTGGCGCTGGTCAGGCAGATGAGTCTCGCAGGGTTTGATTTTCGGGCTGCACAGCCGCGGTGAACGTGCGATAAAAGACGGAAATCGCAGCTTTAACCGTGGCAGATGCCATGAAGGTCTGGGTCATGCGGATGTTTTCGTCGCGCGCTTCGGTGCGTTGCCTCCAGGGACTGGGGCTTGGGGTTGTTCTGAGTGCAGCCATGCCGTCGACGGTGTGGGCGCAGCTGAGCAGCGCGATGCCGGGTGGCGGCAGCCCGGCAAGCCGGATGCAATCGCGGGCGCCGGAAAAGCCGGTCATTCCGGCGCCGGATGCGGTCCCCGGCGACAAGGCGCGCGCCCCAGCTGCGCCATCGACCCATATTGCCGGTGACCTGCAGCCGACCGACGCGCTGTTCGATGCGATCAACCGCGGCGACATCGCCACCGCGCGCGACGCGCTGAACCGCGGCGCGGACCTGAATGGCGTCAACGTTCTGGGAATGACGCCGATGGAATTGTCGGTCGACCTTGGGCGCAACGACATCTCGTTCATGCTGCTGTCGATGCGCGGTGAGGATACCGGCCGGGGATCGCGAGCAGTCGGGCGTGATGAAGGTGGCAACGCCAAGGCGGTGAAAGCGGCGGCTGCGGCACACGGCGTGGCGGATACCAGGTCGGCGGCGCGGGCGAAGGCTGCGCAGTTGCCGGCGGCGACGCGGCCGATCGCTACGCCGAAACTGTTCGCCAACGACGGCGGCGCACCCCTGCCCAGCGTCGGCTTCCTGGGATTTGACTCACGCTCCGCCGCTAACTGAGGCGATTTCAGGCCGCGTGCGGACCGTCAGCGCGCGCCATGCCGTATTGTGTAATCGAGCAGCCTCATTGCGCGGCCTGTGCCAACCGGGGTCCCCAGCCGGGCATTGCATCAGGCACCGCTAGGTTGCCGCTGCGAGGTCAGCAGCGCATTGATCCGATCGACCAGCTGCACGCCCAGCACCGGCTTTTGCAGCAGCGAGAACGAGCCGGTGACGGCACCCCCAACGGCAAGTGCGGCGCCGTCGCCGGCATATCCGGTGAGCAGGATCGCAGGCAGGTTGGGCCGGCGCTCCTGCACCAGGCGGATAAGCGTCAGCCCGTCCATCGTGGGCATGGTCAGATCGGACACGATGATGTCCACACGTTCCCCGCTTTCGATACAGGCCAGTGCCGCGGCCCCCCCGTCAGCTGCGCGCACTGCATATCCGCCGTCTTCCAGCGACAGCGTCAGGACATCGCGCACGATCGCATCGTCATCGACCAGCATCACCTGCGGCTTGCCGGCCAAAGGCAGCCGTTCGGCGGACGGATTGACTGCGACATTGCTGCGTGACGTCGCGGCGGGGAGCCAGAGGGTTACGCGAGTACCTTGGCCGACCCCGCTGTCAATCGACAGGCTGCCGCCGCTCTGCTCGACGAAGCCTTTGGCCATCGCCAAACCAAGGCCGGTGCCTTTTCCCGGCTCCTTGGTGGTAAAGAACGGCTCGGTCACGCGCGCCAGCACGGCCCGGTCCATCCCGGTTCCGGTGTCACCGACCTCGATCCGGATGTAGAGCCCCGGTGCCAGGCCCACCGGATGCGGCAGGCCAGCGGACACCATTTCGGATTCGGCGCTCAAGGTCAGCGTGCCGCCCGAGGGCATTGCGTCGCGGGCATTGGTGGCCAGGTTGACCAGCACGGTTTCCAACTGGCCGCGATCCGCGAACAACGGCGGCAGACCCGGGTTGACGGCGACCGAACACACCACCGAACCGCCGAGTGTGTGGGTCAGGATTTCGGCCATGTCGGTCAGCAGCGCACCGGCATCCACATTTTCGGCGCGCAGGTCGCCGCGGCGCGAGAACGCCAGCAGGCGGCTGGTGATCGCCGCGCCTCGGCGGGCGGCGTCCAGCACCATGCGGGCGTTGCGCAACACCCGCTCCGGATCGTTGGGCCGGCGCTCGATCAACGCCGCGCCGCCGGACACAGCCTGCAGCACGTTGTTGAAGTCATGGGCGATGCCGCCGGCGATCTGGCCGAGCGCATGCATCCGTTCGGCATGTGCCGCACGTTGCTGAGCCGCCTGACGGGCTGAAATTTCTTCCAGGACACGCTGCTCCAGCCGGGCGTTGATCTGCTGCTGCACATCCAGGAGACGCTTCTCGGCATCAATGTTAAGGAAGATGCCAAGTGCCTCCTGCACCTGTCCGTCCTCCCACCGCAACGGAACACTGCCGATGCGGAACCAGGTTTCGCTGCCGTCTTCATCGCGCAACAGGAAATCCACGCCAGGCAACGTGGTCTCGCCCAGGTGGAGTGCGCGCCGGATCGGATAGTCCTGCGGACCGATCTGGTTGCCTTCAGCGTCGTAGCCGATCCAGTGGCTGCGTGGCGCCATCGTCATGGATTGCAGGATCGGCCCGTTGAGCCGCTTCATAACCGAATTGCCAAGGATAATCCGGCCCTTGGCGTCAATGATGCCCACCCCAAGCGGCAGCGCCTCTATGATCTCCGCAAGGCGGGCACGCTCGGTTTCCAGCATCCAGATCAGCCGGTCGCGCGCCATTTCGGCTTCATAGCGGGCCGTTACGTCCATATTGATGCCGACCATGCGGACGGCGCGCCCGTCAGGGCTGCGGACGGTCTGCGCGCGACCCAACAGGCGTCGCAATGAGCCATCGGGGAGCACAACGCTGTATTCGGTCGCAAACGGGTGCCCGGGCAGCTTCACAGCGGCAGCGAGCTCCTGCTCGATGCGGACCAGATCGGCCGGATGCACGACGTTGCGCCAGAGCGCCGGGGTCGGTCCGTCGGGCTGGGGTTCCAGCCCGTGCAGATACCACTGGTGCTCGCTCCAGGCGAGGGTTCCATCAAGTACATCGAGATCCCAGATGCCCAGGCTGGCCCCCTGGCGCGCGAGTTCCAGCCTCTCCTCATTGGCACGCAGTCCGGCCTCGGCGCGGCGCAGGTCGGTGATGTCGATCTGGTTGATCAGCATCAACTCGCGGCCGGCGACCTGAACCGGAGCCACAGCGTTCAGCACATCGCGCGGCCCGTTGCGGCCGATCACCCGTGTCTCATACCGCAGCGTCTCGCCGCCGGAGACCATGCGGCAGAATTCCTGGATATTTTCCGGGCTGCTCTGCAATGCGAAGTCGGTGATCCTGTGCGTGCGGAATTCCTCGACCGTGCAGCCAACCGTCGCCGCCGCTACCTCGTTGCTGTCGATCACCTGGGCTGTAAGCGGATCGAGCAGGATCGTGCCGCTGGCCGACTTCTCGAACAAAGCGCGGAAACGGGTTTCGCTTTCGGCAAGAGCCAGGGCCGCCTTTCGTCGTTCCGCCGCGGCGCTGACCAGCGCCCGGGCGACCATGTCAGCTTCCGGCAGCCCGGTCCTGACATTGGCCTGGTCGATCTGGTCGCCCCGGCTGGCGAGGCTGCGAAGCTGTTCAATCGGGCGGGTTATGCCCCGTGCGGCCAGCATCGCCAGCATCAGACCAAGCACAAGCATGATGGCACAGGCCGTGGCGGTGCGGATGATGGCGGCGCGCATCGGCGCGAAAATCACTTCATGCGGCGCCCCAACGGCGATCGCCCAGTTAAACGGCGCAATATGGGTGAACGCGGCGACAGCCGGTGCGCCGTCCAGCGTTGGCGCGCTGACGAAGCCCTGCGGATGGGTCTGCATAGCCTGCCATAAGGGTGGCACTACGGGTGCACCGATGAAGCGCGCCGCGCCTGGCAGCCGCGCCACGACGTGACCGGACGCATCGATGACAGTCATGACTGTACCCGGTGGCGCATATTGGCGGGCCATCAGGTCTGCCAGTCCCGCAGGGGTTAGCCTGATGAAAAGATCGTATATGACGTGCCCGTCACGTTCGACCGGTACGTCGATGGAGAAACCCATCACCCCTGTGATGCGGCCGATGTGGACGTTGGTGATAACCGGGCGGGCGGTGGTGAAAACGTGCGCGGCACTGCCGTCGGAATCCCGCAAGTGCTCATCGCGATACGGTTTTCCGTCCCGCCCGTATAGCCGCACCAGTTGCAGGTCGGGTGTCGCCAGACCAAGCAGCGTGCCGGGTGGTTGGCGGGCCAGAAACGCTGCCGCCTGCCAGTCAAACCGTCCGGGGTCTTCAGCAACCAGGGCCGGCGACATCGCCAAAGTCTCCAGCGCGGAGACGTGCAGTTGCAGATCGCGCTCTACCCCAACCGCGATACCCCGGGCAGTGCCCAGCAGGCCGTCGTAGATGGCTTGGCGTTCGGCTGCGTAATCAAGGTATTCGCGAAACACGCCCATGCAGATCAGCGGCACCATGCTCGCAACGACCAGCAGAAACAGCCGCGGTCGCAAAGACCGGGGGCGTTGCAGGCGGCGCAGCAAAACCCGAGGCCACGAGGAGGCGGCGACCGGAGTCTGCGCCTGATCACCTATTTGTTGCGCAGCCGAGCGGGACGCCACGATGTCAGCCTTCCGCATGTTCCAAGTAGTTTCGATTCTTCATTTAAACCGCAACTGTGAAGCCGTGACGCGATTAAGATCACAACTCCGTGATGTCAAGCGCGAACAGCCCTGCATCCCGCCGCCGGTTCCCCCGACCGGCTTATCGGTATAGGCTTCAAAGGCAGATTCAGCAGGAGACCTCATGGCACCGCCCCCGCCTTTCGGCGCAAATTCCGCCGCCGCCCGCGACATCGCCAACGTGTTGCATCCCTACACCGACCTGGAAGCGCACCAGCAGGTTGGGCCTGTCGTCATTTCCCGCGGGAAGGGCGTGCGGGTGTGGGACGAGACCGGCAAGGGATACATCGAAAGTGTCGCGGGCCTATGGTGTGCAGCCCTCGGCTTCGACAACGAGCGGCTGGTGCAGGCTGCCGCCGACCAGATGCGCAAGCTGCCATTCTACCATGCGTTCACCGCCAAGTCGCACGAGCCGATGATCGACCTGGCCGAGATGCTGATCCAGCGCGCGCCAGTGCCGATGAGCAAGGTCTTCTTCGCCAACTCCGGTTCCGAGGCCAATGACTCGGCCATCAAGATGGTCTGGTACCTGAACAACGCACTCGGGCGGCCGCTGAAGAAGAAGATCATCGGGCGGGTGAAGGGCTATCACGGCATCACCATCGGGTCGGCGTCGCTGACCGGGCTGGCGGCCAACCACCGCAGCTTCGATGTGCCGCTGCCCGGGTTCCTGCATACCATCACGCCACATTTCTATCACGGCGCCTTGCCGGGCGAGTCCGAGGATGCATTCGCGACACGCTGTGCAGACGAGCTGGAAAAGCTGATCCTGGATGAAGGCCCGGAGACGGTTGCGGCAATGTGGGCCGAACCGATCATGGGCGCCGGTGGCGTAATCCTGCCACCACGGGGCTACTTCCCAAAGATCCAGGCGGTGCTGCGCAAGTATGACATCCTGCTGGTGGCCGATGAGGTGATCTGTGGCTTCTGGCGCACCGGCAACTACTGGGGCAGCCAGACGCTGGAGATCCAGCCGGATATTCTGGTCTGCGCCAAGGCGCTGTCGTCATCCTATCTGCCGATCAGTGCGGTCATGGTGAACGACTTCGTGTTCCAGGCGCTGGCAAAGGAGAGTCACGTCATTGGCACGTTCGGCCACGGCTTCACCTATTCCGGCCATCCGGTTCCCGCGGCAGTGGCGATCGAGACGCTGAAAATCTACGACGAGATGGAAATCGGCGCCCATGTCGGTTCCGTTGGCCCGCATCTGCAGACCGAGCTGCGCCGGCGATTTGCTGACCATCCGCTGGTGGGCGAGGTTCGCGGCACTGGCCTGATTGCCGCGGTGGAACTGGTCGCCGACAAATCCGCCGTCAGGAACTTTGATCCGGCCGCCAAGGTCGGTGGCCGGCTGACCAAGCTGTGCGAGGCCAACGGCGTGATCGTGCGCGTGGTGGCAAACGACTCGCTATGCTTCAGCCCGCCCTTGGTCATCACCAAGGACGAGATCAACGAAATGCTCGACAGCATCAGCAAGTCGCTGGATGAGCTGACGGTGCAGCTGCGGCGGGAGAAGATTGCCGTCGTAAGTTGACCCAATCGACCCAACGCAGGTCAGGCAGGGATTGGGCAGCCTGTCCTCGTTGGGTCCGTCCGGCCTAGAGCGCTTTCAGCCTGACTGTAAACAGTCAGCGAGCGAGCAACTTCATCACCCTGACCATTCCGGTCAGGGTGATGTTGCTCTAAAGGGCGCTACAGGCGGAGGATGTCGGCAGGGAGGGCGCCCGCTGCGCCGACAGTGATCCGTCGACCTTCCTGTCGGTTGACTTTGCGCTAGTTCAGGCGCCGGAGCGCGGCGAAGGGATGCGGTTCGGGGTCGTCCTGGATTTCGGGCATCTCCACGCCCGGCATCCGCGGATACGGATCCAGCGCCAGCCCAAGCTGTTCGGACGCCGCCTCACCCAGATCGATCACGTTGCCCTCGAAGGGGATTTCGTCATCGGACTCGGGATCGAGGTCATCGCTTTCGTCTCCGGAGGGAACGAAGCGCACCTGGAACACCTCCTCGATCACCGCGTCGAAATCGTCCAGGCTGATGACGCAGGTCTGGGTGACGGTGGCCCGCAGCGTTCCGTGCGCCAGCACCGTGTCGCGGCCCTCGCGCAGCAGGTGAAACGCGCAGGACAGCGACAGCACCGCCGGAACGTTCATGCGCATGGCCAGGGCGGCACACTCGCTGGAGTTGGCCTCTACCGTCATGTCCAGCCCGTGCGCACCGATGCGGTCCAGCGTCAGCGGGCGGTGGAATTCCTGGTTCATTGCACGGCCTCCTGTGCCGGAAGAAAATGGACCTCACCGCGCACCAAAGGATCGATCCCCTGCCCCGCCAGGCACGCGGCCTGTGCGTAAGCAAGCCGGTGCAGCGCCTCGGCTGAGCCAGCCGGCGGTTCGCCACCGCGCCACAGATTGCGCGCAAGAGCCGCCGCCAACGCAGCGGGATCATTCCAAGCGGCGGCATAGGCGGCGCTGCGTCCGTGAAACGCCTCCCACATCGCGCGGTTACGCTTGCCGATGGACATGTCGCCGACCCCCAGCTCCCGCAGATTGGTGTCCATGTCGCTGAACATGGCATCGAACACGGCTTGCGCCAGGGTCGGACCGGGTTCGGCGACACTGCCCAGATGGCGGATGGTCAGGTAGACATACAACCCGATCGAGTCGAACCGTCCATCCAGGGTGTCGGGGACACCCAGGCTTTTGTAAAGATATGGATCGCGTGCCGCCGCCACGGCTGCGCCATACAGCTGGAAAGCCGCCCGCTCATGCTTGTCCCGCCTGCGAAGGAAACCCGTCAAACCTGCCTCATGATGCTCATTGACACGGCCGGGCTGGCCGTGACACCCACGCTATAGATAACACCCGCTGTCGATAACACCCGCCATAGATAAACCCCGGCCGCCGATCCAACAGGATGTACCAGTGCCCACGACACCACGGAACTTGATGCTCATCGCCTGCCTGCTCCTATCGTCCTGCAGTTGGCTGATGCCGCCGCCGCAGGTCCGGGGCAACAAGGTCGATCCCGAGGTGCTGAAGGAACTGGTGCCTGGCACATCGACCAAGGCCGACGTGACCGCGGTCATTGGCTCGCCCACCGCGCGGGATACATTCGATGACAACACCTGGCTGTATATCAGTGAGCTGACGCAGGAACGCATTGGCCGCACCCTGGGAGAGCTGACCCAAAATGTTGTCGTTCTGAATTTCGACGACAAGGGTGTGCTGAAAACCATCAACGAGTTGGACAAGGAGGATGCCCTGCCGGTCAAGGTGATCGCCCGCACAACGCCTTCGCCGGGAACCGAAGCATCCTTCATGCAGCAATTGCTGGGCAACATCGGCCGCTTCAACCCCGCCGGCGCCGGTCCCACAGGCGGGCCAGGCCTGAGCGGCAGCGGGCTCGGCGGCGCCCCGACGCCCTGAGCTTATTGTCAAGCCAGACGCCGTCGGGCAAGTTCTTGCAATCCCGACCCAATGGCGGACCCGATCGGTTGTTTCCGCCTCAGATTGCATAGGTTTAATCATCATGGATATTGCTCTGCCCACGGTTCTATCGGCCGCCGATGCGCTCGCGCTACGTTATGGCGCCGCGGCGATGCCGGACGCCGGCCCCTGGAACGAGACCATCGCCGTTCTGCTGTCGCATCGCTCGGTGCGAGGGTATCGGAGCGACGCGTTGCCAGCCGGCACGCTGGAAGCCCTGGTCGCCGCTGCACAGTCCGCCGCCACAAGCTCCAACCTGCAGACCTGGTCGGTGGTGGCCGTCACCGATGCTGCCAAGAAGGCCGCACTGGCGAAGGTGGCAGCAAACCAGAAGCATATCGAGCAGTGCCCGCTGTTTCTGGTGTGGGTCGCCGATATCTCCCGCAACCAGCGGCTGGCGGTCGAGGAGAACGTGACGCTGGAAACGATGCCGTATCAGGAAACCTTTCTGGTGGCGGCGATCGACGCGGCATTGGCGGCGCAAAACGCGACGGTGGCCGCCGAGTCACTCGGACTGTCCTGCGTCTATATCGGCGCGCTTCGCAACGATCCGCAGGAGGTCGCCCGTGTCGTCGGGCTGCCTTCCGGGGCTTTCGGCGTATTCGGAATGTGCGTCGGCTATGCCTCAGCCGAGGGCGCAACCGAGGTGAAGCCGCGGCTGGCGCAGGATGTCGTGCTGCATCGCGAGCAATATGACACGACCGGCGAGCGCGCCAACCGCGCCGCCTATGATGCCGTGCTCGGAGGGTTCTCGACCCGTCAGGCAATGCAGATGGACACCTGGACGAAGCGGGTCATCGGCCGAATGGGAAAGCTCGCGGCTATGGCAGGGCGTGACAAACTTGTGGCCACTCTGCATGCGATGGGGTTCGAGCTGAAGTAGGAACAATCCGGGCAGTGACGCCGTACTGACCCCGGCAAGACCCGCAGCGGGCGCGCCGATCATCTTGAGACCGGCGCCTACCCGCTGCTTGCGTTCTTGTGCCTGCGGATGACAGGCTTGGCCTGGATCCGGCTCAGTCGAACCCGAGGAACCCTTCGACATTGCGCAGCGGCGGGGCTGCTTTCAGTGCGGCAAGGTCGGGCACCGGCCGAGCGGTTTTCGGGTCGCCGGCCAGCAACGCCTCCAGCTCGGCGGCGACCCGCAGAACCAGGGCGTCACCGCCGCGCGGGCCGACGATCTGCAGGCCGAAGGGCATGCCGTTGCGGTCACGCCCGACCGGCAGTGACAGTGCCGGGTGACCGACAACCGTCACGGCATAAGCCATCGCCAGCCAGTGGAAATAGGTCCTGGTCGGCTTGCCGTCGATCTCGGCCGGATACAGTTCCCGCCATGACCGGGGGCTGATGGTGATCGCCGGCGTGAGGATAACGTCGTAGCGCCCGAAGAACGATTGCCAGCGGTGGTACAACGCGGTCTGCAGGGAGAACGCACGAGCGACGTCCTGCGCGTTGTAGCGCAGCCCTTCCTCGACGTTGGCGCGCACGTTGGGGCCGACGAGGTCGGGGGTGTTGCGGACTTTGTCCTGATGGGCGGCGAGGAATCCGAGCGCGCGAAGCACTTCGAATGCTTCGTCGGTGCCATTGCAGTCCGGGGTGGCGTCCTCGACGTGGGCAAAGACGTGGCGGAACGCGCTGGTTCGTTCAGCAAATACCGAGGCGATATGCTGTTCCGTCGGGGCAAAGCCGAAGTCAGGGGTCAGGGCGACACGCAGGCGGGACAGATCGATCCGCGCCGGCGGGGCGAAATCGGCCGCCTTGCGTACGGTCTTGCCATGGATGGTCGTGGCCAACGGATCGCAGGCGTCGTCGCCGATCATGGCGCTCAGCAGCAATGCCGTGTCGGCCACGGTGCGGCCCATCGGGCCCACCACCGGCAGTCCGCTCCAGCCATGCGGGCGGCGTTCGGTTGGGACCAGGCCGGGCGTCGGACGGAACCCGACAATGCCGCAGAACGCGGCGGGATTGCGCAGTGAACCCCCGGTGTCGGAGCCCTGGCAGATCGGCACCATTCCGGTCGCCAGCGCGACGGCCGACCCACCGGATGAACCGGCGCAGGACTTCGCCGGGTCGAACGGATTGCCGGTGGCGCCGTAGACGGCATTGCGGGTGTTGGCCCCTGCCCCGAATTCCGGCGTGTTGGTCTTGCCAAGGACGATTGCGCCAGCGGCCCGGATTGCCGCGACAAGGCGGCCGTCCTTTGCCGGAACGTTATCGCGGAACAACGGACTGCCGAAAGTGGTTCGCAGCCCCTCGGTTGGTTCAAGATCCTTGATGCCGATTGGCAGGCCATGCAGCGGACCGATGGCGTCACCGCGCATGACCGCCGCATCCGCTGCCTTCGCGGCGATACGCGCGCGGTCGAAATCACGGGCAATCATGGCGTTGACCGACGGATCGACGGCTTCGATCCGGCCGATGCAGCTTTCCAGCAGATCGGTCGCGGAAAGTTTCTTGGTGCCGATGAGGCGGCGGGCCTCGACGGCGTTCAGGTCACAGGGCTGCATGATCAGTAACCCAGCGCCAGGCCATCCTTGCGGGGTTCCGATCCGGCCGACAGCACACCACGATCGTGGTCGATCCAGATTGCCTGGCCACCGCCATGCGGACGTTCGGTAGGTTCCGGCTTGTGCCCCATCGCCGCCAGTTGCCGCACCAAGTCGTCCGGAACGCCACGCTCGACCTGAAGCTTGCCGCCGGTGGGGAACAGGCGGAACAGATCCATCGATTGCTGAATGTCCAAGCCGTATTCTAGAAAGTTGGTCAGGAACCAGGACTGCCCGACCGGCTGGTAGTGGCCGCCCATGACACCGAACGGCATCACGGCGCGGCCGTCCTTCATCAGCATGCCGGGGATGATCGTGTGCATCGGGCGCTTGCCGGGAGCAATGCAGTTCGGATGACCGCGCTGGACGCGGAAGCCGAAGCCGCGGTTCTGCAGCATGACGCCGGATTTGTGCGCCAGGATGCCGCTACCGAAGTTCTCGAACAGCGAGTTGATGAAGCTGCAGGCGTTGCCATCCTTGTCGACGACGCAGAGATAGACGGTGTCCTTGTGCGTCGGCAGGATCGACTCACCGGGTGCCGGCAGTTCCGCCATGGCTGCCGTGTCGCTGATCAGCGCCCGCTGTGCGGCGAGATAATCCGGGCTGAGCAGCTTCTTCACCGGAACGTCCACCGCGCCGGGGTCGGCCAGGAAGGCATCGCGATCGCGATAGGCCAGGCGGGCGGCTTCGATGTGACGATGGGCGCGGATGACGCCGGTGGCGCCATCGGGTGCCGACGGCAGGCCGCCCAACATGCCGAGCATCATGAGCACCAGCAGGCCCTGTCCGTTGGGCGGGCACTGGTAGACGTCATAGCCCTTCCAGTTCAGCGAAATCGGCTCGACAAATTCCGCATTGTGCAGGCCGCGGGCAAAATCATCCTCGGTGTGCAGGCCGCCGCGCTCGCGCAGTGTGGCGACCATGTCCGCGGCCACCGGCCCCTCATAGAACGCCTTGGCGCCGTGACGGGCGATCAGGCGCAGGGTCTCCGCCAATGCCGGCAGGGCGAAACGGTCGCCGACCTTGGGTGCCGCCCCGCCTGGCAGGAATGGCGTCGAGCCGCCCTTGCGCAATTTCTCCGTGCTGCGGACCCAGTCCCACGCCACCTTGGGGCTGACGGCGAAGCCTTCCTCGGCGAACCGGATCGCCGGCTGCAGCAATTCGTCCAGCCCCTTGCGACCGTGGGCCTTCAGCAGCGTTTCCCAGGCGTTGACCGCGCCGGGCACGGTCACCGAATGGGCCGAGGTATTTTCCATCGCGCGGATCTGGCGGCTTTCATACCAGTCGATGTTGGCAGCGGCCGGTGCCCTGCCGGACCCGTTCAGCGCGTAGACCTTGCCGGTGCCGGCGGGCGCATAGAGGCAGAAGCAGTCACCGCCGATGCCGGTCGACTCCGGCTCGACCACGCATTGCACCGCCACCGCGGCCACCGCGGCGTCAAGCGCGTTGCCGCCCGCCCGCAGCACATCCAACGCGGTCAGGGTCGCCGCGGGGATGGACGTTGCCGCCATCCCATGCGTGGAATAGACCGGGCTGCGGCCGGGAAGCTGGTAATCGCGCATCTTGATCCTTGGGGTCGGGGTCGGCGAAACCGCTACATTATCGCAGCTGTGGAATAAGGCCAACGCGGGAGAAACGGCATGATCAACTATGACCACTTCGAGGCTGTCGATATTCGCGTCGGCACCATTATCAGCGCCCAGCCGTTCCCGGAGGCGCGAAAGCCCGCGATCAAGCTGTCGATCGATTTCGGCGGGGAGATCGGGGTGAAGAAGTCGAGCGCCCAACTGACGGTGCATTACAAGCCGGATCAGTTGCTGGGGCGGCAGGTGTGCGCGGTGGTGAATTTTCCGCCGCGCCAGATCGGGCCATTCATCAGTGAGGTGCTGACGCTGGGGATGCCGGACGAGGACGGGGCGGTGGTGCTGGTGCGGCCGGATCTGAGGGTGCCGAACGGGGGGAAGTTGTTTTAGCGAACACCGGCGGATGCAGGCGGCGCACCTACCCATCGGCAGGTGCGCCTTTTTGCCGTCAGCGCTTCACCGCAAAGACCCATACGACGCCACCTTGCGGGACGTCCGGATCAAGTTTCAGATCGGTCTTCGCCAACATGTTCTGGATGCGCTGGGCATCGACGCCCCATCCGGACTGGATGGCGATGTATTCGGTGCCATCGACCTCATAGGCCACCGGCATGCCCATGATCCCGGAGTTGGTCTTCTGCTCCCAAAGCAGCTTCCCGGTCTTGGCGTCAAAGGCACGGAACATGCGGTCGTTCGTGCCGCCAACGAAAACGAGATCGCCGGCGGTCGTCAATGTGGAGCCGAATAGCTGCGATTTCGGGAACGGGTGCATCCATTCCTGTTTGCCGGTCGCGACATTCCAGGCCTGCAGCTCACCGATGTGGTTGTCATGCGGCAGCAGCTTGGCGTTGTCGCCGTCAGCACCGAGCCAGAGCTGGCCGACAACGAGTTCCTGCTTCTTGCCCTCCAGCGTCTCGCACATGTTGTTGTTGGCAGGGATATACAGAAGTTTCGTATCCGGATTGTAGGAAGCCGCTGGCCAATCCTTGCCGCCCCATAGCGAGGGGCAGAACGACACCGGCTTGTCGGTCGTCGGCTTGTGCTCCGGATCGACGATCGGACGACCGGTCTTGGCGTCGATGCCCTTGAACGCGTTCTGCCCGACGAACGGCTTGCCGGAGACAAAACCGATGCCTTCTTCATCCTGCTTGAGCACCCACAGGTAGCCGTCTCGGCCGGGATGCACGAGTGCATCTATCGGCTTTCCGTCGTGGTTCATTTTCACCAGGATAGGGGCATCGACTTCATCCCAGTCCCATGAATCGTTCTGGTGGTACTGGTGGTAGGCCACCATCTTCCCGGTGTCGGGGTTCAGTGCGATCACTGAACTTGTAAACAGGTTGTCGCCGGGGTGCTGGTCACCTGGCCAGGGCGCGGCATTGCCGACCCCCCAGTACGCGATGTTGCGCTTCGGATCGTAGGTGCCCGTGATCCAGACACTCCCGCCGCCGGTCTTCCAGTCGTCGCCCCGCCAGGTGTCGCTGCCGGGCTGACCGGGTTCGGGGACCGTATAGGTTCGCCACAGTTCCTTGCCGGAGTCTGCATCGAACGCGGCGACATAGCCGCGAACACCATATTCACCACCGGAACCGCCAACCATGACCTTGCCGTTCACGACCAGCGGCTCCAGCGTCATGTATTGACCTTTCTGGTAGTCCTGAACCTTGGTGTTCCAGACTTCCTTTCCGGTCTTGGCGTCGATTGCGATCAGGTGGTCATCGGTCGAGGCGAGATACAAACGATCGCCCCATAATGCGACACCCCGGCTTGTCGGATGGAGCTGAAACAGATCCTCAGGCAAAGCATGCTTATAACGCCAGATAAGATCGCCGGTCTTGGCGTCGAGCGCCAGCACCTGCCCATACGGGGTCGCAACGAACATCACGCCGTTATTGACCATCGGCGGCGCCTCGTGGCCTTCACCCACGCCGGTGGAGAATGTCCACACCGGCTGCAGGGACTTCACGTTTTCGGCGTTGATCTGCTTGAGCGGACTGAAGCCCTGACCATCATAGGAACGTCTGTACAGCAACCAGTTGTTCGGTTCCGGATTGACCAGGCGCTGCTGGGTCACGGGGCTGTAGTTCGTGACCTCGCCTGCGCGCGCCGTAACCGAACCAAGCGCACCCAACAATGCGGCGGCGGCCACAGTGACGTTTAAAATTTGTTTGCTGCCGATCATTTTTGTTACTCCCCAATGTCGTTCGCTTTTTTTGAGTCGTCGCAAGCGCTTACATCATCTGCCGGTTCATTCCTACCTTCCCGACGAACTGTTCTGCAACGGCTGGCTTGCCGTCGACGATCTTCAGTGGCAGCGCAGCCAAGGGCCGGGGCGCCGGCCCTGCCACCACTTTCGCGTTCATTTTTGGATCGTATTCGGATTGATGGCAGGGGCAATGCAGGATCTGCCGGTCGGCGATCCAGCCGCTGACGTTGCATTGCGCATGCGTACAGATCGCGGAGTAGGCCACGAGCCCATCCGCGGCGTATTTGCGGGTAACGGGGCCAAGATCG
The DNA here is from genome assembly GCA_965200665.1 of Rhodopila sp. Lineage (GTDB taxonomy): Bacteria > Pseudomonadota > Alphaproteobacteria > Acetobacterales > Acetobacteraceae > Rhodopila. The sequence goes on along the minus strand of OZ241370.1, from coordinate 4,146,881 downwards.
GATGGTGCAAGCCGCAACACAAGCACCTGGTTAAGACGTGAGCCATCGCGCGGCACTTTGGTGGCGGGATCCATCGGCCAGGCAGTGAGCGGCGCATCACCGGCTTTGACGTCCGCTGCTGCAATCACCGCGCCCTCGGCATTGCCTCCGGAATGAACCAGCAGATCGCCGACCTGTGGGCGCAACATGCGGTTCGGGTCATCGCTTTCGGCCCGCAACGACTTTGGCAACAGCCCAGCCGTGGCCGCCGCAGCCCCTGCCCGCAGCAGACAGCGGCGAAACGGACTGTTCCCGGCTGACCTGCCATCGCACGAAGTAATATCGGGGCTGATTGTCTTGGCGTCTGTCATTCCGACTCCCCTGCCTCAGGTCCAGCTTACCGAGCGTTCGACGCGGATAAGGGCTTATCCGATTACGCCGCGGTAAAGACGCCTTTGCGACCATGTTGTTGTTGCGCCGGACATTGCCGGGGAAACCTTCAGGCGTCAAACCGGCCGAATCGATCCACCCGTTATGGGCACTGGTGAAATTTCGCGTTCATACCGAGCTGAAGCCGATCCAAAAGTCTGTTTCGCAGCCACCTGGGAACTGTCTGCCCATGCATGTTGGCGACGTCATACATCCACAAAGTGGATGACAATTTCTTGTGTGGCCTGACCCGCAACGGGGGCGGTCGCATGATCCCTTGTCCCATGATCCCTTAGGGCCGCTGCCTGCCGGTGTTCAGGACCGCGTGTCGCCAGCGCTCTGCAGTGCATGGCGCAGCGCCGACAGCAGCGCAACGATGGAAGGCGCTGCGCGCGGCGGGCGTTGGGCCGCCTGACGCTGCGGCGTCTGATAGAACCAGCGCAACGGCCGCAGCTCAGGATCGGCGCGGGTTATGGTGAAACGTCCGACCCCGACGTCGATTGCCAGACCGTCATCGTGGGCGACGACCTTGCCGGGCACGTCCCACAGTTTCAGGCAATCCAGCAGCAGCGCGCGCAACTGGGCGTCGGTCACCGTGATGACGTCAATGGTGCTGGTTCAAAGACGCGGGGCGGTGAACATTTCATCGGCGACCTTGCGATGCTGCCACTTGCCGTCGTTCAGGCTGCCTTTGAATTCGCCGTTCTCGACAACGACTTTGCCGCGCAGCACGGTCAGGCAGGGCCATGCGTCCATCTTGCGGCCCTCCCACGGCGTATAGTCGGCCTCATGCAGGTCCTCGGCTCGGATGGTGCGCTGATCAGCCGGATCGAGCACGCAGATATCGGCGTCGGAACCGGGCGCCAGCGCACCTTTGCGCGGATACAGGCCCATGATCTTGGCCGCATTGGTGGACACCAAGTCGACGTAGCGCTGCAGTGAGTAACCGCGCTTACCGACCATTTCGGTGTACATCAGGGCCACGCGCGGCTCGACGCCGGCGTTGCCGCCGGTGGTGTCGTCGATGCGAATGCCCTGCAGCTTCTGCTTCAGGGTGCAGCAGATCTCATCGGTGGCCACACAGTTGATCGATCCGTCCAGCGTACCCTGCCAAAGCGCGGCGTGGTCCTCGGGGCCCTTCAGCGACGGGTAGGTGTGGTAGATCTGGCCGTTCGGACGTTTGTAATCCTCGCTGCCGTAGAGCATGTACTGGTGCAGCGACTCGCCGTAGATCGGGGTGCCGCGACGACGGGCTTCATGGATGGCGGAGACACCGGTGGCCGCGGAGACGTGCATCATGTACAGCGCCGTGCCGGGCACCTTTTCCGCCAGACGGATGACCCGGCGGAACGAGACGTCCTCGGACAATGTGTTGTGGACTTCGGCCATGTTCTCGAAGCCGGCGCGGCCTTCGCGAATCAACTTGCCATACATGTGCATGACGATGTCGTTGTCTTCGGAGTGGATCACGCCGAGGCCCTTGTTCGCCGCCAGCACCTGGAAGATTTCCCAGATGTCGCCGAAATCGACCATGCGGCCCTTGCGGCTGGGGGTGATGTCGGTGGTGAAGATTTTCACCGTCGCAAACCCGGCCTGGATCGCTTCGCCGATCTGTGGCGGCAGGTCGATCGGAAGCGCGCCCTCCACCATGATGTGCTGGGCGTAGTCGCAAGCGCAGTGGCCCTTCCAGTCCGCCTCGCGCTTTTCGATCGCATCGCGCACATCCTTGCCCTGAGAGGCGCGGGTGAAGTCGATCATCGTGGTAGTGCCGCCGTGGACCGCCGCCTTGCTGACGACGTCAGGGGGTGCGGTTTCGGTGGCGGTGCCGTCCGGGCCCGGCAGGTGCCACTTGCAATGCACATGGGGGTCGATACCGCCGGGGATGACGATTTTGCCGGTGACGTCGATGATGCGGGTGCCTTCGGGAACGGCGACGCCGCCGGGTGCGGCGATGGCCGCGATGGTGCCGCCTGCAATCAGGATGTCATGGGCGCCGACGCCCTGTGGCGTCACCACCGTATCGCCACGAATCACCAGATCGATCATTGCGCCCCCCTTTTGTCGTCGGTTCCATCGTCGCCCGATCGGGCAGGATCGGCAAGCGGGGGGTGGTTCGAACTCCGCCTGGCGCTGGCGACTTGTGCCGTGATCCTGGTGGACCGATGGCTCTTGATGTCGCCGCGACCCGTGGTTCAGATTGTCGCCAACAATGGCGAGGGACCAGGACCATGGATGATCGCGCCGTAATCGGCGATGCCCCACGCCGGCGGGAGGACGCACGCTTCGTCACCGGGCATGGCGCTTACCTGGATGATCTGCATTTCGACGGCGTCGCACACGCGGTCTTCCTGCGTTCGCCGCACGCCCATGCCCGGGTTGTCACGATCGACGTACAGGCAGCGCTGGCCTCGGCGGGGGTGATCGCCGTGCTGACCGCGCGCGAGGCTGATGGCGACGGATTGCAGCCGTTGCGACCAACGGTCGAAGCGAATGTCCAGACCAACGAGCCGTTCCGCTTCCTGCCACAGCCGTTGCTGGCGCGCGACAGGGTGCGTTACGTCGGTGAGCCGATTGCCTTGATCGTGGCGGAGACGCGTCATCAGGCATTGGATGCCGCTGAACGGATCGAGGTGACGTATGATCCGTTGGCCGCGATCTGCAGAGCGGAGGATGCGGTTGCGCCGACGGCGCCGCTGCTGTCCGACGAGGTGCCGGGCAATCTGTGCCTGGACTGGCTGTGGGGCCAGCAGATCGAGGTGGCGGATGCGCTGCGGACCGCGCCGCATGTCGTTTCGATGGCGCTGAACAACCACCGGATCGTGACCAACCCGATGGAGCCGCGCGGCGCCGTCGGGATCTATGACGGTCGCTACACGCTGCATCTGTCGAGCCAGAACCTGCATGGCAACCGCGACGTCGCGGCGCGTGTGCTGGGGGTTGAACCGGCGCAGGTGCGGTTCATCGCGCCGGATGTGGGCGGCGGTTTCGGGGCGAAGAATTTCGCCTATGCGGAACACGCACTGATCCTGTGGGCGGCGCGGCGTACCGGCCGGGCGGTCAAGTGGATTGCCACACGGTCGGAGACCTTTCTATCGGATCACCAGGCGCGTGATCATCTGGCGACGGCTACGCTGGCGCTGGATGCCGCCGGGCGGTTCCTGGCGTTGCATGTAGACAGCATCGCCAACCTGGGTGCCTACATGGCCGGCGGGTCGGGCGCGGTGCAGACCAACCAGTATGCGCACCTGCAAGGCACGGTCTACGAGGTTCCGGCGGTGGCGCTGCGGGTGCGGGCGGTGTTGACCAACACGACGCCGATCGGGGTCACGCGCGGGCCGGGGTTCGGCGAGGCAGTCAATATCATGGAGCGGCTGATCGATGCCGCCGCAACGCAATGCGGTTTCGATCGCATTGAGCTGCGGCGGCGTAATTTTGTCGCCGCAACGCCGATGACCAATGCGTTGAACTTCGTCGTCGACAGCGGCGATTTTCGTGCGCATTTCGATGCCGCGGTGCGGGCGGCCGATCTGACCGGGTTTGCCGCCCGGCGCCGGCAGAGTGAGGCAACCGGCCGGCGGCGCGGCGTGGGGATTGCCTGTCATATCAAGGGCACCGGCGGCCTGCCGACCGAGAACGTGGATATCCGCTTCCAAGCCGACGGCAATGTCGCGCTGATCACCGGCACGCAGACCATCGGCCAGGGGCACGAGACGACGATGCCGCAGATCCTGGCGGATCGGCTAGGCATACCGAACGCGCGGATCCAGCTGCGCCAGGGCGATACGGACCTGATCCCGATGGGCGGCGGGCATGGCAGCTCCCGCGCCACCTACATGGGCGGCACCGCGATCTGGCGGGCGTCGGATATCATCGTTGAGAAGGGGATGAAGCTCGCAGCCGAGGCGTTGGAGGCGGCGGAAGCGGATATCGTGTTCGACGAGGGCGGTTTCCGCGTTGCCGGAACCGATCGCCGGATTACGCTGCTGGCGCTGGCCGCGCAATCGCCGGGCGGGCTGGACACGTATCACCAGTGGACCCGCGAGGCGATGACGTTTCCGAACGGGACGCATGTTGCGGAGGTGGAGGTCGATCCGCAGACCGGGCTGGTGTCGCTGGAGCGGCTGACCGCGGTGGACGACTACGGGGTGCTGGTCAATCCGATGATCGCCGCCGGCCAGGCGCATGGCGCCATAGCCCAGGGGGCTGGGCAGGCGCTGCTGGAGCACGCCGTGTATGACACAGGCTCCGGACAGCCGATCAGCGGCAGTTTCATGGATTACGCGATGCCACGCGCCGGCGACCTGCCCAGCTTTGCCCTGTCATTCGCGGGCACGCGCTGCACGACCAATCCGGTTGGCGTGAAAGGGTGCGGGGAGGCCGGGGCAATCGCCCTGTTCCCCGCCATCGCGAATGCCATCGCCGATGCCGTCGCGGTAACGTCGCTGCAGGGTCCTGCGTCGCCGTTCCGGGTTTGGCAGGCTATGCGGGCCAGCCCTTCGCCATGACATCCGTCACGGCGATCACGTGGCGCGGGGTCAGGTCGTCGATCGCATCGGCAACCGATTTGTATCGCCTGGTGCGGCCGATCAGCGGTTGCAGGTAAACCGCCTGGCTGTCGCGCCACAGGATATTGCTGCGTGGACGTCCCCAGGTGGCGTCGAAGGCCAGGACTTCCTCATATTCCTCGGTGTCCGAGCCATGGTCGAGTCTTACGCGCATATGCAAGCCTTGCGATTCCGCCCAGGCGGCGACCAGGGTGAGCTCGGCGATGCTAAACGATAATCCGACCAGGCCGGTGGAATAGATCTGCACGTTACCCATGGAAGCCCTCGTGACGGTTCGGGTTGACGAGACAGATCTTAAGAGAGCGATCGTGAGCCCACAGTTACCTGGATCACAGGGGCGGGATCACGATCATTTTCCAGTTGACCTGCTGACATCCTGAGTGTGCTGCGAATGCGGCGAGTTTCGGGCCAGACTCCAGCCGCTTTTTGGCGCGACGGATCGGGTTCTGTATGCTGGCGAAAACGGGTGAGGAAACCGATGCAACGCGTTGTCGCCTTGCCGGGGGTGCAGGGAAAGTCCGCTGTTTGGCCGTTGCTGATTGTCGGGCTGGGGACGCTGGTCGTGCCGCTGGACTCAGCGGTGAACATCGACTTCTCGGCGATCGTGACCCGCTTTGGACTGCCGATCCCGATGATCCAATGGGTGGTGATCGCCTATGTGCTGACGCAGACCTCGCTGATGCTGACGTTCGGGCGGATCGGCGACATGTTTGGTTACCGAAGGATCTTTCTGTTCGGCACGGCGATCAGCACGGTTGCGTTCGTGTCCTGCGCACTGGCGCCTTCGTATCCGGCGCTGCTGGCCGGGCGGGTCGTTCAAGGTGTCGGGGCCGGGCTGATCCTGTCGTGCGGCCCGGCATTGGCCACCAGCCTGTTCCCCGAGGCAATGCGCACCCAGATCCTGGCGCGCTACATGATGATGTTCGCCATCGGCAGCGCCCTAGGTCCGTCGGTGTTCGGCCTGCTGGTGGAGCGGTTCGGCTGGAGCGCAGTGTTCAGCTTCCGGGCCCCGCTGGCAGCCGCGGCGTTCGCCTTGGCATGGACACTGCCGCGACCGGCGCGGGCCGAACGTGAGCCGTTCGATGCCGCGGGCGGCGCGCTGCTTGCGCTCAGCCTTGGCTTCCTGCTGATGGCGTTGAACCGGTTGCGTCCGCCGGGGCCCGAAACAGCCATTCTCGGGGTTCTGGCGGTGGCCGGTTTTGCGTTGTTCTATCGGCAGGAGCGGCGGGCGGCAAAACCGATCATTGATTTCGGCCCGTTCCGGCAGGCCGATTTCACGGTGATCAATATCAGCAACGTGCTGGTCAACCTGTCGGCGTTTTCAATCATGCTGCTGGCGCCCTTCTATCTGAGCCGGATACCTGGCTTGTCGCTGCCACTGGCCGGGCTGGTCCTGGCGGCATCGCCGGTGGGGATCATCATTGCCGCGCCGTTGGCGGGGCGATTGGCCGGACGCAATCCGGCCCGGTTGATCGCCCTGGTGGGCACAGCGTTGAGCAGCGCGGGGCTGTTTGGAATATCGCTATCCGGTGCGGTCCCTGTGATCGCGGTTCTGATGCTGTCGATGTTCGTGCAGGGGGTTGGCGTTGGCTTGTTCCAGGTTGCCTACCTCGACATCGTCACCGGCGCCATTCCGGCCCGAAATCGTGGGGTTGCGGGCGCCCTGGGCATGGCCACCCGGACCATCGGAACGGTGACCGGTGCAACCGTGCTGATGCTGGTCTTCCAATCGATGCAAACCGGCGCCGGGGACGGGTTCATGGCCGCCTTCCAGGCGAGCTTCAAGTTTGCCGCGGCGATCCCGGCGGCAATCGTGGTCGTTGAACTGCGCCGGGGTTGGCGCCGCGGATCGGCGGCCTGAAAATCAGGGCCATTCCCTGCGAATGGCAACACCCCAATCTTCCGCGATACGGCCGCCTTCAAAGCGATATATTGCGATAATGGAGGAGATCAGCGGTTCGCCGTCCCGGGTGGCGGACAGGCGCCAGCGGACTGCAGCGCGGTCGCCGTCTTCGATGATGTCGATGGCTTCAAAGGCGATCGGGCCGCCGAGGGCGCGAAACAGGTCCATCATCTTCGTGGCGCCAGCGTGGCCGGTTGGCCAATCCGGCAGGTTGGGGTCGTGCAGGCGGAAATCCTCGGTGAACCACTCGGCTATCGGGCATGGGCGGTTGGCGCGAACGGTTTCAGCGATTGCATGGAAGAATTCAGCACGCCGAGACATAATCACCTCCGTAGCGCGGAAGAACGAAACGGTACTCGGCTCGGCGGCGGCGTCAAGCACGTTGCAGATCCGCCGCTTGACCCGCCGCCGCGTGGTTCCGAAAGTCCTGAGCCAACAAATATCGGGAGGACGTCATGCCGGCACGTACGGGCGCGCAGTATCTGGCCGGTTTGCGTAGTCGACCCAGCGAGGTCTGGCTGCGCGGGGAGCGCGTCGGCGATGTGACATCCCATCCGGGGTTGGCCAGCGGTGCCCGGGCAATCGCCGCGTTGTACGACCTGCAATCGGATCCGGCGCACCGCGACATGATGACGTTCAGTGACCCGCAGACCGGGGACACCCAGGGCCTGTCGTTCATTATCCCAAGAACGCAGCAGGATCTGGTGCGGCGGCGAGAGATGATGCTGGCCTGGGCGCGCAACACCTGCGGCATGATGGGCCGGTCGCCCGACTTCATGAACGTGACGTTTTCCTGCTGGGCCGGTGCGGCGGATTATTTCGCACGCGGCAAGCCGGAATTCGGTGAGAACATGCGGCGCTACCACCGTTACATCGCCGAAAACGACCTGGTGCTAACGCATGCGCTGATTAACCTGCAGCGCAGCCGCAATGTCAGCGGGATGTTCAACCTGCAGGAGGGCACGGCGCTGCAGGTGGTTAAGGAAAGCTCCGCCGGCCTGGTGGTTCGCGGGGCGCGGGTACTGGCAACGCTGGGGCCGCTGGCCGATGAGATTGCAGTGTACTCCCCACGGCTGGCGCAGCATCTGGACCAATACAGCCCGTTCGCGCTGAATTTTGCCATTCCGTGCGACACGCCGGGCCTGCGCTTCCTGTGCCGCGACAGTTTTGATGAGGGCAAGTCGCATTTCGACCATCCGCTGGGCTCGCGGTTCGAGGAAATGGACAGCATCGTGTTCTTCGACGACGTGCTGGTGCCATGGGAACGGGTGTTCATCCATGGCGATGTCGGGCTGCTGAACGGAACGGCGTCGGTGACCCGTTCGTCGGCGCATTCGGCGCATCAGGGATGTGCGAAGAACCTGGCCAAGTGCGAGCTTGTGCTGGGGGTGGCATTGCTGATGACGCAGACCTTGGGGACGGCGCATCTGCCGCACTCGGAGGAGCGGATTGGTGAGCTGGTGATGTACACCGAGCTGATGCGTGCGTGCATGCGGGCGGCGGAGGCGGATGCGGCGCTGGACGAATTCGGGGTGATGTGCCCTGCCCCAATGGCGGCCGAAGTAACGCGCAACCTGTTCATGACGGCCTATCCGCGCATGGCGGAGATCCTGCATCTGCTGGGATCGTCCAGCCTTATGGCGCTGCCGCGAGGTATGGCGCTGCCGACCGAGGCCGACATGACGGGCCCGCTGGCCGGGCAGATCAACCAGTACCTGGCAACCGATGAGAGTTCGGCCCTTGATCGCGTCAAGCTGTTCCACCTGGCATGGGATATCGCGTGCAGTTCGTTCGGCAACCGGCAAGTGCTGTACGAACGTTTCTTTGCCAGCGACCCGCTGACCCGCGCGAAGGCACTGGCGTCGATGTATCCGAAGCAGCAGGTCACCGACCGGGTGCTGGATTTCCTGGGCCGCGATTAGCCCGCCGGCTCGGTTGGTCCGAGGGTTGGAAGTGGGCTCTGCCTCGCTGCCTGAGCTAGGCGCCGGTCCAGCTATCCTCCTGCCGGACGACGCGTTCCAGCAGCCGCAGGACGTCGCTGCCGGTGGTGACGCGGGCGCCGTCGAATACGACACTGTCGGCCAGGTCGGCCAACGGATCGACGGCAGCGGCGGTGCATTGCCCGCAGAAGGCCAGCGGCCAATCCGGGAAACTACGCCGTTGCGTGGGGGTGAAGCTCAGCACCGTCACCTCGGCATGACGGCTGTCGGCGACGATGCGTTCGAAGGTGCGCTCGACAACCTCGCGCGGGCCCTCAAGCACCTGAAGGAAACCGACACCTGTGTACATCAGCGCGCTGGTGATATTGTCAGCCTGGTTGTGCGACCGCGCGGACGCAATGACTGCGTCCAATTCGCGCTGCACGCCCTGCTCGTTCAATGCGTCGGGCATGACCTGGGCAATGACATCGCGGCTGCGGTAGATCAGCCGATAGAGTGATACCGCGGTGGTGGCTCGTTTCATTGTCGATGACATGGCTATTCCGCCGCAGCTGTCAGCTTGCGTGTCGTTGTCTGATGTCGGACCACATCGGCAATGCCAGGCGTTGAAGAGAGCAGACCGCTGAAATAGCAACCGATATGGGCAAAACCTGCTGCCGCAAGCGTTCGCAGGATGGCGGATTTGGCAGCGTCTGCCGCGATATCGGCGGGATTGTCCAGCTCGAACGCCAGCCCTTGGAACGGCAACGATCGCACACGATCAAGCAGTGCCGGGCCAATGTCGAAGTCGACCAGCACAATGCCGACGCCCAGTGCTCTGAGCCGATGCAGGGTGGACAGGATCTGGGTCTCAGGCCCCTGTAACGCCGCTTCGGCAATTTTCAACTGCAGCCGCCCCGGTGCCAGCCCCGATGCCTGCACCGCCAATCGAACACTCTCGGTCAGCCGGTCGGGATCACTAAGCTGGCGCTCTGAGATTCGCATGGCGACTGCGAGGGGGGCGAGCCAGGTTGTGGCGTCGAGGCAGGCTTTCTTCAATGCCCATTCGCCCAGGGCAACGATGAAGCCGGTGGATTCGACCAGTTGAGCGAATTCTGCCTCCGGCACTGCGCCGCGGGAGGAATGGTTCCAGTGCAGCCGGGCTTCAAACCCTGTCACCGAGCGCGACGCGATGTCCCCGCACGGGCGGTAAGCCAACGTGATCTCGCCCAAGGCCAGCGCCCTGCGTAAATCGATCTCCTGATCCCGCTGGGTTCGGGCTTCATCTTCGATGGATGGATCGAACAGGCGGGCGACGCGGCCACCGGCAGCTTTTGCCTGATGCAGCGCGACATGGGCGTGACGCATCAGGTTGTCGGCGGTGGTGCCGTGGTCGGGGAAGCGCACCATTCCGATGCTGGCGCTGATCGTGACCCGTTGACCTTCAACCAGGAACGACTGGGCCAAACCTGCAATGATACGGGCGGCCAGAGGTTCGGCGCCGGCGCCATTCGGCAGCAGCAGGGCAAATTCGTCCCCGCCCAGCCTGGCGAGCAGGTCATCATCGCGGATCTCCCGACGCAGGCGCTGTGCGACCAGGCATAGCAAGCCGTCGCCGACGGGCTGGCCGAAGGTTTGGTTCACCGCAGCGAAACCGTCCAGATCGACAAGCATGATTGCCTGGCATGTCTCGGCGGTGGCGTGTTCCAATGCGTCCCGCAGCATGTCGTTGAAATGGCGGCGATTGGCGAGTCCGGTGAGCGAGTCGAGCCAGGCGTCCCCGACCGCCTGGGCCGACGGGCTGCCTGCGGCGGTGACTTTGCCGTCGTCCAAAATCAGCATCCAGCGACCCGATCCCAGCCCGTGAACCTGGATGGCGATGCGCCAGCCGCGAGCCAGGGACAGACGCAGGCACCCGTCCGGTTCTGTCCGGTCGCCTTTGACCATGTGGGCCGTAACAAACGAAATGATGCGGGCCCGCTGAGCCTGCGTCAGATGGCTGATCCGTGTGAGTATGTCAGCCAGAGCGGGGCGTTCGGCCGCCATCAGCGGTGGCGCGCCAAACAACAGCCCCGCCTGCTCATTCCAGAACGACAATACCATGCCAGCGTTGATGACAGCGACCGCCAATGGCAGCCGCGCGAGCACATTGCGGGCCAGCCCATCGCTGCTCCGGTCGCGGCGCTGCGAACCTTGCTTCGCCGGCGCCGACCGAAATCCGCCAGCGGTCGGTTGGCCTGGTGCATCCATCCCGGCCGCCTCTCGCACCCTAAACTCCTGCTCTTGAAGCGATGTCATGAGCGCATCTTAGCGGGCGAGCCTTACTGAAGAGTTAATGCGGCCACTATTCCTGTGTGCTGCCTGCACTGCCGGGATGGTTTCAGGCCGGGAGGTTTACTTGACCATGGGGGCCGGCCCGCCCTACACGCGCTGCATGAGCGAACAACAATCCCCCTCGGTTGATATCGCCGCGGCAACGCAGCAGGCGCATGTTCTGGCACAGGCGCTGCCGTTCCTACGCCGATATGCCGGAGCGACTGTGGTGGTGAAATACGGTGGCCATGCGATGGGCGAGGATCACCTGGCGCAAAGTTTCGGCAGCGACATCGCGCTGCTGAAACAAGTCGGAATCAATCCGGTCGTGGTGCACGGTGGCGGGCCACAGATCAACGCCATGCTGAAGCGGCTGGCGATCCAGTCGACCTTCATCGATGGGCTGCGCGTTACCGACGCCGCGATGGTCGAGGTGGTGGAGATGGTGCTGGCTGGCACCGTCAACAAGTACGTCGCCGGACTGATCACCAAGGCCGGTGCACTGGCGGTCGGCGTCTGCGGCAAGGACGGCGGGATGATCCGCGCGCGAAAGCTGCAGCGGACCAGGACGGATCCGGACAGCCATATTGAGCGGGCGCTGGACCTGGGCTTCGTTGGCGAGCCGACGACGATTGACGCGCGGGTGATCCATGCGCTGACCGGCGGCGGCTTGGTGCCGGTGATTGCGCCGATCGGCGTCGATGCCGAGGGCCAGACCTACAACATCAACGCTGATACGGTGGCCGCGGCGGTGGCGGGAGCGCTGAACGCGACACGACTGCTGATGCTGACCGACGTTACCGGCGTCCTGGACAAGGACAAGAAGCTGATCCCATCGCTGACACTGACCGAGGTGGAGGAGCGGGTCGCCGATGGCACAATCACCGGCGGTATGATCCCCAAGGTCGAGAATTGCGTCGAGGCCGTGCGTCAGGGCGTGCGGGGCGCTGTCATCCTCGACGGACGCGTGCCGCATGCCTGTCTGCTGGAGCTGTTTACCGAGGCTGGACCCGGCACGCTGATCCGGCGCTGAGACCTACAGCCGCCGCGGGATCCACGGCCGGGGTTCGGTGTCGGCTTCGCCGAGAAACGCCAGCTGCCACTGCATTTCTTCGTCGGTCAGCGGGAAGGGCGATTTGTTATTCGGCTGCAACACCTGGTCGGGCGCGAGGCCGGCCAGCATGGTCTGAAGAACCACTGCAGTCTGCGCCGAGAATCCGGCCCGCCAAGCCAGGCTGACAATTGCGCGGGCACTACGCAGCGTACAGGCGCGCTCGACGATGGGGACAGTGAGACCGGCCCTGACCGCGAGGATTGCCTTCGCACTGACCAGTTTGTTGGAGCGCAATGCGTCGAGGATGGCATAATCATCCAGCCGGCCCGACTGATTGAGTTGTTCTGCCTGCGCCAGGGCCGCTGTCGGCGCAAGGTCGGTCTGCGGCATGGTGTCGGCTGGGCGTGACAGAGGTTGAGCCGTACGCGGGCCATTTCTGGCCAGCGTGGTCCGCAGGCCCTGGCTGACTTTTGGGTCGAGATCGCTGCGGGCGGCCAATGCGTCCAACAGCTGGTCAGCGACGATTTCCGCCAACAGACGCTGGGCGCGGACTGACAGGTGCGGACGGCGCACCAATGGCTCCTGCCAGTCGGTATATTGCTCCGACTGTGCGGCGAGCGCGTCCAATGTCACTTCGCGAATCTGGGCGGTCTGGTTGCACAGCAGCGCCCGGATCACCGCAGGTTCGGCGGAGCCGGCGATGGCGTCGCACACCGAGATGCCGATACCGGGACGGTTGGCCACAGCCATCACGGTCGAGCTTGGCGGTCCTGACGCAATCAGCGTGACCAGGTCGTCCTGGGTCAGCATCGGCGAGAACAGGATCACCGGTTCGCAGACCATCAGCGCGGGATCATGTGCGAGGTGCAGAATGATGTCGCGGGGACCGTCCTGCATGTCGCGGACCGATTCCGCAATGCTCACGCGCACCCGCAGTGCAGCCTCGGCAACCATCGCGGTCAAACTGGCAACTGCATCGTTCTGCACCCGCTGACGCGTCTCGCTCTTCAGTGCCGGGGTCAGAGCGGCAAGCTTGAGGCCGAGAATGCTGCGCACCCTGGCATCAGTGTCAGAGGCAAGTATGGTAATCACGTCGTCCGGCAGCGCCGGGTTCAGCGCCAGACTTGCGCGCACCGTGACTGAAGGGTCACGGGCCAACGCACGCAGGATATCCCTGCTGGTGGTCTCGCTGGCACCCTGGCGCACCCTTGTGGCTTCGTCGGCAGCCATCAATCGCTGTCCGACAGCGAGACCCGCCAGTGGCGGCGACCACCGCGTTTGACCTCATACATTGCCAGATCCGCGCGCCGGGTCAGGTCTTCGACAGGTTCATGGGTGCCGGCCCGCCGCGTGGCGATACCGACCGACACGGCGAGGTCGGGGAACGCTTCCGGTAGCGCGGCCTGCAGTTCGGCTGGTGCGGTTTTGCAGAAATGATCCGCCCGCTCCGCGGCAGTCAAATGGTCCGCTCCGCTCAGCCAGACAGCGAACTCGTCGCCGCCAAAACGGGCGATCAGGTCGCCGGGGCGCACCAGTTTGCGAAGCAAATCGGCCAGCAGGATCAGGACTTCGTCGCCGACGGCGTGGCCCAGCCGATCGTTCACCGCCTTGAAGGCATCAAGGTCGACGAACATCAGCGTGCCGGCCTCGTTTTCGCGATCCAGGCGGGCGATGTGGCGCTGCACTTCATCAAGGAAGGCGCGCCGGTTAAGCAGTCCGGTCAGCGGATCGGTAGTGGCCTTGTGGACCATCTCGCGGGCGGCAGCCTCGTAGTCGAGGATCATGCGCACGACGTTGACCGCCGATTCCGCCAGCATGGTGTCTTCGCTGTCCCAGGTGCGGGCGTGGGGTGCACGCCAGATGGTCAAGCCGGCGCGGACCCCGAATCGGGTCCGGCATGTGAACGCCATCAACAGCCGCCCATCGGCACAGGATGCATGACGTGATCCGCTGCGTTGGTTCTCCAGCAGGCTCGACGCTGCTGGCAGGATGGCGGCCCCGCCGGACCCGCACTCGTGCATGATGCCAATCGGCGTATCGTCTGTCGGGCTACCAACAACCGCGGCCCCCTCGGCACCAAGCGCGCGGATCAATGCCCAGAGTGCGGCATCCATCATCGCATCGGCGCCAGCCTCATGGGTGACACAGGCGAGGATGTGGCGGATCACCTCCGCCCGGCGCAACCGGCCCGCGATTTGAGCAGCCTGCGCGTCGACAGCGGTCATATCGATGCCGACGCCGCGGGCGCCAACGATGGCGCCCTTGTCGTCGTAAAGCGGCATGGCGGAGACGGTAATGAGCGCGATGCCGCCATCATGGCAGCGCAGCCAGGCCCGGTAGTGGCGAAGCTCCTGTCTCGGGCGGAACGGGTTGCAGGCGCCAGCCGTGATCGGATCAGCGAGCAGGATATCCGATGATCGGCCGATCAGTATGCCGCGTGGCCAGCCCAGCGGAGCTTCGGGCATGATGAAGACAAAGCGCCCGGACGCATCGGTTTCGAATGCCAGGTCGACCGCGAGACCGAGCAGGTGCTGCCAGCGATTGCGGCTTTCGACGAGGGCGCCACGAACGATGTCCTGGGTCGGCGGCTCCGGCGCGGATGCCGGATCGGGAAAATCGACGATTGATTTGGGCATCGTGGCGCATTCCGGGAGGCTGGTGCGCTATCAAAGCCACGAATGAGTTAACGAAAGGTTGCCAGGTCGGATTAAAATACCGTGAGGATGTCTTGGCGGCCACGCCTGCATACCATCCGCGTGAAGGACATCCGGTGGCCGATCTCGTGCGCCCCGGTGCCGCAGACACCCAAGGCGACGGAACTCGGTTATCCGGCTATGGCGAACCGTTGCTTACCGCCGCAAAATGGTCGATCCGGCGTAGCGGGCGGCATCGCCCAGTTGCTCCTCGATGCGAATAAGCTGGTTGTATTTTGCTGTGCGGTCGCTGCGGGCAAGGCTGCCAGTTTTGATCTGGCCGCAGTTGGTGGCGACAGCGAGATCGGCGATGGTGGCATCCTCGGTCTCACCGGAACGGTGGCTCATGACCGCGTGCCAGCCGGCGCGGTGGGCGATCTCACAGGTTTCGAGGGTTTCGGACAGGGTGCCGATCTGGTTGACCTTGACCAGGACGGCGTTGGCCGATCCGAGCTCGATGCCGCGGCGCAGGCGTTCGGGGTTGGTCACGAACAGGTCGTCGCCGACGATCTGGACCTTTTTGCCCAGGGTCTCGGTAAGAAGCCGCCAGGTTTCCCAGTCATCCTCGGAGCAGCCGTCCTCGATCGACACGATCGGGTAACGGGCTACCAGTTCGGCGTAGTAGCGGACCATGGCCTCGCCATCGAGCACCTTGCCCTCGCCGTCGAGATGGTATTTGCCGTTCTTGAAGAACTCGCTGGAGGCCGGGTCGAGGGCGAAGGTGATGTCCTCACCAAGGCGGTAGCCGGCTTTTTCAACGGCCTTGGCGATAAAGCCAAGAGCCTCGTCGGCCGAATTCAGGTTGGGTGCGAAACCACCTTCGTCACCGACATTGGTGTTGTGGCCGGCGTCGTGCAGCCCCTTCCTGAGCGCCGTGTAGATCTCGGCACCCATGCGCACAGCGTCGGCCACGGTTGCGGCGGAGATCGGCTGGATCATGAACTCCTGGATGTCGATCGGATTGTCGGCGTGCTTGCCGCCATTGACGATGTTCATCATCGGAACCGGCAGCGTGCGGGCGTAGGCGCCGCCGACATACCGGTAGAGCGGCTGGCCCATGTCGGAGGCCGCGGCCTTGGCGACGGCCAGCGACACGCCGAGAATCGCATTGGCCCCGAGCCGGGCCTTGTTGGGGGTTCCATCGAGGTCGATCATGATGTTGTCGATGATCACCTGCTCGGTGGCGTCGATGCCGCCGACGGCTTCGAGGATTTCGCCCTCGACATTGGCGATGGCCGTCTGGACGCCCTTGCCGCCGTAGCGGGACTTGTCGTCATCGCGCAATTCCACGGCCTCATGCGCGCCGGTGGAGGCTCCGGAGGGAATGGCGGCGCGCCCCATGGCACCTGATTCGAGGATGACATCAACCTCGATCGTCGGATTGCCGCGGCTGTCGAGGATTTCGCGGGCGGTAATATCGGCGATGGCGGCCATGCTGGGTCTCCGGACTGGCAATTCCGGGTTGCCTAACATCTTGGGTGGGATGCCGCCAGTCCGTAGTCATGCAAGGTGAAATTGCCACGACCGGCATAGGAGCGACACCGGTGGCGGAGTATTGCCTGGGCAGGCAATGGAGTGTTTTTCTCGTTCGAGGTAGAGATCGTTCCCCGGTGGCCAATGGTGCACCACCTGCGCATCTGTTGAGGAGGAGTACTGCATGAAATATCTTGCCGGTCTGGTTGTGGCCATTGCCGCTTTCGCCCCGGCCGCCGCCCGGGCGCAGTTGCAGACCTACTACCATGCCGGCGTGTGGGATGCGTTCAGTGGCAGGGGTGATGCCGGTGGGCCGGTGTGTGGGGTCAGCACGACGAATCCGGCGAACAGCAGGCAATTCTCGATTCGGTACGGCATCGGTGGTTCGACCACAGCGCTGACGGCGAGCAAGCCGGATTGGTCAGTGCCCGAAAACACCCATGTGACGGTGGTTATGCAGGTTGGGCTGAATACGCCCTGGACGGCGCAGGGGCTCGGTCATGGCCATAACATTGAATGGACGCTGGATCACGCGGCAATGCAGGCGTTCGACCGCCAGTTCCGCGGCGCCTCATCGATGACGCTGACATTTCCGGACGGCAACGAGCCACCCTGGTCGCTGTCGCTGGCGGGTTCCACGGCGATCAGCGACACGTTCGGGCGCTGCATCCGGGATCTGACGCGGCAGATGCAATCGGCTCCGCCGCCTGCCACCGGCGCCCCTGCCCCACAAGGCGCGACGCAGCCTTTCACCGCGCAGGATGGGTCGCCGCCTGCGACACCACCCCGCTGAGGTTGCTCAGGGGCCGGGGCTGCTGAAGGTGGGGGCTGCTGAAGGTGGGGGCTGCTGAAGGTGGGGGCTGCTGAAGGTGGGGGGTGCTGAAGGTAGGGGGTGCTGAAGGTAGGGGGTGCTGAAGGTCACGGGTCAGGCGAACGAGAGAGCTAACGCGCCGCGCGATGGGCATCGGCCAGGCCGCCCAGGGTGGTGAACCGGAAATCGTAGCGCACATCGGATGATACCGGGGCGGTGGCGCCCCAGCCGCCCGCGGGGTGCCGGCGATCGATCCAAGCTGTGGCCAGACCGGTAGCCTGTGCCGGAACGTGGTCGTGGAACAGGCTTTGCGCGACGTGCAGAAGTTTTTCCCGCGGGATGCCTGCCTGCGTCACGTGCTCAACGAGATGAGCGAAGTTACGTGGATCAGGCTTGTAGGACCCGATGTCCTGGGCGGTGTAGATCGCGTCAAAAGCCACGCCCAGCCGGTCGTTGGTGGCGCTGAAGCTGGTCCGGTCAACATTGGACAATATGATGAGGCGATAATGCTGCTTGAGGTAGCGCAATGCCTCGACGGTGTCGGGGAACGCGGGCCAGTCACCGATCGACCGGCCGAATGCGGCGTCCTCGGCGGGATCGGCCGGAACCTGCCACGCCTCAGCAAGCTGGGCGTGGACGTTTGCCAGCAGGTCGGCATACAGCATGTCCGGCGTGGCTTCCTGCTGGCGAACCTCGAAGCGGGCGAACGCCGCCAGGATGGCATCGCGCTGAAGGTCAGCGCCGGCGCGGCTGAGCAAAGGCACCAAGGCCGTGACAATGCCTGACTCCCAGTCAATCAGGGTGCCGTAGCAGTCGAAGGACAGCGCAGAAAAATCCGACAGCTTCATGGAAGGGGCGCCCAATCACCGCGCTGCGCGGAACGATGCAGCCAGGCACGCACGCCGTCGGGGTCACGGAACACAGCGTCGACGCGATAGCCGGCACCGCCTCGGATGCGGGCCTCGCGCATGCCATCTTCATCCGTGCGATCATCGCCAATGAAGATGGGCAGGCGCCCGGCGAACGGCGCCTGTTGCATCAGCGCGTTGACGGCGCGCCCCTTGTCGGCACCCTGCGGGCGAACCTCCCACAGCATATGGGCCGGCAACAGGTCAAAGCCCGGCGCGGTCGCGATCATGGCTTGCAGCGCGTCGTGGAACACGTCACGCGCGTCCGGAGCCTGACGGTAGTGCAACGCGAAGCCACGGGCCTTGCGCTCCAACAGTGCACCTGGATAGCGGCGAACCAGGTTTTCAGCCTGCTCCAGCCACGCCGGCGGCGGGGTCGGCAGATTGGGGCGACGGATCGGCTCGCCGGCACGATGGCGGAAAGCGCCGCCATGTTCGCCGGCCACCGCGCCGGGTGCATCGCCAAACAACCGGTCAACAGTCTCGATCGGGCGGCCGGTGACGATGGCCAACGCGCCGTCGAGGGCATTGCGCAGCGTGGCCAGGGTGCCGGGCAGATCGGGCGGTACGACAACCGCCTCAGGCGTCGGGGCAAGGTCGATCAGGGTGCCGTCCATATCGAGCATAAGCGCGGCGCGATGGAATGGGGGCAGTGTGTCCATGACTAGGTGTCCATGACTAGGTACAGCCGGCGACCCGCAGGTCGTAGACCGGGTGCTCCATCATCGACACCGACGGCTCATCCTTCAGCATCCAGCCACTGAACCCAGGGGCATCGGCATGGCTGTCGGTGACGGCAAGGAATGCAGCCGCATCGGCAGGCTGGTCGGTGGGACGGATCACGCATGCCTTGGCGTTGATGGTGAGCGAGCCGAAGGACGCCGCGGCGCCGACCTTGATGGTGAGAACCGCGGCCTGCGCGTTCACCTTGTCCAGCGCCTGAACCTTCACCGTTGCAGCCGGCAGCCAGGTGTTCGGCCGGTCCATCGTGGCAGGCGGCCCGCTCGCGAGCGGAGGCGACAAGGCCGGCGGCTGCTGGGTCGGCGGCAGCTGGGAGTACGGCTGCTGGGCGGACGGCTGCTGGGCGGGCGCCGTCGAGTACTGACCCGGTGCCGCTGGCTGCTGCGTTGGCACCGTTCCCTGCTGCTGCCATTGTTGCTGCAACGGCGGCAGCGGCTCCGCCCGGATGGAGGCGGAACTTTGTGCGGCAGCCGAGGCCGCCCACAGCAGGATGGGCACGGCAAGCAAACCTGCTCTCATTGCGCGGCTCGTTTGGGCGAGTCGAGGCCGGCCACGATGTCCGCAAAAATCTTGCGCATCTCAGACTCGTTCACGCCCATCAGAACCGCGTCCTCAAACGCATCCTGGAGCACTTGCGAGACTTCCGCGTAGTTCTCCGCCAGCATCTTGAGCTTTTCCCGACAACCAACAGAGTTGCCGTCCAGTCCAGGCCAGTTTGCGGGCGGCGGCGGGATCACTTCGGCAGCGGCGCCAGCGCGCCAGAGCTCGCGCCGGAGCTGTTGCCACCCTGTGGAGCATCGCCCGACTGACCGGCCTGCTGGCCCGACTTGGCGCCATTCAGGCTGGTGACGCTGAAAATGAACTTGCCCAGCAGCTCCTCAAGACTGACCGAGGACTGGGTGATGGTGATGGTCTGGCCGGGCTTCAGAACCGTCTCATCGCCGCCCGGCGAGAGCGAGATGTATTTGCCGCCAAGCAGGCTCTCGCTGGTGATCGAGGCACCGGAATCCTTCGGAAGCTCAATCCCATCGCGGACCGTAAGCGTGACGATGGCGTTGAACGTCTTCGTGTCGATGCGTGTGTCCGTCACGGTGCCGACCTTGACGCCGGCTATACGGACGTCGCCACCGACATTCAGGCCGTCGATATGATCGAATTTCGCCTCCAGGCTATAGCCCGACCCGCTCGTTCGCCCGGAATGGGAGATGGCAAAGGCCAGAAAACCAATAGCCACGACAAGCACGATCGCGCCGGTCAGGACTTCCGCAACACCATGACGACCCATCGTGATGCTAACTCGGCGTCCAGGCTTCGTAGTCGCCGGTGGCGCGGGCGCGGTTTCCGCCCTCATAGTCATGACCGGGCGGCCGATAGCTGAACGCGGTGCCGGTCGCGTTGGCCAGATGTGGCTTCTGCCACGCCTTGCGCCCGGTGTCCGGCAGCGGTTTGTCGGTGGTGTAGTGCAGCCAGGCGTGCCATTCCGGCGGAATGGCACTTGCCTCCACCGGGCCACTGTAGGCGACCCAACGACGCGTGCGAACGCCGTCCGGGCGCTGCCGCTTCTCCTCGAAATACAGATTGCCCGCCGCGTCGCTGCCGACCTGGCGCCCTTTTAGCTTGGTGAACAGCCACGTACCGATATTCATGACGCAACATATACGCAGGCCTCGCTCATTGGTCCACCCGTCGCAGCGCAATGTGGGGCGGTTCGTCGGGCGCGCCAGGGTTTTCTCGGCGCGGACGAGTTATCCCCAACATTTTGCGTCCCGTAGCGCGATGAAACACCAAATAGGCTACCCGAGCGATAATGGGTCCCATAACATGATCGGTATGAAGAGCACTCGGATATCGCCCCACCGCATTTGGCATGGCGTGCGTATGCGCCGGAGCGTGACGTCGGCTGATCCGGATAGCGCATCTCGCAGTGTCACGTTGCCGGCGGCATGGGACGATTCGGCAGCCGCGGCGCTGGCGGGCCTGGATCGTGGCACTGGCCCCATCGCAATGGCGGCGGCGGCGCAGGCCTGGATCGGGCCAATTGCCGAAGCTGCGTGCCGGGCCGGGCTGGACATTCCCCTGGCGGACCGGCTGCACCGGTTGCTGCTGCTGCGGCGGGGCGCGCCGACCGAGGCGGTGTGGCGGCTGGACGCCGAAGACGGCCCGGGCTTCGTGCTGAACCTGCCCGCGTTCGTGGACAGCGATGGGCAGCTTGACCTGTCCGACCTGGCCGAAGCGGTGGAAACCGGGGTCATCGCCCTGAGCTTCGCTGCACCGGCGATGCGCGACATCGATGTCGGTTTTGCCGATCTGGCTGGGTTGCTTGCGGCGCTGGGGGTTGATTACGCATCCGAGGCGGGACGCGACGTTGCGCGATGCGTGGCGGCGATCATCCGTGGGCGGGCGGATGCGGCATCGGGGCGAATGGGCCGCCTGGCGGGACCGATGCGCCCGGCAGTGTTCGACTGGCCGACGCCGCCTGCAGCCAGCAATGTGCGCGGACTTGCGGAGGCGGCCCGGGCGGCTCGTGTAGCCGCGTCGGCGATCGAGGGGACGCGTCATCGGGCAACCACGGCGGTGACGCGCGCAGGCCTGGCGGAAGCGCTGCTGGGCTGCGAGACCGGGGGGATCGCGCCGCCGTTCAGCCCGGTCAGCCATGCCGGCGGCCTGACCCGCGCCGCCCGGGCGTGGCTTGGGGTGAGCGGGACCACCGCGGAGGAGGCACTGGCGGTGGCGCTGGCCGGCGGATCTCCTGTCCCGTTGGTCAGCGCAGCGGCGCATGCGGCGATGCATGATGCGGTTGCGCCGTTCATGCACGCGATGCCGCCGCGACCGGTGCCGCTGACGGTGTCGTCGGCACCGGCACGGCGACGCGACCTGCCGGGCCGGCGCAGCGGCTACACCCAGAAGGCGTCGGTCGGTGGCCACAAGCTGTTCCTGCGAACAGGGGAATATGACGACGGCTCGCTGGGGGAGATTTTCATCGCGCTGCACAAGGAAGGCGCAGCGTTCCGCGGGTTGATGGACAACTTCGCCCACGCGGTCAGCCTGGGGCTGCAACATGGCGTGCCGCTGGAACGCTTTGTGGAAGCGTTCACCTTCACGCGGTTCGGCCCGGCCGGGGCGGTGGAGGGGGATCCGGCAGTACATGCGGCGACGTCGCTGCTGGATTACGCATTCCGGAACCTGGCAGCGAACTATATGGCCGGGCGCGAAATCCCCGAGGCCGAAATCGAAGAAGCAGACACGGTTGGGCAGGGCGCGCGGGACCAGTCGCCCCTGCTGCCGCTGGACCTGCCGGACGAGGCGTCACCGCGGGTCAGGCGACGGGGGTTGCGGGTAGTCGCTCGATAACGCCTCCCCTGCCCTGCAATCCTTGGCTCATGTCGGCAGGGTGATCCGGGCAACGGCGGCAAATCCTGCGTCCGCCGCGTGCAACGCCGTTTCCACGTCGCTATCGGTATGGGCGGCGCACAGGAACATGTTGTGCCGCGGGTGAAAATAGGCGCCGCGCGCCAGGGCGGCGTTGCAGAACGCCTCGGCTTGGGTGAAGTCCGGATCGTCAGCGAACAGCACGATCGGCATCTGCACCGGGCCAGTCTGCCGCAGCCTCAGCCCGTGCCGTTCAGCTCCCGCCGTAAACCCATCCCGCAGCTTCTGGCCAAGGCGCTGCATGGCCGGGATTGCCTCGCCCCGGCGCAACACCCGCAAGGTCGCAACACCGGCAGCCATGGCGATCGAGGAGCACCAGAATGAGCCGGTGGAAAACACCTGCGTCGCCGCATCGCGCCAGCGATCACCACCGGTAACCGCGGCCAGTGCATAGCCATTGGCGATCGCCTTGCTCCAGGCTGACAGGTCGGGGCGGACGCTCACCGTCTCCCACGAGCCGCCGAGGTGTAGCCGGAAGCCTGCGCGCACGTCGTCCAGCACCAGGGCGGCATCTGCGGCGTCGCAGGCGGCGCGGACCGCCTGAGCAAATGCGGGCGTTGGCAGTTCCTGATCCCGCCCAAGGTCATGGCGGAACGCGCTGACCAGAATGCCCGCAAGGTCGCTGCCGGCCTGATCGACGGCATTCTGCAGACTGGCGATGTCATTGTAGTCGTAGTGGATCAGGTGCGCCCGGTCCTCGGCCGCGACGCCTGCCAGCGATGGGGAGCACCAGGGAACCGCGCCGTGATAGGCGCCGCGTGCCGCCAGGATCTTGCGCTTGCCGGTGCCGGCGCGGGCGATGGTGACGGCGACCGTCGTGGCGTCCGTGCCGTTCTTCTGGAATTGCACCCAATCGGCGTGGGGGATCGTGTCAACGAGAAGTTCCGCCAGTTCGACCATCGCCTCACCAGGGCCGTTCATGCAGTCGCCGCGTTCCTGCTGCCGCCGCACCGCTTCCTCCACTTCCGGCGCATGGTGCCCCAGGATGATCGGCCCCCAGCTGCACATGAAGTCGGTATAGACGTTGCCGTCGACGTCCCAGATGCGCGTGCCATCGGCGCGGGCAAAGAACTGCGGGTAGTCCGACGCGAGCTTGGCGGCGTTTTGATGCCCCCACATGCCGCCGGGGACGACGCGTTGGGCACGTTGGCGCAGTGCGGAATCGATCGAGTTCGGCAGGGTCATGATGGCACCTCTGATACTTTGGACGCGGCTCCATCAGTGCCAGGCGGCGGCGATGGAGCCGGCGCCGGATCGATGAACCGGCGCAGTACGCTGCCGGTGGTTCGGCTTCGTGACGGATTGTGTGGACGTTCTCCGTCGAGGGCAGCCCACGGTTCCCGGCAAAGACGGCTGGTCAGATTGTCGCGAGCGGTTGGCGCGAAAGCTGGCTGGTCCGGCATTGGCGCGATGATACATGATATATCGCGGCGGCTGGCAAGATCCTGAACGCCCCAAACTATCCTCATGTCCGGTCCCGGACCATGATCCCGAACGCCAGGCTTCGGCGTCGCTGACAGGGCTCGGCAGGCTCGTGGACATGTGACAGGACGGTTGCTAGAAGCCCGCTTGTTCCCGGCGTCCGGACCGGATCGGCATTCCACTCCAGTGGGTCCCGCGCATGAAGATCGTTGCCTGCAACAGCAACCGCCCATTGGCCGATGCTGTCGCTGAAATCCTTGGGATGCCGCTGACCAAAGCCTCCATCCGCCGATTTGCCGATATGGAGGTGTTCGTCGAGATCCAGGAGAACGTGCGTGGGGAGGACGTTTTCGTCATCCAGTCCACCTCCTTCCCCGCCAACGATAACCTGATGGAACTGCTGATTACGCTCGACGCATTGCGGCGTTCGTCGGCGCGCCGGATCACGGCGGTCATCCCGTATTTCGGATATGCACGGCAGGACCGGAAGACTGCGTCACGATCGCCAATCAGCGCGAAGCTGGTGGCCAATCTGATCACCGAGGCCGGCGCCCACCGGGTGCTGTGCATGGATCTACACGCCGCGCAGATCCAGGGTTTTTTCGACATCCCGGTAGACAATCTCTACGCCGCGCCGCTGTTCAGCCGCGACATCCAGGAGCTGTATCGCGGCCGCGACCTGATGATCGTGTCACCGGATGTCGGCGGTGTGGTGCGGGCCCGCCAGATCGCCACGCGGTTGAACTGTGACCTGGCCATCATCGACAAGCGGCGTGAGCGGGCGGGCCATTCGGAGGTGATGAATGTCATCGGCGATGTCGGTGGGCGTGACTGCATCCTGGTCGATGACCTGGTCGATTCCGGTGGCACGCACTGCAACGCCGCCGAGGCGTTGATCAGGCGCGGCGCGAGGTCGGCCAGCGCGTATGTGACGCACGGCGTGCTGTCGGGTGCGGCCGTGGCGCGCATAGCGTCTTCGCCGATCGAGATGATGACGATCACCGATTCGATCATGGCGACCGATGAGGTGAAGCGGTGCAGCAACATCCGGGAACTGACGATCGCGCCGCTGCTGGCGGAGGCGATGCGCCGGATCAGCGACGAGAGTTCCGTCAGTTCGCTGTTTGATTGAATTGGCAGCGCTTTCAGGCTGACTGCGAACGGTCAGCGCGCCCTCCCGGAATTACGCGCGTGGTGTTACCACCCGGCCTGTTCCAGTCACGGTGTCGCTCTACGGCAGCGCCAGGCCGCCGCCGTCGATCGGCAAGGCATGGCCGGTGATGCCGCGTGCTTCGGGGCGGAGCAGCCAGATCACGGCGTCGGCGATTTCGGCAGGGGTGGCGATGCGGCCGGTGGGGACGCCGGCGGCGGCCTGTTGTTCGGTGATGCCAAGCTCGTTGTAGCGCTGGGCGGCCATGTCGGTCCCGACCCAGCCGGGACAGAGCGCGTTGACGGTGATCCCCCGCGGCGCCAGCGCGAGGGCAAGCGCTTTGGTGAAGCCGACAACGCCATGCTTGGCGGCACAATAGGCGGTCTGGTCGGGAACGCCACGCAGCCCAAGGACCGAGGCGATGTTGACGATGCGGCCGGTGCTATCGGGCAGTTTCGGTAGTGCGGCTTTGCAGGTGTTGTAGGTGCCGTGCAGGTTGGAGCCGATGATGCTGTGCCAGACCGCATCGTCGTCGGAGTCAAGGCGATTGGCGCCGGCGGTGCCGGCACAATTGACCAGGCAATCAATTCGAAAAAGCGGGGCCAAGGCGCCCTGGACGGCCTTTGCGTCGGCGACGTCACAGGCGACGAATTTGTGCTGGGTGCCGGCGGGATGGCGGGCGAGGACCAGCACCTGCCAGTTTTCGGATCTGAGCCGATCCGCAATGGCCGCACCAATCCCGCGTGTGCCGCCGGCGATGACGGCTTGTTTCATTGTGCGGTGCCGCCACCGTCGACTGGGAGGATGATCCCGGTGATGAACGAGGCGGCGTCGGAGGCGAGAAAGGCAACCGCGGCGGCAATTTCGGACGGGTCGGCGAAGCGGCCCAGTGGCACCCCGGCCTTGTAGGCATCGGTGGAAGAAACCGGAAAGCGGTCCGGGTATTTTGCAGAAAGGTCATTGATCACGGTGTCGAGCATTGCCGTCTGGGTTGATCCTGGTGCGATGCAATTGATGCGAACGCCATGTTTTGCCCAGTCCAATGCAGCGGAGCGGGACAATTGGGCGATGGCTGCCTTCGAGGCGCCGTATGCGGCGCTGACCTGCTTACCGATCAGTGCCTGGTCGGAGGCGATGTTGACGATCACGCCTTTGCCGCGGTCCGCCATGCCGGGCAGTACGGCGCGCATCGTGGCATAGGCGGCAAGAAAGTTGACGCGGAACACGGCCTCGGTTGTCGCCAGCGAGGTTTCCGTCACGCTTCCCAGGACGGTGATCCCGGCGTTGTTGACCAGGATATCGACCGGACCCTGTTCGGCAATGATCGTGGCCAGCCGGGATTCCAGCGTGGCGGTGTCCGAAAGGTCGAAATCCGGCAGGTCGAGACCGATGACATGGGCGCCGTCGGCGGTCAATGTGGCATGGATGGCAGCGCCGATGCCGCCGCGATGCCCGGTGACGATGGCGCGACGACCGGCCAGACCGTAGCTCAGTTGAAAACCCATCTTGCCTCCTTCCGGATCGCTGCCATTGTGGCCTGAATACACCAGGAAGGAGGAGCCCTCGATGCGTCGGATGGCCGCGATTCTATGTCTGCTGCTGATTTGTGGCACCGCACGCGCGAATGACAAGGTGGTCTTCGGCCTGGACTGGAAGGCGGAAGCAGAATACGGCGGATACTATCAGGCGGTGGCCACCGGGATCTACGCAAGGCACGGTCTGGATGTAACGATCCAGGAAGGTGGGCCGCAGGTCAACCACACGCAGTTGCTGCTGGCCGGCCGGCTCGATTTCAATATCTCGTCCAACTCGTTCATGGCGCTGAATTTCGTCAAGGAGAACATCCCGTTTCGGGCGGTTGCGGGGATGTTCCAGAAGGAGCCGGCGGTGCTGATCGCTCATCCCGGTGTCGGCAACGACAGCTTCCCGGCGCTGAAGGGCAAGCCGATCATGCTGAGCGCGGACACGCGGGTGGGATGGTGGACGTTCCTGAAGTCGAAGTTCGGCTATTCGGATAGCCAGATCCGGCCCTACACCTTCAACCTGGCGCCGTTCCTGCAGGACAAGAATGCGATCCAGCAGGGGTACCTGGGGTCAGAGCCGTTCTCGATTGAGCAGCAGGCGCATTTTCAGCCGGTGGTATTGCTGGTCGCCGACGCGGGGTTCCAGGGATATGCGAGCATGATCGCGACGTCCGACAAGAAGATCGCCGAACAACCGGACCTGGTGAAGCGCTTTGTCGATGCCTCGATCGAGGGCTGGTATTCCTATCTGTATGGCGATCCGGCGCCGGCGAATGCCTTGATCAAGCAGGCTAATCCCGAAATGAGCGATGCGCTGATCGCCTACGGGATCAAGTCAATGAAGGCGCACGGTATCCTGGATTCGGGCGACGCGGCGACGATGGGAATTGGTGCGATGACGGCAGCACGTTGGGGTGCGTTTTACCAAGCCGTTTCCGACCAGGGCCTGTACGCGAAGGGCCTGGACGTGACCAAGGCCTACACGCTGCAGTTTGTCGACCATAAAGTCGGGATGGACATGAAGCATTGAAGCGCCGGTGCTGACGGCAACGGGGGTTGGTCGGCGCTTTGCGGGCGGGGTGGAGGCACTGCGGGACGTGTCTCTGCGTCTGGCTGAGGCTGACTTCGTGGCATTGCTGGGGCCATCGGGATGCGGCAAATCGACACTGTTGCGTCTGATCGCCGGATTGGACCAGCCGGACTCAGGTCAACTGGCATGGGACGATGGACCACCGGCGCCCGGTGATATCGGATATGTTTTCCAGGATGCCACGCTGCTGCCTTGGGCAACCGCCGAAGACAATGTATTTCTGCCGCTGCGGCTGCGCGGCGTGTCCCGGGATCGGGCGATGCCGGATGTCCACGCCATGCTGGCGCGGGTCGGACTGAACGGGTTTGAAAAGGTGCGGCCGCGGGCCTTATCGGGCGGCATGCGGATGCGTGTGTCGATCGCCAGAGCCCTGGTGACCCACCCGCGGCTGCTGCTGATGGACGAGCCGTTTGCCGCCTTGGACGAATTCACCCGACACAGGCTGCAGGCCGATCTGCTGGATGTTTGGCGCGCGGCGGGATGCACGGTGGTGTTCGTGACCCACTCGATCTACGAAGCCGCCTTCCTGGCGCGGCGGATTGTGCTGATGACACCTCGACCCGGGCGGATCGCCCGTGAGATTGCCTCGGAGTTGACGCCGGGACCGCAGACGCGGATGGACCCGGCCTACGCAACCCTGGTGACGGCGGTGTCACGCGGCATGGAGGATGCGCTGCGATGAAATGGGCGCCGCTGCTGTTCGCCTTGCTGGCGCTGGGCCTGTGGGAAGCCACGGTGCGGATCATGGCGGTGCCGGTTTATATCCTGCCCGGCCCGGTGGCGGTCGTGGGCGCGTTTCTGTCAGATCCGGTGGGGCTGCTGGAGGCGCTGGCTTCGACGTTGTTCGTGACCTTTGCAGCACTTGGGGTAGCGGCGGTGCTGGGGGCGGCCATGGCCATGGCAATGTCGGCGAGCCGGCTGGCGCAGGCAGCGATCCAACCGTGGGCGGTGGCACTGCAGGTGACCCCGCTGCCGGCGATCGCGCCGCTGATCATCATTTGGGTGGGGCAGCCGTTTGTGGCGTTGGTCGTGTGCGCGACAATCGTGGCGTTCTTCCCGCTGTTCGCCAATACCGCAACCGGGCTGGCCTCGGCACCGCCGGAGCTGGGTGATTTGTTTCGCCTGTATGGTGCAGGCCGCTGGCGCACCATGGCGCTGCTGCGGCTGCCGGCAGCCCTGCCCTTTTTCCTGTCCGGACTGCGGATTTCCGGCGGATTGGCGCTGGTCGGCGCGGTGGTGGCGGAACTCGTCGCCGGGTCCGGCGGCTTTGCCTCAGGGCTGGCGTATCGGATCCTGGAGGCAAGCTTTCGGCTGGAGATGCCGCGTATGTTTGCTGCCCTGGTGCTGCTGGCGCTGGCAGGCATCCTGCTGAATTTTGGTTTGGGTGCGCTGGGTCAGACGATCCTGCGCCGACGGGGTCTGGCATGAACCGATTGCTGATCTTTGGCCTGGGATATTGCGGACGGGCCGTCGCCGATGCGGCAATGGCGGCGGGATGGGACGTCGTCGGCACGACCCGGGCAGGATCGCCGGGAAGCATCCGGTTTGATACAGCCGCATCGGCGCTCGCAGGAGCGACGCATATCCTGGTCAGCGCGGCGCCGGACGAGACGGGCGATCCAGTCCTCGGGGCGTATGGCGCAGCGATCGAAACGGCGCCGAAGCTGCGGTGGATCGGCTATCTGTCCAGCACGGTGGTCTACGGCGACCGCGGCGGCGCATGGGTCAATGAGGACACGCCGGTCGCGCCGGTGCAGCCGCGCGGGCAGCGCCGAGTTGCAGCGGAGCAGGCCTGGATGGCGTTCGCGGATCGGTACGCGGTGGATATTTTTCGTCTCGCGGGTATCTACGGGCCCGGCCGATCCGCATTCGACGACCTGCGGGCCGGGCGGGCTCGGCGGATGATCAAGCCCGGCCATCAATTCGGACGCATCCATCGCGACGATATCGCACGAGCCGTGGTTGTGGCGATGCAACAGGACCGAGATCCGGGCCGGCGGTTGCTGAACCTGGTGGACGACGAACCGTCGGAGAGCGCGGCGGTGGTGACGGAAGCGGCATCGCTGCTGGGGGTCGCTCCGCCGCATGCGGTCGCATTTGCCGATGCCCTGCCGGCGATGAGCCCGATGGCGCGCAGCTTCTGGGCAGACAACCGCAAAGTCGCAAACGCCAGGACCAAGGCGGCATTGAAGATCGCCTGGCTGTATCCGACCTATCGAGAGGGGTTACGCGCCATCCTGGCCGATGAGGCTCGCGACGGTCTCGCGTAGCAGTGCAAGGTCCTGTGGGCGCGACAAGCGGTGGTCGCCATCCTTAACCAAAGTCACCTGCGTATCGGGCGATTGCACCCGCTCTGCAATGCGCAAAGCAAGCTCCCATGGGACATCGGGGTCCGACTGGCCGTGCAGCAGGCGAACGGGGCAATTTATCGGAATTGGACCGTCCAGCAGCAGATGATTGGCGCCGTCCTCGATCAGCTTCAGTGTGATCGGTGTGGGCGCGCCGTACTGGCTGGGAACATGGATTACGCCCTCACGCCGAAGCATTGCCTGTTCGGATGGCGCCATCGACTGCCACAACAGGCGCTGGGTGAAATCAGGGGCCGCAGCAATGCCGACCAGGGCTGCGACCCGATCGGGACGGGCCAAGGCAGTCAGCAGCGCAATCCAACCGCCCATGGAGGAGCCGACCAGGATCAACCTTCCGGTGGTCAACGCGTCGATCGCGGCGAGCGTGTCTGCGGTCCAGGCGCCGATCGTGCCGTCAGTAAAGGCGCCGCTGCTGGCGCCGTGACCGGAGTAATCGAAGCGCAACAAGCCGACGCCGTTGGCGGCACAGAAGGCGGCCAGAGCGGTTGCCTTATCGCCGGTCATGTCACTGCGGAAGCCGGGAAGAAAAACAACCGTCGGTCCGCCGCCGGCAAGCCGGATCCAGCTGAGTTCGGTGCCGTTGCGGCGGTCCAGGCGTCCGGTGGTCTGGGTCATTGAAGCGAAATCCCGAAAGTGAGCCGTTCCAATGCACGGGGCAGGTGCTCGCGGCACTGCGCGCTCGAGCCGATGGGGTGGCGGAGCGGGCGGCGAAAGCGGCGGAGTCTGACGTCCACGCCTGATGCCCGTGATCTCTCCGTGCGGGAACACCCTTGCGAGATTACCCGTGACCCCGATACCTCGGCAAGCATGTTACAGTGGTGCTGATGCCCACCTCCTCCGATTCGCCTGTCGTGCTGCAGGTCCTTCCGTCCCTCGTCACCGGTGGGGTCGAGCGCGGCACCGTGGAGATTGCGCAAGCTTTGGTCGAAGCCGAAGCGACGGCGCTGGTTGCCAGTTCGGGCGGGCCGCTGGTTTTCCAGATCGAGCGGGCCGGCGGGGTCCATATTACACTGCCACTGGCGACTAAATCCCCGCTGGGCCTGTGGCACAATGCCGCTGCGCTGGAGCGCTTGATCCACGAGCGTCGTGTGTCGCTGGTGCATGCGCGGTCGCGGGCCCCGGCTTGGTCGGCTTGGCTGGCCTGCCGACGGACCGGCGTGCCGTTCGTGACGACATACCATGGGACGTATGGCGAAGGCATTCCGGGCAAGCGTCTGTACAATGGCGTAATGGCCCGCGGGCAAATCGTCATCGCGGCGAGCCAGTTCATCGCCGATCTGGTGGCATCGCGGTACGCAATCAACCCCTCCCGCATTCGGGTCATTCCACGCGGCGTCGATCCGGCGGTGTTCGATCCTGCCGCCGTCTCCGGTGACCGTATTGCCAGGCTGGCGACGGCCTGGCGGTTGCCCGATCGCGTGCGTGTGGTGATGCTGCCGGGACGGCTGACCGCCTGGAAGGGCCATGCGGTGGTGCTGGATGCGCTGGCCCTGCTGAACCGCCCGGACGTGATGTGTGTGTTCGTCGGATCGGACCAGGGACGCCATGGTTATACCCGAGAACTGGAACGCCAGGCTGAGCGGCTGGGTATCGCTCCCCGGCTCCGATTGGTAGGACAGTGCAATGATATGCCCGCCGCACTTTGCCTGTCGGACGTGGTGGTGCATGCATCGGTGCAGCCGGAGGCATTCGGGCGAGTGGTGATCGAGGCGCAGGCAATGGGTCGTCCGGTGATCGCCTCGGACCTTGGCGGGCCGGTCGAGACCGTGCGCCACGGTGAGACCGGCTGGCTTGTACCGCCCGGCGATCCCGCGCCGCTGGCGGAAGCGATGGGGATGGCGCTCGATCTTGAGCCGCGTGCCCGAGCGGCCCTGGGGCAGCGCGCACGGGATTCGGTGCCGACGGTACGGGCGATGCAGGATGCGACGCTGGATGTCTACGAGACGGTGTTGCGCGGACGTTAGAGCGCTTGCAGCCTGACCTTGGATGCCAACCTGGCCATACGCTCGTTCATACCGAATTACCTGACGACTGGCGATCCAAGCAATGTCGCCTGACCGGTGTCACTTCGCGCTGCCCCAAAATTCGGTTTAAGGTCTGGCGTGTGCTCATTGAAGGTTTTCCCGCATGCTGTCGAATTTTCCGCGCCACAGATTGACGTTCGGGCCCACGCCAATCGAGCCGCTGGCGCGCCTGACGGCGCATCTGGGTGGGGAGGTGGAGATTTTCGCCAAGCGGGAAGACTGCAATTCCGGACTTGCGTTCGGCGGCAACAAGCTGCGGAAGCTCGAATACATCATTCCGGATGCGATAGCCTCAAATGCCGATACACTTGTCTCGATCGGCGGTGTACAATCAAATCATACACGAATGGTTGCCGCAGTCGCGGCCAAGATCGGAATGAAGTGCCGACTGATCCAGGAAAGCTGGGTGCCGCATGAGGATGCGGTTTATGACCGGGTGGGCAACATTCTGTTGTCGCGCCTGATGGGGGCCGAGACGCAGCTTGTCGACGAAGGGTTCGACATCGGCATCCGTGAAAGCTGGACAGCGGCGCTGGCGGATGTGAAGGCAAAAGGCGGCAAGCCGTACGCCATTCCGGCTGGCGCGTCCGTACACAAATTTGGCGGGCTGGGCTATGTCGGGTTCGCCGAGGAGGTGCGGGCACAGGAAGCCGAAATGGGCCTCCGATTCGACTTTATCATTGTCTGCAGCGTCACCGGATCAACGCAGGCCGGGATGGTGGTGGGCTTCGCCGCGGATGGGCGGGCGCGCCAGGTGATCGGCATCGACGCCTCGGCGACGCCGGCGCAGACCAAGGCGCAGATCCTGGGAATCGCACAGCAGACTTCAGCGCTGGTTGGCGGAGCGCCGGTGGTCGCAGATGATATCGTGCTGCTGGAGGATTATGCCTATCCGGTCTACGGGGTGCCGTCGCAGGAGACGATCGCGGCGATCCGGTTATCGGCGAGGCTGGAGGCTATGATTACGGATCCGGTCTACGAAGGAAAATCCATGCAGGGCATGATCGATCTGGTTCAGAAGGGCTTTTTCCCGAAAGGCTCGAAGGTGCTGTACGCACATCTCGGCGGGGCACCGGCGTTGAACGGATACAGCTACACGTTCCGGAACGGATAGAGTGCGGCGGCCACGCGTTCGACATCGGTCAAGCTGTTGTAACCGTGGAAGCTGATGCGGATGCGGCCTTGGCCGTTCCAGGTGTAGATGCCCTGGTCGTAAAGGGCGCTGACGATGTCGGCGGCAATGGGGCTGGCGATGCAGACGCTGGCACCATGGCGCGCCGGATCGGCAGGTGTCGTGATGCGGAACGGCGCGCCGGAAAGTTCGTCCAGCAGTGTCGTTGTCAGGGTCTGCACGTGTGACTGAACATCGCCCATATCGTAACTCCCAAGATATGACAAGGCGCTGTTCAGAACGTAGATCGGGCAGTGGGCCGGGTTGCCCCGGGTGAACCGCATGGCATCCGGCCTGAGCGCCGGCAGCGCGTCATAACCACGCGAGCCGGGTGCGAGCGAGTACCAGCCGGCGGAGGCAGGGGCCCATCCGGGCTGGCGCGCCCGGTTCCAGTAGGCCACCGCAACGCCGGTAATACCCAGCATCCATTTATAGCAGGCGGAGAAGGCAAAGTCGGCGATCGAGGCCTCGATCGGCAGGTAGCCCGAGGCCTGGGTGAAGTCCACGACCAACAAGGCGCCGACGCTGTCGGCAAGGCGGCGCAGCGCCTGCAGATCGGTGCGCTCGCCGGTCAGGTAGGACACGTAGCTGGCGCCAATGATGCGAGTGGTTCGATCGACGCAGGCAGCAAGCCGGTCAGGCTCGCTGCCTGTGGCCTGGCGCAGTGCGATCGAAGGTGCTCTGCGGAACGCCACGGGGGCAACGACGGACGGGTATTCATTGGCGTCGATGGCAATTGAATCGCCTTCGCGCCAGTCCAGGCTTTCGGCAACGATGGAAACGCCCTCTGCGACGTTGGAGACGAAGCCGATGTCTTCAGACAAGACGTGCCAAAGTCGGGCCATGCCGACGCGGGCGGCTTCGATCTCAGCTTCCTGCGCGGTGCGCCCTGGCAGGCCGGTGCTCTTGTCGGCGACGTAGCGCATCAGCGCATCGTCGTGAGCACGCAGGGCAGCGGTTTCGCCACCGGCACATACATGGACGATGCCGGGCGGTAACCGGAAATCGGCTGGATAGAAGAGCGGATGCACGGCAGACATTGCGATCAGCCTACAGGCGCGCCCACGGAAGGCAAGGCAGTTAAATCCGCTATAGCCGGTCGACGCGGCGACGCAGTGTTTTCGCCTCGAAGTCCATACCCAAGGTCAGGAATCCCGGCCACCGCGGTCGGATCGCCCAAGTAAGATATGCCTGGGTCTGGCGCTCAACACGAGGCAGCCGTGGAAACGCGCGCGTTTGATTGTCCCCGATCAGCAGGTTCGGTTGCCCGCCCAGCCGGAACGTACCACTCCTGGGCCAATCAGGTGGCAGGTAGGCTGTTCCATCCCGTGCGACCACGACAGCGGATTTTCCTGCGGCCGACAACCGCGCAGTCAAACTTCGCGGCCCGCTTTCGAACAGATGCGCGGCATGCTTGGCTTGCTCAATTGAGGGAAATTCACGCAGCAGGTCGGCACGGCGGATGATAAACCCGTTGCTGCGGATGTGAGGGTTGGGGAAGTTCGGGATATCGCGATACTGCGCCAGTGGCCCGCCTGGTCCCGTAACGGCATTCCAGTACTCCGGAAATCCGGCTTCCTGCGACGCGTCGTAGGCTGCACGCGCAACCGACAGAAGTTTCGTTCGTAACGGAGAGGCCGCATAGCGCGCGGTCCAATTCGGTGCGTGCAGGCGCAGATAGGGAGCGAATTGACGCATCATGGCGTAGTGGACCGGGGTGTTGATCGTCTCGGTCAGCCAGATTGCCTTGCCCAGATAGGCGAACGTGTCGTGAATACTCTCCCACGAGGCTGTCGCCCCGGCGATGCCCACCGGGTCGGTTGAAATGGCGTCGTGCAGATGCGCAAGCCAGTTGCGTGCAAGAATGACCGAGAAAGTATTGAGCGGGCAAATATACTCTGCGGAGCATTGCCGCGCCGCCTCGATATAGGAGCCGATGTCGGTCAGATCGTCGGAAACAAATACATGATCCTGAGAGATAGCCTTCAAGGGCGATTCCGGCTCCGCATTGAAGCCTTTGTAGATGACGACCAGCCGGTGTGGTCGTCCCGCCGCGAACGTCCTGTATGACTCCGCGAAAGCCGTGAAGGGTTCGGCACCCTCGGCTGCCCTGGCCAGGTAGAAGACTGTTACTTCATCAGAACGCACTCTGGTCAGCGGCCTGCGCCGCCACGCCTGATGAAGCCAAGCGCTGCCCTGAGCCGCCTTCTGGCGGGCCGGGATAGCCATCCGCCCACATTGCGCAGTGGCGATGTCGACAGCCAAAGCGTCGACGTCACGACGGCATGGTATCGTGCCTCGGCCTCGGCGACCCGTTGCGCCCATTCGTTTTGAAGGTCACTGATCAGGCTCGCATTCCCGGAAATACCGGCGGCGTTAACGGCCGCGCGTTCTTCCAATTCTCGTGACCGTTCGGCCTCCAACTCCGCGACGCGGCGCGCACGTTCCGCCTCCAGATCACACAGCGCTCGGATGAGCAAGGCTTGGTCACGATCGGCCTGAGCCTGTTGCCGATCGAGATCGCGGTCTGCTTGCGTTCGTTCGGCATCGACCTCGGCCCAGGCTCGTTCCCGCTGGATCCCAAGTTCGTGGCTCACACGCGCCCGCTCGATATCAAGCTCATAAGCGACACGTGCCCGCTCGATCGTCAGTTCGTGGTCCAACCGAGCACGTTCAGATTCCAGTGCACGGTTTTCCTTGTCGCGCTCCGCCAGCAGAATCCGCGTCCGGACAAGATTGGCGCATGCAGCCAAATCCTGATCCCGCGGCGTTGTGTCGGCACGTTCAAGAACCAGGGTGTGCGGCAGGATGAATGTGGCGTCATAGGTCAAGTCCGGGGTGAATCCATTCGCAGCGAACAGACGCAACCAATACATCGCCGGACGCACGTTGACGTGAGTCGGCTCGTCAAAATCGCTTGGCGAGGACGAGAACAGAATCCGGTTCGTGACACTTGTCATGGCGGCGATCGCGCGGTTCGCGTCCGCTTCCGGCATGTGTTCGAGCACCTCGATACATGTGACAAGGTCGTATTGGCCGTCGATCGGATCGGCGATCGAGCCAATCGCGCAATACTGGCGCACGTCCTCGCGAACATCGGCATTGGCGTGCCGGGAAATATCGCGCCCCCAGGCCTCTACCCCCCGATCCCATAGTGCTTCGACCAAAAAACCATGGGCACAGCCGGCGTCGAACACCCGCCTTGGGCGGAAGCCGCGGATAAGTTCATCGGCAATCTTGCCGAAAAACTCGCCCCAGAATCCGCAGGAATGGTCGTAGGGCAGCGCGCCGCAATGGGTTGCGTAGTACTCGCGATCAAAGACTTCGCCAACTGCACTCCCGGCTCCATTGGGATCATCCATGCGCAGCGGTACCCCCGATAAAGGCGGGCGTTCGGCTTTGCATTGGCAGACCAGGCATCATACGCCGCTCTCCCGGTTCACGCCCGCCGCGCGGACGCATTCAAGACACGCCCCTCGTCGCAAGTTTGTCTTCTCGGCTTCAAGCAAGCGAATACGCTCACACAGGCTGGCGATTTCAGCTTCCAAATGCGTGATCGATTGGGCATAGGCGGCCGCGCGATCGTCGAGCCGGCGAAATGGCGGTAGTGCCCTCCGCGCGATCAACCTTGCCGCTGTCCGTGTCTTGCGAACCAATACCGGCCGGACCCGCCCTGGTGACAGAGCGGGTGCAGCGAATCGCATCAATCCGAGGGCAAAGCGACACCCGACATAGGCCGGATCAGAAGAAAGTGGACGGACCGTCGACGCGGGCTTGGTTCGGTGTGGGCTGAGCGAGCCTCTGGCAAATGCGTATCCGTAATCGGGAAGATCCGAGGGTGCTTTCTGCTTGACGTAATCGCCCCAGGTGATGCGGGCGTGGACGGCACGTTCCGCCGGCGTCATTGCCGTGAAATCGCGTGAGCGATTATCCGTCAGAATCAAGCGGGTCTGGCCGCCCAGCCGGAAGGTCTCGCTGCGTGACCAATGGGGCACGTCATAGCCCGCCCCATCGCTGGTGACGACCAATGCGGCCAGGCCATCCCTGCGCAGTTGCGCCGTTAAACTATCGGTGCCGCTTTCGAATGCACAGGCGTTGAACTTCGTATCCATCTGCGCTGCGTCAAACCTGGCGAGATGCTTCCGCCGGAGCATAAAGCCGTTGGTGCGAATATGAGGATTGGGAAAAGCCGGAAAGCGCTTGTACTCACTGAACGACATCTCCGGACCGGTCAGTTTCTCCCACAATGCCTGGAATTCGATATCCTGCTCGCGCTGTTTCATGAACTGGGTGGCTCGCGCCCGCCAGCGTCGGACCGCGCTTTCAGAAGGCGGTGCCGACAGTTTAACCGTGGCTGACGGGCAGGCTTGCTTCAGGTAGAAATCATAGTAGTACGCCGCCGCCGGACTGACTGTATTGCCGGACATATGGCACAGCCAACTGATCTTTTGGTACAGTCCAACCGAATCGTATAGACTTTCATAGGATCCGGTTGCCCCGACAATGCCGACATGATCACGCACCACATGGGTGTGCAGCATGACAAGCCAGTTGGCGGCGCCCAATTCGGTATAGGTGTTCAGGAAACAAAGGTAATCGTGGGGGACGCGCCGCATGGTTTCCAGGTAGTAGCCGATATCCTGCCTGATCTCCGGCATCTCAAGTGCAATATGGGGAATGTCGCTGAAGATCGACCTCGCCTCGTTCAGGGCCTGCCGCTGTTCGAAACCGGCATAGATCACGATCAGATCGTGTGCGCATCCTGCAGGCTGGCGGTGATAGCTGTCCGCGAAACGTTGGAAACTGCCCGGTCCAAGAGCGTGCCAAGCGAGGTAGGCGACACCGATGGTTGCCTGCTTTGTTGGTTTTGTTCCATGTCCCGACACGGCGCGCTCGTCAGTGCAGAGCTTCGGATTGCAGCGCGGCATATACTGCAGGCAAGGTGGCGTAGTTGCCGTGGTCGCAGAAGCGCTGCACCGGCTCGAAGTCGTAAGGACTGTTGGTGCGCAGAAGATCGGGAATAACCTTCTCCTGGATAATCGGGTCGCTCGATTTGGACCGCAGTGCCAGCAGCGATTCCATAGCGTCGGCCCATTCGATCTCGGAAGCCGAGAGACGTTGCCGCAGCTCCGGCCAAAGCGTATCGGCGCTGGCGCCGTGATCTGGTCGCTGCAAGATCGACACGATCTGCAGCCGGCGATGGCGGCCGAAATCAACCCGCTCGTGCATCACCTTGCGTATGTTGCGTGCCACATATTCCATCGTGACGGCAAACTTCACTTGGTAGGCGGCGCCCGGCAGCAGCTTGTGCTCGATCTCACGAAACACCGGGTCCTCGTTCAGCTTGGTGTTGAGCAGGCTTTCACCCTGCCCCTCAAGCCCGTTGAACAGGGTGAAGCCGAATGAGGCTTTGGAAACACCCGCTATGGTCAAAGGCGCCGGCACCACGATTGTTGAGCGGGACAGCGCCAGCGCCACGTTCGCGAGGTAGTAGTCAGGAAACGGTGACAGATAGACGCAGCCTTCAACGCTCACGCGGGACAACAGGGCCCGGCTAAACAGGAATGCCTGCGAGTTATAGGTAAAGTTACGTTGGAAATGCAATGAACCTGCGACCGCACGATGCGCATCCTCCGCCGATAGCGGGAACGGCTCATTTTCATCGCGAAAGAAGAAGGCATACTTCAGATCTGAAACGTAACCTTCCGGCGCCCACGGCGCGACGCCCGGATGCATGAATTGATACAACCCGCTGTAGATCAGGTCAGGGTTGTCAAAGCGTTCAATGATCTGTTGGACGTTCCTAAAGTAATCCGGCGCCAGGCCGTCATCGTCGCCCAGCAGGACAATGTAGTCGCCACGCGCCATCGCCATTGCGCGGTTCCAGCTATCGGTTACCGGCAGGAATTCGTC
This sequence comes from Rhodopila sp., assembly GCA_965200665.1. Taxonomy (GTDB): domain Bacteria; phylum Pseudomonadota; class Alphaproteobacteria; order Acetobacterales; family Acetobacteraceae; genus Rhodopila. The sequence goes on along the minus strand of OZ241370.1, from coordinate 4,108,002 downwards.
CGATCGCTCGCAGCGAATTCGTGGATCGTTGAGCGTTGCAATATAGTCCGCAATGGGGTCCGAGGAGGCATTGTCGAAGACCAGGAGTTCCCATTCAGGACCGTCTTGATGTCGTATCGTCTCGATTGCTTCGGTTAAGAGATGCAAGCGATTACGGGTAGGAATCACGACCGAAAATAGCGTCATCACAACCCCTGGCTGCATAATACTTTTCAGCCACAGACGAGAGCCTATACAAGCCCCAGATCCGCCCACCGACCGCGGGTGGCATGGACGCTTTGTAAGGCCTGCCGCCATGCTGGTAAACGGCGCCTGAGCGGTCTGGCCCTAGTATCACAAGCTTCTGTACTTGCCGGGTCGCGAGGCCGGGTCACATCGGTTGAACGAGGCCGCGCTTGCGTCGGCCTGCCCCGACTGTCGCCATCACGTATCGTCTGAAATCACAGGCCCGGCCGTCGTGCCACCGTCGATCACAAGCGTTTGCCCCGTGGTGAAACTGCCCGCGGCGGATGCCAGGAATATCGCGGCGCCTGCAATCTCGTCAGGTTCACCGATACGCTGCAACGGCGTGTCCCTGGTGCGCTTGCGGTACAAGGTCGGGTTTTCCCATAAGGCGCGGGCAAAGTCGGTCCGGACCAGGCCCGGCGCAATGGCGTTGGCACGAACGTTTCGGGGCCCCCATTCGACGGCAATGTTGCGCGCCAATTGCATGTCTGCGGCCTTGGACAAGCCATAGGCCCCCAGCTGCGCCGATCCCCGCAGGCCGCCGATTGACGAGATGATGATGACTGCACCGCCGCCGCGCTGGGCGATGTGTGGCAGCGCCATATTGGCAAGCCAGACATTGCTGCGAACGTTCAGGCCCAGGACGCGGTCGAACGCTTCGTCCGGCATATCGGCAGCCGGTCCCAGATAAGGATTAACGCCCGCGTTCTCGACCAGGATGTCGATGCCGCCGCACTGCGCGACCGTCTGATCAACAAGGTTCTGCAGCTCCGGCTTCCTGCCGATATGGCACGGGATAACAATAGCTTTGCCGCCGGCCGCCACGATGCCGGCAGCCACCGTCTCACACGCATCGACCTTGCGGCTGGAGATGACGACCGTCGCGCCGTGTTCCGCCATGCGGGTGGCAATCGCGAGGCCAATGCCCTTGGTCGACCCGGTCACAATGGCGACTTTCCCGCTCAGATCGAACAGCGACGCCATGCGTATTTCCCTTCTGAATTCGCCCCATGACCTTGCCGCGGGGTTACCGGTGAGTATGCTGGGCGTCGAGGGAACGTCAATCGGACAGGGTCCATGCAAAATAAGCGTACGGGTGTCTATAGCCGGGAGCAACTGAGCCGGCTGCTCCATCCCCAAAGCATCGCCGTCATCGGCGCGTCCACGCGGGCGGGCTCGTTTGGCAAGCAGGTGCTGGCCAACATGGCGCACTACGCGGGTCGGGCTTACCCGGTGAACGGGCGATACCAGTCGATCGGCGACCAGGTCTGCTACCCCAACGTGCGCGACCTGCCGGAGGTGCCGGATTGCGCGGTGATCACCGCTGCCCGGGAGGCGGTGGAGGAGATCGTGCTGGACTGCGCCAAGGCAGGCGTCGGCGGGGCGATCATCTTCGCATCCGGCTACTCCGAGACCGCAAAGGAAGACCGCATCGCCCAGCAGGAGCGGCTGGCCGCCATCGCGCGTGAGACCGGCCTGCGCATCGTCGGACCGAACTGCATCGGGGTGGTGAATGCGCTGCTGGACAGCCGCGCGACGTTCATGGACATCACCCCGATCCCTCGCCCGCAGCGCAACGCTGTGGGCATCATCAGCCAGTCGGGGGCGCTGGGGATGGCCTTGGCGCAGGGCGTTATACGTGGATTGTCAGTCAGCCACGTCATGACCTCTGGCAACTCCTGTGACGTCGACATGGCGGACTTCGTCAACTACCTGGCAACCGACCCTGCCTGTTCGTCCATCGCCTGTGTGTTCGAGGGGATGGCAACGCCGGATCGGCTTCTGCTGGCGGCGGAAAATGCCTGGGCGGTCGACAAGCCGCTGGTGATCTTCAAGATGGCGACCGGGGAAGAGGGCGCGGCCGCGGCGATGTCGCATACCGGGTCGCTGGCCGGATCGCATGCGTCCTATCGGGCGGTATTCCAACGCGCCGGCGCGGTCATGGTGGATGATTTCGAGGCGTTGATGGAGACCGCGGCGTTCTTCGCCAAGGCTCCGCCACCCAAGGCCAGGGGAGCAGCGGTGGTGGCAGCGTCAGGCGGCGCGGCGATCATGGCGACAGACCGGGCGGAGCAACATGGGGTAGCGATGCCGCAACCCTCGCCTGATGTGAAGGCGGTGCTCGAGTCGCGTGTTCCGGAATTCGGTTCGACCCGCAATCCATGCGACGTGACGGCACAGGTTCTGGCGGATCCGGAGTCGCTGGGCATTTGCGCAGGCGCGCTGCTGGGCGATCCGCAATACGGTGTGCTGGTCTCGCCGCTGACGTATGGCTATGCGCCATCGGCCAAGCGGCCGCTGGTCTACAGCGCGCTCGCCGAACAGCATGGCAAGATGGCGTGCGTGGTCTGGCAGACCGAATGGCAGGACGGGCCGGGCGTCGTCGAGGCGCATCAATGTGACCGGGTGGCGCTTTTCCGTTCGATGAACGCCTGCTTTTCGGCCCTGGCCGCCTGGCATTGGCGGGCGGATAAACGCGCGGCCGGGGCGCAGACAGTGGCGGCCACGCCAGCTGATGTGATCGCTCGCGCCAAGGCGCTGATAGCAGCCGCGGGAGGCAAAACGATGACCGAGCGCCAGGCGAAGGATGTGCTGAGCCTGTACGGGGTGCCGGTGGTTGGAGAGCAACTGGCAAGGTCGGAGGATGAGGCGGTTGGGGCCGCCGCTGCGCTGGGCCATCCGGTGGTTCTGAAGGTCGAGTCACCTGATCTGCCGCATAAGACGGAAGCTGGGGTTATCAGGCTTAATCTGCGGGATGCGGACCAGGTGCGGACGGGTTATGCAGCGGTCATGGCGAACGCGCGGAAGGTATCGCCGCCGCCGCGGATCAATGGCGTGCTGGTGCAGCCGATGGTGCCGCAAGGCATCGAAATGGTGGTGGGCGCGCGGAACGATCCGTTGTTCGGCCCACTGGTGGTGGTGGGCCTGGGCGGGGTGCTGGTCGAAGTGTTGAAAGACACTGCGATGTCCCCTGCCCCGGTGACGCCCTCGCAGGCCGAGGGCCTGTTGCGATCCTTGAAGGGGGTGAAGCTGCTGGAGGGTTTCCGCGGGATGGCGGGGGTCGACATCGAGCGGTTGGCCCAGGTGATCAGCGATGTGTCACGGTTCGCCGCCGATCATCGCGACAATGTGGCGGAGCTGGATATCAATCCGTTGATCTGCGCGGGCGACCGGATCACGGCCGTTGATGCACTGATCGTCGCTTCGTAACGCTTGGTAGAACCCCGCGACCGCTTCGGTCGCCGTCACCCTGCTGTAGCCGTGGATGTGGGTCGTGCCGTTCGCCACATCCGGGTCGAAACGGTTCAGCAGGGTCTTGTGCGCCCCGATGACAAGCGGGATAGCGCGGAGGGATCTTAATACGAGCGCATCAATGCCACGATCCGGCCCTGCACCTTGACGCGATCGGCGGGGAAAATCCGGGTTTCGTGCCGCACGTTGCAAGGTTCCAGCGCAATCGAGTTGCCGCGGCGGCGCAGGCGCTTCAGCGTCACTTCATTGTCGTCCACCAACGCAACCACGATCTGGCCGTTGTCCGCCGTGTCGCCTTTCTGGATGATGACGGTATCGCCTTCCAAAATTCCGGCCTCGATCATCGAATCACCTGCAACCTCCAGCCCGTAATGTTCGCCGGTGCCGAGGAGCGCCATCGGGACCTCGATGTAGCTACTGGAGTCACGCAGGGCTTCGATCGGCAGACCTGCTGCAATCCGGCCATACATCGGCAACTGAATGGCGCCTGCATCGCTGGCGGCGCGAACGCCCGGCAAGCGTTGGGTAAAGTCACCCCGTATGACATTGGGGGAAAATCCGGTCGGCGCATCGGCCTCGGCTGATGCCAGCGCCGGCGCCGGCATTTCACGCCCCTGCATGTTGTCCGGTAGCCGCAGCACGTCCAAAGCACGCGCGCGGTGATGACGGCGGGCGAGGTAACCCCGTTCCTCCAACGCTGAGATCAATCGATGAATTCCCGACTTCGACTTCAGATTCAGCGCGTCCTTCATCTCCTCGAAACTTGGGGAGAAGCCAGTCTGCTTCAGGTGCTTATCGATATACACCAGCAGTTCGTATTGCTTGCGAGTCAGCATCGTCGGATCCTCGAATGGCGGTCTGACAGTATCCCTCGGAACAAATCGGAAACCGTCAGTGCCGTTCTATGTTGGTTCCATTCACCTCGTCAAGCAAATCTGTGGATAAATTTGATTACAGCCGCGTGCAGGCGGATTTTCTTGAAACGACCTCGTTATAAACCCAGCGAATCGAGTCTGATGATGCCGACCTCGGCACCGGCGTCGAGTGGCGGTGCGAATGGCGGGCGCAGGATCAGCGCATCGGCCAACGCCAGGCGGCGCAGCATCGCGGAATCCTGCACCGCGAACGGCAGCACGACCAGGCGGCCCGTCTCATCGGTGCTGATCGAGGCACGCAAATGATCGGCCCGCTTGTCGTTTCCCTTGACGGCGGCGCCCAGCACCGCGGTGGAAACCGGGGGAGTGGTCGCGGGCAAGCCGCACAAACGCGACAGGGCTGGCAGCAGGAACAAGATCGCGCAAACCATGGCAGAAACAGGGTTGCCCGGCAGGCCAAGCACCGGCGTTGCACCCAGTTGGCCGAACAACAGCGGCTTGCCGGGGCGCATGGCAATCTGCCAGAAATCCAGCGTCATGCCCCGCGCCTGCAGGGAGGCGATGACCAGGTCATGGTCACCGACCGAAGCGCCACCGGTTGTGACAAGCATATCCACCCCGGCCAGCGAGTCGGCGACCGCGCTGATCGCGCTGCTGTCGTCGCTGGCCACTGGCAGCACCATTGGCTCGCCACCCGCCGCGCGCACCAGGGCAGCCAAGGCGTGTGAGTTCGAGCTGACGATGCCGCCGGGTGGGATCGGTTCACCCGGCATGGCGATTTCGTCACCGGTGGCCAGGATCGCGACGCGGGGCAGCCGATGGACCGTCAGCCACGGATGATTGGCAGCAGCGGCAAGACCGACGTCGCGAGCCGTGATCCGCCGGCCGGGCGGAATCACCAGATCGCCCCTGGCAAAGTCCTGACCGGCGCGCCGGATATGGCGGCCCGCCACCACGGCCTCCTTGACCTGAACATTGTCGCCATCGCGGGTGGCATCTTCCTGCAGCAGGATCCCGTCGGCGCCTGCCGGAACCACGCTGCCGGTGAACAGGCGCACCGTCTCACCAGGGCCAACCTGACCATCGAATGGATGCCCGGCGGGTGCGGCGCCGACCACGCGAAGCCGTCCGCCCAGGCTGCCATCGGAGGCGCGTAGAGCGTAACCATCCATGGCCGACACATCAGCCGGGGGTTGCGTCAGACGCGCACGCACCGGTTCGGCGGTGACGCGATTCCAGGCATTGGCAAGGGCCACAACCTCGGCAGGCGTTGGCGTAAGCGCATCCAGAACGCGCTGGCGAGCCTCCTCGACACTGATCATTCCCGCGTTCCTCCGGCAATTGTCGGTGTAGTGTGGGCGATGCGCGGGCCGGCCTCAAGCCAGAGGGAGGAAGGGGACGGTTGCAAGGCGGGGGATGAAGGGCGGGAGGCAATTGAGCAATCTCAGGGTGCTCGCGGCCGAGGGCATTCATCCCTGATCGAGGTGGCAGGCTTTAAACAAGAAGATAGACCGCGCTGGCTGGTCACCGTCAGCCTCGTGGCCCCTCAAGTCGCCTGCTGAAATCCGGGCAGCGCGGGACAATTCGGGGAGCGGAGGACCAGCACCTTGAACAATTCACCCATCGCCATGGGATCGACCAGACGGCGTGCCGCCGCGTTCAGCCCAGCCTCCTGCCCCGGCTGCGCCCGCGCCAGGCGTTCGGCGCGCTGGAACAGACCCAATGCCGACAGAAACGCGCCTTGTCGCTCCGGCCCTTGCACCAGGACGCCGTTGTCGCGCGCAAGCGCCGCCAGATCGGCAAAATCGACATGTGCGGTCAGATCGGCAGTTCCGGCGATCGACAGCGGATTGACCGGGCGCTTGTTGGCCAATGCCTGCAGGCTGTCGCCGGCGGCGCTTTGCATCGGACCGTAGTCGATGAACAGCGCCGCCCCGGTCGCACTCGCAAGCCGCGCCGCCAAATCCTCAACAAACCCGCGCGCGGCCTCGTTGACCTCAACCACATCACCTTCGCCAGCGACCCGCCCCGGGACGTCAATCGGGTTGGCCGGGCATTCCAGCCATGTTCCATCGGCCACGTAACGCTCCGACCAACGGTTGCCGCGGCGGATGAACTGGCGGATCGGCAATGCGTCCAGGAACTCGTTGGCCAGCAGGATCATCGGCCCGGCGGGAACGCTCGCAAAGGCGTCGTGCCAGCCCGCATCCGGCACCCGTGCCACCTGGACCGCCCGCAGCCGTGGCGATGTCTCGATCAGATGGACCTTGAGCGCGGCGGCGAATGCAGGGGCCGCCGAACGGATAGCCCGCAGAGCATCCGCCATCAGCGTGCCGCGACCTGGTCCGGCCTCGACCAGCAACACCGGATCGGGGGCGCCCAGCATCTGCCAGGTCACGCATGCCCACAGCCCGATAATCTCGCCGAACATCTGGCTGATCTCGGGGGCGGTGGTAAAATCGGCGAACGGGTCCTGCGTGCCGTAATATATCGCATTCGCCCGGGACATGAAACGGTCCAGACGTTCCGGAGCGTTAGCGGGCGTCACGCCGACGCGCCCGCGCGATCAGCCAGATGCCGGCGATCAGCATCGGTATCGACAGGATCTGACCCATCGTCGTGCCGAACGCCAGGAATCCCAGGAACGCATCCGGCTCCCGGAAATACTCACCGATAATTCGGGCGACGGCATAGCCGCACAGGAAGATGCCGGTCAGCAGGCCGAAACGCTCGCGTATGCTTTGTCGTCGCGACAGGACCAGCATGATCACCAGCAGGATCAGCCCCTCCATCAGCGCTTCATACAGCTGGCTGGGATGACGGGCGACGCAGATGTCGGGGAAGCTCGGGCACTCCGGCGCGCGGGGAAATTCCATGGCCCATGGCACCCAGTCGGGCGCCACGCGTCCCCACAGCTCACCGTTGATGAAATTTGCCAGCCGCCCCAGCCCAAGGCCAAGCGGCGCCACCACCGCGATCCGGTCGGCGAAGCCCAACAGCGGGATGGCATTGCGCCAGCAGAAAATCGAAATGGCGATGGCGACCCCCAGCATGCCGCCGTGGAAGCTCATGCCACCCTCCCAGACCGCCAGGATCATACTGGGATGGGCCAGGTAGACTCCCGGCTGGTAGAACAGCACGTAGCCAAGGCGTCCGCCCAGCACGACGCCGAGCGTGGCCCAGGTCAGGAAGTCGTCGACCTGCAATTGCGTCGCGACCGGCGGTGCCATCAGGACGAAGCGCCGCACCAGACGCCATCCGATCACCAGGCTGGTGATATAAGCCAGCGCATACCAGCGGATAGCCAATGGCCCGAACTGGATCAGTACCGGGTCAAATTGCGGAAACAGCAGAACCGGGATCACACGAACAGTTCCGGCCCGGACAGATGATCCTGGACGTAGCGCCTGATCCCTTCCTCCAGCGTGGTGAACGGCCGGGCGTAACCGCTCGCGCGCAGCCGGTCCATTGAAGCCTGGGTAAACGACTGATACTGGCCGACCAGGCTCGCTGGCATGTCGATGAACTGCACCGCCCGAGGCTTCCCCGCAGCGTCCGCGACCGCATCCGCCAGATCCTGATACGTTCGCGCCACCCCTGTCCCCAGATTGAACAGACCGCTGACCGACGGCGTTTCCATCAACCAGATCATTACATCCACCACATCGCCCACCCAGATGAAGTCACGCGCCTGCGCACCGTCCGCCAGCCCCGCCTTGTCCGACTTGAACAAGCGCGCCGGTATCCCCGCCGCGACCTCATCATGCTTGACCTTCACGACCGAGATCATTTTGCCCTTGTGATACTCGTTCGGCCCATACACGTTGAAGAACTTCAGGCCGGCCCATTGCGGCGGCTGCTCCCGCCGCGTCAGCAGCGTCTTCGCCACCAACAGGTCGAACGCGTGCTTGGTCCAGCCATAAAGGTTCAGCGGCCGCAGCCGATCCAGCGCGCGCACGGAAAATTCGTCATCGAAGCCCAGCGCGCCATCGCCGTAAGTGGCCGCCGAGGATGCATAGACCATGCGGACACCGCGATCGGCGCACCACTCCCACAGCCGCCGGCTGAGTTCCACATTGGTTGCCCAGGTCTCATCGCCGTTTACCGCGGTCGTCTCGCTGATGGCCCCGAGGTGGAAGACCATCTCAACCGCCGGCCGGCCGGCAAGAAAATCGTCCAGGTCGTCAGGATGCACCATGCGTGTCGGTGGATGCCTGGCGAGATTCCGCCATTTTCCGTGACTTCCCAGGGTGTCGGCTACCACGGTCTCGTGTCCGCGCCGTGCCAGCTCGGCATGCAGATTGGAGCCGATGAAGCCGGCACCGCCAGTTATCAGGATCATGGCGGCACTATATACGAGGGCGTGGACGGCGACGAAAGCCGCGCGATGCAGCAGGAGCAAATTCAGCCATGAGCGACCGGCCGAAATTTTTCGACGACCTTGCGGGGGTAGCGGGCGGCGCCATTTCCGCGCTCGCCGGCTTGCGTGAGGAAGCCGAGGCGATGGTCCGTGCCCGCACGGATGAACTTCTCCAGCGGCTCGACCTGGTCCGTCGCGAGGAGCTGGAGGCCATTCAGGAACTGGCTGCCAATGCGAGAGCCGGCCAGGAAGCAGCGGAGGCAAGGGCCACAACGCTGGAAGAGCGTTTGGCGGCGCTGGAAGCGCGTGTCGCAGCACTGGAAGCTCCCGACCCGGACGCGCTGACGCCGGGCCGGGCCTGATACCGGCACGGTCTTGTCGAAAAAATAACCATCATGATCCTTTGAAAATGAACGCGTGCCCCTTGCTACCTCAGTGATCACGTGGATAGGCTGAAGCTGTGGCCAACCTCGGGCGACTCCGAAAAGCGTTTCGGAGCCGGCACTGTCCGGGGGTGAAGGCTACGCTCGGCCTTCCTTTTGACGGGAGACCCCGCATGTCAGCATCGCTGACCACATCGTTGGACAACGCAGCCAATCCTCTCGACATCATGGAGCAAATTGTCGCCGCCAATGAATGGGAATTCGATCGCCGGTCCGACTCGGAAATGGCAGCCGAGGCGCCCGGCCACTGGTGTGACTATGGTCTGTTTTTCAACTGGTCACACGAAATCAGCGTGATGCACTTCACCTGCGCCTTCGATCTGAAAGTGCCGGAAAAGCAACGGATCGCGCTGTATGAACTGCTCGCCCTCGCCAACGAGAAACTTTGGCTGGGGCATTTCGGGCTGGAAAGCGACGATGGCATGCCGGTGTTCCGACATGCGATTCTGCTGCGCGGGGCGGCCGGCGCGTCGGCCGAAAGCCTTGAGGACCTTGTGGATATCGCGTTGACCGAATGCGAGCGATTCTTCCCGGCTTTTCAGTTTGTGCTTTGGGGCGGCAAATCGCCTGCCGAAGCCCTGGCCGCTGCGATGCTGGATTGCGTGGGGGAGGCCTGACAGCCGGCAAAAGCGAAGAAGCAATCGAGAGCGGCTACAGGCGCCAGATGGTTCCGGCGCCTGTAGTTGTCCGCAACGTGTCTTAGAGCGCTTTCAGCCTGACTGTAAACAGTCAGCGCGCTCTATCTCGTTGTTTGAGCGAGCAACTTCATCACCCTGACCATTCCGGTCAGGGTGATGTTGCTCTAGGGCGCAAGCGGGCGCTCGCTGCCAACCAATATAGCGTCGGGGTGCTGCAGATCCCGGTGACGCCTTTCCGGCCGCAGTCCCGCTACATCGATCCCTCACCCTTAGGCCGAAACCTGCACAACAAGTTTGCCGAAGTTCTCGCCGCGGAACAGCATCCCGATGGCCGCGGGGGCATGATGCAGCCCGTCGAGAACATGCAGCCGCTGGCGGAGCCGCCCATTCCGATGCTGTGCGGCCAACCAGGTTCGGGCCTCCTCATACCGGTTGTGGTAGCGAAACACCTGGAAGCCCTGCATCCGCCCGCATCGCGCGGATAGCCGGGCGAGGCCGGACACCTGATACGGCGTCGTCACCTGGGAGATCCGGCCGCACAGCGCAATCCGCGCATCCATGCGCAAATGAGCCAAGGCGGCATCCAAGGCCGCTCCACCGACATTATCAAAAAACAGGTCAACACCGTCAGGGCAGGCACGACCGACCGCCGCCGTCAGGTCCGCTTCCGCCCGGTAATCAACGACATCATCGAGACCCAGCTCATTACGCAGCCACGCACATTTTTCGGCCCCGCCAGCGATGCCGACGACCCGGCAGCCCTCGATGCGGCCAATCTGCGCCGCGATCTGTCCAACACCGCCGGCCGCGCCGGAGACCAGGACATGGTCACCCGGCTTTATCGCAGCCACGTCGCGCATGCCGAAATAGGCGGTGACGCCGCTGAGACCCAGCGGACCGATCCAGGCCAGCGCATCGCCACGCGCCAGGTCGACCGGCTGGAGGAATTTCGCCGCAATCGTCGGGTGGGTCTGCCAGCCCAGCCGAGCCTGCACCAGGTCGCCGGGCTGGAACGCCTCCGCCCGACTTTCCAGCACGCGTGCGATCCCACCGCCGCGCATAACCGACCCCAGCGGAACCGAAGCATGATAGCCCGCATCCTCGCTCATCCAGGACCGCATCGCCGGATCGATCGACAGGTAGACAGTCTGCAGCAGCACCTCGCCGGAACCCGGGAGGCAAATCGTTTCGGTGTCCGCGGTGAAATTACCGGGTTGCGGGATCCCTGCCGGCCGGGACCGCAGCAGTATCCGGTGATTGAGCGCCGTCACCGAACCCGTTCCGCGATCCGTTCGGCGATCATGATGGTGGGGATGTTGGTGTTGGTGCGGGACACCTCCGGCATCACCGACGCATCCGCGATGAACAGGTTTCGCGCGCCGACCACCTTGCCGCCAGGGTCGACCACGGTCTGCGGGTTAGCCGGATCGCCCATCCGGCAAGTGCAGGACGGGTGCCAGGCAGATTGCACGTTGTCCCGCACATGACGTTCAAGGCGGTCAGGGTTGGCCAGCAGTTCCGGCAGCGGCGGGCAGTCACTGATCACCTTGTCGAACAGGAATTTCCGCAGCCCGGCGGAATTGTCCATCATCAGCGCAGCGATATTTGTCAGCACCGCATTCTTCACATTTTTCTGCCCGACGTTGCGCACCCGCTGCGAGAACCTGGAGGCAAACAGATTGGACAGGTAGTTTGGCACCGGATCACTGGCCAGGATGCTCGCCATGCGCCGGAAGGCACCCACCATGCGGTCGAGGTCACGCTGGTCGCTCAACCAGTTGAAATTCACCGACGGCTCGTCATCAGGATCGGGCGAGGCCAATCGCACCTCGCCGGTGGAATAGGAACGGCCAATGTAGGATGACAGCGTGCCGATGCGCACCCCGATCGCATGCCAGGCGGAGCGGCAGACAGCCATCATCACCATGTCTGCCGCTGGCACATCGGCAAGCCCAGACGACCAGCGCAAATAGGTATAGTTACGGCGAAGAACCATCTTGTGGCGTGACACCGGGGGCAGATAGCCGGAAATGTGGATCGCCGGGTGATCCATCAGGTTGCCACCGACGCCGGGCCGGTCGAGCTGCACCGCGATGCCGTGCCGGCGCAGGTGCTCGCCGGGGCCGATGCCTGACAGCATCAGCAGCCAAGGCGTGTGCAGCGCGCCGGCGGACAGCACGACATTGTCGGCAGTGATCGTTTCGATTGCGCCGTTGCGGCGGATTTCCGCTCCACCGGCGCGGCCATCAGCGAACAGAATTCGCCGCACCTGCGCCTGATCGAGAATCTGAAGATTGGGGCGGCGTCGCGTGGCCGCATCCAGGTAGCCCACCGCCGTCGAGCGGCGCGCGTTGCCGTCGTTGGACAGTGGCAGCGGCGAATATCCCTCGCCAAACGCCCCGTTCATATCGGGGCGCATGGAAAAACCAAGCCGGTCCCAGACTTTGGTAATGGAAAGGGTGAAGTCGTCCCATTGTTCGGTGGGCATGCGTCGGACGGTGATCGGCCCCTGTGAGCCATGCAGTTGGTCGGTGAAGTCGAGGTCCGTTTCCAGCCGGCGGAAATACGGCAGGACCGAATTCCAGTCCCAGCCTTTGCAACCGATCCGGTCCCAATGATCATAATCCTCCGGCGCGCCGCGCAGCGCGACCTGACCATTCACCGACGAACCGCCGCCCAGCACGCGACCCTGTTCGTAATACACCGGCGCCGCATCGGCATTCCGCCGAACCTTCAAATTCTTCCAGAAATAACCTGGATTCATCAGCGCACTGCCGGAATACGTGTCGCTGATGTCCTGTGGGGTCTCGTCCGGCGCATAGTCCCGCCCGGCTTCCACCAGCACCACCTTGTTGCCCGTCGCTTCCGACAGCCGCGCTGCCATGACGCAGCCGGCCGAACCGCCGCCAATGACCAGGTGGGTGGCGTGCATTATATCTGTTTCCCTTATCCCGGCCGGATCAGAACAACCGTCCCGACGCGATGCGCGCGCCCTCGCTCAGCGCCGCGAGCTTCGCCCAGACGATGTCGGCGGCCACCCGGCGCATGCCTGCAGACGTGTCGAACCCGCAATCCGTTCCCGCCTGCACCCGTGTGGGGTCGCCGACCACCTGCGCGACGCGTTCGATACGCTCAGCCACCGTCCGCGGATGCTCCACGAAGTTCGTTACTGAGTCGATAACACCCGCCACGATGATCTGGTCGTCGTCCAGCGGGAAATCCTTCAGCACATGATATTCATGGGCGTGGCGCGGGTTGGCGAACGGCAGCACGAAGCCGCCAACGTCAAGCTGGCGCAGGATCGGCATCACCTCCTGCAGTTCGACATCGCAGTCGTGCGGCCCCTCATAGTTGCCCCAGCACACATGCAGCCGGACCTTGTCGCGCGGGATGTTGACCAGGGCTGCGTTGATGGTGCCCACCACCCGATCGACAAAACCAAGAAAATCGCCGAGCGGACGATCCTGATAGGAGAAATGGCGTTCCATCGCCAGGTCCGGGCAATCGAGCTGCAGCAGGAACCCGTGCCCTACAATGGTTTCATATTCAACCTGCAAGGCCGCACCCAGGGCATTCAGGTAGGCGGTTTCGTCAGGATAATAATCGTTGCGCAAGGCTGCGGCGACGATGCCCGGCGACGGCGCCGTCAGGAACGGTTCGACGAACGGCTGACCCATGGCATCGAGTGTGGCGCGAAAATCCCGGCATTCCTGTTCGACAGCGGCACGATCCAGATACCGCACAGGTCCGATCGCGGTCGGTATGGCCTCACGTGCGCTGATACCGACGGTATGGGCCGCTTCCTGGGCCAAGGCCTGTCTGTAGAGCGGATACTTGTCGACATCACCGCGGGCCGGGCGATTCCAGGCGCCGCCAAATCCGCTCATGCGGCTGCGGACATAGAGGAAGAACGCCTCCCGCTGCTGCTCACCATTGTTGCCGATGTCGATGCCGGCGTCGCGCTGGCGCTGCACGACATCCTCCATCGCGGCGTGGCCGGTCTCGGCCAGGGCCGCATCCACCGCTTCGCCGCGCGCCTTGCGCACATACAGGTCAACCAGCTCCGGCGGACGCGGCAGGCTGCCTGTATGGGTGGTCAGGATCCGTTCGTGACTTTTTTGCATGCTGCGCCTCCCCGTTTCCGCAAGGGTGCAGCGTCGCGCGTTTAGGTCAAGGTCATGCCCGCAAGCAGACCTCAGGTCAGGAACGCACCGCCGTTCACATGCAGGGTCTGTCCGGTGATGAACCGCCCGTCCGGCCCGGCCAGGAAGCGCACCGCTGCCGCGATCTCCTCCATCGCCGCCTTGCGTCCCAGCGGGATGTCCGCCAGCGTCGCCGGCAACACGCCAGCCGACGCTCCACGCACCGTGTCGACCGCCCCTGGCGCCACGGTGTTGCAAGTGATCCGTTCCGGCGCCAGCTCGATCGCCAGCGCCCGCATCAGCCCCTCCAGCCCCGCCTTCGACGCCGAGACGTGGCATCGCTGCGGTGTCCCCACATGGGTCGAAATCCCCGACAGCGCCACGATCGCGCCCCCGCCTCGCCCCACCATGTGCGGCACCGCCGCGCGGCACAGAATGAACGCCCCGTCCAGTGCGACGGACAGGATCTCCCGCCATTCCGCGAGCGACATCTGCAGGAAGGGCGTCTGCCGCCGCAGCCCGGCGTTGCTCACCAGGATGTCGATGCCGCCGAACGCCGCCACCGCCGCCTCGACCATCGCCTGAACCGAATCTGCGTTGGACACATCCGCCAGGCAGCCGATTGCCTGTCCGCCTGCCGCGTTGATCTCCGCCACCACGCCATCCACCGCGGCCCGGTCGCTGCGGCCATTGACCACCACAGACGCGCCCTGCGCCGCCAGGTCGAGCGCGATCGTCCGGCCGATGTTCTTCCCCGCCCCGGTCACCAGGGCGACCTTGCCGGTCAGGCTGCTCATGCCGCTTGCAGGATCATATCCGCTCCCTTCTCCGCGATCATGATGACAGTCGCGTTGGTATTGCCTGAAACCACCGTGGGCATGACGGAGGCATCGATCACGCGCAACCCCTCCATCCCCTTGACCTTCAGGTCGACATCGACCACCGATTTCGGCCCCGGCCCCATCATGCAGGTGCTGGTCTGGTGGAAGGTCGTCCCGGCCGTCGCCCGCACATGGTTCAGCAGATCCTCGTCGGTCTGCGCCTGCGGTCCCGGATAAATTTCCTCCCGGCACAGACGCTGCATCGCCGCCGTTGCGAAAATCCGCCGCGTCACCCGCAGTCCGGCCACGATCGTCTCACGATCGCGCTGCGTCGACAGATAGTTCGGCTGCATCGCCGGCGCCTCGGTCGGGTCGGGGGACTTGATCCGCAGCCAGCCCCGGCTTTCCGGCCGGCATGGAATGGCCACCATGGTGCAGCCGGGAAAGCGGTGCATCTCCTCACCGGTCTTCTGGGCGCTGCCGGCCAGGAACTGGTATTGCACATCGGGGCTGTCCAGCTCCGGCCGGGTCTTCACAAACAGCCCCATCGGCGCGGCGCCTGTCATCAACGGACCCTTCTGCGCGAAGATCCACTCCGCCCCGGCATAAAGCCGCCGCAGCCAGTTGTGGTAGATCTCGTTCATCGTCACCGTGCCGTCGACACAGCGATGGATGATTCGGCCGCCGATATGATCCTGCAAATTTTCGCCGACGCCAGCAAGGTCGTGCTTCAACTCGATTCCCAGCGATTGCAGATGCTCGCCCGGCCCGATCCCCGACAACTGCAGGATCTGCGGTGAGTTGATCGCCCCGCCGCACAACAGCACCTCCTTGCGTGCAGTCGCCTGATGCAGCGCGCCAGCCTGGCTGTACTCGATGCCGACCGCCCGCTTGCCCTGCAGCAGCACCCGGTGGGTCAGCGCACGTACCTCAATCCGCAGGTTGGGCCTGGACTTGACCGGCTTCAGATAGCTGACCGCGGTCGACGCCCGCCGCCGGCCGCGCACGGTCAGTTGCAGCGGCCCGACCCCCTCCTGCACGGCCCCGTTGAAGTCGCGGTTATACGGATAACCCGCCTCCTGCGCGGCCGCCATGAACGCATCGTGCAGCGGATGGTCGGTCCGCAGATCCGACACGCCCAGCGGGCCGCCCGACCCGTGGAATTCATCGGCCCCACGTTCCTGGTGTTCGGCCTTTCGGAAGTACGGCAGCACGTCATCATACGACCACCCGGCATTGCCAAGCTGCCGCCACAGATCGAAATCCTGCCGCTGCCCACGAATGTAGATCAGCCCGTTGATCGACGAAGACCCACCCAAAACCTTGCCCCGCGGCCACGAAATTCGCCGGTTATGCATCTCCGGCACCGGCTCGGTTTCGAAGTGCCAGGCAACTTTCGGATTGTAGATGTTGCGGTAGAAGCCGGCCGGGATGTGAATCCACGGATCGGTGTCCTTGCCGCCCGCCTCCAGCAGCAGCACGCGGTTGGCCGCATTGGCGCTGAGGCGGTTGGCCAGCACGCAGCCGGCCGAACCCGCCCCTACGATGATGAAGTCGTATTCGCCTGCCGACGCCATAACCCCTCCGCCCCATTATCGATCTTGGGGCGGAGTGAAGCGGATTTAGGTCACAACACGCAAGGCCGGCCGCGTTTTCAGCGCCATCCGCCGATACAGCGCCACATAATCCTCAGCCATCCGCCGCGCTGTGAAACGGGTTTCGAACCGCTCACGGATCGCGGCCGAGGATAGCCGGTCGAGCCGTCCCAAAGCTGCCACCGCGGATGTTTCGTCATGCACCACGTAACCGGTGACACCATGATCGATCACCTCCGGCACTGAACCGGCCGGAAAGGCGATGGTCGGTGTCCCGCAAGCCATCGCCTCGATCATCACCAGCCCGAACGGTTCGGGCCAGTCGATCGGCAGCAGCATCGCCTTGGCGCCACTCAGAAAAGCCGGCTTCTCGGCATCGCCGATCTCGCCGATCATTTCGATCTGATCACCATCAATCAGCGGCCGGATCGTCGTTTCGAAATACTCGCGATCGACCCGGTCGACCTTGGCGGCGATCTTCAGCTTCATACCCGCCGCGCGCGCAATCCTGATCGCCCGGTCTGGCGATTTCTCCGGGCAGATCCGTCCCAGGAACGCAAGGTAATCCCGGTTCACCGGCTGCGGTGTCAGCAGGTCCGGCGGCAACCCATGATGCACCGTGCCGATGAAATTGCCGCGCGGCAGTGGCCGCCGCTGCGCATCCGAAATGGAAACCAGCGGCGCCTCTTCAAAGCAATCATACACCCGGGTGAGCTCCGGCAGGTCCAGCCGCCCATGCAGCGTCGTCATGAAGGGCGTCTGCTGCCGGCTCAGCAGCGAGAACGGCCAGTAGTCGAGGTGGCAATGCAGCACATCGAACTCGTGCGCATGCTGATAGACTTTCTCCATCAGCAGCATCTGCGGCGCCATTGCATCGCGCAGCGTGGTGTCGAAACGCAATGCGCAAGGCCACGCCGCCTCAAGCTTCGCGCTCGTTACGGAATCGCCACTTGCGAACAGGGTCACGTCGTGCCCCATCGCCATCAGTTCCTCGGTCAAATACGACACGACCCGCTCGGTTCCGCCGTAGGTGCGCGGCGGGACGGATTCGGTCAGCGGTGCGATCTGGGCTATACGCATTGGTCACTGGCTCCCCGGCCGATTGATGCAGACATGAGTGGTCGCCGGATTAGGTTTTTTTGCGGCAGCGAAGTGCAGACAGCGTGGTATCACGGCGATGTGACGCCAGCCGTGCGACGATGCGGCGCCGTTTGCGTTAAGCCGTTACCGTCGGTGCGGCTCATTCGCACTGGCCATAGCGGGAGGTGCTGACCAATGGGGCGGCTGGTCGTCGTTTCGAATAGGGTACCATTGCCATCAGAACGCGGCGCCAAGGCCGGCGGCCTGGCTGTTGCACTTGCTGATGCCCTGCAACCGGGCTCGCTGTGGTTCGGCTGGAGCGGCCGACGATCGGCCCGCGGATCCGGCACCACCCATGTCCAACGTTCCGACGGCGTTACTTACGCAACGATTGATCTGACCGAGGCTGATTACAACGCGTTCTACGTCAATTTCTCCAATGGCGCGCTGTGGCCCTTGTTGCACTTCCGGCTTGGCCTGGTGGACTTCCAGTCCGCTGACTACGAAGGCTATCGTGCGGTCAACCGGCAATACGCTGCCTCGATCGTTCCCCTGCTGCGCCCGGACGACCTGATCTGGGTGCACGATTATCATCTGTTCCCGCTGGCCGCCGAGCTACGAGCCCTGGGCGTGACGAACCGGATCGGCTTCTTCCTGCACACGCCGTTCGTGCCGCCGACCATCTTCCACGCCCTGCCGCGATCGACCGAAATACTCACTGGACTGTGCGCTTACGATGTCGTGGGCTTCCACACCCGCACCTACCGGGCCGCATTTCTTGATTGTATTACCGAAACACTTGGTGTCCACCCTGATCGGGAAGGCCGCTTCGTCTGGCGCGGCCGGTCGGTTCGTGCCATTGTCGATCCAATTGGCATCGATGCCGAAGCCTTCGCCGCCCGCGCCCGCGAAGCCGCCCGCGGTCCCGACGCCCGCGCGTTGCGCGAAAGCCTGGGCAAAGGCGGTCTCGCCATCGGCGTTGATCGGCTGGACTATTCCAAAGGCCTGATCAACCGGTTTGAGGCGATCGGGCGCTTCTTCGGTGCCTATCCGCAGCACCGACGCGAACTCAGCTTCCTGCAGATCGCCGCCCGCTCGCGTGAGGATCAGGGCGCCTACCAGCGGCTGCGCCGTGAGCTTGATCGTATCGTAGGCGACACAAATGGCCGTTACTCCGAATTCGATTGGACGCCGTTGCGCTATATGACCCGGGCGGTCAAACGCGACACGCTGGCCGGGTTCTTCCGGCTCTCCCGGTTGGGCATGGTCACACCGTTACGCGATGGCATGAATCTTGTCGCCAAGGAATTCGTTGCGGCACAGGATCCAGCCGATCCGGGCGTGTTGATCCTGTCGCGTTTCGCTGGCGCTGCGGAGGAGCTGACGGAGGCCCTGATCGTTAATCCTTACGATTCCGATGAGATCGCCGAAGCCATGCACGTCGCGCTGTCCATGGAGCTTGAGGAGCGGCGCGAGCGCTGGAACATGCTGCAACAGAAAGTCTGCGAAAGCACGGCGAAGCGCTTTTGTTCCGTCTTCCTGAATTATCTTGGTCGGGCTGACGTCCAGCCCGAACGGCCGACCTTGCGCGCCATCTCCTGATTCGCGACCTGGTTCGCCGTTCGCAGACCGCCATCACCAATTTGTGACGGGCTCGGTACCGGGCAACTACCATATCCTCGTATCGTTGCATGATCGAGGATATTTCATATGCGTCGCTTTATCGTTTCCTCCGCGCTGATGCTGGGTATGACGCTGTCGGTCGCAGCATGTACCGATCCTTATAACCCCAGTCAGCGGGCGGTCGGCGGCGGATTGCTGGGTGCTGGCGCCGGCGCGGCGATCGGCGGCATCGCCGGGGGCGGTAGTGGGGCACTGGCCGGCGGTCTGATCGGCGGCGCCGTTGGCGCGGTCGGCGGCGCGGCCACAACGCCGCGTCCACCGCCGCCGCGGACCTACTACCAGCAACCGGGGTATCCGCCGCCGCCCCCCGCCTACAGGTAAGGCTGCCTAATCGGCGAACAGACCAACGGGCGCACCAACCGCGGGAGCGGCTGCCCGGAACAACCCGCCAAGCGTCGGGAAGTCGGCGAGAACGTCAGCCGACTTCCCCTCGCGCAGCGACGTGACGTACAGCATGTCGCCGGCGAAGCAGGGCATTGTCGGGCCGGGAACCGGAAAATCCCATCGACGCAGCAATTCGCCCGCCGGGCTGAAACAATTCAGGCAACCGGCGGACGGTCCGGCCGACCAGTAATTGCCGTCCATGTCCGTCGCCCCGCCGTCTGGCCGCCCCATTTCATTGGTCAGGCGGGCCATCACCCGGTGTCCGCTCCGGCTGCCATCCGCCGGGTTGAAATCCCATGCTTCGATGAACCCGCTGGTATCGGAATGATACATCGTGCGTCCGTCCGCCGACCATGCCAGACCGTTCGAGTTCTGGTATCCGCCCTGCTCTCGGGTGATCCGTCCATCCGCCGTCACCCGATACAGGCTGGCATTCGGCTGGCGCGGACTGTTGCCGTCGATGGTGCCAACCCAGAACGCGCCATCCGGTCCAACCTTGCCGTCGTTGAACCGGTTGATCGATGGCTCATAGATCTTGGCCGTCAGGTCGGTCCGCACCCCGGTTCGCGGATCGAACAGCACGACGTGATGCTGCTGCGCCACCACCAGCCGTCCCGAACGGCACAGGCCAAAGCTGCCGACCACTTCGGGAAAATCCCATCCTTCCCGCACGCCGCTGTCCACCGACAGCGCATTGATCCTCTTTCCGTTGATGTCACAGAACAGCACCCGTCGCCCCGCCGTATCCCACACCGGCGATTCGGCGACACCGCACCGCGCATCCCAGACCAGTTCGAAATTACTCATGCGCCCCTGCCCTCCTTGCGAGATTTCATATTGGATGGTCAGTAAGGGAAATGGATGGGATCGAGGCAATATTCGGTGACGACGCTCCCCTGGCGGAGCATTTGTTCACGGCTTTGGGCAACGGCGGCGATGACGGCTCGCACGATCGGTCGCATCTGCTGCGCGTCGCGCGTAACGCGATGCAAATCGCAGACGCCGAACCTGCCGCCGATCGCCCGATACTGATCGCGGCCGTCGTCCTGCACGACTGTGTCGAAATCGAGAAGAACTCGCCTCTGCGCGCCCGGGCATCCCGGATGTCCGCCGCCCGCGCCCGGACGATCCTGGCGAACCTTTCGTGGGACCAGGCCACCATCGATCGCGTCGCTCACGCCATCGAAGCCCACAGCTTCTCCGCCGCCATTCCCCCACAAACCCTTGAGGCTCGGATTGTCCAGGATGCCGACCGTCTGGATGCCATTGGTGCCATCGGCATCGCCCGCTGCTTCTATGTAGGCGGACGCATGGGCTCTCGTTTGTATGATCCCGCCGATCCATCAGGTGCAGGTCGGGATCTTAACGATGCGGCCTTTGCGCTGGACCATTTCGCGACGAAACTGTTCCGCATTGCCGACAACTTTCAGACCGCGCGCGGCCAGGCGCTGGCCGATGCACGAACCGCGACAATGCGGGCTTTTGTCGACGCAATGCTGAATGAGATCGAGGGACACAAGCGATGATAGATGCCGCGATCGTGGGCTTGGGCTGGTGGGGTCAGAACCTCGTCAACAGCGTGCGCGACAGCAAGGTAATCCGTTTTACCACCGCGCAAACCCGCACCGAAGCAACGGCGGCAGGCTTTTGCGCCGAAGCCGGATTGCGGTGGGTTCCGTCCCTCGACGCGATCCTGAACGACACCACAATCAAGGCCGTCGTATTTGCCACGCCGCACAGCCAGCACACGGACCAGGTGATCCAGGCCGCTGCATCCGGCAAGCATGTGTTCATTGAAAAGCCGTTCAGCCTGTCGGTGCAGGACGGGCTGCGCGCACGCCAGGCCGCCGCCTCGGCCGGCATCGTGCTCGCCGTTGGGTTCAACCGCCGGTTCCACCCCTCAATGAACATGCTGCGCGAGGCGGTCCGCTCCGGGCGTCTGGGCACTCTTGTCACCATAAGCGCCGAACAGACCGCGCTGCACGGGATCGCGATGGCCCCCAATGCC
This sequence comes from Rhodopila sp., assembly GCA_965200665.1. Classification (GTDB taxonomy): domain Bacteria; phylum Pseudomonadota; class Alphaproteobacteria; order Acetobacterales; family Acetobacteraceae; genus Rhodopila. The sequence continues at coordinate 4,086,496 of OZ241370.1, read as the reverse complement.
TGGCGCGTGCGTCCTGATGAAGCCCCTGCCGGCGCCATGACCGCAATCGGCGTGCATCTTGTTGACGGGTTGATCGACCTGTTCGGACCAATTCAGTCGGTGTTCGCCCAGGTTGCTCGCCGCGCCGCGCCGCTCGCCGACGACACTACCGACATACTGCTCCGCTTCGTCAATGGCGCGTCCGGCCACGTCTTCTCTTCAACCGCCGCCACGCCACACTATCGTATGGCGGTTTATGGAACAGGCGGTTTTGCGGAGATCCTGGGCCATCCAATGAACATGTTCCGTCTTGTCCCGGCCACCACCGGCGCCGCGCATGGTGGCGGCACGCCGGAAGTAACCGAAACGCCCGGTTTCAACATGTTGACCGCCGAGCTGGAGGCATTTGCGGCCAGCATCACGTCAGGCGAGGATTTCCCGACGCCAATGGATCAGATCATGCACGGCGTCGCGGTGTTCGAAGCCGTCGCCGCCTCGGCGAAAGCCGGCCAACCGGTGAACGTGCCCCGCCTCTGAGCACGCGGCGACAGCATTGCGGTGTCGCATCGGCCGCCACCGCTATGGTATGGATGCGGCCTCCGTTGCCGATGGTTAATCATGACGCCATTCAATCGATATATGCCCCTGCTGGCAGGCACCCTGTTGGCGCTTTGCATTTCGCCAGATCCTGGGCTTGGTCAGACGAAGCCGGATCCCTTGCCGCTGGCACCAGGTGACCTCAGGCGACCCGCATTCGACACAAACACGCCGGTCTACAACGTGACAGACGAGCAGGCCAAAAGTGCCAACGCCGTCGTCGCCGACATTGACGGACGTTTGGTCACATTCGGCGATGTATCCGACGCCATCGCTGAACTGCCGCCCAGCGTCCGGTCGCTGCCCTTTGCGGATCTGTTTCCGAACGTGCGGGTCCAGCTCGAACGCCAGCAGGCGCTGGTCATTCAGGCTCACCAACAGGGGCTGGATGAGGAACCCGTGGTGCGGCGTCAGGTGAAGGCGGCCGCGGACCGAGCTCTGGCCAACGCGTTCCTGGAGCAGGAGGTCGGCAAGACAATCACCGAAAAGAGCCTGCTCGAGCGCTACAGCAAGGACATCGCAATCCAGCCGGGCCCTGACGAGGTGCACGTGCGGGTGATCATGATGCCAAACCAGGAAGCTGCCCAGGCGATTATCGCGGAGCTCCGTTCCGGGGCGGATTTTGCCACCCTTGCCAAGCGTTCCAGCACCGATCCCACGGCGTCGTCCGGCGGAGATTTGGGGTTCCTGACGATGGACGGACTGAACGCGGAGGTCAGTTCGGTGGCCTTTTCGATGCAGCCCGGGACGTTTACGCCTTATCCATTCCGCACCTCCGCCGGCTGGTTCATCGTGAAGGTCGAGGCCCGCCGCGCCGGCGCGGTGCCCACCTTTCCGGAATCCCGTGAGCAGCTCAGGCAGGCTCTGCTGCGTGACGGTGCCGATCCCGTGGTGGCACGAGCGATGAAAGGCGTCACCGTCCATGAGTTCGACCTGAACGGAAAGGAGGTCGTAGGCGATACCGATAGATAACAAATTATATCGCGTCGACTCGAAAACATGGCCGGAAACAGAATCACCAACTTAATTTGTATCAATGCGACATTGTTATCTGTTTACACACCGGATCGGTTGTGCTACATCCCTTCACGGCAATCAGTCGTCTGCGTGTGAGGTGCCATTGAACATTTTCAAGACAGTAGCGACATTGGCTCTGGCCCTCGGTTTATTGGGTGGCATGAGCCAGGCGCGTGCGCAGATTCAGTCGCCGGTTGATCTTATCAATGGCAACAGCGTCGCCTTTGACGGATTGTCGTTCACCATCTCCGGTTGCACGTTGAGCTTGAACGGGGGCGCGGCGAACGCCTGCACCAGCTCCGGCCTCGGCGATACCAACAATGTGCTTGAAGTGGCGAGCTCCCGTCGTGGCCAGCCGACAATCGCAATTCACGGTAACGGAACCGGAAATGCGGGCGGCACTGGCGGCATAGCCAAAGGCAGCAACGCCCTCGCCTGTAACAAATGCGCATCCGGCAGCGAGCTGAAATTTATCCTCACGCTCACCCCAACAAAGGGCAAGGCATCGATCGTCACCGGCTTCAGCAACGCAATTACGGGCGGTTCATCCGCCGCGCCCGCCAGCGTTCTGTCAAATGTCAGCTATATCGGGGCCGGTGGGGGCAGCGCGAATGTCACACTGGCCAGACCAAACGCCTCAGCGGCCGTAAGCAACGCCTTGCCAGCCAGCATGGCATTCGCCGTCGACCTGAAACTGGCTGCAAACAGCTCCTCGATCCTGGCCCTGTCCACCGAGGCGCTGAACTTCACCCCCGCCCCGGAACCAGCCTCGGTCGCGCTTCTGGTCACCGGGCTGACCGGGCTTGTCGCTGCACGGCGGCACGCCAGACGCAAGTCCCGGTCTCAGACCTGCGAGTAACCTGATCCCTTGATCGTCACGCCTCTTCCCTGCGCCTGATCGATCCAGCCAAATTCCTTCAGGATCTGCTGGCTGTAGGTCACCCGTCCGTTGACCGTCAGCGCCGGCTCACTTGCCAGCAGCAACGCCGCCCGCGCCATCATGATCGGGGGTTCCCCGCGCGGATCGTCAGCGCCCGTCACCAGCTTGAAGTGGATCGTGCCTGGCGTGGGCACCACCTGCGACGGTGACACCGCGCTCACGGCAATATCGTTATATTGCGCCATCTCCTGCGCCAGCCCCTGGGTAAACCGCTCCAGTGCCGCCTTGGTCGCGCCATACATCACCCCGCCATGCGCGACCTGGTCGTCATACGGCCCCCGGCCCGGTCCGATCGCCGATCCGGAACTGATGTTGACGATCGCCCCGGAACGCCGCGGGATCATGTCCGTCAGCACGGCCTTGGCCAGGATGAAAGGCGCATGCACGTTGATCGCAAAACACCGGAGCCACCGGCTCGTCGGGTAGCTCTCGGTCGGCAGGTAGTAGTTCAGCGCCGCATTGTTCACCAGCACATCCACCGGCCCATACGCGCTCCGGGCCGCCTCGACCAACGCCAGGCATTCGGGTTCGGACGACACATCGGCGGTCACCGCAGTCGCCTCGCCGCCTTTCGCGCGAATCAGGTCAACGGTGCGCGACAGCGAGCCCTCCAGCATTCGATGCTCGCCCTCGTTCAGCGTACGGGCAGCACAGACGACCTTCGCCCCTTCCTCGGCAAACAGTTCGGCGATCTGCTGGCCGATGCCGCGGCTGGCGCCGGTGACGATGACGACCTTGCCCTGAAGCCGGCCCATCACACCGGCCCTTTCGCGAGAACGAACGGGTTCAGCAACCTGCCGATACCGGTCAACGCAACCTCCACCACGTCGCCATCCACCAGGTCGGGTGACGTGCCGTCAGTGCCCATCCAGATCACATCGCCGGGGTACAGCGTGATGTATTTCGTCATCGCCGCGATGTAGTGCGCGATGCCGAAAATCATATCGTTGGTCTTGAAGCGCAGGTCTTCCTTGCCGTTGACCGATATCACCGTCTCCATGGCGTCCAGGTCGACATCGGTTTCGATCCACGGCCCCATCGGCTTGAACGTGTCGGTGTTCTTGCCGCGCCAGAACGTGCGATCGCCCCGCTGCCAGGTCCGCTCGCTGACGTCGTTGCCGATCGTGTAACCGAACACGCAGGACAGCGCGTTGGCCTCGGTCAGGTGCTTGGCTTGCTTGCCGATCACCACCACCAGCTCCCCCTCGTAATTCATCTTCGGGGGTGCATGCGCCGGGATCACCACGGGCTCCTCATGCGCCACCAGCGCATTGATGGCGCGATAGCCGATATCCGCTTTCTCCGGGAACACCGGCTCGACGCCGCGTTTATGCGCCATTTCGCGAATATGGGCGGCATAGTTGATGCCGGCGGCATAAAACGTGCGCGGCACCACCGGGATCTCCAGCTTCACCGCGGCCAGCGCGAAGCTCCGTCCTGTCGGCGTGGCGTCGACCCAGGGTTCGGCCTTGATCTCCTGCACCTGATCGCCGTTCAGGATACCGTAGGATATCACACTGTCCTTGCTGAAACGCACGGTGCGCATGGCCGCATTCCCCCGATTATGGTGCGGCCATGATCGCGCCCCAACGCGGTATCGGCAAGGTCACGCGGTCTGGCGTTCCTCCACCACGATGGTCTGGATCAGTTCGTCCGGCTCGTACATCCACCGCGCCAGCGCACCGGCCACCATCCCGCCGACGATCGGCGCCAGCCAGAACAGCCACAACTGGCCAATATACGCGCCACCCGCGAACAACGCCGGACCCGTGCTGCGCGCCGGATTGACCGAGGTATTGGTGACCGGGATCGACACCAGATGGATCAGTGTCAGCGCCAGCCCGATCGGGATGCCGGCAAACCCGCTCGCCGCCCCCTTGGAGGTTGTGCCGACAATGATGAACAGGAAGAAGAACGTCATCAGGAACTCGGTGACCAGGCAGGCGCCCATGCCGTATTTGCCCGGACTGAGATCACCATAGCCGTTTGAGGCGAACCCGCCGGGTACCCACCCGGGCTGGCCTGACGCGATCATCCACAGCACGCCCGCCGCGACCACGGCGCCCAGCACCTGCGCCACGATATACGGCAGGACATGCTTGTTGGCGCACCGCCCGGCCGACCACAGCCCAAGCGTGACAGCCGGATTGAAGTGCCCGCCGGAAATGTGGCCAACCGCATAGGCCATGGTCAGAACCGTCAGCCCAAATGCGAGCGCAACGCCCAGAAAACCGATTCCAAGCGTGGGAAATGCCGCCGCCAGAACGGCCGCACCGCAGCCGCCGAACGTCAGCCAGAAAGTGCCGAAGAATTCCGCCGATACCCGGCGCGCCATGTCGTCACGCATGATGGTTCCCCGTCCTGACAACGCGGTTGCATAAGACGCCGACCTACACGTTATGGTGTGTCACAAATGCTTGAAGTGTCATGAAAGCTGTATGACATGGTCCCGGACCGGTTTGATGAAGGCGGGATCGAACACCTTGTCGGCCATCACCTGGCACCGGCGCATCAAGCGGATCTCGTCGGGTTCGTAATCCGCGATCGCGCGGTGAATGGTCCCCAGGTGGTCCCAGATCAGCAAGTCGTTCTCGTTCCAGTCATGGGTGTAGCGGAATCGAGCCTCCAGCTGATGGCGGAACAGATAATCCAGCATCGCGTCGCTATCGGCCTGCGACAATTCGTTGATGCGGGTGGCATAGCCCTCGTTGCAATAGAGCGTCTTCCGCCCGGTGATCGGATGGATCAGGAACAGCGGGTGCACCACGGGCGGCCGACGCCGGCGCTGTTCATCGGTCATCGCCGGCCGGTTGCTGGCCTTGTGCTGACGCATATGCTCCCAGAATTTCTCGAAGTTATGAGTGACGGTCATGCCGTCCAGCCTGGTCCTGACCGCATCCGGCAGCGCCTCATACGCGGCGTGCATGTTGGCGAACTCGGTGCCGCCCAGTGGCTTGCCGTCACGACGCGGGATGCGAATGCCGTAAAGCACGTTCACGAACCCCATCGTCTCCCGATAGGACATATCGGTATGCCAATCCTGCCCGGCGTCGGGGCTGCCGATATAGGCGCCGTTCTCCTTGATGTTGGACAGGATGCCCACCTCCGGATACGCCCGGTTGCTGTCGGTCGCGGCGATCGCGTTGCCCTGGATCTCGCCGAACAATTCCGAGAACCGCTTGACGTCCCCGATATCCAGCCGCTGGTCCGGAAACCGCAGCACGCCATGATGCCCCAGCGCATGCAGAATGCGGCCGAACGCCGCGTCGGGCATCGGTTGCGCCAGGTCGATACCCCGGATCGTGGCGCCCAGGATCGCACCGGTCGGCTCGACAGTGAGCATGGCTTTCTATTCCTTCATCGTTATGAGTGCATCGGCGACGGCCAGCCCCCCCGCATGGACGATGACCGGATTAAGCTCGAACTCCTGAACCTGGTCCTGCAATGTCAGCGCCGCACGCGACAGCGCCGCGACCAGCCGGGCCACCGGCGCCAGATCGAGTGCCGCCGAACTGCGGAACCCGGTCAGCAACCGAGCCGATTTCAGCGACAGGATCATCCGCATCGCTTCCGCCTCGTCGATCGGCGCCGGCGCATGAACGACATCACCGAATAATTCAACCGTGATCCCGCCAAGGCCCAGCATCATGATCGGCCCGAAGGTCGGATCGTTGACCATGCCAATGACCAGCTCGTGGCCCTTCGGCGCCATGGGCTGCACCAGCACGCCATCGATCGTGGCATCCGGTGCGTGGCGCGCGACCGCTGCCAGCATATCCGTATAGGCATTCGTCACCATGCCCCGGTCGGCGAGGTTCAGCCTTACACCGCCGGCCTCGGTCTTGTGCGGCAGTTGCGCCGACTGCACCTTCAGTACGACCGGAAAGCCTAGCCTTTCCGCAGCGGCTGCTGCCTCCTCAGCCGACTGCACCAGGTCTTCCCGAATATCCGGCAGCCACGCCGCCAGTACCTGTTTCGCCAGATACTCCGGCACCACACGCGGCAACCCGGAATACAACCGGCCGGACACCGGGACGAAGGGCGCCGGCAGTTGCCGCTGCAACGATTCCGCATAGCCCGCCAGCTTGCCCAACGCAGACCCGACATTCCGTAGATTGCTGTCGACGAACAGCCCGCATCCCGCCGCCGAGGCGCGGCCGAACCCGGACGGCAACGTGTAGGTCCATACCATCATCGGCTTGCCGCAAGTCTCGGCCACGGCCCGAACCCGATCGGCATCCAGTGAAGCGCGGGTCTCGCTGGCCAGCGAAGTAACGAGCACGATCATGTCGATTTCGTCGGATTGGGCCAGATGTTCCATGACCGTCATCAAAGCCGGCCCGGTATTCGACCCCTGCGCCGTCACGTCAACCGGATTTCCCGTCGCCCCATAGCTCGGCATCAGCGGTCGCAGCGCCGCCTGAGAGCCGCTGGAGAGCGGCGGCACGACCAGCCCGTGCGCCGACAGCGTGTCGGCCATCCACGCCCCGCCACCACCTGACACGGTGATGATTCCGGTCCGCCGCCCCCTTGGCAAAGGGCTCGTCAGCGCCAGGCCGGCGATGGCCACCGCCTCGTCCGCATCCTCCGCCTCGATCACGCCGTACCGATCGAATATTGCACGATAAGCGGCGAACGATCCCGACAGCGACGCGGTGTGCGACGCGCTCGCCCGCACACCGGCATCGGAACGGCCGATCTTGATCGCAATGATCGGCTTGCCGCGGTCACGTGCCTTTTGCAGCGTCGCAACGAAACCGGGCCCGTCACGAACAGTCTCGCAGAACAGCATCACCGCGTTGGTATGCGGATCGTCGACCATGTAGTCGAGGAAGTCCGCCATGTTCAGATCGACCTCGTTACCGGTCGAAATGACATAGCTGAAGCCCAGCCCCGCCGCCTTGCCGCGGTTGAACAGCGCAAAGCCGATTCCGCCGGACTGCGCAATCACCCCGACCCGCTTGCCGGACACCAGCGCGCGGCCGTCATTCTCCTTGGTTTCGACCGTTGGACTGAAGGTGGTCGCAACACGCCCCAGCGCGTTGTAGTAACCTTCGCAGTTAGGACCGCAAACCCGGATCCCGGTGCGCTTGGTAACCGCCAGCAGTTCCGCCTGCATGTCGTTCGCCAGGCCGGTATCTTCAGCAAACCCCGAACTGATGATCAGCGCATTCTTGGCCCCGGCCAACGCACATTCCTCAACCGCCGCGGCAACACGCGCGGCCGGAATGGCGATCAGCGCCAAGTCGACGCCGCTCGGCGCCGCCGCGATCGATGGATAGCACGCCAATCCCCCAAGTTCCTGATAACTTGGATTGATCGGCAGGATGCGGCCGGGAAATCCGTTCTCACGGAGCTGGTGAAACAACCGCCCGCGAATTTTGTGCAAATCAGGCGAGGCACCAAGAACGGCGACCAATTCGGGCCAGAAGAACCGGTGCAGCTTGTGCATGTCGTTAGAACCCGACCTGAAGCGGGTGGCTGCATGGCAACGGCACCCCGCCATGCCCGCATGGGCCGTGCAAGGTGTCGATCTGCATGATGTCTGCCGCCGTATGGCTCATGAACGGATTGTTAACCCGGTCACGCGACGGGGCAAGCCTGACGCAGCCAATCCGTCCTGCGGTAGCGCGCCGCGCGGCAGGATAAGCTCGAAATGGAGGTCTGCCGACGCTCGTGCCCGATCACGACATGAGCCGCGGCTTCGAGAAGGAACCTAAGCCGGCATAGCGCCGGCCTGGCCTATCGACCCAGCGCGCGATCCACTTTGCGCCCTGCCGATTCCGCGGGACCCGGAGGGCTCACCGCGTCAGAGATCGACTGCCCGGCATTATCGAGGCTCTTGCCGGCTCGCTCTCCCGGTCCTTCCTGGTGGCAGGCGGTCAACGCCAACGTTGTGGCAGCGGCAGCAATCAACACAGTCAAACGCATCGAAACCTCGGATCAGTGGAGACCAGCGTAACGTTCCGCGCTGTCCCGGGTTTGCCGCCTGACGCGATTGTCAGGTCAGGCTGCCGCGACCACCGGCACCGTTACGCCGATCATGTCGCCCTCGCGCACGATGCCGGCCAGCCGCGCCTCGTCCCAGCCATCGGTTCCGGAAGGGCGCATCGGCAATACCATCCATCGGTAATCCGCCGTTGAATCCACCACCTGCAGCTTCACCGAATCCGGAACGATCGTCTTCCATTCCTCGGCCAACAAGCCGCGCGGATCACGGATCGCGCGCGCCCTGAACGCCGCCGATTTGTACCAGAACGGCGGATACCCCAGGACCGCCCGCGGGTAGCAGCTGCACAGCGTGCAGACCACAAGGTTGTGAACCTCGGCGGTATTTTCCAGCACGCCCAGCGGCGGCATTCCGCGCATCGGAATGTCCAGCGCCTCGGCCGCCTTGCTTCCGTCCTCCAGCAGCAGCGCACGATACGCCGGATCGACCCAGGCCTTCGCGACCATCCGCGCGCCCTGGCCAGGACTGGCGGAATCGGTCACCGCCATGCGTGCCTCGACTTCCGCGGTCGAGACGATGCCCTTCTGCTCCAGCAGCCCGCGGACCGCGCGCAGCAGCCGGTCGCTTTCGGTGTCCAACAGATTCATGGCCGCTCCAGCCAATGCCCAAAGATTTCGATCAGCAGTTCGTCGTCCGGTTTCGCTTCCGGCCAGATCGCGCCTTTCTGGAACCGAACATGATACAGCGGGCGCCGCTCCGCCGGCCGTGCGAACGCGAGGTCCTCCGGGTTGAGAAAATCACCCAGATGCCGCACCACCTGCCCGGTCACCCCCCGCACATAGTGCGGCGTGCGGATATGCGCCGGCCCACGCGCCTCCGGCCAGTCGTCCTTCACCCGCACGACATCGCCCGGCGCAAACATCACGTCCCCTCCAGCGCGGCGCGCAGTTCAGCTTCCGAAATCACGCTCGACCGCAACAGGTTGTCGGTGATCGATCGGGTCCAGCGCTGATAGTAGCTCAGCCGATGATAGTCCGCCTCCGGGATCGCCTCGATGCCGCGACGCAATTCGTCCACCGACATCAGCTTCTTTGCCGCCAGCATCTGGCGCAGGGCGTCGACCTCACGGTCGAACGCGGTCAATCCGTGCGGTTCGGTATTCACCGGCTCACACATGAATTTCGACACACCGCCCAGGTCGTGGTGCGCCCGCTTGGCTTCCTTGTCCATGCTGCAACGTTAGCGCATTCTCAGCCCGCTGCAACAGGAAGCCTTTATGCTGCTGACCGCCCAAGACCCCGCGCCGGTTCGTGTGCTGCGTGAAACCGGCAAGTCGGATTTCTTCCTGACGGCGGACCATGCCGGCCGGACCATCCCGGCCGCGCTGGGCGACCTGGGCGTATCGGCTGGCGAACGTGAGCGCCATATCGCCTGGGATATCGGCATCGCGGGCGTGACCGAGGCCCTGTCAGCGCGGCTCGATGCCACGGCTGTGCTGCAGACCTTTTCGCGTCTGGTGATCGATTGCAACCGCGATCCCTCGTGGGCAACGGCAATGCCCGAGATCAGCGAGCATACCGCCATCCCCGGCAATGTCGGCTTGTCAGCGGACGCGCGTGCCGCCCGCGTCGCCGCCATCTTCACGCCCTACCATGACCGCATCCGCAGCTTGCTAGACGCCCGCGCCGGTCGGCGCACCATGCTGGTCGCGATGCACAGCTTCACCCCTTCGTTCAAGGGCGAAAGCCGATCCATGCATGTCGGCATGCTCTACAACAAGGACCCACGGCTGGCGCTGATCCTGCTTGACCTGCTGCGCTGCGAGGGCGACCTCATTGTCGGCGACAACACGCCCTACGCCATTACCGAGGACAGCGACTACAGCGTTCCGACCCATGGCGAAAAGCGCGGCCTGGCGCATGTCGAGGTTGAAATCCGCCAGGACCTGATCACCACCGAAGCCGGCCAGCAAGCCTGGGCGCAGCGCTTCGCAAGGCTTCTCACCGCCGCGGATGCCGCGCTGAAGGCTGCCTGATGCACCCGCTTCCCGGGAAGACGCCACCGGCCAGGAAACCCAAACCCATGACGCGCGCCGAAGTGCGCGGCTTCATCGAAGCGCTGGCGGCCAGTAACCCCGCCCCGGAAACCGAACTGAGCTTCGGCAACCCGTTCCAGTTGCTGGTAGCGGTCGTGCTGTCGGCGCAAGCCACCGACCTCTCCGTCAATCGCGCCACCACAACGCTGTTCAAGGTCGCTCCCACGCCGAAAGCCATGATCGCCCTCGGTGCCGACGGCGTCGCCTCGCATATCCGATCGATCGGCCTGTGGCAGACCAAGGCCCGCAACGTCGTCGCCTTGTCGCAGGAGCTGGAGGCCAAGCACAACGGCATCGTCCCCGCGGACCGCGAGGCGTTGGAGGCGCTGCCCGGCGTCGGCCGCAAAACCGCCAACGTCGTGCTGAACGTGGCATTCGGCGAGACGACCATGGCGGTCGACACCCACATCTTCCGGCTCGGCAATCGCACCGGCCTCGCCCCCGGCAAAACCCCCCGCGAAGTCGAGGACGGTCTGCTCAAGCGCATCCCGCCGGAACGCCTGCGCGATTCCCACCACTGGCTGATCCTGCACGGCCGCTATGTTTGCAAGGCCCGCCGCCCGGAATGCTGGCGCTGCGTCGCCGTGCAGTGGTGCCATTACGGCGACAAACAGCAAGCGCCCGTGGACAGACAACCCGTGGACAGACAGCTCGGGGAAAAGCAATCCGTGGAGGCCGGCTGAGCGGGCGCCCCGGCGAAGGCCGGTCCCCTATCGCCACGCCCCCCGCCAATCAGCAGTCTCGTCGCGACAACCCGGCTGGGTTCGGCTTCGGAAAACCGCCAGCGCTGCCGCCACATCGTCCATCACGTCGCCCCACACCCCAGGCCGCGTCTGCGTGAACAGCCGCATCGTTGGATACCACGGTGTATCGGTTCGCCCTGTCATCCAGCGCCAGCACCGGTCGAACCGGTTCAGCACCCAGACCGGACGCCCCAGCGCCCCGGCCGCGTGCGCTACTGCGGTGTCGACACTGATCACCAGGTCCAGCGCTTCGATCAGTGCCGCGGTATCAGCGAAATCGCCCAGTTCATCGGTCCAATCGACCACCGGCGACCCTGCCGCCTGACGCCCGGCCTCGCCCTTCTGCAGCGACACGAACGTGATGCCCGGCACCGCCAGCAACGGCGCCAGGCACGTCAGGCCAACAGAACGACGAAGATCCATCCGCCGCGCCACCGGATCGCCCAACCGCGGGTTACCCGCCCAGACCAAACCAACCTTGAGGCCCGGCCAATCCGCCAGACGCCCGCGCCAGCCTGCAACGTCAACCGGATCGGCCCGCAGATACGGTGCTGGCATCGCCGCATCGCCCAAACCGAGCCCCAATCTGGCCGGCAGGCTCAGCAGCGGGCAGAACAGGTCGGCGCCAGCGTCAGGATCACCGGTACAGCTCACTTCCGCCACGCCCGCCAGGCCTGTCATCAGCCGGCGCAGTGACGGGTCCACGCCCAGGATCACGGTCGCCCCCCGCGCCGCCACCATATAGGCGAAGCGGCTGAACTGGATCGTGTCGCCCAGGCCCTGCTCGCTCACCAGCAACAGCCGTCGCCCATCCAGCGCCGCCCGCCCGTCCCATTGCGGCACGCTGTAGCCGGCCATCGCCTCGCGCCAGGGTGAGCGTCGCAACCGAGCCTCGTGCGCCGGCCAACCCTTCGCCCAGTCGCCGGTCTGCAGCAGGCACAATGCGATATTCAGCGTGACGTCGGCGCGCTCCGGCTGCAGTGCCAGCACCTGGTGCCACGTCGCGAGCGCCTCGGTATGACGCCCCATCGCGTGCAGCACCGCACCCCGGTTTACCAGCGCCGCCACATCGTTGGCCCGCTGCCCCAGTGCCCGGTCATACAAGGCCAGCGCCACGCCATACGCCAACCGGTCCTGCGCGACATTGGCCTGTTCGACCAGTGCCCCGGCATGATCCGGGTTGATCGCCAGCGCCTGCGCCAGATCCCGCTCCGCCTCCTCTAGCCGGCCACGCATGCGTAACAGCCCCGCTCGGCCGGTCAGCATCGCCACATCGTCGGGTTCGGCCGCCAGCACCAGATTAAGGTCGGCGATCGCCTCGTCCGGCCGGTCAGCCGCATTCAGCAAAGCCGCCCGCTGCCGCAGTGCCGGCAGATGCGTCGGCGCCAGGGCCAGCAGCCGGTCCAGCGCTGCCAGGGAAGCGTCCAACCGGCCCTGCGCCGCCAGGGTGAGCCCCAGGCTCCACACGGCGCCGACATGGTCGGGTTGCACCGCCAGGGCTGCCTCGAACGCCGCTTCCGCCAGATCGAAATCGGATCGGGCCAGCAGCAGGCAGCCGCGGTTGAATTGCGCGTCGGCATACGCAGGTCTGCGCTGCAACGCCTCGCCATAGGCCCGCAAGGCATCGTCCGGCCGGTCGCTGCGTTGCAGCGCCACCCCCAGGTCATTCCAGCATGCCGGATCCGGCGCCAGCTGGAGCGACTGGGCCAACACCGTCACCGCCTCGGCAGGCCGGTCCAGCGCCAGCAACGCCCGTCCCGCGGCTGCCAGAGCGCCCGCATGGTGCGGCGCCTGGGTGATGCAGGTGCCAAGGCTGACTAATGCCGCCTGCGCCTCCCCCTGTCCCAGCAACAGGCTGCCCAGGTTGAAATGCGCCGCCGGAAACAGCGGCTGTGCGGCGACTGCCTGGCGGATCAGCGCGATGCCCTCCGCCGTCTCGCCCATTCCGGCGCGCGCCACCCCCATCAGATACAGGGCATCCGGATCGGCCGGACGCACCGCCAGCACCGGGCGATAGAGCCCCCCGGCTACGCTCAGTTCGCCCCCCTGATGCCGACCAGCGGCCTCGTTCAGTATGGCGTTCGGATCGTTCATGCCGTCTTATCGCTGTCCGCGCCCGGCAGGGTAAAGCGTTATGGAGAGGATACGAACGATGCAGGCAGGATTTCTCGGTGTCGGCAACATGGGCCAGCCGATGGCCGGCAAGCTGCTGGACGCCGGTCACAGCCTGACGATCTACGACATCAATGAAGCAGCGATGCGCCCACTGCTGGAGCGTCAGGTCCGCCGCGCCGTCAGTCCGAAGGACCTCGCCGACCAGTGCGAGATCGTCTTTGTCTCACTGCCCACCCTCGCCGCCTTCCGCGCCGTCGCCTTCGGACCCGACGGCCTGGCGCAGGGCCGGGCGATGAAGCTGCTGGTCAACACCTGCACGGTCGGCGTCCCGTTCGTGAAGGAGGTCGAGCAGGCAATGGCCGCGCAAGGAGTAACGCTGGTCGATTGCCCGATCTCCGGCGGCCCGCCGGGCGCCCGTGCCGGCACGCTGTCGGTGATGGTGTCCGGCGATCCGGCCGCGGTGGAGAGGATCCGGCCGATGATCTCCCTGTGGGGCCGCACCCTGACAGTGGCGGGCGAAGCACCCGGCGCTGCCCAGGTGCTGAAGCTGACTAATAACATCCTGTCCGCGGTCGCTCTCGCCGCCACCGCCGAGGCGTTTGTGATGGGCGCCAAGGGCGGCCTGAACCCGGAGGTGATGGTGTCGGCGATCAACGCCGGCAGCGGCCGCAACAGCGCCACCGAGTCCAAGTTTCCCGCTTCGGTGCTGACCCGCAGTTTCGACTATGGCGCCGAGATGCACATCCTGATGAAGGACATCGACCTGGCGATCGCACAGGGCGAGGACCTGGGGGTGCCGATGTGGGTTTGTCAGGCCGCGCGACTGGTGTTCAAGCACGCCATGCAGAAAGGCGCCTCCAAGGACGACCTGACCAGCATCGTGCAGCACATCGAGCGCGACGCCGGGTTCGAGATCCCACGAACCCGGTAGCCCTCCAAGGCCTAGCCGAGCCGGCGTTTGAACATGGCGAAGATGTCGGCCCAGGTCTGCTCCGAGGCTTCGGGGTCATAGACCGCGCGTTCGGCGAAACAAAAGCCGTGATGCGTGCCATCGAACACTTTCACCGTGCTGACGACGTCGGTTCTGGCAAGGTTTTGCTTCAGCTCCGGGATCACATGCGCCGGCACCGACTGGTCGTGTTCGGCGAATGCATAGTAAAGTTCGCCCTTGATCTGCGGCAGCAACAGATGCGACGAATCCGGCTTGTCGGTGACGATGTTGACGCCGTACAGCGACGCCGCCGCCACCATGCGATGTGGAAACTTGGCGGAAACGGTCGTGATGTAGCAGCCGCTCATGCAATGACCGATACAGCCGACAGGTCCCGGTTTCGCCTTGTCGCTGGCATCGAGCCAGGCGATCATGGCCGCCGTGTCGTCGGTCACCAGCGCATTGGTTATACTGTTCATCGATGCCCGGATCACCGCCGACATGGCATCGTCGCGTCGGGGGATGTCAAACCGAACTGTCCCCAAACGATAATACATGTCCGGCAGCAGACAAAAATATCCGTTCTTGGCGACGCGCCGTGCCATGTTGCGCAGTTCCTCGCGGGTTCCCGGCGCATCCATGTAGAAAATCACCGGCGGAAACGGCCCCGGCCCGTCAGGACAGGCCGCGAACGCCGGCATCCGGCCATGTTTCGTCGTCACCACCACATCTTGCTCAAACATCGCTGACATCCTCCAGATGCAGCACTGTTCTCCGTCGGCCATGGATTTGCAAGCCGCGCCAGAACGATGCTACTGCCAGCACATCGGGAGAGAGATAGCCATGGCCAACACAGCACAAATCGACAGCGTGCTTGCCTCCGCCGTTGAAGGCGACCGCATCGCGGGCGTGGTTGCTGCGGCCGCTGACGCACAAGGCACGATCTACCAGGCAGCATTTGGGCGCCGGAACGTATCGGCGTCCCAGGCCATGACGACGGACACCGTCTTCCGTATCGCTTCGATGACCAAGTCGATCACCGGCGCGGCTGCCATGCAGATGGTCGAACAGGGCAAGTTGTCACTCGATCAGCCCGCCAAGGAAGTCCTCCCGTTCCTCGCCGATACCCAGGTGCTGACCGGCTTCGACGCCCACGACAAACCGATCCTGCGGGCGCCCAGGAGCCAGATCACGTTGCGAAACCTGCTGACCCATACTGCCGGTTTCGTCTACGACACGTGGAACGCGGAAATGTTCAAATATGCCCAGGTCAGCGGCCTTCCCGCCGCCCGCACCGGCAAGCTGGAAGCGCTGACGGCGCCACTGAATTTCGACCCGGGGGAGCGCTGGGAATACGGCATCAACATCGATATCGCCGGCCGCATGGTTGAGGAGGTCAGTGGCCTCGACCTCGAGACCTACATGCAGAAATACCTGTTCGGACCACTGGCTATGCCGGATACCAGCTTCATCCAACGGCCCGAGTGGGACCGGCGCCTTGGGCCGATCCATGTCCGCCAGGCTGATGGCTCGCTTGTGCCGTTGCCCCCGCCCGCTGCCGTTCAACGGGAATTCTACGCAGGCGGCGGCGGCCTGTTCTCGACCGCGCCCGACTACCTGCGGTTCCTGCGTGCGCTGATGAACGGTGGAACGCTTGACCGCAACCGCGTCCTGAAGTCTGAGACCGTAGCCCTCATGTTGCAAAACAACATGGGCGAGCTGGACGTGCAGCCGTTGCCGACCCAAGTGCCGGAGCTGTCCAACCCAGTCAATCTGTTTCCCGGCATGAAGAAGAAATGGGGCTTGACCTTCCTGATCAACACGCAACAGGGCCCGGCGGGCCGCAGCGCCGGCAGCGTCGCCTGGGCCGGGTTGAACAACACGTATTACTGGCTGGACCCGGTCAAGAAGATCGCCGGCGTCTTCATGACCCAGACGCTGCCGTTTGCCGATTCCACCGTGCTGGCCGGGCTCGATGCTTTCGAAAGTGCCGTGTATCGATCCGCCTGATCGGCTGACCATCCGCACAAGGCACGAAACGACAACGCGTTACGGCATTCTGTACTTGGGTGATGTCGAAATGCCAACCGCGGAATGTGGTCCGTGCGCATGAATCATAGTCGATAGGCGGCAGTTTGTCCTGACAGGCGCCCGGTATCGGGCGCGGATAGGAATTTTGTCATTGACTCGCGTGTGGCTGATACAGTATGGTTACGCATCAACCGCTGAGCCGCACACGTTCTCATTCATATAAGCCCTTCAACCTTTCGATGCCTTTTTAGGCGCTAGCTTTTTCGTCTGCTTCCCTCAGCGGAAGCTGCTGAACATTTCTCCGTAGTAGGGAATTTCATCATGCATACGTCGATCCGTGACCGCTTGATTGCGGCCGGTGGTCTCCTGTTTTTGGAAGAAGGTCTGGCTCAATGGCTGTATTGCACCATCGCCGCGGCTTCGGCTGGACGACGTGTCAGACGGCATCCTTGCTGAGCAGTCTGGCACTTGCACCCATTGCAGTTGCACCTTGCCGCCACGACCCAAGGTCTGGCGAGCAGCACGAGCCTGAGCTAGCCCGTGCGAATATTGGTAGTCGACGACATGGATATTGACCGTACGATCATTTCCAAAATGATTCAGGCAGCCGGTCATGAAGCCATCGCGGCATCGAGCGGCGAAGCCGCGATCGCGGCCAACAGGGTTATGGACTTCGACCTGATCATCATGGATCAGAACATGCCGGATATGGACGGGATTGAAACAACCCGTCGCATCCGGGCCATGGATGGGGCGCGCGGCCGCGTGCCCATCATTGTGCTGAGCGGGCTGGAGCTCTCCGATGAGGTTTACCGCGACGCCGGGGTGGACCGCTTCCTGAGCAAGGACAGAGTATCCGTGGAGCAAATCAGCAGGGCGGTGGCAGATGGTGTGGCGGCAGGTCGTGAACGCGATCCGCCACATGAAGCAACCCCGGTCATAGCCGACACCAGCGATAGTTTTCGCATTCCGCGGGCCATCGCCTTCAGTATCATGATGGGTGTTCCCGCGATCGTTGGCACCGGGGCCTGGTACATGAGCAGTCAGGCCAACGACGCCCGGCATCTGGCGGAGGCGCAGGCCAATGATGCCCGGCACCTGGCGGAGGCGCTGGTCGCGGCGCGCGCGGAAGTTGCCGCCCAGCAGGCGTCGCAGGCGGCACTGATCAAACAAACTGGCGAAGGGCTGTCCAAGCTCGACCATGACCAGACCGACATGATCAACCGGCTCGATGTCCGCCTCACGCGGCTTGAGGCGCAGATCAGCTTTTTTGTGGGTGTCAACGCGCCTCCGGCGGCGAAGCGGTGAAGGGGTTGTTCGCGCTCCTGATCCTGATGGCGCTGGAAGGATGTGCGCAGCCGCCGCCACCGCCGCCCGTGCTGGTTGAAGCGCCTGCCCCGCCACGGGTGCGGCGTGTGGTCCCGTTCCCGGTTCCGCCAGCGCCCCCGGCTTCGCCAACGGATGAGGCAACCAGTCAGGAGATGCCGGCAACCCCGCACGACATCCTGCTCGCCGCTGATCAGGCGCGCGCCGATGCGTATGGCTACGTCGCCTGGAAACAATCGAAGCCTGAGAACATCGATCGTCTGACCACGCTCATGCAGGACTTGAACGCCGCGGTCGCCCGCATGCATTCCGCCAGTGTGCGCGGCAAATATGCCGCCTCGGATGTGCGGGCCGCTCGGAAAGCCCTGGGGGCGCTGCGGGGTTTCCTTTCAAATAAAGGCGACTGAGCGGCATAAGGCAGCGTCATGCCGAAGCATTGAGGGCATCCGGCGCATGTCAGTTTATAGTTACGCGTCCTGATAATACTTTGGCGGCAGGTATGTGTTTCGTCATCAATTATTCCTGACACCTGGATGTCTAAAGCGGCTGCTCATCGCCCTTATGCGCCGGGGCTGGGCGCGGGCGTTATCGTCATCTAGCGGGCCCTGAGCCTGCTGGCGGCGGAAATCAGTTTGCGGAAATCGGGTTGCTGCACGCCCATCGACCGCCGCCCTCTCCACACCCGAAGGCCACCCGCGCGTGACCAGCCCTGCACCACACCGCGACAGGTCTTAGCCGATCGCGTGCATCAGGCGGGCCCGGCTCGTCGCAATTCCCCAATTGACAAGCGCTCACCCAGATCCTACCCCGCCGCCTCCCTTTCGCACCGAGCACGAACATGTCCCGCCGCAAGCCTCGCGGCCGCCCGCTTGACGGGTGGCTGATCATCGACAAGCCGGCCGGAGTGACCAGCACGGACGTTGTCAACCGCGTCAAGCGGATCTTTGATGCACAGAAAGCCGGCCACGGCGGCACCCTGGATCCACTCGCAACCGGCCTGCTGCCGGTCGCATTCGGCGCCGCCACCAAGACCGTTCCCTACGTCATGGATGGCACGAAGCTATACCATTTCAGTCTGAAATTCGGTGAGGCGCGCGACACCGACGATGCCGAAGGCGAGGTCATTGCCACCAGCGACGTCCGCCCCGACAACGCCGTTATCAACAACGCCTTGCCGGCGTTCCGCGGTGAGATCATGCAGGTTCCGCCGATTTTCTCCGCCATTAAGGTGGGCGGTGAGCGAGCCTACGACATGTCCCGCGAAGGCCGTGCCCCGGTCCTGGAAGCGCGTCCCGCCCGTGTCGACCGGTTCGAGCTGATCGACCGTCCGGACGCCGACACCGCGGTGTTCGAGGTCGCCTCCGGCAAGGGCGTCTATATGCGCAGCCTGGCCCGCGACCTGGCGCAGGCCTGCGGCAGCGTAGGTCACATCGTGGCGTTGCGCCGCCTGCGGGTGGGTCCATTTTTGGAACACCATGCAATAAAGCTGGACAAACTACGTGAACCCGACGATACCGCGCCGGCTTCCCCGGACCTGCTGCTTCCGGTCGCGACCGCGCTGGCCGACATCCCGGCGCTGGCCTTGACGGAACAGGAGGCCGCCGACCTGCGACATGGCCAGGCAATCAGCCTGGTCGCGCTGATGGGTCGGATTCCCGCGACAGCCGATCCCAATGGTGGACTGGCCAGAGCGATGGCGGGGGGTCGCGTGATCGGGCTGTGCCGGCTGGAAGAAGGCCTGCTGAAACCCGAACGTGTTCTCTGAGCCAACCCCTTTTGCAGGAGAACCCTGATGTCGATAACGGCGGAGCGTCGTACGACGCTCATTGGTGAATACAAGATGGGCGAAGCCGATACCGGCAGCCCTGAAGTGCAGGTGGCCCTGCTGTCCGAGCGAATCGGCAACCTGACGGAACATCTGAAGACGCATGCGAAGGATTTCCACTCCCGACGTGGCCTGCTGATGCTCGTCGGACGGCGCCGCCGCTTGCTGGACTACCTGAAAAACAAGGACCAGGGCCGGTATCAGACCCTGATCGGACGATTGAACCTGCGGCGGTAGCACAACCCCCCGTTGTGGCTTTCCGCCCAAATTGTGGCGGAAAGCGCACCGGGATGTTATAAGCGCCGCAGATAAAGCTGGTCACGGGTCGGGATGATCCCTATTTCCAGCCTGTTGACGCCTGATTGTCGGCAACGACCTGAACGGGGGCAGGACCACCCCCGATAACACTGCGACACGCGGTGGACACAAGGATCGCCTCTCCGGCACGCCCCGAAATGGCGCGGGACAAGCGACGGCGTTTCCGGCCACATGGCCGCGGCTGCGACCTGTCTAACGGCGCGCAGCACGCGCTCCGTGTTACCCGAGACGCCGCCACCCCGCCCAGATCACCGGCACCGACGGAACGGCTGTCTGGTTGTCCGCCGATGCCGCGCATCTGAAGGACGACTGAATGTTCAACTATTTCCGCAAGGAGCTCGACTGGGGCGGCCGCAAGCTGGTTCTTGAAACCGGAAAGATCGCACGCCAAGCCGATGGCGCGGTGATGGTCTCCTACGGGGAGACGATCGTGCTGTGCACGGCTGTCGGCGTAAAGACCGCCAAGCCGGGCCAGGATTTCTTCCCGCTGACCGTCAATTACCAGGAAAAGGCGTTCGCCGCCGGCAAGATCCCTGGCGGTTTCTTCAAGCGGGAAGGCCGGCCGAGCGAAGCCGAAGTGCTGAAAAGTCGCCTGATCGACCGCCCGATCCGCCCGCTGTTTCCGGAAGGGTTCCGCAATGAAGTGCAGATCGTCGCCACGGTCCTGAGCTACGACAACGAAAATGATCCCGATATCGTCGCCATGGTGGGTTGCTCCGCGGCCCTGACGCTGTCCGGCATCCCGTTCTTTGGCCCGATCGCGGCCGCCCGGGTCGGCTTCGAGAACGGCGCCTACATTCTGAACCCGACCGCCGACCAGATGAAGGCCACCAAGCTCGAACTGGTGCTGGCCGGCACCGCCGAGGGCGTGCTGATGGTCGAATCCGAAGCGCAGGAGCTGTCGGAGGAAATCATGCTGGGTGCCGTGAAATTCGGCCACGAGGCGTTCCAGCCGGTGATCAACGCAATCATCGAACTGGCCGAACACGCCGCCAAGGAACCCTGGCCGCTGTCCGAAAAGACGGACGAGCAAAAGGCGCTGGCCGCCCGCGTGGACGCGCTGGGCCGTTCCGGCATCGCCGAAGCCTACCAGGAGAAGGTCAAGCAGGCGCGTTACGAAAAAGTCGGCGCCGCGAAGAAAGCCATCTCTACCGCCCTGGCCGGTGAAGGACTGGATCCGGAGAAGGCCAAGGGCCTGGTACACGACCTGGAAGCCGATGTGGTCCGCAACGCCATTCTGGACACCGGAATCCGCATCGACGGCCGCGATACCCGCACCGTCCGCCCGATCATCGCTGAAGTCGGTATCCTGCCGCGCGCGCATGGCTCCGCCCTGTTCACCCGCGGGGAAACCCAGGCTTTCTGCGTCGCCACGCTGGGCACCGGACAAGACGAACAGGTGGTAGACGCGCTAATGGGCGAATATCGCGAAAACTTCATGTTGCATTACAACTTCCCTCCCTACTCGGTTGGTGAAGCAGGGCGCATGGGTTCGCCGGGCCGGCGTGAGGTTGGTCACGGCAAGCTTGCATGGCGGGCGGTGCATCCGCTTTTGCCGTCCAAGGACGTGTTCCCCTACACGATGCGCGTGGTCTCCGAGATCACCGAGTCGAACGGCTCATCCTCGATGGCAACGGTGTGCGGGACATCGCTGGCCCTGATGGATGCCGGCGTGCCGCTGAAGCGGCCGGTGGCGGGCATCGCCATGGGGTTGATCAAGGAAGACAAGGGCTTCGCCGTGCTGTCTGACATCCTGGGTGATGAGGATCACCTCGGCGACATGGACTTCAAGGTGGCAGGCACCGAAGCCGGCGTGACGTCGCTGCAGATGGACATCAAGATCACCTCGATCACCTTTGACATCATGCAGACTGCGCTGGAACAGGCCCGCGACGGGCGGATGCACATCCTGGGCGAGATGGCCAAGGCGCTGACCGGGGCGCGCGGCGACGTCGCGACCACGGCTCCGCGTATCACCATCATAAACGTGCCGAAGGAGAAGATCCGCGAAGTGATCGGCACCGGCGGCAAGGTAATCCGCGAGATCGTCGAGCAGACCAAGTGCAAGATCGACATCGACGACGATGGCACGATCAAGATCGCGGCGGTCGATGGCGACCAGGCGCAAAAGGCGATCGACTGGATCCGTGGGATCGTGGCGGAGCCGGAAATCGGCGTGATCTACAACGGCAAGGTGGTGAAAACGGCCGATTTCGGCGCGTTTGTCAACTTCCTCGGGTCCAAGGATGGGCTGGTCCATATCTCCGAACTGACCCAGGGTCGCGTCGGCAAGACCACCGACGTGGTGAACATGGGCGATGCGGTGAAGGTCAAGGTCATCGGCTTCGACGACCGTGGCAAGGTGAAGCTTTCAATGCGGGTGGTCGACCAGGCGACCGGCGCCGATATGACTGAGCAGGTTGGGGCCAAGCCGGCACGTGGGGGCGATCGTCCGGAACGAGGTGATCGTCCGGAACGAGGTGATCGGCCGGAGCGTGGTGAACGTCGGGAACGTTACGCCCCGGCGGGTGATGGCGAGCAGCCTATTTGATATAACAGGACCCGCCGGCGGGATCGCCTGCCGGCGGGGATAATTCTGGGGCAATCGGCCATGCGAGCGATCAACGCAATACGGATGGGCGGGGGTGATGTTCTTCCGCTGGTAGAGGGCGGCAAGGGCGTTTCCATTTCCAACGGTTTGTCTGCAGGCAACTGGGCGCTGGCGGGTGGGGTTGGCACGTTCAGCGCGGTCAATGCCGACAGCTTCGACATCGATGGGCGGCCCATCCCGCAGGTCTACCACGGGCGGACACGGCGGGAACGGCATGAGGAACTGGTGCAGTATGCTGTCCAGGGCGCGCTGACCCAGGCCCGCAGGGCATGGGAAATCACCGGCGGCAAAGGCCGGATCCACGCCAATATCCTGTGGGAAATGGGCGGCGCGGAACGGATCATCACGGAGGTGCTGGAGCAGGCCAAGGGGCTCATCAGCGGGATCACCTGCGGCGCCGGCATGCCCTACCGCCTATCCGACATCGCCGCTCGGTTTGGCGTCTACTACTACCCGATCATCTCATCGGCCAGGGCGTTCAATGCGCTGTGGAAGCGAGCCTATTCGAAGACCGCGGAGCTGCTGGGAGGGGTGGTGTATGAAGACCCCTGGCTGGCGGGCGGCCATAACGGCCTGTCCAACGGCGAGGATCCGACCCGGCCGGAAGATCCCTATCCCAGGGTAATCGCCCTGCGAAAAGTGATGCGCGATTTCGGTCTGCACGAGACGCCGATCATCATGGCCGGCGGCGTATGGTGCCTGGAAGACTGGGAGAACTGGATCGACAATCCTGATCTGGGGCCAGTCGCGTTCCAGTTCGGCACGCGGCCGTTGCTCACGCAGGAAAGCCCGATCGGGAACGCCTGGAAGCAGCGCCTGCTGACGTTGAAGGAGGGCGATGTCTTCCTCAACCGCTTCAGCCCGACCGGCTTTTACTCCAGCGCGGTGAACAACGGGTTCATCCAGGAGCTGCGGGAGCGCAGCGAGCGGCAGGTTGCCTACACCACCGAGGCGGTTGGCGAGCATATCGCTGAATTCGGCGTCGGACCGCGCAAACGCATTGTCTATCTGACCTATGCAGACCGCGAACGCGCAGTCAGTTGGGAGCGCTTGGGCTTCAATGAGGCGCTACGCACCCCAGACTCGACGCTGGTGTTCGTGACACCGGAGAAGGCGCAGGAGATCCTGGCGGATCAAAACGCCTGTATGGGGTGCCTGAGCACATGCCGGTTCTCCAACTGGGCGCAGAATGAGCCGGATCATAACAACGGCAAGCGGGCCGATCCGCGGAGCTTCTGCATCCAGAAGACACTGCAGGATATCGCCCATACCAGCGATCAGCCGGATGCGCTGGATCGGAACCTGATGTTCAGCGGCCACAATGCCTACCGGTTCGGGAAGGACCCGTTCTACTCGAACGGATTTATCCCGACGGTGAAGCAGTTGATGGAGCGGCTGCTGAGCGGTCGCTAGGCGGGATGGCGGGCTAGATGCTGCAGCATCAGCTCGCTAACCTTGGCCGGAACCTGGTCCGCGGGGTAGTGGCCGACGCCTGGTAGCATAGCGAACTGGTAAGGCGCGGCAATGAAGTCGATGGTGCCTTCCGCAGCGGCACGCCCGACCGTATCGTCGGCGTCGCCCCAGATATAGAGCGTCGGAACCTTGGTGGGACCGACCGCCTGATGGGTCACGCCCCTGGCACGATACCAGGCCAGCGCAGCCTCCATGGCTGGCGGATTACCGATCACCGACAAATGCTTCTCGATCTTGTCCTGTGGAATCCCGTTCGCGGTCAGGCGGGTGCGCAGCCATTTGGCGTCGTCCGCGAGATTATCCGGGCCGGCCTTGGGATCGAGGAAGCGACTGTGATGGCCAGACCGGCGCTTTTGCTCGCCGTCCGGCATCGCCAGGGCTCGATTGAATGCCTGGGGGTGTGGACGGGACAGCATCGTCAGGGAGGCAAGCCGGTCCGCATACTGGTCGGCAATGTGCCATGACAGACTGCCGCCCCAGTCGTGCCCGGCCAGGTGGAAGCGCGCCGGCGGCTCCCCAAACCGAGCGGCAATGGCCAGCGCGTCGGCGATCAGCAGGTCGATGTGATATTGGGCGTGGTCGGTCGGGTCGGGACGCGCCTGGGCAGCATAGCCACGCTGGTTTGGTGCGACAGCCCTGTATCCGGCATCACCAAGCGCTTCCACCTGCGCGTCCCACAAGTAACGGGAAACACCGAAGCCGTGCAGCATCAGGACCAGGGGGCCATCCGGCGGGCCGGCCACCGAAACATCAAAGGTAAGGCCGGGTTCGATTTGGACATCTTCGGTGGTGAGCATGAGCGGGACGAGACCACCGATGCGCCATCGGGTCAATCGGCAGCGTTCCCGCTGTCAGCCCCGGTTAACCGATGCACAGGCCGGTCATGCCCAGCGGGAAGAGGATGCGTAGTGCCCCCGGCTCCCGCCGTGACGGGACAGATGCAAACGCGGCCCGATACCGTATGGCCATGTCAGACAAATATACTTTTTGGGATGAACAAGGAGCCTGGACTCCTGTCACAGACATCTACCGACCTGCCGCGAAACGCGGGCACAAAACTGCCCATATTAAAAGCACTTCCACGGGGTATTGCCTGACTTATGAGCGTCGCTCCAACTGATCTGACCGCAGCGCCTGCATATGTGGCAATTTTGCCACGCCTAGGTGCTTCGTGGAAGGAAATGCTGCGACGCAGCAATTTATCGCTTGCAGGAATCGGCGACGAAGACCATTCTAGGACCTGCAGACGCGCCTTGGCGCACTGCTTTCTTGGACGTTTCCTCCCTAAACTTCGGCGGTGCCAAAAGCACCGCCGTCTTTTTATGTGCGATGCGGATCAGAACTAAAACGTGTCGTCCGAGTTGTCGCCGCCACCGCCGCCACTGTCCCAGCTGTCACCACCACCGCCCGCATTGTCGGACCACGCGCCGTCACCGCCGCTGGGTTGGTCCCAGCTACCGTTGTCGACGTAATCCTGGTTGCCCGCTGGAGCACCGCCCCCCTGCCCCCATCCCCCGGTATCCGTCGCACCGGCCTCGGACCCCACAGGTGTCGCCCAGGGACTGCCCGCCCCCGCACCGCCAAAGCCGCCACCTAAGCCCTGATGCGGTGAGAACAGATTCATCAGCGCCTGACCGGCAACCATGCCGCCAGCCACACCGGCCGCTGTCGTCAACGCCGATCCAAGGAACCCGGACCCGCCGCGCTGCTGGAACATGCCCTGCTGGTAATTCGGCGGATACTGCGGCGGCGGCGGAGCCGCTTGCTGATAAGAGGGCTGCTGCGGCTGGCCGCCTTGGTTGCCCCAGCGCGGATCACCCTGGGGCGGTGGCGCCGATTGCTGACGTCCGCCGCCACCGCCGAACAGGCCGGAAAGGAACCCACCGCCGGACCGGCCGCCGTATTGCTGCTGCGCCTGCTGGCCCTGCTGCTGCGCCTGCTGCAGCTCCCACTCCAGCCGCTGGATACGGTTCTGCGCCTCCACCAACGCGTGCTCCTGCACGAAAGCGAGTTGGGTGATCCGGTAGCGCGCCTCAGGATACTGGGTGAAGGCCTGGGCAATGTAGGAATCGGCCTCCCGGTCGATCGGCGGCAACGCTGGCTGGGTTGCCGGTACCGACGTCGTGCCGAAGCCAGAGCGCGGCGCCGCACCGCCGACACGGGCGATAAACTGGGTGATAATGTCCGGATGGGGTTCCCCTAAGAACCCACCGCCGGACCGGCCGCCGTATTGCTGCTGCGCCTGCTGGCCCTGCTGCTGCGCCTGCTGCAGCTCCCACTCCAGCCGCTGGATACGGTTCTGCGCCTCCACCAACGCGTGCTCCTGCACGAAAGCGAGTTGGGTGATCCGGTAGCGCGCCTCCACTTGGATACTGGGTGAAGGCCTGGGCAATGTAGGAATCGGCCTCCCGGTCGATCGGCGGCAACGCCACGGCTGGGTTGCCGGTACCGACGTCTCCCGATGCCGAAGCCAGAGCGCGGCGCCGCACCGCCGACACGGGCGATAAACTGGGTGATAATGCCCGCACAGCGTCGCGTTCTTCGTTCGTCATGGGGTTCCCCTATGGGTCTTTCAGAACGACCCGAACGGGCAGAATGTGGCCTCGATCCTGGCTTGATTCAATGGTGCAGGACGCCCCGCCAAAGCGCCGCGCAAGCGGCATTGCTGCACACCCTCACCATCCGCCATGGTCGGGAACAGGGCCGGATGGGCCCAAAGATTCCCGGCAAGGCGGTGCTGAATCAGGCGATCTGCGATCTGGAACAAGCACCTTACGACGCTCCAGCGCACCTCATGGGCCCCGCGCCCTGCCGCTGCCCGCCGATGATCAGCGGGTCCAGGTGCACCAGCATCGATTGGCCCATGGGGATCGGCCGATTGCCTCCCGCCGCTTAGAGCGCCGGTGTCAAACGCCCTATCATTCCCACTCGATCGTCCCGGGCGGCTTGCTCGTGATGTCGTAGGTGACGCGGTTGACACCGCGCACCTCGTTGACGATCCGCCCAGCCACCCGCGTCAGGAACGCCATCTCGAACGGATAGACATCCGCCGTCATCCCATCCGTACTGGTCACTGCCCGCAATGCGCACGCCATGTCGTAGGTGCGCCCGTCACCCATCACCCCCACCGTCCGTACCGGCAGCAGTACCGCAAATGCCTGCCAGATTGCGTCATACAGACCCGCGGTCCTGATCTCCTCCAGGTAGATCGCATCCACCTTCCGCAGCAGATCGGCCTTCTCCCGCGTGATCGCCCCCGGAATACGGATCGCGAGCCCCGGCCCCGGGAACGGATGCCGCCCGACAATGGTCTCAGGCAGCCCCAGCTCTCGCCCCAGCACCCGCACCTCGTCCTTGAACAGCTCCCGCAACGGTTCCACCAGCGCCATCCGCATCCGTGCCGGCAGCCCACCTACGTTGTGATGTGACTTAATCGTAACGGACGGGCCGCCGGTGAAACTGACACTCTCGATCACGTCTGGATACAGCGTTCCCTGCGCCAGGAAGTCGGCCCCGCCGATCTTCGCCGCCTCTTCCTCGAACACCTCGATGAACAATCGACCGATGGTCTTCCGCTTCGCTTCGGGGTCAGTCACACCCTCCAGCGCGCCCAGAAACAAATCCGCGGCGTCGCGATGCACCAGCTTGATATTGAACCTGTCTCGGAACGTCTCCACCACCTCGTCCGCCTCGTTCTGCCGCAGCAGCCCGTGATCGACAAAGATGCAGGTCAACTGCTCGCCGATCGCCTCGTGGATCAGCACCGCCGCCACCGACGAATCAACCCCGCCCGACAGCCCGCAAATCACCCGCCCGGCGCCAACCTGCGCCCGAATGCGCGCGATCTCCGTCGCCCTGAATCCAGCCATCGTCCATGATCCGGACAACCCGACCACGCCATGGGTGAAGTTGCGCAGCAATTGCGCGCCGTGCGGCGTATGTATCACTTCGACATGGAACTGCACCCCGTAGAACCGCCGCACGTCATCCGCGATGGCAGCGAACGGCGCGCCTTCGCTGGTGGCCACCACACGAAACCCCGGCGGCAGCCGCGTCACCCGGTCGCCGTGGCTCATCCACACCTGCTCGCGCCCGCCAACCGCCCACGCACCATGAAACAGCGCACAATCGTCGGTCACATCGACATAGGCGCGACCGAACTCGCGGTGATCGGACGCCTCGACCGCGCCGCCCAGCTGGTGGCACAGCAACTGCTCCCCATAACAGATGCCCAGCACCGGCACGCCCAGCTCGAACACGATGCCCGGTGCCAGCGGTGATACATCCGCATGCACCGATGCGGGCCCGCCCGACAGGATCACCCCACGCGGCTTCCATCCGGCGATCCGTTCGGGGCTGGCATTGAACGGCCAGATTTCGCAATACACGCCCGATTCGCGCAGCCGTCGCGCGATCAGCTGCGTCACCTGGCTGCCGAAATCCAGGATCAGGATGCGTTCCGGAGTGTCCGCGGGATCAGGCAGGGATTCGGTCATCGGCATGTCTCACCAGTGCTTGATCCCGCGCCTTGGATCACGCGATCCACCCCAATGCAAGCCGCTCGCCCCATCACAGCACCGGCGGCATAGCCTCGGCACCCGGCTGGAAGCGAGCTGATCTCGCCGCCAGGCTGCCACACATTACGAAAAAGATCGCTTCAAGGCAGCCGTCACTCCATGCAGGGTTGTTGACGAAGCATGGCTGACGAACATGGTCGTCTGCCCCTAGAATGGCAAAAGGTACAGGGGACGATGGAATGCACTTGAGCTTGAAGTTGGGATTGGCAGGCTGGTTGCTCGTCATCGCACCTGGTTTCGCCCAAAACCAGACCGGCGCGCCGCAGATGGCCCCGGTGCGCACCTACGGCCTCTCGCTGCTGGGCAAGCCGTCACTGCCGGCCGATTTCAAGTACTTCCCCTACGTCAACCCCGACGCACCCAAGGGCGGCGAGGTAGCGCTCAGCACCGTCGGCACGTTCGACAGCTTCAATCCGTTCATCGTACGTGGCAACGCACCGTCCGACGTGTTCCGGGTATGGGACACGCTGCTGAAACCGAATGCCGACGAGGCCGAGACCGCATACGGCCTGCTGGCCGGAACCGTTGAAATACCAGCCGACCGCATGGGCGTCGCCTTCGAACTGCGTCCGGAAGCGAAATTCAACGACGGCACGCCGGTGACAGCCGAAGATGTCGCCTGGACGTTCCAGACCCTGCGCGACAAGGGCCGCCCGTTCTACGGCCAGTACTACGCCGACATCACGTCCGTGACGATCGAAGGGCCACGCCGCGTCGTGTTCCACTTCAAGTCCAACACCAACCGCGAACTGCCGCTGATCCTGGGCCAGATGCCGGTGCTACCGAAGCACTGGTGGCAGGGCCGCGAATTTGACAAGCCGCTGACCGACCCACCGCTTGGATCCGGGCCCTACCGCGTCGGCAAGTTTGAGTTTGGCCGCACCCTGACGATGCAACGCGTGCCGGACGTCTGGTCGAAGGACCTGCCGGTC
The DNA here is from genome assembly GCA_965200665.1 of Rhodopila sp. Classification (GTDB taxonomy): domain Bacteria; phylum Pseudomonadota; class Alphaproteobacteria; order Acetobacterales; family Acetobacteraceae; genus Rhodopila. Next base: position 4,057,036 of record OZ241370.1, on the reverse strand, counting down.
ATGCGCGGGCTGAACAACTTCGACAGCCGGCGCACCGAATACTTCCGCGATTCAACGGTGTCGATGGAGGCCTTCAAGGCCGGACAGATCGACTTCCGGGTCGAAAACGTCTCCAAGCAGTGGGCCACAGGATATGATTTCCCCGCCGCTCAAAAAGGCTTCGTGAAGAAAGAGGCGCTGCCCCACCACCTGCCGACCGGAATGCAGGGCTTTGGGATGAACACGCGCCGGGCGCTGTTCAAGGATGTCAGGGTCCGCCATGCGCTGGCGCTGGTCTTCGACTTCGAATGGGCCAACGCCAACCTGTTCTATGGCGCCTACACCCGTACCACCAGCTACTTCAGCAACAGCGACCTGGCGTCCAGCGGCATTCCCCAGGGCGACGAACTCGCTTTGCTGAACCAGTACCGCGACCAGCTTCCGCCCGATCTGTTCACCAAGCCATTCCAGTTGCCGGTAACCGACGGGTCCGGCAACAACCGCGAGTCGCTGCGGGCCGCACTGAAACTGCTGGAGGCAGCAGGCTGGAAGGTGCGCGACCAGAAGCTGGTCGATGCCGACGGCAAACCGTTCAGCTTCGAGATCCTGCTGGCGCAACCGACCTTCGAACGCATCGCCCTGCCCTACGTCCAGTGGCTCGCACGTCTGGGCATCGACGCCCGGGTCCGCACCGTCGACCCGGCGCAATACGAGCAACTGGTCGACACCTATGACTACGACATGATCGTGGTCAACATCGACGAATCCGAAAGTCCCGGCAACGAGCAGACCGGCTACTGGACCTGCGGCGCCGTCAAGCCTGAGGGCGGCTTCAACTCGATGGGGGTATGCAGCCCGGTGATCGATGCCCTGGTGCAGGACATCGTCACCGCCCCGGACCGTGACCACCTGGTGACCGCTACCAAGGCACTCGACCGGGTGCTGCTGGCCGGCTGGTATGTGGTGCCGCAATGGCACCTGCAGTCGGTGTGGACAGCCTACTGGGACCGCTTCGGCCGCCCCGACAGGCCCGTCCGCACCGGACTGGCGTTCGATAGCTGGTGGCTCGATCCCACCTGTGCCGCGGCCAACGATGCCGCCCGGCGCAGCGGACCATGATAACTCTGGCCACCATGACTTTGGCCAGGCGGCACCTGGCCATGTCGACCCCGACCGACGGCGCGCCGCGCTGATGGGCGCCTATCTGGTCCGCCGCCTGCTGCTGGTGATCCCCACGCTGTTCGGGATCATCGCAATCAACTTCGTCGTCGTGCAATTCGCCCCCGGCGGCCCGGTCGAACAGATGATCGCCGAACTCAAGGGCCACGGCGGCAGCGCCACCGGCCGCATGAGCGGCGCCGGCGCGATTGAGGTGATGCCGGCCAACACCGGTGAGAGCTACCGCGGCGCCCGGGGGCTCGATCCGCATGTCGTGGCCGACATCAAGCGCATGTTCGGCTTCGACAAGCCTGCCCCCGAACGGTTCGTGCTGATGCTGCGCGGCTACCTGACCTTCGACTTCGGCCGCAGCTTCTTTCGCGACAAGCCCGTGCTGCAGCTCATCGAGGAGAAGATGCCTGTCTCCATCTCACTCGGTCTCTGGTCCACCGTGCTGGTTTACCTGGTATCGATCCCGCTGGGCATCGCCAAGGCGGTGCGCGACGGCAGCCGGTTCGATGTGGTCAGCAGCGCCGTGGTGCTGATCGGCTACGCGGTGCCAGGCTTCCTGTTCGCCATCCTGCTGGTCGTGCTGTTCGCCGGCGGCAGCTTCGTCCAGTGGTTCCCGCTGCGCGGCCTGCACGGATCGGGCACCGAGATGTGGAGCTTCCCGGCCCGCGTGGTGGATTATCTGTGGCACATGGTGCTGCCCACCGTGGCCCTCGTGGTCGGTGGGTTCGCCGGCCTGACGGTGCTGACCAAAAACTGCTTCCTGGAGGAAATTCGCAAGCAATATGTCGTCACCGCACGGGCCAAGGGCGCCACGGAGCAGCGCATCCTGTATCGTCACGTGTTCCGCAACGCCATGCTGCTAATCATCGCCGGCTTCCCCTCCGCCTTCATCGGCATCCTGTTCACCTCGGCGTTGCTTGTGGAAATCATCTTCTCCCTCGACGGCCTCGGCCTGATGGGTTTCGAAGCCGCCATCCAACGCGATTACCCCGTGATGTTCGGCACCCTCTACATCTTCACCCTGCTCGGCCTGCTGATGCAGATCGTCGGCGACCTGCTCTACACCGTGGTCGATCCGCGCATCGATTTCGAGGCGCGGCGCTAGTGCAGATTTCGCCGCTGACGCGCCGGCGTCTGGCAATCTTCCGGTCGCACCGTCGCGGCTGGTGGTCGCTGTGGATCTTCACCATCCTGTTCATCCTGACGCTGTTCGCCGAATTCCTGGCAAACGACCGCCCGTTGCTGATCCGCTTCGACGGCCACTGGTATGTTCCGGTGCTGCAAAACTACAGTGAGGACACGTTCGGCGACGGCTTCATGCCGACCGAGGCGGATTACGGCGATCCCGAAGTGCAGGAAGCGATCAACGCCCGCGGCTGGATGATCTGGCCGGCGATCCGCTACAGCTACAACACCGTGGTGAAGCGACTGCCGACGCCCGCGCCATCGCCGCCGGACTGGAAGAACCTGCTGGGCACCGACGACCAGGCACGCGACGTCCTGGCACGGGTCATCTACGGGTTTCGCATCTCGGTGCTGTTCGGCTTCAGCCTGACGGCAATCTCCTCGGTGCTGGGCATCGCGGCCGGCGCGATCCAGGGCTATCGCGGTGGCCTGGTGGATCTCCTGTTCCAGCGCTTCATCGAAATCTGGTCCGGCATGCCGCAGCTCTATTTGCTGATCATCCTGGCCAGCATCATCACGCCGACCTTCTGGATCCTGCTGGTGTTCCTTCTCCTGTTCAGTTGGATGAACCTGACCGGGGTGGTGCGCGCCGAGTTCCTGCGCGGCCGCAACCTCGACTATGTCCGTGCCGCCAAGGCCCTGGGCGTCTCCGATCTCGCGGTGATGTGGCGCCACATCCTGCCCAACGCCATGGTGGCCACCCTGACCTTCCTGCCGTTCACCCTGTCCGGATCGGTGACGATCCTGGCCAGCCTGGATTTCCTTGGCTTCGGCCTGCCGCCCGGCTCACCGTCGCTGGGCGAATTGGTGTCGCAGGGCAAGAACAACCTGCAGGCGCCCTGGCTGGGCATTACCGCCTTCGTGGTGTTGGGCGGATTGCTGACATTGCTGGTGTTCATCGGTGAGGCCGTGCGCGATGCGTTCGATCCGCGCAAAACCCCGCGGATCGGAAGACGCAGATGAGCCTCGTCACGGTCGAGAACCTGAGCGTCGCGTTCGGCAGTCGCAAGGTGGTGGACAAGGTCGGCTTCACCCTGGATCGCGGTGAGACCCTGGCCCTGGTCGGGGAGAGCGGTTCAGGCAAGTCGCTGACCGCGCTGTCGCTGCTGCAGCTGTTGCCACCGGGTGCTGTGTGTTCAGGACGGGTCATGGTGGACGGACAATCCATGGTCGGGGCACGTGACGGTTTGCTGCGCCGGCTGCGCGGTGGCGTCGCCGGCATGGTGTTCCAGGAACCGATGACCAGCCTCAATCCCCTCAAACGCATCGGCAAGCAGATCGCCGAAGCGGTGCGACTGCATCAGAAAGTGACCAGGCCGGATGTCCGGACCCGCGTGATTGAGCTGCTCGGTGAGGTCGGCTTCCCGGATGCGGCCCATCGCCTCGATGCCTTCCCGCACCAGTTATCCGGCGGCCAGCGGCAGCGGGTGATGATCGCCATGGCCCTGGCCAACGATCCCGCGTTGCTGATCGCGGATGAGCCCACGACGGCTCTGGACGTGACGATCCAGGCGCAGATCCTGAAGCTGCTGGCAGCGGAGAAAGCCGCGCGCGGCCTTGCGTTGCTGCTGATCAGCCACGACCTGGCCATCGTGCGGCGCTACGCCGATCGGGTCTGCGTGATGAAGGACGGCGTGGTGGTCGAATCCGGCCGTGTTTCGCAGGTCTTCAACGCACCAAGCCACCCCTATACCTGCATGCTGCTGGGCGCGGAGCCCCGCGGCCGGCCATTGCCGCTGCCCTCAGACGCCCCGGCATTGATGCAGGCAGCCGATGTCCGGGTGCATTTCCCGATCAGCAAAGGCGTCCTGCGTCGCACGGTTGCCCATATCCGCGCTGTCGATGGTGTCGATGTCGTGGTGCGTGAAGGTGAGACCGTCGGGCTGGTCGGTGAAAGCGGCTCCGGCAAATCGACCATGGGCTATGCGATGCTGCGGCTGGTCGACGCCCGTGGCGACATCCGCTTCGACGGCGCCGACCTCGCGGACATGGAGAAAAAGAATCTGCGCCGGCTCCGCGCCGACATGCAGATCGTCTTCCAGGACCCGTTCAGCAGCCTGTCGCCCCGCCTGACGGTCGCCGAGATTGTCGCCGAAGGGCTATCGGTGCATGAGCCCGGCCTGAGCCGCTGGCAGCGCGGCATCCGCGTGGCGATGGCACTGAAGGAAGTCGGGTTGGCGGCGGATATCGGCGACCGCTACCCGCACGAGTTCAGCGGCGGCCAGCGTCAACGCATCGCCATCGCTCGGGCGATGGTGCTGAAACCCCGCTTCGTGGTGTTGGATGAGCCGACCAGCGCACTCGACATGTCGGTGCAGGCCCAGATCGTCGATCTTCTGCAAAAGCTGCAGGCCGATCACCAGCTTGGCTACCTGTTCATCAGCCACGACCTGCGCGTGGTGCGGGCCCTGGCGCATCGTATCGTCGTGCTGCGCCAGGGCCAGGTGGTGGAGCACGGGCCCGCCGACCAAATCCTCAACGATCCACAGCACGACTACACCCGCGCGCTGGTCGCCGCGGCGTTCACCCTCGATGCCGTTGATAGCGGCGATCTGGAACCTTAGAGCAACATCACCCTGACCGGAATGGTCAGGGTGATGAAGTTGCTCGCTCAAACAACGAGATAGAGCGCGCTGACTGTTTACAGTCAGGCTGAAGGCGCCCTAGCGCTCAACCCTCACCACAAGCAGCCCCCCGCTGTCCGCGTGCCAGCAGCCCCTCGCTGTCGGCGCGAGGACCGCGAGCGACGCGGCAACCCTGCACCGAGCGCGCTGAAAGGGCTCAGACGACCTTGCCGGAATCCGGGTGCATCAGATGCATCTGGTTCAGATCGGCGGTCAGCGGCAACATTTCCCCAGGCACCGCATGGGTCGCCGGATCGACACGGGCGCACACCGGTGCGCCATCGACAAAGAAATGAACCATGGTTTCCATGCCCATCGGTTCCACCACATCGACCGGCAGTTCGACACGGGTCCAGCCCGGTTTGCCCTGATCGTGATGTTCGAAAAGATGCTCCGGCCGCAGCCCCAGCACCATCGGCTGGCCCTTGAACGCGCTGTAGCGATCGGCACGCGCCGGCGGTACCGGCACCGTGATAGTGTCCGAGACCCGTATCGCCAGTCCGCCGTTCGCCCCGTCCTGTAAGCGGCACGGCAGGAAGTTCATCGCCGGAGAACCGATGAAGCCAGCCACGAAACGCGTTGCCGGATGGTGATACAGGTCGTTGGGCGTGCCGACCTGCTCGATCACCCCATGGTTCATCACCACGACCCGGTCGGCCAATGTCATCGCCTCGATCTGGTCATGTGTCACATAGATTGTCGTGGTCGGAATGGTCTGATGGACCTTCTTGATCTCGGTGCGCATCTGCACGCGCAATTTGGCGTCGAGGTTCGACAGCGGCTCGTCGAACAGGAACACTTTCGGGTTCCGCACGATCGCCCGCCCCATCGCCACGCGCTGCCGCTGCCCGCCCGACAGCGCCCGCGGCTTGCGGTCCAGCAGCGGAACAATATCCAGGATGCGCGCCGCATCGGCCACCCGCCGCTTGATCTCGTCCTTGGGGAATTTTCGCAGCTTCAGCCCGAACGCCATGTTGTCGAAGACGCTCATGTGCGGGTACAGCGCGTAGTTCTGGAACACCATGGCGATGTCGCGGTCGCGCGGCGGCACGTCGTTGACGACATCCCCGTCGATCCAGATTTCGCCGGCGGAAATCTCCTCAAGCCCGGCGATCATCCGCAGCGTGGTCGATTTGCCGCAGCCGGACGGACCGACAAGCACCACGAACTCATGATCGGCGATGTCGAGGTCGATGCCCTTCACCGCCTGGACGCCACCCTCGTATTCCTTGACGACTTTGCGGACAGAGACTTCAGCCATGGTTTTTCGTTTCCTCGGTTGATTATAGTTAGCTCAGCCCTTGGTGGCGCCGGCCGTAAGCCCCGCGACATAATAATCCATCAGGAAGGCGTAGATGATGATCGGCGGCAGCGACGCCAGCAGGCACGCGGCCATGATCTTGCCCCACTGGAACACGTCGCCGCGGATCAGGTCGGAGATGATCCCAACCGTCAGCACCATCTGATTGGACGTGTAGAGATACGCCAGGGGATACAGAAACGCCCCCCAGGCGACAGTGAAGGCGAAGATCGTCGCCGCGATGATCCCCGGCATCGCAACGGGGATAAAAATCTTCCACAGCATTTGCAGGTAGCCGGCGCCATCGATCAGCGCTGCCTCATCCAGTTCCTTGGGGATGGAGCTGAAATAGCCGATCATGATCCAGGTGCAGAATGGCACCGCAAGCGTCGGATACAGGATCACCAGGCACCAGAAATTGTTGATCAGCCCGAGTTTGCCGATGATCTGGAACAGCGGGATGAACAGCAGCGATGGCGGCACCAGGTAGGTCAGGAACACACCAGTGGACAGTGTCTGGCTGCCCCAGAACCCCATGCGCGACAGGCTGAAGGCCGCTAGCACCGAGATGATCATCGACACCACAACCGTCAGCACAGTCACGATTATCGAATTCAGGTAGTACCGCTGAAAGTTCGGATAGGTGATCAGGTACCAGAAATTCTCCAGCGTAGGGTGGCGCACCAGCCACGGACTGCCGACCTGGGCCGAAATCTCAGCCGACGATTTCAGGCTGGTCATCAGGGTGTAGAACGGTGGCGCCAGGAACATGATCACGAACACGGTCAGTGCCGCGTAACTGCCCCACAGCGCCCACATCCGGCTGCGATGCAGGCTGTGCTTGCGGGCGGCGGCAACCGCCACGCGACGTTCGGCTGTGGTCGCGCTCATGCCGCAATCTCCTTGGTGCGCTTGGTCACGCCGCGCAGCACGAAGAACGCCGCGAATGCCAGGATCGGCAACATGAACAGGCTGTCGGCCGCACCCAATGGAATGTCGCCGGACTGGATGCCGATCTGGAACGCATAGGTCGCAAACACATGTGTCATGTCCTGCGGCCCGCCCGCGGTCAGGATGCGCACCACGTCGAACTCGGCGAAGGTCACGATCAGGCTGAACAGGATGGTGATCGAGATGATGTTGCGCATCATCGGCAGCGTGACGAAGAACAGTTTCTGCACGGCACTGGCGCCGTCGATCGCCGCTGCCTCATACAACTGTTCAGGCACCGACTTCAGCGCCGCCAGATACATGATCATGAAGAACGGCGTGCCGCCCCAGACATTGACGGTAATCGTGCATAGCCGGGCAATCCAGCCAACGCCCAGCCAGGGCACATTGGCGAACCCGAACTGGTTCAGTATCCAGTTGAACGCCGAGTAGGAGGGATCGAACATCCACCACCAGGTCAGCGTCGACAAGGCAAGCGGGATCACCCAGGGCACCAGCAACAGGCCGCGCCAGATGCGCTGGTTCTTGCCCGTAATGTTGTGCATCAGGTTCGCCAGGGTGAAGCCGATCAGCATTTTCAGGATCACTGCGGTGATCGCATACAGACAGCTCTGGAAGATCACCATCTGGAAGGTGTGGCGCTTCAGCAGGAATTCGAAATTGCCCAGCCCGACGAAGGCGGTCATCTTCTTGTTCAGCATACTGAGGTAGATCGCGTAAAAGGCGGGATAGATCACGAACCCGGCGATCAGCAGAATCAACGGCAAGGCCAGCAGAAATCCGGTGGTGGACCGCCGTTGGGCGAACCGCCGCATGCTGCTTCGTCCCGCCGTGGATCGCCCCGGCGCCATCACACCCACCGGAACGCTCGTGCCGTCTGCCATTCGTTTTTACCTCCCAAAGCCCATCCTGCCGCAGCCGCATCGGTCATTGCCGGCGACCCTGCCCGCAGGTCAGCGGGCGAAACCGTCCTGTTCGTCGCTTGTTGTTAGTGAGCCGCTTGTTGTTAGTGAGCCGCTTGTTGTTAGTGAATTTATCGCCTCGTCCAGCCAAAGCGCCTTGTCGCAGCGCACTGCCACCCATCTTGATACAGCCACCCGCCCGCCAAAATTCGAGGTCGGGCAGCCGGCTGCACGGGACCGCGTCGTTCGGACCTTCACTGCGAATACTTCCCAAACATCAAGCACACCCCGGCGGTACCGCGTATGGACATTCATCCATCCGCATGTCCGTCAGGCCGTGACCACAGTGTCTGGTCGAATTGCGCAGTCGCGCGCCCATGAACCTGTCTCCCATACGCCGGTTATGTCCGGCGGCATTGTTTTACCTGATCAAACGTGAAGCTTCTTCAGACGATGACGCTAACCCGTGCCGCGATGGCACGCAACGCAGTTCTAGGCCCGTTACGCAATTCACACACGAATATCAGTCGTCGTATGAAACAAGCGCCTCACATGGCACATCCAGCCGCTTGCGGCCATTCAAAAAACTGAGTTCTATCAAAGCGGCCGCCGCCGGAACCACGGCACCAACCTGCCGCAGCACCGCGATCCCGGCAGCCATTGTGCCTCCGGTCGCCAGCAAATCATCGACAACCACCACACGCTGGCCGGGCCGCACGGCATCGGCCTGGATCTCGACACGATCCTCGCCATACTCCAGCGCGTAATTCAGACCCACCGTGGCGCCCGGCAACTTGCCACGCTTGCGGATCATGATGAAGCCGCACCCAAGCTTCAGCGCCAGCGGTGCAGCAATCAAAAAGCCGCGGCTTTCCACCCCGGCGACAAGGTCCGGCATGTAGGCACGAACCGCGCGCGCCATCCGCCCCATCGCGACCTGCCACGCATCGGCATCCCGCAGCAAAGTGGAAATGTCATAGAACAAAATACCCGGCTTGGGAAAATCCGGGATGCCGCGAATGTGGTCTTTCAAGTCCATCAACGAAGGTCCTACGTTTGCCGGGGCATGCGATATCGGGGACAACAGGATCGGTAAGCACAGTATCGGGGTGCACAGTATATCGGCGAGGTCCGCCGTGCCAGTGGCCTGCCGGCCCCACGAACGACCGCTTCAATCTCCCACCACACCGCCAGGCCTGACGGAACGGCACCACCCAGGCTCCAGCCCGTCGGCCTCACCGCAACGGCCAATCTATACGATATTCAGGAACAGTCTCATGACAGAAACCGACCGGTTTGACGCACTCGTCCTCGGCAGCGGCGAAGGCGGCAAGTACCTGGCCTGGCACCTCGCCCGCTCTGGCCAGCGTGTCGCGGTAATCGAGCGCAAGCTGATCGGCGGATCCTGCCCGAACACCAATTGCCTGCCCACCAAGAACGAAATCTGGAGCGCCAAGGTCGCGCATCTGGCGCAACACGCCGCGCAGTTCGGCACCACCACGGGTCCGGTCGGCATCGACATGAACCGGGTGCGTCAACGCAAGCGCGAGATGGTGAACGGCCTCATCGCCACCAACCTCGACAACTACAAATCCAGCGGCGCCAGCCTGATCATGGGCGAGGGCCGGCTTGCCGGATCCGGGATGCTGGAGGTTCGGCTGAACGCGGGCGGCACGCGACAAATGCACGCCGACCGGATCTTCATCAACGTCGGCACCCATGCCACCATCCCGGAGGTTCCCGGCCTGGCGGAAGCCCGCCCGATGACGAATATCGAGGCACTGGAGCTGGACCAGCTCCCGGCCCACCTGATCGTGCTGGGTGGCGGCTATGTCGGGCTGGAGCTTGCCCAGGCCTATCGCCGCTTCGGCAGCCGCGTGACGATCATTGAACACGGTGCGCAACTTGCCAGCCGCGAGGACCCCGATGTCGCGGCGGAAATCAACAAGGTTTTCCGTCAGGAAGGCATCGATGTCCTGCTTTCGGCTTCGATCCTGCGCGTCACCGGCCAGTCGGCAGACGCGGTTGCCGTCACCGTACGGACAGCGACGGCAGAGCACGTGGTCGAGGGCAGTCATATCCTGCTGGCGACGGGCCGTACGCCCAATACCGCCGGTATCGGGCTTGAGGCTGCCGGCGTGGCCCTGAATGAGCGCGGCTACATCCAGGTCAACGATCGGCTGGAGACAACGGCCCCCGGCATCTGGGCGATCGGCGAATGCGCCGGCAGCCCGCAATTCACCCACGCCTCGTTCGACGACTTCAGGGTCATTCGCGACAATCTCGCCGGACAGGCGAGGTCGACGCGCGACCGCCTCATTCCCTACTGCATGTTCACCGACCCGCAGCTCGCCAGGGTTGGGCTGAGCGAGCGGGAAGCGGAGCAGGCCGGTGTCGCCGTCCGTTCAGCCACACTGCCGATGAAGGCCGTGCTGCGCACCCGGACGCTGGATGAAACCGAGGGCTTTATGAAGGCCCTGGTTGCCGCCGACAGCGACCGCATCCTCGGCTTTACCATGATCGGCCCGGAAGCCGGGGAGGTTGTGGCCGTGGTGCAGACCGCGATGCTGGCCAATATGCCCTACACCGGCCTGCGCGATGCCATCATCGCCCACCCCACCATGGCTGAGGGCCTGGGGGCGTTGTTCTCGCGGATTTCGCCGCTGTAGCACCGTCTGCGGCATCGGAAGCACCTCGGTTGATACCGGTGCTTCCGATGCCAATCCCCTAACCCCCCACAGCGCCAACCCGCCACAGCGCCAACCCCGGCAGCGCCAACCGCCCTGCCGCGTCCCGCATCGCCACGTTGCGCCGGCCATGGCCGACAGGCACAGTGTCAGCGCCATATTCGGACCCACCCATGACCGACACCGCCCAACCCGGCACCGCCCAACCCGGCACCGCCCAACCCGACACCGCCCAACCCGGCACCACCCAACCCAGCACCACCCTGCGCAACACCGACATCGACGCCGCGCTGAACGAAGCGAAGGAGGCCTACGTCACCAGCGCCCCCGCAAGCCTCGCGCGCTATGTCGAGGCGACCACGGTGATGCCAGGCGGCAATACCCGCACGGTGCTGCACTACGCCCCCTTCCCCCTGGCGATGACCCGGGCCGCGGGCTGTCGGATGTGGGACGCAGACGGCCGGGAGTTCATCGATTTCCTCGGCGAGTACACCGCCGGCCTGTATGGACACTCCCATCCAATGATCCGCGCAGCACTCGACCGCGCGCTCGACAACGGCATCAGCTTCGGTGCCTCCAACATGACCGAGGCACGCTTCGCCCGCGCCGTCTGCGAACGGTTCGGCCTGCAACGCGTCCGCTTCACCAACTCCGGCACCGAAGCCAACCTGCTCGCCATGTCGCTCGGGCGCATCTTCACCCGGCGCCGCAAAATCCTGGTGTTCAACGGCAGCTACCATGGCGCCGTGTTCGGCTTCGCCGGCGGCGGTTCACCAATCAACGTGCCATTCGAGTATGTGCTGGCGCCGTACAACGACATCGAGCGCACGCGCGCGCTGATCACCGATGAGCTGGCGCTGGTGATCCTGGAACCGATGGTCGGCAGCGGCGGCTGCATCCCCGCGACCCCGGCCTTCCTGCAAATGCTGCGCACTGAAACCACCCGTGTCGGCGCCCTGCTGATCCTGGACGAGGTCATGACATCGCGGCTTGCGCCCGGCGGCCTGCAGTCGGTGCACGGGATCCGGCCCGACCTCACGACATTCGGCAAATACATTGGCGGCGGCATGTCGTTCGGCGCATTTGGCGGCCGCGCCGAGATCATGGACCTGTTCGACCCGCGCCGGGTGGACGCGCTGCCGCACGCCGGCACATTCAACAACAACGTTCTCACAATGACTGCCGGGCTGACCGGGTTGACCGAAATCTACACGCCGGAGGCCGCGAATGCGCTGAACGCGCGCGGTGAGGCATTGCGCGGGCGGTTGAACGCATTGTGCCAGGCCGCGAATGCGCCTCTACAGTTCACCGGCATGGGTTCGATGCTGGCGGTCCACGCCATGCGTGGCCCGATCGAAAGCCCGGACGACGCGGCAAGGTCCGATGCCAAGTTGAAGGAGTTGTTTTTCTTCGACATGCTTGCGCATGGCATCTGGCTGGCGCGGCGCGGCATGATGACGGTCTCACTGCCGATCGGCGATACCGAATGCGACAGGCTGGTCGCAGCCGTAGAGGAATTTCTTTCAGCGCGTTCGTCGTTACTTCAGAAATAGGACTTCCGGGACACCTCTCTCCAGCCGCGTTGCCACGGAGTTTCGGCGAACCAGCCGCTTTGCCATGGAGTTCTGGCGAATTGGACTCAACCGCCTCGCCGCGTCGTGAACCCCGCCCGCAGGCGGTTGACCCAAACAACCCACGCAACCGCGCCTGTTTCCATCGCCGGCCACCAGCGATCGCCAGCAACCGGCCACCGCAAGCAACCGGCCACCCCAAGCAACGGCCAACACATCTCGCGCGGCACGGAAATCGCTAGGGGGAACCGTTCGGGCCGCGCCGATATTGCGTCGCAGCGAGACGCGGGGTAACGTTTACCCACTCGCTTGGACCCGGTGAAATTCCGGGTGGCTGTTCCGGCCGCCAATCCGCCGGATAACGCACATGGCATGATGTTCGGGCTGCCGCCATTGGCCGGTTTGTTTGCGTGTGCCGCATCGCGGAACTAACGATTTGATTGACCGCAATAATCAGCGCGGATTTGTCCATGACTGGCTGTTCAACCCACGTCTGGACATTCTGTCAGGCGTTGTCGTCGCGCTCGCCCTGATCCCGGAGGCGATCGGCTTTTCAGTCGTCGCAGGGGTCGATCCCAAAGTCGGACTGTATGCCTCCGTCGTCATCGCCTGTGTAATCGCCTTCACCGGCGGCCGTCAGGCGATGATTTCCGCGGCAACAGCGTCGACCGCTGTGCTGATGGGCAGTCTCGTTCGAGACCATGGCGTTCAGTACCTGTTTGCAGCCACCATTCTCATGGGCCTGTTTCAGATCCTCGCCGGTATCCTCAAGCTCGGCCGGCTGATGCGGTTCGTTTCGCAGTCTGTCCTCACCGGCTTCGTCAACGCGCTCGCGATCCTGATTTTTCTCGCCCAGCTTCCGCAACTCGTCGGTGTGCCCGACATCACCTACGCCCTCATCGCCCTCGGTTTGGCTATCATTTACGGTTTCCCCTATCTCACCCGGGCGATTCCGTCGCCGCTGGTGGCCATCATCGTGCTGACCGTCATCACCGTGGTGTTCGGCATCCACGTCCGCACCGTGGCCGATCTGGGCCAGCTGCCATCCACGCTGCCCAGCTTCGGCCTGCCCCAGGTGCCCATCACGACGGGAACATTGGCAATCATCGCACCGGTGGCACTCGCGCTCGCCGCGGTGGGCTTGCTGGAATCGCTGCTGACCGCCCAGATCGTTGACGACTTTACCGATACACCCAGCAGCAAGAGCCGGGAGTGCATCGGACAGGGCATCGCCAATATGGCATCGGCCTTCTTCGGCGGCATGGGCGGATGCGCCATGATCGGCCAGTCCGTGATCAACGTGACCTCAGGTGGTCGCGGCAGGCTTTCAACCTTCGTGGCGGGTGCGTTTCTCCTCGTCCTGTTGGTGATCCTGCAAAGACTGTTGGCCGTGGTTCCGGTCGCGGCGCTGACCGCTGTCATGATCATGGTGTCCATCAATACCTTCTCGTGGAAGTCGCTGCTGGCGCTGCGGACAAACCCATGGTCGTCCTCCGTGGTCATGGTTGCGACAGTCGTCACCGTCGTTGCGACCGCCGATCTTTCCAAGGGTGTGCTCGTCGGCGTGCTGCTGTCGGGCATTTTCTTCGCCGGCAAGGTGTCGCGCCTTAGCCGCGTCACATCAACGCTGTCCGAGGATGGCACCGTGCGGACCTATTTCGTGGACGGCCAGGTGTTCTTCGCGTCCGCGGGGACATTTGCCGACGCGATCGACGTGACGGAACCTGTGGCCCGCCTGGTCATCGACGTCACCGCGGCACATTTCTGGGACATCTCGGCCATCGGCGCGCTTGACCGCGTGGTGACGAAGTCCCAGCGATATGGACGTGCGGTGGAGATCGTCGGGCTCAATCAGGCGAGTGCCACGATGGTGGAGCGGTTCGGCACGCATAAGGGCGCGGCGGCCATAACGCCACTGGATTGACCACCGCGCCCCCACACGCTGCTTCCTAACCCACGTCGCGACCGCCCAGCGTGCGCTGCTTGAAATCCTCCGGCACCGCCGCTCCGAAATCGGTGAATGCTCGCCGCACCGCCTCGGGGGTCGCCCCAAACACCTGCTTGCGGTTTTCCCGAGCCCAGGCCTGCGATCCGGCCGGACCCTCCAGCGCGCCCTGGAACATCGGCATGACATACCGCGCAAACAGCTCGTAACTCCGCATCGTCTGCTCCCGCGTCGCCCATTCATGGGCACGGAACAGGATGCCGCCGAAGCCGCCCTGGCTGTAGTCCAGCAACCGCTGGATCCCCTTGGCCACCGTCTGCGGCGAGCCGACAAGGGTGGTGCCCTGCTTCACGCCATCGCTCAGGGGATCGTCGGACCGGCCGGGCGGGCGGCCCAGCGTATCCTCGAAGTAGGTGACGGTTTCGGTGCGCTCGCCACGGCGGACCTCGTCCAGGGCCTGTTCGTCGTCCATCGCGATGTGGGCGTTGACCACCACGCGCCATTTCCTTCGGTTCATCGTCTTGCCGGCCTTCGCCGCCGCGTCCTCGGCGATCTTCCACTGCGTCGCCAGTGCCTCCGGCCCGCCAGGCAGCCCGGCCCCGATCGACAGCACGCCAACGCCATGCGTTCCCGCCGCGATCATCCCGAACGGCGTGATCGTGCTGGCAATCGCGATTTCGAAATGCGGGTCGCTATAGGGCGCAAGGTGCAGGCGCGCATCGTTCATCTCGAACCAGTCGGTCTTGATCGACACCCGCCCATCCATCTCCAGCAGTTTCATGATGGCGTCCATCGACTGCAGCATGCGCGGCCGCTGCGTCGCGGGCTGGATCCCCAGCATGAACGCATCCGATGTCAGCGCCCCCGGCCCGCACCCCAGCATGGCCCGTCCGCGGGTCATGTGGTCGAGTTGCACCCAGCGCTGCGCCACCAGGAACGGATGGTGATACGGCAGGCTGGTCACCCCCGACCCCAGCTTGATGTACTTGGTCTTTTCCGCTGCCGCCGCGATGACCAGTTCCGGCGAGGCAATCAGCTCCCAGCCCGCGGAATGGTGCTCGCCGATCCAGGCTTCGTCGTAGCCCAATTGATCCAGCCACTGGATCAGTTCGACATCACGCTCGATCGCCAGGGTCGGGTTCTCCCCCGGCCGGTGGAACGGCGCCAAAAAGATCCCAAACGTCAAGCCTCGGTGTGCCATGCAAAAAGCCTCCAATCTGCCTTCAGCATGCCGCGATACCCGCCGGTAGCCAAGACCTTCCGGCAATGCCAAAATCGCTTTAACACCCACTGGTCACACCCATTGGTAACACCCATTGGCAACATCACGGAGGAACACGACATGCGTCTCGCCAACAAGGTCGCCATCATCTCGGGCGCCGCATCGGGAATGGGCGCGGCCACCGCCCGCCGCTTCGCCAAGGAAGGCGCCAAGGTCGTCATCGCCGACATGCTCAGCGAGGAAGGCAAAGCCGTCGCCGACTCCATCAATGCCGGCGGCGGCGATGCCGTCTTCTTCGTCCTGAACGTCACCGACGAGGCCGGCTGGAAGCACGTCGTCGCGGAAACCACCCGTATCTATGGTCGTCTGGACATACTGGTGAACAACGCCGGCATCAGCGGCAGCGCCACCAATGACATGCTGGATTCCGCGCTGTGGGACCGCGTGATCGCGGTCGACGCCACCGGCGTCTTCCTCGGCACCGCTGCGGCCATCCCGCAAATGCAGAAGAACGGCGGCGGCTCGATCGTCAATCTTTCCTCGATCTCCGGCAATGTCGGCCAGACCATGGTTCACATGAGCTACAATGCCGCCAAGGGCGCCGTGCGGACCATGACCAAGTCGACGGCGGTGCAGTTCGGCAAGGACCGCATTCGCTGCAACTCGATCCATCCCGGCGTGATGCCGCCGATGCGCACCTCGGGCGCCACCGCCGACCCCACCGTGCGCGCGAAAATGCTGAAAACCATTCCGCTCGGCCGCGCCGGCGAGATCGACGAGGTCGCCAACGCGATCCTGTTCCTTGCCTCGGACGAAGCTTCCTACATCACCGGTGCTGAACTGTATGTCGACGGCGGCTACCTGGCGGCCTGACCAGGCGCCAGCTGGTCGGAGGCCATCTGATCCAGCCGATCCAGCCGCTGTTGCCACCCGCCGACCAATCGGCTCAGTTCGGCCATGTTGAACGGTTTGGCGATGTAGTCATTCATTCCGGCGGCGATCAGCAGCTCGCGGTCGCCGTCCATCGCGTTGGCGGTCATGGCAACGATCGGCACGGCTGATTTCGGCGCCGGCAGCGTCCGGATGACACCCGCGACGGCAACGCCGTTCATCCGCGGCATCTGGATGTCCATCAGCACAAGGTCGTAGTCGGCTGCCTTGGCCATCTCAATCGCTTGCAGCCCGTCGGCGGCAACGTCGACGATATAACCCGCCTTGACCAGCATCGCTGCGGCCAGTTGACGGTTCACCGGCAGGTCGTCAACGACCAGTACACGAAAACCAGCTGGTTGACCCCCCGGTCGCCTGCGGGCAGGTGGCGACACGGGCGCAGGCATTGGCGGCATCCGGCGCGGCGAAGCCGGCCCCCTGACCAGATCGGCGATGCGTGCGATCAGCATCCGCTGACGGATCGGCTTTCCAAGTACCGAATCAACGCCGGCCTCGGCCGCCTCTGTCCGGACACTGGCAGAAGGTTGGCACGTCATCAGGATTATCCGCATGCCCTGCAATGCGGCATCGGCGCGGATCCGCGCCACCATTTCCAACCCGGCATTACCTGGCATCTGGTGGTCCAGGACTGCAACGTCAAAGCCGCTGCCGGCCGCGACTGCGCCACTGGCCGTCGCCATCCCGCTTGCCACGTCGCCGGCTGTATGTACCCGCCCGCCCGCCGCTTCGATCTGGCAACGGATGATCCCAAGGCAAAGCCGGTTGTCGTCCACGACAAGCACACGCATGCCGGCAAGTTCGTCATCGACGCGCGCTACAGCCAACAACGTTCGTTGCAGCGGGATCAGAAACCAGAACTGGCTTCCCTGCCCCACCTCGCTGGTAAATCCAATGGACCCACCGAAGATCTCGGCAATCCCGCGTGAGATCGCAAGCCCCAGGCCAGTGCCGCCGGACTCCCGCAACGTCGAGGAATCACCTTGGGTAAACATCGAAAACAGATACGGCCTGACCGCCTCGGGAATGCCGATGCCTGTGTCGGTTACCTCGAACCGCACCCACTCCCGGTCACCTTCAAGCCGCTCCCGCACCGCGGTGACCACCACGCTGCCGCGATCGGTGAACTTGATGGCGTTGCCGACCAGGTTGAGCAACACCTGCCGGAGGCGCCCGTCGTCGCCCTGGAAGCTGCCGGCGAGCTCAGGCGACACGAAGCATGCAAGATCGATATCTGTAGTCGCCAGCCGAGGCGCCAGGATATCCAGCACACCTTCCACCACCTTCACGATCTCGAACGCGTGGATCACCAGGTCGAGGCGCCCAACCTCCAGGCGGGAGATGTCGAGGATATCGTTGATGATCGTCAGCAGCGCCTCGGCCGAGGTCCGAATGGTCGTCGCGGCGTAGCATTGTTCCTCGTCCAGCGCGGTTTCCAGCAGCAGATCGGTCATGCCGACGATCCCGTTCATCGGCGTCCGTATCTCGTGGCTCGCGGTCGCCAGGAACTCGGACTTCGCCCGGCTGCAGGCCTCGGCCTCATCGCGTGCGGCCAGCAGGCTCCGGCGGGACGCGCGGGCCCGCACCGCCATCTGCACCAAGGCGAAACAGCCCCAGATCAACGCACATAAGCCGCCGAATACAAACGTGAATACGGTGATCCGCTGCGCCCGCAGCCCCACCAGGCGCTCGATCGGGGTCAGGACATAGGCGTCCATCCCTTCGATCCGCAGGTCACGGTGCGACATCACCGCGGGGGTGGCGTCCGGCCCGATCAGGTACGGGAACGGCCCTGCGCTTGCATTGAGCGGCAAGACGCCGATATCGGCGCGCTTGTATGCCAGCAGCCGCTCCTTGGCCGGCATGGTGAATACCGAACCTCCCGGCACTGCCTTCAGCAGCCAGGACGGATCGCCGGCAATGACGATGACACCGTGGCGGTCAGTCACAAATGCATTTTGCAGCGCCAGATTGCGCTTGATGTTTGGAACGTCGACCTTGACCACAGCGGCACCCAGGAACCGGCCCTCCGACTGGATGGGCGCCGAGTAGAAGATCCCGGGGATGTTGGTGCGCCGCCCGACGGCGTATTGCACGCCCGACACACCCCGATTGGCGGCGGCGAAATAGTCCCGGTCGGCAAAGCGCTCGCCGACCAGCGTGTCGACCTGGTCGAAGTTGCTGGACGCGATGCACAACCCCTCGGCATCGACGACAAACGCCAGATCGACATTCGTCACCCGAACCATGAAGCCCAGGTAGCTGTTGAGGCGCGCGGTCTCATTCGGCGCCGACGCTACGGCGGCGACCACACGCTCATTGGCGATGATCAACGGAACCGCCCGGATATGCGCCACCGCCCGCTCGATGTCGGAACCAAGCGCCGTCAGCCGCTGGTCGGCCTCAACATCGGCGCGCCGCAGTTCCGATGTGATCTCATGATCCTGCCACCGCCCGGTCAACCACCATGTCGCCCCGGCCAGAAGCAGCAATATCACCAGCGCCGCTGGCTTGGCTCCTCTCCGATACGTCCAGCTCATACCCGTCATCTCTGTCCCATCGCGACTGGCGACGAAGCCTTAGTATCCGCGGCTGACGTGGCGGGTGCCTCCGCCAATGTTGGGATGTCGAATGGATGTCATTCCGCACTGCTTGTCTTGTCGGCCGATTTGTCGCTCGTTCGGCTTGAACAGAATCCGCCCGTTCCGGCTTGCCGGCATCACTATACAAGATAGTCTGGCCGCCGCCACAACGGCCAGCGGGGATGAAACATCCATGCAATTTGGTATTGCCATTCCGACAGCGTCCGATTCCTGGCGTCTGGTGCGCCGGGCGGAGGAACTCGGCTTCAGCCACGCCTGGTTCTTCGACACCCAGATGCTCAGCGCCGATCCATTCGTCGCCATGGCGGCAGCGGCCATGAAGACCACGCGCATCCGGCTTGGCACCGGCGTGCTGATCCCGTCCAACCGGATCGCTCCTGTCGCTGCCACCGCGTTCGCCTCGCTGAACAAGCTGGCGCCCAACCGGATCATATTCGGCGTCAGCACTGGCTTCACCGGCCGGCGCACCATGGGTTTGGGCGCCGTGAAGCTGGCCGACATGGAGACGTATATCCAGCTCATCCAGGCGCTGTGGCGCGGCGAAGCGGTGGATTTCGCGGTCGAGGGCAAACGCCGCAAGATCCGCCTGCTGAACCCGGAGCTCGGGCTGATCAACACGGCGGACCCGATACCCACCTATATCGCCGCCTCCGGCCCCAAGGCCCGCGCCCTGACTGCAAAACTCGGCGCCGGCTGGATCGACAACGTCGCCGACCCGGAAAAGGGTGCCGCGACGTTGGCGGAGATGCGGGCGGCCTGGCAGTCGGCGGGACGGGATCCCGGGACCCTCACCTCGGTCGCCTGGATCGGTGGCGCCGTGCTCGAACCGGGTGAGCCGGCAGACGGTCCGCGGGCCATGGCACAGGCCGCGCCGCGGGCGGCAATGCTGTTGCACCGGGCCGCCGACACCGCGTTGGCGGGCTATCCGTCACCGCTGGCAATGCGACCGGAATTTGCTGACGCCGTTGCGGCCTACGTCGAGCATGCCCGGTCGTTCGAACCAAGGGACGCCTATTATCTGTCCAATCATCGCGGGCATCTGATGTTCGTCCGGCCAGACGAGCGTCAATTCATTACCGCCGAAATGATTCGCAAAACCAGCTTCGTCGGCACATTGCCCGACCTGACGCAGCGGATCGGCGCGCTTGGTGAGGCTGGCTTCGACCAGGTTGTCTTTTCCATCCCACCGGGTCAGGAGCACGCGATTGAGGATTGGGGACGGATCCGGCGCGCCTTCGGCTGAATTGCAGCCCAACCTTCTCGCAAAGCGATTTGTCGTAGCCGCCGGTCAGCAAAACCGTAGCCCAGCCGGGCACCAGGCCGCAAAAGGCCCAGCCGGAGCACCAGGCCGCAAAAGGCCCAGCCGGAGCACCAGGCCGCAAAAGGCCCAGCCGGGCATCAGGCCGCGAAAGGCCCGGCCGGGCATCAGGCCGCGAAAGGCATTGACGCGTAATCGCGGACTTCCTATTATAGAGATCCTTCCCGAACGCGGGCGATCGCGCGTGTGCGCTCCGCCCCGAAATCAAAATCCCGATCGGCTACGAACCTCTGGGCATCCGCGCCCGAAATCCGTTCCGGCCCTTCCCAAGTCCGATTGCACCCTCACGTCCAGGTCTCCACATGCATCTTGCTGAACTGAAGAAGAAAACGCCAGCCGAACTGGTGAACTTCGCCGAGTCCTTGCAGATCGAGAACGCGTCGTCACTGCGCAAGCAGGATATCATGTTCGCGATCTTGAAGAACCTGGCGGATAACGAACAGGCAATCCACGGCGAAGGCACGTTGGAGATCCTGTCCGACGGCTTCGGCTTTCTACGCAGCCCCGAGGCCAATTACCTGCCGGGTCCCGATGACATCTATGTCAGCCCCAGCCAGGTTCGCCGGTTCGGCCTCCGCACCGGCGATTCGGTGGATGGACAAATCCGCGCCCCGCGCGACGGCGAGCGCTACTTTGCCCTGCTGAAGGTGGACACCGTCAATTTCGAGCCGCCCGACGCCGTCCGCCATCGCGTCAACTTCGATAATCTGACGCCGCTGTATCCGGAAGAGCGGCTGAAGATGGAGATGGAGAACTTCCAGTCCGTCGCCAAGGGGCCGGTGAAGGACTTCACGCCCAGGGTGATCGACCTGATCTCGCCGGTCGGCAAAGGCCAGCGTGCCCTGATCGTGGCACCGCCGCGCACCGGCAAGACAGTGATGCTGCAGAACATCGCCTCTGCCATCGCCGCCAACCATCCTGAAGTCTTCCTGATCGTGCTGCTGATCGATGAGCGGCCGGAAGAAGTCACCGACATGGCGCGCAGCGTGAACGGTGAGGTGATCAGCTCCACCTTCGACGAGCCGGCGACCCGCCACGTCCAGGTCACCGAGATGGTGCTGGAAAAAGCCAAGCGACTGGTCGAGCACAAGCGCGACGTGGTGATCCTGCTGGACAGCATCACCCGCCTGGCCCGGGCCTACAACACGGTTGTGCCCTCATCGGGCAAGGTCCTGACCGGTGGTGTGGATGCCAACGCCCTGCAACGGCCCAAGCGCTTCTTCGGCGCGGCCCGGAATATCGAGGAAGGCGGCTCGCTGACCATCATCGCCACCGCCCTGATCGATACCGGCAGCCGTATGGACGAAGTCATCTTCGAAGAATTCAAGGGCACCGGCAATTCGGAAATCATTCTCGATCGCAAACTGTCCGACAAG
Source organism: Rhodopila sp. (assembly GCA_965200665.1). GTDB lineage: Bacteria > Pseudomonadota > Alphaproteobacteria > Acetobacterales > Acetobacteraceae > Rhodopila. The sequence goes on along the minus strand of OZ241370.1, from coordinate 4,035,255 downwards.
CGCTCCTTCCCGGCGATCGACATCACCAAGTCGGGCACCCGCAAGGAAGAACTGCTGGTTGAACGCAGCGTGCTGTCGAAGATGTGGGTCCTGCGCCGCATCCTGAACCCGATGGGCACGGTCGATGCGATGGAGTTCCTGTTGGACAAGCTGAAATACAGCAAGACCAACAATGATTTCTTTGACGCGATGAATACCTAGCGCGGGTAGGCGTCCGCGCTATTTTCCTGGCCGGTACCCATCGGTCAGGGTCTGCAGGAATGCCACAAGGTCATCCACGTCGGAGTCCGACAGCACCGGCTTCGGGCCGAACGGCTTTTCCATCGATACGTTGTCGTGATAAGCTGCCGGCAGGTCGTCAAACTTGCGCACGGCCCCGCCGGTCGCACGCGGGTACCACCTGGCCGGATCGCTGTCCCGCGTCGCATAGAATGCCACCGCCTCGCGCAACGAATGGAAAAACCCGTTGTGATAGAAGCTCCGGCGCAGCGCGACATTGCGCAGCGTCGGTGCCTTGAACATCCCGCAGAACGCAGCGCGGTCGGCAAGGTCGTGTCGCAGCGGCCCGCACAATCCCAGGTCGTAGTATCCAGGATCGGCATTGGCCGGAATCGCCGGATTGCGCGGCACCCCCAGCGCGACGTAGCCGAAATCGGTGAACAACGGCGGATGCCCGTCCGCTGTCACCGCGCTTCTGTGGCACTGCGAACAGTTCCCGGTGTCGGGGTCGTTGAACAGCGCCAGCCCACGCGCCTCCTGATCGGACAAACTGGCCGTCCCGCGCAGCACGGCGTCATACTTGCTGGTGAACGGACTGAACACCGCCGGCGTCTGCTGGTAGAAATCCAGCGCCTCGGTAATTGCGGCAAAGGCCCGCGCGGTATCTGCAAAAATCGCATGTCCATACAGACGTCGCACCGCGCCGGCATGGACGTCGCGGGACACCTTCAAAACCACGGCCGCTCGGTTTGGATTGGCCATCTCGTTTGCGTCCAGCAACGGTAACGCCGCCTGGTCGCGCACCCGGTCCACCCGTCCGTCCCAGGCACGCCCGCCGGTCGGCCCCTGGTCAACGCTCTCGTCACCCTCATCCTCGGACTCGTAATAATGCTCCGAGAATGGCGGCGTCTGCTGCGCATACATCAGGCTTGGCACCACCCGAACCCCTGGCCTGCGCAAATCCCGTCCCCCAAGTTGCACCGCCAGCGCATTGGGGGCGGTGAAGCTTAATGCCGGGTCGTGGCAGGAGGCGCACGCCATTCGCCCGGAACCCGACAGCGCCGGGTCGAAAAATAGCGCCTGCCCGAGTGCGGTGATTGCCTCGGCGCGCTCATAGGCCGCGGTTGGCGACGGGGTCGGATCCCAGGGCAGCGCCCGCGCCTGCGCCGGCCCGACCCAGATCAGCGCAATGAGCACGATCCACGAACGTATCATGGCTACCGTTCTGGCCCGCCGCGCCTGGCCTGCCTACCCCGCTGAACCATATTCATCCAATTGCAACACTCAAGCTTCCATGCGAGCTATAATCGGCGGCGGAATGGCTTGAAGGACCACTAATGCTGAGAACGACGATCCTAGCCACTGCGGCCCTGCTGGCGGCTGCGCAGGCTATGGCCGCGCCCCCGAAATACGATGACATCCAGACCGTGGTGGTGATCTACGCGGAGAACCGCAGCTTCGACAACCTGTTCGGCGGCTTTCCAGGCGCCAATGGGCTGGCGAGGGCATCCAGGACGTCGGTGGTCCAACTCGACCGGAACGGCAAGCCGATGCACGGTCTGCCCGCGATCTGGGGCGGCACCGGCAGCAAGGTGACGCAGGGCGCCCCGGTTGCCCCCGCCGGCCTGACCGAGGGCCAGACGGCCGAATTCCTGCGCCGCTTCAACCATCCCTACGATGTCGCCACCCTCTACAAGGCGGGCGGCCCGGCGAACACCGATCCGCTGCGCTACACCAACCGCGACCTGTATCACCGGTTCTATGAGAACCAGATGCAGATCAACGGCGGCGCCAACAACATGTTTGCCGCCTGGGCCGATTCCGGCGGCATGACGATGGGCTATTTCGACCCGAAATCCAAAGCCGAACAACCGCTTTGGAACTGGGCCCGCCAGTATGTTCTGGCGGACAATTTCTTCCAGGGGGCATTTGGCGGATCGTTTCTGAACCATATTCATCTGATCTGCGCCTGCACGCCGCTCTATGGTCATGGCGGGCACAATCCGAATGAAGGCGGCAAGGACCCCTCCGGCAGCATCGTCAAGGCGGATGGCGTCACCCTGGTGACCGCGCCGAATTCCCCCGCCTCGGCGTTGAACGGGCCGCCGGTGTTCGCCTCCGCCGGCAACCTGACGCCGGATTTCTATGCGATCAACACCATGATGCCGCCCTACGAACCCAGCGGCAACGCCGATGATGCTCAAACCACCGTCGACCTTAAATCCGCCACCACCCTGGTGCCGCAAACCGAAACCACGATCGGCGATCTGCTGACCAAGGCCGGCGTCGACTGGGCCTACTATGCCGGCGCCTGGGACTTCGCCCTGTCGCATCCACCCTTCTCCGCCGGCACCTCGAAGGCCAACCCGAATCTCCAGTATCACCACCAGCCGTTCAACTATTTCGCGGCGTTCGACCCCGCGACCGAACAAGGCCGAACCAACCGTGCCGCCCATCTGCTCGACGCGGGTGTGGTGAGCGATCCGGCCCAACTGCCGGATTCACGCTTCCTGTCCGACATTCGCAACGGCAAGCTGCCGCCGGTGGCCTTCTACAAACCACAGGGGACAGTCAACGAGCATTCGGCATATGCCAACGTGGCCGACGGGGACCGCCACATCGCAACGCTGCTGGCCGCACTGAAGGCCAGCCCGCAATGGAACCACATGCTGGTGGTGGTCACCTATGACGAGTTCGGCGGCTGGTGGGACCACGTCGCGCCGCCCAAGGCGGACCGCTGGGGACCGGGGACCCGAATTCCGGCATTGATCATTTCGCCCTATGCCAAACGCGGCGTGGTCGATCATACCGAATACGATACGACATCGATCCTGCGCTTCATCACCAACCGCTGGAAACTGCCGATGCTCGCCGGACTGACGCAGCGCGACAAGGCGCTCGCCGCCCATCATCAGCCCCGGCTGGGCGACCTGACCGGGGCTTTGCTGCTGCGCCAGCGCCCACCTTCAGCGCCCTGAAGATACCTTGATCATGACGCCGGGGAGCCGGAATCCGCTTCCATCTTCAGCACACTTCAACAGGAGGTCTGCAATGCGCAAACTGCTTCTCGCCGCTGTCGCCCTGACTGGCTTTACCGCTCTGGCAGCGTCCGGGGCCATTGCCCAGCCGCGCGACGAACACGTTCGGATGGCACCGGAGCGGCCGATGGCGGCTCAGGCTGATTACTACCACAATCACCACCGCTACCATCATCGCCACTACGAGCATGGCCACTGGCGCTACTGGAACTGATCCAGCCGCTCGGTGATCGCGCGCGCCGAGACCCCCTCGGCGCGCAGCGACCTCAGCGTCTGGGCCTGGTCGCGCTTCGCCAGCCGCCGTCCGGCCGGGTCCGTCAGCAGCCGATGATGCGCATAGCCCGGCTCCGGCAAGCCCATGAGTGTCTGCAGCAGCCGGTGCAGATCGGTCGCCGGCTTCAGGTCCTCACCACGTGTCACCAGGCTCACCTGCTGCAACGCGTCGTCATGGGTGACGCACAGATGGTAGCTCGCGGGCGCGTCCTTGCGGGCCAGCACCACATCACCGAACCGCTCCGGGTGACACGGGACCCGTCCCTCCGCTTCCTCGTAAAACGACAGCCCTGGCCGCAACGCCGCCGCCATATCGAGCCGCAGTGCAAAGCGTTCGCCAGCCGCGATCCGTTCGCCGCGTTCCGCCACCGACAAGTGCCGGCAGGTGCCGGGATACAGCGGCGCCCCGTCCGGCCCGTGCGGCGCAGTCCCGGACCGGGCGATATCCGCCCTGGAGCAGAAACACGGATACACCAAGCCTTGTTCGGCCAAGGCGTCCAGCGCCGCCCGGTATTCGGCCAGATGCGCCGATTGCACCCGCGGCTCACCATCCCAGTGCAGGCCCAGCCATGCCAGGTCCTCCAGGATGGCTGCTGCATGATCCGGGCGACAGCGGGTCGGATCGATGTCCTCCAACCGCAGCAGGAAGCGGCCTTGTCCGCTACGGGCCCGCTTCCAGGCGATATGGGCGGAAAAAGCGTGCCCCAGATGCAGCTGACCCGTGGGGCTGGGCGCAAAGCGTGTGATAACCATCTGCCGAAGGATATCGCATCGCCACAGGAACGGGAGACCACATTCATGCCAACGCTCGAAGCCATTCATTGGGGCCCCGCGTCCAAGGCCACGCCCCGCCAGCTGGTCGTGCTGTGCCACGGGCTGGGGGCCGATGCTTACGACCTGATCGACCTGGCGCCGGCCTGGCAGCATGCCTGCCCGGACGCGCTGTTTGCCTCGGTACACGCCCCGTTCTCCCATGATTCCGGGTTTGGGCGGCAGTGGTGGAGCGTGGCGGACCGCTCGCCCCCGGTGGTTGAGGCAGGCGTGCGGACCGCGATGCCGTTCTTGAATGGCTTCATCGATGCCGAACTGGCCAGGCTGGACCTGCCGCCGGAGGCTTATGCCATCATGGGGTTCAGCCAGGGCGCAATGATGGCGCTGTTCACCGGGCTGCGGCGAACGCAGGCACCGCGCGCGATCCTGGCATTTTCCGGCGCGCTGGTGGCGCCGCAAGCGCTGCCGGGCGAGCTGGCGAACCGTGCCCCGGTGCTGATCGTCCATGGTGAGGCGGACGATGTGGTCCCGGTGTCGCGCTCACACGATGCCGAAACCACGCTTGGGGCGGCCGGCGTCCCGGTGGAGGCCCATTACGTCCCAAGGCTGGGACACGGCATCGACGACACCGCCATCTCGCTGGGCGCCCTGGCGTTGCAACGAGGCTTTGCCTGATACCACGCTTAGAGCAACATCACCCTGACCGGAATGGTCAGGGTGATGAAGTTGCTCGCTCAAACAACGAGATAGAGCGCGCTGACTGTTTACAGTCAGGCTGAAAGCGCTCTAATGCCTGTCCCGTCGTCACAGCCTGCTCGGTGCGCTCAGCCGCCAGCAGATTAGCGGCGATACTGCTCGTCTGTGACCTTTTCCATCCAGTCGACGACCTTGCCATCGAGCTTTTCCTGAATGGCGATATGGCTCATTGCGGTGGTTGCAGCGGCGCCATGCCAATGCTTTTCGCCGGGCGCGAACCACACCACGTCGCCCGGGCGGATCTCCTCGACCGGGCCGCCGAGGCGCTGAACCCAGCCGCAGCCGGACATCACAAACAGGGTTTGGCCGAGCGGATGGGTATGCCAGGCGGTTCGGGCACCCGGCTCGAAAGTGACAAGGGCGCCGGCGACACGCGCCGGATCTGGCGGGCTGAACAACGGATCGATCCGCACCGCACCGGTGAAATAGTCGGCCGGCCCCTTGCCGGACGGCTGCGCGCCACTGCGTTTGATCTCCATTTCGGATCCTCCTGATCGTTCGCGGTAGTTTGCCACTGCCGGCGCGCCACGCCTAATCAGGGCGGCCGCAGGCGCCGACCATCATCCTGAAACGCAACCCATGTGCCCCGCTGGTCCTGCCGCCGAGGACGATCTTTCTCCCGATCAGCACAGACCAAAGCCCAACGCTCAGGCCGCCAGCGGCTGGACCCGGGCCTCAATCTCCGCACCATAGCGAGCCTGCGCAACAGCGAGGTCATGGGCCGTTTGCAGCCCCAGCCAGAACTGCGGGCTGGTTCGAAAACAGCGCGCCAGGCGTAAAGCCAGGTCGGAGGTCATGGGTTCATATTCATCGATCACCGGCGCGATCCGGTTCAGCGGCACGCCCAATGCCTGGGCCAGACCGGAACAGTTGAGCTGCATCGGCTCCATGTACTCTTCGCGCAACACCCGTCCCGGGTGCATCCGGCTACCCATGCATGCCATTGGAAACCTGTGGGTTTTTGTCGCGGGCACAATCACCCGGACTCATGGCAGCAAGATGGCGCCTCTTCCATGATGACGGCGCACCGCGTGCCTGCTGCCGGGGCACGCGCGGATCAGGGGCGCCGCCGCAGCAGATACCGCTGCCGCCCCTCCAGAACCAGTTCGCGGCGCTGGTTGTGGATTGTAGACTTGAATCCAACAACCCCGGTCGTGCGGTTCGGCGCCAGCTCGTCAATTTCCAGCGCAGGATAGACCGTGTCGCCGGCAAATACCGGCTTCAGGAACCGGCTGGACTGTTCGATAAAGCCGACCAGCGAATCCTCCGTCATATAAGGGAACAGACCCGCACCCGGCGCGGTTTGCGCCAGCGACTGCAGACCGTGCGCCAACAGGCCCGGCATGCCGCGCGCCTTGCAGAATTCCACATCGTAGTGGATCGGGTGGGCATCCCCGCTTGCCGCCTGGAAAGCCAGGAAAACCGCTTCGGTCATCGTCCGGCTCGGCAGCACGAACCGCTCGCCGATCTGGAAGTCCTCGAACCAACGCTGTTGCGGGACCATCCGGTGCTGCGCGGGGTCAAATCCGCTCATATCGCGCCGACCGCCCGCATCGCGGCGATCCGCTGTGGGCTGAAGCCGATCTCGGCCAGGATTTCGCCGGTGTGCTGGCCGACCGCGGGGACGTCGCCGACAACCGCCTCCTGATCGGTGTAGGTGAACGGCGGCAGCAGGGCGCGAACCGGCCCCTGTTCCGTTTGGATCGTGCGCCATTTGTCGCGCGCCTCGAACTGAACGTGGTTCCACACGTCGATCGGGGTGTTCAGGCGGCCATTGGCAATACCCGCCGCATCCAGCAAAGCCGCCACCTCAATCGACGTCTTGTCGGCGAACACCGCCTCGATCGCCGCGGTCAGCGCCGCACGGTTGGTGCCACGCAAGGTCATCGTAACAAAGCGCGGATCGGTCTGGATCGCCGGATCGCCCAGGACTTTGTGGCAGAACACAGCCCATTCCCGCTCGTTTTGCAGACCCAGGATCACCTGGCCGTCCTTCGTCTTGTGCGCCCCGTATGGGGCGATGGCGGGATGATTCGTCGGCACCCGGGGTGGCGGCGTGCCGGCATAGGCTTGGCGCAGCATCGGATGCGTCATCCACTCGCCCAGCGCGTCAAGCATCGCGATCTTGACGTTGCCCCCTTGCCCGGTTCGCCCCCGCCGCAGCAGCGCGCCCAGGATCCCGGTGAGCGCATACATCCCGGTCGCAATGTCGGCGATCGAGATGCCCACGCGGGACGGTTCGTCCGGCGATCCGGTCACGCTGATCAGCCCGGATTCCGCCTGGATCAACAGGTCGTACGCCTTTTTCTGCACGAACGGCCCGCTCTCGCCGTAGCCGGAGATGTCGCACACCACCAACCCGGGATTCCCCTGACTGAGCGCCTCGTGGGTCAGCCCCAGCCTGGCTGCCGCGCCAGGGGCCAGGTTCTGCACCAGCACGTCGGCCCCGGCGATCAGCGTATCGAGGGCCTCGCGTGCGTCGGGATTCTTGACGTCCAGCGTCAGGCTGCGTTTGCCTCGGTTCAGCCAGATAAAGTGGCTGCACCCGCCATTGACATAGTCGTCATAGGCTCGGGCAAAGTCGCCGTCGCCCGGCCGCTCGACCTTGATCACCTCGGCGCCGAGATCGGCCAGATGGCGGGTGCAGAGCGGCGCCGCAACGGCGTGCTCCAGGGCAACCACGCGCATGCCTTCCATGGGTCGCATCCGGCCGTATCCTCCATTGGCTATAATCCGGGCCAACAAAGCGTGGGTTCAGGACGCTGTCAAAGCGGGATGCGCAGAACGATGCCGGCCGCGGCAACCAGCGCCCCCGCGGCCATGATTGAAGGCACCGTGAAACCGCCCGTCAGTTCAAACAGGTAGCCCGCGAGGCTGGGCCCGATGATCTGGCCCAGGCCAAAAGCCGCTGTCATCCGCGCGAGCAGCGGCCGGGGGTTGGCTGGGGCAAACCGGCGAGCCCGCGCCAGGCCCAGCGCGGTCAGCCCCATGAAGGTGCCGCCCAGCAGTGCGGACGCAAACAGGATGCCGGCGATCGACGGCCACAGGACACTCGCCGCGACCCCGACCGCCTCTGCCAGGCAGGCGGCGCAGAAAGTCAGCGGCACCCCAAAGCGCGCCGAAATTTTCGCCCACACCGCGACCGACGGTAGCGCGGTCAGGCCGACAACCAGCCAGACCAGGGGTTCGGCAGGGCGGATCGCCGGCGATGTCCGCACAATGGCCACCAGGAAGGTCGCCGTAATGACGTAGCCGAAGCCGAACAATCCATAGGCGCAGATCAGTGAACCCAATCCCCTCGGCCACGGCTCGCGCTGGGCCTCGGCGGGCGGCTGAAGCGGGCGCGGTTCGTTGGGAATCAGCCACGCGACCACCGCCAGGGCGGCAAGCGCCAACACGCCGGGAGCATACCAGAGCGTCCGCCACTCGGCGTCGATTGCGATCAGCGCCGACACCGCCAGCGCCGAAACGGCAATCCCCACCCCCACCCCGGCGAAATGCACCGGCGCCAGATCGGTCCGCCGCGCCACGGCCAGCCCGTCCAGTACCATCGCCGACGCAAGCACCAGAACAAACGCACTTGCCGCGCCGCCGATAAACCGCAGCACCAGGAACGGACCCATCGATGAGGTCAGGCCCATGCCCCCCGTGGTGGCCGCGCTTACCGCAAGCGAGGCAAGCAGCCAGGCGCGGCGCGAACCGGGCAGCCTGGGCATTGCCGCAAGCAGCGCCCCGATCAGGTACCCAAGCAGGTTGGCGGAGGCGATCAATCCGGCCTGGGCGTTGGACAGCCCCAGCGCCTCGGTCATCGCCGGCAGGATCGGAGTGTAGACGAAGCGGCCAATGCCAAGCGCGGCGGCCATGGCGATCAGCCCGCCGAAAGCGAGCGGCACAGGACGGTTGGACGATTCGGACATGACACACCCGATGCGAAGGCATCGTCACTATCAGGCCGAATTCACCACGAAAAACGGAAAAAAATGAAGCAGGCAATCTGCGTAGCAGATTACTCAGCCGCCTTGGCTGGCTCCCATAGTGGTTTGGCCATGCCGAGGAACGCGTCCAGCGCGCTGGTTGCATAGGCATCACGCCGGCGCAGGAATACCGTTTCGACCAGCGCATCCTCCGGCGCCAGCGTATGCACGCCGACCTGCCCGGCCCTGCGCGCCGTCTCGACCAGGGCGCGGGGCAGCAGAGTGATGCCGAGGCCGGCACCGGTGCAGGCGAGAATTGCCTCCAGCGTGCCGAATTCAAGCAGCCGCGCGCCGACGGATCCGCGCCTGGCCAGGATCGCCTCCAGCCGCTGGCGGTAGGAGCAACCGGCCCGCAGCACGATGATGCGAAAATCGCCAAGGCCGGTGACCGCCTCGATGCTGGGTACATGCGGCGCGGTCAGTGCGACGAGCTCCTCCTGGAACATCACCTCCGTCATCAGGTCGGGATGCTGGACCGGGCCACAGACGAACGCACCCTCGACCCGGTGCGCCAGCACGTCTTCGACCAGCTCGAACGTGGTGCCGGTGCGCAGCGACAGGTCCACGTTGGGATAGGTCGATGCATAGCCCGCCAGCAGCGGCGCCAGGCGGACCGCGGCCGTTGTTTCCAGTGACCCGATCGTCAGCTTGCCCGACGGCACCCCATCGTCACGCGCCGCCTTGCCGGCATCGACCAGCATCTGGCGGATCGTGCGCGCGTATGGCAGCAGCCGCTCCGCCGCCGCGGTCGGTGAAACACCACGCGCATGGCGTGCGAACAGCGAAGTCCCCAGTTCCACCTCCAATGCGCGGATCCGCCCTGTCACGTTCGATTGCACCGTGTTCAGTTCAGCCGCCGCCCGGTTCATGCTGCCGAGGCGCAGAACAGCCTCGAACACCCTCAGATCGCCGGCATCCATCGCGCTCCCACCCTTTCAAGGTGAACGACCGTGCATTTTCGGCGACTACGTCCCAGGACGCCGAACAGTCATTCAGGTTTTGACAGCGGCGCCAGTACAGCGGCACCGTTACGGACGAAGGATCCGCGGCGGAGGCACCCCATGGACAATATTGAGTGCGTCCGCCCCAGCGACGCCGCGGGCAAAGTGCCATACCGGGTTTACCCCAGTCCACTGATCCATCAGACCGGGCTGGAGCGCATCTGATATGGCTGCGCTGGCTCTATTTGGTCCGCAAGCCGGAATTCCAAGCGTTGGTGACTTCAGGACGACGCCCTTGGGTGAGTCCTCGGTCATCGCAGCGCGCGGCGAACCGGATGAGGTCAGCGGGATCGACAACCGCTGCGCCCATCGCGGTGTCAGGTTCGCCACGGCCATGCAAAAGCCTGCCTTGCTCCGACAGAGCCGGATCCGTCTGCGCGAACGCATCGTGGTATTCAAGTCCGAGATGATACCGAACAGTCTGATCTACCCTGCCTGAAGGAACGATCATGTCCGCAATCTTGAGCAATGATGCCGCCACCCGGTTGAAGTCGCTGTATGCCGAGATGCAGCCGCACAGCCTGTATCCGCTGTGGGAGGTGATGAAGGGGCTGGTCACGCCGACGCCGCGTTCCCCGGCGCGGGTGCACCGGTGGTCGTATCGGGAGGCGCGGGATTACCTGTTGCGCGCCGGCGATCTGATCAGCGCGGAACAAGCCGAACGGCGGGTGCTGATCATGGAGAATCCAGGCCTGCCGGGATCGTCCTGCGCCACGTCCAGCCTGTATGCCGGGCTGCAACTGATCCTGCCGGGTGAGATCGCGCCTTGCCACCGCCACGCCCAAAGCGCGCTGCGTTTCGTGATGGAGGGTGAGGGCGCGTTCACCGCGGTTGATGGCGAAAAGGCCATCATGCGGCCGTTCGACCTGGTGCTGACGCCGGGCTGGCAGTGGCACGACCACGGCAACACGACATCCCAGCCGATGATCTGGCTGGATGGGCTCGACGTTCCGACCGTGCTGCTGTTCGACGCCAGCTTCGCCGAACATTGGCCGACATCGGCCCATCCGCAAACGGTGCCCGCCGGCGACACCGCAATGCGCTACGGCCGCAACCTGCGCCCGCTGCGCGGCAGCACCGCGGATCGGCGTCCCGCCCACCAGCCATTGTTCCACTACCCCTATGCGGAATGGCGCGAGAGCCTGCAGGCGCTGGCCGATGCCGCCGACCCGGATCCGCATTTTGGCCATGCGCTGGAATTCACCAATCCCGCGGACGGCGGCGCGGTGATGCCGACGATCTCGGCCCATGTCCGGCTGCTGCCGGCGGGCTTCGCCACACGCCCGCGCGCCGCCACCGATGGCACGATCTACGTCGTGGTCGAGGGCAAAGGGTCGGCCCGCGTCGATGGCAGGCACGTGCCGCTGGCGCCGCGCGATACCGTTGTCATCCCATCCTGGCGGGAGACGGTGTTCCAGGCCGATGAGGATCTGGTGCTGTTCGGTTATTCCGACCGAACGGCCCAGCAGAAGCTGGGGCTGTTCCGGGAACAGCTGCGGTAGCCGCACCCGATTCCGGTAAAGGCAGCGCCGGCGCCCGCTTCTGCCGAGCCTGGCGGATCTCAACCCTGGCGGACCTCAACCCTGGCGGATCTCAACCCTGGCGGATCTCAAACCCGGTGACGTCGCCAGCGCGCCGGTCAGTTGATCGGCGGCTGCTGTGGCGGGCCATCGGCAGCGGCGCATCACATGGTTGGCCACAGCCCGAACTGGATGTAGCGTCCAGCCAACGGCGCCAGACCAGCATTCCGGCGGCAAGATCGAGGATACCCAGGATGACCGACCAGATGACCACCGACCGTGTCCGACTGACCGTCGACGAAGCCCGCGCCCTTGGTGAGGCGGCGATGCGCGGCGCGGGTTACGACAAGGACGATGCCCGCATCCTGACCGACCACGTGCTGGACGCAGCCCTGTGCGGCTATGAGTATTCAGGCCTTCCGAAGCTGCTGAACGTCGTCGACGCGGCCGACTTCAAGCTGCCGCGGCGCCCGATGACTGCCTTGCGGGAGACCGGGCCAACCGCCCTGCTCGATGGCGGCAACAACAGCGGCATGATCGCCGCCTATCACGCAGCGCAGGCAACCATCGCGCGGGCGCAGGCCCATGGTCTGGCGCTCATTTGCCTGGCCAACACCTGGATGACCGGCCGCAGTGCCTATTACTGCGAGATGATTGCCCGCGCCGGACTGGTGGTGATCCACACAGTGGCCTCACCCCCCAACGTAGCCCCGTTCGGCGGCAGCCGCAGCGTCCTGGGAACCAACCCGATCGCCTTCGGATTCCCGACCGAAGGCGATCCCCTGGTCATCGACATGGGCACCTCCGCATTCATGGCCACCGATTTGCAGTTCCGCGACCGTATTGGTGCGCCGCTCCCGCCTGGGGTCGCGCTGGGGCCGGACGGCCAGCCCACCACCGACGCCAGTGCCGCCAGACGCGGCACGCTGCTGCCGTTCGGCGGACCCGAAGGCGGCTACAAGGGTTTCGGTCTGGCCCTGGCGATGGACGCCCTCGGCGCATTGGCCGCCGGCACACGGCCGGCCGACTCAATCACCGGATACATGTTCATTGCCTTTAAGCCCGACCTGTTCACCTCGCCTGACGCCTACCGCCATGAGGTCGCCCAGCGCATCGCCACCATCAAGGCCACGCCGCGGCAGGATGGCGTGACGGAAATCCGCATTCCGGGGGAACGCAGCTACCGCACCCGCGCGCGCCTGATGCGGGAGGGCATCGAGATCGACCGAAAGATCCACACCGCACTTGGCCGCCTGTCCAACGGGCAGTTCGATCACGGCGGCTGAGCAGGCCTGTCTGCCACCGGGCGCATCAGCATCGCTGCCGTGGCGCTGACCAGGCAGCCGACCACGATATAGCCGGCCACATACCATGGCTGGTTGTCGTTCCACCGCACCAGCAGCGTGGCCAGCAACGGCAATGGCGCCAGGAAAATGGTCGCGCCCACCTGGTAGACGATCGAGACGCCGGTGTAGCGCATCCGCGCGCCGAACAATTCGCACAGCATTGCCGCCTCCGGGCCGTAGATCGGCGCCCACAGGACGCCCACAGCCAGCACGATTGCAATCACCGCGAAAGCCGGAATGCCGCAATTCAGCATCCACATCAGTGGAAACGCTGCCGCCGCATGCACCAGTGCCCCGATCACGAACAGACGCCGCCGCCCAATCTTGTCGGACCAGGCCGAGGCGAGCGGGGTCGTCACCACCAGCACAAGGCCGGCCATCGTCACCGCGCCCAAAACCAGCGTGCGCGGCAAATGCACAACCGCGGTGAGATACGAAAGCATATACAGCGCATAGATCGTGAACACCGCGCCCTCCCCCATGCGTGACAGCCAGCCCAGCAGGATGTGGCCCCAATGATCGCGCACGACATCGGCGATCGGCAGCCTGCTGATCCGGTAACCGTCCCTGAGGCGGGCAAACTCCGGCGTCTCGACCAGGGTCAGGCGGATGAACAGACCCACGCCCAGCAGCACGATGCTGGCCAGGAACGCACAGCGCCAACCCCATGCCGCGAACGCCTCATTCGACAGCACGGACGACAGCAGCGTGATGGCACCGGTGCTCAGGCAAAGGCCCAGCGCAAACCCGATCTGCGGAAAGCTGGCGTAGAACCCACGCTGTCCCGGGGGCGCATATTCGAACGCCATCAACACGGCACCACCCCACTCGCCACCCATGGCAAATCCCTGGATCAGCCGCAACGCGATCACCATCAGCGGCGCCGCGATGCCGATCGAGGCATAGCTCGGTACCAGCCCGATCAGGAAGGTTGCCACCCCCATTGTCGTCAGCGTCAGCACCAGCAGGGGCTTGCGGCCAATCCGATCGCCGAAATGACCGAAGAAGACACCGCCGATCGGGCGCGTCACGAAGCCGATGGCGAAAGTTGCATACGCCAGCAGCAGCGACACCACGGGATCATTGGCCGGGAAGAACAGCCTGTTGAAGATCAGGCCTGACAGGGACGTGTACAGGATAAAATCATACCACTCGATCGTCGTGCCGATCAGGCTGGCAACTGCCGTCAACCGGACCGCACGCAATCGCTGCCGATCGGATCCGAACGCGGTGGTCATCGTGGCATCCAAGGCCATCGCTTTTCCCCCCTTGCTGGCGTTGTGCGTCTACAAGGTTGCGTTCACCCGGGCAGCCCCGGCTGGCCAAGCCGGGCCGGCTTGGGCAGGCTGCCAACAATCGTGGCCCTGACTTGATTTTTGCCGGTTGCGGTCATGGATGATCCTCCCACCGTCTTGTTGGGTCCGATCATGCAACCAAGCCGGCGGGGTGGCAAATCGACGCCCTGTTATTCGGGATTACTTGAGGACTTGCCGTAGTCCCATGCGTTCGAGCCTGGGCAGCACCTCGGCGCAGAAAAACGGCAACTCATCCACATAATTTGTGAGCGAAACGGCAATCCCGGTCAGGCCGGCCGCGCTCAACCGCGCCAGTTCATCCGCCACGTCGTCCGGATCGCCAATGATCGGCAGCCCGGTCAGCCCATGCGCGGTGTGGCGACGTAGCCGCTCGAATTCCGCAGCCCCCAGCTTATCCGGCGTCTGGTCCTTCATCCGCAGGATGTTGTCCACCGCAGACCAGTCCGCGTTGTCGAAGGTGCAATGCCGAAAGTAATCTTCCGCCTGCGCCCGGCTCTGCCGGCAGCTCACCACACCCACGGTGTAGACGTCGATTTCACGCCCCTGCTGGCGAGCCTGGTCCTTGACCAGCCGCACCTGTTGGGTGGTGTCGTCAAACGTGTCCCTGGCGGTCGACAGGAACAGCGCATCGCAGTTGCGCACCGCAAAGGCCTGGCCGGTCGGCGACGCGCCGGCATTCATGATTACCGGCCGCGACCCGCCATGCGGTTTGGGCCGAGACTCAACGTTTCTTAGGCGGATGTATTGTCCGGCGAAGTCGAATGGGTCGGTTTCGGACCACATCCGCTTGATCGCGTCCAACCACTCCTGCGCATAGGCATAGCGTGACGCATGTTCGCGCTGGGTGACGCCGAACATCTCGAACTCGCCATCGTTCCAGCCGCACACGACGTTGAGGCCAAACCGGCCATGGCCGATCTGGTCCGCCGTCACCATCTGCTTGGCGGCAATGATCGGGTGGAACAGCGGCGCATGAACGGTGCCGAACACGTGGATGCGCCGTGTCTTGGCCAACAATCCGCAGGCCCAGGTGATCGTTTCAAAAGTGGCGCCCTGATAGTCCGTATCGCCCCCGTAACCCTTCCACCGCCCGACCGGCAGCAGGAAATCGATCCCCGCCGCATCCGCCATTTCGGCCAGCGCCACATTGTCATCCCAGTTCCCCGACCACCGCTCCGCCACCGTCGTCACCGCTCGGCCGGAGGAACAGTTCGCACCGAACATTCCGAGCTTCAGCGCGTGCGGTGTTCGCAGCGACCGCCTGTCGCGCATCGGATCATCGACCGTCAATGTGGGATCCTCAGAATGGTTTGGGTGGTTGTGGATGGTATCCCGGCCATACACGGACGTCGATTGCACCACGCCGGATCCGCCCTATGGATCACTTGCGCAATACCCCCTAGGCTCCAAATGCTGAAGCCGTGTCGCCATAGCACGATGGCAGCCCACCGACGGCAAAAGGAGTAGTCATGTCGACCGAAAACGCATGCCCGGTATCGGGCGGAGCCAAAGGGCACCAGACTGTCCTCGCCAGGGTCAATCGCGACTGGTGGCCAAACCAGCTCAACCTTCATGTGCTGCACCAGAACTCCCCATTGCCCAGCCCAATGGGAAAAAGTTTCAACTATGCCCAGGAATTCAAAAGCCTGGATCTCGACGCCGTCATCAGGGACCTGCACGCGTTGATGACGGACTCACAGCAATGGTGGCCGGCGGACTATGGCCACTACGGGCCGTTCTTCATTCGGATGGCATGGCACAGCGCCGGCACTTACCGGATTGGCGACGGCCGCGGTGGCGCGGGTTCCGGCACGCAACGCTTCGCGCCGCTGAACAGCTGGCCCGACAATGTCAGCCTCGACAAGGCCCGCCGCCTGCTCTGGCCGATCAAGCAGAAATACGGTCGCAAGATCTCCTGGGCCGACCTTCTGGTTCTGACCGGCAACGTCGCTCTCGAATCGATGGGCTTCAAGACCTTCGGTTTTGCCGGCGGGCGCGAGGATGTCTGGGAACCCGAGGAGGATATCGACTGGGGTCCCGAACAGACCTGGCTGGGCGACGAGCGCTACAGCGGCGACCGCCAGCTCGCCGGTTCCTTGGGCGCCGTTCAGATGGGCCTGATCTACGTCAATCCCGAAGGGCCGAATGGCAAGCCGGATCCGCTCGCGTCCGCGCGCGACATTCGTGAGACCTTCGCGCGCATGGCAATGAACGATGAGGAGACCGTGGCGCTCATCGCCGGCGGACACACCTTCGGCAAGGCCCACGGCGCCGCCGACCCGGCAAAGTATGTCGGCCCCGAACCGGAGGGCGCGCCGCTCGAACAGCAGGGCCTCGGCTGGAAGAACACGTTTGGCAGCGGCAAGGGCGTCCACACCATCAGCAGCGGGCTGGAGGGCGCATGGACCACAAAGCCAACCACCTGGGACAACAACTTCTTCGACAACCTCTTCGGCCATGAGTGGGAGCTGACGAAAAGTCCCGCCGGCGCCTTCCAGTGGACGCCCAAGGATGCCGCCGCCAAGGACACGGTGCCCGATGCCCACGACCCGGCGCAGCGACATGCCCCGATGATGCTCACATCGGATCTCGCGCTCCGGATGGACCCGATCTACGGACCCATTTCGAAGCGCTTCCACGAAAATCCCCAGGCCTTCGCGGACGCGTTCTCCAGGGCGTGGTACAAGCTGACGCACCGCGACATGGGGCCGCGCGCCCGCTACCTTGGCAAGCTGGTCCCCGCGGAAACGCTGCTGTGGCAGGACCCGGTGCCTGATGCGAACTACGAAATGATCGAGCCGCACAACATCGCCGATCTGAAGACCAAGATCCTCGCATCCGGACTGTCGATCTCCGAGCTGGTCACGACCGCCTGGGCCTCGGCGTCCACCTTCCGCGGATCCGACAAGCGCGGTGGGGCAAACGGCGCACGCATCCGCCTGGCACCGCAGAAGGATTGGGAAGTCAACCAGCCGGTGCAGCTGGCCAAGGTCCTGCAGACGCTTGAGCAGATCCGGAAGGACTTCAACCAGGCCGGCGCGAAAAAGGTCTCGCTCGCCGACCTGATCGTTCTGGGTGGCTGCGCCGCTGTCGAGGCCGCGGCGAAAAATGCCGGTCATGATATCGTGGTGCCCTTTACCGCTGGCCGAACCGATGCGTCCCAGGAACAGACCGACATCGATGCCTTTGCTGTGCTTGAACCGACAGCGGATGGCTTTCGCAACTACAGCCGCAGCGGACATCGCAGATCACCGGAGGAACTGCTGGTGGATCGCGCCCAACTGCTGACACTGACCGCGCCCGAACTTGCAGTGCTCATCGGCGGAATGCGCGTCCTGAACACCAATGTCGGCCAGTCCGCGAACGGTGTGCTCACCAGGAAGTCTGACACCTTGAGTAACGACTTCTTCGTCAACCTGCTCGATATGGGAACGGAATGGCAGGCATCCGCCACTTCGGACAACGTGTTTGAGGGACGCGACAGGGCCACCAATGAAATCAAGTGGACCGGAACACGGGTCGATCTGACCTTCGGCTCGAATTCGCAGTTGCGGGCCGTCGCGGAAGCCTACGCAAGCGACGACTCGAAGGCGGCTTTCGTGAAAGACTTCGCCGCTGCCTGGACCAAGGTGATGAACCTCGATCGTTTCGACGTCGCCTGACTTTGCGGGAAGGCCCGGTCGTGACCGGCCCGCTTCTCGTCATCGATGGCGACTCGTTTGCCCACCGTGCCTACCATGCCCTGCCGAAATCGATCCGCCGGCAGGGCAACGGTGGCGGCGGCGCCATCGTGGGGTTCGGCAATCTGCTGCTGCGCCTCTATGAGACCGAACAACCGCGCGCGGTGCTCGTCGGGTGGGATACGCTCGAACAACCGAACTTCCGGCAGCGTCTGTTTCCGTCCTATCAAAGCGGCCGTCAGTTCGATGAAGAATTGGTCGACCAGCTCGCACTGCTGCCGCAGCTCGTCGCGGCATGCGGCTTCGCCAATGCCAAGGCCCCGGGGTATGAGGCCGATGACTTCCTGGCAGCCGCCGTCGCGGCCGAACAGCGTCGCCACGGCACCGTGCTGGTCGCCAGCGGCGATCGTGATGCGTTCCAGCTTGCATCGGACGCAACGACGATCCTGCATCCCGTCAAGGCCGGTGAGATGGCGCGCATCGGTCCCAATGAAGTGCGCGAGCGCTACGACGTGGAGCCTGCGCAGGTGCCTGATTTCATCGCCCTGCGTGGCGATCCCTCGGATAAGATCCCGGGTGCCCGCGGCGTGGGTCCCAAGGGCGCCGCAACGCTTCTGCGTCAGTATGGCACTCTGGAAAACGCCATTGCCGAGGGGCGTTTCAATGAACAGGCGGATGCGCTCAGGCTCTACAGGAAAATCGCCACAATGGATGCAACGGCTCCACTTCCGGGGCTCCATGATCAGATGCCGACCTGGCAGCAAGCCGCAACGCTGGCGCGTCGGTGGGAACTGGGCCGTCTGGCCGACCGATTGGAAGCGCAATCGGTCGGCGAATGATGCGGCTTATGTCGTTGAATTCTTCTTGCGCAACGGCCTGACGAAATTCACCCCGGCTTGGCTGAATCCGCTGGCCGCGCAGAACGCGCGCAGGCCCTGATCGTCCGCCGCACCCCGTAGCTCCAGCACCGCGCAGCCGGCGGTCCGCGCGGTCTGTGCCGCCGTCTTGATCAGCAGCCGGCCGATCCCGCGACGGCGTTCATCCGCGGCAACCACCAGCGTGGTGATCTGCGCCGTCGGCTGATCGGCATCGAGCGTCCTGTACCAGTGCAACGCCACGACACCGGCCAGTGGCCCCCAGTCAGCCGCGACCAGCACGGCGCCGCCGGCTTGACGCAACGCCTCCAGCCGGTCCGCTGTCGCCGACGGTGAAATCCCGTAGCCGGACGCCGTCAGCAATTCGGACAGGCCTTGTGCGTCCGCAGCAGCGGCGGCGCGGATCTCCAGGCCGTAGCGGCTTTTCAAGGCCAAGCGCCGCCGTCACGGCTACTCTTGCTGACACCGTTGCGCATCGGGTGGCCGCGCCTATCCCGCTGCAACATCCCATCCGATCCAGTCACAGAATGCTCTGCCCATCACCAGGTCCAGGTCCGGGCCTTGCAGCCAC
The DNA here is from genome assembly GCA_965200665.1 of Rhodopila sp. Classification (GTDB taxonomy): domain Bacteria; phylum Pseudomonadota; class Alphaproteobacteria; order Acetobacterales; family Acetobacteraceae; genus Rhodopila. The sequence goes on along the minus strand of OZ241370.1, from coordinate 4,015,915 downwards.
GGCAGTTCCTCGGTGAACAGCGTGACGCACTGCCGCCAGGTGCAGTGCATGCGCGTGATGTCGGTGCCCCAGAACATGCGCCGCGGCCCGAACGCGTCAAATACCCGATGCAGCGCGTCATGAATACTTGGGAACGGATAGGTGTCCGTAGCATAGCCGGCCTGCCCCGTTGCCTTCACCGCAACGTTGGGATGCTTCGCCAGCGCCAGCAATTGCGGCAGGTTGCGATAGGCCGCCTCGGCGCCGGTCGTCGCGCGCGGCACCGCCATATGGTCGATGCTGATGCGCAGCGCCGGATGTCGTTCGGCGATTTCGCCCACCTTCGGCAGGAACGCCGCCGCTGCCAGCGACACCGGGATATCAAGGCGTTCCGCAACCGGCCATAGCCAGTCCAGCGTGCCGTCATCCGGCCAGGACTGCGACCGAGGGTCGGAGAAGTAAAACCGCAAGCCCTTCATTCCCGGCCGGCTCTTCCACGTTTCGATCGCCGCGCGCTGCTTCGGATCGTCCAGGTACAACCACCCCATGATCGCAAACCGGTCAGGGTGCGCACGCACCGCTTCCACAGCCAGTTCATTCGAATCCGGGTCCCACATCACCGGGTGGATCACCGCCCGGTCGATGCCGGCGGCATCCATGTCGGCCAACGCTTCTTCTTTCAGATAGGGCGCCTGACGATGATGGGCGGACGGCCTGCCCTTGGCCCACAGGTGGATCTGTGCGTCAGCGATCATCATGGTGATGGGTCCTCTACTTGCTGTTCCGCGTCGACCTTCCTGGATAATGGACGGGCGAAGCTGAGTTCATGCCCGTCCGGGTCGGTGATGTGAAAGTATCGCTCGCCCCAGGCCGCGTCCCTCGGTTCCGTATCAGCCTGATAGCCTCCCGCCACCGCAAGCCCATGCATGGCGTCGACATCGGTGACATGGAAAATCGTCCGCCCCCACCAGCTCCATTGCCGCTCGTCCGGCTGGACGGTCAGGTTCAGATAGCCCGATCCGGCGCGGAAACTGGTAAAATCGGCGTCCTCGCCACCGTAAATGAGGCCGAAGCCAAGCGCCGAGTAGAACCGCACCGCGCGCCGCATGTCATGCGTGGCCAAGGTGATGGCCGAAATGCTTTCAATCAATCTATGGCTCCCGCCCGGTCAATCTATGGCTCCCGCCCGGTCAATCTATGGCTCCCGCCCGGTCAATCTATGGCTCCCGCCCGGTCAATGTATGGCTCCCGCCGGTGTCCCTCGCCCGTTCGGCGATATGGGACGTTCACAGTGCATCCGCGGCATCGTGCAAGGCAAACGCGTGTTCCAACGACGCATTGGCGGCGGATCAACCCCACAGCCCCTGGTGAAGACGGCGTCCAGGTTGCTCACGCCAACGCCGCCAGCGGAATTGGTCCTGGCCCGCTTTCATCGCGCACCTAACACATCGCGCACCTAACACATCGTGCACCTAACACATCGTGCACCTAACACTGGCGCCGCAGCCCAGGCGGGTCCATCTTGATCGGGATGAGCGCGCATCAGGCAACATCCAGCACCGGGCCGTCCTCTGGGCCAACATCCTCTGGGCCAACATCCTCTGGGCCATCGTCCTCTGGGCCAACATCCTCTGGACCAACGTCCAGTGGCACGATCCGCGTCGGCGGCAATCCCGATGGCCTGCTGACCTATCTGATCGACCTGCCGCCTGAGGCGCTGCCAAGCGTCTGCAAGCGGGATCTGGAACGCGCCTGGTACGCCGCTCGGGATGCCGCACTGGCCGAACGCCAGGGCGCGGTGCGCGGCTTCCGCTTTGAACGCCCCGACGGCAGCCACACCGACCTGGCACTGGCCGACCGTGACGCGCGATGCTGGGTCGGCGCGGTCGATCATACGGTGGGAATTGCCAACGCCGCCGGCCTCTCACTGTGCCTGCGGCTGCTGGCATTGGTCGACCTGCTGGCGCGCGCCCCTTGGGCACGGTCACTGCTCCATCTGGCCCGCGATGGTGCCGAATTCCATCCGGCTCTGCTAAGAGCAGCGGCGAGTCAGCCGCTGAACCGGGATGCCCGATTCGATGAAGCGGGTTTCCGGATGCGGCTGTCCCGTTTCGTGAGCGGCTTTCAGATCGAAGCCCCGCGAACCGCCGAACGCCTGTCAGGAGCCCGCTCATGAATAGCCTTCGCCTTGTTCCCGCAATAGCAGCCCTGGTGGGGGCCACAGCGCTGTCCGCCTGCAACCCGCCACCGCAAAGCGCTCAGTCGCAGGCCGACGCAGCCACCCGCCAGGCGTGCCAGCAGCGCGCTGAACAGGCCTACGAGCAGCAAAACCGCGGGGAGATCTTCAGCCCGCCGGCCACCGTCAATACCCCCTACTCCGCCAACTATACGCCAAGCCAGACCGATCGCGGATTGTCGGAGCTGTTCGCCCACGACCGGATGGTCAGCGACTGCGTACGCAACACCGGCACCGGTTCGGAACGTACCCCACCGCCGGCGCACTGATCCGCCATGGCCGGCCTGTCGGCAATCGGCGGGGTCCTGGCCCAGCGAAACGCCCGCATCTTCTACTCCGGCAGCATCGTCTGCTGGACCGGATCATGGGTCCAGCGCATCGCCACCGACTGGCTGGCTTGGGAACTCACCCATTCGGCGCTGTGGGTGTCGATCATCGCATTCTGCAACCTCGCGCCATCGGTGGTGATCTCGCCGATCGCCGGCGCGGTGGCGGACCGGATGGACCGGGTCCGGCTGACCATGGCGAGCCAGCTTGTCTCCGTTGCACAGGCCGTCATTCTCATCACGCTGATCGAAACCCAACTGATCCGGGTTGAGTTCATGGCATTTCTGACGCTGTGCAACGGTGCCGCCGAAACCTTCGCCCAGCCGGCTCGGCAGTGCCTGATCCCCGGCCTGGTTCCCCGCTCGCACCTGCCGGGCGCCGTCGCGCTCAATTCGCTGACCTATAACGCCGCACGCTTCGTCGGGCCCGCCATCTCCGGGCCGATGATCGCGCTGTGGGGCGTGGTGCCATCGATCGCGGTCAACGCGGTGGCTTTCCTGTATGCCAGCCTGACGATGTACATGCTGACGCTGGCGCCGGCGATACGCCGCGGCAAGCCCACCGGACACGGCGTGCTGCACGATGCGTTCGACGGGATCCGCTACGTCGTGGGCCATCGCGGCATCGCACCGCTGATGCTGTTCGCCGCCACCGTCGGCGTGACGCTGCGTTCGGTGCCGGAGATGCTGCCGCCCTATGTCGCCGACCAGTTCGGCCGCGATGCAAGGGGCCTGGCCACCCTGGCCAGCACCATGGGATGCGCCGCGCTGATCGGCGGCCTGGTGGTGGCACTGCGCGGGCGGATGACCGGGCTCACCGGCATCGCGGTCGGCTGCGGGCTCGTGCTGGCCCTGGCAACCGCGGGCTTCGTCGCGACCCATATCTTCGCCATCGGCATCCTGTGCATCGCTGCGATCGGGGCCGCCACCACGATGCACGGCATCTCCTGCGAGACGCTGCTGCAGAATTCGGCCGCACCCGGCATGATCGGGCGGGTGCTGAGCACCTGGGGAATGATCACCCGCGCGGCGCCGGCGATGGGCGCACTGGCCTACGGGATCGCATCGGAATTCCTCGGGCTGCAGATCCCGGTCCTGATCGGGGCATGTATCTGCGTTCTGGTTTGGCTGCGCACATGGCGACGGCTGGCCCGCATGGTCCCGATCCTGGAACAGGCCGGCGCGGCCGACTGATCGATTTCGCTGACATCACTCAGCCGTTACGATAAGATCAAGTCCTGCCGGATCAAGGTTTCCGCAATGAAACTGGATTCGGCCGTCGTGCCGATGGCTGCCCCGATTCGATACTAAGGACGAATGATTTGTCGCCCATCGTCGTGGTTGCACTCCTGACCGCATTCGCCGGGGTGGGCGCCCAGGCCCAATCTGTCGCCCAAGCCCAACCTGCCACCCAGCCTGGCGCCCAAACTGGCGCCCAAACTGACACCCAGTCGAACCCCGCGTCGACGCCGCTGACCGTGCGCCAGGCCTACGCCGCCGCGCTGCACCAGGCGATTGGCGGACCCGGCCGCGTTGATCTTGCGGGTGAGGCAACGTTGCGGCTGGAGCAGAACCAGCTGCTGGTGTCAACCGCACCGGCGGCGCGGCTGCTGACGGTCACCAACCAGGTTGTACCGCCCGACTTCATCGCCCTGCTGTCTGGCGCCGCTGGAACCGGCGCCGAAGGTACGGGCGCCGAAGGACCGGGCGCCGAAGGAACGGGCGCCGAGGGCGACGGCACAGTCGGCATGATCCGCTTCGTCCCAGCCGGCTTCGTCAGTGCCGACGAAGCCCTGGCATGGTCGCCGGACGATATCCTGGCAAGCCTGAACGACACGCTCGTGCATGCGAACGCGGCACACCCGCCGGCCACTGTCGAGCCTCGTGAGGCCCGCAGATGGGTCTTGCCGCCGCGCTACAACCCGGAGACCCATCAGCTGTCCTGGGCCGCCCTCGTGGTCCCCAGAAGCGCGCCACCCGGATCGGACGGCGCCGTCACCTTCCACGCGATCGGCTTCGGCCGCGACGGCTACATCGCCCTGTCGGTGCTCGCCAGTGTGCAAAGTGCGGACGTCGCCGAACGCTTCGTCACCAGCTTCCTGAATGGGCTGAACTTCGTGGCGGGAAAGGCCTATAATGATGTGCAACCATCCGACCGGCGATCAGCCGCCGGGCTCGCCGGCGCGACCGGTCTCGACTCGCTGCACAAGGCGACCCTCACCACCGATTTCTGGGCCTCCGACACCACTATGCCACTGGTCGGCAGCCTGGTCGCCGCGATCGGTGCCCTGGGGCTGGCGATCTACGTCTACCGTCACATGCGGCGCATGCGCCGGCGTGTGTAACTCCAACGCCGAAAGGCTGCCTTGTCATGGATCTCACGCACATCCCCGGCTCGCGCATCGTGGAGGTCGCCCGACTGGCCTTCGCCACGCCGGACGTGGACTTCCTGTGTTTCGGCGAATCCGATCAGCCAACGCCGACATCCGCCGTGCGGGCTGCAATCGGTGCCCTGCACGATGGCCATACCCGCTACCCGGACGTACGCGGCCTGCCGGCGTTGCGCCAGGCACTTGCCGACTACCTCAGCCGACTGCACGCCCGGCCGGTCAGCGAAGCCCGCATCCAGGTCACCGCATCCGGCATGTCGGCGATCACCGTGGCGATGACAGCCGTGGTCCGGGCCGGTCATCGTGTCGTCGTGCATACGCCGGCCTGGCCGAACGTTGCCAATGCGGCACGCCTGCGCGGCGCGGAGGTCACCCGGATCGATCTCGACGGTCAGCCGGACGGCGGGTTTTCGATCAATCTCGACCGGTTGGACGCGATGCTGCGGGGCGCCCGGGCCTTCGTGCTGAACAGCCCGAACAACCCGACGGGGTGGACTGCGACCGAGGATGAACTGCGCGCCATTCTCTCGATCGCCCGTCGGCACGGAACCTGGGTCATCTCCGATGAGGTTTACTCACGGCTGATCTATGATGCCCGGCCGGCGGCGCCGTCGATGCTGGATATCGCCGAACCCGATGACCTGGTGATGGTCTGCAACAGCTTTTCCAAGGCCTGGACCATGACCGGCTGGCGCCTGGGCTGGATGGTGGTGCCGGACGGCGCCAGCGAACAGATCGTCGACATCGTCGAGGCGATCCATTCGGGGGTGGCCCCGTTTACCCAGCACGCCGGCGTGGCGGCAATCGCTGACACCGACGCTGTGGAGGTTTTGCGCGCGCGCTGCGCGACCGGGCGCGATCTGGCCAGCGCGGCGCTGAACGGTTTGAACCGCGTACGCTACCAGCCGCCGGACGGCGCATTCTATGCTTTTCTCGCCGTCGAGGGCCTGGACGACAGCCTGGACCTGGCGAAGAAACTGGTGACCCGACACGGCGTTGCGGTAGCACCCGGCATAGCATTCGGTGACGCCGGGGAAGGCTGGCTGCGGGTATGTTTTGCCCAGTCGGCAGGGTTGATGGAGCGGGCAATGCAGCGGCTGCGGGACGGTTTACAGGCGGAGATCGGATCATGAGCACGTTGACTTGCGGCGTTTGCGGCGGTTCGGTGCGGGCAGCGTTTCGGGCCCCTCAGCCGGAGATCGCTCCCGATCTGGACATGCGCCCCGGTGAACCCACCCGATCCACATTACCCGACTGGATCCAGGTCTGTGGGCGGTGCGGCGCCGCGGCGCCCGACTTGACCGCGCTGCCGGCCAGCGTCCGCAGCGTGGTCGAATCGGACGCCTACAGGATGCTGAGCACCGCCGGGTCGGAGGAAACGCTGCCATTCCGTCGCTGGGCGCTGATCTGCGAACACACCGGCGACCGGGCCGGACAGGCCGAGGCGCTGCTGCAGGCTGCCTGGGCCGCGGACGATGCAGCCGGCATGACGGAGCCGGCGAAGTTGCGCGGTGAAGTGGCGGGACTGTGGGCCGAGACGACGGACGTCGAGCTGGGACTGCGGCGGCTGGATGTGATGCGGCGGGCAGGCCAGTTCGAGGCTGCCGAGGCCTGGGCACGCGTGCTCAGCGAACGCGGCGCCGATGAGCTTGCGGCAACGATCATCGCGTTTCAGCGGACGCGGATCGCCCAGCGTGACGTCGGCCGCCACCTGATCAGCAGCGTGCTGCCGCCACCCTCGCACGCGCCGCATGTATCGCACGGCAAACGTGCCAGCACCGGTTTCTGGTCACGCCTGTTACGAAAGTAGACCGGGTACGAAGTAGACCGGGATTAAAGCATGAACATCCGCGCGATGGCTGTGCCCAGCAGAACCAGGCCAAGCACCCCAAAGCCGGCGGTGCTGTAAGGCGGCAGCGCCCCGGTGACCCGCAGGTAAAGATACCCGCCAGCCGACGCCATCGTCAAAAAAGCCATAACAAAGCTTGGATTCAGCATCGAGGACGCCGATTCCCGTCCATAGAAGCGCATCACGAAAATCAGGAATGCGAAAAGGTACGGGACAAGAATGATAGTTGAGAAATCTGCCATGAAATCAGGGCTCACAATTCGTCGCTTCATGTGCTGATAACCGATTTCAGCCGATCGGGGTAACCGAAAAGAACGCGCCGGGGCCTCAGGCACGGACAGATCGTGCCGGTGCGGCGTCGCCCGTCGGCGCATCCGATACAGCCCTTGCTCTTCGCGGCCCGCCCGATCTGGAGCATGATGACACAGGCGCGCCCAGCGCGACCTGAAACGCCCAACGCGACCTGAAACTTCCAACGCGCCCTGAAACTTAAGGAGCAGTGAGACAATGATCCACGTCATCGCAATCATCACCGCCAAGCCCGGCAACCGCGACGCGATCCTGCAGGCGTTCCGCGCCAACATGCCGGCCGTGCATGCCGAAGACGGCTGCATCGAATACGGCCCGGCAATCGACACCGACGGCGCCGGCCGCATCCAGACTCCGTTCGGCCCCGACACGTTCGTTGTGCTTGAGAAATGGGAGAGCATGGACCATCTCAAGGCCCACGGCGCGTCCGCCCACATGGCTGCCTACGCCGCCAAGACCAAGGAGATGATCGCAAGCCGCGTCATCCATGTGCTGTCGCCGGCCGCCTGATCTCAAATCCCTGATCTCAAATCCCTGATCTGAAATCCCTGATCTGAAATCCCGGATCTAAAATCAACGACCGGTCGCCCCGGCTCTCGCCCAAACACCTGCGAGAGCCGGCTACCGCCCTCGTCGAGCGACTTCATCCTGGCCGCGAACAGCCGGCGCGCTCAATCTCATCGCCCAAGTCAGCAACGATACGCTCGCCCGCGCCAGTCAGGTTGATTTGCCGCTAACTCGTCGCGCGGCTCCAGCGGACGCCTTCCCAGGCACAGCCCTCGGCATCGGTGCATACCAGTTGCGAGCCCAGGTGCCAGTTCAGGCGGAACACGGCACCATAACATCGTGGGCACGAGATCATCGGTGACACAGTGTCCCGAGCGGCCTTGATCCCACTCAGGATCGCAGCCATCCCTTCAAGTTCATTCATTGCGCGCGGCCTGACATCGAATTCTCCATTCCCGGTCAGGTTGCCAGGGGGCGCGAATGACGTGAATTCACAGTCATCGGCTTCACTCTATTTTCATCTGCAATAAATGATGCCGTTTTAGTGAGTAGTATAAAGCGGCGCTGAGACCCCGCCGGCGATCAACCGCAGATCGTTGCGAGTGGCGGAATTGAATCATTTTGCGTTGCGCAACGGCGCTACGACCGCGGCACTGGCACCAGCGCGGTGGCTACAACCCGAACCGTTCCAGCAGCGCCAGCGTGCGCGTCGGCTTATACGGCCTTGCCGCCATGAAGGCGCGCAGATCGGCCGGATGGTCGATGTCCAGGCCAATCCCGGCCAGTCGCACGATCGTCGGCTCGATGCCCTGCTGGCGCGCGGCGATCAGATGGGGAAAATAGCTGTCATCGCCGAACCGCAGCGGCACCGCGAACGGCGGTGCGCACAACACCGCGTTGGACCCCAGTTCGTCATGCGCGGGCACGATGGTGAACGACGGCGCCGCCACGCAGGACGCCACCACCGCGTCCACCTCGGCCGACGTCACCCGCGGGATGTCACCCGGCATCGTCAGCAATGCCCCGCGACCTTCGGCCGCCAGCACCCGGGCGAGGCCATTGACGGCACCGGTGTGCCCGTCCAGCGCACCATCGGTGATGACCCGCGCGCCATAGCGCTCGGCGAGCAAAGCCGCAACCGGGTCGACGGTATTGACCAGTATGCCGGCAAGCCGCCTGGCACCCGCCAGCGCGTCCAGCACATCCTCCAGCATCGTCGCCGCCAGGACCTCACGCTGATCCGCGGTCAGCACGGATGCGGTCCGCTGTTTCGCACCGGTGAATGCCTTCACCGGCACGCCCGCCCATACATCGATCATGCGGCGGCGTTCATCTTTGACCGGTATGGCGCAGCCCGCGCAGCTCACGCCGGCGCAGCACCGCCGCGGCGTCCATGACGATCTTCGCCAGTGCCTCACGGTCTTCCATCGTCGTCATCAGCGTCTGCGCCAGGGTCACCCGCGCATCGATTGAAACCACCTCCGACATGTCGGCATGGTCGATGACGTAGCCGTCCAGCAGATCGGCATAGCGTTGCGCCACCGTCCCGGCAGACGGGTCGAGACCCAGCTCCGTCATCATCTTGGCCGTCGGTCCCTTCACCGCCCGCCCGGCGATGATCGGCGACACCGCGATGATCGGCGCGTTGCAGGCGATCAGTGCCTCGCGCACACCCGGGATCGCCAGGATCGGTTCAACGCTGATGAACGGGTTGGACGGGCAGATCACCACCGCCTCCAGCGCCGGATCGGCCAGCGCGGCAATGAAACTGGGATGCGGCTTCGCGGCACCGGCGCCCTGGAACTGCAACTGGCTGACCACCGGTTCACAGCGCCGGTGAACGAAGTATTCCTGGAAGTCGAGCCAGCCGAGGTCGGTCTGCAGCCGTGTCCGCACCGGGTCATCGGTCATCGGCACGACAGCCGGCCCGACGCCCATGCGCCGGCACAGATCAGCAGTGACCGCCGATAGCGTCTCGCCACGTTTCAACCGCCGGGTCCGCTCGACATGCAGCGCAATGTCGCGATCACCGAGGCGGAACCAGGTGTCGCCGCCCAGCGCTTCCATCGTTTCCATGAAAGACCAGGTTTCGTCGTGACGCCCCCAGCCAAGCTCGCGATTGGCAAGTCCTGCAAGCGTATAGACGACGGTATCGATGTCGGGTGAGATCGACAGCCCGAGGTGCTCGAAATCGTCGCCGGTGTTGACGACGACCAGCAGATCCTCGGGGGGCATGATGCGCGACAGGCCGAGGGCCAGCTTGGCACCCCCTACCCCGCCGGATAGTGCAATGATCACGGGTCGATGCTCACTGGAAAAGGTCCTCCTCGGCGGGACGTATCACGTCCGCCACCTTCATGTCAGGGGCATCCCATGTCAGCCCCCGCACCACGACAACCGGCTGCGCCTCGGCCGCCTGGCCCTGCAGCAACGACGCCGCCGCGGCGATCTCGTCGGCAAAGCCGATGATGCTGACCTCCAGCGTGCGGCCGAACAAATCGGGTTGGCCGCGCAGGTCGATGACCGACGGAACGCCGGCCGCACCGATCGCCACGCCGGCCGTCCCACGCCGCCAGGGCCGGCCGAAGCTGTCGCTGATGACAACGCCGACATTTGCATGCGGCGCGAGCGCGTCGCGAATGGCCGCGGCGGACCCGTCCGGGTCAACCGGAAGCAACAGCGCTCGCTGATGCCCGTCCGCCGCCGCGACGTTGGACTGGTCGACGCCGGCATTGGCCATCACGAAGCCCAGCCGGTGCTGCATGATCATCAGGTTGGGCCGGCTGCGAACAACCTTCGTGGACTCCGACAGGACCACCTGGACGATGCGGGGGTCTTTTCCCGTGCTGGCGGCCAGTGCTTCGGCTTCCGCCGAAGGGGTGACATCGGCAAGATCCACTGTTCGCCCCTCAACCTTTGAGACGACCTTCTGGGCAATCACCACCACGTCGCGATCGTGCAAACTCTGGCCGGCGCGCGCCAGCCCGGCCAGGATCAGGGCCGGAAGGTCGTCGCCGGCCTGCACCATCGGCAGGCCAGGCAAGGCAAACAGTTCCAGGCGGGCGGTCATCGGGTCCTTGATGCGGCGTTGTGCTTCAGGAGCGTGGTCGGGGGCAGTCGGCGTGCCCCACCGCCTCCGGCTCTGCCGGCGGCAAGCGACGGAGTGTTATCACGAAGGTCGCGAAACACCACCGCCCGTCCTGCTCACCCGAAACGCTGCCGCAGCTTCGGCAGCACCATCTCGCCATATAGCTTCAGGAACCGCGCCTGGTCATTGCCCGGCGCATGGAACACCAGGTGGCGAAAACCCAGGTCGATATAAGGCTTGATCTTCTCGATATGCTCGTCCGGGTCCGACGACACGATCCAGCGGCTGGCAGTACGCTCGATCGGCAGCGCCGCGGCAAGACGCTCCATCTCCCTCGGATCGTGAACAGTCATCTTTTCTTCCGGCGTCAAGGCCAGCGGCGCCCAGATGCGCGTGTCCTCCAGCGCCTGCTGCTTGTCGGTGTCGAACGAAACCTTCATCTCGATCATGCGGTCGTAATCGGGCTTGGGCTTGGACGACAGCTTCAGACCCTCCGCCACGTTGGGCAGCAGAGCCTCGGTATACAGATCCCATTTCTTGCCGCTGGTGCAGATGAAGCCATCCGCCATGCGCCCGGCATACTTGGCAACCTGCGGACCGGCGCCGGCAACATAGATCGGCAGATGGGCGCCCGGCTTGTCATAGATCGTGGCGTTCTGGGTCTTGTAGTACTCGCCCTCGAAGCTGACGTGATCCTCGGCCCACAATTTGCGGATCAGCCCGATGGCCTCGCGCAGCCGGGCGAAGCGTTCCTTCATTTCCGGCCAGACCATGCCGGTGGACGGCACCTCGTTCAGCCCCTCACCGGTGCCGACCCCCAGGATGACCCGGCCGGGGAACATCGACCCCAGCGTCCCGAAGACCTGGGCGACGACGGAGGGATGGTACCGGAAGGTCGGGGTCAGCACGCTGGTGCCCATGACGATGCGCTGGGTGCTGGCGCCAAGCGCGCCCAGCCAGGCGAGGGCGGACGGCGCATGTCCGTCGGTGTGGTTCCATGGCTGGAAGTGATCGCTGACAAAGACCGAATCAAATCCCGCCCGCTCCGCCTCGACCGAAAAATCCAGCAACAGCCGGGGGGCGAACTGTTCAGCGGATGCCTTGTAGCCAAGCTTGAGGGTCATTGACCTGTCTCCTTCAATTGGCGGCACGCTACCGCCGACGCGGTGTGGCGGCAATGTCGGCCTGGACAAGTTGGCCTGGGACGGAATGACTTCCTTGCAAACCATCTGCGCAAAGGATGACGCCAATTTAGGCGGTGGCGCTGCGGCCACGTTCCGCACGCCGCCGGAAATGCCGCCGCAAACGCCCATGCTGCAGCGCGGCATGGACCTTGCGTTAGAGCCACCATGCACGGCAGCGATACAGACACGTGAAGGTCCTGCTTGCGGACGATGATGCGGAACGCGCCGGCGCGGTCGCGCGCATCCTCGCGGCAGACCCGGGGCTGACGGTCCTGCGCCTGCAGCCGGATCACGCGCTGGCCGACGCGGTCGCCCGCCACGCCCCCGACGTCGTCCTGGTCGATATGGCCCGTCCGGACCGCGATGCGCTGGACGGGATCCGCCTGATGGCCGCCGTGGTCCCGCGCCCGGTGGTCCTGTTCGTCGATGAGGACGATCCGGACTTCATGGAAGAAGCGATAATGGCAGGCGTCTCGTCCTACAACGCCATCGGTATGAAGCCGCCGGACGTCAAGCCTATCCTGCGGGCCGCCGTCGCCCTGTTCCGTCGTCACCAGCAGGCCCAGAACGACCTCAAGGACGCGGAACAGCGGCTGCAGGAACGCGCGGTCATCGACAAGGCCAAGGCAATCCTGATCCGCCGGCGCCGCCTCAGTGAGCCCGACGCCTACAAATGGCTGCGCAAGAATGCCATGAGCAGCGCTCGGCGCATCGTCGACGTCGCCAGTGAGGTGATACAGTCAGTGGAAGGAAACGCGGAATGACCAAACCGGTCCGCGTCGGCCTGTTGCGCCTGGTCGACAGCGCCCCTGTTGTTCTGGCTGAAGCCAGAGGCCTGTTCCGCGAACAGGGCCTCGATGTGCAGATCAGCATCGAGCCGTCCTGGTCCAACATCGTCGACAAACTGACCTATGGCGTCCTGGATGCGGCGGTGATGCTGCCACCTCTGGCGCTGGCGGCGTGCGCCGGGCTGCGGGGCCCGAAGGCGAAGCTGCTGGTCCCGCTGTCGCTCAGCCAGGGCGGCAATGCGATCGTCGCCAGCAATGCCGTGATCGATGGCCTGACCGCCGGCGGCGATGCACCACGCCTGCGCCTGCTGGGCTGGCTGCGTGCACAGCCAAGCCGACCGCGCTTCGCGGTCGTGCACGCCTTCTCCACCCATAACCTGCTGCTGCGCTACTGGCTGGCGTCCGGCGGCGCCGACCCCGATCGCGACATCGAAATCGTGGTGATCCCGCCCGAGGATGTGGTCGACGCGCTTGCCGCCGGCACCATCGCCGGGTTCTGCGCCGGTGCCCCTTGGGGCGATGTCGCGCAGATGCGCCAGGCCGGACGGATACTCCTCGGCACATCGGTGATCTGGCCGTTCCATCCGGAAAAGTGCCTGTGCGTCGGGCAGGCCTGGGCCGAGGCCAATCCCGATCTGCTGCACCGCTTGCTGCGGGGGGTCCTGCAGGCGCAGCTACGCTGTGAACAGCCGGAGGAAGCCGCCGCGATCGCCGCGCTGCTGGCCGACCCCAACGGCCTGGCGCTGCCGGAGGAAGCCTGCCGAACCGCCCTGCCCGGCGGCACCGGGGCCGAACTGATCCGCTTCCACACGCGGGAGGCTTGGTTTCCGGCGCGCGCCCATGCGGAATGGTTCCTCGGGCAGATGCGACGCTGGGGATGGCTGGACCAGGCGGCCGATCCGCAAGCCCTGGCAGCACAGGTCTACCGCCCCGATCTCCTGGCCGGACCCGTCGAAGCCGAGGGTCTCTACACCGCGGCCGGCCTGCCCGCGCTGGAAGGCACGGCAATGCTGCCGATGCCCGACGACGAAGCCTTCTCCCCCACCGGAAAAGGACGGCGGTGAAGAGACACCCCGGTCGGAGCTCAAACAGCGCCCCCACGACGATAACCCTCCTGGTTCGACCGAAACCAAGCCACCTGTTGACCAGCGCGCGAGCGCCTGGAAACCCCATACTGCGCATAAAATGCACTATAATACGCCATTTGCCTATATGACATTCAACTACCGCCCTTTTTCGGTCAGCCCCATCTCGCCGCTTGACAAATTCAGAGGCAATTCGGTCGGTATCGGGTTGGCATCCTTCTTGCTCTAGTCCCCTACGGAGTTCCACAACTCTACGGACCTGCCCAACGAAGGGCTCGCACCGATCCCGAGGCAGCGCACGCCTCCCGATGCCGACCGGCACGCCAACGACGGCCTGCCCCTGCGAGTGGACCGACATGCACAAGGGCTTCCTCAAGGCCGGCCATCTGCCGACCCTCTTCGCATCTTTTCTCTACTTCGACCTCAGCTTCATGGTCTGGGTCCTGCTCGGGCCGCTGGGCGTGGCGATCGCCAAGGATCTGCATCTCGATCCCGCCCATAAGGGCCTGATGGTGGCAACGCCGGTTCTGGCCGGCGCCGCCCTGCGCGTCGTGCTCGGCCTGCTGGTCGACCGCTTCCAGGCGAAAAAAGTCGGCGTCGGCGCCCAGATCGTGGTGATCGCCGGACTGCTGGCCGCCTGGGCTATCGGCATCGACAGTTTCGCCGCCACCCTGCTGCTGGGCTGCGTGCTCGGCCTCGCCGGCGCGTCCTTCGCCGTCGCCCTGCCGCTCGCTTCGGCCTGGTACCCGCCGGAGTTCCAGGGCACCGCGCTGGGCATCGCCGGCGCCGGCAACTCCGGCACCGTGCTGGCCGCCCTGTTCGCCCCCACCCTGGCAATCGCATTCGGCTGGCAGAACGTCGTCGGCATGGCAGCCATTCCGCTGGCGATCGTCCTGGGCATCTTTTTCTTCGCCGCCAAGGACAGCCCCACCACCGCCGCGCCCAAGCCGCTGGCAGCTTATTTCGCCCTGCTGCGGGTCGGTGACTGCTGGTGGTTCATGTTCTTCTACAGCGTGACTTTCGGCGGCTTCGTCGGACTGGCCTCTTCGCTGACAATCTACTTCAACGACACCTACGGCTTGTCGCCCGTCACCGCCGGGTACTGCACCGCCGCCGTCGTCTTCGTCGGCTCGATGGTGCGTCCGCTGGGTGGCGCGGTCGCCGACCGTGTCGGCGGCGTGCGCACCCTGATCGCGCTCTACGCCGTCGCCGCCTGCACCTTCGCAACCATCGCCACCGGCCTCTCCACCATCTACCTCGCAATGCCCGTCTTCGTCATCGGCATGCTCGCCCTCGGCATGGGCAACGGCTCCGTGTTCCAACTGGTCCCGCAGCGCTTCAAGCGGGAGATCGGCCTGATGACCGGCCTCGTTGGCATGAGCGGCGGCGTCGGCGGGTTCTACCTCGCCTCCAGCCTCGGCTACTCCAAGCAGCTCACCGGCAGCTATGGCGCGGGCTTCCTGGTGTTCGCCCTGCTGGCCGCGATCGCCCTGGTCGGCATCAGCGGCGTCCGCCGCCGCTGGCGCACCACCTGGGGTGAACTCTACGGCGCGGCTCGGGTCTAACGGGAGATATCGATATGAACATGATCGCCCCCCATCTCCCGCGCCTGGGACGGCCCCGCCTGGTCCTGGTCGGCAACGGCATGGCCGGAATCCGCGCCCTGGAAGAAATCCTGGCCCGCGCACCCCAAAGCTTCTCCATCACCGTGTTCGGCGCCGAACCGCATGGCAACTACAACCGCATCATGCTGTCGCCGGTTCTCGCCGGCGAGAAAACCTTCGAAGCCATCACCACCCATCCAAGGTCATGGTACGAGGAAAACAATATCGAGCTGATCGCCGGGGAGCCCGTGGTCGGCATCGACCGCGCGGCAAAAACCGTCACCGGCGCCCTCGGCACCATCCGCCCGTATGACGAGCTGATCCTTGCCACCGGCTCCAACCCGGTGATCATCCCGCTACCAGGACACAAGCTACCCGGCGTGATCGGCTTCCGCGACATCGCCGACGTCGAGACGATGATCGGCGCCAGCAAATCCGGCAAACATGCCGTCGTCATCGGCGGCGGCCTGCTCGGCCTGGAAGCCGCCAACGGCTTGGCGCGCAATGGCATGGATACCACCGTGCTGCACATCATGCCGACGCTGATGGAGCGCCAGGTCGATCCGGTATCGGCAGAGCTGCTGAAGGCCGACCTGCAAGCCCGCGGCATCAAGGTCATCACCGAGGCCAACACCAAGGCGATCCTCGGCGAACACCGCGTCGAAGGCGTCACGCTCGCCGATGGCACCCAACTGCCGGCCGACATCGTGGTGATGGCAGCCGGCATCCGTCCCAGCATCGCGCTGGCGAAGGAAGCCGGCCTCGCCTGCAACCGCGGCATCCAGGTCGATGACGGCATGACCACAAGCGATCCGTCCATCTTCGCGGTGGGGGAGTGCGTCGAACATCGCGGCGCGCTGTTCGGCCTCGTTGCGCCACTCTACGACATGGCGAAGATTCTCGCCGACCGCGTGACCAGAACCGCGGACACGAACTACCTCCCGGCCGTCACCGGAACGCGGCTGAAAGTGACCGGGATCGACATGTTCTCGGCAGGTGATTTCATTGGTGATGAAACCACCGACGACATCGTCTTCCGCGACGCCGCCCGCGGGGTGCACAAGAAACTGGTGGTCCGCGACGAAAAACTGATCGGGGCGGTGCTCTACGGCGAAGCCCGCGACAGCGCCTGGTACTTCGACATGATCCGCACCGGCACCGATATTTCCGCCCTGCGGGACACGCTGGTGTTCGGGCCGTCGGTCGATGGCGGCGCGGCGCCCGGTGTCGAAGCGCTGCCGGACACGGCGGAAATCTGCGGCTGCAACGGCGTCAGCAAAGGCACGATTGTCGCTGCGATCGGCAAGCATAAACTCGCCACAGTCGATCAGGTCCGCGCCCGCACCAAGGCCTCGGCCTCCTGCGGCAGTTGCACCTGCCAGGTCGAGGCTTTGCTCGCCCACGCACTGGGCGGCGCCTATGACGCAACGCCCAAGGTCAAGGCGGTCTGCAAATGCACCACGGTCGGGCATGACGCCGTCCGCGCGGCCATCATCGCGCAAGGCCTGAAAACCATCCCGGCGGTGATGCAGGCGATGGGCTGGACCACCCCTGACGGCTGCGCAAGTTGCCGCCCGGCGTTGAACTACTACCTGCTGTGCGCCTGGCCCGGCGAATATGTCGACGATTCGCGGTCCCGCTTCGTGAACGAACGGATGCACGCCAACATCCAGAAGGACGGCACCTACTCGGTGGTCCCGCGCATGTGGGGCGGCGTCACCTCGGCGGCCGAACTGCGCGCCATCGCCGACGTCGTCGACAAGCACCGGATCCCGACGGTGAAAGTCACCGGCGGCCAGCGCATCGATCTGCTGGGCGTGCGCAAGGATCAACTGCCCGAAGTGTGGCGTGATCTGAACGCGGCGGGGATGGTCTCGGGCCACGCCTACGGCAAGGCACTGCGCACGGTGAAGACCTGCGTCGGCTCCGAATGGTGCCGCTTCGGCACGCAGGATTCCACCGCCATGGGCGTCGCGCTGGAGAAAATGACCTGGGGTTCGTGGACCCCGCACAAGACCAAGATGGCCGTCTCCGGTTGCCCACGGAATTGCGCCGAATCAACGATCAAGGATTTCGGCGTGATCGCCACCGATGCCGGCTGGGACCTCTATGTCGGCGGCAACGGCGGCATAAAGGTGCGCGTCACTGACCTGCTGTGCAAGGTCACCACCGAGGAAGCGGTGCTGGAATACGCCGCCGCCTTCATGCAGGTCTATCGTGAGGAGGCGTGGTACCTGGAACGCACCGCGCCTTGGGTGGAACGCGTCGGTATCGACTACGTCCGTGAACGCCTCAGTGACCCCGCCGGACGCGCCGCCCTGCGCGACCGCTTCCTGCAAAGCCAGCGCTTTGCCCAGTCCGACCCTTGGGCCGAACGCGCCGAAGGTGTGGATGCGCACGAGTTTCGTGCCCTGGCGACGGTGGAATAGCCGCCATGGATGGTCACATCGAAACGGTATGGATGGATGTCGGACAGCTCGACGACATCCCTCGCCTGGGCTCGCGCGTCGTCACCACACCGGCCATCGACATCGCGGTGTTCCGCACCGCCGAAGACGGCCTGTTCGCCCTGCATGACAGATGCCCCCACAAATCCGGCAAGCTGTCGCAGGGGATCGTGCACGGCGACTCCGTCACTTGTCCGCTGCACAACTGGGTCATCGGCCTGGCGGACGGCCATGCCCGAGACCCCGATGAGGGCTGCACGCGGACGGTTCCGGTCCGGCTGCAGGACGGCCGTATCCTGCTGGCGGTGGGTGGCGCGTGAGCGCCCCCGGCCAAGGCACATCCGTCCACACCACCTGCCCCTATTGCGGGGTCGGCTGCGGTGTGGTGGCGCAGCGGGACAACCAGCGCGACGAGCCGGTCAAGGGGGATGTGCTGCACCCCTCCAACCGCGGCCGGCTGTGCTCCAAGGGCGCCGCCCTGGGGGCGACGCTGGACGACAGCACACGGCTGACGGTTCCGATGGTCGACGGACGCCGGACCGGTTGGGACCAGGCACTGCAAACCGTCGCCGACCGGTTCGCCGAAACCATCGCCCGGTTCGGCCCGGACAGCGTGGCGTTCTACGTCTCCGGCCAGTGCCTGACCGAGGACTATTACGTCGCCAACAAGCTGATGAAGGGCTTCATCGGCAGCGCCAACATCGACACCAATTCGCGGCTGTGCATGGCATCCTCGGTCGCCGGCCATGTCCGAGCTTTCGGCGAGGATGTGGTCCCGGGCGTCTATGAGGACTTCGAGGAGGCCGACCTGGTGGTCCTGGTCGGCAGCAACGCCGCCTGGTGCCATCCGGTGCTGCACCAACGCCTGCAGGCCGCGCGCACCGCCCATGCGACCAAGGTGGTCGTGCTCGACCCGCGGCGCACCGCCACCGCTGAGGCAGCCGACCTCCATGTCCCGCTGGCGCCCGGCAGCGACGTGGCGCTGTTCAACGGCCTGCTGTCCTACCTGCATCACGCCGGCCGGGTCGACACCGCCTGGGTCGGGCGCCATGCCAACGGCCTGGGTGCCGCGCTGGACGCCGCGTCCGGTCTGGGCCTGGAAGCCACCGCGGCCGAATGCGGCATCGATCCGGAGGTGCTGGAAACCTTCTACGACATGTTTGCCAGCACCGAACGGGTGATGACGGTGTATTCGCAAGGGGTGAACCAGTCCTCGGCCGGCACGGACAAGGTCAACGCGATCATCAACTGTCATCTCGCGACCGGGCGCATCGGCCGCCCCGGCGCCGGACCATTCTCGGTCACCGGCCAGCCCAACGCGATGGGCGGGCGGGAAGTCGGTGGCCTGGCCAACCAGCTTGCCGCCCATATGCACTTCGACGATGCCGCCGATCGCGCCGCGCTGCAGGCATTCTGGAGCTCCCCCACCCTGGCCCCGAAGCCGGGGCTGAAGGCAGTCGACCTGTTCGACGCGGTGCTGGATGGGCGGGTCAAGGCGCTATGGATCATGGCGACCAACCCCGCCGACAGCATGCCGCGCGCCGATCGGGTGCGGGCAGCGCTGGCCGCCTGCCCGTTCGTGGTGGTGTCGGATTGCTGGCCCACCGACACCTCCGCCCTTGCCCAAGTCGTCCTCCCCGCCGCCGCCTGGGGCGAAAAAGACGGCACCGTCACCAACTCCGAACGCCGCATCTCCCGCCAGCGCGCCTTCCGCGCGGCACCCGGCGACGCCCGCCCCGACTGGTGGCAGCTTGCGGAGGTGGGCAGACGGATGGGCTGGGCGGACGCCTTTGCCTGGCAGACGCCCGCCGCGGTATTCCGGGAACACGCCGCCCTGTCCGGCCACGCCAACAACGGCCGCCGGGTATTCGACATCAGTGCCATGGCCACCCTCGACGAAGCCGGCTACGCCGTGATGCAGCCGTTCCGCTGGCCACTGCCCGCAGGCACGGCCAGCGAGGCCGGGCGGCTGTTCGCCCAGGGCGGCTTCCCGACACCGGACGGCCGAGCCCGCTTCATGCCAACGCCTTATCGGGCCCTGCCCCCGGCTCGCCTGCGCCTTAATACCGGCCGGGTGCGCGACCAGTGGCACACCATGACCCGCACCGGCCTCGCGCCGTCGCTGATGAGCCACACGCCGGAGCCGCTGCTGACCATCCATCCGATCGACGCCGCCGCGGCAGGCATCACCCAAGGCAGCCTCACCCGCGTGTCCACCGCGCACGGCGAAATCCTGCTGCGCGCCGACCTGCGCCACACCCAGCGCCACGGCGAGTTGTTCGCACCCATGCACTGGACCGACCAGTTCGCCTCCACCGGCCCGATTGGACGCGTCGTCAGCGCCGAGGTGGATCCGGTCTCCGGCCAACCCGAACTGAAGGCAACGCCCGCCCAGGTGGCCCCGGTGACGGTGCATTTTCACGGCCTCCTGGTGCGCCGGACCGGCGGGCCGTTGCCCGACACCTGCCACTGGGTACGGGTTCCGGTGGCCGAGGGCCAGATGTATCGCCTGGCAGGCCTGCTGCCGATGCCCCAGCACGATGCGCTGCACCGGTTCGCCGCCTCGCTGCTGGACGCGCCGCCGGGAACCGAATGGCTGGAAGTCGCCGACCCGCGCCGCGGCGTGCTGCGCGTGGCCGCCGTGTCCGACGGCGCGCTCGAAGCATGCCTGTTCCTCGCCCGCGACCCGGCCGCGCTGCCGAATGAGGCCGCGGTGATCCCGATGCTGGGCGCGCCGGTCCCCGATGCGGCCCGCGGTCGCGTCCTGGCGGGGCGGATGTATGACGCAATCGCCGCCGAGGGACCGAAAGTGTGCGCCTGCTTCGGCGTGACGCGCGACGCGATCCGCCATGCCATTGCCACCCACCGGCTGGACACGGTCAGGCAGATCGGCGTGCTGCTCAACGCCGGCACCAACTGCGGGTCCTGCGTCCCGGAGCTGGAGGCAATGCTGCGCGATATCCGCGTGCCGGCGGAGTAGATCCGCCGGTCTCAACCCTGAAACGATTGGGGGCGTGTGCGCGCGCCCCGCTCGCTACCCGAGCCGCGCCGCGTAGACCTCCGGCTTGAAGCCCACGATCAACGCGTCCGCAGCCGTCAGCACCGGGCGCTTGATCATTGTCGGCTGCGCCAGCATCAGCTCGATCGCCTTCGCCTCGGTCAGCCCTTGCCTGTCCGCCTCCGGCAGTTTGCGAAACGTCGTGCCCGAACGGTTCAACAGCACCTCCCACCCGACCGCCTTCGCCCACGCTTCGAGCATACCGCGATCGATCCCCTCCGCCTTGTAATCATGAAACACGTACCCGACGCCCTGCCCATCCAGCCACGCCCGAGCCTTGCGCATCGTGTCGCACGCCTTGATGCCGTAGATCGCGACTGCTGCCATACCCGCCCCCTGCCCCACCGGACCACGACTGTATCGTGCCGGCGCTACATTGGAACCTGCTCGCACGCGCGATAGGCTCGCAGCCAATCAGGTCCAGCAGGAAACCGCAGCCATGAAAATCACCGCCATACGCCTGCGCAGGTTGCGCGGCACGATACCAACCGCAGCACCATTCTGGGAGGAACGCCTGGTCCGCCCGATCGACATCTACCCCGAGTACCGCGCCCGCGACGACTTCGAGGGTGGTGAGCAGCGCCAGGACGGCTTCCACATCGAGACCTACTTCGCCCAGGTCGAAACCGACGACGGCGTCATCGGCATCGCCGGCCCCCTGCCCGGCACCGTCGCCTTCTTCATCGGCCGCAGCCTGCGCCCCATCCTGCTCGGCCGCGACCCGATCGCGCACGAGCTGCTGTGGGACCAGATGCACCGCCTCATGGTGCACGGCCGCCAGGGCGACGCCATGCTGGCGATCAGCGCCATCGACTGCGCGCTGTGGGACCTCAAGGGCCGCTGGCTCAACCAGCCGGTCTACAAGCTGCTCGGTGGTCCCACCCGGCCATCAATCCCGGCCTACGCCAGCATGCTGGGCTTTGCCACGCTCGACCCCGGCCGCGTCCGCGAACGCGCCCTGGAATTCAAGCAACAAGGTTACACCGCCCAGAAATGGTTCTTCCGCCACGGCCCCATGAGCGGCCCCGACGGCATGCGCAAGAACGTCGAGCTGGTCCGCACCCTGCGCGAAACCCTCGGCGAGGACGACGACATCATGCTGGACTGCTGGCAGTCGATGGACCCCAACTATGTCGTCGATCTTGCATCCCGCATCGCCGAATACCGCCCACGCTGGCTGGAGGAATGCTGCATGCCCGACCGCATCGACAGCCACCGCCGGATCAAGGACAAGATCAGCATCCCGCTGTCGGGCGCCGAACACGAATACACCCGATGGGGCTTCAAGCGCTTCATCGACGCCGGCGCGCTGGATATCCTGCAGCCCGACATCTACTGGTGCGGCGGCCTGTCCGAGACGCTGAAGATCGCCGCCTACGCCACGGTGCACGACCTGATCACCATCCCGCACGGCCATTCCACCCCGGCCGGCATCCATTTCTCGCTGACCCAGTCACCGATCCACACGCCGTATCAGGAATACCTGGTGAAGTGGAACGACATCAACCAGCATTTCCTCGCCCATCCGGTCCGCCCGCGGCGGGGTGAGATCCACGCCCCGACCACGCCGGGCCTCGGCATGGACCTTGATCCGGCGAAGATCGAGCACGAGGAAGAAGCCTTCGCAGCCTGACGAGGAAGGCCGTCCGATCAGTGCCTCATCACTGCCGTGACCATCCGCGCCGTGACCACTACCGGC
Organism: Rhodopila sp.; assembly: GCA_965200665.1. Classification (GTDB taxonomy): domain Bacteria; phylum Pseudomonadota; class Alphaproteobacteria; order Acetobacterales; family Acetobacteraceae; genus Rhodopila. Next base: position 3,993,366 of record OZ241370.1, on the reverse strand, counting down.
GTGACCACCCGCGCCGTGACCACCACCGGCGTGACCATCACCGCCGCGATCACCACCATGGCGATCATCCGCGCCGCCGGCCCAACCCGCCGCCCCGCCCTTGCCCGCGAACAGCCCCGCTGCGATCCTCCCACCAAAACAGGAGCCGCCCGATGTCCGACACCCTGCCCACCGCCACCCGCGTCGCCGATCCCGGCATCCGCGCGCTCTACCGTCTGGAAAACCGCTGGCAGGCCTGGCTGGACGTCGAGGTTGCCCTGGCCCGCGCCCAGGCTGAACGCAACATCATTCCCGCCGAAGCCGCTGAGGCCATCGCCGCTGCCGCCCGGCTGGAGAAGCTCGATCGCGCCCGCATCGATGAGGGTTTTGCCCGCACCGGCCACACCATCGTTCCGCTGGTCTGGGAACTCGGCCGCGTCGTCGGCGACCCGCACGGTGGCTGGGTCCACTGGGGTGCCACCACCCAGAACATCACCCAGACCGGTGACCTGCTGGTGCTGCGCCAGGCCCACGCCATCTTCCTCCGCCAGCTTGGCGACATCCTGTCCGCCATGGCCGACCTCGCCGAACGCTCCGCCGACATGCCCATGCCCGGCCGTACCCACGGCCAGCACGCCGTCCCCGCCACCTTTGGCTACAAGGTGGCGGTCTGGATCGACGAGCTCATCCGCCACACCGACCGCTTCCGCCAGGCCGCCCCTCGCCTGTTCGTCGCGATGCTGGGCGGCGGGGCGGGAACCTACGCCTCTCTTGGTCAAGACGGCCCACCCATCCAGCAGGCCATCGGCCGCCTGATCGGCTTCGGCTCAATGACCGTCCCGTCCCGCGCCATCGGCGACCACCTCGCCGAAAACATCACCCTCCTTGGCCTGCTCGCCGCCACCTGCAGCAAGATCGGCCGCGAAATCTACACCCTGATGAAGACCGAGTTCGGCGAGGTCGAGGAACCCGTTCCGCCCGGCACCGTCGGCAGTTCCACCATGCCGCAGAAGCGCAATCCCAAACTGTGCCAGGATATCATCGCTGCCGCCGCCGAAATCCGCGCCATGGTTCCGCTCGCCCTCGAAGCCATGACCACCGAACACGAAGCCGACCGCACCACCTCGCTGATGATGGACAAGGCGGAATCGACCGCCTGCATCGCCACCGGCGACATGCTCGCCCGCCTCACCGAAATCATGCGCGGCCTGCGCCTCGATCCCGCCCGCATGCGCGCCAACCTCGACCTCGGCGGCGGCCTGATCATGGCCGAGGCGGTGATGCTCGACCTCGGCCAGGCCCTCGGTCGCCAGCACGCCCACGACGCGGTTTACGATGCCGCCCAGGACGCCTTCACCCAGGGCAAATCCTTTGGCGACCTGCTCGCCGCCGACCGCCGCGTCACCGCCCACATGACCCCCGCCCAGATCAAGGCCCTGCTTGACCCGACCGCCTACACCGGCCTTTGTGCCGAGATGGCGCGCAACGGCGCCACCAGGGCCCGTATCACCGCCGCGGAGTTGCTGACATGACCGAACTCGACGTCGACCACCTCCGCTCCTGGATCGGCAGGCAGGAAACCCTGCACGACCAGGTCACCCGCTTCCCGATCGCCGCCCTGTCGGCAACACTCGATTGCGACGATCCGCCACCAGCCGCCGGCGATCCGCTGCCGCCGCTGTGGCACTGGCTTTACTTCCTGCCCACCGCCCGCCAGTCCATCCTCGGCCCCGACGGTCATCCCGCGCGCGGCGGCTTCCTGCCGCCGGTGCCGCTGCCCCGCCGCATGTGGGCCGGCGGCCGCTTCACCTTCCACCAGCCGCTGCGCGTGGACGACCCGATCACCCGCACCTCGACCGTCCAGGACCTCACCATCAAGCACGGCCGCAATGGCGCCCTGTGCTTCGTGCTGGTCAAACACGAAGTCTCCGGCCCGAACGGCCTCGCCTTGGCCGAGGAGCACGACATTGTCTATCGCGACAATCCGCAGCCCAACGAAACCCCCGCCGCGCCGAAGCCTGTCCGCACCGATGGATCCTGGCAGCGCGACATCCACCCGACCGACCCGCTGCTGTTCCGCTATTCCGCGCTGACCTTCAACAGCCACCGCATCCACTACGACCGTCGCTACGTCACCCAGACCGAAGGCTATCCAGGCCTGATTGTCCACGGCCCGCTGATCGCGACCCTGCTGATCGACCTGCTGCGCCGCAACACCGACCGGCCGGTCACCGCCTTCCGCTTCCGCGCCGTCAGCCCGCTGTTCGACATCGCGCCGTTCTCGGTCCACGGCGCCCCGGACGGCAACACCGCCGCCCTCTGGGCGCGCAATCCGGACGGCAACCTGGCGATGGAGGCCGAGGCAACCTTTTAAACCGTCACGACACCACTGTTGGACCGTGGCTCACCTGCGGCCAAACGAAACCCGGCCACCTAATAGATGGCCAAACGAAAGTTGGCCGCAGCTGCCTCACCGTGCTGACGGTCCACGATCCGGCTGAAAGCCTCTAGCAGTCCCCGCCGGCCTCGTCCGGCTGGCCGCTGCGCCGCGTCGCCGGCCCGGCATAGGTATCGAGGTTCAACGCCGTGTTGATCAGCGCCAGGTGGGAGAACGCCTGCGGGAAATTTCCGAGCTGACGCTTGCCGATCGGGTCGTACTCCTCGGCCAGCAGGCCGACATCGTTGGCCAGCCCAAGCAATCGCTCGAACATTGCCCGAGCCTCCTGCTCACGACCCTGCAAAATCAGGTTGTCGACATACCAGAAGCTGCACGCCAGGAAGACGCCCTCGTCCCCCTTGAGCCCGTCCTTCGTCTCATGGGTCAGGTAGCGGCGAACCAGGCCGTCGATGATCAGATCCTCGCCGATCGCCTTGACGGTTCCGACGATGCGCGGGTCTTCCGCCGGCAGGAACCCGACGAGCGGCAGCAGCAGCAGGCTGGCATCCAGCGTATCGCCGCCGAAATACTGCACGAAGCTGTTGCGCGCGGTGCTGAAGCCCTCCCGGCAGACCACATCATGCACACGCGCGCGCAACGCCTTCCAGCGCTCCAGCGGCGCCGGCAGATGGAAGCTTTCGGCACCGCGGACCGCTCGGTCCAGCGCCACCCAGACCATTACCTTGGAGAAGGTGAAGTTCTGCGCCCCGCCGCGAACCTCCCAGATGCTTTCGTCCGGCTGCTCCCAGATCTTCTCCAGATGCGTCACCAGCGCGCGCTGTAACGGCCAGCTGGAGGTCGGGCGCACCAGGCCAAGCGACGCTTCCTGGAACAGCGCATCGATCAGCTCGCCATAGACGTCGAGCTGCAACTGCGTGCTGGCGGCATTGCCGATCCGCACCGGGCTTGAGCCCTGGTAGCCTTCCAGCCAAGGCACCTCCCATTCCAGCACGCCGCGCTCACCCGCCAGGCCATACAGCGTCTGCAATTGCGCCGGCGTTCCCGCGACACTGCGGCGTAGCCAGGCGCCCCAGGCCCTGGCTTCGTCCCGGTAGCCCGCATGCATCAACGCCAGCAGCGTGAACGTCGCATCGCGCAGCCAGCAAAACCGGTAATCCCAGTTGCGACTGCCGCCCAGCTGCTCGGGCAGCGACGTCGTCGGCGCGGCGACGATGCCGCCGGTCGGGTAGTAGCTCAGCGCTTTCAACGTCATCAGCGACCGCTGCACCTCGGCCCGGTAGGCGCCCTTGTAGGTGCATCGGCCGGACCAGTTATGCCAGGAGGCCTCGGTCTGGTTCAGGGCTGTTTCGGCGTCAGGCGGTATCGGCACCGGCAGATGCGAGGCCGCGTGGGACAGCACGAACCGCGTCCGCTGGCCCACCTCGGCGGTGAATGAGGCCACCGTGGTCATGCCGCGGCCACGCAGCTTGACGTCGCTGCGCAGTACCACCTGGTCCGGCCCGGCAACCGCCAGTATGCCGCTGCCGTGGTTCATCCGCGTCACCCACGGCACCGCCGATCCATACTCGAACCGCAGGGCGAGATCGAACCGCATGTCAACCGACCCGGACCGTCCTTCGACGATGCGGACAATGGTGTTCTTCTCGACCGCCATGAAGTCGATCAGCGCGACAGACCCCTCCGCGGTCTCGAACAGCGTCTCCAGCACCATCGTCCCCGGCAGGTAGCGGCGGCTGATCCGCGTCGGCGTTGCCGCCGGCGCAATGCGCCACCGCCCGTTCCCCGGGTTGCCCAGCAGCGCCGCGAAGCAGGCCGGGCTGTCGAAGCGCGGCCAGCACAGCCAGTCGATCGATCCCGTTTTGCTGACCAGTGCTGCGGTCATGCAGTCGCCGATCAGCGCGTAATCCTCGATCGCTGTTGCTTCGGACGGTGCCCCAGCCTCGGACGGTGCCCCAGCCTCGGACTTAGCATCAGCCTCGGACTTTGCATCAGCCTTGGCCGCCGTCGCATCCTTGGCCGCGGCGGCTGGATTATGCGGATTGTGGGTCCGGCTACGGCTACCGGCCATCAGTTGGCTCGTCCCCAGACCCGCTGGCCCCCATTACCGGGGCAGTAGCAATTACCGCCGGTCGCGATCGGGCGGTCCATCGGGCAGACATAGGGCCCGGCGTAGCACGACTGTCCACCACGGGAGGCTTGCGGGGGCGGGCTGTAAGCCGGTGCCGGTGGCGCATACACCACCGGCGGTGGCGGCGCGTAATAGACCGGCGGCGGCGGTGGATAGTAGTACGGCGGCGGATAAAAGCCCGGCCCGTAGAACGGGACCCCAAGCCCGACAAAAACCCGTGCATGGGCGGGGCTCGAAGCCAGGGCAACCAGCGCCGCACATGCCGACAACCCTACGCTGGCGCGTCGCAAAAACCGCAATGAGAAGACCATATTGTGCTCGACCCTGCCGGTGGACAGTAACCGCATTATGCCGGATTGCGGAAAAACCGGATATACCCTGGCCTCATCATGCCCTGGCCTCATCATGAAGTTGCCGGCGTCATCGAATCCGCCGCCCGGCCCCGGCGCAACAGCCGGCCGACCCGCACCGCCAGCCGCGCCAGCGTCGGCGTAGTCGTCGGCCGCAGCAGCCGCGGATCATAATCGGCAAAGCGGCGGTCGTTCTCGGTCAGGCAGATCACCATCAGGTCGAACGGACTGAGGTCGATGTCGCTGACCGCCTGGCTGCCGTTCATGGTGAAATTGTTGTCGGCTTCACTGCCGCCATCGATGCCGCGGGCAATCCCGATGCGCTCCCACGCCAGGAAGATCCAGGCCCGCGCAACCCGCAGTTCAAACCGCAGCCGCCGCCACGGCGAAAGCCGCTTGCGATGCCAGGCCAGCCAGTTGGCGAACAGCAGGATGTGGCGAGCCTCCTCCTGGATCACCGGCTCGAACGTATCCACAAGCTCTGGCGGGAAAAAGCCCGACCGCCGGGCGAGTTCGAACAGGCCGAACGCAAAGAAGCTGTCGATGCACTCGGAATAGCCGGTCACCAGGTAACCCCATTCGGTATCCCGCGGCAGCACGTCGATCGCTTCCGGCGCCAGCTTGATGCCATAACTGGTGACCAGGTTGGCCAGCACCTCCCGATGGCGCAGTTCCTCCCAGGCGTTCTGCCCGATCGCGTCGCGCCAGGCCGGATCCTGCGTCGCATCCGCATAGGCCTGCATCCGCGCGCTCGCCTTGTTCTCCGTGCTGACGGCGATGTCCCAGATCGGCAGGCTGGTCAGCCGCTGTAATGCATCGGCATCCAGCACCGGCCAGGCAATCACCGACGGCTTGTAGGGGTTGAAGGTCTCACGAAACATCCGGCACGCCGCCTCGCGATGCAGATCCGATCCGATCGGCAACGGACCGGCGCCGGGAAATTGCCATATCCGGGCATCCCGGTCGGCAGCGTCGATCTCGCTCTGGGTTGGCGTCATGTCCTGGCCCCGGTCGATAGCAGTGTCCGCTGACTGAGATAGGGTGCCGGACCGTCGGTCAAGCCTGCTTACGTATGATTCAACCGTTCCGATGCCGTGAACTCGGGGGTGACGTGTCGACCCTTGTTACAGAATGCGGTGGCGCCGTAACCCCAGCGACCAAGAACGAAATCCCAAATTGGAGCCGACTCAGGACAAACACACAAGTGTTTAGGTAATTTTTCTTGACCGCTACCACAACCTTGGATACAACCGAGCCAGATCCACAACGGGCCAAGACGATGTCCCTACCTGAAACGCAATCGCCGGAACCGGCGTATGCCACGCCCATGTCACTTTCTCCCGCCGACGCTCTCGTCATGCTGATCATCGCCCTGATGACGCCGATGTTTCTGTCGGCAGCGGACGGCAATATCGCGTTCGCACGGGTGGCGGCGGCCGACACGCTGGAATCATATCGCGCCGAAACCCACGCCGACCTGATCACCGTCGCCAAGATCATCGCCTTCGGCCTGGCCACGCTCGGTTCGCTTTGCATGTCAATGGCAGACGACCTGTCGGTCTCGCAGATCCTTCGCCTGCGCAGCAACGCCAACGCCCTGGACCGCTCGGAACACCGCAACCGCCTCGCGCTGACCGCCAGCCGCTCCGTGCAACACGCCGCGCCGCTGTCGGAGCAGGAACCCGATATCGACACGCTGACCGCTGCCGCGCAGCAGATGCAGCGACGCACCGCGCAGAACCTCGCCAACATCACCGGCGCCGCGTCCACGCCGCCCGCCGCCGTATGGGCCCCCACGCCCGCCCCCACGCCGGCCCCGGCGCCCGTACTTGAAACCGGGCCGGCTCCCACCGCCGCCGCTGCCGCCCTTACGCCTGGGTCGCCCGCAGCGGAAACGGCCGGCCGCGACGCCGCGGCCGGATATCAGGCGAGCTGGGCTGCCGCCGCCGCCACGCTCGCCGCCGACACCGTCGTATCGCGGCCCACCCTGCCGCCGAACGAACGCCATCCCGCCTCGCTCAGCACGGATCGGACAAATGATCCGGCCACGGCGTTCATGGCCGGTGATACCAGCGGGCATTGCCGCCACCTGGAATGACCCGGACCCGGCGGGCAAAAGGATAACAGCCAACAGCCATTACCCGAGCGTCGGCTGGGCCGCCGGCTGGCAACGCAGTCCGCCCCGCGTCAAGCCAGGCCGGCTGTGCGCCATCATCCGCCGCTGGATGCTGTGGCCATGAATGCGGCTTGCGTGGCGAAACGCAGGAAATGATGCACGGACCCGCTGGTGCCGCCGACGCAAGCCCCTTACACAAGGATGTCGCCTGCGCCATCGAAGTGTCTTTGCCCTTGTGGGCACAAGGGACAGCGTTGGCGCCATCCCACGCCCCGCGCCTATACTCCAGCCGCCGCGGGCGATTCGCATTGATTCGGGAGTGTTCAGAGTCAGGATGTCCGCCGAAACCATGCCTCTCGATCCGGCACAGGTGCTGCGCCAGGTTTTCGGCTTTCCCGGCTTTCGTGGTCAGCAGGATGCAGCCGTTCGCCATATGGTGGCCGGAGGCGACGCGCTGGTGCTGATGCCCACCGGTGGCGGCAAGAGCATCTGCTATCAGGTCCCCGCCCTGGTCCGCCCCGGCACCGCCGTCATCGTCTCGCCGCTGATTGCCCTGATGGATGACCAGGTCGCGGCCCTGCGCCAGGTGGGCGTCAACGCCGGCGCCCTGCACTCCGAGATCGATCCCGCCGAGGCCCGCTCGATCACCCGCGACCTGATCGAGGAACGGCTCGACCTATTATATGTCTCGCCCGAACGCTTGCTGACCAACGGCACGATGGACCGCCTGTCCCGCCTGCCGATCGCGCTGTTTGCGGTCGATGAGGCACACTGCGTCTCCCAATGGGGTCATGAATTTCGGCCGGAGTACCGCGAACTCGTCCGCATCCCGGACATGTTCCCAGGCGTTCCGCGGATTGCGCTGACCGCCACCGCCGATCCGCGCACCCAGCAGGACATCCTCACCGCCCTGCGCATGGAATCGGCCGAGGTCTTCGTCTCCAGCTTCCACCGCGCCAACCTGCGGCTGTCTGCCGAACCGAAGGTGGGTGAAACCGCCCAGTTGTTCGCTTTCCTCAAGCGCCACCAAGGTGAATGCGGCATCGTCTACTGCGGCAGCCGCGCCAAGACTGAACGCATGGCCGCGCGGCTGAACGACAAGGGTTATCCGGCACTGCCATTTCATGCCGGCCTCGATCCGCAGGTGAAGAAGGACTCCCTGGCGCGCTTCCGCTCCGGCCAGCCTTTGGTCGTGGTTGCGACCATCGCCTTCGGCATGGGCATCGACCGCCCCGACGTCCGCTTCGTCGCGCATCTGGATATGCCGGACAGCCCGGAGGCCTATTACCAGCAGATCGGGCGCGCCGGCCGGGACGGCGATGTCGCCGACACCCTGCTTCTGTTTGGCGGCCAGGACGTCGCCCAGGCGCGGCATTGGCTCGCCCAGTCTTCCGCACCCGAATCCCGCAAGCGGGTGATGCGAACCAAGCTGGAGGAGATGGTCGCGCTGACCGAGGCGGTATCCTGCCGCACCAAATCCCTGCTGACCTGCTTTGGGGAAACATTGGACGGCGAATGTGGCCATTGCGACAACTGCGAGGCCCCGCCGGTTCAGCTCGACGCGTCCACCGAAGCGCAGATGGTCTTGTCCGCCGTCTACCGCACCAGCCAGATCTTTGGCGCCACCCACGTCATTTCGGTGCTGCGCGGCGAACGCACTGAAGGTGTGCTGAAGCATGGACATGACCGGCTGCGCACGTTCGGCGTCGGCGCGGCCTACACGCCCACATACTGGCGTGGCCTGATCCGCCAGTTGATCGCCCAGCACGCGTTGGACGTCGACACTGACGGCCATGGCGGGCTGTTCCTGGTCGAGGAACACGCAAGGCCGATCCTGCGCGGCGAGGTCAAGATGATGCTGCGTCAGGACCAGCCGCGACCGGCCCGCGCCGAGCGCTCCGAACGCAGCCGAACCGGCGCGGCCCCGCCGGCGGGCGGACCATTCGATTCTGGATTATACGAAGCCCTGCGGCTGTGGCGCCTGGCCGAGGCAAAGGGCCAGGGCATTCCGCCCTATGTGATCTTTCACGACTCTGTGCTGCGCGACCTGGCCTCGTTACGCCCTTCCAGCCTGGACGAACTGGCCCAGGTCAAGGGCGTCGGCGCTTCGAAGCTGGAACGCTATGGCCATCGCGTCCTGGGGGTGCTGACCGCGCAACCGCCGGACGGGCTGGGGAAACGCGGTGGCACAAATCCCTAGGGTTGTTGCCCTTTCCAACGGCCTCAGCCGTTCATCCACTTGTTCTGGTAGTAATTGTGCGCCGGCGCCTGGTAGGCCGCGGATTGCGCATACACCTGTGAGAGGCCTGCGATCAGGCCAACAGCGACAATGGCGGCACGCAGCAGGGTCTTCATCGGATCTCTCCCGAACGTCTGTGGGTGTTCTGCCCAGCTTTGATTGCCTTCATGTGGGCTGTCCGGCGCCCACATGAATACATCGCCGCGGCAACACATTTATCCCTCAGGCGGTGAAATCGTTCACCGGCCCCTGACAACCTCTGAACCGGCGGCATAGAACAATGACCAATGCACCCACGCTGTCCCGCGCCGACCGTCTGCAGGCGCTGCTGACCACGGCATTCGCCCCGGTCGTGCTGCAGATCCAGGATGACAGCGCCCACCACGCCGGCCATTCCGGCGCCCAGGCCGGCGGACAATCGCACTACAGCGTGCTGATGGTCAGCGCGGCGTTCCAGGGCCTGAACCGTGTCGCCCGGTCCAGGGCAGTACATACCGCACTGGCGTCGGAGTTCGGGCCGGCCGAGGTGGGCGGCATGCACGCCCTGGCGCTGACCCTGCGCACTCCGGACGAACATGCCGCCGTGTTGAAAAGATAATTTCCTAATTCCTGAATTGTTCGACCAAATAGATTATATTCTTCTCCGGCCGTACTGGCTAAAGGAGGCTCAGGAACGCCTGTGTCGCTTTCGGAGGAAGGACCCGTCTTATGGCTGCGGACAAGGAACTCGATCGCCTCGATCGCGAAATCCTCCGGCTGATATCGCTCGACGCTTCATTGTCGCTGGCCGACATTGCCTCGAAGGTGGGCTTGACTCCCACACCATGCTGGAAGCGCATCCGCCGGATGGAGCAGGACGGCATCATCCTGCGCCGTGTTGCGGTGCTCGACGCCGACAAGGTCGGCCTTCCGGTCTCCGTCTTCGTCGCCGTCGAAACCGCCGACCATTCCAGCGACTGGCTCGGCCGCTTCGCCCAGGTGATCCAGGACATGCCCGAGGTCGTCGATGCCTGGCGCATGAGCGGCGATGTCGACTATCTGCTGCATGTGGTCGTGGCCGATATCGCCTCCTACGACCAGTTCTACCGCAACCTGATCGCCTCCGTGCCGCTGCGCAACGTCAGCAGCCGCTTCAGCATGGAGCGGATGAAGGCCGCGCCACTGCCGGTGTAGGCAACCGCCGGCTGTTCACGACACCAAACATCCCGAATTCGCCCGTGGGTCAAAAAGATTTCATCTTTGTCCGTAAAATCAACCTTCTCTTAACAACTTCCTGGTTTTCTGTGGACCACCAACCAGGAGGTGGCCATGGCAGTGAGTCGTCTAATCAACCGTAACGTCGTCGCGGAGCGCGGCCGGACCAGCATGCGGCTGGAACCCGAACTCTGGGACATGCTGAACGAAATCTGTGAGCGTGAAGCGCAGGATATCAGCACCCTGGTGCGTCAGGTCGAAGCGGCCGGACATGCAGGGGGCCGCACCAGCGCGGTCCGCGTCTATATCGCCAACTACTTCCACGCCGCCGCAACCGAAAATGGCCATGCCGGCGTGGGTCATGGCTCGCTGATGCGCAGAATTCCCGAACTAACGCGCTCCGCCGCTTGAGCAGCCTTCGGGCGTGGAGATCCGCCCGCCGCTTCAGACCGCAAGTGCCAGCAAAATGATGGGCTTGCGGCGATCGCCTGAGCAATTATCGTTTCTTTATCGCATCGATAGCGGCCTGCACCATCTTGGCGTCTTCCCCGCCTGGTGGCAGCTTGGCGAGCAGGCGGCCCCAATCGGCGCGCGCCTCATCGAACCGTGAGTCCTGCACCGCGGCAATCCCGAGGTACCACAGGACCACCGGCTCCTCCGGATTGGCCTGCGCCGCCTGCTTCAGCAACGCCATCACGCGCGGCGGCAGCTTGTCGGTCGGCGCCTGGTCGGACAACAGCGCTCGTATCGCCTGCAACGGGATCGCGGTGTCATTCGGGCGCAGCTTGGCCGCACGATCGAACGCGTCGGCAGCCTTGTCAGGCTGGTGCAGCACGGCATAGGCCTGGCCAAGCCGCAGCCAGCCGTCCACGTTGGTGGGATCGGCTTCCTGCTTGGCCGCCAGGTTGGCAACCATGCCGCTGATCATCGCCTGCCGCTGCGCGTCCGTCATGTTGGCCGCATCGCCCATCGCGTTGGCAGACGCGACCCCGGCCGACGCAGCCCCAGCTGACGGTGCCTCGGCCGGCAGTGTTTCCGCCGGCGATGTTTCAGCCGGCGGTGTTTCAGCCGGCTTCCCCTTCGCCAGTTCCGGCACCGCGATCCCCGCCGCTCGGGCGGCCTCGGCGACCCGCAGTCCAAGCTGCGGCCGCAGCGGCGAATCTGCCGGCATCTCGGCCAGCAGCGCCTGGAAGCCGTCGATCGCCCGGCGTGGCTCACCCGCCTGCATGGCAGCAACCGCGAGGTAGTAGCGGGCGATGCCACTGCCGGGGTCGGCCTTCAGCACCGTCTGGAACGCGGCTTCCGCCGCCGGGGTCACTGCGCCACCGGCCTGCAGCACCAGCATCTCGGCGTGGCCGGCGATCACCTCCGGGCTGGTCTGGCCGAGGTCGATGGCGTGGCGATAGGCCGCCTCCGCCTGGTCCCACTGGCTGAGCTGGGACAGGCTGCGGGCATACAGTAGCCAGCCGGCCGGGTCGGATGGGTTCTGCTTCAACCGCGCCGCCAGGGCTGACGTCGCCTGCTGCAGGGCAGTTGCACCGTTGGCGTGGGCAGATTGGGCCTTGCGGTCAGAGAACGGTTCATCCGGCAGGCCGGGCTCGCCGAGCCACAGGTAGCTGCCGATCGACCCGGCGGCGATCACCAGGAAGACGATCAGCGCCAGCATCGGGCTGCGCGACAGGCGCGCCGGCGTGGCCGGCAGACGGTCCGCCGCTAGCAGGCGGCGCTGAATCTCCAACCGGGCGGCATCAGCCTCGGCTGAGGTCAGCAGGCCGCGGCTGATATCGCGGTCAAGCTCCTGCAACTGGTCGCGGTAAACGACCTGGTCGAAGCTGCCGCGCGAGGCGACCGGACGACCGCCGCGCAGCAGCGGAGCCAGGATCGGCAGCACGGCGCAGAACGCCATCAGAGCCAGCAGAAACGGCAGGATCAAGCGTCGGTCCCGCGCATCAGCCCGTCCAGCCGGGTGGATTCCTCGGCACTGAGCGGTGCGGCATCAGCCGGTGCGGCCTGGCGCCGCTTCAGCCACACCAGGGTGCCGGCCAGCCCGATGGCCAGCAGGATGGGCGGGCCATACCACAGCACATAGGTTGCAGGCTCGACCGGCGGATTCAGCAGGACGAACTGGCCGTACCGGTTCACCACCGCCTGCACGGTCTGGGCATCGGCGTCGCCGGCGGCCAGGCGTTCCCGCACGAAGATGCGGATGTCATGGGCAAGATCGGCGCCGGATTCGTCGATCGACTCGTTCTGGCAGACCAGGCAGCGGAGATGGCTGCTGATGGCGCGGGCACGTGCCTCCAGGGCGGGGTCGGACAGCCGCTCGGCCGGCTCGACCGCGTGGGCGGCGAACCCGCTCAGCAGCAACACAACGAGCAGCAGGTGCTTCATGACCGGCCAAGCTGTTTGAGCAGCGGCAGCAGTTCCTTGTCCACGGTCTCGGCGGTCAAGGGGCCGACGAACCGGCGCCGGATGACGCCTTGGCCGTCGAGCACATAGGTCTCCGGCACGCCGTAGACGCCGAAGTTCAGCCCAACCCGGCCGTCCCGATCGATGCCGACCTGGCGATACGGATCGCCGAACGTCGCCAGCAACCGCGTCGAGTCGGCCGGCTTGTCCTTGTAGGCGATCCCATACAGCGGCAGGTGATCCTGTTCAGCCAGGCGCATCAGCAGCGGGTGCTCGATACGGCAGGGTACGCACCAGGAGGCGAAGAAGTTGATCACCACCGGACGGCCCTTCAACGCGTCCAGCGCCAGGGGCTGCGGCGCCCCGAGGCCGGCGAGGTCAAACGCCGGCGCCGGCTTCTCGATCATCGCGGAGGGCAGCTCGTGGATGTCGTGGTTGGGCCGCAGGGCGATCACGAAGTAGCCGGCCAGCACCATGAACAGCACCAGCGGCAGCAGGTAGAACAGGCGTTTCATGGCGCTATTCGCCCGCCGCGGGCACGGCCTGCGGCAGCCGGCGACGGGATGCGGCGCCAACCCGCCAGCGCCGGTCGCTCAGGCTGACAACGCCGCCGAATGCCATGATCACGCAGCCGATCCAGATCCAGGGAACCAGCGGCTTCCAGTAGACCCGGACCGTCCAGTTGCCGGCGTTGTCCGACTCGCCCAACGCGACGTAGAGGTCGGCCAGGAAGGTGGTGCGGATCGAGGTCTCGCTGGTGGTCTGCTGCTGCAGCGGGAAGAAGCGCCGTTCGGGGTGCATCACCTTGATCAGGTCCCCACCGCTGGTGACCCGGATGGAAGCGTCGTCGGCGACGTAGTTGGGGCCGGGGATGCGGGTTACACTCTCCAGCGTCAGTTCGTAGCCTGCGATGGCGATGTGGCCACCGGGCTTGAGGATCTCGATCGCCTCCTTGTCGAATGCCGATGCGGCGAAACCGGCGACCGATACGGCCAGACCGAAATGGGCGAATGTCATGCCGTAGGCTGATCGCGGCAGATGGATCGAGCGGCGGAGACTGTCGGCAAAGGGGACGCGGAACAGCCGGATGCGTTCAGCGAACTCGGTCATGACGGCGGCGGCCAGCCAGGCGGCGAGGCCGAAGCCCAGCACGGCCAGAACCGGACCGCCATAGGTGACGTAGAAGGCGACCAGCAGCACCAGCGCCGTGGCGATGTAGGCCACCCACAGGCGCTGCAGGGCACCCAGGATGTCACCGCGCTTCCAGGCCAGCATCGGCCCGATGCCGACGGCGATGATCATCGGCACCATCATCGGGGCGAATGTGCGGTTGAAGAACGGGAACCCGACCGACAGCTTCGGCCCGCCGACCGCATCCAGGAACAGCGGATACAGGGTTCCCAGGAACACCGTGGCACAGCCGCAGGACAGCAGCACGTTGTTCAGCACCAGCGCCCCCTCACGCGAGATCGGCGCGAACAGGCCGCCGCCCTTCAGCGCCGGCGCCCGCACCGCATAGAGGGTCAGCGACCCGCCGATGGCGGCGATCAGCAGCAGCAGGATGAAGGTGCCGCGCCGGGGATCGGTGGCGAACGCGTGCACCGAGGTCAGCACGCCAGAACGGACCAGGAAGGTGCCGACCAGCGACAGCGAGAAGGTGATGATCGCCAGCAGGATGGTCCAGGACTTCAGGGTGTCGCGCTTCTCCACCACGATCGAGGAGTGGATCAGCGCGGTGCCGACCAGCCAGGGCATGAAGGACGCATTCTCGACCGGGTCCCAGAACCACCAGCCGCCCCAGCCCAGCGTGTAGTACGCCCACCAGGAGCCCATCGCGATGCCGATGGTCAGCGCACACCAGGACGCCAGCGTCCAGGGGCGCACCCACCTCGCCCAGGCGGCATCGACACGGCCCTCGATCAGCGCGGCGATCGCGAAGGCGAAGGCGACCGAGAAGCCGACGTAGCCGAGGTAGAGGAACGGCGGATGGAACGCCAGGCCGGGATCCTGCAGCACGGGGTTCAGCCCATTGCCGTTTGCGGCGGGCGGAAAGGTGCGCAGGAACGGGTTCGAGGTCAGCAGGATGAACAGCAGGAAGCCGACGGCGATCATGCCTTGGACGGCCAGCACGCGCGCCCGCAGCGCGGGGGGAAGATTGTTGCTGAACAGCGCCACCGCGGCGGCACACAGCGACAACATGAACACCCAGAGGAGCATGGAGCCCTCATGGTTACCCCAGACGCCGGTGATCCTGTACAGCAGCGGCTTGTCGGTGTGGCTGTTCTCGACGACGTTGATGACCGAAAAATCCGACACGACATAGGCATGCATCAGCGCAAGCATGGCCAGCGCCGTCAGCCCAAAGCCGATCAGGGCACAGGAACGACCGACCGCCATCCAGCCGATATGACGCCTGGCCGCGCCGACCAAGGGCACAGTCGACTGGATCAAGGCGACGAACAGCGCCAGGATCAGCGCGAAGTGGCCAAGTTCGGTAATCATGCGAAGGCCAGGGCGAGCAAGCGCGCGCGCGAGCACCCGAGCGAGGGGCTGCCCTGGACCCGCAAGCTGCCCTGGACCCGCAAGGGGGGGCGGCCCTCGCTGGCCTGTTCGCTCGCCCCGATCTTCCTGCGATCACCCATCACGCCGCTCTGCGGCGTTCCATGGGGATGATCGAGGTCAACGCGTCGACCAGTTCGTCCATCATGGCGTCGGTATGCAGCGGTCCCGGGGTGAACCGCAGGCGTTCCTCGCCACGCGGCACCGTGGGGTAGTTGATCGGTGTGGCGTACATGCCGAACTCGTTCAGCAGGCGCTGGCTGACGTCCATGCACAGCGCCGCCTCGCCGATGTGCAGCGGCACGATGTGGCTGATCGAGTCGATGCGCGGCAGGCCGGCGGCGTCGAAGCGGGATTTCAGCGCGGCGGCACGCTCGAACAGTTTGGCGCGGCGGGCGTGGTCCTGGCGGACATGGCGCACGCTGGCGAGGGCGGCGGCTGCGGTCATTGGCGGCAGCGAGGTCGTGAAGATGAAGCCGGGCGCGGTCGAGCGGATGAAGTCGATGACCTCGGTGTCGCCGGTGATGTAGCCGCCGTGGCAGCCGAACGCCTTGGCCAGCGTGCCTTCGATGATGTCGAGCCGGTGGGCGACGCCGTCGCGTTCGGAGACGCCGCCGCCATTGGGGCCATACATGCCGACCGCATGAACCTCATCGAGATAGGTCATCGCATCGTATTTGTCGGCCAGGTCGCAGATCGCGCCGATGGGCGATATGTCGGCATCCATCGAATAGACCGATTCAAACGCGATCAGCTTGGGTGAGGCGGCCGGCGCGGCGCGCAGCAGGGCTTCCAGATGGGCCAGGTCGTTGTGGCGGAAGATATTGACGACCGCCCGCGAACCCTTGATGCCGGCAATCATCGAGGCATGGTTCTTGGCGTCGGAGAACACCTGCCAGCTATGATCGGGACCCTGCGGAAAGCTGTTCAGGATGGTCGACAGCGCGGCCTGGTTCGACACGAAGCCGGAGGTGAACAGCAGGCCGGCCTGCTTGCCATGCAGGTCGGCGAGTTCGGCCTCGAGATCGTCGTGCACCGGGCTGGTGCCGCTGATGTTGCGCGTGCCGCCGGCGCCGGCGCCCATGGTCTGAGCGGCGTCACAGGCCGCATTGACCGGAACCGGGTGGCCGCCCATGGCGAGGTAGTCGTTCGAGGACCAGACCATCACCCGGGTCCCGTCGCGGCGCAGGTAGTAGGGGAATTCGTCGGCCCGCTTCTGCAGCGGGGTGAAGATCCGGTAGCGCCCCTGATCCCGGATTGCGTCGAGGGACCGCTGGCAGTGCTGTTTGAAACCACTCATTCTCAGGAAGCCCTCATTTCGCGGACGCGGTGCAATGCCGGTCAGCCCTTTTCGCAGATCGAATTCCGGGAACCATTGATCCGTATCAACTCTTTGCGCAGCCTTGGCGGCAACATGCTCCGATTGTCTGCGTCGTCAACTGGGTTCCGACAGAATAAACCGTCTGTAAGGTTGGTAGGGCCAGTGCACGCGGGGCAGTCATGCCGCCCGTGTGGTTTGCAGTGCCACAAGGCGATGGCATATGCGATGCTGCATCGCAATATCCGTTCGCATTTCAAGGAGTCCGCATGCCGTTGAGCCAGCCCACCGAGCGCGAGCGTCTACATACTCGGGCAATCGAGATCAATGGATATCGCCGGACTGACGGGCAGTACGATATCGAGGCACATCTGACCGATGTCAAAAGCTTCGGGCAGACCAATTTCGATCGCGGCTACATCGCCGCGGGGGATCCGGTGCATGACATGTGGCTGCGGCTGACGGTCGACGAGGCGATGCACATCCGCGCGGTCGAAGCGGTCAGCGACAAGACGCCCTATGCGATGTGCCCGACGGCGGCACCGAACTTCACCCGGCTGGTGGGCATGCGAATCAAGGCCGGATTCCTGCGTGAGGCGGCGCATGCGGTCGGCGGGACGGCGGGCTGCACCCATTTGCGGGAGCTGCTGCAGCAGATGGCGACCACGGCGTTCCAGACGATCAATCCGGCCAGGGCACGGCGGGAGATGGCGGCCGAGGGCAACGCGGCGGAACAGCCCGGCAGCGACGCGCTTGATACCCGCATCACCGAGAAATGGGGCGGCGGCAACAAGATGCTGAATACGTGCCTGGCGTATGACGAAAAGGGCCCGCTGGTGAAGCGGCGCTGGCCGCTGCTCTACACCGGGAGCGATGCGGCAAACGAGGCGGCGGAATAGCTGCCGGCGCGGCTTCGGCCCGTGCGGTTCATCGTGCGCGGGCCCGCGGTTATTTGTAGCTAAATCGATATGAAATCGTGCGTCAGAGTTTGCGGCTTGCTGTCGGACGGATCCTCATTCGCGGTATGCCTGTGCTGGTCGGGCGCGGCGGCAACCTGGTTTCGACCAGCGTGCTTGGCGGCATAAAGTGCTTTGTCGGCTTGCTTCAGAACACTGTCCGGATCGCCGCCACGACCTGGATAGGCGACGGCGACGCCAACGCTGACAGTGACGTGGCCGATTGGACTTGCCGTGTGGGGTATGTTCAGAGCCTCGACAGCGGCACGGATTCGTTCCGCCACCATGTAGGCGCCCAGGCGTTCGGTGGCCGGCAAAATTGTCACGAATTCCTCGCCGCCGTAACGTCCCGCGATATCGGCCGGCCGCAGTTCGGTTCGGCCGATGCAGGATGCGACACCCTGCAGAACCCGGTCACCCTCCGGATGGCCATAGGTGTCGTTGAAGGGTTTGAACCAGTCGACGTCGAACATCATGACCGCGAGCGCGTTCTGGGTCCGCGTCGTGCGGCGCCATTCCTGCGCCAGCGCATCATCGAGCGAGCGACGGTTTGCAAGGCCGGTCAACCCGTCCGTGCCAGCAATGATCAGCAGCCGTTCCGTAGCCTGGACAAGTGCATGCTCAGCCTGGGCGCGGCGCATGATTTCCCGTCTGGATAGCAGGCAGAGCGCCAACGTCGCGATAGTAAGCACCGCCAGGGCCGATCCGATGAGCAGCGCCTTGCGCCACCAGATTGCGTAGATCTCATCCGTTGCGATCCCGACGACCAGAATCAGCGGCAGGCTTCCAATGTGACGAAAGGTGTACAGGCGTTCCACGCCGTCGAACGCGGATGTTTTCACGAACGTGCCGTCGGCCCTGCCTGCAAAGTTCTGGAAGTTGCCGCTGGTGCTGAGATCCCGGCCGATATCGGCTTCATCAAAAGGCCGGCGCATGATCAGCCTGCCGTCGGTTCGCATCAGCGACACGGACCCTTTCGCGCCGAGGTCGAGCTTGGCGAACATGTCCTGAAAATAGTCCAGCCGCAGCGAGCCGATCGAAGCGCCGCCGAAACTGCCGTCCGGCCGGTTAATGCGGCGGCTCATAACGATCACCATGTCGCCGCGCATCCGGCTTTTTACGGGTCTGCTGACGAACAGGCCGGCATCCGAGGAACTTTCGTGTATGCGAAAGTAATCCCGGTCGCCCAGGTTGTATTGGTGCGGCGGGACGGAGGATGAATCCGCAATGATCTTCCCGGTGGTGTCGAGCGCAACGATCGCCCCGAGATAGTCGACGGTGGACGAGCTCGCGAACATCGCCATCTGGCGGATCTGGGGACTGACCTCGTTGATGCCGGGGACGGTCAATGCGGCCGCGGCGCCCTGTATGGACAGATCATAAACCGCGATCTGGCGCGCGATATCCTGTTCCAACGCAAGCGTGAGATTGCCGGAGGCGCGTTCCGCCTGCCGCCAGACATCCTGTCGTGCGTCCGATAGTATCGTCCAGCCCACTGCCATTATGCCAATGGCGGCACCCATACCAAGAGCCGTCAGCCATCGTGTGGCACGATAGCCGGGCAAGTTCCGCAAGATCCTCCCGGTGTCTGCCCTGCGCATGAAACCCGGCCCTCAGCGTCCCAAACATTCGCCGCAAAGGTGACGGAAACAGTTTAACGGAGCCTTAACGCCGCAGCGATTTTGTTCGATGAAGCAGCGAAATTCGGGGTCACGGGCGAACGGCTGACCAAAGTCATATCAGCGTAACGAGATCCAAACGGCAATCGGCCCGCTCGGCCCAGGCAACATTGTTGCGAACGTGACCACATGGCGGGCCGCATCGTGGCGGGGGGCATCATGCCTAATTGTGAGCCGGCCACGCGCTGCGGTCAGAGACACATCCGGGGTGTTGTGAATCCCATGGTCGGCAAAGATGGCCTGGCGGGTTGCCGGACCGATCGTTGATGGTCCCGGCTGAATGGGGCCGCCGGGATCATCCCAGCTGGGACCATCCCAGCTGGGACCGTTAACGAAGTCAGTAGTGATCGTGATAGTGGTGGTGTCCATAGCCACCGATGGGCTCGATGACGCAACCCGAGAGCAACCCGCTGACGAGCACCAGGGCGATCATCGCAAAAATCCTGCTTCGCATAGCCTTCTAACCTCCATAGCGGTGCTGGTAGCCGTAGACGCCCGGATAGCGGCCTTCGTCCGACCTTTGATAACGTTCCCAGCGCCGGTGTGCTTCCCACCGTTGATGCTCACGCTCGCGTTCACGCACCTCCCGACGATGTTCCCAGCAGCGTGGACCGCATCCGTTGTCCCAGTCGGTATGCTGAACGGCGAGCGGTTGGGCGACGGGCGGGACCGGCAACGGACGCGCCATTGCCGGAGCCGCCAACCCGACCATCAGGAAACCAAAACCTGCAAAGCCAGCCAAGAAAGTTCGCATTGCCCTTACCTCCAGCCAGCAGAATGGCCAGGCGCTGGGGCGAATGCGTGTCCGGTATGTGGCCAAACTGCGTGGTCTTGAGTAGTGCCAGCTTTGTGAAGCCAGCTTGAATTCCACGCAGGCCGGGCGCTACCGCGGATCAGGGCGATTGGCTGGCCAGAACCGCCGTTAATAGGACCGCGGCATTCCCAGCACGTGCTGGCCGACATACCCCAGGATGAGATTGGTCGAGATCGGCGCGATCTGGTACAGCCGTACCTCGCGCCATTTCCGCTCGATCTCATACTCGCGCGCGTAGGAGAAGCCGCCGAAGGTCTGCATTGCGGTGTCGGCGGCCTTCCAGGCGGATTCGGAGGCCAGAAGCTTGGCGACGTTAGCATCCGCCCCGCACTCCTGTCCGTTGTCGAACAGCGCCGCCGCCCGCCGGCACATCATGTCCGCCGCCTCCAGCTCCGCCCATGCGCGCGCGATCGGGAACTGGACGGCCTGATTTTTACCGATCGGTGCCCCGAACACGACCCGATCATTGGCGTACTGGGTGGCTTTCTTGACGAACCACCGGCCGTCGCCCACCGCCTCACTGGCGACCAGGATGCGTTCGGCGTTCATCCCGTCCAGGATATAGCGGAACCCCCGGCCTTCCTCGCCGATCAGGCTGTCGGCCGGGATGCGGAAATTGTCGAAGAACACTTCAGTCGTGTTGTGGTTGATCATTGCCTTGATCGGCCGCACCTCCAGCCCCACGCCGGTGTTCTTTGCCGTCATGTCGATCAGGAACACCGACAGCCCGTCACTGCGCTTCTTGACCTGGTCGGCCGACGTGGTCCGCGCCAGCAGCAGCATCATGTCAGAGTGCAGCGCCCGCGACGTCCACACCTTCTGCCCGGTGATCAGGTACGAATCGCCGTCCCGCACCGCGCGTGTCTTCAACTGTGTCGTGTCGGACCCGGTGGTCGGTTCGGTTACCCCGAACGCCTGCAACCGAATGCGGCCGGCGGCGATCTCCGGCAAGTAGCGGCGCTTCTGTTGCTCGCTTCCATGCCGCAGCAGCGTGCCCATGATATACATCTGTGCATGGCCCTGGCTGGCAACGCAGCCTGACGCATTGATCTCCTCCAGGATCACCGCGGCAGCGCGCAGCGGCAGGCCGGACCCGCCGTACTCCTCCGGGATCAGCGCGCCAAGGAACCCTGCCTCGGTCAGCTCCGCCACGAAAGCGGTCGGGTAGGCTTCCTGTTCCTCCAGCTCACTCCAGTAGCTGCCTGGATAGCGGGCGCAGATCCGCCGCACGGAGTCGCGCAACTCGGGATAATCTTCGCCAAGGGCGACAAGGGTTTGGTCAGACATCGGTGTTCTCCAGCAGGTCGGTTTACCGTCCAAGCTGCCCAACCATCGTCGCCCGGTCAAACGCCTGCTAATCACCGCAGCAATGAGAATCCTGTTTGTCACTTCAAATCGCCTGGGCGACGCGGTGCTGTCGACCGGCCTGCTCGACCACCTGATCCGCCGTTACTCCAACGCCCGGATTACGGTGGTATGCGGGCCGGTCGCCGAGGGTCTGTTTGCGCGGATGCCCAACCGCTGCCGCACCGTCGTGCTGCGCAAGCGGAAATGGGGGCTGCACTGGCTGCCGCTTTGGGCCACCGCCGGGGTGCGGGTGTGGGACCTGGTCGTCGACATACGCGGGTCGGCGCTATCGTGGCTGGTTCCGACCCGTCAGCGCGCCGTGTTCTCCCGCACCGGAGGGCCCAAGATTGCCCAGCTGGGTGCTATCCTGGGACTGTCGCCGCCGCCGCCGCCGGTGGTGTGGACCGACCAATCGGACCGAACCAAAATTGACGAATTGCTGCACACCAGCAGGCCGATCATCGTCCTGGCACCGACCGCCAACTGGCTGCCCAAGGTCTGGCCGGCAGAGCGTTTCGCCGTTGTCTTCCAGCACCTCGCGAGTGTGGCTGTTTCGGACGCCATCGCCATTGTGCTTGGTGGCCCGGGTCCGGAGGAACGGGCCATGGCCGAACCGTTGCTGGCCGCGCTGCCGGCGGCCCGCGATGTCGTTGGCGTGCTGTCGCTGCCGGAAGTGGCTGCCCTGCTGCAGCGCGCCGCCTTGTTCATCGGCAACGATTCCGGGCTGATGCACCTGGCCGCGGCTGCCGGTGCGCCAACCATCGGGCTGTTCGGCCCTACCGATGCAGCCATCTACGCCCCGACCGGGCGCGCGGCCATTGCAGTCGTCGCCCCCACCATGCAGGCGATCACCGCTCAGCAGGTCGCCGACGCTGCCAAGGCGTTGATCGGGCGGAGCGAATATTGAGCGCATGCCGATCCTCCCGTATCGTTGCCGCAAAACGAGGGGAAAATCGCTATGCTGCGTCACGCGTTGTTGCCGGTTCTGATGTCGGGGTTGCTGAATGTTGCCGCAACGGCAGCCCACGCGGCGGATCCGCAAGTTGAACGGGGCCGGTATCTCGCCGCCATCGGCGGCTGCACCGACTGCCACACCCCGGGCCATTTCCTCGGCAAGCCTGACATGAGCCGCTACCTCGGCGGGTCCGATGTCGGCTTCGGTTCACCGATGGGCGTTTTTGTCGGGTCGAACCTGACGCCGGACAAGGCGACCGGTCTCGGCAACTGGTCCGCGCAGCAGATCGTCACCGCGATTACCACCGGCACACGCCCGGACGGTCGCATCCTTGCACCGATGATGCCCTGGCACGGACTCTCGGCCCTGACCAGCCAGGACGCGCTGGCGATCGCGGCTTTCCTGAAATCGATACCACCGGTCAGCAACAAAGTGCCGGGTCCGTTCGGTCCAAACGAGGTTCCCACGGTCCTGGTGATGTCTGTTCAGCCGGGCGCGGCCTACGCGGCGGAAAAGCCGAATTCTAATCCCGGCCAGCGGCGCTGACGGTGCATCGCAGCCTGGCCAGTGACTGGTCGATGCCCTGCCCGGTGGTGTCCAGCTGGATATCCGCCCGCGCATAAAGGGCCTCACGACTGGCCAGGATGGCGCGGAGATCCTGCATCGAGCGGCGGTTATCGCGCATCGGCCGCAGGTCGCCCTGGTCGATGACACGCTGCATATGGACGTCCGGCGCCGCCTTCACCCACACCGTGAGGCACGATTCCAGCAACCGGGCGAAGGTGGCAGCCTCGGCGACCAGCCCGCCGCCGGTGGCGATCACCGCGGCGGGGTAGCTTGCCACCACCCGGTCCAGCACGCTGCGTTCCAGCCGGCGGAAACCGGCCTGACCATGCAGTTCCATGATTTCCGCCAGTTCGAGGCCGGCTTCCTGCTCAATCTCCCGGTCCAGCTCCAGAAACGGTGCCCCCAACTGTGCCGCCAGCAGGGGGCCGAGGGTGGATTTGCCGGCCCCGCGCAGGCCGATCAGGGCAATCCGCTGATAAAAGCCCGGCTCACGAACCACCGGCGCGGCTGTTGGCATGGCTTCGTCCTCAAGCAGCGCGCGCAGGTCGACATGCAGCGCCGTGGCCAGCGCCCGCAGCAACAGGATGGAACTGTTGCCGGTGCCGGCCTCCATCGCCGAGATATAACGTTCCGACACGCCGGACTGAGCGGACAGGATCCGCCGTGTCATGCCACGCCGCGCCCGCATCAGGCGCAGCCGGCGGCCAAGTGCGCGCAGGAAGTGCGAGCCGTCTTCAGCAGGAGTCATGGAATGGTCAGCGCGGCTACGTCGTCAGCTCGCATCCGCCGCGGCCCCGTTTGTGTCGCAGAACCATTTCCCGAACCATTGACTGTGGGGCCTTACATCGCATGTTACTCGGCCTATCGGCAACAAGGCGGCGGGATCCATGATTGAGGCTTTTTCGAGCTCACGGATGGAGCGGTTTTTCGAAGACTACAAGGTGGGGGCGACCTATGTGTGCGGGTCGTTCAGCCTCAGCGAGGACGAGATCATCGCTTTTGCCAGCCAATACGATCCGCAGATGATGCACGTCGACCGTGAGCTTGCCGCAAGTGGGCCGTTCGGCGAGGTCATCGCCAGCGGCTGGCACACCGTCGCCCGCGCCATGCGGTTGCTGGTCGACAATTTCCTGCCGCATAACGGCCTTGCGGCGCCCGGCATCGATGAGTTGCGCTGGCCCCGCCCGGTCCACCCCGGCGACACGCTGACCCTGCACGCTACCATCGAGCAGGCGCGGCGGTCACGCACCAAGCCAGACCGCGGCCTCGTTCATACCCTGCTGGAAGTCGTCAACCAGCATGGGGAGGTGGTCCTGAGCATGAAGCCGATGAACCTTGTGCGGGTGCGCAACGCCGGGCCGGAGGCGGGATAGCCCGGACGCCGGTTGCTACAGTCCGGCAAACGAGCAGCCGCCCTTGTCGAGCGGGCGGAAAGCCTCCGCGGCCGGCACGGAGCGCCGGTGGTTGTAGTAGTCCCAAGGGCCTTTCGACTGCGCCGGCGACTTCACCTGGAACAGGTGCATGTCGTGGATCACGCGCCCGTCCCTGCGCACCGCGCCTTTGCCGAACAGCGGATCGTCGGTCGGTGTCGCCTTCATGTGCTCGATCACCGCTCGCCCGCTTGCCTTGGCTTTGTCGGGCCCGATGGCCACACAGGATTTCAGGTAGTGCATGATTGCCGAATACTGCGCGGCATGAACCGATCCCGGCACGTTGTTCGGCATCAGTGTGCCGAACCGCTTCGCGAACGCGCGCGTCCCATCAGTCATGTCCCAGTAAAACGGTTCGGTCAGCAGTACACCCTGGGCCGATGTCAGTCCGACGCCATGTACATCGTGGATCAGGAACAGCAGCCCCGCGATCTTCTGACCACCCTTCTGGATGCCGAACTCGGCCGATTGCTTGATACAGTTGACGGTGTCGCCGCCACCGTTGGCGAAGCCGATGACCTTGGCACCGCTGGCCTTGGCCTGCAGCAGATGCGATGAAAAATCGGTCGTCCCAGGAAATGGCGCGAGCGCCTGGCCGAGCACCTTGCCGCCGGCGCCGGTCACGAAGCTGGCTGCGTCGGTTTCCAGCGCATGGCCGAAGGCGTAGTCGGCGGTGATAAAGTACCAGGTGTCGCCGCCTTCCTTGACGGTCGCGTCCACCACCGCGTGGGGCATTGACCAGGTGTCGTAGGCCCAGTGCAGATGATTGGGGCCGCAACGCGTGCCGGTGATGTCGGCCGAGGCGCCGCCGGTGAAGATCGCCGCCTTGTCCTTGGCCTTCACCATGTCGCCGATGGCGAACGCGGCGGAGGATAGTGGCACGTCGGTGATCAGGTCGACGCCCTGGTTGTCGATCCAGTCACCGGCGATGGCCTTGGCCACATCCGGCTTCAATTGCAGGTCCGCCGACACCAGCTCGACCTTCACATCCGGATGCAGCCTGGCGAAATCCTCGATCGCCAGACGCGATCCGGCGACCGACCCGGGCCCGGTATTGGCCGAGTAGACCCCCACCATGTCGGTCAGCACGCCGATGCGGATTGGCCTGGATTGCGCGCGTGCCGAACGCGGTCGTACCGCGGCAGCCGCTCCCGCGGCCAACAGGTGGCGGCGCGGTAGGAACAGTCCCATGATCGTCTCCCCGATTTTATCCGAAGTTTTTTATTATCGACGCATCATGCCCGGATTACGGGCATGCGCAAGGCGTGGGATGGCATGCTCCATAATGCAGGTTGTGGCTAAACTCCGTTGCGTAATCATACTGAACGGCGCGGACCATGGCCCGCGCGTTCCTGTTCCGATGACGTGGGATCAGACCAGGGCTTTTTTGTACAGTGCCACCAGCTCGGCGAAGGCTCGTTCCGACTCCGGCCGGTTGTACACCATGCCGTCGCTGACGCACCAACCGTGCATGCAGCCGTCATAGACTTCAAGTTTAGGGGGCGGCTGGGCGCCGGCGAATGCCGCGCGCAACTTGTCCTTGGCATCCGGCTGCCGCTGGTCATCGTTGCTGGCGATCGCGAAGTAATAGGCCGCCTTGATCTTGGGCGCGAGCAGATGCGGGCTGTCTGGCTTGTCGGTCACCAGGTTGCCGCCGTGAAACGAGCCGGCGGCGCCGACCCGGTCGGGGATTGCTGCTGCCGTCAGCATCGTATAGGGGCCGCCCATGCAGTAGCCGGACACCCCGACCGGCGTCTTCCTGTTCACCTGCGGCAGCGTATCGAGATAGGCGACCCAGGCGGCGCCGTCGCGTGCCTTCACATCCGTGGTCAGTGGCGCCATAAGGTCCGTCAGTTTGGCGCGATCCTCGGGCTTGGCGAAGTCGAACGGCCCGCTCAGCACCGGCGCCTTGCGGGTGCGGAAGAACGGGTTGGGGATCAGCACGGCGTAGCCCTCGGCGGCGAGCCGGCGGCCCATGTCGCGAAACGCAGGCCGCAGCCCCAGTGCGTCGGTAAAGATCACGGCGCCGGGCCAGGGGCCGCTACCCAGGGGATGCAACAATGCCGCGTCGCAGTTTCCATCCGCCATCTTGATCACCAGCTCGGTTTCGACCACCGAAGGCTCTGCCGCGATGGCAGCGGTGGTGACCGCAGCGCCGGCGCCCAGTGAGAGGGCGGCGAATGCGCGGCGGGAGAAGGCAGGATCTTTCGTTCGGTCGAACGGCAGTATGTCGTCTTCCATTTTGGCGCTCCCTTGGTCTGGCACTTATAGACGCACAGGGCCGCGATTTATTCCAGCCGGTTCGGCTGGGATGAACGGCGCCATCGCGGCGGGACTTATCGCGGCCCCGGCGGAGACGGCGCGGTGTGGCGATCCTTTTGGGCGCGGTCCGGTGGGAAGACCCGGCGGTTCCGCGTCATCCGGCTTTCGGGTCTGGTTCGCCAGCGAGTTGCGGACCAAGCGTTCGTCCGAAAATGGCTTGCAGGCGGTTTTGCCATCCGGCGTTGTCGGCGCGGAAAGCGTATCGCTGGATCTGGCCGATGTCCGAGGCGGTGACCGTCAGATGGCCGGTCGTCTTGTTCAGGCGCTTTTGCAGGTTGATGAGCAGGCCTTGCCAGCCGCCGTCTTTTTCAGTGAGTAAGTCCTGGCTCAGAAGGTCCAGGATCTCGTTGGCGTTCAGCGTTATGTCGTATGCGCCGTCCGAGGCGAGTTGAACTCTCTCATAGGCGGTGTCCCGATAAGCCGCGTCGATATCGATGCCAAATCCCGACGCGGACGCCAGCCGAGCGGCCACCAGGGTGGTGCCGGTTCCCATGAAAGGATCGAGGATTTTGGTTGACGGCTTGCCGTGGAGGTAGATGCACCACAGCGGCAATTCCACCGGAAAAGTGCCGGGGTGGTTGAACTTCTGAGCCTTGCTCTTTACGGTTGAGTAAGGGATGAACCATGTATTGCCCCGACACCGTAAATCTCTCGCGTGGCCGCGCCTGGCTATGTTGGACTTGTCCTGGAATGGAATTCCTATCGAGAGGCGGTCGAGTTCGACGTTGTTGTTCTTCGTAAGATGAAAGATGTGTTCATGATTGTGGTGCATGAACCGTTTGCCGGGGATCGGCTTGAAGTGGCCGGTCGAGACCAGGTTCGTGCTGATGGATTTGATCCAGGTGATGTGATTCTGCAGGCAAAAACCGAGCGCCCTCAGCCTTACAACCATTTCGAACGGGAGCCATGGCTGGCTATTCGATCCTGAGATGTTCAGGAAGAATGATCCATCGGGCCGCAGGATCCGGTATATCTGTTTCGATACAGATACCAGCCAGTCGAGGTAGTCCGACTCGCTGCGTGTATCATTATAGAGGCTGTAGGTGAGGTTCAGGTTGTACGGTGGGGAAGTAACGACAAGGTCGAATTCATGGTCCGCGAACTGTGTCGACATGACGTCAACACAATCGCCGGCAATGATGGTCTGGCCGCCTACTGAACGCCCGCCGACCGGCCAGACTGCGCCGTCAGCCATATCCTTCTCCAGTCCAGGCAGGCAGTGTGTTCATGATGGGGTAATAACGGTGCAGCGTTTTCCGCCCGATATGCCAGCTATCGGAATGTCTGGCAGAAGTGGTGCACGTGGCTTTGGAAGACATTCACCGACCTCTCTCCGACTCGGGTAAGGTCTTCAATGTACAGGGGCCTCTTGGCTTCGCCAACTTGGCATTCCGAGCGGTGATCCGTGGCGAGGCGGTCCGTGGTTGATCGACGGATGGCTACTCAGCGCGGATCAGGCCACGATGGCTGGGCGCGTCGATGAACGCCAGCACCTCGGCGACCAGCGGGTCGCCGGCAAATTTCTCCCGTGTCGCCTCCAGGCGATGGGCAAAGACGCCTTGCTTGCTGTACAGCGTCTTGAACGCGATGTGCAATCGCTGGATGGCAGCCTTGTCGAAGCCCCGGCGGCGCAGGCCGATGATGTTCAGCGCGGCGAGGCGGGCGCGATTGCCGATGACGCTGCCGAACGGGATCACGTCGCCTTCCACGCCGGACACGCCGCCGACCATGGCCGCACGACCGATGCGCACAAACTGGTGGATTGCCGCCGCGCCGCCGATCACGGCGTGGTCGCCGATGCTGACATGCCCGCCCATCACCGCGTTGTTGGCAATGATGACGTTGTTGCCGATCTGGCAGTCATGGGCGACGTGGACCACGGCCATCAGCATGCAATCGGTGCCGACGCGGGTAACACCGATACCGGTTGCGGTGCCCCGATGAATGGTACAATGCTCGCGCACCAGCGTGCGGGCGCCGATCTCGCAGCCGGTCGGCTCATTCTTGTACTTCAGGTCCTGCGGGGCGAGGCCGACGGTGCAGAACGGGAACAGTTGGGCGCCTTCGCCGATGCGGGTGTGACCTTCAACGACGACATGAGAGACCAGCTTGGCGCCGGGTTCGATCGTGACGTGAGGCCCTACCGTGCAAAACGGTCCGATGTCCACGCCGGGGCCGATTTCGGCGCCATGTGCCACGACCGCGGTGGGATGTATGGTCGCGCGGTCGGTGTGAGGCAGGGTGATATCCGTCATCGAATCCATAAATGTTCCGTTCCGGGTGACAAAGTTCGCGGCGGATCACGGCGAAACTATGGGCGGCGGCGCGGACCACCAATACAATCATTGTTGCCCGATGTTTCCGCAGCCGTCGGTAATGCCCTGTTTCGGCTACAATTTCGGCGTTACCAAGGCAAAGGCGCGCGCTGCATCACATGCCGGAAGCGCGTTCCATGATCATTGCCGAATAGGTGGCTTCCGCAACCGGGGTGGCGTCGACGCGGGCGATGGCGTGGAACTTCCAGACGTTGCCGCGGCTGCGCTCCTTGACGATATGAATGCGCAGCTGGTCGCCCGGAACGACGGGGCGGCGAAACTTAGCGCCTTCGACGGACATGAAATACACCACGCGGCCGCGGGCGTCGGGCCCCAGGGTCTCAACCACCAGAACGGCGGCCGTCTGTGCCATCGCCTCGATGATCAGCACGCCGGGCATGACCGGGTGATTGGGGAAGTGGCCGGCGAAGAAGCCTTCGTTGACCGAGACGTTCTTGACCCCGACGGCGGACTTATTGAGCACCACGTCGACGACGCGATCCAGCATCAGGAACGGATAGCGATGCGGGATGTCTTCCATGATACGCTGAATGTCGATCAGCTCGATCGTCTTGCCGGGTTCAGGCGGAGAAGTTTCGGTATGATCCATGCTGGTCAGTCCGCGTCCTGCTTCGGTTTAGCGTCTTGTTCAACCTTTCTGGCCGCCTTGCCCCCGTCCTTGACCCAACGCCGAAGGACAGCGACTTCCTTCCAGAACGCCCTGGCCGGCTGGGCTGGCGCACCGAGGACGTCGGAACGCGGCGGAACGTCGCCCATGACACCCGCCTTCGCGCCGATCCGGGCGCTGTGGCCGACGCGCAGGTGGCCGGCAAGGCCCGCCTGGGCTGCGACGACCACCTGATCCTCCAGCACGCACGACCCGGCAATTCCGGCCTGGGCGACGATGACGCAGTTGCGGCCGATGCGGACGTTGTGGGCGATCTGCACCAAATTATCGATCCGGGTGCCGGCGCCGATGACCGTATCTTCCAGCGCGCCGCGGTCGACCGTGGAATTGGCACCGATCTCGACATCGTCCTCGATCACCACGCGCCCGAGTTGCGGGACCGTCTGGAAGCCTTGGGCGGTAACCGCAAAGCCGAAGCCTTCCTGACCAATGCGGACGCCGGGATAGATGTAGACCCGGTCGCCGATCAGCGCGTGGGAAACCGAGGCATGCGCGCCGATCCGGACATCGCGGCCGATCTCGACGCCGTCATCGATCACCACGGCGGGTCCGATGCGGCCGTGCGAGCCGATCACCACGTTCTCCCCGATGACGGCCAGCGGCCCGACCTCGACACCCGCGTCGATGCGGGCCGAGGCAGCGACCACGGCGGTGGGATGGATGCCCGGGCGGACCGGCGGCATTGGATGGAACAGGGCAGCGACCCGCGACCAGGCGACCAGCGGATCGGTCACAACGATCGCCACCGCGGTTGCCGGCACCTTGTCCGCCATGTCGGGGTGGACGATGACCGCGGCGGCGCGGGTTTCGGCCAGGGCCGGCAGGAACTTGCGGTTGTCCAGGCAAAAGCTGACGTCGCGATCGGTCGCGGCGGCCAGTGGGGCGACGGCGTGCAACAGCAGCTTCCGGGGCGGTGCCTCGGCACCCTCCCCGTCGATCCGAGCTGCGTCTACAACGGCGGCGAGGCTGTGCGGCCCGGCTCGCTGGAAGAACCGGGGATCGCCCGCCGGCGCTTGATATGTCTCACTTGCCGACATGATCCGCTGCCATGATCAGTGCTTCTGCGGTGGTTTGGCGGGGGCTGCGGGCGGCGCCGCGGCGGGTGCCGATGCCTTTGCCCCGGCTGGCGCCGCGCCGCCGGCCGGTGGTGCGATCGCCAGCGGCGAAACGCCATCGGGCGGAACCACGACGCTGGGCAATGCCTTGTTGAGCACATCGGCAACTTCGGGCGTCAGGTCGAAATCCGCCGTGGTGCCGAGAATCTGGGCGCGGTTCAGCACCAGGTTGATGCCGCGGGAGAGGGCGACCTGCTGGGCCACCTGCTCCATCGTACGGTTGATCTGCATCATTACGTATTGGCCGGCTTCCTGGATAATCCGGTTGCGCTCGCCGAAGCGGCGCTGGGCGTCCGTGGCGCGTTCCTGGATTTCCTTCTCCTTGCCGCGGATCTGTTCCGGCGACAGCTTGCCGCGTTCGGCCCCGAACGACTGGCCTAGATCGCGCAGGGTTGCCTGTTCCTTCTGAGCGTCCTCATTCAGTTTCTGGCCGCGGGCGTTCAATTCCTTGTACGCGGCCTGATAGGCGGTGGAGATCCGCAGCACGTCGGGCACCGACAGAATGCCGACGATGGCAGCCGGGGTTGCCTGGCCCTTCGGAACCGGTGGGATTTCCGGCGCGGGCGGCAACTGCACCTGCAGCGGCGGCGCGGCGCCTGGCTCGCCGTTCGGATCGCCGGCGAGCGGGACAGTTGCTGCCGACGGGACAGGACCCGGTATGGGCCTGGGTGCGGGGCGCGGGGCCGGGGCGACCGTGGGACGAGCCTGCCCGGGCACGAACCACTCCCCGTTCGGCGCCTGCTGAGCGCTGCCCGGGTGCGGTTGAAGGACAAGTGCCAGCGCAACGGCAGCGCCGACGGAACCGATATATTTTTGAACCACTAGAACCTCGTACCAAAGCCAAACCGGAAGACTTGCGTTTGGTCGCCCGGTTGCTTGATCACAAATGGGGCCAAGTCAACATTTATCAGGCCGAACGCGGTGCGCCAGGAGATGCCGACACCGGCGCCGACACGTGGGGCGGAGGACTCCGTAATGGAGCACGCCTGTCCAGCCGATACCTGACATGCGCTGGCACTTCTGAACGATGCCTCGGTCAGCGACCCGACATCGACGAAGGCGCGCCCGGTAAGGCCGAGGTCGGGTGAGACCGGCAGCGGGTAGCGCAATTCCGTGGTCTGGGTCCAGATGAAGCGGCCGCCCAGCGGATCGCCGGTGGTGGTATCGTGAGGGCCGGCGCCGCCGGTCTGGAAGCCGCGGAGGTTATCGCCACCGAGGAAGAAGCGGTCGATGATTTCCTCACGCCCGCCAGGCAGCAGATCCATGTAGCCGACGCTGCCGCCAATCTTGATGCCCCAGTCCGGATTGCCCAGTTCGCGTTCCAACGGGATGTAGTAGGCGGCGTTGAGGTTGCCGCGGATGAAGCGGGCGTCGCCCCCAAGGCCGGCGTAATCCGTGCCGAATTCCGCGATGTAGCCGGAATGCGGGAATATCTTGCTGTCACGATAGTCCAGCGTCAGCACCTGGCTGATCTGCGACAGCAGGGTGGTCCCCGATTCGTTCAGGATGAACGGGCTGGCCCCGGTTTCCACGTTGAACACATCACGATCGACGAGCGAGTAGCTCCAGACCTGGCGGAGATGTTCGTTGAATGCATAACCAAGCCGCAGGGCAAAGCCGGCGCGCTTTTCATCGTATGGTTCAGTGCCCAGGAAGTTGGTCTGGATCAGGAACACGTCCAGGCCGGCAATCAGGTTGCGATCAAGGAAGTAAGGATCGGTGATCGATGTATTGATCGAGCTGCGCCGTTGGGCGAGCACGCCATTGATGCTGGCATTGATGCCGGTGCCGACGAGGTTGCGTTCGGCCAGTCCGACATCGATCAGGGCGCCGGCGTCGGTGGAGTAACCGCCGCCGAAGGATAGTTCGCCGGTAGCCTTTTCGGTGATCGTGGTGTTGAGAAGCGCCTTGTCGGAGGCCGATCCCGGGTTGGTCGCGATGTCGACGTTCTGGAAGTAGCCCAGGTCGGTCAGGCGGGTTTTTGAGCGGCGGACCGCTTCGGCGCTGTACGGGTCGCCTTCGGCCAGGCGAAACTCGCGCCGGATCACCTTGTCCTCGGTGCGGGTGTTGCCGACGATATCAATCCGCTCGACATAGACGCGTGGCCCCTCGCCCACGTCGAACGTCAGATCGACCGTGTGCTGCGCCGGATTACGCGTGACGCGGGGCCTGACATCGACGAATGCGTAGCCGCGGTTATGAACCGCCTCTTCCATCATGTCGCTGGTGCGCCCGATCGCGTCGCCATCGTACCAGTCGCCCGGTGCAAGCTGGAGGGCGGGCTGCAGATCCTTTTCGGTCAGGTTGCGCAACTGGACGTTGATGGTGATCTTGCCGACCTTGTAGCGGGCGCCTTCGTTGACGGTAAACGAGAGGAAGAAACCCTTGCGGTCCGGCGACAATTCGGCGCTGGCGCTGGTGATCTGGATGTCGGCGTAGCCGTTCTTCAGGTAGAATCGACGCAGCAATTCGCGGTCATAGGCAAGGCGTTCCGGATCGTATTGATCCGAAGTGGAGAGAAACCGCCACCAGCGGGCTTCGCGGCTGTTGATGACTTCGGACAGCCGGTCCTCGCTGAAATCCTTGTTGCCGTTAAAGACGATCTTGCTGACCAGGGTGGCAGAGCCGTCGTTGATCTGGAAGACGACGTCGACGCGGTTCTGGTTCAGTCGGATGATCTTGGGTTCGACGGTGGCGTCGTAGTAGCCGCGCTTGGCGTAGAGCGACAGGATATGCAGGCGATCGGCCTCGGCCAGCGCAGGCGTGAACACCGCACGCGGCCGCAATTGCAATTCCGGACGAAGCTGGTCGTCGGTGACCTTGTGGTTGCCCTCATAGGCGACGCGGTTGACGATCGGGTTCTCGACCACGCGGACCACGAGGTCGTTGCCGACGCGACCAAGTTGAACGTCCTGGAACAGGCCGGTGGCGTAGAGGGTCTTGAGGCTGCGATCGATGCGGTCCGGGTCGAACCGGTCACCGGGCTGGACCAGCAGGTAGGAACGGATGGTGCCGTCCTCGATGCGTTGATTGCCCTCGACCTTGATCGAATCGATAACGCCGGTTGATGCGGCGGGGCGGGGTGCCGGGCGGGTCGCGGCCGACCGGTGCACCTGAGGGCGCGCGGGCGTGGGCGACTGGGCGGTGGCGGTTCCGATGACCAGCACTGGCATCAGGCAGGCGGCTAGAAGCCGCACAGCACGGATCGTCAACAAAAGGCTGGTCCCCCCAAAGGCACGGGCATTGCTACAGTTTCGGCATCGGCCATTGCCCGATGCGATCGCGGCGCACCATAGCGATGGGTTGCCACCGATGCTAGTAGCCGGATTTCCTGCGAAGCCGACTGTTACAATTCCCATAAGCCGTTGCAATGACTTGGGGATTGCGCGGCGTACTGGTTGCGGCGAAGAATCATTGCCGCGACTCGGGGGGTGAGGCATCGCGGTCGCGGTGAATCCGGCCCGAATGCGGGGAGCCGGCGGCGGCTACCGCCGTCCGTAAACCGCTGGGCTACCGCCGTCCGTAAACCGCTGCGGCTACCGCCGTCCGTAAACCGCTGCGGCTACCGCCGTCCGTAAACCGCTGCGGCTACCGCCGTCCGTGACCCGCTGCGGCGAGCCTCATTCTTCAGGTGAACAGCGGCGGCAGGCCGATGAGCTTGTTTCAGCCTATCAGGCTGACGACCCAGCGGAACAGGCCGAGATGGGTCAGATCGTTCCAGGTGGCGAAGACGAACAGGCAGGCCAGGAAAGCCAATCCGGCGCGGAAGCCGTATTCCTGGGCGCGTTGCGGCAGCGGGCGGCCGCGCAGAGCCTCAAACAAGTAGAACACCAGATGGCCGCCATCCAGCACCGGGACCGGAAACAGGTTGATCAGCCCAAGGTTGACCGACAGTACGGCAATGAACGAGATCAGGCTGGCGACGCCAAGTTCGGCAACCTGGCCGGACAATTGGGCGATCCGCAGCGGGCCACCGAGTTCGTCGGTGCCGCGGGTGCCGGAGATCATCTGGGCCAGGCCGCTGAAGGTTTCCGCGGTGATGTTCCAGGTTTGCGTGACGCCCCCCAGCAAGGCTGCGGGGACACTGACGTGGCGGTATTCGACGGCGCCGCCGCGAACGCCGAGAAGGCCGACCTTATGGTCACCGGCGGATTTCGATTCGGTGGTGACGTCCAGCTGCTGTTCCGATCCGCCGCGCTGGATGGTCATTTTCAGGGTTTCGGCGGGGTGCTGGACGATGATGTGCTGCAGGTCCTCGAACGTGCCGACCTGTTGGCCGGCGACCGACAGGATGCGGTCATTGGCCAGGAGCCCGGCACGTGAGGCGGCGCTGTCCGGCAGCACGGCGCCAATGACCGGCAGCGCGACCGGCTGGCCGATGGCGATGAACAGTCCGGCGAACAGCACCATCGCCAGGACGAAATTGGCCACCGGACCGGCTGCGACGACGATGGCGCGGGAGAGTACCGACTTGTCGTGGAAGGTCTCGCCCTGGATCCAGGCGGCGCGGGTTTCGGGCGCGACATCTTGCGGACGCTCCTGCCCGTGCAGCTTCACGTAGCCGCCCAGGGGCAGCCAGGCGAGCTTCCAGACCGTTCCGCTTTTGTCGGTCCAGGAGGTGATGGCCCGGCCGAAGCCGATCGAGAAGGTTTCCACCCGGACGCCGCGCCAGCGGGCCGCGAGGTAGTGACCGAGTTCATGGACGAAGACGAGCACGCCGAGGACGACGACGAAGGCTGCCGCGCTGCGAACGAAGTCCGGAATGAAGCTCAGCACGAAGGGGGCTTTCGGGTCAGGATGTTTATAGGACTGGATGCTTACAGAACTGGATGCTTACAGAACGGCGACCTGCATGAGGTCGTGGGCGGTACGGCGGGTGCGGGCATCGAGGTCAATCACTGCATCCAACGTATCGGCCTTGGGCGTTCCGAGCCGGGACAGCGCACGCTCAACGATGCGGGAAATATCCAGAAAACCAATGCGTTTCTTCAGAAACGCCTCAACAGCGATTTCATTCGCGGCATTTAAGATTGTAGGGGTTCCACCGCCGATTTGCAACACTTCCCGCGCGAGGCGCAGGGCGGGAAAGCGGACCAGATCCGGTGCGGCGAAGTCGAGCCGTCCAACGGTGGCAAGATCGAGCCGACGGGAGGTGGTTTTCATCCGCCGGGGCCAGGCCAGGGTATGGGCGATGGGAATGCGCATGTCGGGCGAGCCGAGCTGGGCCAGGACGGAGCCGTCGCGGTAGTGCACCATGCCGTGGATCACCGATTGAGGGTGCACCAGCACCTCGATCTCGGTCTCGTGCAGGTCGAACAGGCGGGCGGCCTCGATCACTTCGAGGCCCTTGTTCATCATGGTCGCGGAATCGATGCTGATCTTGGCGCCCATCGACCAGATCGGGTGGCGCAGCGCGGCCTCCGGCGTGGCGGCTTCCATTTC
This sequence comes from Rhodopila sp., assembly GCA_965200665.1. GTDB lineage: Bacteria > Pseudomonadota > Alphaproteobacteria > Acetobacterales > Acetobacteraceae > Rhodopila. The sequence goes on along the minus strand of OZ241370.1, from coordinate 3,957,046 downwards.
CTCGATGGTGGCCGTGCGGAATGGCCCGCCGGATGCGGTCAGCACGATTTTCTCCAGCGCGTCCCGGTTGCCGTCGGCCAGTGACTGGAAGATGGCGTTGTGTTCGGAGTCGACCGGCAGCAAGGTGGCGCCGGCCTGCTTGACCGCGCGCAGCATGACGTCACCGGCGCAAACCAGCGCTTCCTTGTTGGCCAGGGCGACACAGGCGCCACGGCGGACGGCGGCCAGGGTAGGGGCGAGGCCGGCGGCGCCGGTGATCGCGGCCATGGTCCAATCGGCTTGCAGCGAAGCTGCCTCGACTATTGCCTCGGGGCCGGCGGCGCAATCGATGCCGGTGCCGGCGAGTGCTTCCCGCAGGGCGGGATAGGAGGCGGGATCGGCAACGACGGCGATCCTGGCGCCCAGGGCTACGGCCTGTTCGGCCAGCAGCCCGGCGTTGCGGCCGGCGACCAACGCAACCACGTTGAAACGATCCCGTTCGGCTGCCAGCAATTCGATCGTCTGGGTCCCGACGCTGCCAGTGCTGCCGAGAATCGAGACGGTGCGTGCCGCATCACTGGGTATAGCGGAAGGATAACTGGCGTTCATTCCCAAAGAATTACTCCACGTCCAACGATCAACGCCAGTAGGGCCGCGGCGGGGGCGGCGGTCAACACGGCATCCAATCGATCAAGCAGGCCACCATGGCCCGGGATCATGGCCCCGGAATCCTTAACACCGAAGTGGCGCTTCAACTGGCTTTCGAAAAGATCCCCCAACTGGCTGATGATGCCGATCAGGACCGCAAAGCCGATGGCGCGCCAGGAGAACGGGCGGTTTCCCAGGATGAGCGACGCCACGAGCCCGGTGGCCGCGGCGGCGAGCAGGCCGCCGATGGCGCCCGACCAGGTTTTGCCCGGAGAAATCGCAGGCGCCAGGCGCGGGCCGCCGATGGCACGCCCAACCATGTAGGCGCCAATGTCACTCGACCAGACAATCAGCAGCAGAACGATCACGTTGGCGGCACCACTGGTCGGAGGCTGGCGCAGCCAGACCAGCGCGACCGCGGCGAGCGACAGATACGGCAAACCGAAGGCCAACGGCCTGGTGCGCGACAGGCCGCCGGTTGCAGCGATCGCCACGGCGGTTGCGGCGGCAATCAGCAGAAGCGCCGGGCCGGGGCCGATCCAGGCGGTGACCAGGACGGCAAGCGGAGCGGCGGCGAACACGGCAATTGATCGGGGGGTGCGCTGGCGGCAGAGCGCGATCCATTCAAACGCAAGGCCGGCGGCAACAAAGGTGAGCAAACCTGCGAAGGCGGCGCCGCCAGCCCAGATGCAGGCCAGAGCGAGCGGGGCGAGGACGGCAGCGGACAGGATGCGCAATCGCAGATCGGCCCAGCGGCCGGACGCGGGTTTGGGCGGGACGGTCATGGTTTGGTGGTGATCCCGGTACTTGGTGGTGACCCCGATATGCTGCGGCACAGCCTATGGCGCGCAGGATATCATTCGGCGCGGGCGCCAAAGCGCCGCTCACGCCGGGCAAATTCGTCCATCGCCATGGTGAAGTGGGCTTCATCGAAGTCGGGCCACAGCACGTCCAGAAACACCAGTTCGGCGTAAGCCGCCTGCCAGAGCAGGAAGTTTGACAGCCGCTGTTCGCCGGAGGTGCGGATGATCAGGTCCGGATCAGGCATGCCGGCGGTGGCGAGGAAGCGGGCGAACACTTCCTCATTGAGGTCGTTCGGGTTCAGGCATCCGCGACGAGCGGCCTCCAGCGCCGCACGGGCGGCGGCGGCGATTTCGGCCCTCGCCCCATAGGACAGTGCGATGGTGAGGTTCAGGCGGGTGTTGACCGCGGTGTCGCGTTCGGCGGTCGCCAGATCGGCCTGGATGTCGGGGTCAAACCGAGCGCGGTCGCCGATGAAGCGCAGCCGCACACCGGATTCCTTGAGTTCGGCGATCTCGGAGCGGAGGTAGCGGCGGAGCAGGCCGGTCAGGTCCATGATCTCACCGGCGGGGCGGCGCCAGTTCTCGCTGCTGAAGGCGTAGATGGTCAGCCAGGACACGCCGGACCGGATGGCGGCCTCCACCGCGCGGCGGACTGCACGCGAGCCCTCCCGATGGCCGGCGACGCGTGGCAGGCCGCGCGATTTGGCCCAGCGGCCATTGCCGTCCATGATGATGGCGACATGGGCGGGGATATGTTGCTCGCCCGTTTGCGTTCGCGCCGGGGTCGCAACATTGGCTTCGGGCGTCGCAATGGAAGTTGACACGTCGTGCTCCGCGACCTTGGCTGCCCGCTTGGTAGTCAGAGGCATCGCTTGCCTTAACTCGCTTCAGACCTGCCGGATGTCTTTTTCCTTATCGGTGAGGGCTTCGTCCACCTTTTTAATGAACTGGTCGGTGAGTTTCTGAACCTCGTCGGCCCAGTTCTTGGCGAGGTCCTCTCCGATCTCATGCTTTTTTTCGTATCCCTTGATCTGCTCCATGCCATCCCGGCGCACGCCGCGAACCGAAATCTTCGCACCTTCGGCGTATTTGTGCGCCATCTTGGCCAGTTCGTTACGCCGTTCAGTGGTAAGCTGTGGGATCGGCACGCGGATCAACATGCCGTCTGTGGCGGGGTTCAAGCCGAGGCCGGAGTCGCGGATGGCTTTCTCGACCGCGGAGACCATGGATTTGTCCCAGACCTGAACCGTGAGCATGCGCGGTTCCGGGGTGCCGACGGTGCCGACCTGGTTCAGCGGCATTTCGGTGCCGTAGGCGACCACCTTAACCGGTTCGAGCAGCCCGGGGTGGGCTCTGCCGGTGCGCAGGCCGGCAAATTCACGACGCAGCGTTTCGACTGCGCCGTCCATCCGCCGGTTGAGGTCAGTCTTCAGGCTGTTGAGGTCCGCGGTGGCCATGAGATGCCTCCTACTCCCTTAATGTTCGATGATTTTTGTAAACGCACCCTCGCCGCGCATGACGTGGGCGAAGGCGCCGGGGGCGTGGATGTTGAACACAATGATCGGCAGGTGGTTTTCGCGCGCCAGGCTGATTGCGGCGGCATCCATCACGCCGAGGTCGTTGGCCAGAACGTCTAGATAGGTCAGTTGCTCGTAGCGGGTGGCGTCCTTCACCTTGCGCGGATCGGCGGTATAGACGCCGTCGACCTGGGTACCCTTCAGCAAGGCGTCGCATTTCATCTCGGCAGCGCGGAGCGCGGCGGCGGTGTCGGTGGTGAAGAACGGGTTTCCGGTGCCGGCGGCGAAGATGACCACCCTGCCCTTCTCCATATGGCGTTCGGCGCGGCGGCGAATGTAGGGCTCGCAGACCGAGGCCATCGGGATGGCCGATTGCACGCGGGTCGGGCAGTCGCGCTTTTCCAGTGCGGACTGCACTGCCAGCGCGTTCATCACGGTTGCCAGCATGCCGATGAAGTCGGCCTGGGCGCGGTCCATGCCGGAGGCGGCGCCGGAGACGCCGCGGAAGATGTTGCCGCCGCCGATGACCACCGAGACCTGCACGCCCATGGCGACCACGGCCTTGATATCATTGGCAATAGCGCCGACCATGTCGTTGTCCAGGCCGTATTCCCGCCGGCCCATCAGCGCTTCGCCGGATAGCTTCAGCAGAACGCGCTTGTAGACGGCTGGCTGTGTCATGCAACTCTCTGAACGGGACCTGTTGGCGGCAATGCCGAACGGGCGGCACCCTAGTGATACCGCCGGTCGTGAACAAGCGGGTTTGGGCGTTTCGTGGCGCCGATCAGCGGACGCTTCCACATTCCGCCGCGGATGCTCTACTGTTTCCGACGAGCGCGCCTTCAAGAGCAGCGCCGGTTTTGACGAGCGCGCCTTCAAGAGCAGCGCCGGCAGGAGGACGTCATGGGAGACTCCGTAGGCACCACAGGAATCGGATGGCTACGCGACATCACCCGCTACCAATGGATGGTGTTCCTGATCGCCTGGCTGGGATGGTCGCTGGACAACACGGACTTCAATCTTTTTGCCCTGGTGCTGCGGCCGGCGGTGACCGAGCTGCTGGGCGGAACGGCGTCGGCGGCGGATATCGGACGGGTCGGCGGGCTGCTCAGCATGACAGGGCTGCTGGGTTGGGCGGTGGGCGGGTTCGCGTTCGGGATCGTCGGCGATTATGCCGGGCGCGTGCGGACGCTGATGCTGAGCGTGGTGCTGGTCGCGGTGTGCACGGCGTTGCAGGGGCTGGCGCAGAGCCCGCTGACATTCGGGATCTGCCGGTTTTTCACCGGTGTGGGCACCGGGGCGGAAGTTGTGCTTGGTATTCCGCTGGTGGCCGAGGCGTTCGCCGATGTGCATCGGGCGAAGGTGCTGGGCGTGATGATGACCGGTGGTGGGTTCGGCAGCCTGATCGGCGGGCAGCTCTATGCCTTCGTGGGGCCATATGGGTGGCGGTATGTGATGTTCGCGGGGGTACTGCCGGCAATCATCCTGGTGTTGCTGCGGCGGGGGCTGGAGGAGCCGGAGCATTTCCAGGCGGTGCGGATGCGCCGGGCCGCGATCAGGGCGCAACGCGAGCAGTCGGCCGCGGACCGGGACTACATGCGGTTCGCGCCGGCACAGTTGTTCACCCCGGCGTTGCGTTTCAGCACCTTCATCGGCGTGTTGTTCTGCGTGGGGACGCTGCTGTCGATCTGGACCAGCCAGATCTGGCTGCCGACCATTCAGGAGCAGTTGCTGGCGCTGCAGGGAATCACCGGTCCGGCGGCGGCGCCGTTCATCGGGCACGGCATGACGCTGTGGGGGATCGGCGGGATCATCGGCTATGCGACATTCGGGTTCATTGCCGATGCGGTGGGGCGGCGGGCGACGATCGTGTTCTACAATGTCGGCACGATCGTGGTTGGGTTGTGGATGTATCTCGGTGTCACGACGTACGACCCGTATCCGTACCTGCTGCCGGTGTTCGGGTATTTCGTGTTTGGAGTGTTCTCCGGCCACGCGGTGTATTTGCCCGAGCTGTTCCCGACCCATGTGCGGGCGACCGCGGTGTCGTTCTGCAACGGGTCAGGGCGGGTGATCACCAGCTTCGGGCCGTTGGTCGCCGGGCTGCTTGCCGGATCGCTGAACGGGGCGTTCAATCAGGCCACGGCCGTGATGACCTGCTTTGCCGGATTGAGCATTGTCGCAGCATTGCTGGGGCGGGAGACGCGGGAAGCGGCATTGCCGCGCTAGAGCGCTGTCAGCCTGACTGTAAACAGTCAGCGCGCTCTATCTCGTTGTTTGAGCGAGCAACTTCATCACCCTGACCATTCCGGTCAGGGTGATGTTGCTCTAGGAGGTTCAGGGATGCGGGCGGCGGTGTTTCATGATGTCGGCGAGAAGCTGACGATCGAGGATCGGCAGCGACCGGTGGCCGAACCAGGCAGCCTCATCCTGAAGGTGGCTTATGCCGGCATCTGTGGGTCGGACATCCACGCGACGGAGAAGAGCCTGGTGCCGCTGGAGAAAGGCACTGTGCTCGGCCATGAATTCGCCGGTGAAGTGGTGGAATCGGCGTCGCCGGACTGGGTGGCAGGCGATCGGGTGATCGGGGTGCCGCTGCGCGAATGCGACGCGTGCCGGCCGATCGGCCACTGCAAGGACGGCCTGGGTATCCTGTGCGTGAAAAGCCGGATCATCGGGATGTCCGCCGGGTTGCCTGGCGCGTACGCGGAGTATGTCAGGCTTGGCGCTGGCCATGCGCTGCGGGTGCCGGCCAATGTCAGCCTGAAGGCGGCTGCGCTGACAGAGCCGCTGGCGGTTGGAGCCCATGCGGTGCGGCTGGCGGGGTCGATCTATGGGCGACGGGTGCTGGTCGTCGGGGCCGGACCGATCGGCCTGGCGGTGCTGCTGTTTGCCCGGTTTGCCGGCGCGCGCAGCGTGGCGGTCAGCGAACTGGACCCGGACCGGCGGCAACGGGCGGCGGATCTGGGCGCCACATCCATCATCGATCCCGGCAGTGAGCCATTGGCCCGCGTTGGCGGCGCCCTGGAGGTCATCTTTGAGTGCGTCGGAGCGCCGGGGCTTATCCGCGAATGCATGGACCTGTTGCCGGTGCATGGACATCTTGTCGTCGTGGGGGTGAACCGGGGCGAGGACACGATCCAGCCCCGGGTCGCGATCCGCAAGGAACTGCGGATCCAGTTCGCCCTCGGCTACCAGTCCGAGGATTTTTCCCTGGTGCTGGATCTGATGGCTGGCGGGCGCATCGACGCGGAAGCGCTGGTTTCCCGCGTGATCGGCTTTACGGAGCTGCCGGACATGTTCGAGCGCCTGAGGCGGCCAAATCCGGACGCCAAGGTGCTGATCGATCCGACGCGCTGACGGCCGGGGCTTTGTGGCCCCGGCCGTTGCTGTTCAGACGCCGGCGGTAGCGGCGACTTCGGCGGCGAAGTCGTCCTTGGGCTTTTCAATGCCTTCACCGAGCTTGAAGCGGACGAAGCCGGTGAGGGCAACGCCGGCTTTCTTCAGGACGGCGCGAACGCGGCTTTCGCCATCGTGCACCCAGACCTGCTCCAGCAGCACCACTTCCTCGTAGTATTTGCGGATGCGGCCTTCGACCATCTTCTCGATGATGTTCTCGGGCTTGCCGGAGGCGCGGGCCTGCTCACTGAGCACGGCACGCTCACGGTCCAGCGCGGCGGGATCGACAGCGTTGACGTCGAGCGCGTCGGGGCTGGTGGCAGCGACGTGCATGCCGACCTGACGACCCAGGGCTTCGAGCGTTTCGAGTTCGCCAGGTCCCTCGACGGCGGCGAGCACACCGATCTTGCCAAGGCCGGGGCGCAGCGCCTGGTGCATGTAGCTGGCAACAACACCCTGCTTGACCGACAGCACTGCGGCGCGGCGGATCGTCATGTTCTCACCGATGGTGGCAACGAGGTGGGTAAGCTCCTCGGCGACGGTCCGGCCGGTGTCCGGAAAGGGCGCGGCGTTGACGGCATCGAGGTTGTCGCCAACCTCGAGCACGATTTCGGCCACCTTGGCGACGAATTCCTGGAAGGTCTCGTTGCGTGCCACGAAGTCCGTCTCGGCATTGACTTCGACCATCGCCGCCTTGTTGGGGGCGGAGGCGACGCCGACCAGGCCCTCGGCGGCAACGCGGCCGGACTTCTTGGCAGCGGCGGCGAGGCCCTTCTTGCGCAGCCAGTCGACGGCGGTTTCGATATCGCCCTCGGTCTCGGTCAAGGCCTTCTTGCAGTCCATCATGCCTGCGCCGGTCTTGTCGCGCAGGTCCTTCACCAGGGCGGCGGTGATCGCGGCCATGTCTTTATCCTCCTGTTTATCAGGCGGCCGGGGCGGCGGCGGCTTCCGGTTCGGCCTCGGCCAGGACTTCCGGCGGCAAGTCTTCACGCGCGCCGATATCGGTGCCGGAGGAGGCCATTTCGGCGCTGATCCCATCCAGCACCGCGCCTGCGATCAGATCGCAGTAGAGGGTGATGGCCCGGATCGCATCGTCGTTGCCGGGGATCGGGAAGGTGACACCGGTGGGATCGGAGTTGCTGTCGAGCACGGCCACGACCGGAATGTGCAGCTTGTTGGCTTCCTCGACCGCCAGCTTTTCCTTGTTGGTGTCGATGATGAACAGGATGTCCGGCAGGCCGCCCATGTCCTTGATGCCACCAAGCGCGCGGTCCAGCTTGTCCTTGTCGCGGGTGATGTCGAGGACTTCCTTCTTGGTGAGGCCCTGGGTGTCACCACCGACAAGATCCTCAATCTGGCGCAGGCGCTTGATCGAACCGGTGATGGTTTTCCAGTTGGTCAGGGTGCCGCCGAGCCAGCGGTGGTTGATGTAGTACTGGCCGCACTTCTTGGCAGCCTCGGCAACGTGTTCGGCAGCGGCACGCTTGGTGCCGACGAACAGCACGCGGCCACCGGCAGCGGTGACGTCGCGGACTGCCCGCAAAGCGCGATCCAGCATCGGCACGGTCTGCTGCAGGTCGATGATGTGGACCTGGTTGCGGGTGCCGTAGAGGAACGGTGCCATGCGCGGGTTCCAGCGCCGGGTATGGTGGCCAAAGTGGACACCGGCTTCGAGGAGCTGGCGCATCGAGAAATCGGGCATCGCCATGGGCGTGCTATCCTTTCATGTCGTCCGGTTGAGCCTCCGCGGGGGTTGCCGGAGGGTTCGACCCCTGGCACCGGACCCAGTGATGGGAAAGGGTCCCCGCGTGTGAATTACCGGCACGCGGAGTGGGTCCCGGTACCGGCTGGCGGGCATATGGCGGATGTCGGGGCGGATTGCAAGCGGGTCAGGCGCGCCGGCTGGACATGACGGGGCGAAAGGTAAACGCTGCGCACCATGGAGCACCAGGGCGGCTGTCATTGCGGCAATCTGTGGGTCCGGGTGAGGCTGACGAAGCCCGCCGCCGAGATGCCGGTACGTTCATGTGCCTGCTCGTTCTGTCGCGCGCATGGGACGCGAACGGTGTCTGACCCGGCGGGACAAGCCGAAATCCGGGCGGCTGACTGGTCGCTGGTGGAGCGCTACCGCTTTGGGTCGCGCACAGCCGACTACATGCTGTGCCGCCGCTGCGGGGTCTATATCGGGGCGGTCTGCGACACGGCGGCCGGACGGCGGGCGGTGATCAATACGCGCTGCCTGGGCGATGGTGGGGCGTTCACGCGCGCCGCGGTACATCCTGATTATGACGCAGAGGCTGTCGAGGCACGCCTGGTTCGGCGGGCGGCGACCTGGATGCCGACAGTGGTAATTTGTCATGCCGTGGCGGGCGCCGGAACCGGCCGGAATCCGGCTGCGGATGACTGACGGTGTAGAGCACGGACCGGCGTTGGGTGCGTTTGGAGTTGATTCAGGTTGTGGTCCGGCTCCAACCGGGGGTTGGAGCCGGACCTTCGAACAGCCGATTGCCTGATCAGGCAGCGGTGCGGGATCAGGCAGCGGTGCGGGCGGCGAACATCGCGTCGAGGTTCTCCCGCCGGATCATCCGCTTGTAATCGTCGACCATGTCGGGGGTTGCGACCTCGATCATCAGGCGGTTTTCCACCCAAACCTCAATAACGTGGAAAAACGGCGGCTTGCCCGGTGCGCCACGGCCGAAGGTGCGGGTGCGCCAGCCCTCCCGGTCGCCGATGCGCTGCACCGCATCGCGGTCCAGCGGAACCGACAGCAGCACATGGAACGGGGCGTATCCCGGTTTCCCCTGGGTGGTGCCGCAGGTCACCTGAGAGTCGCCGGTCCCGGGGCACAGGGTTACGGTTTCGGGATAGACCTCGATCATCGTGGCGTCCTCATCGCTGCTGACGGCCATGAAGGAGTCCACGATACCCCCGGGAAACGGACAGGCGCGTCCGTTCATCAGTTCTGCAAGCACCTCGGCCACATGCTGGGGCGCGCGCGCCGAAATCGACACATGATGGATCATTGGTTTGTTCTCCCTGACAAAGATCTTATACCAGCCGGCTGGTATTTATTTGCGTTTGCGCGCCGCCGCCAATCGTTCTTACCGCAAGGCGCCGATGACATTCCAGTAGGACCCGGGGCGTCGAAGGATGCGGGGCGTCGAAGGCTTCTGGGCGTCGAAGGGTGCGGTCGACAATGGCCCGGCAGCGCGGAACGAATCCGATCAGCCCGGCGTTCTGCCCCCGTTTAAGGGGGAGCGGAATGGACGCAGCGAACCAGGCAATGGAACCTGACGAGGCATTGCAGCGCCATGCCGCTGCCCATCTGCCGGTATCGGATTGTCCGCTGCTGGAAGGCGCGGGCGTGACGTTGCTGCCTAGCGGTGCCGACACGCTGGATGCCATTTTCGAAGCGATCGAGGCAGCGCGCCACCAGCTCTACATGGAATACTACACGTTCGACGACGTGCACTGGCGCGGTCGCAGCCTTGTCGACCTGCTCATCCACAAGCTTGGCCAAGGCGTGGGCCTGGCGCTCAGCTACGACGCGGCGGGTTCGGACGGCACGGACGAGGCGCTGTTCGACCGGTTGCGCCAGGCCGGCGCCGTGCTGCTGGAGTTTCGCCCACTCAGCCCGCTGCGGCGGCGGTTCAATCCGCTGAAGCTGAACGACCGCGACCATCGCAAGATCCTGATCGCGGACGAACGTGTCGCCTTCGTCGGCGGGGTCAACATGTCGCGGGTTTATGAGAACCCGCGTTCAGCGGGTGCGGCGGCCGATACCGCCAAGGCCTTCTGGTATGACGCCGCGGTGCGCCTGGAGGGACCGCCGGTCGCCGAGGTGCAGAAACTGTTCTTTCATTCGTGGAAACGCGAAGGCGGCGACCGTTTGCCGCCGAACGAAGCCCTCCAACTTGGCGAGGCTGGCCAGGAGGCCGTGCGCACCGACGGCAGCGCGCCGCGGGAGCGGCGTCAGCTTTATTTCGAGTCGCTGAAGGCCGCGGTTACAGCAGCGCGGCATCGGATCCTGCTCGCGACCGGGTATTTCGTGCCGACGCATCAGCAGTGGCGCTTGCTGGCCGAGGCGGCGGAGCGCGGTGTCGCGGTGGATCTGGTTCTGGCTGGCCATAGCGATCTGCCGAGTTGCACGAGAGCTGCACGGGCGCTGTATGGGCGGCTGCTCAGGCACGGCGTGGGCATCCATGAACTGAAGGATGGTGTGCTGCACGGGAAGGTCGCTACGATAGACGGAGTGTGGACGGCAATCGGTTCGTCCAACCTTGATCGGCGCAGCTTCGTCTATAACAACGAAATTGACGCGATCGTGCTGGGCCGCACGACCGCCGGTGCGGTGGAAGCGATGTTGCGCGACTGGATGTCGCGGGCGGAGCCGATCACCTTGGGCGGATGGGAAGAGCGGTCAATGCACGAGCGTGCCGGTGAACTGCTGACGCGGTTCTGGAGCCGCTATATGTAGCGTGCGGACGGCATGGGCGCTGTCAGGCGTGAAGCGGCTTCAAGTGAAGCCACCTGGGTACCACCCCCCTGCCCGCTTGGGTGGAACAACATGGCCATCGCCTTGTTGGCTTCGGTCAGCGCGACGTAACGGGCCATGGGGACACATCGCCGATGCCCATATGTGGGTCGGAGAGCAGGGCAGCCAGATGAGGCACATTGCCCGTGCGTGAAACGAAGCCCAAGCCTGCTCTGACGCGGCGGGCTGGCGGATTGGAAATCGTCTAGCCCACGGTGCCGGTCGGACTATAGTCGAAACGGAAAGACGTGCCGGTGGCAGTGTCCACTGTTAACGGCGGCTGGGCGGCCGTCTCGATGACCGTTGTCACGCGATCCGTGGCGGTTCTGCCTGCGGTATCGGTGTCGGTGAGCACTTCTGCTCTTATTTTGGCAAAACCAACTGGTGGCGCAAGGCAAAATCCGGGCTTGACATATATGTTGTATATGCACCATATTCTGAGTATGACGAAGCGAAACAAACCTTTGGGTTCGGACGAGGCGACTATTGCCTCGATGGGTAATGCCTGCCTGCTGATGCGGTCGCGCCTTATCTCGCGCGTGATCACCGCCATGCACGATGAGGCTTTTCGGCCACTTGGTATCGGCGCCGCACAACTGGTTCTGCTGGTCGTCATCTTTCGGATCCAGCCGGCAAGCCGCGCCGCGATCGGACGCTTTCATCACCAGGACCGGTCGACGCTGACACGGAACCTGCAGGTTATCCTGTCCGAAGGCTGGGCCGAGGAAGTCGCAGGTGAAACAAAGGGCCGCAGCAGACCGATTGCCCTGACGCAGGCCGGCAAAGATCTGGTTGTCCGCGCCGCGCCGCTATGGCGGGAAGCGCAGGATAATACCCAGGCTCTCCTCGGCGAGGCCGGCGCGGAAATTGTAACCTCCGTCGCCAATAATATCTTGCACACGACGGCGTCGTAGATTTTTGGAGCCTATGTTGCATATACAATAATGGAGCGAAGCAGTGACCGATACAACCCAATGCGCCGAACATCGCATCCCCACCGGACAGGGTAACGTCTATGCGCGGGACTATCCGGGCGCCGGGCCGGCGTTCGTGCTGATGCACGGTTTTCCCGACAACCTGCGAATTTATGACGATCTGATACCGCTGCTTACGGCCGCGGGCCGGCGGGTTGTCGCGTTCGACTTCCTCGGCTTCGGACAGTCGGACAAACCGGACGGCGCGGCCTACAGTTTCGCCCAGCAGCTTGGCGACCTGAAGGCGGTCGTCGACAAGCTCAACCTGTCGAAAATCATACCGGTCGCCCACGATGCGTCCGGTGCCGCAGCAGCCAATTTCGCCATCGATTATCCTGACCAGGTGGCATCGCTGGTCTTCCTCAATGCCGCATTCGCGGAGTCACAGGCGGTCAAGTGGCCAGAGATGATCGAGCTGTTTGCCACAGGGAGCCTGGCTGCGCTGACACAGCAAATCATCGGCAGCCCAGCGCAGTTCGGATGGCTGCTGGACTTCCAGCGCCAACAGTTCAAACGCGATCTTTCAGGGCCGCAACAGGCCCGTTTCGACGCCTTCCTTCTGCCGATCATCGACGACAACTTTCGCCGCCAGCCTGGTGCCGGTCCGGCGTTCGCGCAGATGACAGGCTATTTTTATGCCGAGCTGGCCCGCAACACGTCGCGCCTTCCGAGGATGGAAGCGCTTAAAGTTCCTGCACGGGTCATCTGGGGCGAGAACGATCCTTACATCAATGCAGCCGTGGCCAGGGAATTCCAGTCGCACTTGAAGCATTCATCGCTGTGCCTGCTTCCCGCCGGCCACTGGGTGCAACTGGACGAACCCGAACGCGTGGCGAAGGAGATGCTGTCATGACGGACAGGAATGCACGGCACACGATGCCAGCTGTTACCAGTGCGGGCCTTGGAATTCTTGCGTTCGCATGGCTGGCGGGCGCTGCCGGCCCGGGCGCATTGTTGGCGCAAGCCGCGGAACCGCCGTCGTCTCGCGAGCCGGTCACGGTCCCGACGACCCGGCTTCTGGCTATCGGCAGTTTCACCGAGAAGGGGACGCCGGAGGCGTGGAAGCCGGTGCTGCCGGCAGAAGTAAGAGACACCGTCCGTCTATATCTTGGCGGAAAAATCGACCAGTGGTTCGTAAAACAGGATCAGAGCGGCGTCGTGTTCCTCATGAACCTGACCGATCCGAAGGAAGCGCAGGCATTGCTGGCCAGGTTGCCGTTCGGTCAGGCGGGATTGATGGAATTCCAGATCATTCCGCTGGGGCCAATCAGTCCACTCGGCCTGCTGCTGTCCGATTCAACCCCATAACGATCAACCCGAGCAGAAAGGTAACGACTATGCCGTCCGACGTAAATCCACGCGTCCATGCTGAAATCCTGCCGGCGCTCGCCGCGGTCAAAGTCCCAACCACCAAGATCCTCGCGATCGGTTCGGTCACGGCGAAGGGAACGCCGGCAGCGATCGCCCCAGTGCTGCCGTACGAGGTTCGCGCGACCGTACGCAATCATCTTGCCGGCATCATTGAACAGTGGTTTTTCCAGACCGAAGGCTATGGGGTCGTCTTCATTATGAACGCGACCAGCCGGGAGGAAGCACACACGATTCTGGAGAAGCTTCCGCTGGGGGTCGCCGGGATGATGACGTTCGAACTGATCGCACTTGGTCCGCTTGCGCCGCTGGCCATGTTGATCGGCGATCCGCCACGAGCCTAAAGCGCCGGCACGCCAGGCACGTCGCACCTTGCGTGCCGCCGCCTGAACCCCAGGCTTGCCGATTGATCCGGACGGCGCATGATGACCCCGGATCGGGATGGAGGAGCCAGGATGCAGCATGCGAACAGACGGGCGGCTTGGACCGTGGACGCGCTGCAAAGCGACGGCGGCTGGATTTTCGAACTGGATGACCGGGCGCGGCGGGACTTGGCCGGCACGGTCAGGACGGCGGCCGATCCGGAAAAGACGCTGTTCGACTACCGGCGGGACGATTTCGACCTGGGCGCCGCCGCCCCGGGGATTGCCGCGGCATTGCGTGAGGTTCGTAACGGCACGGGTTTCGCCATCCTGCGCGGCATGCCACGCGACGAGCTGACCGCGGCGGAATTCGAATTGCTAACCTGGGCGATCGGCCTGCACACCGGCGTGGCGCGTCCGCAAGGCAAGGCAAGCCAGTTCCTGTCAGCCGTGCGCGATGCCGGCACGGTCTACCGCACCGGCAAGGGCCGGGGATACTCCTCGAACGCTGACCTCGATTTTCATACCGACAGCGCCGACGTGGTTTTGCTGACCTGCTACAACGTAGCCCGGTCGGGCGGCATGAGCATGGTATCCAGCTCAGTCACCGCGCATGAGGTGCTGGCGGCGGAGCGGCCCGACCTGGCGGAGCGGCTGCACCAGCCGCATTTTTTCAGCCGCCAGCAGGAGCAGGCGCCGGACGAGCCGGCGTGTTATCCCAATCCGATCTACGATGTGCGTGATGGCCTGCTGTTCAGTAAATGGAACCGCAACCGGTTGCGCTCCGCGCAGACGATCGAGGGTGTCCCACCCTTATCCGTGCAACAGAACGAGGCGCTGGACCTGCTGGACGCGATCCTGCGACGACCCAACGTGATGTATTCGATGCATCTGCGGCCGGGCGACATGCAGATCCTCAACAACCATGTCACGCTGCACTCGCGCACCGAATTCGAGGACCATGACGACCCGGCGCTGAAGCGGTGCCTGTTCCGCCTGTGGCTGGCGCCGCCGGATGGGGTCGCATTGCCGGAAAGCTGGCGCCCGGCCTATCGGGCGATCGAGGCGGGGTCGGTGCGGGGCGGGATCACCGGCCAGGCTTATGATGATGTGCGGCGCGGATTTGAGCGGCGGCAGGCGGCTGACCTGGGGATGGCGCTGGCATGAGCGTTGTATGGATATGAAAGTTGCATTGGTAACGGGCGGCTCACGCGGCATCGGCCGCGAGACCGCGATCGGGCTGGCGGCGAAGGGCTTCACCCTGTTTGTGGCCGCGGATCAGACGGCCGAGGAGCTGGCCGATGTCGCGGCTGCCTGCAAGGCGGCCGGAGCGCCCGATGCCGCCGCGCGGCTTACCGACCTGTCGATTCCCGGCGAGGCCGAGGCCATGGTCGAGGCGGCGCTGAGCGCATTCGGACGCGTCGATGTGTTGGTCAACAATGCCGGGATCCGGTGCCGCAAGCCGTTCGGCTCGTTTTCGCGGGGCGACTTCGCGGATGTGGTCGAGGTCAACCTGGCGGCTGCCTTTTTCGCCAGCCAGGCCGTGCTGCCAGCGATGCGAGCGCAAGGCGGCGGGCGCATCATCCATGTCGCCAGCCAGCACGGATCGGTCGCGTCGGAGGACAACGCGCTCTATGGCATCACCAAGGCGGCGTTGATCCACCTGGCGCGCAACATGGCCTTTGAGCTGGCGCGGGAGGGGATCCACGTCAACACCGTCAGCCCCGGCCCGATTGCCACCCAGTTCAACCTCGACACCTGGGGCCAACAACCGGGCAAGCTGGAAGCGATGGCGGGGCGTGTGCCCGCGGGGCGCATGGGCCGCCCGGAGGAGGTCGCCGAGGCGATCGTTTTCCTGGCCACAACGGCGGGCAGCTACATTCACGGCCATGACCTCGTTGTTGACGGCGGCTACATTATCCACTGAGGCCACCCGGGCTGTCGGGATGGGATGAATGGGGGGCAGGCTGGCGGGTACGAGCGCTGGCCTTCACGGAGCGGGCGCCGTATATGCTCCGCCCGCTTCATTCATCCGGGCCCGTTGCCTTTCATGATCACGCGCTTTCGCCACTTCACCGATTCCTGGATCGCCCGGGTGTTCTTCATCATCATGGCGGTGTCGTTCGTTGGCTGGGGGGTCAGTGGCGACCTTTTTCGCCTGATGGGGCCACCAAGCTGGGTGGCGAAGGTGGGCGGGCAGACCATCGAGATCCCTGCATTCCAGGCGGAATACCAGCGCGCCTTGGCGCAGCAGTCGCGCGACCTGCCGGCGGGCCAGGAGCCGCCGCCGGGGCTGCGCCGCCAGGTCGGCCAGCAGACGCTGAACCAGATGGTCGCACAGGCCGCGCTGGCCCAGGAACTGGCGTCACTGCATGTGGTGACGCCGGACGCCGCGGTCGCGGAGGCGGTGCGGGCGATGCCTGCGTTCCGCGGCAGCGACGGCAAGTTCAACAAGGCGATCTTCGACACCGTGCTGCGGAATAATGGTTACAACGAAGCCCGCTTCCTGGACCAGATGCGCACCGACCTCACGCAGCGGCAGTTGTTGAACACGCTCAGCGGATCGGTGGTCGCATCGGATACCGAAGTGAAGCCGCTGTACGAATCCGAGTTTGAAAAGCGGTCGGCCGACATGGCGGTGTTTCCGCTGGCGGCGGCAGCCGATCCGGCGGCGCCTGATCCGGCTATGTTGCAGCGTTGGTACGACAACCACCCCGACCTGTATGCCACGCCGGAATTCCGCCGGATCAAGGCGATCGAGCTGTCGCCGCAATCGCTGGCGTCCGAGATCACGGTCACCGACGAGGAGCTGCAGGCGGCATACGAGGAGCACAAGGCTAGCTACGTGACGGCGGAAAAACGGTCGGCGCAGGTGATCTCGGCCCCCAATGAGGCGAAAGCCCGGTCATTGGGCGACAAGTGGCGCGGCGGGGCAGACTGGACGGCGATGCAGGCCGCGGCGAAGGCGGAGGGTGCTTCGGCAATTGCCGAGGACGAGGCAACCACCGTGCAGTTCCCCGATCCTGACCTCGCGAAGGCGGTTTTTTCCTCACCCGCCAACGCGGTTTCAGAGCCGGTGAAAGGCCAGCTTGGGTGGTTCGTGGTGAAGGTGACGAAGATCGCGCCGGGGTCGGTGACGACATTCGAGCAGGCGAAGCAGCAGTTGAAGGACCAGGCGCTGGCGGCCAAGGCAGCGGACCTGATGTATGAGCGGGCGAACAAGCTGGACCAGTTGCTGGGCAATGGGACGGGGCTGGATAATCTGCCGGGTGATCTGGGCATTGTCGGGGTGACCGGGACGCTGGATGCGCAGGGCAACACGGAAGCGGGCGAGCCGGCGCCGATTCCGGGTGCGGCGGAATTGAAGCAGGCCATCGTTGCGGCGACCTTCCAGGCGCGCCAGGGCGATCCGCCGCAATTGGTGGAAGTGCAGACCCCCTCGACGGGTGGTTCGGCGTATTACGCGCTGACGCTTGAAGCCATCACCCCGCCCGGCAGGAAGTCGTTCGACGACGTCAAGGATCATGTGGCGGAGGACTGGAAGCAGGACCAGCGGCGGCGGTTCGAGGACAAGGCCGCCACCGCGATGATGGTCGCGGTCCAGGACGGCAAGTCATTTTCGGATGCCGCGACGGTCGCGGGCGTGACGCCGAAGCTCAGCCCGCTGGTGACGCGCAACCAGGAAAGCGCGGACATCCCCAGCGAGCTTCAACGGGTGATGTTCGGCTTGAAGAAGGGCGAGGCGACCATGGTTGAAACCCCGACGGGGTTTGTGGTCGGGCAACTGGCGGAGATCGTGAAGCCGGATGCCGCCGCCGACAAGGCGGGCTATGAACAGGCCCGCAGCGCAGTGACCAAATCGATCGACAACGACATGGCGACGGTGTTCATCGACGCCGTGCGCCGGCGGGCCGCGCCGCAGACCAACCAGCAGGCTTTCGATAGTGTTGTTCAACCGCAGTAAGAGAGAACGATGAACGTGTCCGTCATTTCGGGATTTGCCGCTTTTCGCCTGGCCTACGATGCAGGGCGCGGCAACCTGGTATGGCGCAAGACGGTGGCCGACCTGGAAACGCCGGTGGCGGCGTTCCTGAAGCTGGCGCATGGGCAGCCGAACTCCTTTCTGCTGGAAAGCGTCGAGGGCGGCGCGGCGCGGGGGCGGTATTCGATCATCGGGATGCAGCCGGACCTGGTGTGGCGCTGCGTGGACGGGCGGGCGTCGATCAACCGACATGCGCTGTCGGCGCCGCACGCGTTCGTGGCGGAGACGCGGGCGCCGTTGGACAGTCTGCGGGCGCTGATCGCCGAGGGGCAACTGGAGGTGCCGGCCCATCTGCCGCCGATGGCCGGCGGCCTGGTCGGCTATCTGGGATATGACATGGTGCGGCAGATGGAGACGCTGCCGGCGAAGAACCGCGATGTCATCGGGGTGCCGGAGGGCATCATGGTGCGGCCGACGCTGTTTGCGATCTTCGACAACGTCAATGACGAGCTGACGCTGGTGACGCCGGTATATGCCGCTGGCGATGTCTCGGCTGAAACCGCGTGGCAGCGGGCCCAGGCACGACTGGACGCGGCGGAGACGGCACTGGAGCGGCCACTGCCGCATCAGCCGCCGCCGGTCATGCTGCCCGATCCGCCGGCCCCAAGCTCGAATTTCTCCAAGGAGGATTTCGTTGCCGGCGTGGCGCGGTGCAAGGAGTACATCGCCGCGGGGGATGCGTTCCAGATCGTGCTGTCACAGCGCTTCTCGGTGCCGTTCGCGTTGCCGCCGTTCGCGCTGTATCGGGCGTTGCGGCGGATCAATCCGGCCCCGTTCCTGTTCTACCTGGATTTCGGCGGGTTCTCGATCGTCGGGTCGTCGCCGGAAGTGCTGGTGCGGCTGCGCGATGGCGTGGTGACGCTGCGGCCACTGGCCGGGACAAGGCGCCGGGGCGCCACTTATGAGGAGGACCAGGCGCTGGAGGCGGAGCTGCTGGCTGACCCGAAGGAGCGGGCGGAGCACCTTATGTTGCTGGACCTCGGGCGGAACGACGTTGGGCGGGTGTCGGCGATCGGGACGGTCAAGGTGACCGAAAGCTTCACCATCGAGCGGTTCAGCCATGTGATGCACATCTCCTCCAATGTGGAGGGAAGGCTGCGTGACGGGCTGGAGGCGCTGGATGCCCTGGTCGGCGGCTTCCCGGCGGGAACGCTGTCGGGCGCGCCGAAGGTGCGGGCGATGGAGATCATCGAGGAGCTGGAGCCGGACCGGCGGGGCATCTACGCAGGCTGCATCGGGTATTTCTCCGCCAACGGGACGATGGACACGTGCATTGGGTTGCGCACGGCGTTGGTGAAGGATGGCGTGATGTATGTGCAGGCGGGCGCCGGTGTGGTCGCCGATTCCGTCGCCGAAGCGGAATACGAGGAGTGCCGGCAGAAGGCTCGGGCGCTGGTGCGGGCAGCCGAGGAGGCCGTTCGATTTGCGGCCGGAAAAGGCGGCGCGAACGCGGCGGGCTGATCAGGCCGGTCCTGATCGGTCCTTGCAAACACGGCATGGCGTGGCGGCACCGCTTTGCCGACGCCCCAGCGAATGCCGGCGGCGGCTATCGACCTGGACGACTCGCGTGCTACGCTGGGCGCCATGACCGGTCCGTTCACTGTCTTCCATCACGAGACGATCGGCTCGACCAATGACGAGGCGCGCCGGCTGGTCGCCGAGGGCGCACCGCATGGCACTGTCGTGCATGCCGATGAGCAGACAGCCGGGCGCGGCCGGCGGGCGCACGCCTGGTTCAGCCCGCGGGGCAATCTGTATCTGTCGGTGCTGCTGCGCACCGGCCTGCCTGCGGCACGCGCCAGCGAACTGAGTTTCCTGACCGCGCTGGCGGTGGCCGATGCGGTCGAAGTGCTGCTGCCGCGGCAGATCCGCGTCATGCTGAAATGGCCCAACGACGTGCTGGTCAACGGGGGCAAGATCGCCGGCATCCTGGTCGAGCAGGTCGATGAAGCCACGATCATCGGGATCGGCCTGAACGTGCTGCAATCGCCATCGAACACCGGGTACAAGGCCACCACGATCGTCGCCAACGGCGGCATCGCCTCGGTCGACGGCGCGCGCGACATCCTGCTGGGCCGGTTGGGGACGCATCTGTCCGAATGGCTGGCAACCGGGTTTGGCCCGATCCGCCAGCAATGGCTGGACCGTTCGTATCCGATCGGCGCGGCGATCCAGGCGAATGTGGGAGGCCAGTCCGTTGCCGGCCATTTCGCCGGGCTCGATCCGGATGGCGGTCTGCTGCTGGACACAACGGACGGGCGGCGGCGCATCGTCGCGGGCGAGATCGCGACGGGATAACGTCCGCGCGGTGCCCTGGGGCGCGGCTTCAAGCGGATGGCGGCCGGTCTTGCAGTGCCACCTTGCGCGCATACCCTTGGCGACAGTGCTGATCGGGAAAGATCAGCCAGTGTTGGCCGGTTCGATGTTTCTGATCTTGCGATCCGGCCGGGCGGGGCCAATGATCGGATGCAACGTCCAACGGGAAAGGGTTCAACGATGAGCGCTCTGCGCGGCAACAACGGCCCCAGGTATCGACATCTGGCGGATGACTCCGCGCCGTATGAGACCATTACCATCGACAAGCTGACGCCGATCATCGGGGCGGAAATCAGCGGCGTGGACCTGTCGCGGCCGCTGGCAAACCATCAGATGGATGAGATCCATCGGGCGCTGGCGGAGAACAGCGTGGTGTTCTTCCGCGACCAGCATCTGACGCCGGACCAGCACCTGGTGTTCGGGCGGAATTTTGGCAATCTGCACCTGCATCCGGCGGCGCCGCATGCGCCGGGGCATCCGGAACTGATGATCATCCACGCTGACAAGGACAGCCCACGGGCGAATGGCGAGGGATGGCACAGCGACGTGTCATGCGACCCGGAGCCGCCGATGGGCAGCATCCTGTACATCAAGCAGTGCCCGCCCCGCGGCGGTGACACGCTGTTTGCCAGCATGTACGCCGCCTATGAGGCATTATCGGATCCGATGAAGGCCTACCTGGACGGGATGGTCGCCCTGCATGACGGCGAGGATGCCTACCGCGGGACCTACAAGAACCTGGGCGTCGCCGACCGGCCGGTGTATCCGCGGGCGGAGCATCCGGTGATCCGGACCCATCCGGTGACCGGGCGCAAGGCACTCTATGTCAATCGCGGCTTTACCAAGCGGCTGCTGGGTGTGCCGCGCGACGAGAGCACCGCGGTGCTGGCCTACCTGTACGACCATGCGGAAAATCCGTTGTTCCAGTGCCGGTTTCG
The DNA here is from genome assembly GCA_965200665.1 of Rhodopila sp. GTDB lineage: Bacteria > Pseudomonadota > Alphaproteobacteria > Acetobacterales > Acetobacteraceae > Rhodopila. Next base: position 3,936,166 of record OZ241370.1, on the reverse strand, counting down.
CTGGCAGGAGAACTCCGTTGCGTTCTGGGACAACCGCTGTGTCCAGCACCGCGCGATGTGGGACTACTGGCCGCACACACGGTCTGGGTTCCGGGTGACGGTTGCGGGCGACAAGCCGGTTTGAAACCGACTGAGGGCGGGAACAGGGCGCCGCCGGGCGAACCGCGGATCGCTCCGACACCGGCGATGACCGGCGCGATGGCGAGGACGGCGTTCCTGGCCTGGCTGGAGCAGGAGCGGCATGCGGCAGCCAACACGCTCGAAGCCTATGGGCACGCGCTGGCTGGCTTCCTCGGCTTTCTGACCGGGCACCTTGGCGGTGAACCGGATCTGGCGGCGCTGGCGGCGTTACGAACGGCGGATATACGGGCCTGGCTGGCAGCGCTGGCGAATGCGAAGCTGGTGGCATCATCGCGGGCCCAGCATCTTTCGGCAGTGCGCGGTTTCTTTCGCTATCTTGGCCGGCGGCACGGGGTCGACGTCACCGCGGTGCGGCTGGTGGCGACCGCACGGGCCCGCCCTGCCCTGCCCCGCGCGCTGACGGTCGAACAGGCGCGGGATGTGACGGACCATGTGGGGGATCTGGCCGACAGTCCGGCGCTGCAGGCGCGTGACATCGCGCTGTTCCTGCTGCTGTATGGCAGCGGGCTGCGGATCGCCGAAGCGCTGGGCCTCGATGTGCGCGATGGGGTTGCGTTGCGGGCCAGCTGGACGCTGACAGTCACCGGCAAGGGCGCCAAAACGCGGATTGTGCCGGTGTTGCCGGCGGTGCGGCAGGCGATCGAGGCGTGGCTGGCCCTGCATCCGTCCGCCAAACCGGATAGCGCCTTGTTCCTTGGCGCGCGGGGCAAGCGGTTGGATCCGGCGGTGGCGCAGAAGGTGTTGCGGACGTACCGGCGGCTGGCCGGGCTGCCGGAGCACGCAACGCCGCACGCGCTGCGGCACTCCTTCGCCACCCATCTGCTGGCCAGCGGCGGCGACCTGCGCGCCATCCAGGATCTGCTGGGACATGCCAGCCTGTCGACCACGCAACGCTATACGGCAGTCGATGACACGGCCCTGCTGGCGGTCTGGCGAAAGACGCATCCGCGGGGATGAAGGGTGAGCCGCGCCGGTGGGCCCAAGCGCCATGTGCCGGGGTTGAGGGCGTCACCGAAAACGAAGGCCGGTTATCGCCTTTCCCCAAACGTGCGATTTGCGGGACATGTCAGCATCACCAGGATGTGACCGTGTTTGGCGGGTATCGGGCACGCGGCTGGCACGTTTCAGCAGCGGCGGTTCGTCTGGCGTTGCAGCGGCCAAAGGAGAACCGCGTCAACAAATGCGGGAGGAAGGTCGGATGAGAAACAAGCTACCGGAAGAGCGAACGCTTCGTGCAACGCTGTGCGAAGTTGAACGCGGCCTTTTTCGCGTGTCCTATCGGATGGAGGGGGCGGGCCTGGGCAAGCACCACCTGCCTTTGTATCAACTCGGAACCTGTGCATCCGAAGCCCGGCTGCTGATTGAGCAGCAGGTCCGCGAAGCCGGCTTTGCGTCCGTGGTCTGGGATGACGTGTTGACGGATACGTCGGTTCCCCCGGCGCAGGCGGCCTCGGGGCTCTACCTGACCGCCTGAAGCAAAACCAGTCATTGCCAGTTCGGGATCGGCAGCGGGCGCGCCGGGAAAGGCAAGCCGGCGTCGTTTTCTTATCGCGCGTCTTCGGCGGCGCTGGCATAGAGCGGTTCATGATTGTCGCCACGACGTGCCGGCAATGCCTCGCGTCCCCGCCAGCCGCCAACCAAGAAGACCGGATCCATGAGCGAAACAGCAACACCCGCCCGGACAGCCACGCTTGCGCAGCCTGATCGCCCGCAGACCAAGACCGAACATTTTGACGTTCTAATCGTGGGGGCGGGAATCTCCGGCGTGGGCGGCGCCTACCACATGACGAAGCAGTGCCCGGACAAGAGCTTTGTGGTGCTGGAGGCGCTGGACAGCTACGGCGGCACCTGGTGGACGCATCGCTATCCGGGGATACGCTCGGACAGCGACCTGCATACGTTCGGCTATCGCTTCAAGCCCTGGACCGGCGCACCGATCGCGACCGCGGCGGAAATCCTGTCCTACATGGGCGAGGTGATCGCGGAGAACGACCTGGTCCGGCACATCCGCTACAATCACAAGATCCTCTCGGCACGCTGGTCGAGCGCGGACAACCGCTGGACGATCGAGGCGACGCAGACCGATACCGGGGCCGATACCGGGGCCAATACCGGCAACGTGGCACGTTTCACCTGCGGGTTCCTGTGGATGTGCCAGGGTTACTATCGCCAGAAGCACGGCTACACGCCGGACTGGGACGGGATGGACACGTTCAAGGGCAGGATCGTGCATCCCGAGGACTGGCCGGAGGATTTAGACTACACCGGCAAGCGGGTGGTGGTAATCGGATCGGGCGCGACTGCCGCAACGCTGATCCCGGCGGTGGCGCCGGACTGCGCGCACGTGACGATGCTGCAGCGTTCGCCGACTTATTTCCGCACCGGGCGCAATGCGATCGCGCTGGCGGAGGAACTGCGGGTCCTGGGGGTGGAAGAGACCTGGATCCACGAGATCGTCCGGCGAAAGATCCTTTACGAGCAGGCCGTCTTCACCAAGCGGTCGTTCGAGGAGCCGGAGAAGGTCAGGCAGGAGCTGCTGGGCCTGGTGAAGGCGGAATTGCCGACGGACTATGACGTGGGCACCCATTTCACACCCAGTTACCGGCCCTGGCGTCAGCGGATCGCCTTCGTGCCGGACGCCGATCTGTTCAAGGGGATCGCCTCGGGCAAGGCGTCCGTCGTGACCGACGAGATCGAGCGGTTCACGCCGAACGGGCTGCAACTGAAGTCCGGCAAGGCGCTGGAAGCCGACATCATCGTCACCGCCACGGGCTTCCATCTGAACGTGCTGGGCGATATCGCATTCTCGATCGACGACAAGCCGCTGGTGTTCTCCGACACCGTCACCTATCGCGGGATGATGTTCACCGGGGTGCCGAACATGGTGTGGGTGTTCGGATATTTCCGCGCGAGCTGGACGTTGCGCGCCGATCTGGTGGCGGATTTCGTTTGCCGGCTGCTGAAGCATATGGACGCGAAAGGGGTCCGGCGGATGATGCCGGCGCTGCGGCCGGAGGACAAGGACATGCCGTTGCTGTCCTGGATCGATACCGAGAACTTCAATCCGGGCTACATCATGCGCGGCATGCACCTGCTGCCGAAGCGCGGCGATAAGCCGGAGTGGCAGCACAACCAGGATTACTGGGCCGAAAAGGACGAATTCCCGGCGATTGCCCTGGATGATGCGGCTTTCGTTTACGGATCCTGATCGTTCCCGTGAGGCCGGTTGGGCCGGTTCAGCCGGCCTGGGGTTGACCTGACCCCCCGAGCCGGGAGGTTCAGGCGTTGGCGGTTGACGCGTAGGCAGTTCGGGCCAGGTCGGCAGTCGCGGCGTTGGCCTCGCGTCCCGACCAGCCCGGCCGGCGGATCAGCGCCGGCGGATCAGTGGACGACTAGAGCGCTTTCAGCCTGACTGTAAACAGTCAGCGCGCTCTATCTCGTTGTTTGAGCGAGCAACTTCATCACCCTGACCATTCCGGTCAGGGTGATGTTGCTCTAGATGCGATGACTTGGGGACAACGGCCCGAACACCTCGTCGTTGTGTTCACCGAGCTTAGGCGCGCCGGCTTGGGGGTGGGGGCGCTGGCGGTCGAAGGTGATCGGCAGGCCGACGATTTTGAGCCCGCTGCCCGGCAGCGTCCGCATCATGTCCATCGCCTGCAACTGCTCGGTTTCCGCCAGTTCGGCGATGTCGTTGACTGGGGCGCAGGGCACGCCTGCCTCACCGATGATGCCCATCCAGTCCTGTCGGGTGCGGGTCAGCAGCACGGGCTGCATGGCGTCCACCACGGCCTGGCGGTTGGCGGCGCGGCGGCGGCCGTCCGACAGCAGCGGATTGTCACACCACTCGGGGTGACCCATGGCGCGGGCGAGCTTGACGAACAGGCGGTCGTTGCCGGCGGCGATGCAGATCGGGCGGTCGGCGGTTTCGAAGATCTGATAGGGTGCAAGCGTGGCGCTGGCCGCGCCATGCCGCTGCGGCAGCTTGGCGGTGAAGTTGTAGCCGTTCAACGGCCCCTGAACCCAGGCGACAGCGGATTCGAACAGTGAGGAGTCGACGACGCAGCCCTGGCCGGTTCGGTCGCGCTGCTGCAGGGCAGCGAGCGCGCCGATGACGCACCACATGCCGGTAGCGGTGTCGTTGATGGCGGGCGCGCAGAAGGTCGGCGGGTCGTCGGGGCGGCCGGTCAGGGTGACGACGGCGCCATAGCATTGCAGCAACGGGTCGAAGCCCGGTGCGAGCTTCAGCGGCCCGGTAAAGCCGAACGCCCAGATCGAGCAATAGATCAACCGAGGGTTCACCGCCATCATGGCGTCCGGCCCGATGCCGAGGGTATCGACGATGCCAGGGCGCAGGTTCTGGATCAGGACGTCGGCATCGCGCACCAGCGCCTTGAGCTTTTCGATGTCGGCGGCGGATTTGATATCCAGTGTAACCGACCGCTTGCCGCGATTGTTGCTGTGGAAGCTGAGCGAATCACCGTCGAGGAACGGCGGCCCCCACAACCGCGCGTCGTCACCGCCATCGGGCTTTTCGACCTTGATGACGTCGGCGCCCATGTCGGCCAGGATGACGCCGGCGAGTGGACCGGCGAGTGCCTGGCCGAGCTCGACTACTTTGATTCCATGCAGGGGACCGGGCATCAGGCGAGCTCCAGGCGCGCGTTGAAGGCATCGTCACGCAGGCTGAATTCCTGCCCGTTGAGGTCATCGGCCTGCGGCGTGCACAGGTAGACGATCGCGGCGGCGGGGTGGGCGACCGGGGTCAGGTTGGCGCGTGGGATCTGGCTGACCGGGTTCACGCCCGAGGCGCGGATCAGCACCTGCATGTCGGTGTCGGTGGTTCCGGGCTGGAAGCCGAACACGCGGATGCCCTTGCCCGCGGTTTCCAGCGCGATGGCGCGGGTGAGCATGTGCAGGCCGGCCTTGCCGCTGCAATAGGCGCTCCAGCCCTCCAGCGGGCGGATCGCGGCGCCGGAGGACACGTTGACGATGGTGCCGCCGCCGTCCGCGAGCATGCCGGGAAGCACGGCACGAATGGCATGGTAGGCGCCGACCAGATTGATCTCGATATTGCGCGCCCAGGCGGCGGGATCGCTTTCGGCGATAGAGGCGATCGGCTCGATGATGCCGGCGTTGTTGATCAGCCCATCAAGCCGGCCGTAGCGGGCCTTCGTGGCCGCGACCAGGGCGGCGAAGGCCGCATAATCGGAGACGTCGCACGGTTGGGCGGAGGCGGCGGGGCCGATCGCGCGGGCCACCTGTTCGGTCAGCGTTTGGTCGCGGGCGGTCAGCACGACGGTCGCACCGGCTGCGGCCAGAGCCGCGGCGGCAGCCGCGCCGATTCCGCGACTGGCCCCGGTTACGAGAATGACCTTGCCGTCCAGACTGCTCATTGGTTTCCCCTCTACGATGGCTTTGATGTCAGATTGTCCGTTCTGGTCAAGCAGCTTTTGCCCGCCATCTCAAGCGGCGCGGCCGCCCGATATGCTTGCAGTCGCGCCGACCTCCCGTTCGGTTGGTCCACGACATGGGTTCGCCTGCGATCGGTCTTGCGCTAACGTTGCCGGACAAGGGCGCTGCGCGTGCCCGGCTGGGACAGGCACGTGCCGACAAGGGCGCCTTCAAAAACGAAGGAGGTGCGGCCATGTCAGGAACAAACAACGGCAGAAGTCCCCGCTCGGTGGCTCTGGTGGGCCCCTACGGCAGCGGAAAGTCGACGCTTTTTGAGGCCTTGCTGGAAACCGCGGGCGCCCCGGTCAAGAAGCCGGCTGATCCGCGTAACCGTCCGATGACCACCGAGATCCGGCTTGGCCATTGCAGCTACCTCGGCGATAGCTGGACGCTGGTGGACTGCCCGGGATCAATCGAATTCTCCCACCAGACCTGCGCCGCCCTGGCGATGGTCGACATCGCGGTGGTGGTGTGCGAGCCGACTCCGGCGAAGGCAGCGATGGTGGCGCCGCTACTGAAGACGCTGAAGGACGAGGGGGTCCCGCATATCGTGTTCATCAACAAGATCGACACGCTCGACGGCAGTGTGGCCGATACGCTCGCTGCCTTGCAGGCGTATGCTGCGAGCCCGCTGGTGCTTCGGCAGATGCCGATCTTCGATGGGCCGACCTGCACCGGTTATGTCGATCTGATGAGCGAGCGGGCGTATCGCTACCGCAAGGGCCAGGCCTCCGAACTGATGCAGATCCCGGTGGACATGCTGGCGGAGGAACAGGCGGCGCTGGGCCGGCTGGTCGAGACGCTGGCCGATCACGACGACGCGCTGCTGGAGAAGGTGCTGGAGGATATCAAGCCCACGCCGGAGGAACTCTACCGCGACATGCGCAAGGATCTGGTCGCGGGTTCGGTGATCGAGGTGCTGGTCGGCGCGGCGGAGCATGCCAATGGCGTGCGGCGGCTGTGGAAGGCGTTGCGGCACGACACGCCGGACGCGTCCGAGACGGCGGAGCGGCGCGGCATCGTGCCGGGCGGGGCGGCGCGGGCGCAGGTCTTCAAGACGGTTTACGCCGGGCATACCGGCAAACTGTCCTATGTCCGGATCTGGAGTGGGACCGTCACCGACGGGGCGCAGCTGGGCGGCACCCGGCTGGGCGGGGTTTATCGCTACGTCAACGGCGAGCTGGCGAAGGTGGCGGAGGCGAAGCAGGGCGAGATCGTCGCTTTCGGCCGGCTGGATGGGGTGCCGACCGGGGCCACGCTGTCGCCGGGCGGCCAGCCCGAACCACTGCCCTTTCCCCAGCCCGAACCGCCGGTCTATGCGATGGCGATCGCCACGACGGAGCGCAAGGACGACGTGAAACTGTCGGGGGCGCTGCACAAGCTGGCTGAGGAAGACCCGACGCTGTTCGTCACCCAGGAGGGCGAGACTGTCCTGCACGGCCAGGGCGAGATGCACCTGCAGACCACGGTCGAGCACCTGGCCCGGGATTACGGGCTGAAGCTGGCCACGCACCAGCCGGCGGTGGCCTACAAGGAGACGATCCGCAAGCCGGTGCATGAACATGGACGGCTGAAGCGGCAGACCGGCGGGCATGGCCAGTTCGCCGACGTGAAGATCGACGTGGCGCCCAGGGGCCGCGGCGAGGGCTTCCAGTTCATCGACAAGATCGTCGGCGGCGCGGTGCCGCGGAACTTCATCCCCGCGGTCGGCGAGGCGGCGGAGGAGGCCACCCGCAAGGGGCCGTTCGGCTACCCGGTTGTCGATGTGTCGGTGACGTTGGTCGACGGCGGGTTTCATTCGGTCGACAGCTCCGACATGGCATTCAAGACCGCGACCCAGATCGCGATGAAGGAGGCGCTGGCCAAGGCCGACCCGGTGCTGCTGGAGCCGGTGGATCACGTCACGATCAGCGTGCCGAACGACTATACGGCACGGGCGCAGCGGCTGCTGAGCGGACGGCGCGGGCAGATCCTGGGATTTGCCGAGCGCGCCGGATGGTCGGGATGGGACGACGTGGAGGCGCTGGTGCCGGAAGCCGAACTGCATGACCTGATCATCGAGCTGCGGTCGCAGACCATGGGCCTGGGCACGTATCGCAAGCGCTTCGACCACCTGGCCGAGACGCGGGTGACGCCTTAAAGCCAAGGGAGCAAGACCAGGGGAGCAGGGCCAGGGGAGCGGGGCCAGGGGAGCGGGGCCAGGGGAGCGGGGCCAGGGGTTCGGGGCCAGGGGAGCAGGGTCAAGCCGCGCCCTGGACCTGCCGAGGGCCGGCGCCCTCGCTCGCGTGCTCGCTCGCCCCTGGAACCCGCTTATGGGATTGCGCCGGGCTGCCTTGCGGGGTGACCGGCGACCGATCATGCTGGGTGCAACGTCCAGATCGCGGAGCCAATCGATGAACCTGTTCGACCTCAAGGGAAAAATCGCCGTCGTCACCGGCGGCAACGGCGGCATCGGCCTTGGGATGGCGCGTGGCATCGCATCATTAGGTGCCGGGGTGATCATTGCCGGCCGCAACGAGGACAAGGCTGCCACCGCGCTGAAGGCGCTGCACGACATGGGCGCCGACGCCAGCTTCATCGCCGCCGACGTGACCCACAAGGCGGCATGCCAGGCGCTGATCGCCGAAGCGGTGGATCGGCATGGCCGGGTCGACATTCTGGTCAACAACGCCGGTACGTCGGTGCGAAAGATGCCCGAGGCGTTGTCCGAGGAGGAATGGCACCACGTGCTGGACACCAACCTGACCAGCGCGTTCTTCTGCTCGCAGGCGGCGCATCCGGTGATGGCCAGGCAGGGTGGCGGCAAGATGATCAATATCGGGTCGATGATGTCGCTGTTCGGAGCGCCCTATGCGGTGGCCTATGCCTCCAGCAAGGGCGGCATCGTGCAGATGACCAGAGCGATGGCCACCGCCTGGGCGAAGGACAATATCCAGGTCAATGCGGTGCTGCCGGGCTGGATCGACACCGACCTGACCAAGCGGGCGCGCCAGCAGGTTTCGGGGCTGCACGACAGCGTGGAAAAACGGACGCCGCAGGCGCGGTGGGGCGTGCCGGACGACATGGCCGGGGTGGCGGCCTTTCTTGCATCCGCGGCGTCGGATTTCGTCACCGGGACGGCCATACCGGTCGATGGCGGATTTTCCATCGCGATGTAGCGGGCCGGGGTAGCAGGATCAAAGCACCGAAATCGCCGGGGTCGCCAACGCACCAATGATGCCGTCGGCGCCCTGTGCCAGCAGCCACAGATAGTAGGTGCCAGCGGCGGCCGGCGCATTGAACCACTGGCCCCAGCCATCGGTCTGCCCATCACCGCCGGCCGCGATCAGGTCCGTGGTGGTAAGCGTGGTCGGGCTGGTTGACCAGGCGAACGCGGCCCCGGTCACCGCGGTTGGTGCGGCGACGGCGACCATATTGACGCCGCCGTTCGGCGTGACGCCGGCACCATGAACCTGGGTCAATGCCGCGACCCAGTTTGCCGGCGCCACCGTGGCGCCCCAGGTCGTGGCGCTGATGACAGCGGACCAGGTCCCAGGACCTGCTGCGTTCGTAGCCTGTACAGCAACATCGATCGCCGCCGCGCCGTCCAGCCCGGTGACGGTGTAGGGGCTGCTGACATTGTTGACGGTCGTCCAGCTGCCGGTGCCGCTCGGGCTGGTGCGCAGGTTGTAGCGGGTGGCGGCGCTGTGGCTGCCATCGGCCGCCGGCGCCGCCCAAGTGACGGTCAACCGGGTGGTGGTGCCATCCGGCGGCGCCACGACGTTGCTGATCGACGGCGCGTCGGGCGCAAGCGGTCCGGCCGCGGCGGTGGTGAGCGTACCGACGGCCGGTGACGCCGGCGCGCCAGCCCAGCCGCCCACCGGTGCCGGCCAGCCAGTTTCCGGTGGCGGCGCGTCCGGCCGCCCAAGCGCATGGATGTTGACCATGTGGGGATTTCTCTGCAGCGCGGTTTTCGGCTTTGGCATTGTGAAGCGGCTCCTGTCTTGGCCGCGGGGATGTGGTGACTGACGATTTGGTTATCCAGCGTTAGTTTTTATGTTAGTATAGATTTCATTCCTCGTGCGTGGCCAAACCTGCAGCGAGCAGCTGCCGATCACAGTCCGTAGGGGATAAACCGTAACGTGGTCAGAGTTCTCTACCGCTTCCCTCAGGTCCTGTGATAAGTGCCGGCGAAACCCACCCCGCCGGTCCCTGTTCCATGAATCGCAGCATCGCGCACGTCGTACCAACCAGCCGGATCGTTGCTTTGCCGGGCGATGACCGATCGACCGATTGCCTAACGGGCCTGCGACCGGACGCGACGCCCGGCCGGCGTGCATACCGCCGGATCCGGCTGATTGCCTGTGTGGCTTTGCTGGCGACGCTCGCGGCGTGCGGCGGCAGCCAGACGCATCGTTCAGCGCGGTATAATCCGTCGCGCTATTATCCGCCGCCCGGCCCGACCAGCGACCCATGGGGACCGTACATCCGCGAGGCGTCCGGCCGCTTCAGGGTGCCGGAGAACTGGGTGCGGCGGGTGATGCGCCAGGAGTCGGGCGGCCAGCAGGACGTGATTTCCTGGGCCGGCGCGATGGGGCTCATGCAGGTGATGCCCGACACCTATGACGGGCTGCGGTCCCGCTACAATCTGGGTGGCGACCCGTTCGACCCGCACAACAACATCCTTGCGGGCACGGCCTACCTCCGGGAGATGTATGACCGGTTCGGCTCGCCGGGGTTCCTGGCGGCCTACAACGCCGGGCCGAACCGGCTGGACCGCTACCTGAACAACGGGACTCCGCTGCCGGCCGAGACGGTGAACTATGTGGCGTCAATCGCGCCGCTGCTGGGGACGGAGACGCCGATGTCGGGGCCGCTGGCGGTGTACGCGGGCGGCGCTTCGGTGCGGCGGGCGTTGTATCGGCCGACGCCGGCCGGCTGCGATCCGGACGCGGCATACGATCCGGCACGGCCTTGCGTGCCGATCCGTCCGCAAGCGGTGCAGGTGGCTGCGGCGATGCCGGCACCTTATGTCGCCGCCCCCTCTGCCATCGCGGACTGCGATCCGGATGCCGCATATGATCCGACGCGGCGCTGCGCCCCGGCGCGTTCGGTGCCGGTGCAGACAGCGGCAATCGCACCCCTGCCCTATGTCGCCACGCCTTACACCGCCACGCCCTATGTCGCCCCCTCATATGCCGCGCCTCCAAATGCCGCCACGGACTGCGATCCGGATGCCGCGTATGACCCGACGCGACGGTGTCAGCCGCCGGCGCCGGCGCTGGCCCCGATCATCACGCAGCCGCTGGCGCCGCCACCAAATCCTGCGCCGGTGCGCGTGGCGCGGGAAGCCCGGCCGCTGCAGGAGCGGATAGCCCAGCCGGTGGCGTTTGCGCCGGGTCCACCGCCCGGGCACTGGATGATCCAGGTTGGCGCTTTCGCGACGCTTTCCACCGCGCAGAGTGCCGCCGAACGCGCCAGGGCGGTGGCGCCGGACCTGCTTGGTCGCGCCAAGATCGAACTGCCGGCCACCGCGCCGCTGGGTACCCAGGTGGCGTTCAGGGCGCGCCTATCCGGCCTCAGTCCGCAGGCGGCGGCGGAGGCCTGCGGGCGGCTTGGTCGCCAGGGCATGGCGTGCATCACCGTGCCGCCGGCGCAAGGCGCATTCTGATCAGGCGGCGGAACAGCTTGGCGGCGAAACCGCTGCTGTTCCGCCCGGCATGATGTTGCCCTAGCTGCGGTAGTCGGGCTTGCCGTCCTCGATCAGCCGCAGCGCCGCATTCCAGACCATGGCGTAATGCTGTTCGTCGCGTTCATGGCTGGCAAACTGGTCGGAGGTGTGCTGGCAGACTTCGGGCGGCGGCAGGATGACCTCGCGGCCGCCGGACAGGGCGTCGACCTGGGCGGCGCAGGCACGCTCCAGCATGTAGATGTTGAGGAAGGCTTCCGGGATCGACGTGCCGCCGACCAGCAGGCCGTGATTGCGCAGGATCATCGCCTTGTGCTGGCCCAGATCCATGACCAGGCGCTCCCGCTCATCAAGGTCGAGCGCGATGCCTTCGTAGCCGTGATAGGCGATGCGATTGTAGAACTTGCAGGCGTGCTGCGACAGCGGCAGCAGCCCTTCCTTCTGCGCCGAGACGGCGATGCCGGCGGCGGTGTGGGTATGGATCACGCACATCAGGTCATGGCGGGCCATGTGCACGGCGGAATGGATGCAGAAGCCGGCGGCGTTGACGTCGCGGCTGCTGAGGCCGCGCTCCTGCTCGACAATGTTGCCGTCGACGTCGATCTTCACCAGGTCCGAGGCGCGCATCTCGTGAAAATTGACGCCGTACTTGTTGATCAGGAAGTGGTGCTCCGGCCCCGGCAGGCGGGCGCTGAGATGCGTGTAGATGAAGTCAGTCCAGCGATGATGCGCGACCAGGCGATACAGCGCGGCGAGATCACAGCGGATCTGCCATTCTGCCGCTGAGACGCCGGCGAGCGAGGCCGGCGAGGTTTCGATGTTCATGGCTATGCCATCCTTGGAATTGATGGGTGCAAGGTCGACTTTGAGGCGGCTGGCGTCAAGCACCTTGCAGCATACACCCACCGCACCGGTGACGGCCGTCAAGGCCTGTGTCAGCCGCCCAGTTCCTTGAGCACCGGCAGAAGATACTCCGCGAACAGGCGCGGGTTCTCGGCGAACGGGAAATGGCCGATGCCGGCCATCGCCTGGAACCGCGCGCCGGGGATCTTTGCCGCGGTCGCGGCCGACATCTCGGTGGTGCAGGAGTAATCGTACTCCCCCGTCAGCATGAACAGGCGGCAACGGTTGGTGTCGATCCGCTGGACGCGCGCGCTGGCGTCCCATTCGCCGGAATAAAACGCGATGTCGCCGAAGAACACCGCCGAACCGCCCTGGCTGTAGTGCCAGGTGACCTGCTCCTGGTATTCCGCCGGGCTCTGTGGCGCGTTCAGCGCGCCGATCCACTCCGGCACGAACAGCGCCTGGTTGACATGGGGGTGGGCAGCCCAGGCGGTCTGGCGGCGCTCGATCTTCTCGCAGGCCTCGCAGGCGACGATGCCGCCGAAGGCTTCGGGATGGCGATAGGCCAGTTCCAGGCAGATCTCGCCGGACATCGAGGCGCCCAGGGCAATCGGCCGGTCCAGCCCGGCGGCGGCGATGAAGCCCATGATCAGTTCGACATAGAGGTCGGTGTTGAGCCGCCAGGACCCCGGCACCGAACCTTCCGGAGGCGGGGACTTGCCGTGCCAGGGCAGATCGAAGGAGACCAGGCGGTGCCCCTGGGTGATCCGGTCATCCGCCATCAGGCCATGGAACTGGCGCCCGTCGGACCCGGCGGTGTGCATGCAAAGCACGTCGCGACCCGATCCGGCTGTCTCATAGTAGACTTGATAAGTGGTGCCGCCGACGGTCACCGGAACATAGCCGCCCTGGACCTTGGGAACCGCCCGTGGCCCCCCGCGCGGTGCCAGGGTGACGGGCACCGGCAAGGCGTTGCCCAACGCCAGCCACTTGCCGATCTCCAGCACGCGGCGGGCGACGTGGACGTGCTGCATGAAGGCGATCTGGTCACCGCGGATGGCAAACTCGGGCACACGGTAGTGCATCGCGAAGATGCCGTGGTGGTGGCGCGGCGGCACCGGCAGCAGGAACTTTGTCCAGACCGCATCGGGCGCAGCGAGGGTGAACGCGGGCTGCCCGCCGCCGGCCTGGACCTTCCCGTCGACCAGATTGAATACGGTGGTGGCGTCATCCCCGGCGATCGCGAAACACACCTGCCAGGAGCCGGCCCAGGCTGTCAGGGTCGCGTCGTCCCGGCAGGCGGACCGCCAGATGTCGGCTTCGGGAAAGCGGTTCATCGCGGGTCAATCACTTTCAGTGCGACAGGGTGGTATTGATCGCCATAACCGGCTGCCTCGGTCTGTTGCAAGCGGGCCATGGTGAGCTTGGCGGCAGCCATATCGAGCCCTGACGCCTCGGCCATCTCCAGCGCGTAGGACAGATCCTTGATCGCATACCGGGTCGAGAACGCGCGTTCGGGGAACATGCCGGGCAGCATGGACTTCATGCCGTGGTTGCGCAGCACGAAGCTGTCGCCGGAGCCCATCGCCATGGTCGGCAGCAGCACCTCCGGCGGGACGCCATTGCGCCGCCCGATGGCGATCGCCTCGGCCAGGGCGCCGCAGTGTTGGAAGACCAGCATATTGTTCAGGATCTTGACCACCTGGCCGCAGCCGATAGGGCCGCAGTGGGTGACGTCGGTGCCCATGGTTTCCAGGATCGGGCGAATGCGGTCGAAGGTTTCCGCCGTGGCGCCGACCATGATGCTGAGTTCACCGCGGGAGGCCGCTTCCCGTGTGCGGGCGACGGGCGCATCGGCGTAGAGGATGCTCTTTTCGGTGAGCCTGGCGCCGATTTCCCGCGTGAGCTCAACCGAGGACGTGCTGGTATCGACGACGCACTGGCCGGGACGCAAATGCGGCTCCAACTGGCTGATCACCGCGGCCACCGCCTTGCCGTCGGGCAACGACAGCAAAATGACGTCGCATGCAGCGGCGAGCTGATCCAGCGAGGCGGCGGGCTTCACGCCGTCGGCCGCAAGGCGTCCGGCCGGTTCGGGCCGCAGGTCGAACGCCATGACCGGCAGGCCGGACCGGCGCGCCAGGTGCCCGCACATCGGCTCGCCCATCACGCCGAGGCCGATGAAGCCGAGGGTGGCGATCGCGTGCTGGGTGGATGATCCGGACATGATGATTCCCTTATGTCGAGCATCCTGTTTTCTCCGCCGGCTTCCGGCTTGTCAAAAGCCGCCGCGGCAGCGGTCGCATGATCGATCGGCGGGGACAGGTCATGGACGGGAACGGAGCATGCGCGGGGACAGATCCCCGCCTTGAACGGCGGTGGCGAAACGGCCTATTGATGCACCGCACTTTCAGCAGTGCATCACGAACACAGGTGCAGGCTTGGACGCTGCCTACGTCTTCGGAAATCTGGGGAACCTCACCGACTGCCTCGGCGCTGGATGGTCGGTTGAAGATGCGTTCGCCTGGACTGTCGGCACGGACGAAAGCACGCTGACCTTGCCGCTGCCAGGCGACGATCTGCCTTACGTGGTTCGTTTCGACGTGCATCCTGCCGTGTTTCCCCCTGAGGTCATATCACAGCGTTTGACCGTTCTTGCCGGGGCGACCGTGCTTGCGACGCTGGAGATGAAACGGCGGCGGACCGTTTCGGTTGCTTTGCCGTCGGCGGTGACGCGCGGGCGCCGGCAGGTCGTGCTGACGTTGCTGCATCCCGACGCGGCTCGGCCGGTTGATCATGCGCGGGACGACGATACCCGGCTTTTGGGATTTTGCTTCCACTCCGCCAGTCTGGCACGGGACGGCACCGCGCCCCGGGGTCGGCGTAGTCCGGCGCGGGCATCGGCAGTGGTGGACGGGTTGATCGCCGGCGGGCCGGTCGCGCGGCTGTTGTGCCAGGTGATCAGCCGGCTGGCTTGCCTCAAAGGCCGCTTCATCATCCATTTCGTCGATCTGTCACAGCCCTTGGACCACGCCATCGCCGGCCTGCCGGCGGGTGCTATCGCAGCGGCACGGTTTTGCTGGACAGAGATCAACGGCGGTGCCGCGGCAAAACTGGACTTGCTGGCGGGGATGCTGCCGCGGCACTGCGGCAGGCGAAGCTTTCATGGTCCAGCCTGCGGAGCGTTGTGGCCGTTTTGTAGCCGCAACGCCGACGCGGCAGCCGAACCGGATCGGACCGCGGGGTCAGGCTATCCGTATGGCGATCGTTTTGCCCAAGCCCTTGCCGGGGTCGGGATGACCAGCGACATGTTGCTGTTGATGTACGACGCCGCAACCGACCGGGAACCCGTCGACCTTGATGCGATGCTTGCCGAGGACCAGGGGCTCTGGCAGCGACAGGATAAAGAAAGCGGGATGCAACTGGCGGATTTCATCGCCGGACGGTTTCGCCAGGATCGTCTGTTCGTGGCGCCGGACCGCGTTGGCCCGACGCTGCTGCGGGAGATGGTGCGGCAGATCCTCGACGATCCCCTGGTGAACGACGTGGCGTCGGCCTCGCAGATCGCACGCGATCTGGACGCGGTGCTGGATGGCTACACCGGCCCGCGTGAGCAGGTGCCGGTGCATCCTCGGGTCGCTGCGCATTTTGGCCTGGCCTGGTGGTCGCCGGATATGCAGTACCGGTGGATGAACAATCTGCTGTCGCAGCGGGACCATGTGCTGAACGTCATCAAATCGGCGCCGTGGCGGCCGTGACCCCGGCTATCCTGATCTACGCCAATTGCCAGGGCGAGGAGCTGCGCGATATCGGCCTGCACATGCCGAGCCTGGCGGGGCGATTGAATTTCAAGTGGATTCCGCTGCACCTCGTCACTGAGGAAGACTGGGCCACCCGGTATGGTCCGGCCTTCATGGCCGGGGTCGTGACGGTATGGGAACAGGTGGAAGGCGGCGGCATAACGGCCAATCGCGCGGCGCTGCATGCCCGGATTCCGCCCGGCTGCCCGGTGGTCAGGTTCCCGCCGTTCACCGCAAGCTGCCTCTGGCCGTTCGCCGGCAACGACGCGCGCGCCGCGCTGGACCCGACCCGCTATCCGTGGCCCGACTCGATCGCCGCCGTGCTGGCTGGCGAGGATCTTCCGGATGACCAGCTTTTCGACAAGTATGTTCGAACGACGACCGAAAAGATGCCTGACCTGAACCGGCGGCTGCGCCTGGACGTCGCGCGCTGGCGGGCGTCCGACGCGCTGGCCGACGTCCATGTGGCGGACTGGGTGGAGAAGACGTTTCGCAGCGTGAATTTATTTTACACCAGCGGCCATGTCTCGGCGCCGGCGGTGAATTTCCTGATGAAGCGTCTGCTGGAGCAGACGAAGATCCTGTCGCCGTCACTGGCGCGGGTCGCCGTCGACGAGGTCGACATCCTGCAGCGCCATCACATGGGCCAGGATTTCGAGTGTGTGCCGATTCATCCACTGGTCGCCGAACGGCTGGACCTGCAGTTCTTCAATCCGGACGCCACCTACCGATGGCACGCGCACGCCTGGACGTTTCGGCAATACATCCTGCACTACATCCATTGGACCGATTACCTGCGGTAGGAGGTGGCATCATGAGGGAGGTGGCATCATGACGGACGATACGTTGCTGGAGCTGATCGCTCAGACCCTCGGCATTGACCGATCCCAGGTGAGCGAAGCGTCAGACATATCCAACACGCCGAAATGGGACAGTCTGCGTCAGATCATGCTGATGACGGAGCTGGAGACCCATTACGACATAGAACTGGCAGACCGGGAGATGGTGGAGACCATATCCGTCAAACAAATCAGGGCCGTGCTGAAAGGCTACGGCGTTGGTTAAGCCAGTTACGCGACGGCCACGTTCGCCGCCAGCGGATGAACCGATGCCAATCCGGCAGCGAGTTCCGCGATGTGGCCGTGATGGGTAAACAGGATCACCTGCGTCACCGCTGCGAATTCCGCCAGCACCCGAAGTGCCGCCTTGGCGCGCCGGTCGTCGAAATTGACCAGCAGATCGTCGCCAATGAATGGCAACGGTTCGGTAACGCGCGCATCGCCTTCGAGTGCGGCCAGCCGCAGCGCCAGATACAGTTGATCCAGCGTCCCTTCGCTCAGCCGGTCGGCCTGGCATTCGGTCCCGTCCGGGCGGCAGGCGGTCACGATGGCCTTGCCGTCCTCCTCGTCCAAGCCCAGCCGGTCGTAACGGCCTTCGGTCAGGCGCGCGAAAATCTGGCCCGCGCGGGCCAGTAACGGCCCCTGCTGCTGGCGGCGAAAGCGTTCGATGCCGGCCCGCAGCAATTCGTGCGCCATGCGCAGTGTCACATAGCGCCCGGCGATGTCGTCGATGTCGGCAAGCGCGGTCTCCATTCCCTGCGCCGCGCCGGCGGCATCGTTACCACGCTCCATGTCGGCCAGGGTGTGCCGCAGCCGGACCATCCGCTCCTGGCTGGCCAGCGCCTGGCCATTGATGTCATGCAGCTCCGCCTCGATCGCCTGGATCCGGCCGGGCAGGGCATCGACGTCGATGCCTGCAGCCTCGGTGGCCAGCTCCGCCAGCGTCTTGCCGTCATCGAGGGTCAGCAGCTCCGCCTGGCGGGCCACGATCTGCTCCGCGAGCACCCGGTTTAGCCGCCACCGGTGGATCGCCTGTTCCAGCGCCACGTCATCCGCGACGCCGGCCTGGGCGCGCAGGCCCGCCAGCACATGGCGCGCCGCGTCCTGCTGCTGTTCGAGCGCTGTGACAGCGGCCTTCATTCGGTCGCGATCGTGGGTCAGTCCATCGCGCCGCCGCACACCCTCGCGCGCCATGGCAAGGTCAGCCGCAAGCTGAACCACTGCCTCCAGCGGAGCGACATCAGCCAGACCCGCCGCGACCTGACGGATCACCGCCGCAGCTTCGGCCGCGAACCGGTCGATCGCCGCGGTCATCTCGCCATCCCGATCCGTCGCGTCCCGCCGCTGACGCGCGGCCTTGTCGATTGCATCCCAAAGTCCCAGCGCGACGGTGCCGAGGTCAGGCGAGGCATCCGCCGGCAGCGACAGCGACTGCGCGACCGCCGCCCAGCTGGCGCGCCAGTCCGCCAGTTCCGTGTCCAGACGCGCCAGGACGCGCGCGATCTTAGCGCGTTCCTCGACCGCCGCATCCACCGCCGCACGCGTCTTGGCGAGCCGATCCGCCTGGGTCTCCCGCTGCCGGCAGAGCTGATCGGCGGTTCGCAAACAGGCTGCGAGTGTCGCGCCGGGCGCTTTTGCCGGCAGCACGGCCTGCAGCGCCGCCAGACCCGCCGCGTGCCTTGCCCGCACGGTGTCAGACCTGCGCTCAGCATCCTGCCAGCGCTGAAGTGCTGCCAGAACCCCCGCCCGCCGGTGCAGCCACTCCCGCATCGACGCCGGTTCACCGGCCGGGATACCCGCCAGTTGCCAAAGCGCCTGCCATGTTGCCTCGACATCGGCCAGCCGGGCCGCGGCTTCGGCCCGCAACCGCTCATCGGCATCGCGCAGCGCCTGCTGACGAATGGTTGCCGCACGCCGCAGCTCCATCGCCACGACGCGTTCCTGCTCTGCGGCCCGCCGGTCAGCCAGCCGGTCGGCGGCGTCGATCAGCCCCTGAAATGCGTCCGCCACGCTGCCTGCCACCCCGAGCGCCAGCGCTTCGGCGGGCGAGACGCCCGCGCCGCCGTCGAGATGGGTTCGGCGGATCAGTGCCCAGGCGGAATCACGCTTGGCGCGCACCGCTTCGATCGCCGCTGCGGTCGGCAAGGCACCCGAAGCCGCGTCTGCCTGTGCCTGGGCGGCGTAGTCGGCCAGCACGCGGTCATGCTCCGCCAGCCGCTGTTCGATCAGCCTTGCGCCATCCGCGGCCGCCGTCAGCGCCTGCGTCACGCGCTGCATGTCGGCATCCAGCGGCATCTGTGTCAGGGCAAGCGCGGCGGCGCCGCGGTGCCAAAGGGGCAAGCCCGCCAGCGCAGCCGCCAGATGGTCGGCCGCGGCCTGCACCGCCGATTCGGCCTCCGCCAACTGGTCGTCCAGCGGACCGTAACCGTTCACAGCCTCAATCGCCTGCCGCAGATCGGCGGCCTGTTCCGGCGGCGGCAAGGCCGCGAGTGCCGTTTGCGCCTCGGCCAGCCGCCCGTCGGCCGCCGCCAGCGCCTCGATCGCCGCGGCCTGCCGCTCCGCCAGCCGAACATGCCGGCGCAGCGCCTGGCTGACGTTCTCCCGGTCCAGCGCGCTGGGGATGCGAGCGGCCAGTGCGTCGGCATCGAGGGTCAAGCCAAGCCGCCTGCCCTCCTCGACCATCGCCGCCGCACGCTGATCGGCCAGCAGGCGCTGCGTTGCGCGGTCCCGCACCGCGGCTGCAACCAGCTTGCGGTTTTCGGCCAGGGCATCGATCGCCTCGCCCACTGCCAGGATCGGCGGGCTGTCCGCCAGTTCGGCGCATTCCGCGTCCAATGCCGCGATCCGCGCCTGCTCCCGAGCCAGGTCGCGCAGCGCCTGATCGCGTGCCGCGGTGGCGGCCTGATACTGCTCCGCCGCATCCGGCGGCAGCCCTGGCACATCGCCCAGCGCCGCCTGATCGTCCAGCGCCCTGGACAGCGCCAATCGCGCCGAGGTGGTGCGGCGAATGCGGTCCAGGCGGGAGCGTTCGGCATGCAGGCCAGCTGCCCGTGCGGTTGCTGCGAGCCGCTCAGCCTCCAGCGTGGCCAGATCGTCGCGCGCCTGCTTCCAGGCCGCCGGTTCGATGCGCCGCTCCGCAACGGCATGACGCGCCGCGCCGAACCGGTCCGCCGCCTCATGGAACGCCCGCGGGCCTTTCCTGTCGCCGAACAGTTTCCTGGCTTCGGCCCCGATCGCATCGACCTTGGCGCGAAACCCGTGCAGACCGGTATGCGCCCCAAGAATCGCCTCGCCGACCTCGCCATGGCCACGCAGGATCGCATCACCACCCTGCCTCAGTTCGGATCCGTTCAACCCGAAGACCTGGTCGAACCGCGACCGCGTGGCACCTGCCAGAAATGCTGCGATGGCACTTTCCGGCTGCGGCCGGTCCTGTTCGTCGAACAGATCCTCCTTACGGCCCTTGCGCCGGACGAACATCGCCTGCCGCCCATCGCGTGCCTGCAGCGTGGCACCGATACGCAAATCCCGCGTCGCATGCAGGAACGCGTACGACGTCCGGTGCGGAAAGCCGAACAGGCAATCACCGATCGCCGTCAGCGCGGTGGATTTCCCCGCCTCATTGGCGCCCAGCACGACATGCAGCCCCGGCGTCTGGGGAAAATCCAGCACCAGATCGGTCAGGTGTCCGTAGCGGCCAAGGATGAGTTGCCGCAGCTTCATGCCGCGTCACCGGCCAGCGCACGCGCCACGACGGACCATGCGTCGGGCACCAGCGCGCGCAATGCCTCGACGCTGTCGGGCAATGCCCGCATGTCGCGTCCCGGCGCAGCCGGCCGCTGAGCAGCCAGTGCGGCAAAATCGGCCAGCAGCCGGCGTTGCACGTCCGGATCGTCCAGCGCGTGGCGAAACGCCGCTTCCAGATCGGCGGCCGAGCCCTCCTCGCCGGCCGGCCGCGGTTGCGCCCGCGTATCCAGCCGAACCCGCTCAATATAGAGCGTTTCACTGACGGCGGCGGCTGCATTGCGGCACTCGGCGTCGATCGCCCGCGGGTCGGCCACGAGATCAGCATGGCAATCGGTGGCGCCGGCCAGGGTGACGCGCGCGATCAGCGGCAGGCCGCCGGCCTGATCGTGCGCAGCGGCGAGTTCGAAGCGCAGCCTGGTGGCGACCTCGGCAATGGTTTCTGCACCGTCAACCGGAACGCGGACGGAGGCAAAGCGCAGCACGTCGGTGTCCCGGTGCTCCAGCGCGGTGATCCTGCCATCCTGCACCTCGACCAGCGTGCAGCCCTTCGCCCCGGTTTCGCGCACGTGCCGGCCCTGGATGTTGCCGGGAAACACGATCGGCGCCTGGGTCGGCGCATGAAGTTCCTGGCGCTGATGAATGTGGCCCAGCGCCCAGTAGTCGTAGCCTTTTGCGATCAGCCCCGCGATCCGGCAGGGCGCGTAGGTTTCGTGCTCGCCGGGATCCTCGGCCGATGTATGGAGGACACCGATGTTCAGCCGGCCGCGCACCGGGTCGGGGTAGGTCGCGGAAAGATCCTCCGGCACCGCGCGATCGGGAAACGAACGGCCATGCAGCGCCACGCCGAGTTCATCGAGGTGGTGGGTCTCTGCCCGGCGCGACGAGAACTCCACCACGTTTGGCGGCGCCACCAGTGATTTCGTGATGACCGAGCGGGCATCGTGGTTGCCGCGGATCAGGAAGCAGGGCCGCGCCAGTCGCCGCATCTCGCCGGCGAAGAACAGGCCGGTGCTGTAGTCGCGCCAGTCGCCATCATAGAGGTCGCCGGCGATGATCACGAACGCCACGTCCTGGGCGATCGCGAGGTCGATCAGGTTGGCAAACGCCCGGCGCGTGCAGTGGCGGATGACGCCCTCGGGCACAGCGCCCAGGCTGGACAGGCCGATCAGCGGGCTGTCCAGATGGATATCGGCCGCGTGCAGGAATTTCATGCCGGCGAATCCTACAGGTGGCGGCCGAGTCCCTCCAACGGCGCTACGGTGCCAACTGGAGCCAGTGAGAGGGTCGCCGACATCACTTCCGGATCGTCCGCCATGCGCCGGACGGTGAACCCAAGATGGCGGATGAATGCCAGCATTGGATGGTTATCCGCCAGGATCTGGCCTTCGATCGCTTGCAGCCCGTGTGCCCGGCCCCATTCGACCAGGCGCTGCATCAGTAGCGTCGCCAGCCCGTGGCCCTTCATATCCGGCTGCACAATCACGGCGAATTCACCAGAGCGCATGTCCACATCGCAGGCCAGACGAGCCACGCCGACCGTCTCGGCGGTGGCGTCGCGGACCGCGATGAAGGCCATTTCCCGGTCGTAGTCGACCTGGGTGAGACGCACGGTCTGCTCCGGCGACAGCTCCCGCATCGCGCTGAAGAAACGATAACGGATGTCCTGTGGCGACAGCCGGCTGAAGAATGCCGTATGGGCCTGGGCGTCCTCCGGTCGTATCGGCCGGATGGTCATCGCCTCCCCGCCCATCATCCGGTGTTCGGTCAGCTCCACCGGGTAGGGCGCGATCGCCAGTCGTGGCTGCGCTTCGCCGGGGGCCCGCAGCCGCAGCCAGGCATCGGCTGCCACCACCCCGATGTCGTCGACAAATAGGGCTGGCACATCCAGCACCGCGATCTCCGGAAAGTCGACGATCAACTGACTGATGCGGACCAGGACCTGGGCCACTGCCTCACTGTTGGCCGCCGGCCGGTCGCGCAATGGCTTGCCCAGCATTGCCCCGGTGCGGCAGCGACCGATCAGGCCATGCGCCAGCGCCAGGTTCAGTGGCGGCAGGTCGACCGCCAGATCGGTCGGGTTGGATGCCGTTCCACCGCCGCCGAAAGCGATCATCGGGCCGAACGTTGCATCATCGGACACGCGGATCGCCAATTCCCGCCCGCGGCCCGCATGGCGCTGCACCACGAGTTCGCCGGTTCCGCCATGGCGCACCGAACGTGCGGACAGCAATTGCGCGGCGGCCATGATATGGGCGGCATCGTGCAGGTCGAAGGCCAAGCTGCTCTGCAACCGGTCGGCGGGTGCCGCGGTGTCGCGCAGCTTGACAACGGCCGGATAGCCCAGCAGATCGGCCGCAACCCCCGCATCCAGCGGCCCCGCAGCAAACCGCGTCGGCACGGTTGGGATGCCATAGGCTGCCAGGACTGCCAGTGCCTCATCCTGGGCCATTGCAAGGCGCCCATGCGCGCGCGCTTCGGCGAACCGGCGCGCGACCCAGCCGCGCTCCGGCGCCAGCGTCAGCACCTTGCTGCCGGGCAGTTCGCGCGCGGCTTCCCGATTGCGGCGATCCCGCACCAGATCCTGAAACCCTCGCACTGCCTGGTCCGGCGTGGCGAATACCGGCAGACCGGCGCGGGCCAACATGCCCCGATGGATCGCCCCGGTGGTCTCACCCATCGCGCATACCAGTATCGGCGCCCGCAGATCCTTAGGCGGATGGCAAAGCGTCTCCACCGTCGCCTCGTCGTCAGCCCCGCATGGCGCATGCACGACCAGCACGCCGCCGATCTTCGGCCGGGCGGCCAGTTCAAACGCCGACCGGGCCAGGTCGGCGGACGGCACACACATCATCCCGTGGTCCGCCCCGCTGCCGGGGATCAGGCACATCCCCTCGCGCAGCACGCTGTCCGCGGCCAGGCGGCCGGGACCAATCGCATTGCTGACGATGGCCAGGGTGTCGCACCGCGCCGGCCTGGCGCGCGACAACGTCTCCGCCGCCGCCAGCAGATCCTCCAGCCGCCGCACCGACAGCACGCCCGCGCGGCGCAAAGCAGCCTCGAACCGCAGGTCCGCCGCGCCGTCTTCATCCAACAGCCGCAGCCCCGCCCGGATCGCCACCACGGGGCGCAGCCTGGCGGCGGCCCGGGCGGCGGACAGGAACAGGCGATGGTTCTTGATGCGGCGGATATCCAGCAGGATCGCGCCGGTTCCGCCGTCGCGCGACAACCAGTCCAGGGTCAGGGAGAATCCGATATCGGCGTTGCCGCCGAGCCCGACGATGTGGCTGAAGCCCACCCCGTTCGGCGCGGCCCAGTCGATCACCGCCCGGGTCAGCGCGGAGGATTGCGAGATCAGCCCCAGCCGCCCCGGCGGTGGCTGAATATGGGCCCGAGAGGCATTCAGCTGCAGCCCCGGCACGGCGATCCCGAACGAATGAGGCCCCAGCACCCGTACGCCGGTGCGCGCCGCGTGTGCCGGCAGATCCTCCGCGCCGCCGGTTACGATTGCCGCGAAGCAGCCATGCTCCGCCAGCACTGTCATTGCCGGCCCCACCTGGTCCGGCGCCGTCGCCAGCACGGCCAGTTGCGGTGTGCCCCGCAGCTGTGTGGCGTCACGCACCGCCTGCATCGCGCCCTGGTAGCCGGACAACCCAATATTGGCGACGATGCGACTGCCGGCCTCGGTGTCAGCGCCAATTACCGCCAGGGCACTGGGGCGGAAAAGACAGGCCGGATCGAACCGGCCGGAGGTATTGAGCCGCGGAACTGTCATGGTGCACTGCACCATAAGGGGTGCCAGGGGTTCCTGGGCAAGTTGCATTCGCGCGTCATGTGAAGTTGCATAGGCGGCAAACGTTAACGGAATGCAAATAATGCCGGACAGGTCATACGACAGGGCCGATTGGGACCCGGAGATGGCGGCGTTCACCGCGGCGCAGGAAAAAGCCGCCGCGGCCTATCCGCCGGTGAAGGTGGAGATGCCGTTGGCGCCGCACCGCCGGGTCAACGACATCCTGGGCAAGCTGACCGCGGTTGGTGGCCCGCAGATGGCCGAGACGACCGATCGCTGGCTGGACGCCACCGGACGCCGGATTTTCTGCCGGGTCTTTCGCCCGGTTACTGACCGCGTCCTGCCGACGCTGGTATATTTTCATGGAGGCGGCTGGGTGTGGGCCAATGTCGATACCCATGACCGCATGACGCGCGAGTATGCGGCGGCGGGCGAGGTCGCCGTTGTCAGCGTCGACTACGCGTTATCCCCCGAAGCCAAATTTCCGCAGGCCCTGCTGGAATGCGCCGCCGTGGTCCGGCACATCGCCGAACACGGGCCGGCGTGGGGCCTGGATCCGGCGCGCATCTTCCTGGGCGGCGACTCGGCGGGCGGCAACCTGGCGCTGGCCACCGGCCTGCTGCTGCGCGACACGGGTGGACCTGCCCTGCGGGGCATCCTGGCAAACTACCCGGTCAGCGACGCCCGCTTCGATACGCCCAGCTATCGCGCGTATGGCGCCGGCGGCTACGGACTGAGCAGCGAGCGGATGGCGTTCTACTGGAGCGTCTATGTACCGCATGAGATCGACCGGCTGCATCCGCTGGCCGCGCCGCTGCGTGCCGACCTGGCGGGGCTGCCGCCGGTGATGGTGCTGCTTGCCGAACTGGATGTGCTGCGTTCCGAGGGTGAGGCCCTGGTGGCAAAGCTTCGGGCGGCCGGTGTGCCGGTGGATACGCACACCTTCAACGGGACCGTGCACGGGTTCCTGCGCGCGACCGGATCGGTGCAGAAGGCGCGCGATGCGGTGGCGATGGCGGGCGACTGGATGCGGCGGATGAGCCAGACCTGATCCGGCGTCCCTGCGCCCGGTGCAGCGCCTGCCCCGGGCCGTTCGCCGGCGCACCTGGCGTCGATCATCGCGGGACGTATTTGCGTTCGCCACGACGCGTGCCAGCATGCTGGCAGGAGGACAAACTTCATGAACGACATGCCCGAAACATCAGCACTCGACGGCAAAACGATCGCCGAACTTGGGGAACAACTGAACCAGTTGCTGCGCCTGCGCACCTTCCCGATCGGCATGAAGCTGTTCGAGGACGTCGCCGAGATGGAAGCCGTTCCCGGCCTGCGCCGCCCGGCCAAGGGCAAAACCTACTCCACCTGCCAGCTTGTCACGCAGTCCCGCATGGCCGGCTTCACCCTGGGGATCACCACTGAGAACGTGCCGCCGTTTTCCAGTTGCAGCAGCGTCATCGGCCTCGACGCCCCCGGTGACATCTACATGTCCGGACGCAAGATGGAGGGTGTGTGGTTCGAGAGCCGCGAGGCTGCCGCCGCCCATCAGGCACAGATGCCGCGCGTCACGCCGGGTACCTACCACGGGCTGGCGATCTCCCCGTTGCGGACCGGCCGGCTCAGCCCGCCCGATGTCTGCCTGTTCTACGGCAACCCGGCGCAGATGATCCTGTTCATCAACGGCCTGCAATGGCGCAACTACCAGCGCTACGACTTCAGCATCACCGGCGAGAGCGCCTGCGCCGACAGCTGGGGCAGCGCGTTGAAGAACCGCAAGGTCAGCCTGTCGATCCCCTGCTATGCCGAACGTCGGTATGGGGGTGTTGCCGACGATGAGATGTTGATGGCCTGCCCGCCGGCCGACCTGCAGCGGGCCGTCACCGGCTTGCAGGGCCTGTCGAAGGCCGGCCTGCGCTATCCGATCATGCCGTTCGGTCCGCAGGCCGAACCCGGCGAGGGCATGGCCAAGAGCTACGCCGGAAAGTCCTAACCGGATTGTAGGCCAGACCTTCATCTTCGCCCGGCGCAGTCTGCCTGCAGGCCGCGTGCCCCGACATGCGAGATGTGTCGGGCACCGGCAGCGTGGCGGCTGACTTTGCCGTCCGGGCCAATTCGGCGGACGTAATCGCCGGACCATCATCAACGTTTCGGGAGAAACGACATGAAGTCATACGGGAATGACCCGGACACGCGCAATTTCGCGCGCCGAGCCTTGTTAGGCGCCGGCATTGGCCTGCCGGCGCTGGGGTTGCTGCCGGTCCGGCGGGCGCGGTCGGCCGGCAAGCCGCTCAAGATCGGGGTGCTGTGCGATATGTCCGGCATCTATGCCGACGACACCGGCCAAGGCCTGGTCGCCGGCGTTCAGCTGGCGGTGCAGGAGATGGGCGGCATGGCCGGGGACCGGCCAATAACCGTGGTCTCCGCCGATGATCAGAACAAGCCCGATGTGGGCACGGCCATCGCGGCGCGCTGGATGGATCAGGAAGGCGTCGCGGCCATTGTCGGCGCTTCCGCGTCGTCCATCACGCTTGCGGTCAGCGGCATGACGCATCAGCGCAACCGCGTGCTGCTGGTCGCCGGCAGCCTCAGCACCGACCTCACCGGCAAACGCTGCAACCCAACGACGTTCCAGTTCGGTCTCGACACCTATGCCGGGCCGAAATCGGTCATTCGCCCCACCATCGCCCAAGGTGCGGATACCTGGTTCATCATCAACGTCGACTACGCGTTCGGCCTGAGCCTGCGCGACGAAGGTGCAAAGATGATCGCCGCCGCTGGCGCCAAACTGCTCGGCACCACCTCCTTCCCGCTCGGCTCGACCGATTTCGCCAGCCAGTTGCTTCAGGCCCAGGCCTCGGGTGCCAAGGCGATCGCTTTTGCCTGTGGCGGCGCGGACTGGTCGAACCTGGTCAAGCAGGCCCATGAGTTCGGCCTGGGCAAAAGCGGCCAGACCCTGGTGACACTTACCGGCGGGATCAACGAGATCATGGCGGTGGGCGCCAACCTGTGCACCGGCATGATCGCCTCGATGCCGTTCTACTGGGACCTCGACGCCGGTTCGCGCGCGTTCGACACCAGGTTTCGCCCGCTGCATGGCGGCCGTTTCCCGAACTGGCAGCAATCCGATGGCTACAGCGGGGCGCTGCACTACCTGAGAGCGGTGGCCGCGGCAGGCACCGATGACGGCGCCAAGGTCGCCGCCCAGATGCGGGCAACGAAGGTGAAGGACCTGCTGATCGATGACGCGCCGATCCGAGCCGACGGCCAGGTCATGCGCCCGACCTACCTGATGAAGGTGAAGCCGGAAACCGCACCGGGGCGGGCGGACATTTTCACCCTGGTTGCTCCGCTGTCGGCCGAAGACAGCTGGCGGCCGGCGAATGAGAGCGAGTGTTCGCTGCTGCGGCACTGATCGGTCAGCGTCGGTAGGGGGCGCGATAGACAACCGGCTCAACTTGCATGATGCTATCCGATATTCGCAGGAGGCATCCATGCCAGACACCAAGGTCGCACTCGTCATCGGCGCCGGCGACTCCACGGGCGGGGCCGTCGCCCGCCGCTTCGCACGTGAGGGGTTCTTCACGTGCGTCACCCGCCGCCACGGCGACAAGCTGGCGCCGCTGGTCGAGCGCATCGAACAGGACGGCGGCCGTGCCCGAGCGTTCGGCAGCGACGCAAGGCGGGAGGAGGCGGTGAGCGAATTGTTCGCCGTGATCGAGCGTGACATTGGTCCGATCGCGATTGTTTCGTTCAACGTCGGCGGCAACGTGCGTTTTCCGATCCGCGAGACCACCACGCGCGTCTATACCAAGGTGTGGGAGATGTGCGCCCTGGCCGGGTTCTTCGCCGGACGCGAGGCAGCCAAGGTGATGGTGCCCCGCGGCCACGGCACCATCCTGTTCACCGGCGCCACGGCCAGCGTTCGCGGCGGCGCCGGCTATGCCGCGTTTGCCGGCGGCAAGCATGCGCTGCGTGCACTGGCGCAAAGCATGGCGCGTGAACTTGGTCCACAGGGCATCCATGTCGCCCATGTCGTGGTCGATGGGGCGATCGATACCGATTTCACCCGCCAGCGTGGTCCCGACACCTACGAGGCCCGCAAAGCCGCTCGCAGCATCCTGAACCCGGAACATATCGCAGAGAATTACTGGATGCTGCACCGCCAGCCGCGCGACGCCTGGACTCATGAACTCGACCTGCGCCCGTGGTCGGAGACATGGTGATGGCCAACCCTCTCCCGGCAGGCGCACTTGAAGGCATCCGCGTCATCGACCTGACCACAGTGGTTTCCGGTCCGGTCTGCACCGCGATTCTCGCTGATCAGGGCGCCGACGTGGTGAAGGTCGAGCCGCCCGGCGGCGAGATCGCGCGCCGGACCGTTGGCGATGGTGAGTTCACCGCCATGTTCGTCGCCGCCAACCGCGGCAAGCGTTCAATCGCGCTCGATCTGAAACAGCCCGCCGCCGTGGGGGCGCTGCGCCGGCTGATCGGCACCGCCGATGTCCTGGTGCAGAATTTCCGTCCCGGCACAATGGAGCGCTTCGGCCTCGGCGAGACCGAACTGCGCGGCGCAAACCCCGGCCTGGTCTACGTCTCGATCTCCGGCGTCGGTGAGACCGGGCCGTATGTGAAGAAACGGGTCTATGATCCGGTCATCCAGTCGCTGTCGGGTTTTGCCGACCTGCAATCCGACCCTGCGACCGGCCGGCCGATGATGATCCGGACCATCGTCGCCGACAAAACCACCGCGGTCTACGCTGCCCAGGCGATCTGCGCTGCGCTGGTGGCACGCGGCCGCACTGGCCGGGGCCAGCACATCCGTCTGTCGATGCTCGACGCCACCATCGGCTTTCTCTGGCCCGAGGCGATGTCGCAATACGCCGTGGTTGGGCGGGAAAATGCGCCGCAGCCAGCGCCACGCCCTGACCTGATCTTCAAGACCCGCAACGGCTACATCACCGTCGGCTCGCTGTCGGATGCCGAATGGCGCGGCCTGTGCGACGTCATCGGCCGCCCGGACTGGGTCGACGATCCTCGCTTCAAGACCCCTGCCGCACGCTCCCGCAACGCAGCCGAACGCCTGAACCTGGTCGGTGCCATCCTGGCCACCGGCGAGAGCCAAGCCTGGCTCGACCGGCTTGATGCGGCCGAAGTGCCTTGCGCCCCGGTGCTGCGCCGTGCCGAGGTGATGAACAATGCCCAGGTGATCAACAACGAACTGATCGAGACCTTCGAGCAGCCGAATTTCGGAACCGTTCGCCAGGCCCGTCCCGCCGCGCGGTTCGATCTGACCCCGTCCCGCATCGCCGGCCCGGCCCCCCGTGTCGGCGAGCACACGGACGCAATCCTGGCCGAAGCCGGCTTCAGCGACGCCGAGATAAGCGCGTTGAAGTCCATCCAGGCCGCCAAAGCAGCAAGGACGTGACGCACATGCGCATCCTGTGGGGCGCCGGCACCAGCCGCACCATCCGGCCCCACTGGGCGCTGCACGAACTCGGTCTCGACTTCGAGTGCCGGCCGATCCGGCCGCGAAACGGGGATACCCAGACCCCCGCATTCACGGCGCTCAGTGCCCGGCAGAAAATCCCATTGCTGCAGGACGACGATCTGGTTCTGACCGAAAGCGCAGCGATCGTAACCTACCTGTCGGACACCTATGGAAACGAGCGCAACCGCCTGGTCCCGGCCACCCCGCGCGATCGGGCGCGGTGCCTGGAGTGGTGTTTCTTCATTATCAGCGAGCTGGACGCGACGTCGCTGTATGTGATGCGCCGCCACGGCGACCTGCGCCACATCTACGGCGAGGCACCGGCTGCCAACGAAGCCGCCGCCGGCTACTTCCAGATGCAGATGCGCACCGTCGAACGGGCGCTGGAATCCGATCCGCACTACATTCTGGGCGACCGCTTCACCGCCGCCGACATCCTGCTGTCCACCTGCATCACCTGGGCAGTCCGCTACGGTGTTGCGGTGAGCGATCGTGTCCTGGCCTACAACCAGCGTGCCACGGCCCGCCCGGCTTATGCCGATGCACAACGGAGCAATACCCCGCCTGGGGGTTAGGAAGGCTTCCGGGCTGGCTGCGCCCGGGGGATTGATCCTTCGATTGGCCGGCTGAACCCAAGCTTGTCGTCATGCCCTGCTGTGATACGCTTTCGCGCTGCAGCGGAGGCAGGTCGCAACGATGAACAGCGAACGAATACCGGTTCTGGATATCGGCCCCTATCTCGCCGGCAAACCGGGCGCCCGCGAAGCGCTGGCCGAGGCCGTTGCAGCCACATGTGACGATACGGGCTTCCTGGTCATCGCCAATCACGGCATCGATCCCGTGCTGGTGCAGGACGCATTCGCCGCCGCGTCCGAGTTCTTCGACATGGACGAACAGCGCAAACGGGAACTGACGATCGGAGACCTGAACATCGGTTACCTGCCGTATGGCGCCCAGGTCGTCCGCACGTCCAAGGTCCATGCCAACAAGAAGCCGAACTACAGCGAAAGCTTCTACATCGTCACCGACCTCAGCGCCGACGACCCTGACATCGTGTCCGGCAATCCGCTGTACGGCCTCAACCAATGGCCCAACGAATTTCCCGCCTTCAAAGCCCGCGCGACGGCATATTTCAACGCGATGCGCCCCCTCGCGCACAAGATGGTCTCGGTCATCGCGACATCGCTGAACCTGCCGGACGACTATTTCGATGCCGATTTCATCGAGCCATCCATCACGTTGCGGCTGATCCGCTACCCCTCGCAGGACGGCGCCGAGGACGACCAGTTCGGTTTCGCCCCGCACATCGACACCAATTTCCTGACGCTGCTGGCCCAATCCGCCCTGCCCGGCCTGGAGATTCGCACCCGCGAAGGCGATTGGATCCGCCCGCCGGCCATTCCCGGCACGTTCGTCGTCAACACCGGTGAGATGCTGGCCCGCTATTCCAACGACCGTTACATCCCCACGCCGCACCGTGTAATCAATGCCAACAATGCGGTGCGTCACGCCATTCCGTTCTTCTACGGCCCTGGCCTGGATGCGGTGATCCGACCCGTGCCGACCTGTGTCAGCGCCGGCAACCCGGCGAAATACGAGCCGCTGCTATACGCCGACCACCGCCGCAAGCTGAACCTGACGAATTTCGACCATCGCCGGAAGGCAGCAAACGCCGCGGCGTGATCGCTACCCCAGCGCCTGGTCCAGGTCGGCGATCAGGTCGGCGACGGTTTCCAGGCCGATCGACAGACGGATGACGTCGGAGCCCGCGCCCGCCGAGAGACGCTGCTCATCCGTGAGCTGGCGATGGGTGGTCGACGCCGGATGCAGGATCAGGCTGCGGGTGTCGCCGATATTGGCGAGGTGGGAAAACAGATTGACGCTTTCCACCAGTTTGATGCCGGATTCGTAGCCGCCCCTGACGCCGAAGGTGAACACCGCCCCTGCCCCGGCCGGCATGTATTTGCGGGCGAGTGCCTTATACGGGCTGGCTTCCAGGCCGGCGTACGAGACCCAGGCGACGCGGGGATCGTTGGCGAGATATTCGGCGACGGCCTGGGCGTTGGCGCAGTGGCGTTCCATCCGCACATGCAGCGTTTCAATCCCGGTGATGGTCAGGAACGCATTCATCGGCGCCATGGTCGGGCCGTAATCGCGCAGGGCAACAGCGCGGGCCTTGGTGGTGAAGGCGAAATCGCCGAAGTTTTCGTAGAAGCGCAGGCCATGATAGGCGGGTTCGGGTTCGGTCATCGAGGGGAATTTGCCGTCGCGAGCCCAGTCGAACTTGCCGGATTCGACGACGATGCCGCCCATCGAGTTGCCGTGGCCGCCGAGGAACTTCGTCGTCGAATGGGTGACGATGTCGGCGCCCCACTCGAACGGGCGGCACAGATAAGGGGTGGCCAGCGTATTGTCGACGATCAGCGGCAACCCGGCGCTGTGCGCGACTTCGGCAATGGCGGCAATGTCGACGATGACGCCGCCGGGATTGGCCAGGCTCTCGACAAAGATCGCCTTGCACTTCGGCGTCAAGGCACGGCGGAAGTTCTCGGGATCGGCCGGATCGACAAAATGGCAGTTCCAACCGAGCTTTTTGAATGACAGGCCGAACTGGGTGAGGGAGCCGCCGTAGAGATTGCGCGACGCGAGGAATTCGTCGCCCGGTTCCAGCATGGTGGCGAACACCAGGAACTGGGCGGCGTGGCCGGAGGCGGCAGCGACGGCGGCCCGCCCGCCCTCCAGGCTGGCGACGCGCTCTTCCAGGACCGAAACCGTGGGGTTGGTCAGGCGGCTGTAGATATAGCCAAAATTGTGCAGGTTGAATAACGAGGCGGCGTGGTCGACGTCGTCAAAGACATAGGCGGTGGTCTGGTAGATTGGGGTGGACCTGGCACCGGTGGTGGGGTCCGGCGCAGCGCCAGCGTGAACGGCGCGCGTTTCAAAGCCGTAATCGACGTTGGTGGCCGGCAACGCGCGAAACTTGGCCTGGCGATCGGTCGGCGCCTGGGCCGGCTTGTTGCGAATGATACCGGAATTGACACCGCTCCAGGACAGTTCGCCACCGAGGCGGCCGAACTCGATCTTGGGGCAGCGGTTCATGATAACCTCGATGCCGGCCGCCTCACCTTTGGCGGCAGCTTCGTCATTGCGCACGCCCAGCTGCGTCCAGACGATTTTGGCGCCGATGGCAATTGCGTCGTCCATGATCGGGCCGACCGCGTCCGAGGCGCGAAACACGTCGACCATATCGATCCCGTCCGGGATGTCCTGCAGCTTGGCATAGACCCGCTCACCAAGCAGATCCTGGCCCGCAAGGCCAGGGTTAACCGGGATGACGCGGTAGCCTTTGCTCTGCAGGTATTTCATCACGAAGTAGCTTGGACGATTCCAGTTCGACGAGATGCCGACCAGGGCAATGGTGTGGACGGTGGATAAAATGCGCCGCAGCTTCGCGTCGGGATAGGGGATCGGGTCCATGGCGGCAGGCCTCTACTGGCGGCACAAGGCGCGGGGCTCAGGGCGCGGGGCGAACGGCGCTGCTCCTCGACCCTGCAAAGGGCCGGCGGCCCTTCGATCCCACTTATGGGGTGGTGGTCAGGCTGGGGCAACCGTGGTCGCGGCGTCCCACCATGGACAGACCCCTTGTTGGCGGACGTAGTTGCCGTCGATCACGTGCAGCGGCTGGCGGATGCCGTCCGCGGCGGCTTTCAGACGCATGTCGCGCGCCTGTTTGCGCTGTTCGTCCGGCAGCCACGCCCGATCGTGACCCCACAGGCTGGGCCCGACGGTGACTTCGCTGGGGGTCCAGGCGCCCGGGGTGACGTCCTTGCCGCCCCAGCCGTACTCCAGCATGAAGCCGCCCGGCGAGCGCAGATAGTATGATGTCACAGCGTCGTTCGGATGGCGGCCGAGCGTGGTGGCGATTTTCTCCGGCTCGCCCAGGGCGATGTCGTAGCCTTGGCCGACATCGTCCAGCGAGAACAGTTCGACCATCAGGTGATGCAGGTCCTGCTTGCCCGTTTCGATCAAGGCGACCGAATGATGCCTTGGATTGACGTGCAGGAAGTAGGCGCGGAACGGTGTCGTGATGTAGTCGCTGACGGCGAAACCAAGCAGGTCGCGATAGAAGCCCAGCAGGTCGTCGATGTTTTTGACGTGGAAGACGACATGACCCATGCCGAGTGCGCCGGTGCGAAAGCCGGAGATCGAGCGGCCGGGCCGGAATGGCTGATCGGCGATGGCGGCACCGTAGAACGCCTCCAGATGGTTGCCGCCGGGGTCGTTGAAGCTGATCAGTTGCTTGACGAAGCGTTGGTCGGCCAGGGCTTTCGGCTCCTGGCGGACTGGCACGCCTGCCGCGTCCAACCGGGCGGCAAGGGACTGCAGGGCGGCGGCATCGGCGACCGCGAAGCCGAAATAGCGGTCCCCTTCAGCCAGCGAGCGATCGACGACCAGACGTTGCGCCTGATCATCCATGCGGAAGGCTCGCGCGGTATTGCCACGCTCGATCATTTGCATGCCGAGCCAGGTGGTTGCGAACGTGGTCCAGTCGGAGAGGTCGGACGCGCCGACGCCCATGTAGCCCAGCCCGGTTATTTCCACTGCTTCCTCCTGATCCGCGGCTTACGGTCCCTTCGCAGGTTATGTAGCTTAGCAGTGATGCCACGAGGTGCAATGGCAGGTTGGGGGCGTGGCCGTGGCCTCAATTGCGGGGTTTGGCGGCAAGAAGTTCGAGTTGCTGGATCAGGCGTTCGCTTTCCACCGGCTTGCGCAGCACGTGGAAGTTGCCCCCGGCATTGGTGGTCATCGAGGTGACCTGTTCGGCGTAGCCGGTGAGCAGGATGGCCGGCAGATCGCTGCGGATGGCGCGGGCCTGGCGGATCAGCGCGATGCCGTCGTCGCCGGGCATGGTCAGGTCGGTCACCAGGACGTCGATCACACCGGGTTGGTGAAGGATGGCGCGGGCGTCCGCGGCGTTGGCGGCCACCAGGACGGTAAAGCCGACATCGTCCAGTAATTCCGCCATGGTCTCACGGATGAAAAAGTCGTCGTCCACAAGTAGAATGCAGCCTTTATTGTCGGGAACCGGCCGTGGCCGCGCCACATGCAGCCGCAGGGGTGAGGCATCGGATCCGATATCACTGGCGGCGTCCCGGTTTTCGTAGGTTTTCCAGGCCAGCGTAGCATGGCGATCGAGGTCGAGCACGGGAGCCATTCCTGCATCCTTTGTTGGCAGACGGGAGACATGGTTCAATGCCGGCCGCGCTCAAGGGGGGACATGACTTCCACCTGAGACAAGATCGACATGCTATTGCATTCAGATATTAAGTCTTGTTTGCGGCTATAGTGACGGAGGGCAACATGCACGAGCGGATGCGTGTGGCTTCCGGCGCCGCAGCGCGATGTCCGTCTAGCATCATAATGCCGAATTTGCATCATATTTAGGTGCGGAGTGGGTGACCTCCGCTTTTTGTGATGCCAAACCTCGATAA
The DNA here is from genome assembly GCA_965200665.1 of Rhodopila sp. Classification (GTDB taxonomy): domain Bacteria; phylum Pseudomonadota; class Alphaproteobacteria; order Acetobacterales; family Acetobacteraceae; genus Rhodopila. The sequence goes on along the minus strand of OZ241370.1, from coordinate 3,900,907 downwards.
ATGAGACGGGCCATGCCGTTGATTTTGTCTAAAGATAATGATCTAGCGCCCGTTGTGGAGAGGATTTCGGCCGGAGATACTACCTGGGCTGACTAAGTATCACGGGGATATGCCGAAATATCATTGTTTATCGTAATATAACAACTTGGGCGGGTGCATCGCTGGCTTGAGTATCCTGGACACGATGCAGGGAGCCCGCAGCGTGCGGGGGTTGCTGCGTTCGGGAGTCGGGGCGTTCGGGAGTCGGGGCGTTCGGGAGTCGGTGCGTGCGGGCAGGCGGAGACCAAATGTGCGCCCGTTCCTGGCGGCGGTGGCCGCGTTGGATCCGGCGGCGTGGGAGCACTGTTGGCTGGGCATTTGTCTGGCGGCAGGCAAGGCACCAAACCGGCGGTTCCGGATGTGGGCGCATCCGGCAGGATGAGCGTTGACCCCGCTTGACCACAGCGGCCGGAAACGGCCAAAGTGCCGCTCTACGGGACGTCCAAGGGCATTGGCCAACGAATGGCTGACCGCCTCTGGCGCGCCGATGCGTCAACAGCGAAACCACGAAAGGGAGCGCGATGCCTCAGGTAACCCTGACGGTCAACGGCAAGCAGCACACGGTTGAGGTCGAAGGACGCACCCTGCTTGTCGAACTGCTGCGTGAGAAGCTGGGTCTGACCGGCACGCATATCGGCTGCGACACCAGCCAGTGTGGCGCCTGTGTGGTGCACGTGGATGGAGTTTCGGTCAAGTCATGTACCCAGCTGGCGTTGCAAGCCGATGGGTGCAGTGTGCTGACGATTGAGGGCCTGGCCGCCGCCGACGGGACGCTGCATCCGATGCAGGAGATGTTTCGCGAACATCATGCGCTGCAATGCGGGTTCTGTACGCCCGGCATGGTGATGACCGCGGTCGACCTCGTACATGCCCATCCCGACGGGCTGACCGAAAAGGAGATCCGCGAAGGCCTGGAAGGCAATCTGTGCCGCTGCACCGGTTACCATAACATCGTCAAGGCGATCGCCGCCGCTCATCCGTTGATGCACGCCAAAGCCGCCGAATAAGCGCGACAGGCACACAGGGGGTAACGATATGGGCTTCGAGGGCATCGGCGCATCGGTTCGCCGCAAAGAAGACGTCCGCTTCCTAAGCGGCAAGGGCAACTACACCGACGACATCAACCGGCCCGGGCAGCTTTACGCCGTGATCAGGCGGTCAGACCGGCCGCACGCAAAAATCAACGGGATCGACATCGCGGCCGCCTCGGCGGCCCCCGGCGTGGTGAAGGTGTTTGTCGGCGCGGACATGGAAGCGGAAGGGATCGGCGGGCTGCCCTGCGGCTGGCAGATCCATAACCAGGACGGCACCCCGATGGCCGAACCGGCGCATCCGGTGATCGCGGTCGGCAAGGTTCGCCATGTCGGTGATCCGGTGGCGGTGGTGATCGCAACCTCCAAGCAAGAGGCGAAGAACGCGGCGGAGCTGCTGGACATCGACTACGACGACCTGCCGGCGGTGGCGAACCTGACCGACGCCGTCGCGAGCGGTGCGCCGGAGGTGCATGACGGGGTCGGCGGGAACATCTGCTACGACTGGGTCATCGGCGACAAGGGCGTGGTCGATGGCGTGTTCGCCGGCGCCGCGCATGTGGTGAAGCTGGACCTGATCAACAACCGGCTGATCCCGAACGCGATGGAGCCGCGCGTCGCGCTGGGCGACTATGACACCTCCTCGGGTGACTTCACGCTGTACACGACCAGCCAGAACCCGCACGTGATCCGGCTGCTGATGGGTGCGTTCGTGCTGCACATCCCGGAGAACAAGCTGCGGGTGGTGGCGCCGGATGTCGGCGGCGGGTTTGGGTCGAAGATTTACCATTACGCCGAGGAAGCCATCGTGACCTGGGCGGCCGGCAAGCTGCGGCGGCCGGTGAAGTGGACCGCCGACCGCAGCGAAAGCTTCATGAGCGACGCGCACGGACGGGATCACGTCAGCACGGCGGAAATGGCGGTGGCCGCGGACGGCACCTTCCTGGGTCTGCGGATCACCACGCTGGCGAACATGGGCGCCTATCTGTCGACCTTTGCCCCGGCGGTGCCGACGTATCTGTACGCAACGCTGCTGGCGGGCGTCTACAAGACTCCGGTGATCTTTTGCAACGTCAAGGCGGTGTTCACCAACACGGTGCCGGTGGATGCCTATCGCGGCGCCGGCCGGCCCGAAGCGACGTTCCTGCTGGAGCGCCTGGTCGATGTCATCGCGTATGATACCGGGATCGACAAGCTCGAGCTGCGGCGGAAGAATTTCATCCCGGCCGACGCGTTTCCATACCAGACCCCGGTCGCCTTGCAGTACGACAGCGGTGACCACCAGACGACGCTGAAAGTCGCCCTGGCGAACGCCGACTGGGATGGCTTCGAGGCGCGCCGGACGGCGGCCAAAGCCCGCGGAAAGTTGCGCGGGATTGGCATATCCACCTACCTCGAAGCCTGCGGCATCGCGCCCTCCGCCGTCGTCGGATCGCTCGGTGCTCGGGCAGGGCTATACGAAGTGGCGGAAATCCGGGTGCATCCGACCGGCAGCGTCACGGTGTTCACCGGCACGCACAGCCATGGACAGGGGCACGAGACGACGCTGGCCCAGCTTGTGGTGGACCAGCTGGGCGTGCCGTTCGATCAGGTCGAGGTGGTGCATGGCGACACGGCGAAGATTCCGTTCGGCATGGGCACCTATGGCAGCCGCTCGCTCGCGGTTGGCGGGTCGGCCATGGTGAAGGCGATGGACAAGGTGATCGCCAAGGGCAAGAAGATCGCCGCGCATCTGCTGGAAGCCTCGGTCGAGGACATCGAGTTCAAGGACAACACCTTCCGTGTCGCCGGCACCGACAAGTCGAAGACGCTGACCGATATCTCACTGGCTGCGTATGTGCCGCACAACTATCCGATCGAGGAGCTGGAGCCGGGCCTGGACGAGACGGCGTTCTATGACCCGAAGAACTTCACCTTCCCCGGCGGTTGCCATATCGCCGAGGTGGAAATCGACCCTGAAACCGGCGTGGTGGAGATGGTCAACTTCACCGCCGTCGACGACGTAGGGCGCGTCATCAACCCGATGATCGTCGAAGGCCAGGTGCAGGGCGGCGTTGCCCAGGGGATTGGCCAGGCGCTGATGGAAGCCTGTTCCTACGATGCCGCCGGGCAACTGCTGTCGGGCTCGTTCATGGATTATACGATGCCGCGGGCAAACGACATTCCCAACATGTCGGTGTCTACGGAAAACACCATGTGCACGCATAATCCGCTGGGGTCGAAGGGCTGCGGCGAGGTCGGCGCGATCGGGTCGCCGCCTGCGGTGATCAACGCCGTGGTGGATGCGTTGAAGGAGTACGGCGTGCGGCATCTGGACATGCCGGCGACGGCGACAAAAATGTGGTCGATCATCCAGGCCGGCAGGCCTGCGATGGCGGCTGAATAACGCGCGCTGAAGGGAAGATCTCGATGTACGATTTCGCATATCAAAAGCCCGGCAGCCTGGCGGACGCGGTTACAGCGCTGTCCGGCGACATGGACGCCAAGGCGCTCGCCGGCGGCCAGACATTCATTCCTGTGCTGAAGCAGCGGTTGAACAAGCCGTCCGTCGTGGTGGACCTGGCGAAGCTGGGCCTGACCGGCATTACGGTGTCCGGCGACAAGGTGGTGATCGGCGCGATGACGACGCACGCCGCGATTGCGTCGAACGCCGAGATCAAGGCAAAGATTCCTGGCTTGCAGCACCAGGCGTCGCTGATCGGCGATGAGGCGGTGCGCCATCGCGGGACGATGGGCGGTTCGCTGGCCAACAATGACCCGGCGGCTTGCTACCCCAGCGCATTGCTGGCGCTGGGCGGCACGATCGTGACGGACCGGCGGCGGATCGCGGCGGATGATTTCTTCCAGGGCATGTTCACCACGGCGCTGGAACAGGGGGAAATCATCACCTCGATCGAGCTGCAGATCCCGCAGAAATCGGCCTACGAGAAGTTCCGCAACCCGGCATCGCGGTATGCCATCGTTGGCGTGTTCGTGGCCAAGCATGCATCCGGCGTGCGGCTGGCGATCACCGGGGCCGGCCAGGGCGGCGTGTTCCGCCATGGCGAGATGGAGAAGGCGCTGTCGGCGAATTTCTCCCCTGATGCGATTACAGGCATTGTCACGCCGGCGGATGGGCTGAACGGGGATATCCATGCCAGCGCGGAGTATCGGGCCCACCTGATCGGCGTGGTGGCCAAGCGGGCGGTGGCGAAGGCGACATGACGGCCGGCCTGGCGAGGCTGCGTCTCGCCAGGCCGCTGTGGCACGAGTGACTGAAGGCCTGGCTGTTTGGGCGACGGTCAGCCGGATGGCCACTAACCAATACTGCGTGCAACTATATGGTTGGGCTTTCCCGATGGCTGGGCCATCGGACGTTTGGCCAGCGCGCACACCAACCGGCGACAAGGCCGATTGGTGGCGGCGTGACGACCGCCTGCGCGCTGGTTGGTTCCGGATGAAATGATCTACAACTGTCTTTGCAGGGCCGCCAGGTATCCGCGGTTATGCGTCGGTGACAGGTGTACCTCGTTCATCACGACATGCTTCGGCAGGCACGCAATGTAGCGGATCAGGTCACCGCAATCGGCGGGCTGCACCATGCGGGCCCGAACTTCCGGCCCGACCGGGTTGGGCCGCTTGTCCAGGATCGGCGTCGCGACCTCACCTGGCAGAAACACCGTTGAACGGATGCCATTGACGCATTCCTGCATGTTCAAACCATGGCTCATCGCCACGATGCCATGTTTCGCCACAGTATAGATCGGGCCGCTGACTCCGCCGATGAACCGGCCCGCCATGGAGGCGGTATGGATCAGCAGGCCGTCCTGCTGGGCGCGCATGAACGGCAGCGCGACGGTGACGCAGTAGAGCGCGCCGGTCAGATTGCCCTGCAGCATGATATCGATCGACTCCGGGGTCAGCTTGTCCCAGTGCCGCTCGACAATATTGACCCCGGCGTTGTTGACCAGGATGTCCAGCCGGCCAAACGTCGCTTGGATATAATCGCCGACCCGGCGCACCTGGTCCTTTTCGGTCAGGTCGGCCGGCTGCACGTGCGCAACGCCGGTTTGGTTGATGCGCCGAGCCACATCCTCCAGCGGACCCGGACGCCGTCCGGTCAGCACGACGGTGGCGCCGGCTTCCGCCAGTGACAGCGCGGCTGCTTCCCCGATTCCGGTGCCGGCGCCGGTTACCCAGGCGATTTTGCCTGTCAGGTCCATCATGATCATGCTTCCCCACTATTACGGGGCGCATTCTTTCGGTACGGAAATGCCAGGGCAAGGGGCCGAGCATTGGCTGGCAGCGTTGAAGCCCAATGCCCCTGTGATTTGCAGAGCGTCAGGTGAAATTCTGATGAGCAAGGGGTGAATGGGATGCAATCCTGCCCCGCGTCTCCATATAGGCTCCATGAGCACTTATGTGATTACACCGAACAGCGACGGCTCCGGCTTCAACGTCGGCATTGCCGGCACAAACGGCGCGCGCCAGACAATGCTTGGGTTTGAATCGGAAGCAGAGGCAGAAGCCTGGATCGTCCAGGACAAGCGTCTCGGCCAGACACCGGCGCGACCCCCGTCCGACCTTACAACCTCAGCCGGCGGCTAAAGCAACTTTCAAAAGCGCTCGCTGCCTGCGGCGGAGAGATTGCCTGCCGGGTGACCTGCGCCCAAGGTTCCGCGGATGATCGACCTCTCTCCCTTGGTTGCCGCCGCTGGGTCGGCGTCCATTCCTTACTTTGACCCGGCGTTCCCAGATCAGCAACTGGTGCTTCATGCGGCCCGTCCGCAGAACTGGCATTCGGCGATGCCCATCGTGTTCGTGCATCATGGGGTGGCACGCAACGGCCGGGACTACCGCGACTTCTGGCTGCCGCATGTCGACGAGGGCGGGGTGCTGGCGATCGCAGTCGAATTCCCTGAAGCCAGTTTCCCTGAATACCTCTGGTATAATTTCGGCAACCTGCACGCCAAGGATGGCACCCCGAACCCGCGCGAGCGCTGGACTTTTGGTATCGATCCGCGGCTGTTCGACGATCTGAAGGCGCAGGGGGTCACCACGGCGCCGCGCTATGGGCTGTTCGGCCATTCCGCCGGCGGCCAGTACGTGCATCGGATGCTGTCATTCGGCTATCGCGAATGTGTCGCAACGGCGGTCAGTGCCAACGCCGGCACCTATGCCATGCCCGACCTGACGGTGAACTGGCCGTGGGGCCTTGGCGCGACCGAGGTGACCACTGATAACCTCCCTGCCCTGCTGGAATTTCCGCTCACGGTCATGGCCGGCACCGCCGATACCAAGACCACGGGGCGGTTCTTCCCGAAGGGCGCGAAATCGCTGAAGCAGGGACCCCACCGCCATGCCCGGGCCCACAGCTATCTCGCCACCGCACGCGAGGCCGCTTCGGAGCATAACGTCGCGCTGGCCTGGCGGGTGATTGACGTGCCGGATGTGGGCCATGACGGCAGGCGGATGTCGGCCGCCGCTGCGCCGCTGATCTGCGGCGCGCTGCGGGGTATTGTCAGCGTCTGAACCCCGGCGTTCCCACCCCGGGTCCGGTCATTACGGGCCGTGTGAGCACCCTCGCCAACACCCAGTAAAAACCTTCGCACCCCCTTGGACGACCATCCAATTGCGGCCTAACGTGCGGTGCAGGCAAAACCGGGGGTCAATTGCATGAAACGACGGACGATGATGAAGTCGGCCGCGGCCATTTCCGCCGCCCTCGCCGCACCGCGCATTGCGCGGGCCGACGGTCCGAAGACCGTCACATTCGTTCCCCATGCCGACCTGGCATCGCTTGATCCGGTGTGGACCACGGCCGATATCACCCGAAACTATTCGCTGGCGGTGTTCGACACGCTGTATGGCTACGACGCCCAGTTCCAGGTGCAGCCGCAAATGGTTGCCGGCCACACCGTCGATGCCGACGGGAAGATGTGGGAACTGACGCTGCGCGATGGCCTGGCGTTCCACGACGGGCAGAAGGTCCTGGCGCGCGACTGCGTCGCCACCATCAAGCGGTTCGGCGTGCGCAATCCATTCGGCCAGGCGCTGATGAAGCGTGTCGACGAAATCAGCGCGCCATCCGACACCGTCATCCGGTTTCGTTTGAACAAGCCGTTTCCGCTGCTGCGCGCGGCGCTGGCGGAAGTCTATTGCGCCATCATGCCGGAGCGATTGGCCGCCACGGATCCGATGCAGCAGATCCCCGAGGCGATCGGCAGCGGCCCGTTCAAGTTCGTGGCAAATGAGCGCATTTCCGGCTCACGAGTCGTGTTCACCAAGAACGCCGCGTATATCCCGCGCAAGGATGGCACTCCCAGCTTCAATGCCGGTCCGAAGATCGTGAACATCGACCGGGTGGTGTGGAACTTCATCCCTGACCCGGCGACCGCCTCGGCTGCGCTGCAGCAGGGCGAGGTGGATTGGTGGGAAAATCCCAGCCTTGACCTGGTGCCGCAGGTCAAGGGCTACAAGGACGTCACTGTGACGGTGAAGGACCGCACCGGGGAGATGGGCTGCCTGCGCTTCAACCAGATGAACCCGCCGTTCGACAATCCGGCAATCCGGCGGGTGGTTGTCGCAGCGATCGATCAGAAGGAGTGCATGGAGGCGGTGTGTGGCGCCGAACCATCACTGTATAAGACCGATATTGGCCTGTTCGTGCCCGGCACACCGATGGCCAGCAGTATCGGCGCTGAGATCACGCGAGGGCCGAAGGATTATGCCAAGCTGAAGCAGGAGCTGGCCGCTGCCGGTTACAATGGCGAAAGGATCGTTGTTCTGGCGGCGACCACGATCCCCACCATCTGGGCGGCTGCACAGGTGGCGTCGGACACGCTGTCGAAGATCGGTTTCAATGTTGACCTGCAATCGCTGGAATGGGGTTCGGTGGTGCAGCGACGGGCAAGCCGCGAGCCGATCACCAAGGGCGGCTGGAACATTTTCTACACCAACCTTGGCGGTTTCGGTAACATCTCACCAGCTTCCAGTATTGCGATTCGCGGCAACGGTGCCGGCGCCTGGTTCGGCTGGGCGAAGAACGAAAAGATCGAACAACTTCTGGCGGCGTGGTTCGACGCCCCCGATCTTCCGGCACAGAAGAAGCTGTGTGAAGAAATGCAAGTTGCGTTCTGGGAGAATCCGACCTACGCCCCGCTTGGCATGTTTGACCAGCCGACCGCATTCCACAATTATCTGCACGATGTGCCGGATGGCTGGCCGCAATTCTATGGGTTGAAGAAGGTTACTTGACAGTCAATGACACTCCTTGGCCGGATCACGACTGACGCGAATCTGGCAGCCCATGACCGGTACTTCGCGCCCGGCGTGTTGTCGCCGTTCGCCGACGACCTGGCACGCCGGCTGGCCCGGCTCAGCATCGGGCCGCTGCTGGAAATTGCCGCAGGGACCGGTGTGCTGACCGAGGCAATTGCCTCCGCGTTGTCGGCGGGAATGACGATCCTCGCCACCGACCCGAACCCGGACGCTGTTGCCTATGCCAAGACCAAGCCCGGCATGACGCGGGTGATCTGGCAGCTTGCCGAACCACACGCATTGCCGTTCCAGGACACCACGTTCGGCATCGTCACCTGCCAGTTCAGGGTGGCAACGCTGGGCGATCCGGTCGGTATTTTCAAGCAGGCTCGGCGGGTGATGAAGCAAGGCGGGCGGTTCATGTTCAGCGTTCCGGGCGCGCTGCGGCACAACCCCGTGGCGGCCTGTGTGCAAGCGGCCATCGAGCAGTTTTTTCCCACCGACGCACCGCGCCACATCGCCGACGGTTTGCACGGTTATGCCGATAACGGCGTGATTGACGATGACCTGACGGATGCCGGCTTTACCGACGCGATCTATACGGTTGTGGATCTGCCGTTCGTGGCGGCCTCGGCGCATGAGGTCGCAACCGGCTATTGCCTCGGCACGTCGTTGCGCACCGATCTGGAGCTGCGGACGTCCAATGACCCCGACGTGGTGGTCCGGGCCGTTACACAGGCGCTGGAGCAACGCTTCGGCACCGGGGTGATCGAAAGCTCGATGCGCGCGCACGTGATCTCTGCCGCCGGATGAACCAGGTTGTCGTCATCGGTGGCGGCGTGGTGGGACTTGCCGCAGCCATCGAGTTGCTGCGCGACGGGCATGCGGTCACGATCATCGAACCGGGAGCCCCAGGCGGCGAGCAGGCGGCGAGCTATGGCAACGGCACCTTGCTCAATCCCAGTTCGGTCATCCCGATGTCCGCGCCTGGCATCTGGAAGAAGGTCCCGGGATATCTGATGGACCCGCTGGGTCCGCTGACCATTCGCTGGTCCTATCTGCCGACGCTGCTGCCATGGCTGCGGCGTTTCGTGGCGGCGGGGGCAACGGCGGCCAAGGTGGCGGCCACCGGGCGGGCGCTGGCGCCGCTGCTGGCGGAAGCGCCGGCGCTGCATCGCAAGCTCGCTGAGGAAGCTGGGGTCGGTGATCTGATCACCCGGCAGGGCGTGCTGTTCGCCTATCCGGATCAGGCCGCGTTCGCAGCTGAAGCGTCGGCGTGGAAGGTCCGCCGGGACACCGGCACGAGATGGCTGGAGCTGGACGAGGATGAACTGCGCCAGCGCGAGCCCGCGCTGGACCGACACTACAAATTCGCTGTCCTGGTCGAGGAAAATGGCCAGTGCCGCGACCCCGGCGCTTATGTTGCCGCGTTGGCCCGTCATGCCGTGGGGCTTGGGGCGACGATATCGCAGACCCGCGCGACCGGATTTCGTATCGAGGCCGGGCGGCTGCGCGCGGTGATCACAGGCGATGGGGAGGTCGCAGCCGACTGGGCGGTAATCGCCGCGGGTGCCTGGTCGAAGCAGCTGGCTCAGGCGGTCGGAGATCGGGTGCTGCTGGAAACCGAGCGCGGCTACCATGTTGTGATCGCCGATCCGGGCATCGATGCGCGGTATCCGGTGATGCCGAGCGACGGCAAGATGGCCTGTGTGATGACGCCGGCCGGGCTGCGGCTGGCGGGACAGGTGGAGTTGGCGGGGCTGGAGGCGGCGGCGAACTGGCAGCGGGCCGAGGTGCTGCTGAAGTTCGCCCGCAAGGTTTTCCCCGGGCTGCCGGCGGATCTGCCGCCGGAGCGGGTAAAGATGTGGATGGGTCACCGCCCGTCGACGCCGGACGGGTTGCCGGTGCTGGGTGTGGCGTCGGGATGCGCTGGCGTGATCCACGCGTTCGGGCATGGCCATGTCGGGCTGACCGCGGCGGCGATGACCGGCAAAGTGGTAGCCGATCTGGTGGCCGGACGGGCGCCGCCATTCGATCTGACACCCTATGCGGCGGCGCGGTTTCGATAGCGCTGCGCCAGGAGGTTCAACGCATCAGTTGATCCGCCCAAGAACTGTTTGCGTGTGCGTCGGGCCTTCCTCGGCAGTTGGCCGGGACGGACGGCTTATATCCCGTGTGCAGTGGCCTCGTTAGGCTTGCCAACGGTTGCGCCGTCAGCGCCAGCCTCGCCACGACATTCCTGCGCATATATCAATCACCGACGATGCCGATGACAAAAAATCAATTTTCGTATTCGTCGCATGGTTCGGACGCTTTTCTGTGCCGGCCAGCGGACGGACCATTGCTTCTCAGGCCCGAATTCCATTAGTTTCGGTCCAACACGGGGCGTATGGGTAACCGTGATGAATGGCCCGGACACCGGTGCCGATAAACAGGAGGGTACGCGGTGGTTCAGGCAATAACGAAGGTATCGCGCCGGCGGGCGCTGAAGATCGCGGCGGCGTCGACCGCGCTGCCGCTGGTGCACATCCGCACCGGCCGGGCGGCGGGCAAGCTGACCGTCGGCTTCTGGGACCATTGGGTGCCGGAAGGCAACGAGGTCATGAAGAAGCAATGCGCCGCCTGGGGTGCGAAGAACCAAGTGGAAGTCGCGCCGGACTTCATCACGTCCAACGGATCGAAGAACATCCTGACATTGGCGGCGGAGGCGCAGGCGAAGGTCGGGCACGACATTCAGCAGTTCCCGGGCTGGGAGGTGCAGAACCACGCCGACCAGATGGAGCCGATGGATGACGTCATGAAGCGGCTGACCGAAAAGTACGGTCCGGTCACATCTGCGGCACAATACCTGTTCAACATCAAGGGCCACTGGCTGGCGGTTCCGTGCAGCGCCGGTAACCAGAACAAAGGGCCCTGCGGGCGCATCTCGGTCCTGAAGGACGTCGCGGGACTGGACATCGTTAAGATGTATCCTGCCTCGGCGGACGCCACGGCGGCGGCGGACGGCTGGACCTATGATGCGATGCTGAAGGCGGCGGAAGCCTGCAAGAAGGCCAACATGACATTTGCCATCGGGCTGGGCACCACGCCCGATTCGGTGGACACGGCGGGCTCACTGTTCGCAGCCTTTGGCGCCGAGGTCATTTCTGCCAAGGGCGATGTCACGGTGCGCACCGATGCGGTTCGCCAGGCGCTGGAATACGCGCAGCAGCTGGTGAAATTCTTGCCGGATGATGCCGTCAGTTACGACGATGCCTCGAACAACAGAGCGCTTATCGCAGGCAAAAGTGCATTGATCTGGAACCCGCCGTCGGCATGGGCGGTTGCCAAGCGGGATGCACCGACCGTGGCGGCGGATTGCTGGACGTTTCCGGCGCCAAAGGGTCCCAAGGGGCGCTTCCTGCCGCTGGGCGCGTTCTCCTGGGGGGTGTGGAACTTCAGCACCAACAAGACCGCGGCCAAGGAACTGATCGAGTTCCTATCCCAGCGCGAAAACGTTGAGGCTCGGGCCAACGTCGTGCAGGGCTACGACATTCCGCCGTTCGCCAGCATGACCGACTTCAAGATCTGGGATGAGGTGGAGCCGCCGAAGGGCACAGTCTACCATTATCCCATTCGCAAGTCGCACCACCAGGAGAACTGGGTTGCGCTGGCCCCTGCCCCGCCGGAAATTGCGGTTCAGGCCTACAACCGCGGCTCACTGCCGACCATGCTGGCGAAGCTGAAGACCGGCTCCTCGGTGAAGGAGGTGCAGGACTGGGCCGAGGACGAACTTAGCGGGTTCACCCGGTAGGCGTTCCTGCGCGGGCGACGAACAGCACTGTTCGTTACCCGCCGCAGTCCAATAATGGTGCCGGGGGATGCTGCCCGGGGATGCCCCTGAGGCGCAGCATCGGGCTTCAGGCCGGGGCAACCGGCCTAGAACTTAACTTCCGGACGCTGGCCGGTGGGTGATCTTGTTGCTGATTGGGCGCTGCTGCCACGCCAGCCAAGCGTGCATACCAATCGGCAACGACGCCGATTGGTATGACACGTTCGGTTCGTCTGATACGGAACGATCCCGCTTACTGGATCGGCCCGCTTATCGGATTGGCCCGCTTATCGGATTGGTGAGAACGCCGCCGGCATGACCAGCTTGTTTTCCTGTTTCAGCATGCCGCCGGCCGGGCCACCGCCGGGCGGCCAGATGCCGCGGGAAATGGCCTCTGCACGGATGCTCTGGCGCTGGGCGGCGTCCTTGTAAGCCCAGATATGGACCCACTTGTTGAGCGCCCCGAGTTCGGAATACCAGGCACCGACGAGCGGCGACAACTTCACGCGTTCTTCGATCTTCGGTGTCCAGCGCTCAATCATGCCGGGAATACCACCGGCCGCCAAAGTATAGGCGCGGATCTCGAACAATGGGCCGACCTGCCGCGGCTCAAGCGCCGGCGAGAACGGTGCCGGCAGGAAGATCTCACTTTGCATCGTCAGGATGAATTCGCTGGTCTTCGGCGGCCACACACCGGTGCGGATGGCTTCAGCCCGGACGGACGTCCGATGCTCGAAGCTGTCATAGGTCCACACATGGGTGATCTCGTTCAACGGCCCCACTTCGGTGTGCCAGAACGCCGCTAGTTTCGAGAGTTTCTCGCGCGCCGGAAGACCTTCCGCCCAGCGCTTCTCCACCTCGGCAACAGAACCGGGCTTCAGTTGGTAAGTCCGAACCTCGATGATCAACGGCGTCTCTCCTGTTTTTGCTTCCTGATCAGGTTAGCGGGGAGAGACGCAGTTGTCACATCGCGACGGGTGAGGCGATTACCGAGCGGGTTTGTCGGACGTCTTCTCGATGTTCTCCGCGCCTGTGCGGGTGCCGCCGAAGCGATCCGCGCCGCCCTTGTCCGGCGCACCCGGCTTCTTGTGGTTGCCGGTGTTCTGCTGGGTTTCGGTGTGCTCGACGGTTTGTTCCGTATGCGGCTGTTTCATCGTGGTTGCTCCTGGCTGTGTGCAACCCTAACGGATCAACCGGCGATCGGTTTTAGTCCGCCACCAGGTGGCACGCGGCCTCATGACCGGGTCCGGCGTTTCGCATCGCCGGTTCATCGGTGCGGCAGATCGGCATAACGTGCGGGCAGCGCGTGTGGAACCGGCAGCCTGGCGGCGGCGCGAGAGCGGTCGGGATGTCGCCGGTCAGCGGCGGACGGCTGCCGCGTTTACGGTGCGCGGGATGGGTCACCGGAACCGAAGCCAGCAGCGCCTGGGTGTAGGGATGCCGCGGGTTGGCGTACAGCGAGCGCTTGTCGGCGATCTCCACCACCTTGCCGAGGTACATCACGGCCACGCGCGTCGAGATGTGCTTCACGACGCCCAGGTCGTGGGCGATGAACAGGTAGGTGAGGCCGAGTTCACCCTGCAGGTCGGACAACAGGTTGACGATCTGGGCCTGCACCGACACGTCCAGGGCGGAAACCGGCTCATCGCAGATCACCAGCTTCGGGTGCAGGATCAGCGCCCGGGCGATGCCGATGCGCTGGCGCTGACCGCCGGAAAACTCGTGCGGAAAACGGTAACGGGCGCTTTCCGGCAATCCGACCAGGTCGAGCATCCTTGTCACCGCGGTCCGGCTGGTATCGTTGCGGCGGCTGCCGTGGATCAGCAGCGGCTCCATGATCGTTTCTTCAACGGACATCCTTGGGTTCAATGCACCGAACGGGTCCTGGAAGACGATCTGCATCCCCCGCCGCACCGCCCGCATCTGGCTGGCGCCGAGGCCCATGATCTCCAACCCGTCGAACACGACCTCGCCGGCGGTGGCGGGGATCAGCCGGATCAGCAGGCGGCCGAGGGTCGACTTGCCGCAGCCGGACTCGCCAACAAGGCCCAGGGTTTCGCCGGACTGGATCGCCAGATCGACGCCGTCCACCGCCCGTAAGGCGGTTTTGGCGCGCCGGAAGAAGCCCCCGCTCTCGACCTCGAAGTGCTTGACCAGACCGACGGCTTCCAGCAGCGCGGGCATCAGGCGATCTCGCCCACGCGAATACAGGCAGCATCGTGGTTCGGCTCAAAGTTACGCAGCGGTGGGATGCCCTCGCCGCAGGCCGGGATGGCGTGGATGCAGCGCGCCGAGAAACGGCAGCCGGCGGGACGACGCGACGGTTCGGGCAGGCTGCCGGGGATCGCGACAAGGCGGTCCTGGTCCTGGTCCAAAGTCGGCACGCAAGACAACAGACCGCTGGTGTAGGGATGCAGGGGATGATCGAACAGCCGCGTGACGGGGGCCTGCTCGACCGCGCGGCCTGCATACATGACCAGGACGCGGTCGGCGGTCTCGGCGATGACGCCCATGTTGTGGGTGATCATCATGATGGCCATGCCGAATTCGTCGCGCAGGTCCAGCAGCAGGTCGAGGATCTGGGCCTGGATGGTGACGTCCAGCGCGGTGGTAGGCTCGTCTGCGATCAATAGGCGGGGGCGGCAGACCAGGGCAATTGCCAGCATGACCCGCTGGCGCTGTCCGCCGGACAGCTGGTGGGGGTAGTCGGTCATGCGCGAGGTGGCGGACGGGATGCCGACTTTCTCCAGCATTTCGACAGCGCGGGCGAAGGTGGCCTTCTGGGAGAGGGTCTCGTGGGCGCGGATCGTCTCCATGATCTGTTCGCCGATGGTGAACACGGGGTTGAGCGAGGTCATCGGCTCCTGGAACACCATCGCGATGCCCGGACCGCGCAGGCGCTGCATGGCTCGGTCGGATAGTTGCAGCAGGTCCCGGTTCTCAAAGGTGATGCTGCCGCCGAGAATGCGGGCCGGCGGACGGGGCAGCAGCCCCATGATGGCCAGGGCGGTGACGCTCTTGCCGCTGCCGGATTCGCCCACGATGCCCAGGACCTCGCCTTTCTCCAGGCTGAAGGAGACGTTTTCGATGGCGGTCACTTCGCCGCTGCCGGTGCGGAAGGCGGTGGTCAGGTCGCGGACTTCCAGCAGGCTCATCGGTGTCGGGCCGGGGTGGGACGCGGGATTGATCGGTTCGTGCGGGCGGTGGGGTCGCAGGGACCATCGGCCGCAGATGAACGCAGATGAACGCAGATTGCTGCGTGCCGTTGCTGGCGCCCGTGGGTGGCGGCGGCGAAGGGATTTTTCTGCTTTCGCTGGGGCGGTTCGATCATTGCTGGATCCTTAGCCGCGGGTCGAGGACATCGCGAAGACCGTCGCCGAGGAGATTGAGGCCCAGCACGGTGATCATCAGGGCGGCGCCGGGGATGGTGATGATCCAGGGGGCGTCGGTCATGTATTGGCGGCCTTCGGCCATGATGTTGCCCCAGGTGGGCGTGGGCGGGACGGCGCCGACGCCGAGGAAGGACAGGGTTGCCTCAGTGAGCACGGCATAAGCGAACAGAAACGATAGCTGCACGATCAAGGGCGCCATGGCGTTGGGCAGGATGTGGCGGCGCAGGATGCGCCAGTGGCCGGCGCCGGCGGCACGCGCGGCCTGCACATATTCCATCTCACGCAGCACGATGACCGAGGATCGGACGATGCGCGCGGTGCGGGGGGTGTAGACGATTGACAGGGCGATGATCACGTCGTTGACCGAGGGACCCAGAACGGCGGTGACGCCGATGGCCAGCAGCACAGCAGGGAACGCCATCAGCGCGTCGTTGATCCGCATCAGCCCGTTGTCCAGGCGGCGAAAATAGCCGGCGGCAGCGCCGATGGCGGTGCCCGCGATGGCGTTGATGAACACCACCGCGCCGCCGATGAACATCGATAGTTGAGCGCCCCATATGACCCGGGACCACAGCGAGCGCCCGAAATTATCCGTGCCGAAAATGAAGTCCCGGCTGGGCGGGCGGAAGCGGAAGCGCATCGCCAGCTTGTTCGGGTCCACCGGGGCGATCCACGGCGCCAGAATTGCCGCCACCAGGATGACGCCGAACAACCCGCAGCCCAGCATGAACAGGCGATGGTGCAACAAGCGCCTAAACGCCGTCATAACGAACCCTGGGATCGAGCAAGGCGTAGCCGACGTCGACGGCGATGTTGACCAGCACCAGCAGCGCCGTGGTGATCAGCAATCCCCCCTGCACCATCGGATAGTCGCGGTTCAGCACCGCCTGGGTCAGCAACTGGCCGATGCCGGGGATCGAGAACAGAGTCTCGATCACCACGGAGCCGGAAATCAGCAGGCTGACGATAATTCCGATCACGGTGGTGATGGGGATCAGCGCGTTCGCCAGAGCATGCTTCAGCACCACGGTCCGGTTGGGCAAGCCTTTCGCCCTGGCGGTGCGGATGTAGTCCTGCCGCAACACCTCC
This sequence comes from Rhodopila sp., assembly GCA_965200665.1. Taxonomy (GTDB): domain Bacteria; phylum Pseudomonadota; class Alphaproteobacteria; order Acetobacterales; family Acetobacteraceae; genus Rhodopila. The sequence continues at coordinate 3,884,306 of OZ241370.1, read as the reverse complement.
AGCATGGTGGAGCGGGTGATACGCGCGAGCAGGCCCGCCAGCAGCAGGGCAAGGGAGATAGCCGGCATGGTGGAGGTGGCCAGCCAACCGAGCGGGTCGTCGGACAAGGCGATGTAGCCGCCGGTGGGCAGCCAGCGCAGGTCCACGGCGAACACGATGATCATCAGCAGGCCGAGGTAGAAGCTCGGGAGGGATATTCCCAGCATCGCCACGACCATGGCGGCCTGGTCGATCCAGGTGTTCTGGCGCAGTGCGGCGATGATGCCGCTGACAAGGCCAAGCAGCAGGGTCAGCACCAGCGCATAGAGGGACAGTGCGATGGTCACCGGCAGGCGCACCAGAGTGACGTGAACGACCGGCTGGCCGAGCAGCAGGGAGCGGCCGAGATCGCCGTGCAGAAGATTGGTGTACCAGGCGATCAGCTGCGCCACCAGCGGCTGATCCAGCCCGAGGTCACGCCGGATATTCGCGATCTGCTCCGGCGTTGCCGACATTCCCGCAATCGCGATCGCGGGATCGCCGGGGATCAGATGGATCATGCCGAAGGTGATCAGGCTGACGATCAGCAGGATCGGCAACGCACCGAGCAGCCGGTGAACCAGAACACCGCCCATGCGGCGCTGTTCAGCGCGTGAACCAGACGTTCGCCATGCGCGGGATCCGGAACGGGACGAACCCGCTGACGTTGGATCGCGTGGCCTGGACCTTGGTGAAGGATCCGAACGGCAACGCGTAGACCCGCTCCAGCGCCAGCTTCTGCATGCGGGCGAAGGCGTCCTGGCGCCCCTGGTCCGTTGGCAGGGTGTTCATGTCGTTCCACGCGGCCAGCATATCGGGATCGTCCTTGCCGCCGACGGGTTTGTAGTTGGCATTGGGCTGCACCATGAACTGCATGGTGGCCAGCGCGCCGAGCGCCGGCTGCGTGCCCCAGCCTGTGAAGAAGAAGTTCCAGCCCTCGGTGGTGTTCAACTGCATCTGCACCGAAGTCGGCCAGTCCACCACTTTCATCTGGGCGTTGATGCCGACGGCCTGAAGCTGTTGCTGCATGACCAATGCCGAGTTGTACATCGGCGGGTAGTCCTTGTTGGTCAGCAGCACGACCGGTTCACCCTGATAACCGGCTTCGGCGAGGTACTTCTTCGCGAGCTCCGCATTGTGCTGGTTGTAGGTTTCCTTGCCGGCATCGGTGTAATCCGGCTGGTTTGGATACTGGAAACCAACGTTCAACTGGTAATTGCCGTCGGACGCCGCGTCCATGACCTCGTCCATGTCGAGCGCGGCCTGGATGGCCTTGCGCACCAGCAGCTTGTCGGTTGGCGGGTTTGAGGTATTGGGGCTGGCGATCTGAATCCACCAGTTCTTCAGCGGCAGGATGGTGATGTTCTTGTCGTTCTTCAGGTCGCCGACGGAATTCGACGGCACGTCTTCGACGCCCTGAAGCTCCCCGGTCTTCAGTCCGGCGACGCGGGCCCCGGCCTCGGTCACGATCCGGAAGGTCACCGTGTCGAAGCAGGCTTGCTTGTAGCCGCCAAAGCCGGTGCGGTCCTGGAAGCTCGTGTTCGGCTTGTAGCCGTCAAAACGTTTCAGCTTGACCATGCTGCCCGGTGTGGCCTCGACCAGCTGGTAGGGGCCGGTGCCGATCGGCTGGGTCAGTTGCTGCGCCGGTATGTCGCGTGCTTCGGCCGGAATGATGACAATGGGCACGCTGAACGAGGACAGCGCTTCGATGAAGGTGGGCTGGATCTTCTTCATATGGATGACGAATGTCTGGGGGTCCGGCGCGTCCCAGCGGTCGACGTTGTCGAGCGTACTGCGCTGGTTGCCGACCTTGGCATAGCGGTCGAACGAGGCGACGACATCAGCCGACGTCATCGGCTTGCCATTGTGGAAGGTGATGCCCTGGCGCAGCTTGAAGGTGTAGGTCAGGTGATCCGGCGCTTCAAGCATCGCCTCGGCCAGTTCCAGGATCGGGTGGTTGTTCTCATCGCGGGTCATCAGCGATTCGTAGATGTTCATCGCGATGTTGCGGGTCGAGATGGTGTTCGACGTCATCTGGTCGAGCGTGTTGATGTTGGCTTCCTGGCCGAACACGAAATTGCCGCCGACATGGGGGCATTTGAAGGGTTCGGCCCGTGCGGTTCCGAAGGAAAAAGCTGCAATTGCCAGCACACCGAACGTTACGCGATTCATCAACGGACCCCCAGACGCACGGGCGCGCCACCCTATCCGCGGGCTTATGCCGCTTAGGCAGGAGCGTGGCGGTGCGTGCCCGAGGCGTCAAGTTATCTATTTATTTGGACGGATTGTCGCCTCTTTCTAGCGCCGGATGACCGGCGAGGCAGGGCGAGGGCGAAGGCAAGAGCATGGGCAAATGCGCAACCGCCTGGCCGTTTCGGCGTTTAACGGAATAACACCCCGCATTCCGAATTGGAGATTGCCGTGGACGACACAACCGATGTTTCGGATACAAGCGGCAGGCTGATTGCAGCCAGCAAGGTCAATGGAACGACCGTCTACGATACGGCCGGCGAGAAGCTTGGCAGCGTGTACGACGTGATGATCGACAAGGTCTCCGGGCGGACACAATACGCGATCATGAGCTTCGGCGGTATTTTCGGCATCGGTGACAGTTATCATCCGCTTCCGTGGGAGGCCTTGATCTACGATGAGGCCCGCGGAGGCTACGTGGTCAATATCGATCGGTCCCGGCTGGAGGGCGCGCCTGTCTACTCCGGAAGCGATCGCGATATGTGGGCGGATCCGAATTACGCCGGACTGGTCAACAGCTATTATGGCATCTGACGCATGAGCGGTGATGTCGGACCGCTGGCGCTGCCGGAGCGGCTGGCCGAGGTGAGTTGATGGCGAGCGAGACATTCTACAGCAGTTCCAACGGCGATCGCTGGCAACTCGTTCAAGACGGCGAGCGCCGCGTCGTTCGCCACGAACCGAACCTGTTTTCGGGCGGCCAGGTCTCAAGCTTCTCCGTTCCGGAGTTTCTGGCGCGAAGTGGCACGAGCCCGCAGGCGCTGGCGCTGCGGGAGCTGCTTCACAAGCCGGACGCCGCCGTCGACGGGTGATGCCGACGTGTGATGCCGACGTGTGATGCCGACGGGCGGCGATCGTAAGGTCCCCGCCGGGCTGTGGTGTGATATGCGGTTGACCGGTTGCGATACGCGGAATTGCATCACAAAGATGCGGACAGAACGGAGGAAGCGGACACCATGAGCGACCGACCAGAAGGGACTGTCGCCGACGCTGGCGACGCGGTGCAGCGCAGGATCAATCAGGCGAGCGAGGCCAACGACCAGATCGAGACCTTCATTCGCGAAAACCCCAAGACGGCCGTGCTGATTGCCGTCGGAATTGGCTATATCCTCGGCAAACTGGTCTGAGTTCGACGTTGTTCGGAGCTTGATTTTAGGGCTGGCCGGCCAGGCCGCTTGACCCGGCACGGCGTGAAGGACGCGTTAGCCGGGTAGCTCCAGGACATTCTTTGCCAGGATGTTGCGCTGGATCTCGTTCGATCCGGCGTAGATGCTCGACGGGCGGGACTGCAGAAACAGGCCGGCGGGATTAAGGTCCCGGTTGCCTTCCATCGTGCCGAGGCCGCCGCCATATTCACCAGCCACATCCAGCATCATTTCGGTGATCCGCTGATACAGTTCGGTCTGGTTGATTTTCAGCATCGACACGTCGGGGCCGATGCTTTCGCCACGGCGGACCTTTTCGACGAAAGTCTCATACAGATCCCTGTGGTCTGCCAGGTCCAGGCGCAGGCGGGTATAACGCTCCTGGAACTGGTCGTCGTCCCAGGCGCCCATGCGTTCAGCGAGCAGCTTCAGGCGCTTGAGGGCGTAGGAGGACTGGCGGGGCGAGCCGGAGCCAATGCGCTCGAACCCCAGCAGAGCCTTGGCCATGGTCCAGCCTTTGTTGATCTGGCCAACCAGATTGTCCTTCGGCACGCGAACGTCGTCGAAGAACGTCTCGCAGAACTCGTCGGCCATATCGATGTTGGTGATCGGGCGGACGGTGATGCCCGGGCTGTCCATCGGGACCAGCAGAAAGCTGATGCCGTCCTGCTTCTTGGCCTGCTTATCGGTGCGAACCAGAAGGAAAATCCAGTTGGCGTCCATTGCCAGCGAGGTCCAGATCTTCTGCCCGTTCACCACCCAATGGTCGCCGTCCAGGACGGCTTCAGTGCGCAGCGAAGCAAGGTCGGAGCCGGCATTCGGCTCACTGTAGCCCTGGCACCAGATGTGTTCGCCCGACAGGATCCTGGGCAGGAAATGCTGCTGCTGTTCGGGGCGGCCGAACTTGATCAGCAGCGGGCCGATCATGGTCATGCCCATGTCGTTGAGGCGGGCGCAGCCGTAGCGCTCCTTCTCCTCGAGGAAAATGAGTTGCTTGCTGGCGGAGATGCCCATGCCGCCGAATTCCTTCGGCCAGTTCGGGGCCAGCCAGCCCTGCTGGGCCAGTGCCATGTACCAGGGCTTGTTGTCCTTGAAGTGCAGGCGGGAGGGAGGGTTTCGGATTTCAGCGGGGTAGTTGTCCTGGATCCAGTTGCGGACCTGGGTGCGGAAGTCGTCGTCGGTGAGGGAGTCGAGGTCCGGGGCGGCGGTGGACATGGGGCATCCTTGGATGATGGGCGGAGTGGCGTTGGCGGCCCAGTGGTATTGGCGGGTCTTGTGGCGTTGGTGGGCTTGGCGTCGGCGCCAGCGAAGCACGAGTTCAAGTGCAATGCCAGAGCCGATGATCCGCACGCCCTGGCACCACCGGACCGGTCATATCCGCATCCCGCGCAGCAGTAATGCGGTGGCGACCGAGGCGCATGCCAGCAGCGCCAGGGCAGCCGTGACATGTCCGCCGAACCCCAGCATGCCGACCACCGAGACACCAACTGCCCCCGCCGCTTGCTGCACCGTGTTCAGCATCCCGGCACCTGATCCGGCGTGGGACGGCCGGACCGACAGCAACGCCAGCCCGGACAACGGCGCCATCACCAGCCCTTGTCCAAAGCCAAACACCGCAAGCAGCGCCATGATCACCGCGAGTTCCGTATGCGGCATCCAGCCCACCACTGCGGCCAGCGTCACGATGCCGCAGAACTGGATCGCGCAGCCCGTCAGCAGCGGCCGGACGCCCGAGCGCGCTACCCAGGGCCCAACCAGTCGCGATGCCACCGTGAACGCCAGCGCCAACGGCACCACCGCCAGTCCATTCCGCAGCGGCGACAGCCCAAGCGTGCCCTGCAGGAACAAGGTAATCACCAGGTAGAACGCGATGTTGCCGAACTGGAACGCGAATACCGTGGCCAGCCCATGCAGAAATGCCCGATCACACAGCAGCGCCAGGTCGACCAGCGGCATGCCGCCACGTCGCGCTACACGCCGCTCCAGCATCAGGAACAACCCTGCCAGCAGCGCGCCGGCCACCATCAGTCCCCACAGCCAAACCGGCCAACCCAGATCGTGCCCCGCCATCACCGGCCCGATCAACGCCCCGAGTGCCAGGAACAACAGGATCGCGCCCGCAATATCGAGCCGCACCTCGGGCCGGCGTGTGATTGGCGGCATAAGCCGCCACGCCGCCACGGCGATCGCGCCGCAGATCGGGATGTTCACAAGGAACACCGCTCGCCACCCCAGCCCGGCGATATCGGCCTCCACCAGCCAGCCGCCCAGCGCGAAGCCGGCTGCTCCACCCAGCCCCAGCGCGATCCCGAAGACCGCAAACGCCCTGGCTCGCGCCGCATCGGGAAACAGCGTGTGAATGGTGGCCAGCACCTGCGGCACCATCAGCGCCGCAGTGGCCCCCTGCCCCAGCCGAGCGAACACCAGTTCCGTTCCCGATCCGGCGAGACCGCACCAGAGCGACGCCGCGGCGAAAGCCAGCACGCCCAGGATGAACAGAAGCCGGCGTCCGAAGATGTCACCCAACCGGCCGCCGGTAATCACCATCGTTGCATAGGCAATCTGGTACGCCGCGATCACCGCCTGCATCTGCCCCGCGCTTGCCTTGAGATCCATCCGGATCGAGGGGATTGCGACATTGACGATAAAGGCATCGACCACGAACACGAATTGTGCGGCCACCACGACAGCCAGCACCTGCCAGCGCCGCCGGTCCGTGGCAGGATTGTCCGTCATTACAATTGTCTGCATAATACATTTCTTTCCGGAAACGGGGGCCGCGCGGCGTTACCCCCACCGCGCGGCCCCACCTGGAGTTCAGCCCACGCTTGGCATCGCATCGGTGAACCCGGTCACCGCCACGAACCGCCCATCCGGGGCAATCACCGCGAAGTCCGTTCCGGCAAAAAACAGCGGCGCGTCAGCTGAACCGCCGGCCTGCCAACCGAACCGCACCCGGTCATGGTGTTTCTCGATCCCGCTCGACAGCCGGAAGCGGTAGCCGGGAAACCGCTGCTGCACCACCGCGATCATCCCGTCGATCGAGTCATGGCCGGTGCTGTCACGGTGATTGTCGAGGTAGCTGCCGTCCTCGGTCCAGGTCTGCGCAATCACCGCCCGGCGCCGGTCACTGTCGGTTTCGTTCCATGCCGCGATGTAGTTGGCGATCGTGGTGTTGATGTCGGCCATGTGCGTTCTCCTGCGTCGCGTTACCGGCCGGCCCCGTGCCAACCGGTCGCGCCGACAGAAAAAATCAGCCAGTTCCCGCCGCGTCGATTACGTCGGAGATAAATGACCTTGCAGGTAATGGCGCGCCGGCGCAGCGCGGTTTAATTTCCGCCCATGTCACAGGCATCAGTGCAATTCGGGTCGTTGTTGCGCGAGTGGCGCCAGCGCCGCCGCGTCAGCCAGCTCGACCTCGCCTGCATGGGCGAAGTTTCCACGCGGCATCTCAGCTTTCTGGAAACCGGCCGGGCCCAGCCCAGCCGTGATATGGTGCTGCACCTGGCCGAACAGCTGGAGGTCCCGCTGCGAGACCGCAACACCCTGTTGACCGCCGCCGGCTTCGCCCCGGTCTTCCGTGAGCGCCCGTTGGGCGACCCCAGCCTGCGCCCGGCGCTGCGCGCGGTCGAGGCGATCATCCAGGGCCACATGCCCTACCCGGCCCTGGCCATCGATCGCCACTGGACGCTGGTGGCCGCCAATGACGCCGTGCCGCGCCTGCTCGCCGGCATCGACGCAGCGCTGATGCAGCCCCCGGTGAACGTCCTGCGGCTTGCACTGCATCCCTCGGGGCTTGCACCGCGCACGATCAACCTGGCGGAGTGGCGCAACCATCTGCTTGAGCGCCTGCGTCGCCAAGCCGAGGCAAGCGCCGACCCTGTGCTGCTGGCCCTGCTGGCGGAACTGCGCGCCCTTCCGGCGCCGCGCGGGCAACGTCCGGCGCCTGCGTCACCTGATTATGGCGGCATGGTGGTGCCATTCGAGCTGGCGACCGAGGCCGGCACGATGACCTTCCTCAGCACCACGACCGTGTTTGGCACCCCGGTCGACATCACTTTGTCCGAGCTGGCGCTGGAGTGTTTCTATCCCGCCGACGACGTCACTGGGCAATTGCTGCGAGGCGCGATGTAGCCCCGCCGCACGGCCTATGTCAGGTGTGTCCGGAAGAACGCCGCGGTCGGATCGCTCGACGCCGCCCCGCTGCGATTGGCATTATCGATATACAGCAGCTCCAGCGACCCGCCCGCCTTGCGGTAATTCGCCGCGAAACGCTCCGGCTCATTGCCGTCGAACGTCCCAACCGGATCGCGGTAGTCATGCGTCGGGTCAGGCCGCCCCTGGATCCATAGCGCCGGCGGCATTGCCACCTTTTCCCCACGCTCCAGGATCAGCATCGGGTTGCCTTCCTCCATCGCCGCCTCGGTCTTCCAATAGAGATCGTGCCGGCTGGGAATATCCCCGACCCATGCAGGCGGGTTCGGCGACGACGCCAGTTTCACCGCGTTGCGGTAGCGCGACAGCGGGTTGATCACCGGCCACTGCATCACCACGGCCTTCACCGATGCGTCCACCTTCGCCCCGTTCGGCAACGCCACGGTCACATACCTTGTGTCCGCCGGGCGCATTGCCGCCAGCATCGCCAGATGCCCGCCGCTGCTCTGCCCCGATAGTCCGACTGCGTCGGCACGCAGCCCCAGCTGACCGGCGTGCGCCTTCAGCCAGCGGATCGCGTAGTTGATGTCGATCAGCGAGCTTGGATACCCCGACCCGGCGTGACGGAAATTCAACGCCGCCACCGCGAAGCCATTCCGCACCAGCACCAGGTCACGCGGCTCGCAATCCTTCAGGTCCATGTTGCACCAGGCGCCGCCATGCACGTCCACCACCAGCGGAAACGGCCCGGCGCCCACCGGCATGAACAGCCGCAGCCTCTGCGGCCCGTCCGTGTGCTCGATGTAGTTGAAATCAGCGACGGTGTAGTCGAAGGACGCATCGGTCATCGGACTCTCCCCTGTAGATTTCCGCCAACCCTACGCCGAACACGGCCGGAACGACAACCTGTCTGACGGATATCAAATGGGTGCTGCGGCGGCGGCCGACCGGATGCGATCGATCACGACGACCGAATGGAATTGAAGGCCGACAACCTGCCATGTCGTGGATTGTTCGCCGCAAATATAGCGCCGATGCTGCCGCCGATGACCGATTCCCGCTTTCGCCTCGGCGCCGTGCTTGGGATCAACCAGACACTGACCTGGGGGATGACCTTCTACCTGCCCGCCGTTATCGCCGCCCCGGTCGCCGCCGCACTCGGCCAGACCGGCTTTGCCATCCTCGGCGCGTTTTCCTGGTCGCTGCTGGTCACCGGCGCCTGTGCGCCGCGCGTCGGCAAATGGATTGACCACCACGGCGGTCGCGGCGCCCTGCTTGCCAGCATCGTCATCATCGCCATGGGCCAGGTGGTGCTTGCGTTCAGCCACGGGTTGGCGGTCTGGTATCTGGGCTGGACGATCATCGGCATCGGCATGTCGATGGGTCTTTACGACGCCGCGTTCGCCACCGTGGGCGGGCTGCTGGGTCGCGAGGCCGGCCCGAGCATCACCGGCATCACCTTGGTGGCGGGGTTCGCCAGCAGCGTGTTCTGGACCCTGGGCGCTTTCCTGATCGGCATCGTGGACTGGCGCGGTCTGCTGCTGACCTATGCAGGCTTGATGCTGCTTGTGAACCTGCCCATGGTCTGGCTGCTGGTGCCACCCGCCCCGCCCCGCCCACCGCAGGATGCCGGCGCATCCGGCCTGCCTACATCCCCCGCCCATCGCCGCGCCATGCTGTTGCTGGGTGCGTTCTTCTCGGTCCGCTGGTTCATCACCTCAGCCATCGCGGTGCATGTGCTGGCCTTGTTGCAGGGCGTCGGCCTGACCGCCGGCGAGGCGGTTGGGGTCGCGGCCCTGATCGGCCCTGGGCAGGTCGCCGGCCGCATAATGGAGTATGCGATCGGCCCACGCGTCGACCTCTTGATCAAGGCCCGCATCGCCGCCCTGCTGCTGCCCGCGGGCGCCGCCCTGCTGCTGCTTGGGGGTCCGCTCGCCGCCACCGCGTTCGCCCTGCTCTACGGCATGAGCAACGGGGTCATGACGATCAACCGCGGCACGCTGCCTCTGACGCTGTTCGGGCCGCAGCGCTACGCGCAGATACTGGGTTGGCTGGCGGTGCCGGTGCTGCTCGCCCAGGCGACCGCCCCCACCGTCACCGCCCCCCTCGTCAGCGCCCTGCCGGCACTCGACGTGTTGTTGATCTCCGGCGCCGCCGCCGCCGTGGCGGTGCTATTCCTGTTGCCGCTGAAGGCACCATCGGCGTGATCCCTGGATGCGGCTAGATGCCGGCGGGGCGGTTGCCCAGGCGTAGGGCGATGCTGCGGGCATGGGCCTGCAGACCCTCGGCTTCGGCCAGTGCGACGGCGGCTGGCCCGACCTGATCCAGTGCCGACTGGGTGGCGGATACGAATGTGGTGCGCTTGAGGAAGTCGAACACCGACAGGCCGGAGGCGAAGCGGGCGGTGCGGCCGGTGGGCAATACGTGGTTGGGGCCGGCGACGTAATCACCGACCGCCTCGGGGCAGAACGAGCCGAGGAACACCGCGCCGGCGTGGCGCACCTGGGCGAAGATGGCGTCGGGGTCGCGCAGCATCAGTTGCAGGTGTTCGGGGGCCAGGCGGTTGACCAGGGCGATGGCCTGCGCCCAGTCCTGCACGATGATGACCGCGCCATTGGCCTCCCAGCTTGCCCGGGCGATCGGCGCACGGGGCAGCGACGGCAGTTCGGCGGCGACGGCGGCGGCCACCTGGTCGGCAAAGGCGGCGTTGTCGGTGATCAGGATCGACTGCGCGGCCTCATCGTGTTCGGCTTGGGCCAACAGGTCGACGGCGATGCGACGCGGGTCGTTGTCCGCGTCGGCCAGCACGACGACCTCGGACGGACCGGCGATGCTGTCGATGCCGACACGGCCGAAGACCTGGCGCTTGGCCTCGGCGACATAGACGTTGCCGGGTCCGACGATACGGTCGACCGCGGCGATGGTGGCGGTGCCGTAGGCCAGGGCGGCGACGGCCTGGGCGCCACCGATGCGGTAAATTTCGGTGACGCCGGCGCGTTTGGCGGCAGCGAGAACGAGCGGATTGAGCACGCCGTCGGGTGTGGGCACGCACATGGCGATGCGGGCGACGCCGGCGGCGCGGGCGGGGATGGCATTCATCAACACCGATGAGGGGTAGGCGGCCTTGCCGCCGGGGACGTACAGGCCGACCGCGTCGAGCGCATTCCAACGCATGCCCATGGTGACGCCAGCGGCGTCGGTCATGCGCAGGTCCTGCGGGCGCTGGGCGTGGTGAAACGCCTCAATTCGGCTGGCGGCGAGATCAAGGGCGGCGGCGAGGTGGCTGGGAATGCTGGCGGTGGCGGCGTCGACCTCGGACTGGGTAATGCGCAGGCTGTCGGACGCCAGGGTCTGGCGGTCGAAGCGGGCGGTGTACTCGATCACCGCGGCGTCGCCGCGGATGCGGACGTCGGCCAGGATGGCGGCAACGGCGCGGTCGACGGTTTCCGTGGTGTCGCGGGCCTGCGCGAGCAGGGCGGCGAACGCTGCTTCGAAGCCGGCGTCGGTGGTGGTGAGGCGGATCATGGGAGTGGTTTAGCGGAAGGTGGGGGCGGCGTCATCGGGTGGCTGGTTCAGGTGATGCCGGCGGCTGGAGGCTGGCAGGTGGGGCTGGCGGCTGGGGGCTGGCGGCTGGCGCGGCAGCCTGATGCTGATGGTCTTCAAGCGGGTCGTTCGGCCATAGACCAGATGTTGCGACCTCCAGCGAATGGTGATCGGGGTCGCGAAAATACAGGCTGGAACCACCATGGGCGAAATCCAGGCGGCTCTCCAGCTGGATTTGCAGCGTCTGCAGATGATCCTGCCACGCCTCGCGGTCCGCGTGCGCTATCGAAAAGCAAAGATGCTGGGTGCCCCTGCCGTCATGCGGCGGAATCCATCCAACCGGTGTCGGGCTCGGTTTTACCGATCCACCGGCCCGAAACAGCAGCAACACCTGCCGTCCGGGAACCGCCATCGCACACATCCGGTCATCTCGAAGAACCGGCTCGAAACCGAACACCAGCCGGTAGAACTGCACGGAGCGTTCAAGGTCAGCCACGTAGAGCGACGTTTCCAGGATGCGGCGCACGGCCGGCGGGGACATGGCGTCTACCGGTTGAATTGCTCGTCTTCGGGGACAGCGGCATCACGCGGCACGTAGAGCGCGGCACACGCATCTGCCAGCAGGCCGCCCCGGATCTCAAGATCGTCGCGATAGGCGTCGCGGATGAAATCCATTGTATCGAGATGCCTGTCCTCGAAATACATCTCGTGGACATCCTCTCGTCCCGCCCCGAAGACAATGCGGCCGATCTTCGCCCAGATCGACGCCATTGTGCACATCCCGCACGGCTGCAGGGTGGTGTACAGCACAGCGCCGGTCATTTTATGGCAGTTCAACGTGCCGCCGGCGTGCCGCATGGCAACGATCTCGGCGTGTGCCGTCGGATCATGCCGCATATCGACTTCATTCACGCCCTCACCGATCACCTGCCCATCGCGGACGATGACGCAGCCGATCGGGTTCTTCCCCGCCTTTGCCTCACCGTCGCGGGCAAGGGCGATGGCACGTTGCATCCAGCCCGTATCGTCGTCACTCCAGCTCATTGTTCCCCAACCCTGAAAACGGCAGACATCAGTGATCGTCCGCCCGTCCGACAAGGACCGCCCACGAGGTCGGCATCGACCCCTACGGCCCAGGCCCCTACCCTAACGCGGCACGGAAACGGGCGATCCATGCGCCGACGCGTTCGGGTTGCGTTTTCAGCGCCGTGCGGTTGACGACCAGGCGACTGGTGACCGGGGCGATGATTTCGGTCTCCACCAGGCCGTTGGCCTTCAGCGTGGAGCCGGTCTGCACCAGATCAACGATCATGCGGCACAGGCCGAGGCCGGGGGCGAGTTCCATGGCGCCGTTGAGGTGCACCACTTCAGCGTGGATGCCGCGATTGGCGTAGTGGCGGCGGGCGATGTTGGGATATTTGGAGGCGACGCGCACCTGGCTCCAGCGTGACGGATCATCGGTTCCGGCGGTGGCCAGCGGTTCGGCGACGGACACCCGGCATTTGCCGATACCGAGGTCGAGCGGGGCGTAGATCTCCGGATAGTCGAACTCCATCAGCACATCGGCGCCGCAGATGCCAATCTGGGCGGCACCGAAGGCGACGAAGGTGGCGACGTCGAACGGCCGCACGCGGACCACGTCGAGCATCGGATCGTCGGTGGGAAAGCGCAGCCGGCGGCTATCTTCGTCGGCGTAGTCGACAGCGGGTACAATCCCGGCGCGGGCCAGCAGCGGGCCGCATTCGGACAGGATGCGCCCTTTCGGCAGCGCCAGGATCAGCGGCGTGGTGACGTCAGGGCTGAGGGCGGATGCGGAAAAGGGGGCGGTCATGAACCGGCATTTACATCAGGCGGCGGGCGACCGGAAGCCCGGGGGGTGAAGCGGGGAAGTCAGGGCCAGGGCTCTGCCCTGGACCCGCCAAAGGCCATTGGCCCTTGGATCCCGCCGATGGGGGGGACGATCGCGTGCGGGTGCGCCAGCCGCAAGCTTTTAGTCGCTTCACCTGGCGGCGCGGCGGTACCAGCAGGCGGCCATTTCGAGCGACTGAATGACGCTGCGGCCGGCTTCGTGGAAAATGCCAAGCATGTATTGGGCGTGGATCGAGCCGAGTTCACCGGCTTGTTCATAACATCGCACCGCCTCGGCGTCGGATTGGGCGACGCCGTCGCCATGTTCGAAACGACGGCCGAGGTGGTCGTACATCTCGCCCTGGCCGAAGTATGTCATGGCTCATCCCCAGGCTGCATTTTTGGTCACTTTACCTTGGCTGCCGGCATGCTTCCGCCGGGATCGGGGGCCGGAAAGCTTTGGTGCAGCTTGGCACGGAGCTGGTCTTGTTTGAATGATATCCAACTGCGAACGGAATGATTGACCGCGGCCTGTCGGGGGCCCTAGACGAAGCTGGACGGCGGGACAACGCGGACCATGGCCAATCGTGTGCTCATCCTGCGCTGGTCCAGCAGCGCATACGACTCGCTTGGGGGGCTGCTGGAGCTCACGGGTCAGGAACTGACGGCGCAGGCGCATGAGGTCGTGCTGTTCAGCGCCGATGCCGAGGACTGGCCGCAACAGTTGCTGGCGGTGCTGCAGCAGGGCGGCTTCAGCTTCGCCCTGACGATGTCAGGCATTGGCGTCGACCTGATGCTGGACCGGAAGCCGATGTGGGAGGTGGTGAAAGTACCGCTGTTCAACTGGAACTGCGACCACCCCTGTTACTTCCCGACACGGCACGCCAAGCGCAGTCCCTATGTGCTGCATGGCTACGTGTTTCCGGACCATGCCCGCTACAACACTCGCCACCTGGCGCCGAACGGGGCAGCGTTTGCGGTCCAATTGGGGATCCCTCCGCGTGCGTTGTTTCCAAACTCGCCCCGGCCGCTGGCGGATCGCAACGGACGGATCCTGTTCAGCAAGAGTGGGGCTGATACCAACAAGATCGAGGCGGACTGGCGCGGCCACAACCAGGACCTGCAACAGATCCTGTTTTCCGCCGCCGAGGAGCTGTTCACGCGCCCGACGGCGGATTTCCTGCCGGCGCTGCAGCGGATCGCCGAACCGTTCGGGATGTTCCTGGATGGCGACAGCCGGCTGGCGCTGCTGCTGCTGCGTGAGCTGGACAACTACATCCGGTTCCGGCGGGCGAAGATGGGGTTGCTGGCGCCGTACATGTTCGGGTTCGTTCGCGAGGCGATTGAGCAGGCGGTGGATGCCGTGCTGAGCCGGCCGGCGGAGGCGATTGCACGGGCTGACGACACGTGGTCGGCGCTGAAGACCCCGTTCGGATTGCAGCATTCGGCGCAGCAGATCACGCAGTTTGTCCGGCTTCACGCATTGAACGCGCCATGCCGCGCCTGATTGGATGACATGCCCCATTGGATGACATGCCCCGTATTCTGATCGTCGGCGCAGGGTTTGCCGGTGCCGTTTATGCGCGCACGCTGGCCGATGCGGGTTACGCCGTGCACGTAATCGACCGGCGCGACCATATCGCGGGCAATGCGGCTGACCGGGTCGACGACAACGGCATCCGCGTGCATCGTTACGGGCCGCATCTGTTCCATACCAATGCTACGGCAGTATTCGACTGGTTGCAGCGGTTCGGCCGGTGGACGCCCTATTTGCACCGGGTGCGGGCAATCCTGCCGGACGGGCGGCTCGTGCCGCTGCCGGTCAATGTCGATACGATCGCGGCGGTGCATGGTGTGGCACTGGGCAGTGAAGCCGAGGCGGCCGCGTTCCTTCAAACCGTGGCGGTGCCGATCACCGATCCGGCCAACGCGGGGGCGCATCTGCGCTCGCGGATCGGGGATGTGCTGACCGATCTGTTCTTCCGGCCGTACACGCGCAAGATGTGGGGCATGGAACTGGAGGAGATGGACGCCAGCGTGGTCAAGCGGCTGCCGATCCGGTTCGACAGCAGCGATCTCTACTTCCCGGGCGATCGGCACCAGGCGCTGCCGACAGGCGGATATTCGGCGCTGTTCGAAAGGATTTTCGAGCATCCGGCAATCGAGGTCGAACTGTCGGTGGATTACGTGCCGGGGATGGAGCAGTCATACACCTACTGTTTCAACAGCATGGCGATCGACGAGTATTTCGACTGCCGGCTTGGCACGCTGCCTTACCGGTCGCTGCGATTTCACCACAGGACGGTGACGGAGTGGGATGCGCAGCCGTACAGCGTGCGCAACTACACTGATACCGGCAAACTGACCCGCGAGGCCTGGTGGCATTGTCTGCCGGGGCATCTGGTGGCGGAAACCGGTCGCCGGACGGTGACGATTGAGGAACCTTGCGATTACCGCGACAACGCGAACGAGCGGTATTATCCGGTGAAGACGGCGGATGGGCGCTACCAGACGCTGTACCAGGAGTACCGGACGCTGGCCGAGACGCTGGGAAACATGACGTTTATCGGGCGGTGCGGCACTTACCAGTATCTCGACATGGACCAGGTGATCAACCAGTCGCTCGCCGGGGTGCGGCGCTGGCTGGAAACCCGGGCGTAGGCTTTCAGCCCAGGCTGGCGCGGTTACGGGCGACGGACTTTGTCGTCGGGTGGTCGGGACCGAACGTTTTCATATAGATGGAGAGGGACCAGTTGAGGGCCTCGCGGGCGGAGAAGCCGTCGCCCATGTCGCGCAGCACGCCGGCCAGGTTGTTGGCATCGCGGGCCACGCTGGGGTGCTCGTGGCCAAGCGCTGCCTCGTCGATGGCCAAGGCGCGCTCGAAGGCAGCGTGGGCGGCGTCAAGGTCGCCGATGTCGTGCAGGATCAGGCCGATATGGTTGATGTCGGTGGCAGCCTCGGGGTGTTCGGCACCGAACGCTTCGGTGTGCAGCGCCAGGGCTCGGCCGAGCTGGGCCTGAGCATCCATCCAATCGCCGAGTTCGTGGGAGAGGCGGCCAAGATCGCGTAGATCATTGGCAAGATCGGGGTGATCGGCGCCGAGCTGACGCTGACGTGCCTCGATCAGGTTTTCAAGGTTGGCGCGCTGGGCGCGAAGGTCGTTCAGGCTGGCCATCGTGCGGTTTGTCCTTTCCAGCGATTTATGTGGCTGGGATGGCGGGATGCTCAAGGGCTGGTTTCCCCTCAGGCGGGCGTGCCGCGGCTAAGCGGTCCGGTATGGCCGGTCCGGTTTGCATCAGCTGTCATACTCGGCGGAGATGTCCTGGCCGGTATAGTCGGGCATCATGGCGGTGGCGATCAGGCTGATCACGCCGCAGGCGGCGATGTAGATCGCCACTGCATAGCCGGAGTGCCAGGTGGCGATGAGCGCGGTGGCGATGAGCGGCGCGGGGCCGCCGGCAATGACCGAGGCCAGCTGATAGCCCAGCGAGGCGCCGCTGTAGCGCAGACGCGGGGTGAACGCCTCGGCGATCAGGGCCGCCTGCGGGCCGTACATCATGTCGTGCGGGATCAGCGACAGCACGATGGCGAGGAATACCAGCGACGGCGAGCCCTGGGCGAGCAGGGCGAAGTAGAGGAAGCCGAAGCCGATCGTGGCCGCGGCACCGATCATATACATTTTGCGCCGGCCGATGCGGTCCGAGAGATGACCGAACAGCGGGATGCTGACGAAGGACAGCAGCGAGGCGGTGAGCACGGCGGACAACACGAGCTCACGCGACATTTTCAGCTCACCGGTAGCATAGGCGAAGATGAAGGCGGTGAAGATGTAGAACGGCGCCTGTTCTGCCATCCGCGCCAAAGCGGAGAGGATGATCTCACGCGGCTGCTTGCGGATGACCTCGATCGTGGGGGCCTTTTCGATCCTGTCGGTGGCAACGAGTTGACGGAACACCGGCGTTTCGAGGATGCCGGCACGAATCCACAGGCCAACGGCAATCAGGACAATGCTGAGGAAGAACGGTATCCGCCAGCCCCAGGCGATGAAGTCGGCGCCGGACCACGCGCTGAAGGCGAGGATGACCAGGTTGGAGAGGAACAGCCCGCAGGGGACGCCGAATTGCGGCCAGGAGGCAACGAGGCCGCGACCCTGATGGGTGCGTGACCACTCCATGCAGATCAGCACCGATCCGCCCCATTCACCGCCGACGCCGATGCCTTGCACGGTGCGCAGGACGGTCAGGATGATCGCGCCCCAGATGCCAATGCTGTCGTAGCCGGGGACGAGGGCGACGAGGAAGGTGGCTATCCCCATCAGCAGCAGGGTGGAGATCAGTGTCGCCTTGCGGCCAATGCGATCACCATAGTGGCCGAAGATGGCAGCACCGATGGGGCGGCCGACAAAGCCGATGAAATAGGTGCTGAAGGCAGCCAGGGTACCGACGAGCGGAGCTGAATGAGGGAAAAAGAGCTTTGGAAACACCAGGCCGGCGGCCGTGCCGTAGATGAAGAAGTCATACCACTCGATGGTAGTGCCGATGGTAGCGGCGATGATCGCCTTGCGCAGCTGCGCGCTGTGTTCTGCTTCGGTGAGGCCAGTAGGCAGGGCAGTGGCGGACATGGTCTTGCTCCCGAAGCCATTGATTTGAGCAAGATGCCGCCGTGCGGGTGGCCGGGGCAACCGCCCGGCCACGACACAGTATGGTGCGTTACAGTTCAGTAAACTTAGAGTTGGGCCTCGGCGTATTCGTAGTTGGCGAGGTTATCGAGCCAGTTCTGCAGGTAATCCGGGCGGACGTTGCGGAAGTCGAGATAGTAGCTGTGCTCCCACACGTCGCAGCCGAGCAGCACCTTGCCTTCGCCGGTGGCGAGCGGGTTGGAGCCGTTCGGGGTCTTGGTCACCTTCAGCTTGCCGTCGGTGCCCAGCACAAGCCATGCCCAGCCGGAGCCGAACTGGCTGACGCCGGCCGCCTTGAAGTCGTCCTTGAACTTCTGCACGCCACCGAGGTCGCTGTTGATCTTGGATTCCAGCTTGGAAGGGATCTTGCCGCCGTTCGGGCTCATGCAGTTCCAGAACACGATGTGGTTCCAATGCTGCCCGGCGTTGTTGAACACCGGTCCGCCGGCCGAGGCGGTGGACTTCACGATCTCGTCCAGGGACTTGCCCTGCAGCGCAGGATCCTTCTCGACGAAGCCGTTCAGCGCCGTGACGTAGGCATTGTGATGCTTGCCGTGGTGCAGCTCCAGGGTCTCCTGGCACATTTTCTTCGCAGCCAAAGCCGATGTCGAATAGGGCAGGGTCGGCAGTTCGAAAGCCATCTCATGTCTCTCCCATGCGTTGAGGTAAAGCGGCGCGGACGCGGCCGGGGAACGCCCTGTTAGCTATGGCCAGCCCGTTAGGGCGTCAACCCTACGGCCAACCTGATGCCCCCGGGTGGAGGCGGGCGGGGTTGCGTTGGTGGATGAAGCGGGTCACCACGCGGCATGAACGATGCGATTGCTGCTTTGGTTCGACGCCATGATCCGGATCGGTTCCTGACGGCGCTGTTTGCGCCGTCGGCGCGGCGGGATGTGCTGCTGACGCTGTATGCCTTCAATCATGAACTGGCGCGGGCGCGGGAGGTGACGAGCGAGCCGCCGTTGGCGCTGATCCGGCTGCAATGGTGGCGTGAGGTGGTGGAGGGAGAGGTTCGGCGGCATGAGGTTGCGACCCCGTTGTCGGCAGCGATCGGGGCCGGACAAATGGGTGCGGGCGACCTGCTGGCGATGATCGAGGCGCGCGAGATCGAGGTGTATGGCGAATTCGAGACGGTGGCCGACTGGCGCGCGTGGCTGCTGATGGGTGCCGGTGGACTGGCGGTGGCGGCGGCGCGGACCCTGGGGGCAGCCGATCCTGAAGTGGCCCGGTTGTATGGAGCCGCCTACGGGGTTGCCGGAATGCTGCGGGCAACCGGGGTGCTGGCGGCGCAGGGCACATGCCTGCTGCCGCGTGACATGCTGGCGCGGCACGGGCTGTCGGCGGAGGAATTTGTAGCGGACCCGGGTTCGGTCACAGGCCGCGCGGCGCTGATGGAGGTTGCGCGTGAGGGACAGGCCTTGCTGGAGGGGGCTGAACGGGCCCGGCTGGAGCGGCCTGCGGTGGCGGCGGTGCTGCCGGGCGTGCTGGCTCGGCGGGACCTGGCGCGGTGGCCGGCGGTGGCGATACCGCGGCGGCTGGGCGACCGGATGGCGGTTGTGCTGGCGGGGCTGCTGGGCCGGGTCTAGGCGGGCGACGGAGATGACCATTGCATGAGTGTATTGTGACCGGTTAAGCGAGCCGCGATCACAGGCGCGTCTGGGGCCTACGCAGAGACCATGCGTGCGCCCCGGACGCCATTAACCACAATCGCCTGACCTTGGCCGATCAGAAGTGGATCACCCGCTTGTAGGCATCCAGCACTGACTCGTGCATCGTTTCGCTCACTGTCGGGTGCGGAAACACCGTGTGGATCAGTTCGCTCTCCGTTGTCTCCAGCGTGCGGGCGATGGTGTAGCCCTGGATCATTTCGGTTACCTCGGCGCCGATCATGTGCGCCCCCAGCAACTCGCCGGTCTTGGCATCGAAGATGGTCTTGACCATGCCTTCCGGCTCACCCATCGCGATTGCCTTGCCGTTGCCGATGAACGGGAAATGCCCGACCTTGATTTCGCGCCCGTTCTCCCTTGCCTTCGCCTCGGTCAAGCCAACCGATGCGACCTGCGGCCGGCAATACGTGCAGCCCGGGATATTAAGCACGTCCATGGGATGGACGTTGTCCAGCCCGGCGATTTTCTCAACGCATATGACCCCTTCGTGGCTCGCCTTGTGCGCCAGCCAGGGGGCGCCGGCCAGATCGCCGATCGCGTAGATCCCCGGTTCATTGGTGCGGCAGAATTCGTCGATCACCACATGCGTGCGCTCGACCTTCACGCCGGTGCCTTCCAGCCCGAGGCCCTCGATATTACCGACGATCCCCACCGCGGAGATTACCCGGTCGACCGTGATCTCCTGGCTTTTGCCGGCGGCCTCGACCGTGACCGTAACGTTGTCGGCCGCTTTCTTGACACCCTTCACCGCGGCGTTGACCAGGATCTTCATTCCCTGCTTCTCGAACGCCTTTTGCGCGAAAGCGGAGATTTCTTCATCCTCGACCGGCAGCACGCGTGGCAGCACTTCGACCACGGTCACCTGGGCGCCCATGTTCAGGTAGAAGCTGGCGAATTCAATGCCGATCGCGCCGGAGCCGATCACCAGCAGCGACTTCGGGAACATCGGCGGCACCATTGCTTCCCGATAGCTCCAGATCAGCTTGCCATCGGTTTCGATGCCCGGCAGTTGCCGGGCCCGCGCGCCAGTGGCGAGGATGATGTGCGGAGCTTTCAGCGTGGCGACGTCCTTGCCGTCCTTTGTCACCGCGACGGTCTGTTTCCCGGCGAGCTTCCCCATACCGTCAAAGACCGTCACCTTGTTCTTGCGCAGCAGGTGGGCGACGCCGGAAGAAAGCTGCTTTGCAACGGCGCGTGAGCGTTTCACCACCTTGTCGAGATCGAATTTCGCCGTAACGGCTTCGAAGCCGAAATCCGGCAGATGATGCAGCAGGTGGTTGATCTCGCTGGTGCGCAACAGTGCCTTGGTTGGGATGCAGCCCCAGTTGAGGCAGATCCCGCCGAGGTTTTCCCGCTCCACCACCGCTGTCTTCATTCCCAGCTGGGCTGCCCGAATAGCGGCCACATAACCGCCGGGGCCGCCGCCGAGGACGATCAGGTCGAACGCTTGGTCAGCCATCGGAAGATCCTTTCGCCAAAGCGGCGAGAGCATCGCCACTCAGTTGATTTGTGTGCCAGTCATCGACCTGTTCGGCACCGAGCTGCCGGTAGAAGTCGATCGATGGCTGGTTCCATTTCAGCACCCGCCACTCGACCCGCCCGCACCCTTCGGCCACAGCACGTTGAGCGAGGTGGCGCATCAAGGCGAGGCCGATACCGCTGCCCCGGTGCGCGGGATCGACAAACAGATCCTCCAGGAAAATGTTCGGCCGCACCTTGAAGGTATTGAGCGTGTAGAAGAACAGCGCCAGCCCGACCGTTGCGCCATCCACCTGGGCGACCACGGCGCAGGCGCGTGGCGCGGGTCCAAAAAGCACCTTGTGCAGTTCGGCTTCCGTCGCGGTTACCTCATGCAGCAGGCGCTCATAATCCGCCAGTCCACGTAGCAGCCGGAGGATGTCCGGGACGTCAGCCGCGGCGGCAGCGCGAAGAACGGGAGTGGGTGCGGCAATCACGGGCGATGAGTCCTTCTTCAGTGGAACCGCGACCTTTAGTGGCACCGCAACCCAGCCGCGCCGGGAGCAGGATTGCGTGGCGTGCCACGCACGCCGCTGCGCAATGACATGACATGCTTGGCGGTGACCGGGCGAGACACGGGCTTCACAGGCAGGCACCCCTTCGCGGCCGTATCCGGGATCGCACCACGCCAGCGCATGAGAGGTCTTCCGGCTACAGCATCAAACTCAGCGGATCCTCGAGCACCTGCTTGAATGTCCGCATCCAGGTCGCGCCCATCACGCCGTCAGCGACGCGATGATCCACTGACAGCGTGCAGGTCATCACCGTGGCGACGGCCAGTGCGCCATCCTTCACCACTGGCCGTTTCTGGCCGGCCGCCACGGCCAGGATCGCCGCCTGCGGCGGATTGATGATCGCGGTGAATGCCGACACCCCGAACATACCCATGTTGGAGATCGAGAAGCCGCCGCCCTGGAATTCCTCCGGCTTCAGCTTGCCGGCGCGGGCCCGTCCGGCCAGATCCTTCATTTCCCGGCTGATCGTGGCCAGGCCCTTGGCATCGGCGCGGCGAATGATCGGGGTGATCAGGCCTTCCGGGATGGACACTGCCACGCTGATATCAACGTCTTCGTAGAGCGCCATGCCGTCTTCGGTCCAGCTTGCATTGACGCCCGGAACCTTACGCAGCGTCGCGGCAGCTGCCTTGATGACCATGTCGTTGATGGTGACCAGGTATGATCCGGGTGCGTCCTTCGGCGGCGACTTCGCGTTCAGCTGGCCCAGCAGGGCGATCATTGCGTCAATCTCGATGTCCATCGACACATAGAAGTGCGGCACGCCGGCCGAGGACTCCGTCAGCCGCTTGGCGATGACCTTCCGCATTGTGGAATGTGGCACCAGCTTGTGCGCGGCGGTTATGGCCGGCGCCGAGCCTTTCGACGCTGGGGCTGCCGCCGGCTGTGCAGCGGCCGATGCTGGAGCCGGTGCTGAAGCCGGGGCGGCGGGGGCCTGAGCCGTGCCGCCCTTGTGTGCGGCCTCGATATCGGCGCGTACGATGCGTCCGTTGGGCCCGCTGCCGTTCAACGCCGTCAGGTCGATGCCTGCCTGCGTCGCCATACGGCGCGCCAGCGGTGAGGCAAATACCCGTTCGCCGCCGGCATGGCCGTTTGCAGCCGGTTCAGGCGCTGATTTTACCGGTGCGGGTGCAGACGCCGTTGGAGCGGATGCCTTTGGGGCGGATGCGGTTGAGGCGGATGCCGTCGGGTCGGATGCGGTTGGGGCGGGTGCAGAGGCCGCTGGAGCCGGGGCTGGCGCGGAAGCCGCCGGGGCTGCCGTTTTGGGTGTCGGCGCGGGCGCCTGGTCATTGGGCACCGCCTCGCCTTCATCGACCAGCACCGCGATCGGCGCGTTCACCGCCACGTTGGCGGTGCCGTCCTGGACGAGAATTTTGCCCAGGACGCCCTCGTCGACCGCCTCGACCTCCATGGTCGCCTTGTCGGTTTCGATTTCAGCGATCACGTCACCGGCCTTGACCGTCTCGCCTTCCTTCTTCAGCCAGCGCGCCAACGTGCCCTCGGTCATCGTCGGGCTCAGGGCAGGCATCAGGATGTTGGTTGCCATCGCTTACGCTCCCCCGACGATTTTCTTCACGGCGTCGACCACCCAGCCCGGCTGCGGCAGAGCCAGTTTCTCCAGGTTGGCCGCGTAAGGAAGCGGCACGTCGATGCCGTGCACCCGCACCGGCGGCGCATCCAGCCAGTCAAACGCGTGCTCAGTAATCTGCATCGCGACCTCTGCCCCGATGCCGGCGAACGGCCAGCCTTCCTCGACCGTCACCAGCCGGTTGGTCTTTTTCACGCTCTCCACGATCGTTGCCGTGTCCAGCGGCCGCAACGAGCGCAGATTGATCACTTCGGCCTCGATTCCAGCCTCGGCCAACGACTCGGCCGCCTTCATCGCGACGCCGACCATGATGCTGAACGCCACGATGGTCACGTGCGACCCCGCCCGCTCGATCTTTGCCTTGCCGATCGGCACGATGAAGTCGTCATCGGTCGGGCATTCAAAGGCCTGACCGTATAGAATCTCGTTCTCCAGCACGATCACCGGGTTCGGATCGCGGATCGCCGCGCGCAGCAGCCCCTTGGCGTCGGCGGACGACCACGGCGACACGACCTTCAGCCCGGGGACGTGGGCATACCAGCTTGCGTAGCACTGCGAGTGCTGTGCGCCGACCCGCGAGGCGGCGCCGTTCGGCCCGCGGAATACGATCGGACAGCCCATCTGCCCGCCCGACATGTACAATGTCTTGGCCGCACTGTTGATGATCTGGTCCATCGCCTGCATGGCGAAGTTGAACGTCATGAACTCGACGATCGGCCGCAGCCCGTTCAGGGCGGCGCCCACCGCAAGGCCAGTAAATCCATGTTCGGTGATTGGCGTGTCGATCACCCGCTTGGCGCCGAATTCGTCCAGCAAGCCCTGGCTGATCTTGTAGGCGCCCTGGTATTGGGCGACTTCCTCGCCGATCAGGAAAACGTCGCCGTCGCGGCGCATCTCCAGCGCCATCGCATCGCGCAGCGCCTCGCGCACGGTGGTCGGCTTGGTCGGCCCCCACTCCTTCTCGGCTGCCGGGGTGGCTTCCAGGGATTCCTTGCGCTGCCCCTTGGCACCCTGTTCCGCGATCGCCTTCGGGTCCGCGGCTTCGGCCGCCACCTTGGGCTCAGCGGGCGACTCAGCGGGCGTTGCCACCTTTGGCGCAGGCGCTGCCTCGGACACGTCCTCGCCATTCACGCTCAGCACCGCGATCGGCGTGTTGACCGCCACGCCCTCGGTCCCCTCGTCGACCAGGATGCGGGCCAGCTTGCCCTCGTCGACGGCCTCGACCTCCATGGTTGCCTTGTCGGTCTCGATCTCGGCGATGACATCACCGGCGCGAACGTCGTCGCCGACGCCCTTGAGCCACTTCGCCAGCTTGCCCTCGGTCATCGTGGGCGACAGCGCCGGCATCAAAATCTGCGTCGCCATCGTTCAGGCCTCCAGCATCACATCGGTGTACAGTTCGGACAGTTCAGGCTCCGGACTGCTTTGCGCGAAATCCGCCGCGTCCTGGACGATGCCCTTGATCTCATCGTCGATAGACTTGAACATTTTTTCCTCAAAATCGAAGCCTTCCAGGCGATGCCGGGCATTTTCGATGCAATCATGCTGGGTGCGCATCATCTGCACTTCTTCGCGTGTTCGGTATTTGGCCGGATCGGACATCGAATGTCCGCGATAGCGGTATGTCTTCACCTCCAGCAGATAGGGCCCCTTGCCCGCTCGGCATGACGCCACAGCCTGCTCCGCGGCGTCCTTCACGGCCAGCACGTCCATTCCGTCAACCTGCATTCCGGGGATGCCCCAGGGTGCCCCGTTCTGCGACAGGTCACGGCTGGCGGAGGCCCGCTCCACCGAGGTGCCCATGCCGTACTTGTTGTTCTCGATGACGTAGACGACCGGGAGTTTCATCAGGGCGGCGAGATTGAAGCTCTCGAACACCTGTCCCTGGTTCGAGGCTCCTTCACCGAAATAGGTGATGGCGACCCGGTCATTGCCGCGGTACATGTTGCTGAACGCGAGGCCCGTCCCGATGCTGACCTGCGCGCCGACGATGCCATGCCCACCGAAGAAGTTCTGCTGCTTGCTGAACATGTGCATCGATCCGCCCTTGCCATGCGAATACCCGCCCGACCGCCCGGTCAGCTCCGCCATGACGCCGCGGGCTTCCATCCCGGTCGCCAGCATGTGCCCGTGATCGCGGTAGGACGTGATGACCTCATCACCCTGAGACAATGCCAGCTGGATGCCGACGACAACCGCCTCCTGCCCGATGTAAAGGTGGCAGAAGCCACCGATCAGGCCCATGCCGTAGAGCTGGCCGGCTTTTTCCTCGAACCGGCGAATCAGCAGCATGCTGCGATAGGCCTTCAGCAGCGTGTCGCGATCCACGGCTTTTTCCTTAGGCTTCACGCGCTTCTTCGCCTCGGCTGCCTGCGCCATATCGCACCCTCCCGCTTCGGTTGGTTCCCTGCTTTGCTGAGTATCGGTAGAACCCTTGGTTCGGCAAGCGTCTGACGCTTTATAATTGTGATGGTGCAATGCAATAACAGCAATTAACCAGATTCTGGTTAACTGTTTGGCGCGACGGCAGGCAAGCGGGTTGAACGGTGCGGGCAATTTCACCGCAAAGTTCGTATCGGACAGATTCTTTCGCGGGACGTGCCGTATTCGCAGAGACGTTACCAGCGAGCCGTCGCAGGCAACCCGTCACGCCTCACCGCGTTCAGCCGTCTGACGCACTGAAAGGGCCAGCGCATGAGCACGCAGAAGAACGAAGGCGAAGGCAACCACACGGCGGCGAAGCAGTATAACGACGCCCAGAAGGACTTTGCCCAGAGCGGCAAGGTTGAACCGGCGGCAAAAGACGCTGCCAAGGCGGTCGATGGTGCTGAAGCGGCTGAGTTGGCCAAAGCAGAGGAAGTGGGCAAGAGCCGGACGCACGGCGAAGACCCACAGCTCAAGAAGTAGGCCGGACCGTGGGGGCGCCGCGATGCATGGGCGCCCTCGCCGGTCCGTATCAGGCCTCCCACAGCGCGGCCAGATGCGCGTGATCCGTCAGCCAGCAATGTGAACTTTGTTTGACAGCCGAAAGGCAGTCGAGAAACGCCAGCGCCCCATAGGGTCGGCCAAAAACGTGGGCATGCACAGTGATATCCAGGCAGGCAAATGGTGCCCCGAGCCGTGGCCATCCGTCGATGATCCGCGTTAGCGTCCGGGTGAACGTGTCAGGCTCGTTGCCGTAGCGGACGTAGAGCGGCATGTCGTTCACTTCCATCGTGAATGGTACGCCGACCAACGGGCCGGCCGGCGTTTCGACCCGGTATGGCAGGTCGGAATCGAACATTTCCGCATGAAAGCGAAACCCCCGTTCCGCCAGTAATTCCGGGGTGCGCTCACTTGGCGTGCAGCGCGGACTGAGCCAGCCGGCGGGCGCCGCGCCTGTCGTTTCCCGGATCATGCGGACGCAGCGGTCGATGTCCGCCGCTTCCTGGTCTGCCGTGAGGTAGGCCGGCAAGGTGCCCTGGCTCCAGCCATGCGCCGAAACAGTATGGCCTTGCTCGACAATCGCGGCAGCCAGCGCCGGAAACTGCTGCGCTACAACGCCGGACGTGTAGAACACCGCGCGGGTCTGCTGCTGCCCGAGCAGATCGAGCAGGCGCCAAGCGCCGACCTTGGCACCGTAATCCGCCCAGGAACGAGCCTGGAGATCGACTGTGCCAGGCCGCAGCACATTGCCCATCGGGCCCATGCCGGGTGCATCAGGCGCTTCCCAGCCTTCCAGCATAACGTTGACTGAGACTGCGAGTGGACGGTCCGTCGGCCAGCCCTGTGGCACCTGTGCGGTCTTCATTGTGTTCTCCCTGCTGCGTCACGCGGTGGCGGCAGTTTGCAGCGGGGTTCAACCGGCCGCAACGACGGTGCGCCACCTGCCGGACCTATCGGGGACGGGTCTATCGGTGCGGCCTGACCCATGGCAGGATTGCCTGGCTGTAATTACCGATCGAACCACAGGACGGCGCATGATCCCCGGTGAAATCCTTCCCGAGACAGGCGACATCGAACTCAACGTCGGGCTGCCCCGGACGGTGCTGACGGTTGCCAACACCGGTGACCGGCCAATCCAGGTGGGGAGCCACTACCACTTCGCCGAAACCAATACCGCATTGTCGTTCGACCGTGGGGTTGCCCGGGGGCAGCGTCTCGACATCGCCGCCGGCACCGCGGTCCGGTTCGAGCCGGGCCAGACCCGTGAGGTTACCCTGATCCCTTATCGCGGCACCCGCACCGTTCATGGCTTTCGTGGGGACGTTATGGGAGCGCTCGACTGATGGCCCGTATTTCACGCGCTGCCTATGCCGATATGTTTGGCCCCACCACGGGCGACCGCGTGCGCCTTGCCGACACCGACCTGATCGTGGAGGTCGAGAACGACCTGACCATCTACGGCGAGGAAGTGAAGTTCGGCGGCGGCAAGGTCATCCGTGACGGCATGGGTCAGTCGCAGGCGTCCCAGGCGCAGGGTGCCGTCGACACCGTCATCACCAATGCCCTGATCATCGACCATTGGGGCATCGTAAAGGCTGACGTGGCGATCCTGAACGGTCGGATCGCGCGGATCGGAAAGGCTGGCAACCCGGACGTGCAACCCGGCGTCGACATCATTGTTGGGCCAGGCACCGAGGTGATTGCCGGTGAGGGCAAGATCCTGACCGCCGGCGGGATCGACTCCCACATCCACTTCATCTGTCCGCAGCAGGTCGATGAGGCGATTGCGGCGGGGATGACGACGTTGGTCGGCGGCGGCACCGGACCGGCGACCGGCACGGCCGCCACCACCTGCACGCCGGGGCCGTGGCACCTGGCGCGGATGCTGCAGGCAGCCGAGGGGTTGCCGGTGAATATCGCGTTCGCCGGCAAGGGCAACGCCTCTCAGCCGCAGGCGCTGGAGGAAATGATCCGGGCGGGTGCGAGTTGCCTGAAGTTGCACGAAGACTGGGGGACGACGCCGGCGGCGATCGACAATTGCCTGGCCGTAGCCGATCGCTTCGACGTGCAGGTGATGATCCATACCGACACGCTGAACGAATCCGGTTTCGTGGAAGACACGATCGCCGCGTTCAAGGGGCGAACGATCCACGCCTTCCATACCGAAGGCGCCGGCGGCGGCCATGCGCCTGACATCATCAAGGTTGCAGGTCTGGCCAACGTGTTGCCCAGCAGCACCAATCCCACGCGCCCCTACACGGCCAACACGCTGGACGAACATCTCGACATGCTGATGGTCTGTCATCACCTGGACAGTTCGATCCCGGAGGATGTGGCGTTCGCCGAAAGCCGCATCCGCAAGGAAACCATCGCCGCCGAGGACATCCTGCATGACCTTGGGGCGCTGTCGATGATGTCGTCGGACAGCCAGGCGATGGGCCGGGTCGGCGAGGTGATCATTCGCACCTGGCAGACCGCGCACAAAATGAAGGTCCAGCGCGGTGCCCTGTCCGGTGACACCGAGCGCAACGACAACGCGAGGGTGAAGCGTTATGTCGCGAAGTATACCATCAATCCTGCGATCGCCCAGGGTTTCGCGGCTGAGATCGGCTCCATCGCGGCGGGGAAACTGGCCGACCTCGTGCTGTGGTCTCCTGCCTTTTTCGGCGTCAAGCCTGACCTGGTGATCAAGGGCGGGTCGATCGCCTGCGCCCCGATGGGCGATCCCAACGCCTCGATCCCCACGCCGCAACCGGTGCATTATCGGCCGATGTTTGGCGCCATTGGCCGGGCGATGGCAGCAAGCTGTGTCACCTTCGTTTCAGGTGCATCGATCGAATCCGGCATCGGCAAGGCACTCGGACTGCAGCGCCGGCTTGTCGCCGTATCGAATACCCGGGGTGGGATCGGCAAGAAATCGATGATCCACAACGACGCCACGCCCAACATCGAAGTCGATGCCGAAACATACGAGGTCCGCGCCGATGGCGTTCTGCTGACTTGCGAACCAGCGACCGAGCTGCCGATGGCGCAACGGTATTTCCTGTTCTGATGCGCATCGAAACTGTGCTGCCGTCCGGAACCTGGGACACATCCCTCGAGATCGACCGTGTACTGATCGACTACGATCGCCGGTTCCGCCGCCGCATCGTGCTGACGACGGCCAAGGGAGCGGAGGTCCTGATCGACCTGCCCCAGGCCGTGCGGTTGCGTGACGGCGACGGGCTTTCCAGCGCAACCGGCGTCGTGCGGGTCTGCGCCCAGCCAGAACGCCTGATGGAAATCCACGCCCATGACGATGCCGCCTTGATCCGCATCGCATGGCATCTCGGCAACCGCCACCTGCCCGTCCAGTTGCTCGGCGACCGCATCCGCATCCGCAGCGACCACGTCATCGGCGACATGGTTGAAGGCTTGGGCGGTCACGTCGAAACCATCGAGGCCCCGTTCGACCCCGAAGCAGGCGCCTACGCCAGTGGCAGCCACCATCACCACCATGGCGACGATGACGACCACCATCACGCCTGAGCCACCCCGCGCGGCTTCGTGCCTTCGTGGTGAGAAAGCCAAGCCAGCCGCACCACTGCCCGCACCGGCATTGCTCCGTCTGATGGCATGGCTGTCCCCGGCCTTTCCCACGGGAGCCTTCGCGTACTCCCACGGGCTGGAGTGGGCGGTCGAAGCCCATGACGTAACCGACGAAACAACATTGACCAATTGGCTGGGTGACGTTCTCAAACAAGGCACCGCCCGCACCGACACCATCCTGCTTCGTCATGCCCACCGGGCCGCTGCCGATCAACCAGCCCTGCAACAGATCGCCGATCTCGCCTACGCCACCGCCGCGTCACGCGAACGCCAATCCGAATCGCTTGATCAGGGCAAAGCCTTCATGCTGGCTGCCGCCCCTTGGAGCACGCCTGCGGCCCCAGAACGCATCCCCTATCCAGTCGCCGTCGGGGCCGTGGCCGGCTTTCATCACGTCCCCGAGGACGCCACCGCCGTAATCTACCTTCAGGCGTTCACCACCAACCTGATCTCCGCCGCCGTCCGCCTGGTCCCACTGGGTCAGACGGCTGGCCTCCGGGTTCTCGCCAGCTTGGAATACACGATCCTGCAGACAGCCGAAGAAACGACCGGCGCCACGCTCGACGACCTCGGCGGCTGCACCTTTCGCTCCGATTTGGCCGCCATGCGCCACGAAACCCAATACACAAGGTTATTCCGTTCATGACCACATCGCCCCATGGACCGCTGCGAGTCGGTGTCGGCGGCCCCGTCGGCACCGGCAAGACCGCCCTGATGGACGCGCTCTGCAAGCACTTTCGCAGCACCTACGACATCGCCGCGATCACCAACGACATCTACACCAAGGAGGATGCCGAGTTCCTGACGCGTGCCGGATCGCTGTCGCCTGATCGTATCCTTGGTATTGAAACCGGCGGCTGCCCGCATACCGCCATCCGCGAGGATGCCTCGATCAACCTTGCCGGGGTGGCTGACCTGCGCAAGCGCTTCCCCGCACTCGACCTGATTCTGATCGAGTCGGGCGGCGACAACCTTGCGGCCACATTCAGCCCCGAACTGGCAGATCTGACGATCTACGTCATAGACGTGTCGGCCGGGGATAAAATCCCCCGCAAGGGTGGCCCCGGCATCATCCGCAGCGATTTGCTCGTCATCAACAAGATCGACCTGGCCCTTTACGTCGGCGCCAGCCTGGACGTCATGGAGCGGGACACGAAGAAAATGCGCGGCGACCGCCCCTTCGTCTTCGCCAACGTCCGCGCGGGCAAGGGCGTTTCCGACATCGCCGCCTTCATCGAACGCCAGGGCGGCCTGGGCGTGCGCGAACTCGGATAGGTAATCAAGATACAGTTCCGCATTTGCCACTCCTGTAGCCGCGCATTGCAGGCACTGACCTGTGTTAAACCGATGCAGCTCTACCCCGATGAGGATCGTTTCGGTGGCTGACAAACAGATCGCAGCAGCACGCGTGAAGAGGGTCGACGATGCAGGGAGCGTGGCACGGCCAGATTGGCGGGGCGAGGCCCTCACCCGCATCCGCAAACTCATCTACGAGGCTGACGCCGAAGTGGTCGAAGAGGTGAAATGGCGAAAGCCCTCGAACCCCTCCGGGGTTCCCGTATGGTCCCATGCAGGGATCATCTGCACCGGCGAAACGTACAAGGACAAGGTCAAGCTGACCTTTGCCAAGGGCGCCTTGCTGCCTGATCCATCCGGCCTCTTTAACTCCGGCTTTGATGGCAACGTCCGGCGCGCCATCGACATCCGCGATGGCGAAGGATTCGACGAGCAGGCTTTAAAGGCCCTGATCCAGGCCGCAGTGGCCTTCAACACAGCCGAACACTGAAATCCACTCCGCTGCCGCTCTTGCACACGCCTGACTTAACAGGGGTTTCAACCAATGCTAGGCCGGTGACTTAGACGCACAGCAACAGGGGTGAACATGGGCAAGCTTGATGGCAAGGTCGCGATCGTCACCGGTGCCGGGCGAGGCCTTGGCCGGGCCTATGCGCGCCGGCTTGCAGGCTTGGGCGCGAAGATCGCGGTGACCGACCTTGACCTGAAATCGTATGCCGAGTTCGAGGCCGAGGCGAAGGAGATGACCGCTGATAGTACGGTCGACGAAATCATTGCCGGCGGTGGCGAAGCCATTGGTATCGAGATGGACGTGCGGGATCGCTCAGCAGTTGATGCGATGGTGCAGAACGTAATGGATACCTGGGGCCGGGTTGACATCCTGGTTACCAACGCCGGTGGCGGGCGCGGACGACCGGTCGACACCAAGGCCAGCACGCTCCCGTCGGACCTGCTGCATCTGGTCACGGAGATGAACTATTATGGCACGGTCTACTGTGTGAACGCGGTAGCGCCCATCATGAAGGCGCAGAATGGGGGCAAGATCGTCACAGTTGCATCGATCGCAGCGCTCGGCCCATCGGTCGATGGTGGCTACGCCCACTACGGCGCGGCAAAAGCCGCAATCCTGCATTACACGCGCTACCTGGCTCAGGATCTTGGCCCGTATGGCGTCACTGTGAACTGCATCGCTCCGGGCACGATCACGACCGGGCGGATCGTCGCGTCGGTGATGCCGAACCAGGCCAACGCCAACCGCGATCGCACCGAGCAAGTCGCCCTGCGTCGGCTTGGTAACGTCGAGGATTGCGCCAAGGTGGTGGAATTTCTGGTGACCGATCTGTCTGACTATGTCAGCGGGCAGTGTATCGCCATCGATGGTGGCATGCTGCGGTCTGCGTAAGTCGTCTTGACGCGGGTCGGCCCACCCGGTCCGCGGCGACAGCCTCGCTGCGGTCATTGCCACGCGGCTTGGGTCACCCCCGATGGACCATGACGCGTTGGCCGCCGCGCCGCCCCAAGAACTTTTATGAGCTCCTGACCTAGTCAAACCCGCCACGGTACCTGAAACTCCGCCCTCCAGAACGGGAGGAACACAGAATGGCCGAAGACCGCCGCACGCAAGGCCGCGCAATGCGTCGCAAGCTGATGGGCGATGCGTATGCCGACAAGCTGGACAATGGCGTCTACCAGCATCCGATCATGGAAAAATTCGCCGCCTACACGCAGGAGGCAGTCTTCGGCGCGTTGTGGACCCGGCCGGGTCTCGATCTGAAAACCAGGGCGTTGATCTGCGTCATTTCCGACGCCGCCCAAGGCCGCGACCCGGAACTGAAGCTGCATCTGCGTTTCGCCCTGAACCAGGGGTGGACCGAGGATGAGTTGGCGGAAGCCCTGCTGCACCTGGCCGGCTATGTTGGCGCGCCCCTGGTGCGCGAGGCCCTGCTGACCGCGATCGAAACCTTTAAGGAAATCGCCGAAGACCATGCGTGACATCAAAGGCAAGACCGCGATTGTAACGGGTGCCGGGTCCGGCATCGGCCTCGGTATCGCCAAGGCCCTGGCTTCGGCCGGGGCGAATATCGTCCTGGCCGACCTGCGCCCCGGTCCGCTCGAAACAGCGCGCCTCAATGTCGAAGCACTTGGTGTCAAAGCCGTAGCGGTGACGGTCGACGTGTCTGACCCGGCCGCCGTGGAGCGGGCCGGTCAGGCTGCAATCCAGCATTTCGGTGCGCTGCATATCGCGATCAACAACGCCGGCGTTGCCATGCATGGAACGCCGCTGGAGAACGTCACGCTACAGGAATGGGAATGGGTGATCGGCGTCAACGTCAAGGGCGTCATCAACGGAATCCGCAGCTTCGTGCCGCTGATCCGCGCCAATGGCGGGGCCGGGCATGTGGTCAACACCGGCTCGGTGTCCAGCCTGTTCGTTCGAGACGGCCGTAACCAGGGCGCATACGCAATGAGCAAATACGCTGTCCTGGCCTTGTCGGAAGCGCTTGAACAGGAACTTGCGGGCACCGAGATCGGGGTTTCGATCCTTTGCCCGGGTGGCGTCACCACGTCGATCTTCGATTCCGCAGCGAACAGGCCCGATCGTTTCGGCGGCAGCTACCAGCGTCCGGAGCAGGAGGTGATGAAGTCGGCGTTCGCCACTGGTGCGCTGAGCCCTGAGATTGTCGGCCGCCGTGTCCTGCAGGCCATCCAGGACAACGAATTCTACATCCTCACCCACACCAACGAGCGTGAAACGATTCTGCGCCGTTTCGATCGCCTTCGCGCGGCGTTCGACCGGGCGGATGTAGTCATGCCGGGAATGTCATAGATCCAGGGCTTTTTGCGAAGCAGCTGTTACCGGTCGCGCTCGCCCGGACCCACCACCCTGGGCGAGTGCATCGACTTCGCCATCACCAAAGTGCAGCCGCAGCCGCCCGCCGGGCTTGACCGCCGCCGCGCTGGTGACCGGTGCCCCGGCCGGGGTCGTTACATACACGTAGCCTCGCTGCAGCAATGCCAAGGGCGAAGCGCCGTCAAGCCGCGCACTGGCCCCGCCCAGGTACGCGCGAGCCTCACGCAGCGCCGACCGCAGCGGCGCTTCGCTGACCCGCGCCGTCACCCGTTCGGCACGTCCACGCAAGACCACCAGCGCCCGATGCACAGCCGCGCCCAGGCGCGTCGACGCCATCTCCAGCCCTGCCCGTCTTACCGCCACCAATCCCGGGGCCGACAGCCGCAGCCGCAACCCTCGATCGCGCACCAGTTCCCGCCGCCCCGCCGTCAGGCTGGCGCCGTCTGGCAGCCGCCGCTCCACCGATGTCAGCACCATGCGCCGCCGCGCGACCAGCGACGGCAATGCCAGCAGTGCCCGCTCCGCCCGCTCGTCCAATCGCTGGCGCGCCGAACCCAGCAGTGCCGGCAGGTCGGGAATTCCGCGCTCCACCCGCGACAGCCGCAACCGGCTCTCCTGCAGTCCGCGATTCAGCGCCCCGATCAGCCGGGACGCCTTGTGTGCCAGGTCGGCGAGCAGATCCGTGCGATCCGGCACCGCAAGCTCTGCCGCCGCGGTTGGCGTTGGTGCCCGGCAATCCGAGACGAAATCGATCAGCGTGGTGTCCGTCTCATGCCCCACCGCGGAAATAAGCGGGATCCGGCAGGCCGCGACCGCGCGCAGCACGCTTTCCTCATTGAAGGCCATCAGATCCTCAAGGCTGCCGCCGCCGCGCGCCACGATCAACACGTCCGGCCGGGGTGGTTCACCGCCCGGTTCCATGGCATCGAAACCGGCAATCGCTGCCGCTATCCGATCCGCTGCACCCTCCCCCTGGACCGGGACCGGCCATAGCAGCAGCCGGCGCGGAAACCGGCGCGCGAACGTCGTGCGGATGTCCTGGATCACCGCGCCGCGCTCGCTCGACACCACCCCGATAACCTGCGGCAGCCGTGGCACCTGGCACTTCCGCGCCACGTCGAACAAACCTTCGGCGGCCAGGCGCTGCCGGATCATTTCGATCCGCGCCAGCAGCGCGCCGGCCCCCGCATATTCCAGTCGGTCGATAATTAACTGGTACGAGGACCGTTCCGCATAGGAGGTGATCCGTCCGGTGGCGATCACCTCGACCCCGTTTTCCGGCAGCATACCAAGCCGCGAGACGGCATTCTTCCACACGATCCCGCTGATCTTCGCTGCTTCGTCCTTCAGCGACAGGTAGATATGCCCGGAGGGGTAGCGCTTCACCTCGGTCAGCTCACCGCGAATCCGCACCCGCCCAAAGGTTGTCTCCAGCGTGCGTTTCACCGCGCCGGAGATTTCGGAAACGGTGTATTCCGGCATATTGGAAACCGGGGCGGGGCGTTGTTCGTCCATACCCCTAGCCTATGCTACGCGGTCCCTGCATGAAACCTCAGGAGAGACGTATGAAGGTGCTGGTCGTCGGATCGGGCGGACGGGAGCACGCATTGTGCTGGGCCATCGCCAACAGCCCGCTGCTGACCAAACTCTATTGCGCGCCTGGCAATCCCGGCATCGCCGCGATCGCAAGCTGCGTTGACATCAACGTCCTCGACATTCCCAGCCTGGTAGCCTTTGCCCAGGACAACGCGATCGACCTGGTGGTTCCCGGCCCGGAAGCACCGCTGGTGGCGGGGTTGACCGACGCGATGGACGCCGCCGGGATCACCTGCTGCGGGCCCACGAAGGCGGCGGCCCGATTGGAGGGCAGCAAAACCTTCACGAAGGAGATCGCTGACGCCGCCAGTATTCCGACCGCCCTGTGGGAACGCTTTGACGATGCCGATGCTGCCCGAGCCTTCGTTCGCAAGCGCGGCGCCCCGATCGTGATCAAGGCCGACGGTCTTGCCGCCGGCAAGGGCGTCACCGTTGCCACCACCCTGGAGGAAGCCGAGGCCGCCATCGAGGCCGTCATGGAGCAGAGGATCTTCGGCGATACGGCGGTTGTCATCGAGGAATGCCTGCAAGGTGAAGAAGTCTCGCTGTTTGCCCTTTGCGATGGCGAGGACGCCCTGCTGCTGGGTTCCGCCCAGGACCACAAGCGCGTCGGCGAGGGCGATACCGGCCCCAATACCGGCGGAATGGGCGCCTACGCTCCAATCGCCGATTTTCCGCCCAAGCTGGAACAGGCCTGTCTGGAACTGATCATCCGCCCAGCCCTGCAGGAGATGGTCCGGCAGGGCACCCCGTTCCGCGGGATTTTATTTGCTGGTTTGATGTTGACCGACGACGGCGCCAAGCTGATCGAGTTCAACGTCCGCTTCGGTGATCCTGAGTGCCAGGTGATCCTGGCACGGCTGCAATCGGACCTGCTGCCCGCCCTGCTGGCCACCTGCGACGGCGAATTGCGTGATTTCGATTTGCGCCGAAGCGCTCAGGCAGCGGTCGCTGTCGTGATGGCGGCGCGTGGATACCCGGACTCGCCGCAACAGGGGTCCGTTATCGGCGGTCTTAATGCCGCCGCCGCTGTGGAGGATGTTACCGTGTTCCATGCCGGGACCAAGGCGGCCCCCAACGGAACAATCCACGCCGCCGGCGGCCGCGTGCTGACAATCTGCGCCATTGGACCTGACGTTGGCCAGGCCCGCCGGCAGGCCTACGCCGCGGTCAATGCCATCGACTGGCCCGAAGGTTTCTGCCGCCGCGATATAGCCGCCCGCGCATCATGACCACCACCGAGGAAACCCGTGGCGACCGCATCGCCAAG
Organism: Rhodopila sp.; assembly: GCA_965200665.1. Lineage (GTDB taxonomy): Bacteria > Pseudomonadota > Alphaproteobacteria > Acetobacterales > Acetobacteraceae > Rhodopila. Next base: position 3,847,855 of record OZ241370.1, on the reverse strand, counting down.
TTCCTGTCCAGGGCCGGCGTCGCCAGCCGCCGTGATGCCGAACGGATGCTGGGCGAGGGCGTGATCAAACTGAATGGGAAGGTCGTCACCCATCCGGCAACCTTTATCGCGCCCGGCGACGTTGTGCAGGTGCATGGCAAGGTGGTCGACCAGCCTGACCGCACCCGGGTGTGGCGCTACCACAAGCCCGAGGGCCTGGTCACCACGCATAAGGATCCCGAAGGACGTCCCACGGTCTTCGAGAAATTGAAGCACCAGCTTCCGCGGGTGATCAGCGTCGGTCGGCTCGACCTGACCAGCGAGGGTCTGCTGCTGTTGACCAACGACGGCGGGCTTGCCCGTCAGCTTGAACTACCGGCTACCGGCTGGCTTCGCCGCTATCGCGTCCGGGTGTTCGGCGTTCCGAACGCGGGGGCACTGAAGGCGCTGGCGGCAGGGGTGACGGTCGAGGGGGTGCGCTATGGCCCGATCGAGGCCGACATCGACGCGAAGAGGGGCGACAACACCTGGTTGACGGTCAGTCTACGCGAAGGACGTAATCGCGAAATTCGCCGCGTGATGGAGCATTTAGGCCTGTCCGTCTCCCGCCTGATCCGCGTCGCATACGGCCCGTTCCAGCTTGGCACCCTTGAGCGCGGCGGCATCGAGGAAATCCCGGCGCGCGTGCTGCGCGAGCAATTGCCGGCGACCGCCGGTGCGCCGCCACCGCTGCCGCGGCATCGATAGGTGCGCATTGTCGCGGGCGCCTGGCGCGGCCGCACGCTGGTCGCGCCGCCCGGAGCTGGGACCCGGCCCACGGCCGACCGTGTGCGACAAGCTTTGTATGACATGCTGATGCATGCTGAATGGGGCGGCCGCGAGCTGATCGAAGGCAGCATTGTGCTTGATGTCTTTGCCGGGACCGGCGCGATGGGTCTGGAAGCGCTGTCCCGCGGCGCCGGCTTCGCTTGCTTCATCGAGTCCGATCCCGCAGCGCTGCGGGCGTTGCGGACGAACATTGCCGCCTGCCGGACGGAGAACCGGACGGCAGTACTGGCAACCGATGCGCTTCAGGTGACAGGCGGCGCTACGCCGAAGCCCGCCACGCTGGTCGTGCTTGATCCACCTTATGGACTGGATCTGGTCCCCAGGGCGCTCTCACGCTTGCAGGCGGCTGGGCGTATCCGACCCGGCGCCTTGGTCCTGGCTGAGACGGGTCGGGATGAAACCTGGATGCCGAACGAGCCCCTGCTGGCCGACCGCCAATACGGGGCTGCCCGCATTGTTGTGTTCCGGTCGCCCTGATCATGGAGGGTTTGGTGGAGCGGGCGGTTCGCTGCGCTTACCTTACGGGGCTGTGGCGGCGACCGTTACAGGCCGCCGCCCGTGCGGACGCTATCCCTTCATGCTTGCGGGAACCTTCCCGCCATTCTCCTCCAGCTTTTGCATGACCGCCTTATGGAGGGCGATGTTTTCCTCTGCCGACCCGTCGGCGCCGGCGTGGACGTTCAGCTCCTGCGCCAGCTCCTTGCGGGCGTTCAGGCTGGAATCGAGATCGAGCAGCTTGAGCAGATCGACGATCGAACTTTGGTAGTTTCCACCACCGCCCTTCTGCGATGCCATCTGGGACAGGACGGCTTCAACATCCACCGGTGCCTGACCTGCAGCCGAGATGTTCTGTGCAGGCGAAGTCGGGCTGCCAGCGGCGGATGACGCCGGTGCGGACGGGGGAACTTCGGCCGGTTTGGATGATGCCGGGTTGATGCCGACGGCGGCTTCAGCCGTGTTGAAAATTTTAGACATGATGGAACCGAAAATGCTCATGGGACCTCTTTGCTGGCTTGCCCGACGGCAACGCGGTGGCGGTCGCGCGGTTCCTTGGCGCTGGTGAGTGATAGAGTTGGAGAGTGATAGAGTTGGTGAGTGACGAAGTTGGTGAGCAAAGAAAAAATATTGTCCATCTATTTGATTATTACTCTGCATCATTTCATGTTCCTGGGCGGAGTTGCAGGGCGATGCAAGCAAGGCAGCCGAACTGGACATGGAGGTTGCGGGTGGGTTGTCGTCGGCCCCTGGCTTGGCGGCTGATGACGATCGCGGTGGGATTGGCGACATCGACCAGCGGATCATGCTGACCATCTGCGCCACCCTCGGTGACCCGCCCGGGCGCAGTCGAAAGATTGGATCACCCGCGGCCAATGGTCATCCGGCGGCGGGGACGTTGAGCTCGAACGGCATCTCGGTGGCCTGGTTGAACCACCACCATTTGCCGGCCCCCGGTTCATGCGCCTACGCCGGGAAGATCAGGTGGCGGACTATGTCCGGCGGCCATGAACGGAACCGCGTTGCGGCCACCATCGGGCGCTGCAAGCAGGTGATCAACGACGGACTCCGTTTACGCAAAGATACGATTGTGTAACTGGAATCAGCGTCTGCGTTTACGTCCTGACCGGGTGTTTCAACTGGAGCAGGCTCCGCAGTCACTGGCCGGCTTGTGCAACCAGGCATTATCTGCTCAAACAAGGCTATCGTGCCGTATTTCACAGCCGGAATTCGTAACCGTTCGATGCAGTTATTGGTGCAGTATCGCAACATATCCGCGCGAAATGTGTCGGCCTATCACCTGTTCGGTCCGGAGTTCGACAACAATGGCGATTGAAAGGATGAACGTTGTAATTCACTTGACGGAAGCGTTCCGATTGTTCGATACGCAACTCTCATAACGTCCCTGTTGTTCGAACACTATAAGGAAATGCTAAATGTCAGGCACGACGTTCACTTGGGTTGGCGGCACGAGCAAAGACTGGACTGTCCCCGATAACTGGCTGGTCGACGGCACCGTCACGGCGGTCGCGCCGAACGGGCCAGCAGACTCTGTTGTTGATGCTGTGAGCAATGACGCCATTATCAGCAATGGCACGTCGATCATTGTCGCTGACCTCAGTATCGGAGGCATCGGACATGTTATTGTCGGCGGTGGTCCCGAAATCGGCGGCGGCGGCGGCGGTACATTAACGTCCCTGGGACTGATCGACGTTACATCGACGAATTCGGGCGGTGGGTTGGTTGGTGGTCCATCTTCGGTGATCACAGCGCCCACATTGACCGTCGGCCCCGGCGCGATCATTGGCGGTGGCGGAACGTTCAACATCGACAGTCTGACCAACAATGGTCTGATCCAGGCAGATGGGAACGATTTCTTGCTTGGGCCGATTGTCATCAATGGCAACTCGATCATAGGAACAGGCAGCCTTGAGGTCGATGGCAGTTCCACGCTCGAGCTTAATACGGCGACGACTGAAGCGATCGCGGTTGGTGTCAATTCGCAGCAGATAGCGTCGATTATCTTCGACACCAACGGCCTGCCTTCAGGCGGCGCGCTCAATCTTCTTCGACCCAATTCCCACGTCAACCTGTTCTTCCAGGGGCAGACCCCGACCGGCGCCGCCTTCGATAACGGAAATCTGGTGATTACGGCTGGCAGCACCGTTCTTGATACCATCCCCTTCACGAGCAGTGGCACTTCATACTTCCAGGTCGTTACCTCGACCAAGCCGGGCTATGGTGAGATTTCGATCATGCCGGCACCTACTGCCCCCGGCATGTTGTTCCAGAATGATAGCGGCCAGGCAGCGATCTGGCAGATGAGCGGCACGACGATTGCCACCGCCACCGCGATCGAGCCAAGCCCAGGTCCCACCTGGTCCCTTGTTGGAAGCGGCGCCTTCGTTCCGGGTGACGCCAACGATCTGGTTTGGCAAAACCAGGATGGGTCCGTTGCGCTATGGAACATTGACGGCACGACGAATGCCCTCACCTCCGGCGTGGTCGTTGCCGACCCTGGTTCCGCTTGGCAAGTCAAGGGAACGGGCGATTTCTACGGGGGTTCGGACGCCAACGTTCTACTGCAAAACCAGGATGGTTCGGTTGCAATCTGGGATGTGGATGGGACAGGAGCAATCGTTCGATCTGCTGTTGTTGCGAACCCTGGAGCCGTTTGGCAGATCAAGGGTACGGGCGATTTCTATCACGACGGAAACACCGACATCCTGTTTCAAAACCAGGACGGTTCGCTCGCGGTTTGGAACATGAACGGTGGAGCGATCGTCAAATCCGGCGTCCTGTCGGAGAATCCCGGCACAACATGGCAGGTCCGGGGCACCGGTGACTTCTTCGGCAACGGAGACGCCGACGTCCTCTTTCAAAATCAGGACGGTTCAGTCGCGGTGTGGGATATCACCAACGGCACGACGATTGCCAGCGCCGCCGTCATAGCGAACCCCGGAACAGCGTGGCATGTCCAAGGCACCGGCAATTTCAACAACGACGGCAAGACGGATATTTCCCTTCAGAACGACGACGGCTCGGTTGCCGTGTGGAATATGGACGGTTCTGCGATCGCATCCGCCGATGTGGTGGCGAACCCTGGAACGGCCTGGCACGTTGTCAGCGGCGCGGCGAATATGCGGTTCATCTACAGCGGGGCAGCCGACGAAGTGCTGGCAGCAACGCCGACATTGCCGGATGAATTCGTCTTCACAAACCCAGCGGCCGGTGGGCACACAATTGCCGGTTTCGTCACCTCCCAGGACATGATCGAACTGAGTTCCGCCACATTTGCGGATTTCGCAGCGGTTCAGGCAGCAACGACTGCTACGTCGACCGGTGCGATGATCAACTTGGGGAATTCCGCTTCGCTAATGCTGTCCGGCGTGGATCCTGCTTCCCTTCATGCGAGCAACTTCGCTTTAGCCTGATATTTCTCTGGAAGGCCCCATCGTCGGGGCCTTCCACACCTGATCGTTGTCCGGCTCTGATGTTAAACGCATCGGAGCCGAATGGCTATTTGGGCTGATAACGCAGGACCCGCCTTAGTTCACGAGCAGCGATCCCGATCAGCCGGGCTGGCTACCTATAACGGCGTCGCGGGTATCACGGGACCGTTCCCCCGGATGGACCTACCAGCCGTATCGTATTGATCAGTCACCGACCAAGTTGCGGTGGCATGTGCGGCAGGTGTCGTGGCAACAAGCTTGCATGACCCTCGCGCGCATCCTGCAAGATTCCCGACAACGCGAGTTAAGATACCCGGGCGATAAGGCCCTGGCTGCTATTCGGACCGGCAGCGGTAGATCCATCCATCACGACAAATATCTACCGCAACTGCAAAACAGCGGTATTTGTAATGCTACGGGGTAGGTCAACACGATGTTCCCAGGCTGAACGCCAGTTGCCTCCGATCGATTGACCGGAGCCGCGTGCCAAGTTCAGTTACGTCGATGAGACAAGCGGGTAAACTCGAACCCGTTTCAAGTGCGCCAGGACAGCACACCTGACGCCGCGCGGTGCATCGAAGAGAGATATCAGTGGTATGCGCCTGTGCCTCTCCATCAGTTATAAGCTAACCGCCACTGACCGTACCTGTCGATTACGGCGGCGTTATGTTAAATGGACTGCACAAGCCATGGGACCACAAAGGTGCCGGTGGCTCATGCCTTGGCCGGTGGATCGGCTGAGGCCGCCCCGCGGCAGACAGGCGTCGGGTAGTCACGTCGGCATCTGATCGTCCTCTCCTCGCGGATCTTCCCCGGAGGTGTCACAATGCTCATATACGCCGTGTGATCGCAGCACGTCTCCCTTATGTCGACCTCGCAAGAACAAGCATCGAAAGACGCGCCTGATGGATAAACTTGATAACGAGATGATCGCTGATTACGGCCCGGCTTATTACCGCAAACATTGCGGTCCCCTTCCCTATGACCGGTCATGCCCGCATTGGAGCATTTTTTTCGGCGGTATAGCCGAGACGTTGATACGCAGCTTCAGGCCCCGCCGTGTCTTCGATGCTGGATGTGCCCTGGGCTTCCTGGTTGAGGCATTATGGGATCGAGGCGTCGAGGCATGGGGCCGCGACATTTCCGATTTCGCGGTCTCGGAAGTGCGTGCCGACCTGCGCGGATTTTGCAAGGTTGGCTCGATCGCCGACCCTATTGAAGGTCGCTTCGATCTCATCACCTGTATCGAGGTGCTGGAGCATATGCCGGAGGCGACCGCGATACTGGCCATCAAGGCGATGTCGGCGGCGACTGATCGGATCCTGTTCTCGTCATCCCCCATCGATCTGGATGAACCGACGCACGTCAACGTCAAGCCGACCATCTGGTGGCTGCGAGCTTTTGCAGCGGAAGGGTTCGCTCCGCTGATGTCCTATGATGCAACCTTTGTTACACCACATTGCGTCGTGCTGGAGCGTGTTTCCAACACGCCCGAAGAGGAAATCCTTGCAGGTTACGCAGAGATTGTGCGCCTGCGCCTGAAGTGCGCCGAACGTGACCAGATCATTCGTGATCTCTCCACCCGCATCCAAACCTCGGAGACAGCGGCGCAGCAGAAGCTCGACGACGATGCCGTGGGTCGTAATGAACTTGCTGCGGAAGTGGCCCGGTTGCGTCAGGATCTTGCAAAGTCGGCAGAAGAATCGACCAAGCTCAAGCAGGACCTGCTCAACGTCGAGAGCGCGCGTCGGGTGTCCGAACGGGAGTCGACACGCGCTGCGGAGTCGGTGCGCCGGATCGCCGCACAGAAGGAAGAGCTTGAAAAGCTCCGCCGTGATCTTGAGAGCAATTCGTTTTCCGCTCAGGCTGAGCGCCTGAAACTTCTGGACGATATCGCGAGCCTACAGGATGATCTGTCGCGTATCGAGGTGGATCATCGGACTATTTTGAGCTCCACGTCCTGGCGCCTGTCATATCCCTTGCGCCGTGCCGCTGGACGCGTCAGCCCGACACTGCGGCGGCGCTTGCGGGGCGCGGCGAAGATTGTCTGGTGGTCGGTCACTCTGCAACTCAGGAGTCGCCTGCGGCGGCGACGCGAGCTCGCATTGCCGAGTTATCGCAAAACCCATTTGGGCACCGATGCCTTGGAGGATGGCAGATTAACCATCGCCTACCCTGCCGACGACGTCCTGTTCGATCAGTCCGCCGCGGAAGACCAGGAAGCGGCTTGGTATCTTCTGCAGAACCCGGATGTTGCCGCCAAGGGTCTGGACCCACGACAGCATTTTCTCGCAAGCGGTCAGGCGGAGGGACGTCGCTGGGGCTTGCCGCCTGCATCAGAACTAGCGATGCAAGGGGATTGGTATCTGCTGCAGAACCCCGAGGTTGCGGCCGCCGGTGCTGATCCGCTGCAGCATTTTCTGCGTCACGGTTCACGGGAGGGGCGCCCGTGGCCGATTGCTGCGCCGGCTCCTGATGAGATCGCAGCCGATAGACTCCCCTGGGTTCGATTGCTGAACATCTCAGTAGATCCGGCGCTGGAGCATTGCCCGGCGCTTAATGTATTACTTCCATCGCTCGCGATGAAAACCATGTCCGGCGGTCCCAATACGGCCGTCACCTTGGCCTGTCGCCTGGCTGCGACTGGGATCAAGGTTCGGCTGGTGTCAATCAGTGCACCGAACGATCTGGACTCCGATGCCTTCTGGGCCCATGCCGCTAAATTGTCAGACGGGGACCCGCGCCTTCACAACGTCGAGTTGGTTGATGCGTCCTATCGCGCCAAGCCGTTCCACGTCGGGGTCAACGATCTGTTCATGGCAACGGCGTGGTGGACCGCACAGGCGGCCAAGTACGCCTTACGTCACATGCGCCAGAAACGTTTCTTCTACCTCATTCAGGACTATGAAAGTCTGCTGCATCCCGCTTCCGCGCAGCAAGCACTGGCGGAGGAGACTTATAGTTTTGATTTCATACCAATTGTCAACACGACCTTACTATTGGAATTCCTGACAGCGAACCGGATTGGCCGCTTCGCGGTGCCCGAGTTTACGGCCGAGGCACTGGCGTTCGAACCCGCAATAGATACCGCATTGTTTTTCCCGGTTGCACCGCGTGAGGCGGTCAGTCGGAAACGCAAACGTCTACTGTTCTATGCCCGCCCGACCCAGGGATTGCGCAACCTGTTCGAGATTGGTGTTGCGGCGCTGCGTAAGCTAGTGAACGAAGGCACCATTATCTCGGACCACTGGGAAATCTGTGGGATTGGAGAGCATTTTGACCCGATCCCGCTTGGTCCAAATTGCTGGCTGAAGCCACTGCCTTGGCTCGATCTTGCGACCTATGCGCAGCAGATGCGGGAAAGCGACGTGCTTTTGTCATTGATGTTGTCGCCTCATCCCAGTTACCCGCCGTTGGAGATGGCCGCATGTGGCCGCCCGGTGGTGACGACCGTTTTCAGCAACAAGGATGCGGCGCGGCTGGCCTCGATCTCGCCCAACATCATCGGGGTGATGCCCACGCTAGCGGGGGTCTGCGAGGGACTGCTGACGGCGATTCGGCGCGGTGGCGTAAACAGCCAGATAGATCTGCCATCATCCTGGTTTGCAAGTCTGGACGCTATACTGCCGCAGCTTCGTAATCGAATAATGCGGTTGCAGGGGGCGCCTTGCCTTTCTGTCAATGCGGCGGACGCCGAACCCCTGCCCGATCGCATCTTTCCCGGGTTCACTGCCTGGCCACGGGACCGATATGGAATGTATCGGCTGCGCATGCTGGAAGACCGAACGGCGATTTACCAGCGCGCCAATCCAAACCTGCTGAGCTTTATCACGCCGGTCTGGAACACCGATCCGCGTTTCCTGACCGAACTTGCGGAGAGTGTATTTGGCCAGGACAGCGGCCCCGGATGGGAATGGGTTATCCTGGACAACGGTTCAACTGACCCCGAAACCCAATCGGCCCTGACCGCGATCGCGCAAAACCCGGCTGTGCGCTTGATCCGATCCGACGCGAACCTTGGGATCATCGCCGGCACGCGACTTATGCTGGAGGAGGCGCACAACCGTTACATTGTGCCGCTGGACCACGATGACCTGCTGACACCTGACAGTACACGTGTCATGACATCCGCCCTACAGGATGCAAATCTGCCGGCTTTTGCCTATTCAGACGAAGATAAGCAACTCAACGGCCGGCCACGCGATCCCTATTCCAAGCCCGATTGGGACCCGGTTCTCTTCACCCACTCCTGCTATACTGCACACCTCTGTGCAGTTGATCGGGAGATTGCACTGCAGATTGGTTGTTACACGAACCCCCGCACTGAAGGGTCGCCGGACTGGGACTGCTTTACCCGATTTATGCTGGCGGGCTACATACCTTTGCATGTGCCGGAACTGATTTACACTTGGCGCATGCATCCTCAGTCCACGGCGATGGACTTTAAGAGCAAGACCTATATCCACGATTCCCAACGCGCGGTACTCCACGGTTTCCTGGCTGGGCGGAATGCCGCGGACCTTTATACGGTAGAGCCTTCGCCGCTTTTCAATGAGACCCCGGACTGGCGCTTCCTGCGGAGCGCCGCAGCGGCACGCCCCATCACTACGCTGTTGTTTGAGCCGGATGCGGACAAGGCGGTTCCAGAGCCTGGATTTCCCGGCCACCGCATTGATCGGGTTGAACTCACTGATCTGGTTGCGCTGTTATCTCATGCCCAACAGGCCATGGCGGAGGGACGTTATTTACATCTGCTGTCGGCGCGGGTGACAATAGACGAAGCGCAGTGGGCGGACGAGGCGCTCATGTTGTTCGAATTGTATCCTGGAACCGCCATGGTCGGCGGACGGATCCACCGAGACGGCATCGTGGTCGCTGCCGACAGTTACTTTGGCTTTGACGGCGAATGCGGCTCGCCGAACACGGGCCGGTCGCTGACTGACTCCGGCTACTTCGTGCAGGCTCTAAAGCCACATGCTGCCAGTGCGGTGCCGCTTCAGCACTGCGTGATCAACGCGGGCTTCCTTGCCAATGCGCTGCCACCGCTCATTCGCGCCGGGGTGGGAATCACGCATCTGTCGGCCTGGCTTGGTGCTGCGGCGCGACATGAAGGCCTTCGGTGCATCTACTCCCCCTTCATGTCCGCGGTGACAACGCAGGACCTCGCGATGCCGGCGGCAATCGAAGTGGCGGCGTTTGCCATCGCACATGCCGCGCTCATTCCCGATCCCGAGCTCTTGTCTCCGCGGCTTGGCCTTACTCGGCAAGACGCTTTGCAGCCTGTGCTGCGAGCGGAACGAGAGGTGCAGGCGCGACTGGCACGCGCCATGCCGGTGCTATCATATCCTCAGCAGCATGCGGCTGAAGTGATGGCCCGTCGTATTGTGGAACGTGCGTCGGCGACCGAAGTCGCAGATATCTCGATCCTCACGACAGTGTATAGCCGCACAAGTCCCAAGCTGTTTCGTGCCACCGCCGCGTCGCTGTTGGCGCAGACGCTGCCGTTCCGCCAATGGGTGATTCTTGCGCACGGCCCTATCGTGCCGGGGTTGGAAGATATTCTTGTCGAGCTGGCGCAGGATGACCGTATTCGCATTCTACGGGAGCCATCTAATCTCGGCATCATTGGTGGGATGCGTTATTGTTTAGGGAAAGCGGATGGTCGGTTCGTTGCGCCAATGGATGCGGACGATCTGCTGACCGTTGACGCGTTGCAACTCGTCAATGAAGCCTTGATCAATGACGATGGCGCTGATCTTGTGTTTTCCGATGAAGATATCCTGTATCAGGACGAACTGCGCTCACCATTCCGCCGCTCGGAGATCGACCCGATCCTCAACGACGCGGACTCGACAATCTGGCACTTCTGCGCCTTCAATCGGGAGCTTGCTTTACGGCTTGGTGTCTACTCCGATGTAGAGGCGGAGGCTTGCCATGATTGGGACACCATTCAGCGTTTCAGCCGGAACGGCGTTGTCATGCGCCACATCCCGCATGTACTCTATCACTGGCGCCACCATCGTGAATCGACGAGTGGCAGCGGGACCGTTAACGAGAGCTCGCTTCGCTCAGTGCGCCATGTTCTTTCTGGCATCATCGCACGCCAAGCCCTCCCGGAGCTTTATGAAGTAAAGCCCTATCCGCTGTTTCGTGGCGCCGAACAGGTTGCCTTGCTCCGGCGTCACGTGGCACCGCTGCCGCAGTGCATGCTGTATATCAGTTCACCTGAGCTAATACCTGCAGTGCCGGAGGACGTGCTAGCGGTGCTTCCTGTTCAAGAAAGCCGGACCTTGGCTTGGGATAGGACGGCAGGCGGAGTCGATTTCGGCGCTCTGAGGGCAGCCTTGCAGGACGTGGTCAGCGATTATCTGGTGGTACTGTGTGAGGATTTGCGGCCTAACAATGATGAAGGCCCGTGGGATGCGATGCGGTTGTTCGAGATGCATGACGTCGCAGCGGTCGGGGGTCGTGTTCTCAACCGGGACAGGCAGGTCGTGGCATGCTGCGAAACCTTATTGGGTGCTGATACAAAGGCCGGGTGGATTGGGCGCCCGAGCACCGACCCGGGCGAATTTGCGCTGGCTCTCAAGCCGCAAACGGCAACGAGGCTGGCTGAAGGGTATTTCTTCTGCCGAACGTCTCTGCTGCGTTCGGTGGCTGAAGGTGTTGGCACTGTCGACGTGCAGCAACTTGCTCTGCGTGTATCTGAGGTTGCCAGCCGTCTGGGAATGAGGATTGCCTATTCACCGTTGTTGGAGGCCATGCGCGTCGATGTCTTGTCGAACGGCGAATCTGGTGGCCAGGTTGGCTAGGATTTCGAGTTGGAGTGAAGCCACCTGCTGATAGTTCCGGGAAGCATGAACCCGGCGGGTCCATGACTGCAATACGAACCGGTATCGACGCGACTGAACAGCTGAGCATCAGCGACATCAACAGTCGATGACGGCCGCCGCCCGGACACGATCCGTGAATGGCTTGAAGACTACGCGATGTTCACGCGACGTCGGGGAGTTTCTTCTTCCGAGAAATGGTGCGATGATCTCAGGCGTTAAATCTTCTGCGTCAAGCGTTTCAATCGAAAGACGAGGCAGGAACTTGCCATGGCCGATGGGGCCCAACCGACGACGAAACATTCACGCTATGACCGGTGTCCACATGATCCCTTTTCGAATGCACCGCCGCATCCCGCTCATTCGCCGTCCGTTCTTCCAACGGGATCGCGCGACCACCGAACGAGACCTCGCGGTGATGAGGCTGAATGAAACCTTGGATCGACTCAACACGCTTCGCGTTGAGGTAAATGCGCTAACCGATCAGCTTTCGGCATTCAACTCGTTCACCGATGTTGATCCAACTGTCTTGCAGTATAGGCAGGCTTTTTTCGAGGCGCATGGTCATCCGGCCCCTGGTCCGGCTCTTCCGCACGCGAGAACATATCCTCGTCGGGACAATACTCTGAGTTACAAAGACAAACTTGTAGGAATGCTACCGCTTGAAACCGGCATCGGAGCCGAGATCGGCCCGCTCAATTGGCCCGTGCTGTCCAAAGAGGAAGCCCGCGTACTCTATGTTGACCATCTGGATACCGAGGGACTGAGAAAGAAGTATGCGGGCTTAGAGGATATTCTCGAGGTTGACAGGCCGATGGTGAATGACAGCCTGGAAGAAACGCTAATGCCTGATGCCCCATTGGATTTCATAGTGGCTTCGCATGTATTTGAGCATGTTCCCAACCCGATCCGTTGGTTGCAGCAAGCCGCGGCGGTTTTGCGTCCCGGCGGCCTGCTTGCTCTAGCTTTGCCGGACCGCCGGATGACGTTTGACTTCATGCGTCAGGAGACGCGCCCGTCAGACATTGTGTCAGCCTTCATCGAAGACGCCGTCGTGCCAGGCAGCCGAAGTGTCTATGACCATCACTCGCAAGCCCGTTTCATCAATATGTCTTGGGCATCAACGGAATCAATCACACCGGAGAGCATTGTGGCCGGACGAGGGTCCGTGGCAGCCAAAAAGGTAACAGAGGGTCACTTGAACCTGGCACAGCTTGCAAGCCAAGGGACGTATCTTGACGTCCATGCCTGGGTTTACACCCCAGTGTCCTTCCTATTGGCCATGGCCCAGTTGGCAGCGGATAAACTTCAACCGTTCCGCTGTTCACAGTTTTATACGACCGATCCTGACTGCGGGGATCGGGGAGCCTATGGTTTCACTGTCATTCTTGAAAAGGCCGACGACAAACCTGACAATCCTCAACTGCGCAAAAGCTACCTCCTTCCCCTTGGGGTTTGACTGGCTGTCGCCACCAGCCGGCGCATTGCCGGGTTACGAGGCGAAGCCGGGCGAGCGCGCCGCATACGGGTTGCACCAGCGCTCCAGGCGTTAGATTGGAACCCGACTCCCGCCAGCCAGAAATGCTAAACGACGCTTTTCAGCATTAGGCCCTGACCGGTCGGGAGCGACAAAACTCGCACACCTTGTGCTTCGGCGAATGCATCCATTGCGAGCTTTTGCTGCCGATAGCCATCATAGGCGTAATCGTCCAGCAGGATGATCGCCCCGGGAGCAAGCCGGCTCCATAAGTAATTGATGGCCGCGATCTCGGGAGGTGCACAGTTCATGTCAAGATGAAGATAGGCGATCAGATTCGATCTGATCTGGCTGAGTGTTTCAGGCACAGTCCCAACAATAACCCTTGCATTGGTCCACTCGGAGAAGTTCCGGATCACGCCTTCAGCAGTGGTAGGATAAAGTCCGATCTTAATAAAATGAGCGTTTTTCTCTAAGACACCTTCTTGTAACTCAACCTCGGTCACGTACCGACTATCAACCCCCGAGAAAGTATCAAGAAGGTAAAATGTTCGGCCGGTTCGATCCCAATCCAGATAGGACATGATGGCGGAGCTCATGAAGCCCTTTCCGACCCCACATTCGACGAAGTCGCCTTTATTTTGAGCAGCACAGCGCGCCGCCCAAAGTCCAACATGCACGCGCCAATGCCACTGATAATCCATGCCCGACGCCTGAACGCCTCGAGCATACGCTTTCCGAAAGGCCGGATCGTCCATGAACTCATGATTATGCATCGAGCGAAGGCCATCCTGATCGTAAGGATTTCCAGTCTCGGACATGCCAACTCCTCAAAAACACAAACAGGGTGGATTGAAATCCAAGGCGAGACGAATACCGGATGTTGTGGCTCGTTCAACTCCCGAGCGATCCTGCGCCTTGATGTGCTGTAACATAATACGGCGGGTCTGCAACAGGCCGGGGCGTCTGGTCCGCCATGGCCATCCTGACGGCAGTATCATCGGTGAGTTTGGCGAGCAGTCCAGCGTCATGTAGCGGACGTGCCGGACCGACAATTCATCCTGCTGCGCAATCAAGATGCGTCAACGAATAGCTCCCTATTGAGCAACCAGCCGGAGCTAGTTTGAGAATTTGAAAATCTCGTCGATGTATCCGCGCCGTAGCCAGTAGGGCATTCGAGCCGCAGCGCTTATGCCAAGACCCGCGTAGACGTTTCGAACAGTGAATGGGTTGTATTCGTGATTGATTGAGAGGAAGGTGTCGGTGCGCGAGCGAATAGCTTCGCAATAGGCCCGAGCCGTATCGCTTGCCATTTCAGTCAAAGAATCGACGTTCACTGCAAGCGAATAACGGTCTGTGGATCCGAAGAACGCTGTTGGCGGGAGAATCTGAACCGGGGCAGGCTTCTCACCGAAAAGGCTGATGATTTCCGGGTCCATCACGCGACCCAGGAAGTAGCTTTGAGCGACGTTGGTAAGCGGCAAGTCTATGATTGTATAATTCGTAACTCCCAATTGCCGAGCGTAGAATGCCGTCCGGCCCAATCCGGCACCAATTTCGACCACGGGTTTGGGTTGACCATCAACCAGTTCGGCAATCCTCCAAGCTTGGTAGAGAGATTGAACAGCCCGGAAACTGGCAATCCCTCGCGAGGTGGCAAGCCCGATTTCACCTGGAAACGGATTGGGAAAGGTTATGCGGAAACCCGCGGCGCGGTCGAGGTTCTCCAGCAGGTCTTCGACCTCAGGCGCCATGGGGCCCGGCCCCAGGCGTTCGGGATAGGCCAACCGTTGCGCGCCAATCGCTTCGGCAGTCCGGAGCAAACCATCGTATATCCAAGCCGGTTCCGAAATAACATTCGAGATGCCATGCTCCTGCAGCCCGCCATGATCGTGAAGCTCGTCAAACCCGACGAACAGACGAGATTCGGCGGGGCTTCTGAGTAATCTCGTTACTGCCTTTTCGTTCCCGGAGCTCAGGATCTCATGGTCGGCCTGCTTGGTTCGTGCAAACTCTGTCAGCCAGAATGAGTTTGGCTCCCCAACCGGCGTCGAATGAGCCGCTTGATACGAATTGATGATACGCCTGACGAGTGCCCGATCATCAATGTCATGCGGAACCGGACCACTGATACCGACGAAGCCTTTGGTATCTTCGATCGGGCGGTGGCGTACCCAGTTCATTCGAAAAGCCTGTTCAGCCACTCGACGATCGGACACCAGAATATCACGCTCAGCGAGCGCTGCGTCACGCTCCGTCCTCGCCTGATCACGCTGATGAAAAGGGCGGCGTAATAACGGGATACGGCGATGTAACTGAAACGGAATCGTTGATGCCTCCTGAGACATTAATAATCTATTGGTCCCTGATGCATTCCGCTGACGGAAGTGGTGCAAGAGTGTGCCGGCAGTCCGATCTACCATAGCTTGCGCCAGCGATGGGATCCAGCGGGGGATAGCGGCAAAGGCGTCGTCAGGTTGGTGATGAAAAGCGCAGTCTGGAACATGAACCCGACGTTTTCCCCTCCTGCTGCAGCCGCAGTCCCGATCAGATCGCGCCACATTGGGGGACGCGGCCACGGATTGAACTGATTACCCGCTTCGGCACCATTGCCAAATCCTGTCTGTCGGAGGCGGGTCTTGTCGGAAACGGTTAGTTTGATGTGCGGCAGAGGTGACGAGCCGCAGCCGGGTCCCCATGATGCTTATTCGCCAAAAGCAGCGCTGATCGCGCCCAGCGCGTTGAGTGCCGGCGGGAATCCAGTCAGCGGAGCGGTCTGAACGATCGCCTCCAGCACTTCGGTCTTCGTGAGACCGACATTGAGGGCCGACTGACCGAACTTCGAGACTTGCTCCGGTAAGCGCAGCGCCGTGAAGGCCGCAACGGCGACCAGCGCCCTACGTCGCGGCTCCAGGCCCGGGCGGTACCAGATTTCTCCATAGCCGTAGCGGATCGCCGCCGGATACAGCGTTCCGGTCACCCTATTTTCAGGCGATGCATATCCTTGGGTTGCCCGATCGCCATGCAGCGTGGCCATTAATGTTGCTCCGCGCTGGTCGAGCTCCTCCAGCGACACGTCTTCCGGCGGATCGGCCGGAAACTGAATGCCGCGTTCGGCGAACACCGTCCCGGCAAGTTCCAACGTTTCCTCCGCCGCCGAGAACCCCGCATAGAGCCCCGCCTGAACCAGGATTTCGCGAATCGCCTCCGCCGAGAGGCCCTGCTCCAGCCCGGCGTTAACATGCCGCCGCAGCGCTTTAAGCCGCGGCCCGACCCCCAGTGCTGCGATCGCGCAAACCAGGCGATCGGGTAACGCGAGCCCCGGCCGCGACCAGATGCCGCCATAGGCAGCCTCGGTCAGCAGGTTAGCCAGCCCCGCCGGCTGCGCGGCCGATCCGAACAAGGTCCGCAGCATCGCCTCACCCTGGTTACGCAACTCATGACGGGTCATTCTATCTCTCCATTCGCCATGCCATACACATTCCCCCAACCCGGTCGGATGTCCACATGCCCCCCCTCATCCTGCTCTGGAGCCCGCTCGATGACTACCTTGGCGATCTGCTTCGCGCTTCGCCGGCGATCCGGTTCCTGCGGGTTCGGTCCGCGGCGGAGTTAGCCAGCGCACTGCCGGATGCAGATGGAATCGTGATGTTGGGGCACTTGTACACGGCTGAGATCGCTGCGCTGATCCGCGAGAACGGCGAGCGCCTACGCTGGATCCAGCTGACCACAGCCGGCTACGACGGTTTCACCTTCCATGGCGTCAGGGGAACGGTCGCTGTCACAAATGCGGGCCACAGCCACGCCCCCATGGTCGCCGAACATGCCGTCACGCTGCTGGCGACGTTGACACGTCGGCTGAACCTGTTCGCCGAACCGCAGTCCAGGCACGTCTTCGATCGCGGGATTGCGCTGCCGCTGGCCACCCTGGAGGGTTCGACGGTCGTGATCCTGGGTTATGGCGGGATCGGTCGGGAAACGGCCCAACGAGTGAAGGCGTTTGGCGCCCGGGTCATCGCGGTCGCCCGTTCCTCACGCTGGGACAATATCGCCGACGCGGTGCTGCCGTCGGAACGGCTGCATAACGCGCTGGCAGAAGCCGACTCGCTGATTGTGACGGCCTCGTTGACCGAACAGACCAAGGGGATGGTCGACGCCCGAGCGCTGGCCGCCATGAAACCGGGCGGCGTCCTGGTCAATGTCGCCCGCGGCGGGATCGTGGACACCGAGGCCATGATCGCTTGCCTGCTATCGGGGCATCTGGCGGCCGCCGGTCTGGACGTGACCGATCCGGAGCCGCCGCCGCAAGACCATCCGCTATGGTCCTGTCCGAACCTGATCGTCACACCACACATCTCCGGGCTTGGCAGCGCGGCCGTCCGGCGGCGCATCGGCGCCGTAATGATGGAGAACCTCGGGCGTTTCGTTAATGGCGCCGAGCTGCTGAACCGGGTGATGTGATACGTGTTCGGCCGCCTCAGGCATGACGTCACGCCGGAACGATAGGGCCGGTGTCTCCGTTCATTCGTGGCGCGACCGTGCGACGGCTTTGATGGCCCGGCTGCGCTGCGTTCACAACGTTGTTGCCTTTCGTTCGCTCATTGCCAATCCCCTTTTGTCATGGGAGGCAGAGGCTAAGGGGCACGTCACGTCCTCGTCCTTGATCTACAACAACTGCGCATCGGATTCATGTTCGTTTTGCGGACGATCATGAATACGCACAACGACTCGCCGAGGGACCGTTACAATTTACCAAAAAACGCCTTCAGATGCGTTTGGATATCCGTAGCGGCCAATCCGGCGGTCTGATGGGTGGGCGCAGTATCCGGTATCTTCGCCAGCCGTTGAGTGTGCGCGGCCATATTGGCACCGGCGGTCGGCAATAGCATGGCGGCAGTGGCCAGCGCCCGCTGCATATTGTTTGCCTTGACGGTCACGGCCTTCGCCAACTCAGCCGGCGCAGGAGACGGTTCCGGTGCCACTATAAAGCTCGGTCCATCATTGTTGTCGTCGCCGCTTAACGCGCTCAGCAGATCAGGTGCGGTGGCATCACGTAGCGTCAACGGTGCGAACGGAAACAGCTTCCGCAACGTAGCGATAATCGAAGTATGATCGAAAGCAGCCCCAGTTTGCGGCCGTATCACCGACCCGGCCGGAATCCAGGGTGAAATCAGCAGTGCGGGCACCCGAACGCCGTACGATCCAAAGTCGAAGCCGTCCGGCGACGGACCGCCGGGTGGGACCGCCTTGGGCGGCACCACATGATCATAGCAGCCGCCATGTTCGTCGTAGGTAATGATCAGCAGTGTCTTCTTCCATCCCGGACCACCGCGCACAGCGTTGTAGACGGACGCGATCAGCGACTCGCCATAGGCAACGTCGTGCGGCGGATGCTGGTCGTTCGGCATCTTCCCGTTGAGGGGATCGGCAAAGTAACGTGGCTCGATAAAGCTATAAGCCGGAAGATTGCCCGCCGCCGCGTCGCGGATGAAATCGTCGTTGAAATAGCGGAAATGGGCACCGACGTTGCCCCACAACCGGGTCAGCGTGATCGATTGCGGCACGTCGTGAAAATAGATCCGCCAGGAAACCTTTGCATCGTCCTCCAACCGGTTGAAGACCGTCTCCATCATGTAAGGAAAATGCGTCGGCGAATTGTTGACGTATCCATTCGCCGTGCCGGTATGGGCAAAGAACCGGTTGGGCCAGGTCTGGCAGGGCGCAGGCGCATGCCAGCGGTCGGACACGCCGAACGCCCGCGCCAGTTGGCTCATCACCGGCAACTGGCTGCCGGTGAAGTAATGCATTGGCGCCCGCGGGTCATGCGGCACGTCCGCCGTCGGCTGGCGCATGTAATTATCGACAAAACCGCCCATGCCGGCGCCGGGTGACAACCCGTTGATCTGCATGTGGATGTCGGTAAACAACTCGCCTGGATCAGGGGTTGGAATACAAGCCGCCTGCGGCGTCATCTCCGGCGATGACCAAACCGGCACAGCCACCGGCGCCGCGCCGTTGGCCTTATGCCAGTCGTTTCGCTCGCTGCCGTCGAGCCCGTCGAAGTGTTCGTTTTTTGGATACAGCGTTCCCAGCATGGAGTCGAACGACCGGTTCTCCAGCATCAGCACCACGACGTGCGCTATATCCATGGAATTGGCCCCCTGGAGAAATATCGAACGCTAGTGCAAACGATCTGTCCATCCCCTTGCCGGACAGCGCGATTCCGCACAGCATCAGGCCCAACGGGAGGATGAGCATGCCAGCAGGCGCA
The DNA here is from genome assembly GCA_965200665.1 of Rhodopila sp. Taxonomy (GTDB): domain Bacteria; phylum Pseudomonadota; class Alphaproteobacteria; order Acetobacterales; family Acetobacteraceae; genus Rhodopila. The sequence continues at coordinate 3,828,523 of OZ241370.1, read as the reverse complement.
CCACACATTGCCATCATCGGCGCCGGCATTGGCGGCCTGACCGCTGCCGCCTGCCTGCGCCGCGTTGGCATCGACGTCCGGATCTATGAACAGGCGCGCGGCTTCACCCGCCTTGGCGCAGGTATCCAGCAGGCACCGAACTCCATCCGCGTACTGTATGCACTGGGCCTGAAAGACAAGCTGCTGGCCCAAGCTTTCCAGCCCCAGTCAAACGATTCGCGCGACCACGACACCGGCGCATTGACCAATTCCCTGCCGCTCGGACAATCAATTCTTAGCCGTCACCAAGTCCCCTACTTTCTCATGCACCGGGGCGACCTGCATGCAATGCTGGCCGAACTGGTGCCGCAGGACGTCATTCGGTTGAACCACAAGCTCGCAGGGCTGAAGAACAACGCCGACGGTTCTGTGCGCCTCGACTTCACTCACGGCGAAACCGCCCAGGCGGACGCGGTCATCGGGGCGGACGGCGTTCACTCGGTGGTTTGCAAGTTCATGCTGGGGAGGGAACGACCACGCTTCACCGGCCGGGTGGCATACCGCACGGTATTTCCGACCGCCCGGCTGGGCAACGTCCAGCCGTATCCCTGCGTCAAATGGTGGGGACCCGACCGCCACATCGTCAGCTATTTCGTCAATCCCCGCCGCGATGAGCTTTATTTCGTCACCAGCACGCCGGAGCCGGATTTCGACGTCGAGTCCTGGTCCGCGAAGGGCGACCTGCGGACGCTTCGTGCTGCCTACGACACTTTCCACCCGCAGGTCAGGGCAATCCTGGCGGCCTGCCCGGACGTGCATAAATGGGCATTGGTCGAGCGTGACCCCTTGCCGCGTTGGGTCGATGGCAATGTCGCGCTGCTGGGTGACGCCTGTCACCCGATGACCCCCTATATGGCGCAAGGCGCGTCAACCTCGATCGAGGACGGGGCCGTCCTGGCGCGCTGCCTGGCGGGCGTGGAGCGGGATGGATTGCACGCGGCGCTGCTGCTCTATGAAGCCACACGCAAGCCGCGGACATCGTTGATCCAGCAGACCTCCGCCCAGAATACCTGGCTGAAGCAGCCGCACGACGCTGACTGGGTGTATGGATATGACGCCTGGACCGAACCGCTGGCGGCCTGATCGGTCTGCCGGCCTGATCGGTCTGCCGGCCTGCCGGCCTGCCGGCCTGACGCGGCCAGATCGCGCATCGCGCTGACCGGCTATATGGAAATACTATATACGAATGCCGCAAGCTGCATGGCTTATATAGGGACGTGGATATATCTGCTGGCGTGCTGAACAACATGCGGTTGGCTGTCTTTGCAGCGGGCCGAGGGAGCACTGATCATGCTTGATGTCATCTTCGTCGCGACAGGTGCAGCCTTTCTATACCTTTGTGTCTTGTATGCCTTTGCCTGCGATCATCTGTAGGAGGTCGCCATGACGCTCGATTACATCCTGGGCGGCTTCGTGACCGTCCTGATCCTGGTATACCTCATCGTCGCAATGATTGCGCCCGAGCGGTTTTAGTTAATCGGCTTTGGGAAGGGTTAAGATTATGACAGTCAATGGGTGGCTGCAGGTCACGCTGTACTGTGTCCTGCTCATACTCCTCACGAAACCGCTGGGCGGCTACATGACGCGCGTGTTTGCCGGTGAGCGCACACCTCTGACGCCGGTGCTGAGGCCGCTTGAGCGCGGGCTTTATCGCATGTCCGGCGTGAACGAAGCCGAGGAACAGCACTGGGTGACCTATGCCATCGCGATGCTGGCCTTCACCTTTGCCGGCTTTGTCATGCTTTATGCGCTTCAGCGGCTGCAGGCTGATTTGCCGTTCAACCCGCAGAAACTGCCCGCGGTGACGCCTGACCTTGCGTTCAACACCGCTGTCAGTTTCATCAGCAACACGAACTGGCAGTCATACGTTCCCGAAGCCACCATGAGCTACCTGGTGCAGATGGCCGGCCTGACGGTCCACAACTTCCTCAGCGCGGCCACCGGTATCGCCCTTGCGCTGGCGTTGATCCGCGGCTTCTCCCGCCGGTCGGCGGCAAGCGTCGGTAATTTCTGGGTCGATATGACCCGCACCACGCTGTATGTTCTGCTGCCGGTTTGCGTTGTGGTCGGGCTGGTCATGGTCTGGCAGGGCGTCCCGCAGAACCTGTCCGCCTATACCGACGTCACGACGCTGGACGGCGGCAAGCAACTCATCGCCCAAGGTCCGGTCGCCTCCCAGGAGGTGATCAAGATGCTCGGCACCAACGGCGGCGGCTTCTTCAACGCCAACTCCGCCCATCCGTTCGAAAACCCGACGGCGTTGACCAACTTGATCCAGATTCTGCTGATCTTCTCGATCGGTGCGGCACTGACCAACGTGTTCGGGCGGATGGTTGGTGACCAGCGCCAGGGCTGGGCGATTTTCGCGGTGATGGGGCTGCTGTTCATGGCCGGCGTCGGGACCGCCTACTGGTCCGAAGCTGCCGGCAACAGGCTTTTGGCGCACCTGCCCATCGACCAGGCCGCCGGCGCGCTGCAGCCGGGCGGCAATATGGAGGGCAAGGAGGTTCGTTTCGGTATCGTGAATTCGGCGCTGTTCACCACGGTCACCACCGATGCGTCCTGCGGCGCCGTCAACACAATGCATGACAGCCTCACGCCACTGGCCGGCATGGTGCCCATGGTCAACATCATGCTGGGTGAGATCATTTTCGGAGGTGTTGGCTCTGGGTTGTACGGCATGCTGCTGTTCGTTATCGTGGCGATGTTCGTGGCCGGCCTGATGGTGGGTAGGACCCCGGAATACCTCGGCAAGAAGCTGGAAGCCAAGGAGGTCAAGATGGCCATGCTGGGCATCCTGATCCTGCCGATGTGCATACTGGGCTTTACCGCCGCGGCCGTGGTCGTCAATCCGGGCACCAGCGCTCTGGGCAATGCCGGGCCGCACGGTTTTTCCGAGGCGCTGTATGCCTACGTCTCGGCCACCGGCAACAACGGCAGCGCTTTTGCCGGCCTGTCCGCCAACACGCCCTACTGGAACACGACTCTTGGGCTGGCGATGTTCATCGGCCGCTTCCTGATGATCGTGCCGATGCTGGCGATTGCCGGCTCGCTCGCCACAAAGAAGATCGTGCCGGCTTCGGCCGGGACGTTCCCGACGGACGGCGGCCTGTTCGTCGGCCTGGTGATCGGCGTGATCCTGATCACCGGCGGCCTGACCTTTCTGCCTTCCCTCGCCCTTGGGCCGGTCGTCGAGCACCTCTCGATGATCGCCGGCACAACCTATTAAGGCATTCAATCATGCAAACCGGACTTTCGTCGCGCGCCGCGAAATCAAGCCTGCTGGACATGTCGATCCTGCTGCCGGGCATTGGTCAAGCCGTCCAGAAGCTCAATCCACGGATGATGATCAGGAACCCGGTGATGTTCGTGGTGGAGATCGTCGCTGTGCTCACCACGATCATCTTCCTGCGCGATCTGGTGGCAGGAGGCGCCCATCTGGGCTTTACCCTTCAGATCATCCTGTGGCTGTGGATCACCGTGCTGTTCGCCAATTTCGCCGAAGCCGTCGCCGAGGGCCGCGGCAAGGCGCAGGCCGCATCGCTGCGCAGCGCCCGCACCGATACCGTGGCGAACCGCATCACCGCCAACGGCATGGAAACCGTCCCCGCCCCCGAACTGAAGCCCGGCGACGTTGTCCTGGTGGCAGCGGGCGAGCTGATCGCCAGTGACGGTGAGGTGATCGAGGGCATCGCGTCGATCGACGAATCCGCCATCACCGGTGAGTCCGCCCCGGTCATTCGCGAAAGCGGCGGTGACCGGTCGGCGGTAACGGGCGGAACGCGGGTGCTGTCGGACTGGATCAAGGTGCGCATCACCGCCGCCCAGGGTTCGACCTTTCTCGACCGGATGATCGCGCTGGTCGAAGGCGCCGAACGCCAGAAGACACCGAACGAGATCGCGCTGAACATCCTGCTCGCCGGCCTCACGATCATCTTCGTCTTTGCCGTCGCCTCGATCCCCAGCTTTGCGACCTATGCCGGTGGCTCGATCTCCATCGTTATCCTGGTGGCGCTGTTCATTGCCCTGATCCCGACCACGATCGGGGCGCTGTTGTCGGCCATCGGCATCGCCGGCATGGACCGCCTGGTGCGGTTCAACGTGCTGGCGATGTCCGGTCGCGCGGTGGAGGCCGCGGGGGATGTCGACACGCTGCTGCTGGACAAGACCGGCACGATAACCCTGGGCAACCGCCAGGCGACCGAGTTCTTCCCGCTGACCGGCATTACGGCGAGGGAACTGGCGGATGCTGCGCAATTGTCCTCGTTGGCAGACGAGACCCCGGAGGGGCGGTCCATTGTTGTGCTGGCGAAGGAGAAATACGGCATCCGTAGCCGGGACATGGCGCCGCTGGACGCGCATTTCGTGCCGTTCACCGCGCAGACCCGCCTGTCCGGCATCAATTTCGAAAACGCTGCTGTTCGCAAGGGTGCGGTCGACGCGGTGTTGGCGTGGGTGCGGACGCCGCCTGTCGATGCTGGCATCGGCAACGTGATGACCGCGGCACGGCCGGCTTCGGTGGCCGAGGCGGCCATTCGGGAGCTGACGGCCAAGGCGGAGGAGATCGCCAAGGCCGGTGGCACGCCTTTGGCGGTCGCCAGGGATGGCAAGCTGCTGGGCGTGATCTACCTGAAGGACATTGTCAAAGGCGGTATTCGCGAGCGGTTCAGCGAGCTGCGCCGCATGGGCATCCGCACGGTGATGATCACCGGCGACAACCCGCTCACAGCCGCGGCCATTGCCGCCGAGGCGGGGGTCGACGACTTCCTGGCGCAGGCGACACCCGAAGCCAAGCTCAAGCTGATCCGCGACGAACAGGCGCATGGGAAGCTGGTGGCGATGTGCGGGGATGGCACCAATGACGCCCCTGCCCTTGCCCAGGCCGATGTCGGGGTGGCGATGAACACCGGCACCATGGCCGCCCGTGAGGCGGGCAACATGGTCGACCTGGACAGCGACCCGACAAAGCTGATCGAGATCGTGGAAATCGGCAAACAGTTGCTGATGACCCGCGGTGCCTTGACCACGTTCAGCATCGCCAATGACGTCGCGAAGTACTTTGCCATGATCCCGGCTATGTTCATCGCCTTCTACCCGCAGCTTCAGGCGCTGAACGTCATGCACCTCGGCAACCCGCAAAGCGCCATCCTGTCGGCGATCATCTTCAATGCGCTGATTATCGTGGCGCTGATCCCGCTGGCGCTGAAGGGCATCCCGTACCGCCCGATCGGTGCGGCAGCCCTGCTGCGGCGCAACCTGCTGATCTACGGCATCGGCGGCATTGCCGCCCCGTTCATCGGCATCAAGCTGATCGACATGGCGGTCACCGCGATCGGCCTGGCGTAAAGCAGGGGATTGGAACCACGGATGAACACGGATGAACACAGATACGGTTATTTCTCCACTGCGTTCATCTGCGGTTGAAACACACGCTTCTTTTCGGGACACACGACAATGCTCAGCCAAATTCGCCCTGCCATCATGATGATTGTCTGCATGACGATCCTGACAGGACTCGCCTATCCGGTTGCCATGACGGGTCTTGCCCAGGCGATCTTTCCCCACCAGGCCAACGGCAGCCTGATCGAGCGTGACGGGAAGGTCATTGGCTCGTCACTGATCGGCCAGGACTTCACCACGCCAAACTACTTCCATGGCCGCCCCTCCGCGACCACGGCTACCGATCCGAAGGACCCGACCAGGACCGTGCCGTCGCCTTACAATGCCGCCAACTCCAGCGGGTCCAACCTGGGTCCCACCTCGAAAGCGCTGATCGACCGGGTGACCGAGGATGCCACGAAGCTGGCCGCCGAAAACCCTGGCACGCCGGTGCCGATCGACCTGGTGACCACCTCGGCCAGCGGGCTCGACCCCGACATCTCGCCGGCCGCCGCCCTGTTCCAGGTGCCGCTTATCGCCAAAGCCCGCAACCTGCCGGACGCGAGGGTGCGCGACCTTGTCGAGGCCCACATTACCGGCCGTCTTGCCGGGCTGATCGGCGAACCCCACGTGAACGTGCTGGAGTTGAACCTGGCTCTCGACGCGCTGGCCAAATCCTGAACGGACGGCAGATGGGCGAAAACGCGACCACCGAACGGCGCCCCTCACCCGATGCCCTGCTGCGGGAGGCCGAGAAATCGCAGCGTGGCCGGTTGAAGATCTTCCTTGGCGCCGCGCCTGGAGTGGGAAAGACCTTTGAAATGCTGTCCGCCGCCCAAGCCAGGCTGCGGGAGCATGTCGATGTCGTTATCGGCGTCGTCGAGACGCATGGTCGAGCCGAAACAGAGGCGCTGACCACCGGGCTGGAAACCATTCCACGGCGGGCTGTCGATTATCGCGGGCGTAGCCTGACCGAGATGGACCTGGATGCCATCCTGGCGCGCCGTCCCGCCCTTGTCCTGGTGGATGAGCTTGCACATAGCAACGCCCCCGGCAGCCGCCATCCGAAGCGCTACCTCGATGTCGAGGAACTGCTCGCCGCCGGCGTCAACGTCTATACCACGCTGAACATCCAGCATGTCGAAAGCCTGAACGACGTTGTCACGAAAATCACCCGCATCCGGGTGCGGGAGACTGTGCCGGACTCGGTTATCGAACGCGCCGACGACATCGAGCTGATCGACATAACGCCTGAAGACCTCATCCAGCGGTTGAAGGAAGGCAAGGTTTACGTCCCGTCCCAGGCCGATCGCGCGGTCCGCCACTACTTCGCGCCTGGCAACCTCACCGCTCTGCGGGAACTGGCGCTGCGGCGGACCGCCCAGCGGGTCGACAACCAGATGGTCGACTACATGCGCAGCCACGCCATCGATGGTCCGTGGCCGGCCGGCGAGCGTGTGCTGGTCTGCCTCCAGGCCGGTGCCAAGGCCTCCGCCACGGTGCGCCATGCCAAACGCCTGGCCGATCAGGTCCGGGCCCCGTGGACTGCGATCCATATCGAAACAACCGGTGCACGGCGCGCCAGCTCGGCTGAACAGAACAGCGTCGTGGCGGCCCTGCGGCTGGCCCAGCGGCTGGGCGCCGCACCGGTGCTGATCCCCGGCCAGGACGTCGCCGCTTCGATCATCGACTACGCCCGTGCCGACAACGTGACCCATCTGATTGTCGGCAAGTCCGACCGGCCAGCGTGGCGCGAGTTCCTGTTCGGGTCCATCACCCGCCGGCTGATCAAGCGCGCCGGCGGCATCAACATCCATGTGATCGAAGTGCCGCCGGAACCCAGCCCGACCGGTCCAACACCGCCGACACCCCCAAGGCGGGAACCGCAGCCGCCATCGAGCGGGTTGCCCTACGTGGTTTCCAGCCTGCTGGTCGCATTGGCCATTCCGGTCGCCAGTGGCCTGCATGATCTGGCGGGGATTACCAATGTCGCGCTCGTCTTCCTGACCGCCATCCTGGTTGGCGCGGTCCTGAACGGCCTCGGCCCCTCGATCCTGGCCTGCTTCCTTGCCACGCTGTCGTACAATTTCTTCTTCCTGCCGCCGCTGCATACCTTCACGATTTCCGATCCCGAAAACGTGGTGGCGCTGTTCTTCTTCACCGTCGTCGCCGTGATCGCCAGCAACATGGCGGCGCGTGTCCGCGGCCAGGCGCTGTCCGCCCGGCTGCGCGCCCGCCAGACCGATGATCTTTACCAGTTCAGCCGCAAGCTTTCGGTTGCCGTGACACTTGACGACCTGCTGTGGGCGACCGCGCACCAGATCGCCCTGATGCTGAAGGTTCGTGTCGTGCTGCTGCTGCCGGTGAACGACACCGTTTCCGTACGTGGCGGTTTTCCGCCCGACGACATGCTGGACGAAGCCGACCTCGCCGCCGCCAAATGGTCCTGGCAGAACAACCAGATCACCGGCCGCGGATCGGACACGCTGCCTGGTGGCAAGTGGCTGTTTCAGCCGTTGCGCACCGGGCGCGGCCCGCTTGGTGTCGTCGGCATCATCCGCGATGAGCCCGGCCCCCTGCTGACCCCTGATCAGCAACGGCTGCTGGACGCGCTTGCCGACCAAGCCGCGCTTGCCATCGAGCGGGTGAACCTGGCCGGTGACCTCCATCAGGTGCGTCTCGGGGTGGAAACCGATCGCCTGCGCGCGGCCCTGCTGACATCGATCTCCCACGATCTGCGCACGCCGCTGGCCTCGATCCTTGGATCAGCCACCAGCCTCCGCTCGCAGGTCCTAGATCCGCCGACGCGGGAGGTGCTGCTGAGCACGATTATCGAGGAATCCGATCGGTTGAACCGGTTTATCGGCAACCTGCTGGACATGACCCGGCTGGAGTCTGGCGCGCTCAAGGCACGCACCAGCCTGAATGAGCTGTCCGAGGTAATCGGGTCCGCTCTGCGGCGGGCGTCCAAGATCCTCCTCGGGCACCGGGTCAAGGTTGATCTGCCGCCCGACCTGCCGATGCTCGCGCTCGACATGGTGCTGTTCGAGCAGGTGCTGTTCAACCTGCTGGACAATGCTGCCAAGTACGCTCCGGTCGGCAGCGCGATCACCATTGACGCAGAAAGTGACGGCGACTGGGTTACACTGCGCGTGTTGGACGAGGGCGAGGGCATCCCGCCAGGCGACCTGGATAGGATCTTCGAAAAATTCTACCGCTCCGGCGGTGGCGATCGCAGGCGTGCCGGTACTGGACTGGGGCTCGCCATCTGCCATGGATTCGTTGAAGCCATGGATGGAACCATCAAAGCCATGAACCGGGCCGATCGAATCGGTGCCATGTTCATCATTACGCTGCCAGTGCCAGTCAATGCCTTGTTGCCCGAAGAGGAAAGCACATCATGAGCGCCGGTGCCGGGCCTCTGCGGGTTCTTGTGGTGGACGATGAGCCGGCGATCCGCCGCTTTCTCCGCGCCGGCCTGTCCAGCCAGGGCTACATCGTCAGCGAACTGGACGAAGGGCTTCCCGCTGTCGACGTTGCCCGACGCAACGGCGCTGACCTGATCGTGCTGGACCTGGGCCTGCCCGATATCGACGGCACCGGGGTGATCGGGCGCATCCGAGCCGCCGGTTCGGCTGTGCCGATCATCGTATTGTCCAGCCGCGATGATGAGGCTGCCAAAGTCGACGCGCTCGACCTTGGCGCCGACGACTACATCACCAAGCCATTTGGCATCGACGAATTGCTGGCGCGCATCCGCACCGCTCAACGCCACCGGCTGCAGCGGCAGGGGGAGATACCGGTTTTCCGCAGCGGCGACCTGATGGTCGATCTGGTGCGCCGGATCGTCACCGTGCGCGCGAACGAAGTAAAGTTTTCGCCGCGGGAATACGCGGTGCTGCGGATGCTGGTGCAACATGCCGGCAAGGTGCTGACGCACAGGATGATTCTGCGCGAAGTCTGGGGCGCCGACACCGACGTGCAATATTTGCGCATTTATGTCAGAGCCTTGCGGCAGAAAATCGAACCGGATCCTGAACGGCCACTGCATATTCTCACCGAGACCGGCGTCGGCTACCGTTTACGGATCCAGGACCAGGACAGCTGACGCGAAATGCATATCGCCGAGTTTCTCACGCCCGACCGCGTCGTCCTGGAGGTGCGCGTCCGCGACAAGGCCGCCTTGATCACGGAGATCGCCCGCCAGTTCGGTCGTTCGACTACCGGCTTGCAGCCTGAGGCGGTCCAGGCCGCCCTGCTCATTCGCGAACGCCTCGGATCGACCGGTCTCGGCAATGGCTTTGCCCTTCCGCATGCTCGGATTGAGGGTTTGGATGCCTATCTCGGCCTGTTCCTGCGCCTCAGCCGGCCGATAGACTTTGCCGCGATCGACGGCAAGCCGGTCCGACTGGTTTTCGTGCTGCTGATCCCGTCGGAAAGTGCGGCGCCGCATGTTGCCGCGCTGGCGGCAATTACCCGCCGGTTCCGCAGCACCGCTACCGTAACAGGATTGCAGGCTGCCAAAACGCCCGTGGAGGCGCACGGTTTCCTGACATCGAGTTAATTCGCCGCCGCACCATCTTGTGAGCTGTTGCAGGACGTTTTGTGCTCAATTACCGCCGTAACCTGGGTGGAGGGTCAGCCATGGACGGAACAATCTCGCGGCGGGGTGTGATGGTCGGGGCGGCCGGCGGCGTCGCATTGGCGACGGTCGCAGAGGCCGAGGATAAGCCGTCGTCGTCCGCATCACCGACCGCTGCGTCAACGCCGGTGACATTGCGGGTAAACGGACAGGTCCTGCGGCTTGCCTTGGATCCGCGCACTTCGCTGCTGGACGCGCTGCGGGAACACGCCGGCCTGACCGGCACCAAGAAGGGCTGCGACCGCGGTGCCTGTGGCGCCTGCACGGTCCACCTCGACGGACGGCGCGTGGTTTCCTGCCTCACGTTGGCGGCGCGCTGTCAGGGTAAAGAGATCGTTACCATTGAGGGTCTTGGGTCGCACGACCACCTGCACCCCGTGCAAGCCGCGTTCGTCGAACACGACGCCCTGCAATGCGGCTACTGTACTCCCGGGCAGATCATGTCCGCCGCCGCGCTGATCAAGGAGGGCCACGCCGGCAGCGACGGCGAAATCCGCGAGTGGATGAGCGGCAACATCTGCCGCTGCGGCGCCTATCCCAACATTGTCGCCGCGGTCCGTCAGGCCGCCCAGGAGGGCTGAGCCATGCAGGCATTTTCGCTGGTCGAACCACGCGACATCCATGCCGCGGTCACGGCGGCTTCCGCACCCGGCGCCAAGTATATCGCCGGCGGAACCGATCTGCTGCAGCTCACCAAAGACAGTGTGGAGACGCCGCAACGCCTTGTTGACCTGCAGGCGCTGCCCGCCGGCATCCATGCCGACCCGGATGGGCTTCACCTGGAACCTTTGGCCCGCATGAGCGATGTCGCGGCCCACCGCGACGTGGTGGCCCGCTGGCCGGTTCTGTCGCAGGCGCTGCTTGCCTCCGCCTCGCCGCAGATCCGCAACATGGCCACGATGGGCGGCAATCTGCTGCAACGGACACGCTGCGGCTATTTCCGCGACCCCGGGTTCGCCTGCAACAAGCGGATGCCCGGATCCGGTTGTCCGGCCATCAAAGGCGAGAACCGGATGCTGGCAATCCTGGGCACCAGTGAGAATTGCATCGCAACCTATCCCGGGGACATGGCGGTCGCGCTGCTCGCTCTTGACGCCCGTGTCGAGCTGACTGGCACGAGCGGGAAACGCACTGTCGGAATTGAGGATTTTCATGTCGTTCCAGGGAATTCGCCTGGCGTTGAAACGGTTCTGACTTCGGGCGAGATGATCACCGGTATCGACATACCCGCCTCGGCCGCAGCCCAGCGCTCGCATTACCTGAAGGTACGCGACCGAAGCAGCTTCGAATTTGCCCTGGTGTCCGCCGCCGTGGCGCTGGACCTGGACGGCCGGACCATCCGTGCTGTCCGTGTGGCGGCAGGCGGTGTCGGCACCAAGCCCTGGCGGCTGCCGGAAGTCGAAACGGCGCTGACCGGCCAGGTGGCTGATGCGGCGACGCTGCAAGCCGCGGCGGCCAAGGCCGGTGCCGGCGCCAGCCCTGCCTCGATGAATGCATTCAAGCTGGTCCTGCTGCGGCGGACCGTGCTGCGTGCCCTGCAAACCGTCGCTGCGTGAGGCAAACACCATGGCAATGATTGGCAAACCGATCAACCGGATCGACGCGCATCTGAAGGTCACCGGCGCCGCGCGCTATGCCGCGGAGTTCCAAGTGCGCAACGCCGTGCACGCCGTACTGGTGCAGAGCACGATCGCCGCCGGCTCGATCACCGGTTTTGACCTGAAACAAGCCCAGGACATGCCGGGCGTGCTGGCGATTATCACGCCGGACAATGCCGGCCGGCTCTCCCACCCCGAAAAAGTGCCGCAGGCGGTGCGCGGCCCGTTGCTGCAGAACAATGATATCCTGTTCAACGGCCAGCATATTGCCGTGGTGGTGGCCGAGACCCTCGAACAGGCGCAGGCGGCGGCGGCGGCGGTGCGGGTAAGCTATAGCCGTGGCGAAGCGGCAACCACGATGGACGCCATGCTGGGGCAGGCCTACGCCCCGAAGAACTTCCGCAATGGGCAGCGCTCACCTGATTCCAATCGCGGCGACCCCGATGGGATGTTCAACAGCGGCGCCGTCAAGCTGGACGCAACCTATATTACCCCGATCGAGCACCATAACCCGATGGAGCCGCACGCCACGATCGCCGCCTGGGATGGTGGCAAGCTGACGGTGTGGACAGCTACCCAGGGGATCGTCGGCACCCAGGCCACGCTGGCCGGCCAGTTCGGCCTCGACAAGAACGATGTGCGGGTCATCTGCCCCTATCTGGGTGCCGGGTTTGGCTCGAAGGGCAATACCTGGCCGCCGGCCACGTTGGCTGCGCTGGCGGCACGGACGGTGCAGCGCCCGGTCAAGCTGGTCCTGTCCAGGGCCCAGATGTACACCTCGAACGGCTATCGTCCGCGCACCGTTCAGCGCCTGAGACTTGCAGCCGATATCAATGGCTCGTTGATTTCCATGCGCCATGACGGCACGACATCGATGTCGCAGCCGGCACTGGGCGAATTCAGCGAACCCGTCGCCTTGGCCACCGAGATGCTCTACGCCTGCCCCAACGTCGCGATTACCCACCGGCTGGTGGCGTTGAACGCTGCACTTCCGACCTACATGCGCGCACCGGGCGAAGCCTCGGGGGTGTATGCCCTGGAATCGGCGATGGATGAGTTGGCGGTCGCGCTGAAAATGGACCCGATCGAATTCCGTCTTCGTAACTATGCCGAAACCGACCAGCATGAGAACAAGCCGTTCGCCAGCAAGGTCTTGCGTGCCTGCTACGAACAAGGCGCCGCCGCTTTCGGATGGAACCGCCGTTCCGCTGAACCGCGTTCGATGCGTGACGGTGCCACGCTTATCGGCTGGGGCGTGGCAACCAGCACTTATCCCACCAACCGCCAACCGTCCTCGGTCAAGGTGCGGATGGATCGGGATGGACATGTCGTGGTGCAGTGCGCGACACAGGATATCGGCACCGGCACGTACACCGTCATGAGCCAGGTCGCATCGGACACACTTGGTATCCCGGTCTCGCGCATCCGGTTTGAGCTCGGGGATTCGCGCCTGCCCCCGGCGCCTGTTTCCGGCGGGTCGCAGACCGTTGCCAGCGTCGCACCCAGTGTCCAGGCCGCCTGCGCGGCGTTGATCGAGAAGATCAAGGACCTGGCTTCAGCGCACGGCGAATCCCGCGATCAGTTGTCGTTCAGTGATGGACAGGTTGTTGCCGCCAACCGCAAAATCCCTATTTCGGCACTGGTCGACACCACCGGCCAAGGCTTCATAGAAGTCGAAGCCTCAACCAAGCCGGGCGAAGAAAAGCAAAAGTATTCGATGCATGCGTTCGGCGCGCAGTTTGCCGAAGTCCGCGTCGACCCCGACCTAGGCACCATCCGTGTCAGCCGCTGGGTTGGCGCGTTTGACGCCGGGGTCATCCTGAACGCGAAGACCGCGCGATCCCAGCTGATCGGTGGGATCACCTACGGTATCGGCATGGCGTTGCTGGAGGAAACGCTGGTGGACGGGGAGACCGGACGTATCGTCAACAGCAATGTTGCCGAATATCTGATGCCGGTGAACGCCGACGTGCCCGATATTCAGACCATCGTGGTTCAAAACGATGAAACCAACTCGAACCCCCTTGGCGCCAAGGGCATCGGCGAGTTGCCGATGGTGGGCGTTGCCCCCGCCATCGCCAACGCCGTGTACCACGCCACCGGGGTTCGTGTTCGCAAAGTTCCGATCCGGATCGAGGACGTCCTGATCTGATCCGTCGACGCAGGTCAGAACTCGCCGCTACGATACGCCTCATCGAGCCGACTTGCATCCTCCTCCGACGGTTCGGGCCAGGGTTCACCACGTTTGCGCAGCGTGCCGGTGAAGTTTGGCGGCCGCTTCTCGTTGAACGCGGCGCGTCCCTCCTCACCGTCCATCGTGGTCTGGATCAGCAACGAGTTCATCAGGTTCTGCACGTGCCACGCCTGGTCGTCCGGAAGACTACCGAACCGCACGACAAACTCCTTCATCATCCGCACCGCCGCCGGCGGCAGAGTAACGATATGACGAGCGAGTTTTTCCGCGCGCGCCATCAGTTCGGCATGCGGCACGACTTCGTTGATCAGCCCGACACGAAGCGCCTCCTGTGCGTCAAACGCCTCATCCGTCAGCAGGATTTTCATCGCGTCTACGTATCGTAGTTGTTTGACCAGCATGCTGGCCCCCGGTCCGTTGCCGACCCACCCCTGGGTCAGCAAGCCGAATTTGAACCGCGCATTCTCGGCACTGGCGAGGCGAATGTCGGTCGACGTCAGCAGCATATACATGCCGGCCCCGGCGGCCCAGCCGTTGATCGCCGCAATCACCGGCTTCCACACCCGCGGATAATGATCACCCATGCGCCCGTCGACCCCGGTTTTCTGCCCGTGCACCGTTCCCGCCAGCGGCCAGTAGATCCGCTGGGTGCGCAGATACTCGCGATCCTCGGCAGTCAGGTCCGGCCGTGGCGCCAGATTATGGCCGCCACAGAAATGCCGGTCGCCCTTTCCGGTCAGGATGGCGCAACGGATGTCGCGGTCTTCCCACAGGTCGATCCAGGCTTCGGAGATCGCATCCGACGTGGGCTTGTCAAGGATATTGGCCTTGGCCGGGTTGTTCAGGGTGATGTAGGCGACCCCGTCGCGCTTCTCGTAATCAATGGGCACCGCCCGGTTCCTCCTGTTGTTCGGCCCAATGTTGGCACGCCGCCATCGAAGCACCAACGTGTGTCAGGACCCGCCTGCAGAAAGGTTTGATTAACCTTTCCCTGGCATGCTGCCGGCGTAACCCTGACAAGGCCCCGTCATGTCCTTTATGGACGAAGCCATTCCGTCGCTGTGCGGCGCACTGACGCCTCCTGCGGTTCGCGGCACTGCCGATCTCACGACCTTCGCCTACCAGGGCGCCCCATATGAGGCATTGCTGGACCGCATCGGCCCGCACGGCCCCGGCGCGGTCTATGACAGAGCCATCGCCTGCCAACTGGCCTTTCGCCGGGCTGAGGGCCTGAACATGCTGGATTCGGCGTTGGACGCGAACCAGATGTACCGGGTCGGCCACGCGCCAAAGGGGGCTTTACGACTGTTGGCGCTGGCCAGCCCCGGCGATCTGATGGCCAATACGCCGCTCGATTTTCTTACCAATTATCTGAATGTTCGGCTTGATCTGCTCTACCTTTTGCCGGATCGGCCGCTGCCTTCGGTGATCCCCGATCATGACGTGGCGTTCTTCGCGTCAGCGGAGGCCGATCCGCCGGAGATGGAACGGTTGCGGCGCCTGTTTGCCCAATGGCCACGTCCCACACTGAACAACCCGCACGCGCTGTCGACGATGGTGCGGGATACCCTGGCGGGGGCGTTGGCCGGCTTTCCCGGACTATGCAGTCCGCACGCCTGTGCCACCGATCGCCTCGCGTTGGACGCGCACATCCAGTACCGCGTGCCGATTGCCGGCTTTACTGCGCCGCATGAGCCGTATCCGTGCCTGATCCGGCCGTTGGCCTCGCATGCCGGCATCGGCCTGGCCCGTGTCGAGGATCCGGCGGAGCTGGCGCAATATCTGGCAAGGTCCTTCGACCGGCGCTTCTTCCTGACCAAGTTCGAGGATTACGCCGGTGCCGACGGCCTCTATCGCAAATCCCGTGTGGCCTTCATCGACCGTGAGCCGTTCCTGTGCCACATGGCGGTCTCCAGCCAGTGGATGGTCCATTATCTGAACGCCGGGATGACCGAATCCGCTGAGAAGCGCGATGAGGAAGCCCGCGCCATGGCCGAGTTCGACGCTGGTTTCGCCCGTCGCCACGCTGCCGCGTTCGATGCGCTGCATGAGCGGATCGACCTCGACTACTACTCGATCGACTGCGCAGAAACCCCGGATGGCCGCCTGCTGGTGTTCGAAGCCGACGCTGCCGCCATCATCCACATGATGGATCCGCCCGACCTGTTTCCATACAAGCAGCCCCAGATGCGCAAGGTCTTCGCCGCGTTTGAAGCCATGTTGCACCGGCGGGTGGCTCAATCGGTCGCCTGACCCGCGGCAGGCCCGAAAAGTCCCAGCCGATCCCGGCGTACCCGACGCAGGTCACCCTGCCGGACCGTCACGCCCACCTTGTCGAAGAACTCCAGGATCTGGATCGCTACCTTGCGCCCGTTGTTGAGACGATCACGGAACGAAGCCGCTGTCAGCATGCCGCTTTGATCCACGGTGTCCGCCGCGATATCCGCCATCTCCGCCACCGTTGCGCGCAGAAAGAAGTGGTCAGGGGCAACCTCCACCAGGCGGCCCATCCGCGTCAGGCGCTTGAGCGTCGCCCGGGTCCCAGCGTCCGGCTGGTTCAGGATCCGAGCGATATCGAGGGTGCGCGGCGGTCGGAACCGCTCTGCCTCGATCAGCGGACGGGCAGCCCGCCATATCGTCTCGTCCTGCGGCGACAGCCGGACCCGGTGGCCGGGAAGTCGGAACCAGGGACCATCCTGCTCAAGCCGCCCGTCACGGCGCAGCGCCTCCAGAATTCCCGTGAAGCCTTGCACCGAGGGACGCACGGCCAACGCCAGCCGCAGCCGAACCGGTTGCAGCCCCGGCAGTTCCGGCGATGCACTATGGTGGGCCTCGAGCGCTTTTAGCACCTCCGCGGCGATCCCCTCGAATGCCTCACGCGACAGCACCAGATCACCGGCCGGAATCGCCGATGCCGACGCCATCACCTCTGCCACATCAGCCTGCCGCACGTTGCGTCCGCGCATGAAGGGTGCCTGATCAGTCCATCCCGGCGCCATTGCCAGCAGCCGGCGTAACGCGTCTGGGCTGTCCTCCACTCGCAAAGCGTCGAGCTGGGCCAACCGCTGCGCCGTACGCCGCCCCCGCCGCGGCGGGAACGGATCGAGCACCACCCCGCCACCGATCGTCTGGGTCGCACCGGTGTCGCGCAGCACGAGCCTGTCGCCGGACAACCCGCCGATCGGCTGGTTCAGGGTCAGCCGGACCGGCGCGGCATCGCTGGCCTCCAGCCGCTCGCGATCCAGCAGGGAAACGCGCGCCATCGTATGCGCCGCCCCCAAATGCAGATGCACCATCGTATCCTGGCGCATCGCTCGGGCGATATCGGGCAACAACCGGATTTGGGCATCGAGTTCGGCCGTGGGGGCATGGATATCCGGGTGCACCACCCAGTCGCCTCTGTTCACCACATCGCGGGACAACCGTGGACCGGTGATATTCAGCGCCACCCGCTGCCCGGCAACGGCCTCTGCGGCCGGCCTGTTCTGCGCGTGGATACCGCGGACCCGCAGTTCCAACCCGGCGGGCGACAGCACCAGCCGGTCTTCCAGCGCGATCCGCCCCGCCACCAGCGTTCCGGTGACAATCAGCCCGGCCCCGGCGAGACTGAACGCGCGGTCCACGGCCAGACGCGGATACCCGTTCGCGTCCCGCACCGGCCCGCCGGAGGCCAGCAGCGCCGCATGCAATGCGCCCAAGCCCGCGCCGGTGACGGCCGAAACCGGGATCATCGGCGCGTCGGCCAGCTGCGTATCCGCAAGCAGCCCCCGCACCGCCGCCGAAACCTCGGGAATTTGGGTCTCGGCCAAGTCTGCTTTGCTCAGCGCCACGACCCCGCGCCTGATCCCGAGCAGCGAGAGGATCTGGAGATGTTCGCGGGTTTGCGGCCGAATGCCCTCCGGCAGGGCAACCACCAGCAGCGCCGTATCGATCCCGCTCGCACCGGCGAGCATCGTATGCACGAACCGCTCGTGGCCCGGCACATCGACAAAACCGATGTCGCCGGCATAAGCATAGCCGAGGTCGATGGTGATGCCGCGTCGCTTCTCCTCTGCGAGCCGGTCGGTGTCCACGCCCGTCAGTGCCTTGACCAGCGCGGTCTTGCCATGATCGACATGGCCGGCGGTGCCTATGATCATCCCGAGTGCCTCATGTGACCGGCAGGGTGCGATCGGCAGGCACGGTGTCAAGTGTCGCCCGGGGCGAGGCACCGACTTGGAGCCTCCGCTTCAACCGAAATACCTCTCCTTCGTCACTGAAAGGGACGGCATCATGGTGCGGCGAGACCGTCGGGAGCATCGCAGCGCTACCCGTAGAGGGGGGTCCAACCACGTGTGGAACCGGTGGCCGAGACGGACACGAGCAGCAGGGATAGCGCTGCTGCTGCACTCGAATTTTCGCTCAGGCGGGAATCTCGCGATGCTTCGCCATGCCGCTCATCTGGCCGTGCTCGGACACGACGTCGAGGTGATATTCCAGGAAGACTGGCATGGCACCGACATTGGTTTCGTCCCCGGTCATGAGAGGCTGCGAACGTCTCTGCTGGCGACACGGTCGCCTGACCGCATTATGGATATCGCACTCACAAACTGGTGGGTCTCCGCCTACGCATTTCCCGACGTTCCGGCCCGGGCCTACGCGTTCTTTCGCCACGGCGAGGAGAAGCCGTTATTCGGCACCCATGCGTTGGATGCGGTCATCGACATGTTGCTGCACGAGAAATTCGTTTGGTACTGCGTTTCGCCGTCATTGCTTGAGGCACCGCGCGGGACAGGTCATGACCCATTTCTTGTTCCGAACGGGGTAGACCTCGCGGCGTTCGCCAACGCCCGGCCGATCCTGCCGGACCGATGCGGCGTATTGCGGGTGCTTGTGGAGGGCCCGGTATCGGCGCCACACAAACGGGTAGAAGCGACCATCGCGTTGCTGCGGACAATCGAAGGGCTCGAGATCGTGCACATGGCAGCCGATGGCTCTCGCCCAACGACCCCCGTCGACCACGCGCTCGGTGCGGTCCCTCATGGCGAGGTACCCGGGATTTACCGCGCCTGCGATCTCCTCGTGAAGCTGAGTGCGCAGGAAGCGTTCCCCCTTCCCGTGTTGGAGCAATTCGCCGCCGGCGGGACCGCCATCGTGGCGCGCTACCCCGGGGCCGAGCAGATTATTGCGGACGGCGTCAACGCCATTTTGGTCGACCGCGACGCCCCCGAAAACGCAACCCGCTCGGCGCTCGTTGAGCTCATGGATTCGCCGAAACGGTTGGCGGCAATGCGACAGGCCGCACGTGTCACCGCAACACGTTTTGATTGGGTTCAGGTAAGCGGGAATTTCGCCAAACACCTTCTGACCGCAGCACCCCGGCGCACGGGCCCAGCGCAGCGGCTGCACGTGGTCGAAACATACCGACCCTGTGCATTGGATGCGCTCGCCTGGTGGGCAAAGTGGCAAACGGAGCGTCATCAAAATTGATCGCTTAATTCTGCCACCACAGACTTTATTCAGGCGAGATCGGCAATTGTCGCAGTCATCTGGCTTCCCGTGGGCTTCGTCGCGCCCAAACCACGATGACGCGTGACCAAGTGTTTGCGGCCAATGAACCTACAGCGCGAGGCACAGCCGCGCCAACCTTACGCGAAAGCCGGATCGACGTCTGATCGAACAGGCGCGTTGCGACAGCGGCAATACCCAGTAATGCTATCAGGAAACTCAGCAGACCGATGGCGCTTGCCCGGTTGTAGCCCACGAGCGGCGTCAGTCGCAGTATTACCCACGAGAACAGCGAGCAGATTAAGGTAACATGCAGCAGATACACCATGAACGATACGTGCCCGAGAAATCGGAATGGGCGTTGCGTCAGCGCATACCGCAGCGGCGGCAACACTAGCACCGCAGCCACGACATTAATGGCGCCTAAACGATGGACCGCCAGGACCGGGTTACCGATGTAAGCTGACAGCCAGACGAACCCCACCCAGTATCCCGTCTGGGAGAGATCCCACGGCATCCCGCCAAGCACAAATCCCGCCAGCAACATCCCGACGCCCGCTGTCCAGCACAGGACCCGGAACTTCACCAGACCTCGCAGCAGGCGGCCAGCCTCGAACAGCCCCGCTCCGACCGCGAATCCGCCATACGGGGTTCGCCAGCTCAACGCCAACACAACTAGCGCGACTGCCAGACGTAGCGCCGCCGGCGTGGCCGCCCGTTGTAGGACAGCATAGACGGCGAACAGCCCGATCGATCCCCAAAACTCGATCGGCATAGTCCACAATGCGAAGTTCCACCAATGGCGTCCGCGCGCAAAGATATCAAACAAGGACTGCCAAACAAGCACGCCGATATCGTTCGACCCGAATGCCATCCAGGCGAAGTTCATAGCCAGCCAGCCCGAACCATTCTGCGCGGCCAGCGGCTGGTTATAGAGCAGCCCCGCCTGCGCAATGCCCCAGATCAGCAACGATGTGCCGAGAATTGGTGCACCCAGCCGAATCCACCGCCGCAATGCAAGCTCGGCAAAGGATACCGGCTTTGCTGTGACGCTGGATGCCAGAACA
The DNA here is from genome assembly GCA_965200665.1 of Rhodopila sp. Classification (GTDB taxonomy): domain Bacteria; phylum Pseudomonadota; class Alphaproteobacteria; order Acetobacterales; family Acetobacteraceae; genus Rhodopila. The sequence goes on along the minus strand of OZ241370.1, from coordinate 3,808,117 downwards.
AATCCACTGAGCACAAAGAAGATCGCAACTCCTAATTCAGGGTTCCAGAAGAATATCAGTGGTGTACGTGCTATCCAAACGCTGGAGGCGAAATAAGCCTGTTCCGGCTTGCCGGTCAGCAGCGCTGGCTGGAAGGCCAGTATGCAATGGGAGAATACGACCATCATGGCAGCCAAGCCGCGCAGCCCGTCCAGATGAGCATAACGCCCGCCGCGTGGTCGGGGTCTGATCGGATCCTGCTCAATCATTTCTTGCTGGTGACACATAGTTCCGGCGGGCATCCCATCTTCACTCTACGAGCCACGACACGCTCGTATCAGATCGCATTCGGATTCAGCAAGGACGCCGAGCATACTCAGCATGAGCCGCCGTGGGCTGTGGTCTTATTCCTTTGCAACAACAGCCAGCCAACTGTGTCCCCGATCCCTTGTGCCCGCCATCACCGCAAAAGGCGATTGTGGAAGCCCCGCTCCGGAAGCCCCTGGACCATCCGCCGATTTTGCCGCAGGCTCGAGCTTTCAAGTCGAGGACAAGGCGCAATGACCCATCGCCCCACCGTCTACGGCACCCGCCATGCCGTTTCCGCCGGCCACTACCTTGCTGCCGCCGCCGGCTTTTCCATTCTGGAATCAGGCGGCAACGCCATCGACGCGGGGGTCGCGGCCGGCATTGCGCTGGGGGTCCTGCAGCCCGATCTGGTCAACTTTGCCGGCGTGGCGCCGATCCTGATCCGCCTCGCCGACGGCACCACGGAAAGCATCGCCGGTCTCGGCTGGTGGCCGAAGACCCTGCCTGCCGACCTGTTCATGCGTGAGCACGGAGGAAAAATTCCCGACGGTGTGCTGCGCACCGTCGTGCCGGCTGCCCCGGACGCCTGGATCACCGCGCTGCGCCGGCACGGCAGCATGCGGTTTGCCGACGTCGCCGCCTCGGCGATCCGGTTCGCTGCTGACGGTTTTGCAGTCTATCCGCTGCTGGAGCGCTCGATAGGCTCGCACGCTGACGAGTACCGTCGCTGGCAGTCCAACACCGCGGTGTTCCTGCCAGGCGGGCGCGTGCCAAAGGCCGGCGAGAAATTCGTGCAGACCGACCTGGCGCGCACCATTCAGTTCATGGCTGACCAGGATCGCGCCGCCGGACCGGACCGCCTGGCCGGACTGGACGCCGCCCACCACGCCTTCTATCGCGGCGACATCGCCCGCGAGATCATCCGCTTCCAGCAATCGCAAGGCGGCTACCTGTCGATGCATGACCTCGCTGAATACAGCTCCGCCATCGAGCCGGTGGTTCGCCGGTCCTGGCGCGGCCATGAGCTGCTGACCTGCGGCGCGTGGTGCCAGGGACCCGCATTGCAGCAGGCGCTGGCGTTGGTGGAGCAGGTTGGCATCGACGGCCTGGCCCACAATTCCGCCGACTACCTGCACCGCATCGTCGAATGCCTGAACCTCGCGCTCGCCGATCGGGAATATTACTTTGGCGACCCGAACTTCACCGACGTACCGGTTGACTGGCTGCTCGACCCCGCCACCATCGCCCGCCGCGCCGAAGCGGTACGGGATGACCGCGCATTTGGGCAGATGCCGGCACCGCTGGACCGGCCGAACCACGTGCTGGTCGGCACCGAGGCAGACCTGCCGAAGGTCGAAGCCGATACATCGTATTGCTGTGCGGTCGACCGTTGGGGCAACGCGTTCAGTGCCACCCCCTCCGACGGGTCCGGCAACGTTCCGGTGGTGCCGGGTCTTGGGATCACCCCGTCCGGCCGAGGCTCTCAAAGCCGTCCCGATCCGCGTCACCCGGCTGGCGTGGCACCGGGCAAACGGCCACGCCTGACGCCCAACCCGGCCATGCTGGTCACCGACAAGGGCGGCGTCATGCCGTTCGGCACGCCGGGTGGCGACGTGCAGATCCAGGCGATGCTGCAAGTGATGCTGAACGTGATGCACTTCGGCATGGACCCGCAATCCGCCATCGAAGCGCCGCGTGTTGCGTCGTACTCCTTCCCGTCCTCGTTCGCGCCGTTTGAGTACTTCCCCGGCCGCCTCGCCGTCGAAGGCCGCATCGACCGTTCGGTGCGCGACGAACTCGCGGCCCGCGGCCACACCATCCAGGATTGGCCGGACTGGACCTGGCTGGCCGGATCGGTTGAAGCGATCCTCACCGATCCGCATAGCGGCATGATGGGCGCCGGCGCTGATCCGCGACGGCCGGCCTACGCCATCGCAAGCTGAGGGGAGCGCAGTCGCTGGCGAGCACCCATTCCTGGACGTGCCCGCCGCATGCCGCTGTCGAAACAGGCCTTTGCTATTTCGGCGCCGACTGGAAGACGTAGGGCGCCAGCGTGTCCTGGGCGTCGATGCGGATCTCATGCCATTTTTGCGGCCCGCCGTAGTAGGCGAGGCTGCCAGGCTCCGCGCTCCCGTCGCCGTTGTAGTAGGACAGGCAATCCCGCAGGGCCCGTGTCCCGAGATCAGCGTCGCGGCAATGCGCCGCGTAGGCAACCTCCGACTCCTTCGAGATGTCGACGATACAGTTGCCCTGATCGCGCGTGGTCGTCAGCAACCACGCCACATAATCAGTCTGCCCCTCAATGGTGCGGGTGAAATTGAATTGGCCGCCGCCGCTCTGCGGCCCCGACAGGATGAACAGGTTTGGAAAGCCATTACTGTGCAGCCCGAGGAAGGTCTTCACACCTTCCTCCCCCCATTTGCCGCGGAGCGTACGGCCGTCACGACCAACGATCATGTTGAACGACCCGGCTCCCATCCACTGAAAGCCTGTCGCATAAATCAGCACGTCGAGCTTGTACTCCACGCCGTCGTGCACCACGCCGTGCTGGTTGATCCGGCTGACGCCCGCAGGGGCGGTATCGACAAGTGTGACATGCGGCAGATTGAAAGTTGGCAAGTATTCGTCATGGAATGTGGGTCGCTTGCAGCCATATGCGTAGTAAGGCTTCAGCGCCGCCGCAGTCTTCGGATCCTTGACGATATCATCAACGCGGGCTCGGATCTGTTCCATGATCCGGAAGTTGGAATTGAGTTGCCGTTCCATCAATTCTTCTGTGGATAGTTTACGGTCATAGGTCCTGGGTTCGCGATAGTCCGCAAGCTTGCCGGAAAGATAATCATCATTGGCTTTCAGGGCCGTGCGTCCGGAAGAAATCCTGGCAAGCCGCTCCCGCCTTTTCTTGGCCCAATCCGGCTCGTTCGACCAGGCATCGATTTCCTCCGGGGTCGTCATGCGCTGATCCCGCACGTCGATCGTCGACGGCGTGCGCTGAAAAACGAATAGTTCCTGTACAACCTTGGCAATTTCGGGAATGACCTGCACGGCACTTGCGCCGGTCCCGATAATTCCAACGCGCTTGCCCGTCAGGTCGATATTGTAGTCCCAGCGAGAGGTATGGAAGGATTCACCGGTGAAGGTTTCCATGCCCTCGATCCGGGCGAGCTTCGGCGTAGTCAGCGACCCGTTCGCCAGCACGACGTATCGGGCACGCATCCTGTCGCCCCGATCGGTCGATACTGTCCAATAACCGGTGGCGTCATCCCACTCGGTCCGCTCGACAGTGGTGTGAAACAGGCAGCGGTCGTAGAAGTCGAACTTCTCAGCCATCTTTTGACAGTATTCGAGGATCTCGAACCCGGAGGCGAACTTCATCGTCGGGAAGTAGCCCATTTCCTCCAGCAGCGGCAGGTAGCTGTATGACTCGACGTCGCAGGCGATGCCGGGATAACGGTTCCAGTACCACGTCCCACCCACGTCGCCGCCTTTCTCGCAGACGCGGACATCGTGGAAGCCGGCCGTGCGCAGCTTGTGCCAAAGCAGCAGCGCGGCGAAGCCGGCGCCGATCACCAGGATTTCGCACGTGTCGGTCAAGGCGTCCCGCTGGATAGGCGGTGCGGAATAGACATCCTCAAGATACCTGGCGAACTGGCCCTCCATGGCCATGTAGTCCGCCGCCCCTTGTCTGGCCTGGTTGTAGGCACGATAGCGCGCCTGCTCCTCGGCATCGAAAACGGCACCTGGCGGCGGGGGTGGGAGCGTCGTCAGGGTTTCGTCCGCGACCGGGGAATAACCCTTGCCGGCAATTTTCTCGGTTGCCTTGGCTGCACGGGTGTTAAAGGCCTTCAGCCCGGTGGCTTTATCAATTCGGATCGGCGGCGTCATTTACTGTGCTTTCATCCCGTTGGATCGGAAACTGCCGGCAGCATTCCCGGAGTGGTGGCTGGCCGGTGTCATATCAGTCGGCCGCTGTCAGCATTTCCCACAATTTATCCGCGCCATTGGCGCAGGCGTAGGATCCCACCCTGGCGGCCCATTCAGGATCGGCGCCGAATTCCTCGCGCCACGACCACAGCCGGCGCGTCGAGAGCTGCAGCGCATATTCCTTGGTAAAGCCAATCGCCCCATGCACCTGGTGCGCGATTTCGCAGGCCAATGTCGCCGCCTCGCCCACCCGGGTCTTTGCTACCGCGATCAGGAACGTCTCCCGCTCCGGGTCCGCCTTTCCCAATGCCTCGATTCCAACATTGGCCGCCGCCACGGCCGCTGCCGCCTGGCCCGCCAGCACCGCCAGATTCTGCTGCACCGCCTGGAACTTGGAGATCGGTCGGCCGAACTGCACCCGTTCCTGAGCATAACCAACCGCGAGATCCATTGCCCGCTCCAGCGCGCCCGACATCATCGTTGCCCGCGCCAGCGCGCCGCGCCGATACAGCGCCCCTCGTGACACGCCATGGCCAAGTGCCCCGACGGCATCCGCCGACAACCGCGTGTTGCTGAACGTCAGTGTATCGCGGGCCTCGTTGGCAATGTTCTTGCCGCGCGCGACGTCAGCCTCCCCGGTTCCGTCCATGGCAACCGCCATCTCACCGTCCGGTCCGTCCGCGATCAGCACCGTTCTGGCGACATGCGAGGCATATGGCAGCCGGCTCGCCTTACCCGACAGCCGCCAGCCATTGCCGTCGCGGGCCAGGCTCAGCCGGTCGGCGCCCCGCACCGGGCCGACGGTCATCGGGCCGTCGGACAGTTCCAGCCCGGCACTGGCAGCAATCCAACCAGCCAGCATCGTTTCGGCTAAGGGAATCGGTGCCGAAAAGCGGCCGGCTACACGCAGCACAGCATACAAATCGGCCCATTCGGCATCGGCGCCACCGGCCGATTCCGGCAGCGCTGCCAGCGGCACCCCGGTTTCGGCCACCGCCTGCCACAGTTCAGCGGCGAACACGCCGGTCTCAGCCGCGTCGATCACCGGCTTGATGGATTTGTCCTCGAACAACCGGTTCATGCTTTCCAGCAGCATCCGGGTTTCGTCGCGAATGGCCATGTGTCGGGTCCCCTTCAGCGCAAGCCAAGACCACGCGCGATGATCCCGCGCAGGATTTCACGCGTGCCGCCCTGGATCGAGAAGCGGGGCGCGTTCATCGTGCTGCTGGCAATCATCGCGACATACGTCTCGACTGCCTCCAATTCCGGTTCGCACGGAAACAACTGGCGCGCCACCACTGGGATATCCTGCTCGTAGCGTGTGCCGAGGTCCTTCACCACCGCCGACTCGTTGTTCGGCGACAGTCCCTCCTGCAGCATTCCCGCGATTGACAGCGACATGCTGCGCAGCGTCGCCAGTTGCGCGATCAGCTTGCCCAAAGCCGCCGCGGTCGCCTTGTCCGGCGACGGCCCCGCCATCCGCACCATCTCCCGCAGCATCTGGAACAGCACCAGGAACCGGTCAGGTGCACTGCGCTCGAACGCCAGCTCGCTGGTCAGCTGGTTCCAGCCGTTACCCTCCTGCCCCAGCAGCCGGTCGTCAGGAACGATCACGTCGGTCAGGAATATTTCGTTGAAGTGATGTTCGCCCAGGAGATTCAGCACCGGCCGGATCTCCACGCCCGGCAGCTTCAGATCCAGCAGGAATTGCGTCGCCCCCGCATGGCGATCGGTCTCATCATGCCCGTCACCGGACATCTTGCAGAACAGGATCGCATAATCCGACCGATGCGCGTTGGAGGTCCACAGCTTGGTGCCGTTGATGCGATAGCCGCCGTCGACCTTCACCGCGCGGGTCCGCGTGCCCGCCACGTCCGATCCCGAGTTTGGCTCGCTCATGCCGATGCAGAACGTCAGTTCGCCGGCGGCGATCTTCGGGCAGAAGAACTGCTTTTGCTCCTCCGTGCCGAAGCGGAGGATATTGGGGCCGCTTTGCCGGTCGCCGGTGTAGTGGGCGGACAAAGGCGCACCGGCGGCCAGCATTTCCTCGATCACCACATAGCGTTCAAACGCGCTACGCTCATGGCCGCCGTATTGTTTCGGCCAGGTCATGCCGATCCATCCGCGCCGGCCCATGGCCTTGGAGAATTCCCGATTATGGTCACCGCGCGGGAACTTCATCAGTTCGGTGTTCTGCTTGATGAAATCGCGCACCTCCGCGCGGATTGCCAGCGCCTCCGGCGGCAGTTCAACCGGGTCAAAGCGGAAAACCGGTGTTGCCATAGTCGTTTCCTACCAGTTCGTGTTGAAGCCGGCGAAGGTATGTGGGATGCGCCGGATATCGGTGACCAGTTCCCGCATCAGCCCCGCCGGCGTCCCGGCCGGAAAATGCAGGTCGATGGAATCAGCCGCACCGCCAAACCGAGCGTCGACCGCCTTCGCCAGCGTATCGTACGTGCCGCAGGCCGCGAAAATCCGCACCGTGTCGTCGTCGACTTCGCCACCCATACGGTCCCATTGTCCTTCCACCGACATGCGGTGCAGCTTCGCCCCCAGATCCTCCAGTCCGTGCAGTGCCAGGATCGGCAGGTAGGTGCGGGTGGACCCATAGAAACCGATTCGCCGACGGGCTTTTTCCATTTCAGCCGCAACGGTGGCGTCGTCCGGTCCAGTGCAGACGAACCCGCCACCATGCACATCGAAATTCAACCGCGACCGCCCGCTGCGCCGCATTCCCTCCATCATCTGCGGCAGGCACACCTGCTCCAGATAGGCCCGCGAACACAGCGGATGCAGCCGCACCCCGTCGCCGACCTGTCCGGCCACCCGCAGCATCGCCTCCCCCACCGCGGCCACCGTCACCGGAACCATCGGCAGCCCGGTCGGCTCCGGCGAGAAATCAGGCGTCATCAGTGTCAGCTTGTAGTGCAAGCTGTCGAAATTCAGCCGCCCACGGGTTTCCCACGCCTTCCACACCGCCCGCAGCGCCGACACGTAGTCGCGCATCCGCGGCGCCGGGGCCGTCCACTGGATGCCAAAACGACGCTCGTTGTGGCCCTTGACCTGGCTGCCGAGCCCCAGGACGAAGCGGCCGGCGGAATTCGCGTGCAGGTCCCAGGCCTGCTGCGCCAATGTGGTGGGGCTGCGCGGGAACGCTACGACCACCGACGGCGTCAGTTCCGCCCGTGATGTCTCCGTCGCGGCGAACGCCAGCGGCGCCAATGGATCATGACCAAGCTCGACCGTCATCAAGGCATCGAACCCGGCAGCCTCGGCCGCCCGCGCCGCCGGCCCGACCTCAGCCCAGTGCCGCTGCGGCAGGATGGTGTAGACGCGCATGGCTCAGCCCACGGCCAGCCGGCGCTCGACGAACGCCAGCCGGTCCTGTCCCCAGAAAATATCCTCTCCGATGACATAGCACGGTGCGCCGAACACATTCCGATCCAGCGCCGCCTTGGTGTCCGCTATGCGTCGTTCAGCCCATTTGGGGTCGCCACCCATCGCCATCACCTGCTCCGTAGGCAAGCCGACCTCAGTGATCAGCGTTGCCAGAACAGCGGGATCGGCAGGGTTCTTCTCCTCCTGCCATAATGCCTTCAGCACCCGATGCGCCAACTTGATCGCAGGCGCATCGCCGATAGTTTCACGTACGCCAATAACGCAGCCCGATGTCAGTGCCTCACTGGCTGGGAAAAACTTCGGCTGCACGTGGATCGGGATGTGCAGATGGTCGCGCCAGCGCGCGAGTTCCTGCAGCCGATAAGCCTGCCGCTGCGGTGACCGCTTCGGCAGCGGCAGCCCGCCCGATTGGGCGAAAATTGCGCCGAAATCAACCGGATAGATGCGCATCGTCGCGCCCTGCGCGAAGGCCATCGCCTCAATCCGCGCCGCCCCGAGGTGGGTCCATGGTGAATTGAGCGAGGCGTAGTAGTCGATGTGCATCTGTTTCCTCCAAGCCGTTGCCCAGCATCCTGAGGGACGAGGCGGGTGGACACAAGCCGGCCGGACCGGCGTAGGATGGTGCCGTTGCTGGAGGAAACGCGACATGAAGTGGAAAGTCGGCGAGGTAACGGTAACCAAGGTCGTTGAGTTGGAGATGGCTGGTGGTTCGCGTTTTCTGCTGCCCCAGGCGACTCGTGAAGCCGTTCTGCCGATTGCCTGGCTGCGCCCGCATTTTGCCGACGAGGAGGGCAGGCTGCGGCTCAGCATCCATAGCTTTGTGGTTGAAACGCCGGACCGGCGGATCATCGTCGACACCTGCCTGGGCAACGACAAGACCGGCCGCCGCATTCCGCACTGGAACGATCGGGATGGCCCGTTCCTATCTGACCTGGCCGAGGCCGGCTTTCCTCCGGATTCGATCGACACCGTGTTGTGCACCCATCTGCACACCGATCACGTCGGTTGGAACACCCGTTTGCAGGACGGCAAGTGGGTACCGACCTTCCCGCGTGCCCGCTACCTGATGGGACGAGCCGAATACGAGCACTGGGCGAACATTCGGGACCGGCCCGACACCGCGCACCTGATGGCCGATTCGGTAACGCCGATCATGGAGGCGGGCCTGGCAACCCTGGTGGAGACCAATGAACAGATCTGCCCTGAGATAACCCTGCTGCCGACCCTCGGCCACACGCCCGGCCATGTCAGCGTGATGATCCAGTCCAACGGCGAGCAGGCGCTGATTACCGGCGACTTCATGCACCACCCTTGTCAGATCGCGCATCCGGAATGGAGCACGCTCGCCGACAGCGATCCCGACCAGGGCATCGCCACGCGCCGGCGGATGTTCCAGCGGCTGGCTGGGACACCGGTGTTGATCCTGGGCACCCATTTCGCCGGCGCGACGGCTGGGCATCTGGTGGTGGACGGCGACAGCTACCGGCTGGACGTCTGAGCCGCCCGCCTTTCGGTCATTTCGGCGTCAAGCCTGGACCCGCTGATCCTGGTCGCGACGCTTCGTGGCCTGGATGGGCGATAGCGGCACCCACGATGTGCCCGTCATCCCGCTGCAGCAGGACCGCGGCTTCCTGCCCGGCCGGCAAGGGTATTTGCAGATGAACCGGCCTGCCGGACCACCGGTCGACGACCGACATCGAACGGACGATGTTTGCCTCCTCAAGCGTCCGCCCACTGTTCTCGCCGCGGCCGACAGCGGTCTGGTGCAGGCGGTCGTAACCGACGAGAACCAATGTTGCCGTTCCGGTGCCCGCGCCGACCGAGACGGTCAAACGCGTCGGCCCACGCTGTACTTCGATCGTGGCAGCCGTCTCCTGACTCAGTGCGGCCTGGCGCAGGGCATGGTCAACCGCCGCCGTATCCGACCCCACCGCGTCAAGCCTGCCGTCCACGATCAGGGCCGGGGTGAAAACTTCAGCGCTCGCCCCGAGCGCAACATAGCGCCGCTGCCGTTGCGTGGCGGCATCAAGGGAATAGGGATCGTGCCATCCAAGGTTGTTCCAGTAGGTCACATGGTAGGACAGCAGCAGCAGGTCCGGCCGCGTCCGTGCCAATTCTGCGACCCTGGCGTCGGCCGGTGGGCAGGATGAGCAGCCTTCCGAGGTGAACAATTCGCCGACGACCGGACGCGTAGCCGGCTGCGCGGCCGCGAGGGCTGGCAAAAGGGCTCCGAACACAGCAGCCAACCAGATGCGCATGTCATGCTCCTGAACATGTCGGGCGGATCCCGACCAACTGTCCTGCTGCCATTATTCGGGATGGAGACGTCTTGGTTACACGGGTCTGCATGACTTCACCCGCCAGACAGTCGTTTGTTGCCGCGGCTTCGCCATGAGGTGGTCCCGGAAATTCGGACAGCGGCTTAAGCTCGGTTTGCTCCTGACAAGGACGAACCTGAATGACAGGCAAACGGAAGCGGTATTCAGCAGATTTCAAGGCGAAGGTTGCTCTTGAAGCGCTGCGTGGCGAGCTGACGACGGCGCAGCTGGCGACCAAGCACGGTATCCACCAGACCATGGTGGGGGAATGGAAGAGGCAGGCGATGGAAGGGCTGACGGCGGTGTTTTCGGACCGCTCGGCAGCCGCGGAAACGGCCAGGGCGTCTGAGGCGGACGTCGAGAGGCTGCACGCCAAGATCGGTCAGTTGCTGGTGGAACGGGATTTTTTAGCGAAAGCCTCCGGTCGATGAGCATCGAGCGGAGGCGGCAGATGATCGAGCCTGAACACCCTCGGCTGTCGGTCGTTCGGCAATGCGAACTGGTCTCCATCAGCCGGTCCGGGTTCTACTACCGCCCTGCTGGGGAGACGCCGCTGAACCTGACGCTGATGCAGCTGATTGACGCGCAGTTCCTGGAAACGCCCTGGTATGGCTCACGGCAGATGGCCCGCCATCTCCGGCGCGAGGGCTATACGGTGGGCCGAAAGCGGGTGCGTCGGCTGATGGCTAGGATGGGACTGGAGCCGATCTATCAGCGGCCGCGGACGACGATCCCGCATCCCGGACACCGGATCTATCCGTATTTGCTGCGGGAGGTGGTCGTTGACCGTCCCAACCAGGTTTGGTGCGCCGACATCACCTACATTCCGATGCGGCGCGGCTTCCTCTACCTGGTTGCGGTGATGGACTGGTCGACGCGGAAGGTGTTGTCCTGGCGGGTATCGAACACCATGGATGCCGCGTTCTGCATTGAAGCGCTGGAAGAAGCGCTGGCACGGTATGGCCGCCCGGACATCTTCAACTCTGACCAAGGCAGCCAATTCACCTCTCCGCGCTTTACCGGCGTATTGCAGGCGGCTGGCGTGCGCATCTCGATGGACGGTCGGGGGCGTTGGATGGACAACGTCTTCATCGAACGGCTCTGGCGCAGCCTGAAATACGAATGCATCTACTTGCATGCGTTCGAGACCGGAACAGACCTGCGTGCCGGACTGACCTCGTGGATCACCTACTACAACACCCGCCGCCCGCATTCGACACTGGCCGGGCGCACGCCCGACGAGGCATACAAGGCAACAGGGACGATAAAACTGGCGGCATGACGACAATCAGAACCGAGCTTAGCCACGCCGCCAAACTGTCCGATGAAGCGGGACCACCTCACCACGGTGCTGCAACAGGGGGTCGGCTGTCGCCACCGCCGCGGCGCCCCTGTCGGGTTCCGGACCGGTCGTGGAGGGGTCTTGGGTTCATGATCTGGCCATTTTAGTCAGAATGCTCTAAAACGCTGCAAAGGCTGCATCCGACCTGCAGCTGTTGCCGTGGTCCCCCGCCTATAGGTGGACCGAGCCTGCGGGCGTGACACAGGAACAGACTCATGCGGCTCGACCTGGCCACCCGAACGCCGACACGGCCTCATCCCGGCAGCGTGGCGAACAGGAAGAAAGGCGATTGGGGCACGCGCTGCGTCCTGAACCCCAAATCGCCCATCAACTGGTTTTTTGGCGGGACCTCATGCCCGCCTGTAACCGGATCCGTCTCGCTGCCGAACATGGTATTTGAAGCCAGTGGGATGAGCACGTGTCGAATGCGACGATCGCTACCGAACCGGGCTTCGTCCATACGGTCGGGATCGTGAGCGCCGACGCCGGCAACCTATCCGGGCGGAACTGGGATCAAATGATGCGTGCCGCGCAGATGGGAGATGCCTGTATCTATCGAGACCTGCTCGCTGAGCTGACAGCCTGGTTGCGCCAGTACTTCGCAAGGCGCCTGCCCCCTGCCATGACGGAGGATGCCGTGCAGGACGTTTTGCTGGCGATCCATGAGAAACGTCACACATACGACCCTGCGCGCCCGTTCGAACCCTGGCTTGCCGCGATCGCGCGCTACAAGTGGATCGACCGGCTGCGGTCACTCAAGATGGAGGCGGCCGAACCTTTAAATGAAAATATCGGGATAGAGGATCATGGCGACGCCGTTATCGCCGCTTCAACGTTCCGCCGGTTGCTGGCTGAACTGAACCACCCACAGGCCGAAGCGATCCGCCTGGTGAAACTTGAGGGCTACAGTGTCCAGGAGGCTTCACGAGCAACGGGTCAGTCAGTCTCACTCATCAAGGTGAACATTCACCGCGGCCTGAAACATCTCGCCCGGATTATCAAGGCACGCGGCGATGCGAACTGAGTCCCTGCTCGATCGCCTCAGCAGCGATCTTCGCCCCGTGCGGCGGCGCAACCCAGCGCGGGAGGCGTTGCTTCTGTTGTTCCTGGCTGCTGTCGAAATTACCGCCCTGATCGGGATGGGCTTCATGCGCCCCGATATGCCGATGGCGATGGGTGTCCCCTCTTTCTGGTGGAAACTCACCAGCATGGGCCTCATCGCATGTCTTGGGGCGGCTGTCGCGATCCTGTCGGCGGATCCTGTCCAATCGCCGCGTCGCGGACTGCGGTGGTTATTCATCTGCATTGTTGCGACGCTCGCCAGCGGCTGGCTGATCGACGCTGCCGGAAATGGGCCGACCGATCTGATCAACCGTCTCGATTGGACGCACGGGATGCAGTGCGTCTGGAAGATGGCGGTCCTCTCGATCCCGCCGGTAATCACGTTGGGCGCGCTGATACGGCGCGGTGCCCCGACTGATCGCGCAGGAACGGCACTCGCCGCCGGTCTTTCGTCCGCCGCATGGGGTGCGTTCGTCTTCGTCTTTGCCTGCCCGTCGGATGATCCGCTCTACATCGCAGTCTGGTACACGGTCGGATGCTCGATTGTGACGCTATCAGGTCGCGCGGTTTTACTTCGGCTATCGCGATGGTAGCGATCCGATCAGCGTCAGACAAACATGCTACCGGTGCGGCATCCATGCACCGCCCCCTCGCCCGTCACCAAAGAACAAGTTGATGAATGAAACAAATACCAAGCCATCTGAGATTACCGCCGCAACGCCACGCCCACCCCGCCGGCTGCATCCGGCGCCCGTCAGGGTCATGCACTGGATCAATGCCGTGGTTATGCTGGTGATGGTCATGTCGGGCTGGGGCATCTACAACGACGACGTGATCATCCGCGGCTTCCTTTTCAGCCAGGCCCTGCGGCTGGGTGATTGGGCCGCCTGGAGCCTCAACTGGCATTTCGCCGGCATGTGGTTCTTCACCATCAACGGGCTGATCTACCTGATCTACGGTTTCGCGAGCGGGCGCCTGCGGGAGAAACTGCTGCCGATCCGGCCGACCGAATTGGTCCAGACAGTCGTCGATACGCTGCACTTCAAGATCGCGCACGAAGACATCACCATCTACAACGCAGTGCAAAAGCTGCTCTACATCGTCGTCATTCTCGCCGGTATTTCCCAGGTTGTCACTGGTCTCGCCATCTGGAAGCCGATCCAGTTCTCCGGCCTGGTTTCGCTGCTCGGTGGCTTCCAGACGGCGCGAATGCTGCATTTCGCCGGCATGGCGGTGATCGTCGGCTTTCTTGTCGTTCACGTGGCGCTGGCGCTGCTCGTGCCGAAGACCCTATGGGCGATGGTGTCCGGCGGCCCCCGCCTTGCTCCGCGTATGCCTGTCAAGAAAGGCCACCCCATATGAGATCGCCCTTCCGGCCGGATGCCGTTATCGACACCGGCATCCTCGACGCCCACAAAAAGCTGATCCGTACGATCGAGCGGCGCGGACTGATTCGCGGCGGACTTTCCCTGGGTGCGCTCGCCATGCTGAGCGGATGCGATATGGACAGACCGCAATCGGTCGAGGCCGCGCTGCTTGCGATTTCCCGGTTCAACGACAGCGTGCAGGCGTTTCTGTTTGATCCAAACAAGCTAGCGCCGACCTACCCGACCTCAATGATTCTGCGGCCACCGAAGTTCAACGCTTATTACGACGTGATGGACGTAAAACCGGTGAACGGAGAGGAGTGGCGCCTCGAACTGTCTGGGCTGGTTGCCGACAAGCGTTCATGGACCTTGCCGGAGTTACAGGCGCTACCGCAGAGCTCCATGGTCATCAAGCATATCTGCGTCGAGGGTTGGAGCTATATCGGCGGCTGGACCGGGGTGCCGTTAAGCGTCTTCCTGAAACGTATTGGCGCCGATCTGCGCGCCAAATACGTCGCATTCAAGACGGCCGACGATTATCCGAGCAGCATCGACATGGCGACGGCGCTTCATCCGCAGACCATGCTCGCGCTTAAATACGCGGACGATAGCCTGGCTGATCCGTTCGGCTATCCGCTGCGTCTGCGCATGGCAACCAAGCTCGGCTATAAAAACCCCAAATGGATCACAGCCATTGAGGTCACCAACACCTATCCGGGCGGATATTGGGAAGCAAAGGGGTTTCCGTGGTTTGCAGGCCTATGAAGCGCCCGACGCCGACCCGCGTCCTGCTCGCATCCTGCATCCTGGCGACGGCTGTGAATGCGGCCCAGGCGCAGAGCTCAACCCCCGGCGGCATGCCACCTCCACCGGGCATGAGCCTTGCCGCATCCGCCGCCATGCGTTTTCCGCAACCGGTCCGGGTCGGTGACCTGCTTGGCAGGGATGTACTCCGTCCTGTCGAGAGCCAGGATGTCCTTGGCCGGGTGCAAGGGCTGGTTCAGGATGCGAATGGCCAGATCATGGTCGTGGTCGACTTCGGCGGATTGCTTGGTTTCGGAAGCCGGCCCATCGCCGTTCCGGTGGACGGCATGGTACTGCTTGGCCAGGACATGGAGATCGTGGCTTTCACACCGGAACAACTGAAACAATTTCCCACGTTCTCAGCATCCGGCACCACCGCGATTGCCGACAATGCGATTATCAAGATTGGCTTGGCGAAACCTTCGCATTGACCTCCGTTGAACCGCTTGATCGGGGTCGCCGGCGGGCTGCCTGCTATGCGCCAAGCTTGTCCACGAGTTCAGGGAAATTCGCGACAACAAGGTCGTGCCGCGGATCAGGCTCTGGATCGGGCGGCCCTTCGGCGCCCCATTCGTCGGGCCGACGAACGAAGGCCGTCTGGTAACCGCACGCTTTGGCCGCGTTCAAATCGAAGTTGTGGCAGGCCACCATGCAGCATTCGCCTGGATCAAGCTGCAGAAACCTGGCGCAGGTCTCATACGCCTTGGGCAGCACCTTGTACTTTCCGATTGCCTCGCACGATATCACGGCGTCCCAGGAAATCCCGTTTTGCCGGGCCGTATCCATGATGATGCGGAAGCTCAGCAGCGTGAACGACACGCACATGAATTTGCCGCGCAGCTGCGCAAGCGATGCCGGGAAATCCGGCCAGCATCTCAGGCTGTGGATCGTATCCCACCACAAGCTGCGGCGCTGCTCCGCGGTGAATGCATCCAGGCCGTGTTCGGCCAGCATCTGATCGAGGACATCGCGATGGGCATCATCGAAGTTTATCGTAGCCGGGGCGTGTTCGCCATGGTTCAGGATGAGCTTGAGGGAGCGGCGACGGAATTCGTTGGCGAGGCTGGCCCAGTCGCGGTCGATGCCGTGCCGGGCGCCGACCGCGGCAAGCGCCGTCCGTATGCCGGTGTGCCAGTCAAGGATCGTGCCGCCTGTATCGAAACAAAGCGCTTTGACGTTGCGCATGCTCATGCTGCCGTTCCTTCATGTTGCCGATGCACCCCGCCTGGATGCATTGAAGACCAGGCCTGATCAGCCGGCTGGATCCGGCTCGACACCCGCCACCAACTGGTATCTGTCGAAACATAACCGGCGCCGGATCCAGCGGGTTAATACGCCCTTGATATGTGCCGCCTGGTTGTTACGCGGGATAATTCGAAGGGAACAGCGCCCGCAAAGCCTCCTCGTCACGTTCCTGCTTGAAGGCGTGATCGGTGCCGACGGAACGGGCGCGCGCGACGGCTGGCCGCGCCTCAATGGCGTTGAACCACCGCTTGATATTCGGGTAAGCGGCGAGCGGATCACTTTCGCCCTTCAGGACACGCGAGGCTCTGTCGATCCAGCCCCATGTCGACATGTCGGCGATCGTGTAGCTGTCGCCGACGATGTAGCGACGTTCGGCGAGGTGATCTTCCACGACCTGATAATGCCGCTCCGCCTCACGCCGGTAGCGGTTACGCGCATAGTCCAACCCATCCGGCGCGGCGAACTGGAAATGCACAGCCTGGCCGGAGAACGGACCAAGCCCTGAGGCGATGAAGAACAGCCAGGACAGCAGTTCAGGCCGGTCTTGCGCGGTGCCAAGGAATTTTCCGGTCTTGTCAGCCAAGTACAGCAGGATGGCACTGGAATCGAACACGCGCGCTTCCGTGCCGCCAGGTCCGTCAGTATCGACGATTGCCGGCACCTTGCCGTTCGGATTGATTTTGCGGAATGCCGGCGAATGCTGCTCGCCTTTACTGGTATCAACCGGTACGACCTCATAGGCCAGGCCGGCCTCTTCCAGGAACAGCGAGACCTTGACCGGGTTGGGCGTCGGATGGAAATAGAAACGGATCATCTTGGGTCTTCCTTCTTTAGGTGGTTTGGCTGTCGCTTTCGATCTGCTTGCCGAGCAGGCTGAGTGCCCCGCGAGCCGCACCTTCCAGAACTGCCCGCTGTGGATGGCCGCGTGCCAGCACCCGCAGCCCCATGACTGTTGTCAGCAGCAGTTGAGCGATGTCGGACGCGTCAATCGCGGGCGAAATACTGCCGTTGTGCTGGCCGGCGATCACGCAGCGCCGGAAGAACGCCTCCAGTTCCGCCATCCGGGCCGCGACGACCGCGGCGATGGTTGCGTCATGTGGTGCGACCTCGAGTGCCGCATTGGCCAGCAGGCAGCCCAGGCGATTTTCCAGTGAGTGCTCAACGATTTCGGACAGGAAGGCCTCAATGGCGTCACGTGGCGGCAGCTCGCTTCGACACGGGCAATACGGGCGCGCATATTGGCATCAAGGTAATGGTCGAGACACTGGGTGAACAACGTTCTTTTGTCGCCAAACGCGTTATAAACGCTGGCTTGTCCGAGCCCCATGGCGTCGCCAAGGTCGCGTACGGAGGTGGCGGCATATCCGTCTGCCCAGAAGCGTCGCATGGCCGCTTCGACCGCTATGGTTTCGTCAAACGCCCGTGGCCGCGCCAATCTCTTTTCATCCCTGTCCAGGTATATTGAAGCATATGCTATAAAACAAAGCTGCGGTTGGCAATGCATGGTTTGTACCGCGTGGGCGGGGCTGCCTGTCGGGTTGGCGCAGCTTCGGAGTTCCGGATCGGCCGTTCCGCCTGCCCCGTCGCCTTGCCCTCCGCATCACCAGGCCATACGCCCAAAATCTAATTGGACATCTGGCGTTAGCTGACGCATGAATGATCGACCGCTCTTGCCACTGACCCCTGATCTGGGTACCGACCCGTCGGAGCGAGCTGTTCGGACTGGTTGCCTTGCAGCGCTGATTGAAGACGATCCCGAAGCGCCACGCGTGCTCCTTGGGGTGGAGAGAGCTGATGCGTCGATCGCTCAGGCGTCTCGTCTGAAGTAATTGCGTCTGTCGCTGGCCGGCGCTGACCGGTGGCGTATTGAACAACTGGCCACAGCAACCGGGGAGGAGTCATGGATGACCTCTTGGTAATATTAACGCGTTTACTGCCGCTTGCTGCAGGCACGCTTCGGTGGCCATGGTGGCTGGTCCCGATTTGCGGGACGATCGGCGTTTTCGGCTGTCTCGCGGGGAGTCCCGACACGGTTCAACGTTTGAACGAACGCGACGGCCTTATGCTTGCAACGGTAGTGGAATTTACCTGGACCACCACTGTTTGCGCAGCGTTATTCGGGCTAGGACGGCTCCTCAGGTTGATATAGACGGCGCTCCCGGTCGCCATGGATGTGCATGTCGTCCGAATGAAGGTCGCGGTCCCTTCCCAGCCTGCTCATTTTGGCGAAGCGTGACTGCCGGGCAGCATGTTCATGGGAGACCATGGGGTAGTTGTGAGGCAGGCCCCATTTCGCACGGTATTGCTCAGGCGTCAGACCGTGAACGGCGGCGATGTGGCGCCGCAGTAACCGGAGCTTTTGCCCGCAGTCCAGGCAGACAATGTGATCAGGAAACAGGGACTCTTCGGCGGAAACCGCCGGCTGTGTTGGCCTCAGCAGACCGATGACGACGTGCCCGGCCGTGGCGAGCGTCTGATAGACACCTGTAATCAGGACCGGCAGTTGATCGACTTCCACGTCAGTGCTGGAGGCAAGTGCCGCCACCATCTTAGCGGTAAGTTGTAGTAAAATATCGTCCATAATTTGACTCCGTTGGGCGGCAATCATCGTCGGTCAGCGAGAGTGCCGTCGTTGGTGGCGACAGTACCCTGGCAGCATAAGTGATGGCCGTTTCTTCCATATGGTGCAAGTGTAGGCGTCATCATGGCTTTCCGCAAGCGAGGCGGATTGGGATGATTTTTATGGGAGACCAACCTCAGGGGTCAGAATTGCATCATTCGCGACGCGACGGCAAGAATGGCGAAGCAAAAGACTTTTACTTTTGACATTACTACAGCGAGTTCTGTAAGGTATATACCGTATTCTTCTTATCCAAGAGTGCTATAACCCTGCTCGACGAGCCGGCATTTCGCTGATTGACCTAAAAGCCACGAAAAACTGTAGGCCAGATCATTGGGGCGAATGTCGGTAGCCACAGCAGGGTGGTCCGGTATTGGCTGGTCGGATAGAACCCTGACGATCTCATAGACGTGTTGAGAAATAGCCCTGCACCGAGCATCGCATTCACTGGGATCTGGCGCTGTCGACAGCTCAAGCAGCGCATCGTCATGCGCCTCTTCCGTTTTCGCAATGAACCCGCGCCCCGTTCCTTTAGCGCAAGCGACCTTTGGCAGCATATCGGTTGCGAACACGTCGCACCGCGCCATCGGTGAACACGAAACCTTCGAAGCGGGCGCGGCGCTCAGGCAAACGACACCTCTCGTGACAAACGTACAACAGTGTTTCGCAAACGCCATTGCACCTCCGCACCTGGGTTGCGCCTCAATGAACGCGGCGTCATTAGTTTTGGGCAAGGTCTGGCTGCCCCCCGCCGTATCGCGGGACCCGATCGGGCGGGGCCTGAGGAGAACGCCGGTATTCCGGTGTAAATAAGGAGGACTTTCATGCGTAAGCTTCTCATGGCCAGTGCCGCCATACTGGCGACCAGTAACCTGGCCTTCGCCCAAGCCCCTGCGGCACCTGCCGGCGCGACCCAGGGTCAGTATGCCGGGCCTTACGGCGCTGGTCCCGCCGCAAACAACAACAATAACGCCTGGGGTATTGCCAATACGCCGACCGGCAGCGCCGCCGCTGGCGGCCTCAGCGCGTCAATCTATTCCCCGAACGTCAACGCCGTGCCGGCGCCCGGAACGGTGGTTATTCGCCTCAATGGCCGCGTTGAAGTGGACTTCACCGCCAACTACACCAGTGTCGATCACAGCGTGAATGCTGCAGGGAACCCGACTGGCTACAAGCTGAACCCGGTCGGCATGAGCAGCTACATGCGGCTCTATCCGGCCTTCGACGGCATGGCGGCGAACGGCCTGCGTTACGGTGCATCGATCGAGCTGCGCGAGAATTTTGGCGCTGCCGATCGAAGCTTTGCCAATACGGCAGCGGGCGGAGCCGCCAACGGTCCTTCCGCAAACAGCAGCGGCCAAACCGTCTTCGTTCGCCGTGCCTTTACCTACCTCGCATCCGACAAGGCCGGTCTGCTGCGCGTTGGTCAAACCGACGGCGTGCTCGGGTTGTTTGACAACTGTATCTTTACCACGCAGTGCTGGGACGCAGGCACCGGCAACTTCAACGGCGGTGAGCCGTTGCAGGGGATCGGGCCGGGCGGTCAGTCGGTTCCGTTCGTTTGGTTGGCGCAAGCCGGGGCCGAATACGGCAACAGCAAGATCGTTTATCTGACCCCGCAGTTCTACGGGTTTGACTTCGGCGTCCAGTATGCGCCGAACATGGGTAACTCCTTCCAGAACGCAGGCCTGGGCGTTGGCTGCAACCAGGCGGGACCGACCTGCATCAACGTCTCCTCAGGCAACGATCCCACCCGCTGGATCAACCAGGTTGCGGTTGGCCTGCGCTACCAGCAAGCTTTCGGCGCGGTGGATTTCAAGGCTTATGGTTTCTACGAAACCTCAGGCAAGGAAAACCTGACGACATCTCCGTATTCGACACCCGCAGCACAGCGTGCCGTGGCCGGCGGCGGAAGCTCGCAGCTGCTGCGCTATGACAACCTCAGCTTCTACAAGGCTGGCGTTGCGGTTACGGCGATGAATGTTACGTTGGCTGCTGACTACATCGGCGGTCGGGTGAACGGTCAGCTTGCAATGGCGCCGTCCGGCGGCGTGGACGAAAATGCCTGGCTGGCCGGCGTGACTTACGCCAATGGTCCGATCACCCTGGGCGCTGAACTCGGCGTCATCGACAGCCAGGGTGACCCCCGCCTCACCGGCGTGTCACAGCGGCACGAATACGAGATCGGTTTCGGTGGGGCTTACAAGCTTGCGCCGGGTGTCCAGCTTGTCGCCGAATATCAGTATGAGGCGCGCCACCAGGGTGGGTTCGACTTCTCCACCGGCACGCTTGGCCAGACCGTTGGCGGTGTCGTCAATGGCCGGACCAACGATTCGCGGGGACAGGGCCTCCTGCTGTCGACCGTTCTGACCTGGTAAATAACGCGATCCGCGTCAAACGAACAGAAGCGGCGGGGTTTTACTCCGCCGCTTTTTCTTATGATCGATGACGTGATTTGGGCACAAGCCGGTGCGCAACACGCCGCCTGGAAACACCGCGCTTGCTGTTGGCGCTGACCGGGCAGCCCTTACCCATTCGGCGGGCCGATGCCGCTCAGGAAACCGCCGGCAGCGGCCACGACGGTACGAATGACAAGCTTCGCACAGGCACCAGGCAGCTGCTCCGCCGATGCTCGGCGACGCCACCATTCTTCAGTCGAGCGTTGGACCCGGCAGACTGCTCCCGGACGCGTCGCTCAACCTGGCTTCGGCCGCCGCTTCGATGGGTTGACTGCCGGATGGGCGGCCGCAAGCTCCTGCTCAGACACGGACCGTACGTGCCCGTCCCGGATGCTCCTGATGATATATCGTGGACCGCCGTCTGCCGCCGGCAGCGCCCGCTCGACCACATATGGCCCATCGAACTGAGGCAGCGTCGGCGCGGAGTGGAACACCACCCGGTCGCCCGGTTGGTACAGATTGGCAGGATCAGTCAGGGCGCCCTCCATGCTCAGTACGATCAGCGGGCCGAGGAACCGTCGCTAACAAATATGCACCGCTCGCGTGGGTTCCATTGCCCGATTCGGCAAGCAAGTGTTGAGCCTTCTCAGGCCTGAACACATACGGCGGGTCGTCGGCGCCTTCCGGCGGAGCATCATCATTGCGCTGCATGATGGGAAATTACGAATAGACCAGATGCTTGTCACCCGTTTTGCAGGACATCGTGATGAACCACGCTGGCGCGCTTCACCACCGTCGACTGTCCACGGCCCGAGCCAACAGGAGAACCCGGTGCGTTGCGAATCGGACGCCCCTTCCCCAATGCAGCTTCAGGCACACCCACGCAACGACGTTCCACATATACATCACCAGCAGTTGCTTGCCGACCCAAAGGAGCCAAGCCAGACTTGGCAGATGTGGTCCGATTATTATGCTTCTCCCAACCGATGAACGGCGCGCAAGTATTGCAGGGCAATCCGACTGGAGTCGAGCCGTTTGCCCGCGGGCCAACCGCCCTTTCGCCGTCTGATAATCGCACCGGCAGACGCCCGCCCTCCCGACGGTGACGGCGCAGCTGAGCTACACCGCGCTTTTGTCGGCGGACCGCGCTGTCCCGCGCGTTGCATCGGACGCCGGAATGCGCACTCCGCCATTTAATGCAAACGTAACGAAACCAAGTCTGCGCATCGGCTTTGTCTCAGGATGGCGGTCTACCTTGCTTGGTCTCAGTCGGACCCGTCGGCCTTTGGCTTCACGTCCAACCCATCCGGCGAGAACCTACCGGCCAATCACGGTCCCTGGACTGAGGAAGATGACGGCCTGGTGGGTAGGTCGGCGGTCCAGATGAGCCGCCGATTTTGATCATCAACAGGGTGCTGAGCGGCGGCTACCATATCGGGTCGGGTTGACCGGCTCAGCGATATCAACGGCGCCGGGCTGCATCCACCCGTTGCCACTGCCCCGGGCTGAGGACCCGCAAATCCATCACTGCGCTGCTTGCACGACCGCAGGTGGATATGCCGGTGCGCCCAGGCGTGGTAGTGAACCCAATCGGCGGCTCTCGCAGGCTGCCGGCCAACAAAGGCAACAAAATGCCCGACCGCATTTTTGTCGTTGAAGATGACGAGGCCACTCGGTACGCCTATGAGCGTGCCCTGCAAGCCGCGGGATATCAAACCGCCGGGTTCGGGACGTTTGTCGCCGCCGCGCCGGAAATTGACAAAGGCGCCGGCGCTCTTTTAGTGGTGGACGTTCAATCGCCGCCGGGCACGCCGCAGGGTCCAAGTGTTGCGCGGATGACGCTGCACCGTCGCCCTGATCTGCCGATCATCTTCGTGACCGGATATCCGGAGGTCGCTGCGCTGGCCGACGCGGACACCGGGCCGATCATGTTGAAGCCATTCGAGCTCAGCGTGTTGGTGATCACGGTACGGGAACGACTGACGGCTTCGCCGATGCATTCGGCCTGAGATCACTGGCGGCGGGCGTGTCACCACTCGGACGTCAGGCGGGCAGACGGTCCTTGTGGGGGGTCAGCCGCCTGACCGATAGTGCAGTGGGCATCCAGGCCAGGGGCAGTTGCCACCGCTCAGGTCGGCCATGTGGCGATGAGGTTGTCGAGCACGCCGATTAGAGCACGCTAGCCTGAGGTTGACCGGTAGCCTGCCGCGCTGAGATAGCGGGCACATTCGCTTGGTTCGAACTGATCGAGCAGCGCGCCGAGAGCAGCATCGATATCTTCGATGCTGCGAGCATCGGCTTTACGCAGCAGGGCTTTGATCTTGGCGAACACCTGTTCGATTGGGTTCAGATCGGGACTGTATGCGGGCAGGAACAGCAATAGGGCACCCGCGGCACGGATGGCGGCACGGATCGCCTGACGCTTGTGGCTGCTGAGGTTGTCCATGACGACGACATCGCCTCGTTGCAGCGTTGGCACCAGGAACTGCGTGACCCAGGCGAGGAAACTGATGGCGTTGACCGGTTGTCTCAGCACGCACGGTGCAACGATGCCGTCGCAGCGCAAGGCGGCGACGAAGGTCAATGTTTTCCAGTGCCCATATGGCACTTTGGCGATCAGGCGTTGCCCGCGGGGACAGCGCCCATGGGTACGGGTCATGTTGGTCTTCACCCAGGTCTCGTCGATAAAGACCAGACGCTTTGGATCAACCTTGTCCTGGTGTTGTTTCCACTGCTGACGCCGGCGCGCCACATCGGGTCGGTCTTGCTCGCTGGCGTGCAGGCTTTCCTAAGAAACATCCGCTTGGATGGGGTCAGGTGGCACAGCGGTCAGGGCAAATCCGAGTAACTTTGCCCGTCGTTGCAGATTGTGCAGGACCCGCTGCCGGTAGCGTTCTTCGTAGTATGTTGCCCCGGGATCGGTATAGGACATCCCGTGCCGAAGCGTGTTGTAGAACAGGACGGCGATTTTGCGTGCAGTGGCGGTGATCGCCTTCGCTTTCCCGATGCGCGCCGACAGACGGCGGTAGAACGCACCCAGGGCGGTGTCGGTTCGGCCGACCGTGCCGGCGGCGAGCCGCAACAAGGACGCAGCCCGGTTGCTGGTGCGCCGCGTCTTTGACGACAGCACCTTTCCGCCGGAGATTTTGTTGTGCGGCGCAAGTGCCAGCCATGACGTGAAGTGCTTTGCGCTGGGCCAGGCCGCCAGATTGGTACCGCACTCTCCCACCAGCTTTAACGCGAGGGTCGGCCCGAGACCGGTGATCTGGGTCAGGTCCACCCCGAGAATGGCGTGCAGGGCGGCGCGGGCATCGAACGCGGGGGCATTGGGCTGGCGTGTCCGCTGCCTGACGGGAAGCAGCTTGCTGGCGGGCGGCGCAGCGTTCTTCTTCAACCGCTTCAAGATTGCCTCGATCTGTTCGTCGCAAGCGGTCACCTTGGTCTGATAGACATCGTACAGTTCGAGCGCCTGGGTCAAAGCGAAGACGTGCTCCTCCCGGTAGTTGCCAACCAGCGCCTGGCACACCGTCTCGACAGAGGCATGGCACCGCCGGTCACGGTGGGTGGCCAGGACGTTCGGGTCGCGCTCGCCCGCCACGATCGCGCGAATGATGGACATGCCGGTCAAGCCGGTAACATCGGTGACGACATGATGCAGTTGTAGGTTCATCTGCATCATTGCCTTTTGCATGTGTTGGATATGCGCCGCCGCATAGTCCAGCAGCCGTTCTCGCTGCCGCAGATAGGCACGCAACCCGGCTATTTCCGCCTGAGGCCGGAAGCTGGCACGCAACAAGCCGTATTCGTGCAGACGTTGCAGCCATTGCGCATCGCTTACATCGGTCTTCCGCCCGGGCACATGCTTGGCGTCTCGAGCGTTGACCACCATCACCTCGAAGCCGCGCTGTTGCAGGATCTCAAACACCGGAATCCAGTAAACGCCGGTTGACTCCATGACCACGGTCCTGATCCCACACCCCGCGAACCAATCGGCCAGCCGGTAAAGATCATCGGTAAAAGTGCGAAATGTGCGAACCGGCTCCTTGTCGCGGTTGGGACCAACGGCTGCGACATGGATCGTGGCGCCGATATCGATCGCCGCCGCGGCCGGATTGACGGTGGAGAAATCCCGCGACTTGCGGGACCGCTTCGTTTGACTCATGCCAGATACCCTCCTGAGACAAAAACCAGACAGGGGCTGGGCCACGGAGAATGATCAATTTCCTAATCGGGATCGCCAATGGGCGTCACCACTCGCAAGTCCGCAACAGCCCATGGGCCACGTTTTTTTACGGGGTCAAATCCACCAAAAACCCTTCGGCCGCTCCCCTCTCGTTCAGGATAGCGCGACCCGTTTCTACCGCCATAGGCGGGGCGCCGATCCGAGCTCGTTTTTTTAAAGCTGAGCCCGGCATCGGCGACGATACTCCAGACCGCAAACGCGCTGCCCTTGGCGCCACGTGCTCTCAATTCCGCCGCCAGTGCGCGTAGCGTGAGATCAGGTTTCTCGGTCAACCGGGTGATGATCCAGTGGCGGTGCGCCTCCAGCACGAACGGCCGCATGCCCCCCATAGGCTTCGCCTTCGGGTTACCGCTTTCGCGCGCCCGCCTGGCCCAGCGCAGCGCCGAGGACTCACCGATGCTGAAGTGCTGCGCCGCTCTCTGCCCGCTCATGCCAGCTACCATGGCAGCGACAACGCGCTCGCGTAGATCAAGCGAATAGGGACGACCCATCGATGCTGGCCTCCAATCCAGTCAGCACCTTGAATCAAACTTTCGCCCCGTTGCCACTTCACAAGGGAGTCAACCTCAGGCTAGCGCGCTCTAGCAGGGAAGCGGCGGTCCATAATGACGCGATCTTGTTCAGGCGAGCGGCTTCATTGCCAGCCACAAGGAGCCCACTGATCCACCCCGTTTCCGCAGCATCCGGTGCGCTTGGGTCAACCCGCCCAACCCTGAGCGGGATCGTCACGACCTTGCTTGACCGGTACCAGAACCAGGCGCCCATGAGCCCGCTGCTGAATGCGATGAGCGCCAGCACCATCTCGGTATGTCTCACGGATCGCCCCTACAATTTCCGGTCGCTTTAACGCCGATTGCAAGGTTCGTCTTATGACAACTGCGACACCGGTGGCCGTCGCGGATCACGCCACCCGTCGCCCTTAGCGGCAGTGCAGTGCCTTGGACAAATGGCGGTTCCGCGAGCCAAGTTTGGCAATTTCAGGAGAGTGACTGGCGCGCCCGGAAAGACTCGAACTTCCAACCCCCAGATTCGTAGTCTGGTGCTCTATCCAATTGAGCTACGGGCGCAGTCAGGCGGCGGGATGTAGCCGAACACCCCGCCGGTATCAACCCCCTAAGCGGCGAGTTTGTCCAACTCCCGCAAGATCGACTCGCCCATCACGCCGGTACCGACCCGTGCACTGCCCGCCGCCATGATGTCAGCGGTGCGCAGCCCGTTCTTCAGGACGTTGTTGCAGGCCTGCTCGATCAACACTGCATCTTCTTCCATGCCGAATGAATACCGCAACAGCATCGCGAAGCTCAGCAATTGGGCTAGCGGGTTGGCAATCCCTTTGCCGGCGATATCAGGCGCGCTGCCATGGATCGGCTCATACAGCGCATGCCGCTTTCCAGACGCCTGGACACCGCCCAGCGTGGCTGACGGGAGCATCCCCAGGCTACCGGTCAGCATCGAGGCGAGATCGGACAGCAAATCGCCGAACAGGTTCGATGTCACGATGACGTCGAACTGGCGCGGGTTGCGTACCAACTGCATTGCGCAATTGTCCGCGTACATGTGCGTCAGCTCAATCTCGGGAAATTCCCGCTCCCGCAGTGCCGTGACCGTCTGGCGCCAGAACAGCCCCGACTGCATCACGTTGGCCTTCTCAACGCTGCACACACGGTTCTGACGCGTGCGCGCCAGTTCAAACGCCACCCGCGCCACCCGCTCGATCTCGTTGGTCGTATAGGTCTCGGTGTCGAAGCCCCGCCGCTGCCCGTCGGCCAGCGTCTCAACCCCACGCGGCTCCCCAAAGTAGATGCCACCGGTGCTTTCGCGAACGATCATCAGGTTCAAGCCGCGAACCACATCGGCCTTCAGGGTGGAGGCATCCACCAACGGGTCCAGCACGATGGCCGGACGCAGGTTGGCGAACAGATCCAATTCCTTGCGCAGCCGCAGGATCGCGATTTCTGGCCGAAGCTGGAATCCCAGCCCTTCCCATTTCGGACCACCAACCGACCCGAACAGGATCGCATCCGCGTCCCTTGCCTTCTGCATCGTCGCGTCGGTGATCGGCGCGCCGTAGGTATCGATCGCCGACCCGCCGACATGATCGTCGGACACATCGAATGTGACCATCCTGCGCCGGTCCATCCAGTCGATGACCCGGCGCACCTCGCGCATCACTTCAGGGCCGATGCCGTCACCAGGTAGGATCAGCAGTTTCTTGTTGGCGGGCATCGGATCATCCTTGGGTTAGGCTGCGGTGGTCGACGGCAACCACGGCTGGGACCGGCGCCGAGCCGCCTCAAAGCCATCGATCTGGGCGTCGTGTTGCAGAGTTTGCCCGATGTCGTCCAGCCCATTCAACAATGAGTGTTTCCTGAACGGATCAATTTCGAATCCGATCTCTTCGCCATTGGGCCGGATCACCACCTGCCGCGCGAGGTCGACAGTTACCCGTGCGTTGCCGCCCAACCGCGTGTCCTCGATCAGTTGGTCACACACCGCCCGCGGCAGCCGGATCGGCAGAATTCCGTTCTTGAAGCTGTTATTATAAAATATATCGGCGAAGTCCGGCGCGATGATGCAGCGTATGCCGAAATCCAGCAGCGCCCACGGCGCGTGCTCACGCGACGATCCGCAGCCGAAATTCTCGTGCGCGATGATCACCTGCGCCTTGCGGAACGGCTCCTGATTCAGGATGAAATCGGGCTTCTCCGTGCCGTCCTTTTCGAAGCGAAGCGGGTCAAACAGATGCACCCCAAGCCCCGATCGCTTGATCGTCTTCAAAAACCGTGCGGGGATGATCTTGTCGGTGTCGATGTTCTGCATCGGCATCGGCGCAGCCACAGCCGTCAGGGTTGTGAACGGTTCCATGATGTTTGCCTCCCTATACCAGTTGGCGCACGTCGGTCAGCCGACCGGTGACGGCCGCGGCCGCCGCCATTGCC
The DNA here is from genome assembly GCA_965200665.1 of Rhodopila sp. GTDB lineage: Bacteria > Pseudomonadota > Alphaproteobacteria > Acetobacterales > Acetobacteraceae > Rhodopila. Next base: position 3,780,167 of record OZ241370.1, on the reverse strand, counting down.
GGTGACACCAGATGGGTACGCCCGCCCTGCCCTTGCCGTCCCTCGAAGTTGCGGTTCGAAGTGGAGGCGCAGCGCTGCCCCGGCGTCAGCTTGTCCGGGTTCATCCCAAGGCACATGCTGCAGCATGGGTCACGCCACTCGAACCCAGCCTCCAGCAGCACCCGGTCAAGGCCTTCTTCCTCAGCCTGCCGCTTCACCAGGCCGGATCCCGGCACCACCAGCGCCTGCACGCCGTCCGCAACGCGCCGCCCCTTGGCCACCGCCGCCGCGGCCCGGATATCCTCGATCCGCCCGTTGGTGCAGGACCCGATGAAAATGACATCGACCGGCAGGTCCTGCATCGCCTGACCAGCCGACAGGCCCATGTATTCCAGCATTCGGGTCATCTGGGCGCGCTTGCCCTCATCGGCTTCGTCGGCAGGATTGGGTACAATGCCGGTAACAGGGACCACTGCGCCGGGGGTTGTTCCCCAGGTCACCATCGGCGCGATTTCCGCCGTCGTCAGCCGCACCACCGTATCATAATGTGCGCCCTGGTCGCTCGGCAGCGTCTTCCAGTACGCCACCGCCTGCTCCCACGCCTCGCCCTTCGGCGAAAATTCGCGGCCCTTGAGGTAGTCGAACGTTGTCTGATCCGGAGCGATTAGGCCCGCACGCGCGCCTGCTTCAATCGACATGTTGCTGACCGTGCAGCGCCCCGCCATGTCCAGCGCGCGGATCGTGTCACCGGTGTATTCGATGACATGGCCGTTGCCGCCGGCCGTGGTTATCTTGCCGATGATTGCCAGCACGATGTCCTTTGCCGAACAGCCGAACCCGAGCGTGCCCGACACATCGATCTGCAGGTTTTTCGCGGGATTCTGCAGCAGCGTCTGCGTGGCCATTACGTGCTCCACCTCCGACGTGCCGATGCCGAAGGCCAGTGCCCCCATCGCGCCATGGGTCGACGTATGGCTGTCGCCGCACACAATCGTCGTGCCAGGAAGCGACAATCCCAATTCCGGGCCGATGATGTGCACAATCCCCTGCCGCACATCCAGGATCGGAATATACGGCACCCCGAACTCGACGACGTTCTTCTCCAGGGTCTGCACCTGGATCCGCGAGTCCTCTTCCTTGATGTCGGACGGAATACGCGATCCGACGGTCGGGATATTGTGGTCAGCCACGGCGATCGTCAGATCCGGCCGGCGCAGCTTGCGCCCAGCGACACGCAGACCTTCAAACGCCTGCGGACTGGTAACTTCGTGAAGAAGGTGCCGATCGATGTAGAGAATGCAGGTGCCGTCGGGAAGCTTCTCCACGACGTGACTGTCCCAGATCTTGTCGAAAAGGGTGCGTGGCCTGCTGGCGGACATGTTTGCTCCCACTTGTACCGGTCGAACGGGCTGATTTGGACGAACAACTCAGCTTGTGCAACCCGTCTGCCGTCAGCCCAGCCATGCCAGTGCGCCGCGCGCCGCCGCAACGCCTGTGCTGAAGCAGGCCTGCAGCAGATAGCCGCCGGTCGGCGCCTCCCAGTCCAACATCTCTCCAGCGGCGAACACCCCTGGCCGATCCCGCAACATCAACCGCTCGTCCAACGCGTCCAGCCGCAACCCACCAGCCGACGAAATTGCCCGGGTGATCGGGGCCGCCGCCAGCAGCCGGATCGGCAGCGCCTTGATCAACGCGGGCAGTTGGGCGGCATCCGCCCCTGTATGCAGCGCCTCCTGCACCAGCCCGATCGCCTCCGGGCTCAACCCGGCCTGCTTGCGCAGAGTGTTTGAGAGCGACTGACTGCGACGGGGCCCACCAAGCCGGTCGTGCAACGCCGCAGTATCGAGGTCCGGGCGCAGATCGAGCTGGATCGTGGCGGCGCCCTCGGCCTCGATCGCGTCGCGCAGCCGCCCTGACAGCGCATAGATCGCACCGCCCTCAAGACCGCCATCCGTAATCACCGCTTCACCACGCATGCGCTCATCACCGAACCGGACGGCAAGCCGCTTCAACGGCCGTCCGGCGAACCGCGCGCGGAAATGGGCCGACCAGTCCACCACAAACCCACAATTTGCCGGACGGAAAGGGGCCAATATCCCTGGCAAATAATCCGTCCACCCCGCATCCGACCCAAGCCGTGGCCATGATGCTCCGCCAGCCGCCAGGAGTACGACTGCCGGACGTTCCACCCGACCGGCGGCGTCAAACAGCAACGAGCCGTCCGCGTCCCACCCCTGCCAGCGGTGCCGCAGCCGAAACTGCGCACCGAGATCATCCAGCCGGCGCAACCAGGCCCGCAGCAGCGGTGACGCTTTCATCGCCAGCGGAAACACCCGCCGGCTGGTGCCGATGAACGTCTTCTGCCCCAGGCCTTCGCACCATGCGATCAGCGCTTCGGGCGGAAACGCCGCGATGATCGGCTCCAGCCAGTCCCGCGCCGCCCCGTAGTGCGACAGAAACACCGGCGGGGGATCGGCATGGGTCAGGTTCAGGCCGCCGCGTCCTGCGATCAGCAGCTTACGGCCGATCGATGGCATCCGGTCATAGACCGTGACCGCAACGCCCGCCTGCAGCAGCACTTCCGCCGCCATCAGCCCGGCCGGCCCGGCGCCGATCACAGCGGCGGTGCGGGTCATGCCTCGTTCAGGAACGCCCGCACCTCACTGAGAAAGAACGCCAGTTGATCATGGTGTACCCAGTGTCCCGCCTTCTCCACGCCGAGCACCCGGGCGTTCTTGAAGTAGGCCAGGCGGCCATCCTCCGCCGGGTTCTTCGCCCAGCTTTCCTTGCCGTAGACCAGCAGCGTCGAGCAGGTGATCGCACCCCATAGCCCGGCAATCGCCTGGCGCGACATGTCGTAGGGCGGCCACAGCCGGACGTAATGGTCGAACTTCCAGCTGTAAGTGCCGTCCTCGTTCTGATTCACCCCATACTGGGTCAGGTGGCGCGCCTGCTCCGGCGTCAGGTGCTTGTTCTCCTCCTGCATGCGCGCGTACGCCGCCTCCACCGTCGGGTAGCGCCGCGGCTGGCGGCCGGAGATGCCGCGCGTCGCCTCGATCCAATAGCGCATCCGCTCCGCCATCGGCTTGCTTTCGGCGACCATGTCCTGCCCAGGACCGGGACCAAGCCCTTCGATGGCAACGATCCGCCGCACGTTCTCGGGATAGATTCCGCTGTAGCGCAGCGCGATATTGCCACCCAGCGAGTGGGCAATGATCGTGACCGGCGCCAGCCCCTGCTGATGGATCAGTTGCGCCAGGTCGTAGATGTAGTTCGCCATCGTATAGTGACCGGCCGCGGACCACGCCGAATCCCCATGGCCGCGCAGGTCGGGCGCGATCACATGGTAGTCCCGTCGCAGATCGGCCGCGACCCAGTCCCAGTTGCGGCAGTGGTCGCGCCCGCCATGCAGCAGGATCAGCGGCGGTGCCCCAAGATTGCCCCAGTCGACATAGTGCATCCGCAGCCGCTGGGAGAAAAACACCCGTGACGTTGGGCCTGTCTGCATGTCCATCACCCGATCGGCGGCTTCTTCTTGTGCCAGCCCGTCGCCCGCTCATAGGCGGCCGCGACGCGCAGCACTGTCGCATCATCGAAGTACCGTCCGACGAACTGCACCGACATCGGCAGCCCGCTGCTCGACAGTCCCGACATCATCGCCAAGGCCGGATGGCCGGTGACATTGAAAGGCGTGCGCGCCTGGCGCGGATAAGTCCGGGCGGTTTCGGCGGCATCGTCCATCCGGCTTGATGGATCCATCGAACTCGCACACATCAGCACGTCGCAGTCGCGCAACTGGTGCTCGACCGCGGCGATGACCTCGCCACGCCGCCGCTGGGCGCCGACGTAATCACCGGCGGTCATGAATGCCCCCGGCAACAACCGTCGCCGAGCCAGCGCGCCGTAATCGCCCGGACGCTCGCGCAGCCACGGCGCGTGGATCGACCATGCCTCGCCACCCATGATGACCCTGTTCAGCCCGGCAAATTCCGTCAGCGACGGCAACGTCACCACCCGGACCTGGGCGCCTTCCGCCTGCAGTACGCGGGCCACATCGTCCAGCGCAGCCGCGACCTCCGGATGCGCTGGCAGGTCACGCTCATGGAAATGCCTGACGAAACCGATTCGCAGATCGCGCACCCCCTGATCGAGCAGCCGTCCGAAATGGCGTGCCGGCGTTGCCGCACTTCCCGGATCGGCTGCGTCATAGCCCGCGATGACGTCCAACAGCAGAGCGTTGTCGGCAACGGTCCGGGTCAGCGGCCCGACATGGTCCAGTGTGAAAGACAGCGGAAAGACCCCGCGCCGCGAAACCAGCCCATAGGTCGGTTTCAGCCCGACGATACCACAGGCACTGGCCGGGTTCCGCACCGATCCACCCGTGTCGGTGCCCAGCGCCAGCGGGAAAAGTCCCGCCGCGACGCCTGAACCCGAACCCGACGACGACCCACCCGGATGATGCTCCGGGTTCCACGGATTGCGCGCCGGTGGAAACGGCAAATCGAAGCTGGGGCCGCCGATGGCAAATTCGTGTGTCGACAATTTGCCCATGATGATCGCGCCGGCCTGGCGCAGCTTCTGGATCACGACCGCGTCGGTCTTGGCGACGTTATCGACCAGTATCTTCGAGTGGCACGTCGTCGGCAGGCCGGCGACATCGATGATGTCCTTGATCCCGACCGGCACCCCATGCAGCGGACCACGGGAACGACCTGCCGCCAGCTCCGCCGTCGATTGTTCCGCGGCTCGCAGGGCTGCCTCGCCATCCAGGCGGATGAACGCGTTCAACTTCGGGTCCAGCACCTCGATCCGTGCCAGCAGGTCCTTGACCAATGCGGCCGGGGTCAGTGTGTTTGCTGCATAGGCCTGGGCGATCTCGCTCGCAGACAGCCAGTGCGGCGCGCTCACAGGCCGATCCCGGCTTGCATAGGCGGCCACGGCTCGATCGCCGCGCTGGTCGGCACCTTCACAATACCGGTGTTCAGCATCGCCTGCTCCGCCGCCGCGGCAACATCATCGGGGAACAGGGCAAGCGCCTTATCCAGGCCGGCCGCCTGCGCCAGGGCAATGACGATAGCATCCATGAGCATCTCTCCGCGATCATTGTGCGGTGCGATCATGCGTCGTAGCAGCGGGTCGGGGAAGGGCACGCCATCGACAGGCCGGCCAGAAAAGTTAAAAAAAGGCGGTGCAGCCGGGGGAAAGGGCCGCACCGCCCAAGGTGGTCGCGCAACATGTGGCGCGACTTTCGGGGAGGAAACAGAACACCGCATCGGCGGTGCCGAACTTCTATGTAGGTGCGGAATATTGACGGAAGGTTAACAAAACAGTGTGCAAGCCAAGTTTTTTTACAGCTAACGGAATTTCGGCAGCCGGAGGAAGCGCTGCGTGACGAACCTACCGCTCGTTGGCCTGAAGGTACTGGAAATCGGCCATTACATCGCCGCACCATTCTGCACACGAATCCTTGCCGACCTTGGTGCCGAAGTGATCAAGCTGGAACCACCGGGCGGTGATCCGTTCCGCGGCTGGGGCGCAGTGAAGGATGGCAACTCCGTCTGGTTCAGTATCCACGGCAGAAATAAGCTCTCGATCGAGCTGGATCTGAAAAAGGATCGGGACACGGTCCTGAAACTCGCCGCGCGTGCCGATGTCCTGGTCGAGAACCTGCGCGCCGGCCAGTTGGAACGCCTGAAGATCGGGCCCGATGTACTGCACGCGGTGAACCCCCGCCTGGTGATCGCGCGCATCTCCGGCTACGGCCAGGACGGACCGTACAAGGACAAGCCGGCTTTCGGCGCCATCGGTGAGGCTGTCGGCGGCCTGCGCCACCTGACGGGTCACCCGCGTACCGGAGACCTGGGCGGCACGACGGAGCTGCCGCCGCCGCGCTGCGGGATTTCCATCAGCGACGACCTGGCCGGCCTTTACGCCGCCATCGGCCTGCTCTCAGCGGTCTGGCAGCGCGACGCCATGGGCACCGGAAAAGGCCGCGTTGTCGACGTCAACCTGGTCGACAGCGTGTTCAGCCTGATGGAAGGCATGCTGCCGGAATACGCCTTGGACGGGCGCGTGCGCCAGCCGGCCGGCGCCGCGCTACCCACGGCGTCACCGACCAACACCTATCCCTGTGCCGATGGGCGCTGGCTGTGCATCGCCGGCAACTCGGATCTGATCTTCGCCCGCCTGATGGCGGCAATCGGTCGCCCGGAACTGGCGTCCGACCCCGCCTACGCCACCAACGGCCTGCGCTGCGACAACCGCCCGCCGCTGGATGCCGCCATTACCGCATGGACCCGGACGCAGACCGCCAAGGATGCCGAAGCGATCCTGGAAGCGGCCGAAGTACCATGCTCGCGCCTGTTCGATATTGCCGACTGCGCCACCGACCCGCATTTTCGGGCGCGCCAGGCGGTGCAGGACATCGACGACCCGCTGATCGGGCGCACCCTGCACCCCGGCCCGACCATCCGCCTGGATGGCGAGCGCCCGGACGATGTGGTGCGGTGGACCGGCCCTGCCGCCGGCGCCCATACCGATCACGTGCTGCACACGCTGCTGGGCCTGCCGCGGGCCTGATCATCCGCCATTGTATCGCCTTGGCACCGGCGCCGATACTGCGGGTGATGATCCGAGTCCCGGCCCGCCTGCTGCCCATGCTGTGCCTGGCCCTGGCCGCCTGTGGCGCCGGTGGGTCCGGGTCCGGGGCCGGATCGCGCATCGGCATCAGCGCGCCGATCGAGTGTGTGCCCTTCGCCCGCGCCCTGACCGGCGTGTCGCTGGTCGGCGCCGCAGCCGACTGGTGGCTCCAGGCCGACGGTCGTTACATCCGCAGCCGCACGCCTGAGGTTGGCAGTGTGCTGGTGTTCCGCCGCTCCCGCCGTTTGCCCTCCGGCCATGTGTCGGTGGTGTCGCAGGTGGTGTCGCAGCGGCAGATCCTTGTTACATCGGCAAACTGGCTGCATGGCCGCGTCACCCAGGATGAGCCGGTGGTCGACGTGTCCGGCAACGGCGACTGGAGCATGGTCCGCGTCTGGTGGCCGCCAGCCGGCCAAATGGGGATTACCGACTATCCGGTCCATGGTTTCATCCGACCGGACCGCCCTGTTGGCCATGATCGGCTGATCGAGGCGACGCCCGCGGCGATCCGGGTCGCGGAGCGCGGCTGGTAGGCGGGCGGGTCCTGGAACGTGTTGGATCGCCAACCCACGACAGCGGCTTCAGCGACGCGCGCGTGATCGCGGAATCCGGTCATCGACCATTGCCAACCCCCTACCCCGACGCACATAAAGACGGACATGATGCGACGCCCCACTCGTGCCCCTGGGCGACCCCGGGCCTACGCACCCGACCCGGCGGCACCGCCGGGGCGGCCATGCGATATGCCTGGTTGCCACAACCACGGCGAATACCGCGCGCCGAAGTCGCGCACGTCACTGAACGACTACTTCTGGTTCTGTCTCGACCACGTCCGCGCCTACAACGCCGGCTGGGACTACTACAAAGGCATGTCGCCGGCCGAGGTTGAAGCGCAGCTTCGCGCCGACACGTCCTGGCAGCGCCCCACCTGGCCCATCGGCAGCCTCGGCCATGCTGCCTGGGATGAGGACGTCCTCAAGGATCCGCTGCACATCCTGGATGCGGCAAGGATGAAAACCCAGAAGCGGCCGGATCCGCACAAGGCCCCCGCCGAGTTGCGTGAACCTCTCGCCACGCTGGGCTTGCCCTGGCCCACCACCCTCGACGCGGTCAAATCCCGCTACAAGGAACTGGCCAAACGCCATCATCCCGACGCCAACGGCGGCAGCCGAGATGCCGAGGAACGCCTGAAAACCATCAACCTAGCCTACGCTGCCGTTCGCTCCCGGCTTGGAACCGAGACCCGCGTCGCCGCCACCGGATAGGCAAAAAACACCGCTGCCCTTGCGCAGCGCGCCATCAACGTTAGACTTTCCAGGAATTGTAACAGGAAACGCTGGACTATGAACACGGCTGTAGACATCGCCCTGCCCCGCCCGACCTCCGAGATCAATCTTCCGGACAGCAAGGTCGCGGCGCGGGAGGCCTTCGGCATTGATATCGATATGGAAGTGCCGGCCTTCTCCGTGCGGACAGAGCATGTCCCGGACATCGATACGTCCTACAAGTTCGACCGTGAAACCACGCTCGCGATCCTGGCCGGTTTTGCCTACAACCGTCGCGTGATGATCCAGGGCTATCATGGCACCGGGAAATCCACCCATATCGAGCAGGTCGCCGCCCGCCTCAACTGGCCGTGCATCCGCGTCAACCTTGACAGCCACATCAGCCGCATCGACCTGATCGGCAAGGACGCCATCGTCCTGAAGGACGGCAAGCAAATCACCGAATTCCGTGAGGGCATCCTGCCCTGGGCGCTGCAGCACGCCTGTGCGCTGGTATTCGACGAGTACGACGCCGGTCGCCCGGACGTGATGTTCGTGATCCAGCGCGTCCTGGAAGTCGAAGGCAAGCTCACCCTGCTCGACCAAAACCGTGTCATCCGGCCGCATCCGTCGTTCCGGCTGTTCTCCACCGCCAATACGGTTGGCCTCGGCGACACCACCGGGCTGTATCATGGCACCCAGCAGATCAATCAGGGCCAGATGGACCGTTGGAACATCGTCGCGACCCTGAATTATCTGCCGCATGCCATGGAAACCGGCATCGTGATGGCCAAGATGGGCATCGATGCAGCCAAGGAGCCGGCGACGAAGAAGCGCATCGAAAGCATGGTCGCACTCGCCGACCTGACCCGCGCCGGGTTCATCAACGGTGACATCTCCACCGTCATGTCGCCCCGCACCGTCATCACCTGGGCCGAGAACGCCCGCATCTTCGGCGATGTCGGCTTCGCTTTCCGCGTCACCTTCATGAACAAGTGCGATGAGGCCGAACGCTCCACCGTTGGCGAGTACTACCAGCGCTGCTTCAACGAGGACATTCCTACCGGCGGCTTCACCACACGGAAGTTCGGCTAACCCACCATGAGCGGCAGCAGCAGCAAAGACAACGCCCGCGCCGAGGAGTTCAAGCGGGCCACCGCCGGCGTGCTTCGCGCCATCGCCGAACAGCCGGATGTCCAGGTGGCGTTCCAGCCTGGCCCCTCCGGCGTGTCCGGCAAGCGCGCCCGCCTGCCGCTGCCCACCCGAGCCTTGCCGGCCGGCGAAATGGCGAAACTGCGTGGCCAGTCGGACGCCATCGCATTGCGCCTGCGCCATCACGACGATGGCGTTCATGCCCAGCGCATGCCGACCCGTCGCGAGGCGAAGGACGCCTACGACGCGCTGGAACAGGTTCGCGTCGAGGTCATCGGCTCGCGCTTCATGAATGGCGTCAACGCCAATCTGCGCGCCAAGCTGTCGGAGGAATGCGAATCCGAAGGCTACGATCGCATGACCCGCAAGGACCAGTTGCCGATCGACAAGGCCCTGGCCCTGCTCGCCCGCGAACGCCTGTCAGGCGAACCCGCCCCCGAAGCCGCTCAACGCGTGCTGGACCTGTGGCGGGACTCGCTAGGCGACACCGCCGACCAGGCGCTGGCGGAAATGACAGGCACTCAAGAGGATCAAACCGCATTCGCCCGCGCTTCCCGCAAGCTGCTGGCCGCGCTCGATCTCGCTGAGGCCGAAGTCGACGCCGAACCCGACGACAACTCCGAAGACGGCGAGGAAGGCGGCGAGCAATCCGGCTCCCAGGATAATTCCCAGGACGGCGAAGGCCAGTCCGAGTCCGAACAGGACTCCATGCTCGGTGCCCAGCCTGAGGAGATGGAGGGTGAAGCCGCCGACGACGATGGCTCCGAGTCGGAGGAGGAAGCCGCTGTAGCGGAGGGTGACGACCGTCCCGGCGGTCCTCAGCCCCGTCGCGAACGCCCAAATCCTGACAACGACGCCATCTACAGAGCCTATACGCGCCAGTACGACGAGGAGGTGGATGCAGAAGACCTCTGCGACGCCGACGAACTGTCCCGGCTGCGCCAGCAACTTGACCAGCAGCTCCAGCACCTTCAGGGCGTGATCTCGAAGCTGGCAAATCGGCTGCAGCGCCGCCTGCTCGCCCAGCAGACCCGCTCCTGGGAATTCGACCTCGACGAGGGCATGCTCGATGCCGGACGGCTCGCGCGCGTCGTCATCAATCCGCTGCTCGCCCTGTCCTACAAGCGCGAGCTCGACACCGAATTCCGCGACACCGTGGTTACCCTGCTGATTGATAACTCCGGCTCGATGCGCGGTCGCCCGATCACCGTCGCCGCCATGTGCGGGGACATCCTGGCACGCACCCTGGAACGCTGCGCGGTGAAGGTGGAAGTATTGGGCTTCACCACCCGGGCGTGGAAAGGCGGCCAAAGCCGTGAGAAGTGGGTGCAGGATGGCAAGCCCCGCAATCCCGGCCGGCTGAACGATCTGCGCCACATCATCTACAAGGCCGCCGACTCACCGTGGCGCCGGGCCCGAAAGAACCTGGGGCTGATGCTGCGTGAAGGCCTGCTGAAGGAAAACATCGACGGCGAGGCGCTGCTGTGGGCCTACCGCCGCCTGCTGGTCCGTCCTGAGCACCGGCGCATCCTGATGGTGATATCCGACGGCGCGCCGGTCGATGATTCGACGCTGTCGGTCAATCCCGGCAACTACCTTGAAAAGCACCTGCGTGAGGTCATTCGTGACATTGAAAACCGCGACCAGGTCGAGCTCATCGCGATCGGCATCGGCCACGATGTCACCCGCTATTATCGCCGGGCCGTGACCATCGTCGATGCTGAGGAACTTGGCGGCACGATGATGAAGAAGCTGACCGAGCTGTTCGACGAGGACATGGAAGCAGCCTGGGTGCGCGCCGCGGGGGAACGTGCCGCCATTGTCATATAGTCACTGACCCTACGACTGCCTGGGCAATAAGCACCGTCCCGTAACGCCATCCTCAGAACGCAGCGGGATGGGCGGAGGGCCCCTGCCGCATGGCAGCTTTACATACGGCAGGGTTTTGCGTCTGCTTCGATGAGGCGGTGGCGGATCGCCGACGCGGCTCAGGGCAAGATCGAGCGAGCCTGCGCCGCGTCAACCGCGATTTGCGCCTTCAGCGCATCCAGACCCGAAAACCGTACCTCCGCCCTGATATAGGCATGCAGTGCCACCGTGACTTCGCTGTCGTATAGATCGCCGTTGAAGTCGAACAGATTGACCTCCAGCCGGCTTTCCGTCCCTTCGTTCACTGTCGGACGACGGCCGATATTGGCAACGCCCTTGCGCGTGGCGCCGTCCGCCAGCCGCACGGTCACGGCGTAGACGCCTCGCGCCGGCTCCAGATGCCGGCCAAGCGGCACGTTTGCCGTGGGAAAGCCAATGGTCCGGCCGCGCTTGTCACCATGGGTGACCAGCCCGCGGATCGTCCAGGGTCGGCCCAATTCCGCCGTTGCCCGTTCGGGATATCCGTCCTGCAACGCCCGCCGGATACGAGTCGACGATAGCGGCCCCTGCGCATCCGTCACCGGCGGCACCAGCGTCAGCCCCATGCCCAGCGTCTCGGCCCGGCCCGCCAGAAATCCCGTGTTTCCGCCGCGCCGATGGCCAAAGGCAAAATCCAGTCCGGACACCAGATGCCGCGCGCCCAGGCCTTCATGCAGCACCTTGCCGACGAACTCGTCTGCCGTCATCAGGCTGAAATCATGGTTGAAGGGCAGCTCATACAGCAGGTCCACGCCCAGCCCTGCCAGCGCATCCGCGCGTTCCGCGGACAGCGTCAATCGAAATGGGGGATCGTCTGGCCGGAACACCTCCCGCGGATGCGGTTCGAAGGTCAGCACCGCAAGTGGCGCATCCGGCCGAGCGGCATGAGCGCCGCGGATCACGCTGGCGTGGCCGAGGTGAACGCCATCGAAGTTACCCAGTGCGACGGTGGCACCGCGGGCGTCAGGCGGCAGCCCATACCATTTCTGAAAAATCCGCATCACGCGCGCGTCGGCACCAGAACAACCGCTTCGCCGTCAATCACCAGGTCCTCCTTCACCATGCACCGCGTTCGCAGGGTGGCGCTTTTCCGTGGTGAGTTCAAATCGGTAATTCCCACGCCGGCCGGCGCCGTGTCCTCGATCGTCCAAGTGTGCGCGGAATTCCAGCGATTGCCGTAGATCCACCGCGCGGGAAGACGAAGGTGGCCGAAAACATGCTTGCTGGTCATTTACCCTCGGTCCGCGTTCGCGCACTCTGCCGGGGCGGCGGGCATTGCGGCCAACCGGCGCATATCGCAGCTTGCGCGCACACAAGGCCTTGACCTGGAAACGAGAGCCACGATGCCAGCAACGAATATGGGAACATCCGACGACCTGCTGACGGAACTGTCCGCCTGGGTGAAGATGGAGACACCAACCACGGACGGCGCGGCGGTGAACCGCCTTATGGACGTTGCCGAGGCTGACCTGTCCGGCGCGGGCGCCGCGACCACCCGTATTCCTGGGCGCGACGGCTATGGCGACAACCTGATCGCGCGCACTGCGGGGGAAGGCAAGCCCATCCTGGTGGCTGGCCATCTTGATACGGTCTGGTCGCATGGCACGCTGGACACCATGCCCTACGTCGTCAACGGCCCCAAAGCCCATGGGCCCGGGATCTACGACATGAAGGCCGGCAGCTTTCTGGCGTTCCATGCGGTCCGCTCGATCCTCCAGCAACGCACCAAAACACGCAGACCAATCGTGCTGCTGCTGACGCCGGACGAAGAGGTCGGCAGCCCCACGAGCCGCTGGCTGATCGAGCGGGAGGCTGCACAGGCCGCCATGGTGCTGATCCCCGAACCCGCCGGTGCCGGCGGCGCCTGTGTTACCGCCCGCAAAGGCGTCGGCCGTTTTGTCATGCGGGTCGAAGGCCGCGGTTCACATGCGGGCGGCGCCTTCGAGGACGGCGCCTCGGCCATCGTGGAGCTGTCGCACCAGATCATCGGCCTGCATCGCATGGTCGACATCGAACGCGGCATTACCGTGAACGCGGCGCCGATCTGGGGCGGATCCCGGCCCAACGTCATCGCCCCCGATGCCGGCTGCGAAATCGACCTGCGGGTCAACTCCGAAGCCGACGGCGTTCTGATGCAGCAGCGCCTGCTCAGCCTGTCGGCAAAAACGCCCGGCTGCCGGGTCATTGTCGAAGGCGGCATGAATCGTCCGCCATATACGGAAAGCCCTGGCATCACGGCGCTCTACGCCCACGCCCAGGGTGTTGCCCAACAGGTTGGCCTCGCGCTGCCGAAACAGCATCGCGGCGGCGGATCGGACGGGAATTTCTCGGCGGCACTCGGCATCCCGACACTTGACGGCCTTGGTTGTCCAGGCTCCGGCGCCCATGCCAGCCACGAGCACATCCTGTGGGGCCACCTCGCTCAACGGGCCGCGCTCATGGCCGGGCTGCTGGAAACACTGGACTAAACTCAGGCCCTGATCTCACCTTTACGCGTTCGGCATGGTCGCGGCGGTTGCATCGGTGTATAGGCTGCCGCCTTGACCACTGCTCTGACCGACACGGACACCCCCCATGGACACGCCATGAACGACGCCGCCACTGACACTCAGCGCGATTACCGCGACACGGTGTTCCTGCCGCAGACCAGCTTTCCCATGCGGGGGGACCTGCCGAAGAAAGAGCCGCAGATCCTGGCGAAATGGGATGCAACCGATCTTTGGGCCAGGATCCGCGCCGCGTCCGCCGGCCGGCCGCTGTTCATCCTGCATGACGGCCCACCCTACGCGAACGGCAACATCCACATCGGCACCGCGCTGAACAAGATCCACAAGGACGTGGTCAACCGCACCCGACAGATGTCCGGCTACGACGCCAACTATATCCCCGGCTGGGACTGCCACGGTCTGCCCATCGAGTGGAAAATTGAGGAAGAACATCGGTCCAAAAAGCGCAACGCCGCCAAGGACTCGGTCCCGATCCTGGACTTTCGTGCCGAGTGCCGCGCCTACGCCGCCCATTGGATGAGCGTCCAGGGACAGGAGTTCCGACGCCTGGGCGTCGAGGGTGATTGGCGCGACCGCTATGCCACCATGGACCCAAAGTCCGAGGCCGCCATTGCCGGTGAGATCTGCAAGTTCCTGCTGAACGGCGCATTGTATCGCGGCCTGCGCCCGGTCATGTGGTCGCCGGTTGAAAAAACCGCTCTCGCCGAAGCCGAGATTGAATACCACGATCATACGTCCGTTACAATCTGGGTGCGTTTTCCGGTCCTGCACGCCCCGGTCCCGGCTTTGGCGGGCGCATCCGTGGTGATCTGGACCACAACGCCCTGGACCATGCCGGGAAATCGCGCCGTCGCAGCCGGCCCGGAATTTGATTACACCATCATTCAGATTGACGCTGTCGCCGACGGGTCCCTGGCAAAACCCGGCGAAAAGCTGGTCATCGCCGACGCGCTTCTCGCCGCCGTAGCGAAGGACGCCGGAATCGCCGCCCATTCTGTTCTCGCCACCGTCAAGGGCGCCGACCTCGCGGGCACCATCATGGCCCATCCCCTGCGTGGACACGGCTATGAGCAGGACACCCCGCTGCTGCTGGCCGACTTCGTAACCACCGAAGCGGGCACCGGCTTCGTCCATATTGCCCCTGGCCATGGTGAGGACGATTTCGACCTCGGCCGCGCCAATGCGCTGGAAATTCCGGAAACCGTTGGTGACGATGGCACCTTCAATCCGTGGGTCCCACTGTTCGCCGGCGAACACGTCTACAAGGCCGCCGACCACATCTGCGCGGCGTTGACGGATGCGGGCACTCTGCTCAACCGTAGCAAGATCGTCCACTCCTACCCGCACTCCTGGCGCTCCAAGGCGCCGCTGATCTTCCGCGCCACGCCGCAATGGTTCGTCCGCATGGATGGGCCGGAGCAAATTCGCCAGAAGGCGCTCGATGCCATCGACGCCACCCAGTTCGTGCCGGATCGCGGTCGCAACCGCATTGGCTCCATGGTCGCCAGCCGCCCCGACTGGTGTGTCAGCCGCCAGCGCGCCTGGGGTGTGCCGATCACCGTCTTCGTGGAAAAACGTACCGGTGAGCCGTTGCGTGATCCCACCGTTGTCGAGCGCATCATCGAGGCATTCGCCACCGAGGGTGCCGATGCCTGGTATGCCTCCAAACCGTCCCGCTTCCTGGGTCCGGACCGCAACCCGGACGACTACGAACAGGTCATGGACATCGTGGATGTCTGGTTCGAGTCCGGCTCGACCCACGCCTTCGTCCTCGAAGCCCGCGGCCTCCCCTGGCCCGCCGACCTGTATCTGGAAGGCTCCGACCAGCACCGTGGCTGGTTCCAGTCGTCGCTGCTGGAAGCGGTGGGCACGCGCGGGCGGGCGCCGTTCAAGGCGGTTCTGACCGACGGCTTCGTGTTGGACGAGCATGGCCGCAAGATGTCCAAGTCACTCGGCAACGTGGTCGCCCCGGAAGCCGTCGCCAAGCAATACGGCGTCGATATCCTGCGTCTGTGGGTCATGATGTCCGACACCACCGAGGACCTGCGTATCGGTCCGGAAATCCTCAAGCAGCAGTCGGAACTCTACCGCCGCCTGCGCAACACCCTGCGTTGGATACTCGGCAGCCTGGACGGCTTTTCCGAAGCCGAACGCGTGCCGGCCGAACAGATGCCCGAACTGGAACGCTGGGTCCTGCACCGCCTGACCGAACTCGATGCCAAAATCCGCGCGGCCGTGCACTCCTATGACTGGACCGGCATCTACCCCGAACTGCACAATTTCTGCTCCGTCGACCTGTCGGCGTTCTACTTCGACGTCCGCAAGGACGCCCTGTACTGCGACCGCCCCGACAGCCTGCGCCGCCGCGCCGCGCGTACTGTCCTCGATCATTTGCATCGCTGCCTGTGTACTTGGCTGGCCCCGGTGCTGTGTTTCACCGCCGAGGAAGCCTGGTGCGCCCGCTTCGGCCCCGCGGCTGGCGACGACGACGCCAGCGTCCACCTGGAACAGTTCCCTGCCCTTCCCGGCGCTTGGCACGATCCAGCCCTGGCAGCGAAATGGGACACTATCCGCACCATACGCCGCCGCATCACGGTGCCGATCGAGGAAGCCCGCAAAACGAACGCGATCGGGTCCTCGTTGCAAGCCGCCGTCGAGCTTCCGCTTAACGCCGATCACGAACGCTTACTGGATGAAGCTGCATGGGCCGAGATCGCGATCGTCTCCTCCGTACGGATCGTGCCGGACACGGACGAACCCCCGTCGAAGGTCACGCCCGCCTCCGGCGACAAATGCGCCCGCTGCTGGAGAGTGCTGACGGAAGTGGGCTCCAACGCCACCCACCCCGCGTTGTGTCTCCGCTGCTCGGACGCAGTGGAATCGGGGCTGGTGTGCAAGCCGGCGGCATGACCCGGTCGAACTTCCTGCCGCTGGGGATAATCGCGGCGTTGCTGGTGCTGATGGCGGACCAGGCCAGCAAATGGTGGATACTGAACGTGCTTGATCTGCCGGACCTGCGCCAGGTCGTGCTGCTTCCGGTGTTGAACCTGACCATGGTGTGGAACCAGGGCGTGACCTTCGGCCTGCTGAACGGGCTGGGCGAGTGGGGTCATGTCGTCCTGGCAGGCGTCGCGCTGGGGGTTGTGGTCGCGCTGGGCTTCTGGCTGAGGCGCGCCGAAAGCCGCACCATGGCAATCGCCATCGGCGCGATCGCCGGTGGAGCGGTGGGCAACGTTGTCGACCGGCTGCGCTTCGGCGGGGTGGTCGACTTCATCCACGCCCACATCGTAACCGCCTGGGGCGACGTGTCCTGGTATGTGTTCAACGTCGCCGACGCGGCGATCGTCTGCGGGGTGGCGGCGCTGATCGTCGAGTCGTTGCTGTCGAAACGGAAAAGCGAAGACCGCGTGTCGACCTGACAAACCGCCTGCAACCACCATCCGCTGGACCACGGCCCACAGGCGCTGTAGAGGGACGGGCATCATGCCCCGCATCGCCACGATCGAGCGAAAAACCTCGGAAACCAAAATCGCCCTGACCGTGAATCTCGACGGCACCGGGGTAGCCGACATCGCCACCGGCATCGGCTTCCTCGATCACATGCTGACGGCCCTGGCGCGGCATGGCCTTTTCGACCTCACGGTCCGCGCCGACGGCGATCTGCATATCGACTTCCATCACACCACCGAAGACGTTGGTATCGTGCTCGGCGCCGCGATCGCCCAGGCGCTTGGCGATAAGCGCGGGATTCGCCGCTACGGCAGTGCCCTGGTGCCTATGGACGAGACGCTGGTCGAGGTCGCCGTCGACATCTCCGGCCGGCCCTTCCTGGCTTGGAACGTCAACTTCGAGCGCCCCAAGATCGGCGAGATGGACACCGAGCTGTTCGAGGAATTCTTCCGCGCCCTGGCCTTCAATGCGATGGTGACGCTGCACATCACTAAACGCGCCGGCCACAACGCGCATCATGTCGCCGAGGCCTGCTTCAAAGCCACCGCGCGCGCCCTGCGCCACGCGACGGAAGCCGATCCGCGGATCGGCGACGCGATCCCCTCCACCAAGGGGGCGCTGTGAAGGTCTATACCGCATTGCTGAAACAGGACGCCGAACCGGTCCTGGTCCGCGAGGGGTTTGCCTGGGGTGCGCTGGTGTTCGGCCCGTTCTGGCTCGCCGTGCATCGCGCATGGATCCCCGCCGCGGTCAGCCTTGCCGCCTTTGTCCTGATCGGGCTTCTAGTACCTAGCCCCGCCGCCACGATCCTGACCTTCGCGCTGGCCGTCCTGCTCGGTCTCACCGGCCAGGATTTGCGTCGCTGGTCGCTGGAATGGCGCGGCTACCTGCTGGTTCATGTCCTGGCAGCCATCAGTCGCGATGATGCCTTCATCCGGCTGATGACAATGCGGCCGGACCTTGCCGCCCGCTACCGGCCGGAGCCGGCGTGATGCGGATCGTGGTCGTCGATTACGGCAGCGGCAATCTGGCTTCCGCCTCCCGCGCCCTCACCCTGGCTGCGGAACGGGCCGGCATTGCGGCAACGGTCACTGTCACAGCCGACCCGGTGGTCGTTCAACAGGCCGGCCGCATCGTCCTGCCGGGCCAGGGCGCCTTTGCCGATTGTGCCGCGGGCCTTGCCGCGGTGCCGGGGATGCGCGACGCGATTGAGACTGCCACCGCCAGCGGCACCCCGTTCCTGGGCATCTGCGTCGGCATGCAATTGATGGCCGAACGCGGGCTTGAACACGAAGTCACCCCAGGCTTTGGCTGGATCAAGGGCGACGTCGCGGAGATGGCGGCGCCTGGCCTGCGCCTGCCGCAGATGGGCTGGAACGGGCTGAATTTCACGCCGAACGCGCACCCGCTGCTGGCCGGGCTGCAGCCCGACGATCACGTCTACTTCGTGCATAGCTATGCGCTTATTCACGGCGCGCCGGCTGAGACCATCGCCACCACCGACTATGGCGGCAGCGTCCCGGCCCTGGTCGTGGCGGGAAATCGGGCTGGGACCCAATTCCATGTCGAGAAAAGCCAGGATGTCGGTGTCCGTCTTCTGTCCAATTTCCTCCGCTGGGCACCTTGACCATGGCCGACGCTACGTTTGAGCAGAAACCCGATCTGCTGATCGAACACCTCAAGCGGTTCAACGACACCGACCTGAATGCGCTGTGCGAAGCCACCGATGCTGCGATCATCGACGGCGGCGGGTTCGGCTGGGTCAATCCTCCTGGCCGGCGTGCGCTCGAAACCTACTTCCGCGGCTTACTCCTGGTGCCGGAGCGCGAGTTGTTCGTCGCTCGCCTGAACGGCGAGATCGTCGGATCGGCCATCCTGGTCCGCCCGCCGCGCAACAACGAGGCACAGGCCTTTGCCGCCAGCCTGATGCACTCCTACATCGCGCCGTATGCGCGCGGGCATGGCCTTGCCCGTACGCTGACCCAGGTGGTGGAAGACCGGGCACGCGAACTCGGCTACCACATCCTCAATCTCGACGTTCGCGAGACACAGTCCGTGGCCATTGCGATGTATGAGTCGCACGGCTACGTCCGCTGGGGGACGCATCCGGAATACGCGCTGGTGCGCGGCAAATCGGTCACCGGCCTGTTCTACTACAAGCGGCTGCGCCCGCCGAAGGCAACATCCGGTCAATGATGCCACTTACCCTATACCCTGCGATCGACCTGAAGGACGGACAATGCGTCCGGCTGCGCCGTGGTGAGATGGACCAGGCCACGGTCTACGCCGACGATCCCGGCGCGCAGGCCAGGGCCTGGCAGGATGCCGGCTTTGCCTGGCTGCACGTCGTCGACCTCAACGGGGCGTTTGCCGGCAAGCCGGTCAATGCCGAAGCCGTCCGTTCGATACTCGCCGCCGTCACCATTCCGGTGCAGCTTGGCGGCGGCATCCGCGACATTGCCGGCATCGCCGCCTGGCTTGACGCCGGCATCAGGCGCGTGATCCTGGGCAGCGCCGCCGCCAAGAATCCATCCCTTGTGCTGGAAGCCTGCCAGGCATTCCCCGGCCGCATTGTCGTCGGCATCGATGCGCGGGACGGCTTTGTCGCCACGGAGGGCTGGGCCGAAACGTCCACCATGGCCGCCGCTGAGCTTGGGCTGCGATTCGAGGATGCCGGCGTGTCGGCCATCATCTACACCGATATTGGCCGCGACGGCATGCTGACCGGCCTCAGTCTCGATCAGACCGTCGCCCTGTCGCAGCGGCTGACCACCCCGATCATCGCCTCTGGTGGGGTCGGGTCGCTGATGCACCTGGCAGCACTGAAGGTGGTGGCCCAGAACACCCGAATCGAAGGTGTAATCGTTGGCCGGGCGTTATATGACGGCCGCGTGGATCCGGCTGCATCATTGGCGCTTTTTGCTGGCAAATGACCGGATAACCAGCCAAATCATCCAGACATTCGTATCTTTGCAAAGCCGCCATGCCGATATGTCCTTGCATACCGCAGCCGCACGCTCTCTAAACCGCGTCCCATGCTTAAATTACGTGTAATCCCCTGCCTGGATGTAAAGGATGGCCGCGTCGTCAAGGGCGTGAACTTTGTCTCCCTGCGCGATGCCGGCGATCCGGTGGAACAGGCGGCGGTTTATGACGCGGCTGGCGCGGATGAACTGTGCTTCCTCGACATCACCGCCAGCCACGAAAACCGCGACACCATCCTCGACGTCGTTTCACGCACCGCCGCGCGTGTCATCCTTCCACTCACGGTCGGTGGCGGTATCAGGACCATCGAGGACATGCGCCGCCTGCTGCTGGCTGGCACCGACAAATGCAGCATCAACTCCGCCGCAGTCGCCCGCCCTGATTTCGTCCGTGAGGCTGCGACCAAGTTCGGCAGCCAGTGCGTCGTCGTCGCGGTTGACGCCAAGCAGGTCGGTCCGAACAAGTGGTCGGTGTTTACCCATGGCGGCCGCCGTGACACCGGGATCGACACCATTGATTGGTGTCGTCAGGTTGCCGCCCTCGGCGCGGGAGAGATCCTGCTGACCAGCATGGACCGTGACGGCACCGGTTCGGGGTTTGATCTGGAACTGCTGCAAGCGGTCTGTGGCGCGGTTCGCGTGCCGGTGATCGCATCCGGCGGCGTCGGCACTCTGGCGCACTTCGTCGAAGGTGCCCGCGCCGGCGCTACCGGATTGCTCGCCGCCAGCGTGTTCCATTTCGGCACCTTCACCATCGCGCAGGTTAAGCAGGCACTGGCACAGGCCGGCCTGCCGGTTCGCCTGCCGCGCAGGGCCGCCTGACATGGCGAAATCAGCCAAGAAGAAGACGATCGCCCGCCCCGGGAAGGTCTTCATTACCGGCAAGTCCAAAAAGACCCGGATCGTGCGAGCCAACGCCGCTCCGACTGAATCCAATGCGGTGGTCCTGGACCGGCTGTTCACGGTGGTGGAAAGCCGACGCAACGCCGACCCGACGATCAGTCACTCGGCTCGCCTGCTGTCCCGTGGGGCGGCCAAGGTCGCGCAGAAGTTCGGCGAGGAAGCTGTCGAATGCCTGATCGAGGCCGTTGCGGGTAACCGCGAGGCGCTGATCGCCGAAAGCGCCGATGTGCTGTACCATCTGCTCGTGCTGTGGGTGTCGGCCGGGGTCAACCCCGCCGACGTCTGGGCTGAACTGATCCATCGCGAGGGGATCAGCGGGATTGACGAGAAGGCTGCGCGCACAAAACCTGTGGCGGCGCGTATCCGGGTGGGCACCTCCAAGATACCTTAAAGGGATCACCTCCCTGACTGCATCAGGGATGGCCTGACACCCCGCGGCAGCCTCGGCAGGCTCGCAATTCTGGCCGGATCGCTTTGCACGTCATCACGCCGGCGGCCGCATCGCGGACAAGCCAATTGCGGCTGTCATCAACGGTATTACCGGTGATGGCGTAGGCCCAGTCCTCCGGCCGGCGGGCTGAACGTCTGCATGCTGATCGATCCCGATGAAGCCTTGCTGCCTCCCAGTCAGTTTTTCGTGCATCCAGCCAGCGAACTTCTACCAGTGGGAGCGCGATTCAGGAAATCACTCGCAAAACGAGAATCATTGCGATAGTATGCACGATAAGGTTGATCGGGAGATCAGCTGGGCTGCGGCTCCGCCACTAGCGTCGGGGCGACTTTTCACAAGGCCACGCTGCGGGTGAAGGAAGGCGACGCGTGATGGTTGACCAAACCGAGCCGACGATGGAGGAGATAGTCGTTGCGCTGCGCGAGACCCGACGGGACGTCGGCCGCCCGCCGCCGTTCACCGTCGTGCCGGGTCGCGGCATGAACGACAGATCCGTTTATGCGGCAGCGGCTGGGAATAATCGCGGCCTGGCACGCGGCCAGGTCGGGCTGCCCGATGGGAACGACGTGACGACGTCGAGTGACATCACCGATTTGCGTGATGCCGAGATCGAGCGGCTGCTAGCCGAAAACGCGCGCTGCAACGAGCGCATCATGTTCCTGCTTAAGGTAATCGAGCACGAGCGGGCATCCAATGCCGCGGCCGGGACGACGAGCGCAGCCGTGGATCGCGATGCCATCCTCCGCGACGTCAAGGTGTCGCTTGATGCCGAGTTGCGCCCGGTATTGCTTGTCCTGCACCGCCTGCTCGAAAAGCAACAGCTCCCCCGCGCTGCAAGCAGTGCCCCGCCATCGACGCCAAAAATCCCACGTTCCGCAGCGCCATCGGCACCGTCCGGCTGGATCGCGGAAATCAGTCGCGAGTTGGACGATTGCGCCGAGGCCCTGGCGTGGAAAACGCCTTCGACGCCGCTTGGCGATGAGCAGCAACCGAATCTACGCCAGCGCATGGTTCGGGCTTTCGATTCACTGCGCTCCCGGTCGGGGCCCGGAGTGTCCTCGCTACGCCGCGATGACAGCCGCGTCTCCAATGATGCCTGAGCCCCGCTCCAATCAGCCCCGTCGGGCGCCACCGCCTGTCTGAACCCCTGCCACGCGCGATCAGGAGATTTGCCAATGGCCGCAGCTAGCACGCCGCAACCGCCCGTCAAGGGACTGGACCTCGGGACAAGCCGGATCGTCCTGGCCACATTGAACGGCCAGAAGGTCGATTTCGCGCCGCAGCTGAACGCGTTCGTCGAAATCCCATACAGCAAGATGACCGAGCAGATGTTGGGGCGGGAGAAGATTCTGCACGAGGTGGAAGGCAGCCATATCTACACCTATGGCAACCGGGTCGACGAATTCGCCAAATTCCTCGATGGAAACACGCGCCGCCCGATGCAGAGCGGGCTCATCAACCCAACGGAACCAAAGAACCTGCAGATAATCGAGCTGTTGCTTGAGCACCTCTGCGGCCAGGCGAGCCCGGGTGAGAAGGTCTGCTTCAGCATACCATGCGCGCCATCAGACAATGCCGCGGACATTATCTTTCACGAGCGGTCCGTTCAGGCAATTTTCGAAAAGTTGGGTTATGAGGCAATGTCGGTCAACGAGGGGTTGGCCGTGGTGTATTCCGAACTGAAGGAAGCCAACTTCACCGGCATCGGCATGAGTTTTGGCGGTGGCATGTGCAATATCTGCCTGGCCTACCTCGGGCTGCCCGTCCTGACCGTGGCGACGACCCGGGCTGGCGATTATATTGATAACAGCGCCGCCTCGGTGACCGGCGAGACACCGACCACCGTGCGCCTGCACAAGGAAAATAATTCGGAAAGCGACCTTGCGCTCAATGGATCGGCGGGCAGTTCGATCGAACGCGCACTTTCCGTTTACTATGCCGATGTCATCGAGACCGCGGTGGCGGCGTTGCAGAACGCCATGATTCATTCAAAGAAACTGCCACGCTTCGCAGGTCCAGTTCCGATCGTCTGTGCCGGAGGCACGGCGATGGCCGGGTCCTTTCTGGAAAAGCTCAAATCCGTAATTGACCGTACCGAGTTCCCAATTCGGATCGGCGAGGTCTATCTCGCAAAGGATCCCTTCAACACGACCGCCAAGGGTGCCCTGGTGGGCGCCATGCTGAACATGTAACCGCCGGCCCTGAGCGGACAACATGTTGCCATCCAGAACATTGCGGGTGCCGGTTCTAGGTCCGGTCGGGGAAGCCGAAGGCGACCAGCGCGGCAACCAGTGCCACCGCCCAGGCGAGATAAATAGCGATCAGCAGGTCGCGAGGCTTGAACCGTCGGGCCAGCCACCACCCCGGCGGCCCGCCTACCAGCAGCGCCGCGGCGGTCGGTGCCGCGCCAAACGCATCGCCGGCGTACAGGGCCATGGTAAAACCGACGATCAAGGCAACAAACACCGGCGGGATGCAGGCCAGCAGCAACATGTCGTGGCGCATGCGCGCGCTGGCAACAATGACAAAACTGAACAGCGCCAGGGTCAGCAGATAGATGGACGCCTCGGCCACAAACTCAGCTGCCGACCTTCAGCGGCGAAACCAGGCCACGCAGACACGCCAGCAGCGACAACGGCGTCAACTGGCCGGTCTTTGGGTTTTCCGCGCTCGGCACGTTCTCGATGGTCATCGTGAAGCGGGCCGCTTCCGCCTCGACGCGGATCGTATGGATGTTTCGGGTGACTTCCGGATCGGCCCAGATCTGCACGCGGGTGCGGATTGGGCCAATCCCTGCCATCGCCAGCGCTGCTGCGACATTGACATTGGCGGGAAACCCCGCCGCGGCCTCCAGCGCGTTGCCGTCGAACACCAGCAGCGGACGGATCAGGTCCATGACGTCGATCCCGTTGCGCTCCAGATATGGTGCGCCCGCCAGGCTCATCGGCGGCTTGCGGGTTTCGATCGTCACGCTTTCAATTGGCCCTTCGGCGGCGGCCCGCACCGCGTCCAGCCCCAGCAGGGCGCCGGTTGGCACGACGATGCGCGCGCCGGTCTGCAGCGCCAGCTTGGCCAGGTGCATGCGTGGCAGCAGCGCGCCGGCGGAGGCCGGGATGAAGATGCGCCCGGCTTCCAGCGCCGGCAACGCCACGCGCTCAAACAGGGCCGCGGGGGCGCATTCCACCACGATGTCGGCCTCCGCCAGTTCCGGGATGTCGACAATTTGCGGAGCGGACTGGAACCCGGCCAGGTTGGCGCGTCCCTTCACCCGATCGCGACAGGCCACGGCCACCAGCCGCAAACCGTCCACACCCGTATCGAGTGCCCGCGCCAGCGGTAAACCAATTGCACCTAGTCCCGCTATCGCGACGGTCTTGACCATAGTTAAATCCTTACAATACCGCGTCAATTCGGAGTCGATCCGTAACTGCGGAAAAACGTAGCCTGTAGCTTGGCTAATTCGTCCGGCGTATTTACATTAACGAACGGATCGCCACCAAGCACGGCAAAATCGACACAGATCATACCAATTCGTTCAGCAAAGTCTGCAACCCGGCGCGATCCTGGTGCGGATAATGTTGCGTGGAGTGCTGTTGCGCAAGAAACGGGCCAGAGTGCGACCAAATGGTGCCGTCGCCCCTGGCTTGCTGCGCAAGAGGGTGCCGGCTGCAAATGTGACGCCAGGCCCGCAGGCAACAGTGGCGTGTCGCCGGGCGCCGTCAGCAGGCTGCTCATGCCAAGTGCCTCCGCCCACCTCAGCCCCGCCAGCAATCCGGCCAACGGTCCTTCCCCCGCGAACGCGCCGTCCGGCAGCACCGGCAAGCCAAAGCTGGCAAAACGCGCCGGGTCGCCATTGGCACTGATCGCGATCGGCGTAACACCCAGCGCCGCGATCACGCGGGCGAGCATGGGCTGGCCCGCGACCTCCAGCAACGGCTTGTCACCGCCACCCATCCGCCGGGCTGCTCCCCCGGCCAGCACCAGGCCAGCGATACGGGGACTAACCATGCACGGACGGCGCATGGAAAAGGGTGGGGCGAGCAACGGGACTCGAACCCGTGACATCCAAGACCACAACCTGGCGCTCTACCAACTGAGCTATGCCCGCCATCCAGGGGGCGCGGTGTAGGCCGGATGCCGGGTGCTCGTCAAGATTCGGCTGTTCGCCCGTTTGGGCGGGATCAGCGCGGCGCGTTCGGCTGCTCGTCACGGACACTTTCCCAAAGGCTTGCCAGAGCAGGCAAGGGCCCTCCCCGTGGCCATCCAGACCGGCCGGATGGCGGGATTGGATGGGGGGGTCGGATGGCGCGGGTCAGATGACACGAGCAGCGGGCCGATGCGCGCCGCGACCCACAAGAGTGCGCGTCCTTGGCCTAATCAGGTGACGCCCACGGTTTCGCCAGGCGCCAGCGCGGCGGTGCGGGGCGGCAGCTTGGTCCCATCCAAAGTCAGAACGTCGATATGGATCTTGATTCTGTTGCCCCGCGCTTTTGGCAGCCGGATAACGCCATCGATCCCGGAACACAGCGCGTGCAGCGGCGGGTAGGCATTTTCGGGATTCACCGCATGCTGCACATCCGGGCGTGGCCGCCAGATCGGCAAACGACGCACAGTGGCGCCCGTGGTGATCTGAACGGAGCGCACCGGGGCACCCGACAGGCACCAGCCTCCCACATGCAACGCGAGGCCCTTGTCATCACGATCCAGCCGAAGCTCCAGGGCCAGCTGGACGGGCAGAGCCGATCGCGGTGGGGCATCAGCCACCGGGATCACGGACCGGTCAGGCGCCGCCTTCGGATGCAGCGGCTTGCGCAGCCAGAACAGGTAACTGGGCGACTGCTGGTTTTCCGTCAGGACGCTGAAATGAGCGCTGCACTTGAGCGGCCACCACCGATCCAGCGCCGCGAAACCCTTGGCGCTGACGCCCGTCTGGTCGAGATAGGTCCGGATCGTCTGCCATCCGGTCGGGTCAAGGTCGCATGGCAAGGCCGCCGCTGGCATGAACCCAGCCGATTCCGCCCACGCGGTGAAGGTTTCCGCGACAAACTGGTGCTTGTCTTCGCGTTCGGCCAAGACCTCGATGTCGCCGGAATTCATGATGTTGCAATGGACCTCGCCGGCCCAGTTCAGCATCAGGCTGATGTCGGCCTCCGGTATTGACTGATCGCGCAACAATTCGGCGACGATGTCGGCAAGCGTAGCAGTCAGGGCCCGGTGGAATGTCAGGTTTGGTTCCATGAAAAACGCGCAGCCCCCCGGTCGCAGCAAGCGATGCACCTGGGCCAGAAATGCCCGCACATCCGTGATGTGGTGCACCACCGCGGTTCCAAAGCAGGTGTCGAACCTGTTGGGGCGAAAACACGCCTCGGTCGTGCTGAAGCTGGCAAACGTCGTGGGTGTGCTGACCGTTCGTCCGGCAGCGCGCAGCCGCGCCTTGCACTGCCGCAGCATTTTGATGGAAATGTCAGTAAGCACCACATGGCGCGCCGTAACATGACTGAGCAGGGCAAGGCTGAGCCCGCCGGTGCCGCAGCCGACTTCCAGCGCGTCGCCAAAATTCTTTGGCCACAGCGGCCCCATCACGGGCACAAGAAGCTCATACAGGTTCAGCGAGTGTGCCTCGTCGATGCTGTACTTTTCGTCATAATCGATGTTGTCGAGTTCCGTTCGCGCGGCGCCGCTGACGAAGTCAAAGATCCCTTCAGGCACGGAAACTGTCGTGCCGCACTGCACGCAGCTCACCACGCCGTCCGTTCCACCGGCCAGTGGCGCACCACATTGCGTGCATTGGAAGAACCCGGCCGATCCGTCGGTCCCGCGCCTGTTCCGGTTCGCCTTAGAGGCCTTACGGGTTGGCAAACTCAGTCCGGACATCGTGACCACCTCGCCCTGTACTTTGTTACGACGCTTACTTTGTTACGAGGCCTATTTTGTTACGACGCTGGCATCGGCTTGGATTGCCATCAAGCACTCAGCTTCGCTGGCCGTAAACCTCGATTTCCTCAAGATGCAGATAATTCGTTCCGCGCAGCCGCAGCAGAACGAAGCGGTAAGGCAAGCCGGCCGAGGCATGAACCACCAGCGGCGTCGCGTTCATCCCGAACGGTTCGGATCCGGTGCGCGCCAGCAGCAGGGTCCAGTTGTCACCGTCGGCACTGACCCGGACATCGAGTTCATTGGCGCGTGCAGCAATGTTCGCATCGTCCCGGCGATTGTAGATATGGATTTCGCTGATCCGATGCGGCGCCAGCAGGTCGACGATCCACCAGGGCTGCGGCTCGAACTGGGTGTGAAACCCATAGGTCCCGTTGCGTACACCGTTGTTGCCGCCACCGGACAGGCGGCTTTCCGGCGCTTCGATGCCGCCGGGCTCAAACACGGAGCTTTGGAACGAAGGCTTGTTCAAGGCAACGTTGGTAAATGGTGGCGCACCGTATGGCGGCTGGGTCGGCAACCGCATCGCTGCTTCGGTATGGTTGTACCAATAGGCTGCAAGGTAGGTGTCATAGACTACATTGTTGGCCGCCAATAAGGCTTTGTAGTTACCGGAGTCATAGATAGCCCGCCAATAATCGCCGTTGGCGAAGCCGCCGCGATGCCAGCGGCGCATGAAATCGGCTTCCGACTTGAACTGGAAGTGGGCGACGTAGGCATGCTCGATTATCACTTCATCGAGCCCCGGCTGCTGCAGGAACGGCTCGCTCGATGATGGGAAGTCAGCCGAATATCCCTCCATGGGGCGCATCAGGACGTCATGGCAGCGCACGCCGGGCAAATGGTAGTTATCCAGAAAATGCCAGAACGCCGCCGCGCCCATCCGAGCGCGAAGCAGCGCCGGATCGACCGAAGCGGAGCGACAGATCATCTTGGTATGGGCATCAAGATGGCGCGCCCGCCGTGGGTAGGAGGTCAGGGTCGGCTTGTCACCGCGCCGGACATTGCCGTTGTGACCATAGATCAGCCAGTTGAGATACAGGCAGTCGACGCGGGCCTCATAGACCCGCATAAAGGCGGCAATGTTGTCGACGCGTTTCAGGACAAGGAATTCATCAATATCAAGAAATGAAAACCACTCGGTTTCCGCCCTGAACGTGTCGAGAAAATGCAAATAGATCTCAATCTGCTCGCCGGCCCGGGGCCAGTGCCGGAATGTCACGAACGGGTTGGCGCCATAGGCATAGGGCGCGACAGCTTGAAACAGCGGTGCCGGATCGGCGTCATTCGAATATAGATAAATATGATCGAAGCCGATCGACTTGTGGTACTCGACCCATTCCTGAACTTGCGTCTCTTCCCAGCGTGCGCAGGCGACGAGGGAGAAGCGATATTTGGCCATGCGGTCAGTCCGGGATGAAGACAGGCGCGTTCCTGCCAGGTTGCGGTCAGCATGACGCTTCTAAGCTTTCGGGGCAGCAGGGAGAAGCTGATTATGACTGCAGAGTTCCGCTGCAAGCTGTTTCGAAACAGCTTGCCCGAGCCACGTTCGGCAAGGCATTTAACCAAGTATGAGTGGAAACACACAAGTTCAGCCGTCGTCCGGCACACCGACATCTAACCCCCAGCAAGCGGGTCAGCCCCAGGCCGGCGCAACCGCGCCGGAGCCATCAGCCGGTCCGCGATTGCCAGGGGGGGAGACGGTCGAGCAGGCGCTGACCCGGGCCCAGGCGGCTGCCCAGGCCAAGCGGCTGAACGAAGCCAGCGGCATCTGTGCCGACGTGCTGGCCACCGTGGCGGAGCATCCTGCGGCCCTGGCGCTGCAGGGAATCGTTTCAGCCATGGCCGGCGATGCGGAAAAGGGTGTTCTGCTGCTGCGCCGCGCGATCCAACTGCGGCCTGGCAATGCCACGTGGTACGCCCATCTCAGTTCCCTGTGCCGCACGACATACCGCATGGAGGAGGCACTGACGGCGGGCCAGGAATCCATCCGCCTCGATCCGAACAACCCGGAACATCTGGTCAATCTGTCACTGATATTCATCGATGTGGACGACCGCGAGCGGGCGATGGCCTGCCTGCTGCGCGCCCTGGGCCTGAAGCATGACCACGCCGACGGCCACCTGGCGATGGCGCAGCACCTGCTGTCACAAGGCGATTTCGACCCGGGCTGGATGGAATATGAGTGGCGCAACCAGACCGAGGCGGGGAAGGCGACGATGCCGTCGATGACTTCGGCGGCCTGGAACGGCATGCGGATCCCGACCGGACGGCTGCTTCTGGTTGGCGACCAGGGTTACGGCGACACGATACAATTCGCTCGCTACATCCCGATGGCGGCGGAACGTTGCCAGGAGGTAATCGTGGGATGCAGCGCCGAAATGGCTCCGTTGCTGGCCACCATCCCCGGTGTCTCCCAGTACTGCCATCGCTGGACTGACGTCCCGGGCCATGCGGCGCATTGCCGGTTGTCCAGCCTGCCCTACCTGTTCCGCACCCAGCCCGACACAATCCCGCAGCAATTTCCCTACCTCAAGGTCGATCCTGCGCGTGTGGCCCATTGGCGGGAGCGGCTGAATGCCATGTTGCCGCCTGGGTTGAAGCGGGTCGGGCTCGCCTGGACCGGACGGCCGACCCACCCGAACGACCGCCGCCGGTCGATGGCGCTGGCGCAGCTGGCGCCGCTTGCCGGGGCTGGGCCGGTGGCATTCGTGTCGCTGCAAAAGCCCATGCCGGCGCGTGATCTGCCGGCGATGTCGATGTTTCCCGGCATGGTGAACCTCGCCGACGATCTGACCGATTTCGGCGAGACGGCCGCGGCGATGGAAAACCTCGATCTCGTCATAACGGTCGACACCTCTATGGGCCATCTCGCCGGTGCGCTGGGCAAGCCGGTGTGGATCCTGATCCCAAAGGCCGCCGACTGGCGCTGGATGCTGGATCGTGAGGACAGCCCCTGGTACCCCACCGCACGACTGTTTCGCCAACCCAAGCCAGGGGTGTGGGATGAACCACTGGGCCGTCTGCGGACCGCACTGAGCCAGGCCTTCACCGGTTCGCTGGAGGGCGCCACCGCCCTCTGAATTACTTCGCCTGTCATGCGGCCTTGCCTGGGCCCGCGATGCGCAGCAAGGTATGTGAACCATGGCCCCTGGTCAGGCTGCCTCGCGGCAGCCCAACAGACCGTCGTCGTGGCCCTATCGCCCGGGAAACCACCGGTGCCCGCGCCTGGTGTTCCATGAGGTGCGACCTCCGTAGGCAGGATTTTCCAGTTCCCAACCAAGATTGCGGCGGCTGAACCGCGCACGAGGACCATTGATGGCCGGCCGACGCAGGGGGGCGCTATGGTACCACCACGTCCATGCTAACATCCCGACTCGGAGGTTTGTCGTCGGGTGCACCGCCTGACGACGGACCTTGAAGCACCAAATTGACCGGAACCGACACGGTTCGCGCCTGACAGGAGGAAGACAAGATGGCTCTCATCGACAAGCCGATCCAGACCGACCGAAACCTGGCGCTGGAGCTGGTTCGGGTTACCGAGGCCGCGGCGATCGCGGCATCCCGCTGGATCGGCCTGGGCAACAAGAACGAAGCGGACGGCGCTGCGACCGAGGCGATGCGCAAGGCATTCGACGCCGTGGCCATCAATGGCACCGTGGTGATCGGCGAGGGTGAGATGGATGAGGCGCCGATGCTGTATATCGGCGAGAAGGTTGGCTCCGGCGGGCCGCAGATGGACATTGCGGTCGATCCGCTGGAGGGCACGACGCTGACGGCCAAGGCCGGTCCGAACGCGATGGCGACAATCGCGCTGGCCGAACACGGCAATTTTCTGCATGCGCCGGATATCTATATGGACAAGATCGCGGTTGGCGCCGGACTGCCGCCAGGCGTCGTCAACCTGGATGATCCGGTTGTGATCAATCTGCGCAACCTGGCGCGGGCCAAAAAGTGTGAGGTGTCGGACCTGACGGCCTGCCTGCTGGACCGCGACCGCCACAAGGAGATGATCGCGCAGTGCCGGGAGGCCGGGGTGCGGGTCATGCTGATCAGCGACGGCGACGTGGCCGGCGTCATCGCGACCGCGATGCCGGAAGCCGATATCGACATCTATCTGGGATCCGGCGGCGCACCCGAGGGTGTGCTGGCCGCCGCTGCCCTGCGCTGCGTCGGTGGGCAGATGCAGGGCCGGCTGCTGTATGAAACGCCGGAGCAGATCGACCGTGTCCGAGCCATGGGCCATGCCGATCCCAAACGCTGCTTTTCGGTCGAGGAAATGGCCCGCGGTGACGTCATGTTCGCGGCCACCGGCGTCACCACGGGCGCCATGCTGCGCGGCGTGCGGCGCCGGCCGGACCATGCGATCACCCATTCGATCGTGATGCGCAGCCATTCCGGCACCGTGCGTTTTATCGAGGCGCACCATAACTTCGTGCAGAAGACCTGGACGGCCACCTAGTGGACGATCCCGGCTCGGTCCTTAGGGTGACGAACAGCCTGTCCGGGCGCCGCTGGCTGTGGCGTACCGGGGAGGACCGGGTTGCCGCCGCCATCGGGCAGCGTCTGATGCTGCCGGAGATCGTCAGCCGCCTGCTGGCCGCGCGCGGCATCGGCATCGACGCCGCCGCCGATTTCCTCGAGCCGACGCTGCGGGTGCTGCTGCCTGACCCGTCAACCCTGACCGACATGGATGTCGCCGCTGACCGGCTGGCCGATGCGGTGCGCGGCCAAGAACCGGTCGCGGTCTATGGCGACTACGATGTCGATGGGGCCTGCAGCGCCGCGCTGATGGTGGGTTTCCTGCGCGCGCTGGGCAACGAGGTGCATCACCATGTGCCGGATCGGATCAAGGAAGGCTACGGGCCCAACGCCCCCGCGCTGACCGGCCTGGTCGCGCGCGGGGTCAGCCTGATCGTATGTGTCGACTGCGGCACCGCGGCAGCCGACGCGCTGGCCGCGGTGGCCGGCCAAGCCGATGTCATCGTGCTGGACCATCACAAGGCGGAGGGACCGCCGCCGGCGATCCTGGCGACCGTCAATCCGAACCGGCTGGATGACCGATCGGGGCTCGCCCATCTATGCGCCGCGGGCGTTGCATTCTTGGCCGCGATTGCCACGGTGCGCGCGCTGCGGCGGCTGGGATTCTTTGCCGGCCGTTCTGAGCCGGACCTGATGGGGCTGCTCGACCTGGTTGCGCTGGCGACGGTCTGCGACGTGATGCCGCTGGTTGGCGTCAACCGGGCGTTCGTGTGCCAAGGCCTTAAGGTGATGGCGCGCCGGGCGCGTCCGGGGATCGCGGCGCTGCTGGATGTGACCCAGGCGCGCGAGAAGCTGAACGCGGCGACCTGCGGCTATGCGCTGGGGCCGCGGATCAACGCCGGGGGGCGGATCAGCGAGGCGGACATGGGGCTGCGGCTGCTGTTGTGCGAGGACCGGATCGAGGCGCTGACCTTGGCGCAACGGCTGGAAGCGGTGAACCGCACCCGTCAGGACGTCGAGGCCGGGATCATGGAAGCCGCGATGCTGGCCGCCGAGGCGCAGGTTTGCGCCGGGCGGGCAGCCGTGCTGGTAACCGGGGACGGATGGCATCCCGGTGTGGTGGGCATCGTCGCCGGGCGGATCAAGGAACGGTTCAATCGTCCTGCCTGCGTTGCGGGTTTTGCCGATGGGGTAGGCAAGGGATCGGGGCGCTCGGTGGCCGGCGCCGATCTCGGGGCAGCGGTGATCGCCGCGCGCCAGGCCGGCCTGCTGGTGACCGGCGGCGGCCATGCGATGGCGGCGGGTTTTTCCCTCCGCGCCGAACATGTCGAGGCCTTCCGCGACTTCCTGGACGAACGCCTGGCCATCGCGGCGGCAATGCCCAGCGCAGCGGATCTGGCTGTCGAAGGGACCATGGCGGTGTCCGGAGCCACCACCGAGGTGGCGCGACACCTGGAGCGGCTGGCCCCGTTTGGCAGTGGAAATGAGGAGCCTGTGCTGGTGCTGAACCGCGTCCGGGTGGTGCGGGCGGATCGGGTCGGGCGGGAAGCCGGGTCGATCCGGGCATTCCTTGAGGGCGAGGGCGGCGGCCCGCGGCTCAAGGCGATGATGTTTCGGGCCCGTGAGGGCGCGTTGTCGAACGCTCTGCTGGCGGGGGGCGGCGGCGTGCCGTTGCACCTGGCCGGTCACCTGCGGGCGGAAGAATGGAATGGTTCGGTCAACCCGTGTTTCGTGATTCTCGATGCCTCAGCGGCCTGACAACAAGACTTGACCGGCCGGAGCGGGTCCGCTACCCAGCGCCACCTGACGGGCGTGCCCGTCTGCATCGGCCTTGTCCCGTTCGTCTAGAGGCCCAGGACACCGCCCTTTCACGGCGGTAACACGAGTTCGAATCTCGTACGGGATACCACTGAATATGTTAACTTTTTCCATCGGGATCTGCACTGAGTTTACTAGTTTACAGTTGGTTTACAGATCGCTGATTTTCGCACCTAATGGCTCGCATGATCACTCACGACGAAATGCGGACTGAACTGCTGTCTCGATATCCAGAAATCTGGAAATCGGTGAGGGGTTTCGAGTTCGACGTCGGTTGGGGGGCAATCCTGGATGCTGTCTCAAGAGTGCTGGTTAGCTTGGATCCCGTACCAGCCGCATCGGTCGTTAAAGAAAAATTTGGCGGCCTGAGAGCTGGATTTTATCCATGGAACGAAGAAGTCCGCGCAGTAGTCGAGTGTGCACAACGGCTATCCGAGCGGACGTGCGAACTCACAGGCGCCCGAGGTCGACTAGTCAGCCGCCGTGGTCGATGGCAAACGCTAGCGCCTGGTTTGGATCCACACGCGCTAACGCCTGCTGAGTATCAAGCGCGATATCCAAGGGACGGCGTTTCGTCTGTGAGCCATCCACCGATCACACAAACCGTGGATGATGTCGCGGCAAGGTTTCCTAAAAGGATGTTACGGAGACCATCGCTGCCCAACGGGTATGCCGACATCCTCGAGTGTCTCGCGCGTACTGTGATCCAGCCTACGGCCGCGCGGCTGACGTTCGATGGCTTAGAGATCGAACTCGAAACCGAGGATCCTGCTGATCGTGCAGTTGCGCGATTTTGCACACTGATTGGGGAGTGCTGTGACCCGTTTACAGGCACATTGACGTGGCGGTGATCTGCGTTTTCGAGGCGCTGCACACACGATATCCAGATGTGCTGGCGTCGGTTAGGGGTCTCGAGTTCGATGCGGGGTGGGCGCCGATTGTCGACGCTTTGTGTAAGATCGCCCACACGCGTGGGTTGAAAGCTTCGATCATCAAAGAGAAATTCGGATCGCTGCGATATTACGCAGACCCGAACGACGACGAAGAATTTAACTTTGCGGTTTGGTTAGCTAACTCAATCAGCCTGCGGACCTGTGAGCGCTCGGGCCAGCGAGGCAGGCTGCGACGAAAAGCGCGAGGCTGGTGGCAAACTCTCGCGCCTACAGAGCTATCTGAGCCAAATACATACGCATATAGAGATCTATCTGACGAGCCCTAGGGTGATCTGACTGATCGCCGCAGCACACCTTCGATTCACGTTACGATCGAAAATTTGACCGAAAAGTGGTGGCCGTACTTGATTGAGTACATCGCGGTATCGCCAGGATATGTCGATCTCATCGACTGTTGGCTATCGACCAGTTGCCTATCTGGCGAAATGAACAATGAGCCTACGGGCACGCTAAGCCGCTTTACGCAAACGTTCGACGGAATCGCGATTGAGTGTGAAAATCTAGATCCAGGGCACGCTTTGGCGAAAACGTTTATCGAGATCCTCTCGGTGTCCTGCGATCCGGTAAGCGGGGCTTTGCAGTTTCCCCGCTTGGACCGGTGAAATCAAGAAATCCCAAATGTGTGCGTGAGGATGGCGTAGCATAGCCGGATCATGTTGAACGGATCCATGCCTGATGCGCCAGGCCAAATCATCCATGGAGCCTGCAACGCCGCGATTGCACCACATGCAACACAGACAAACCCGAACGCGGCGACAATGCTGTAGAAACTTAAGCGAAACGCGTTGTCATACGTTCCAGCATTCGTGAGAAACGCTAGTCCGATCCAGATTTGCACACCAACCAAAGCGCAAATGGATCCAACGGCGAACAACGCAGATATAAATCCTGGTCCTTTGTCGGCAATTGTTCCGAGAAGATAGCCAGGTGACGTGCTGATAATCTCGTTGAAAGTTGGCCATGCGATCGGTCCGAACTTGCTTGTGAACCACATGAACTCATGGTTGCGGATGACTAAGATTGATATGAGCAATGACGCAATGAGATGCAGCGATGCATGAGACTTCCGCTCGGATACCACAACTCCCAATATCGCCATCGGAATCATGACCAGCGCAATCCAGTAGGTTTCTCGGACCAAGAACGGAGATACAGTCGGGAAGAAAACGGCGGAGGCCAGGAGAGCGAAAAAGGCGAGCTTGAACTGAAGGCCAGGGGCGGGAACACCATGGGGAAAAAGGTTGGCTTTTACGATGGTGGCCATATTGCCATCACCGTTGATGTTGATATGGTCACCCGTCCTGATGTGTAGATGCAGCGCACTGATACCGAGGAGAGATCCGACGCTGACGGTGATAAGACCCTGAAGAGCACTACCGATATCCAAAGGCGTTCTCCGATTCGCACGATGTGTGGGGACGGGAACATGCCGAAAACACGCGCCGATTCGTGAGAAACGTTTGCGTGAGGTCTCATTATGTCGTCTTGTTAATTTATTTTGAGATCAATCCATAATGGAAGCGTTACGCTTTCTCCTGCGAGCTTCGCCGACAATCCCTGCTTTAGCTGCGGCTCTGCCGGTCACGCCCGCATAGGATTTCGTGTTAGCGCCATCGAGGGCAGTCTCGAACGTCCCATAGAACATCTCTGAAAGCGCCGTATTCAGCTTCGTAGCCATTTCGTGGTGATCCGCGCCTCTCACGTATGGTTCTAAACCTCGAACCTCTGTGTGACCCGTGATGGCGATAACCTCGTGTTTCGCATAGCCCAACATGAGCAAAGCGGTTGCGGCTGTGCTGCGTAATCCGTGCAGCGTGTAACGCTCGAGATCCGCGTTGGCCAACATGTTCTGGAGCGTTAATCGAGCGTTTCCAGGTGTCCAATGTTCGCCGCGCGGTGATTGTAGAAGTCGCACTGGATCATTCATCGTTGCGAAATCCGCAACCACACGATCCGGCATCTTCATCGATACCCATGTGCCAGGCTTCTCTTGGCGGATTTTCATGACGTGGGTCTTGGAATCGTATCTTGATTTATCCAGCTTGCACACGTCGCCGATGCGCTGAGCCGTGAGCAAAAGGCAGGTGATCAGGGCCCTAAACTGTGGTGTCGCCTCTCTGAGAACGTGCACCAACACATCATCGGGCCAAGGCCGATTTTGGATTGATTCAGCTGTTTTCAGCGGACGAGCTCTGATCCAGGGATTGAGCAGCGGTTTACCCTCGCCCGCCATGGAAATCGCGTATTCGTCCCACACGGACCGCATCCTAAACCGGATCGAATTCCATTTGTGCGGGTCATCCTTAAGCCTCTTTCTCAGGTCCTCAATCCACCTGGCATCAACTAGATCGAGACGCACCGCACCGCTGTTCCGCCTCATCAGATCGAGATAGATCCTGTAGTGTCGCTTGGACACATCACTAAGCTCGGAGAACGTGACGCTATCAATGTAATAGTCGATAGCGGCCGCGATGGTATTGATAGCTGGCGTATTTGCAGGGTTCTCGAAAGCCTCATGGATACGCCGATACGCCGCCAGGAATTCCGGACCGTTTTCCGGATGCGGCAGGGACCTCATTTTTCCGTCTCGCCGGTAGTAGAGGTGCGTTCCGCTTTTGCGGTCCGTTACATACTTGAGCCTCTTTTCCCCACGCATCCAGTCCCTCGCGCGCAATGCGACGATCAGATTCCGTGATGGTGTCACCAATGTCCAGGCCATAGAGCCGAGCGAGATACACGTCCACTTGAGCTCGAGACCACCGATCTTCACCCCGAATGGTTTTCGGTCCAGGCAGAATCCCCTCCGCGATCCAGTTACTCAATGAACGTCTGGTTAGGCTGCAATAAGCCCGCACTTGTCGTTCATCGAGCAAAGCAGGCCAATCTCCTATCTGATGTGAAGGCATATCTAAAATCCGCAAGCTTAAACATGCGGTCAGTATTCGGATAATTTTTTCACGAACAAGGAAAAAGTGAAGTCAACAGGAATGTTTACAGCAGAACGCTAAGTATTAGTGACGTGTCACAAATAGGATTTCATGGCCTTTGGCTGATCAGCGCAACAAGATGCAGGCCATCGCTTACCAATGCCGAACATGAGGCAACAAACGCGAGGATCAGTAAGCAAACCAGCAAGCGCATCAGTGTATCTGCTCTTCTTTCCGCAGCAGATCCCCCACCGACGCCAGATTCGCTTTGCATGCGTCGAACCCAGCCGAAAGGTCTACGATGTATGCGGCGACAGTTTTCTGAGTTGCGGTAGTCGGGTTGAGATCCGGTTTGTCGGGACATATCAGCAAGCTTTCGGGAATTTGGGGGCTAACGTGTGGGGGTTGTGTGCAGCCCGATAAGAGCATTGCGGAGAACGGGAGCAATCGGAGCATCATCACTAGCGGGCGCATTTTCGATATCCTGGTGTAGTTTGGCGGTGTTAGCTGCGCGCAAGCGATCTGCTTCAGCGGAGGCTTTTATAGCCGACAGTTCGAGTTCCTTTTCGACTTGCTGAGCCTTAGCGACTGCGATCTGGCTTGTGAGTTCGGCATTCTCTTTGATCACGTGGCGCACATACAGGCCACCGGACAACAGTAGTAGGACCGCAACGCCAATTGCGATTCCCCGTAATCCAACAAGTGCGGCTAAAGCGGGCATTTATCGTCTCATCTTCTTCTTAAGCGCCCGCCTTCGAGCTCTGCGCGGGTTCAGTAGCCATGCAGCAAACAAAACAAGGAATACGATCATCAAACACATGATTTCTGCATCTCGAATGATGCCGATCGCCATGATTTCACCATCACTCATCTTTGCTGCCTCCAATCCTCGGACAAGAACGCAT
This sequence comes from Rhodopila sp., assembly GCA_965200665.1. Taxonomy (GTDB): domain Bacteria; phylum Pseudomonadota; class Alphaproteobacteria; order Acetobacterales; family Acetobacteraceae; genus Rhodopila. The sequence goes on along the minus strand of OZ241370.1, from coordinate 3,741,910 downwards.
TGATGCGCGCCATCTGCGACTGATCATCAAAACTTCTATATTCATGAAATCCAAGGCCAATCATGAAGAATACAAGAGCCCCGATTAGTGCTTTTACTAAGACATCCATGCGATTTACTCGATAAAATTCGCCATAGTGATTACAAAATACAGGGCTGTAATCCCTTGTGTGACCGTCAAACATGCCATCAGAGTTGGATTAACTTTCGGCTGCTGTGATTTGTGCACAGATAACCACTGTCTCAACAGTTCAACTAGATTGAGCAGGAAAGCGATCGTATAGATTGCAGCTAGGAAAACCCATTCTGGATGTCTCGGCATTTGTTCATCTCATTCTTTGTTTTCTTCATTATGCCGATGGCCATGGTGATGCACAACTGCATCGAACTTTCTTCCGATCAACCGTGCAATATCGGCGGCCACTTCAGCCAGTGCGCGCCGAGAAATTGCAGACACGATATCGATTTCAATGACTTCGCGGTCATTCCCGCCTGGAACGCTTGCCATGACCTTAACCCCGATACATTTCAGCTTCGGCTAGGCGACGCGCCTTCAAGCCTGGAAGCTCGACAAGTTTTCCGTTTACGTGTGCGTGGTGAGGTGGTCCCGCTTCATCGGACAGTTTGGCGGCGTGGCTAAGCTCGGTTCTGATTGTCGTCATGCCGCCAGTTTTATCGTCCCTGTTGCCTTGTATGCCTCGTCGGGCGTGCGCCCGGCCAGTGTCGAATGCGGGCGGCGGGTGTTGTAGTAGGTGATCCACGAGGTCAGTCCGGCACGCAGGTCTGTTCCGGTCTCGAACGCATGCAAGTAGATGCATTCGTATTTCAGGCTGCGCCAGAGCCGTTCGATGAAGACGTTGTCCATCCAACGCCCCCGACCGTCCATCGAGATGCGCACGCCAGCCGCCTGCAATACGCCGGTAAAGCGCGGAGAGGTGAATTGGCTGCCTTGGTCAGAGTTGAAGATGTCCGGGCGGCCATACCGTGCCAGCGCTTCTTCCAGCGCTTCAATGCAGAACGCGGCATCCATGGTGTTCGATACCCGCCAGGACAACACCTTCCGCGTCGACCAGTCCATCACCGCAACCAGGTAGAGGAAGCCGCGCCGCATCGGAATGTAGGTGATGTCGGCGCACCAAACCTGGTTGGGACGGTCAACGACCACCTCCCGCAGCAAATACGGATAGATCCGGTGTCCGGGATGCGGGATCGTCGTCCGCGGCCGCTGATAGATCGGCTCCAGTCCCATCCTAGCCATCAGCCGACGCACCCGCTTTCGGCCCACCGTATAGCCCTCGCGCCGGAGATGGCGGGCCATCTGCCGTGAGCCATACCAGGGCGTTTCCAGGAACTGCGCGTCAATCAGCTGCATCAGCGTCAGGTTCAGCGGCGTCTCCCCAGCAGGGCGGTAGTAGAACCCGGACCGGCTGATGGAGACCAGTTCGCATTGCCGAACGACCGACAGCCGAGGGTGTTCAGGCTCGATCATCTGCCGCCTCCGCTCGATGCTCATCGACCGGAGGCTTTCGCTAAAAAATCCCGTTCCACCAGCAACTGACCGATCTTGGCGTGCAGCCTCTCGACGTCCGCCTCAGACGCCCTGGCCGTTTCCGCGGCTGCCGAGCGGTCCGAAAACACCGCCGTCAGCCCTTCCATCGCCTGCCTCTTCCATTCCCCCACCATGGTCTGGTGGATACCGTGCTTGGTCGCCAGCTGCGCCGTCGTCAGCTCGCCACGCAGCGCTTCAAGAGCAACCTTCGCCTTGAAATCTGCTGAATACCGCTTCCGTTTGCCTGTCATTCAGGTTCGTCCTTGTCAGGAGCAAACCGAGCTTAAGCCGCTGTCCGAATTTCCGGGACCACCTCATGGTCCCACTGAATGAATTCATCAGCAGCAAGATCATGATCACCGACCTTGTGGTATTTTAGCAGCGATGAGCCAAGCAGAGCGCCGATCCCCAAGTTGTATGCGAAACTCACCATAGCATCGAATTCATGCTGATAAGTTGGACTGTCGCCGATTGCTGCGTTCACACCGGCTTCGAACGTCGCCATTTCTGCTTTGAACATGGCCTCGGCTTGTTCGAGTGAAATGCACATGCCGAGGTGGACGTTGTGAGTGCATCCCCACCCGATTGTCGGCTTACCGGCCGGACACAGATACGCGTTCAGTTTCAGGCCTTCAAAGCCTTTGATTAGTTTTTCGCCGTCGCTTGAGAGTGTGAACATGCCCGTTACCCCAGGTCTTCTTAACTCTAGGGTAACGGAAACTTGCGATTGACCAAAGCGTCAGGCGGTTGCTGCAACCTTCATTGCAGGAAGGCTGCGACGACCCATAGCGCCGAATGGCCGACCGAATGGCCGCATCATCAGAGCTGGTGATCTCGTCTGCTGAACAATCGTCTGAGCAACCGTTTCAGAGAACTTTACGCGACCCGCTTGGACATCCCGAACATCTTGGATGGCTTCCACCATCTCGCGTTCAGATAAAAATATGGCAGCCTTTTTTCCATTGGGCTGCCACTCGTCTACTGCTTCAACTAAAACGCCTGGTATCGACAACTTGCCACGGGCACCGAGTTTGCTGCCTGTGCCGTCAGCGGAGAAAAACTCCTTTGTGGACCTGCCCTTTTGCACGGAAACCGGCACCGGCAGCGTTCCGCCGAGGACGACGATATCTGACCCGAACGTGATATCAGCAACGGGATGGACCAGAACATCCAGCCCCTCAGATATCATCCGAGCCATAAGCTGGCCTTCTCTCAAGAAGGACCAGTGAGCTTTGGCAAGGCGGAATTTGCAGGCCCGAAGGATCAGTTCTGCATTTTTCCATGAGCACCCCATGCGGTCCGTGCAAGGCTGAATAAAGTCGTCTTTGGCCTCTGTTTGCATGTAATCGAAGAACTCATGGCATGACGGCGGACGGTCAATAATCTCCGCGAGTTCGTGCCATCTTGTAGAAAACGGAAGTGCTGTTCTGAATTTTTCTATGCCGAAATCCATGCTGATTTCAGGCCATACATTCTTTGATTTAGCATCGGCAGCAAGAAAATCTGATTCTGTTGCGCGGTAGAGTGCGGAAACTTTAACGTCTCGCGTCGGATCTTGAAGTTTGTTCTCGAGCCAGTCTCTGCCCGATTCGGTAGCGTATTCAGATAAGCAACGTATGGCATCCTCGCCCGTGGTTATTTTTTCACTCATAATAAAGCCTCGAGAAACTCAAATTGTTGTTGTTGATTAATGTTATGTCGTGGATTCGCGACGTGCAAGCATTTCCACAACGAAAGAAGCCAATTTAGTTAGGATTCAGCAAAATGGATCAGTCTAGCGTTCACTGGCTGAGTGCAAGCTAAGACGCTTGTTGTCCAACTTCCACTGTTCGGAAACGAATAAAGGACAAATCCAACATGCGTCCAGGAACCACCGACTGATGAAACGAATTGCTCTAGTGGATTCCAGTCACGCCCATTGCTAGATAGGAACATCTGACGTGTTCCTGACGTTAGGGCTGCCACCTTTACCCAAATTCTACCGATTGCGGCCCCGATTCCAAAATTTCCACCGCTAGCGAAGCTAGTGTTTGGATCAGTAAAAGCAATTGCGCCGAGCTGGTTTTGTGTTGTGAAACCATACAATTCTCCCTCGCCACCTTTGCCTGCGCTCCCCATGGTAGTATTCAGCGCAGCTACACCGCAGCCGAAAGACCCATAGCTCGATTGTCCCGATGAGCCCACAAAATCGGCTTCAAAGCACGCGATTATTGTGGTTGTTGTTGATCCGATTGGTTTGAAATAGCCGCCGAAAAGCTGAGCATTTGCTGTAGTGCTGCCAGATTTCGGCGCGTTTGTTATTGACAGTAGATAGCTATCACCTTGGTCCGTGAACGACATAGCAGCAGGTGGGGAAGTCGCCGCCATTCCGTAAACCGTGGAAAATTGGCTGATCGGTGGCCTTGTAGGGTGAATTACGCCTGATCTTCCGATTGATGCAGCGGCGACATATCCGGTCGCATCCAATCCCAAAACGCCATTTGGCGCATTGATATAGCTAAGGGGAATTGCGTTCGAAGCGGCCGTTTGCGCGCTCGATACGGCATTAGACAGGCTTGAGGGGATCTGGCTGGCCTTCAGGGTGCTGTTCGCGTCTAGCTGTGCAACGCCACTGGCGGCCCCAAGCTGTGAGGTTGGCACGGCGGCGTTCGCTGTGGTCTGAGCGGCTGCCGCCGCTGCTGAGGCTGCTGCGACGCTTTCAGTAGTCGCACCGTCGAAATCCGAAAGCGCCAGGCTAACGGATTGCCCTGATTTCGTGCCGCCTGCCGGAGTGCTGATCGACTGGATGCCGCCCGTCAACACTTCCCATGCGCCTTGGGTAAACACGTATTGCTGGCTTTCCGAGGCTACCCAAGATCTCCAGCCTTCACGTGGGGTATAGAATGTCCACGCACCTGATCTCCAAGCGGCGATCGCGTTCGTCTGATTTGCCCAAAATCCGGATGCGCCTGCTGGCACGATGTATCGGTCACCGGAAGATGGTGCGACTGGCGGGGCCGTTATGGTGTGCGAGATGACTGATAGATTGATCACAACATCAAGGGTCAGAAGTGCCAGGTTGTGCACTGTAGCTTTCTGCGCCTGGCTATCATCAAGCAGAGGGAGCGCTAAAATATCGGTTGTTGGAATTGCCATTTTATTATTTCCTGTTACGTAATTATATTGTCAGATCCGTGGCCTCTTCCAACCCTTGATGAGCGCTGAAATACCTGTACCCGAACAGAATTTGTTCCGAAGTCGGCTGATCGTTGAGATGCTGAATATGTGAATGTCGGTGCGGCGACGTTTGTGGTCCTGATGACTGAACCATTCGGAGCGATGAAATCGAGATCGTATGATTCGACCGGCTCGTCTAAGGGAACATCAATCCCGTCGATCCATGCCGTGTTATGTCTGGCGCGACGGAACCACGTTATGATCAAATCCCCGTTTGGCTGATCTGTTCCAGTCACTCCAACGGGAGATAGTGGCCGCATGGTTTCGCCGGTTTCCGAGAACGAGATTGCCAGTGTGTTTGCTGAGCTGCCGTATGTTTGCGCTTTGTAGAGCAAAGGCAGATTGCGGTCAGATTGTCCGCTGGACATCCATTGAGCTGTGGACTGATCGAGCAACACAAAGCGGTCGCCTGATGAATGCACCATCGCCCACTCGGTGCCCATTCGGGCCCTGAGCAGGTGCGTTAACTTCCAGGTCCGCGCATCGATCTGCGTCGCCGTGCCAAACTGAATCAACTCTTGGCCGACTACGGCCGTGTTTGCGTATGCGGGTCCTAACAGTGCATCGTCAGATGCCGATGAGAGCGCGTCTAACGGACTATCCAGAACAACGTCAATCTCGTTCGCGTCGTCGAAATAAAGGGCTGGCCCAGAAGGAAGAACGTTTGTGAGGGTCCCCACAACTGCCAATGCTGTGGATGAGCTTACCGGTTTATAGGTAGCCCCACCGTCGCGGCTGACAGAAAGGGTGGCGGCATTCCATGGCCGTCCAGTTGAGCCGTAAGCATAATAGAAACCATCAGCGTCATGGTCCTGATAGAGAGACGGGATGTTCAGCAGGATCAAATCAGTCAACGCGGGCGGTTTGTATGTGCCCTGTGTATTCGTTTGCGGCTGTGTTGGAGCCGTGAAACCCGAAATCCTTGGAAGAACAGGTTGGCTTTCTATTGATAAAAGTCCTGTTGGATCAAGCTTTACTCGAGTTACGCGAACAATAAAGCCACAAATTGAAATAACGTCGCCTGGATCGATTACAAGCCATTTAGGATGAGCGTAAAAAGTCTTTGCTGATCGACCCATCCAGCTATCGAACAAGCTCTGTTTAGCCATTCCGATCGCTGTGTTCGGGTTAAGCGACATCGGAACTTGAAGCTGTTTAGTAGTTTGAATATTTTTTAAGTTACGCGCAAAATGAACCGAATCTTGGACATAGGAGTTGGTATTGTCGGCGAAGGTTACTGCGACTTCTCTGAGCAGGTTTTGCTCGGCTGTGCGGGCTGAATCATACAATCCCTGATCTGGTGCTGAACCAGGAGCGGCAAAACCACATTCATCCGTCGGTATCGTTACGATTGGCGCTGTATTTGAGCCACGTAGGACGCATTTGAGAACACCAACGCTGTCAGACACATCGAACGGCTCGAGAAGCTGCAAAAATGCGATATCGTTTTTAGCCGCTTGAGGCTGTGGGCAGATGAATCCGTCGACGGTTATCCCGCGAAGCTGAGACACATCGATATCAGAATCCAGCAATCCTGTGCGCAGCATCAGCCGTTCAACGATCGCCCCAAGGTCCGCCGATCCGCCAGTTTGCCTAGCCTGAACCGCTGTGAAAAGCTGGTGCCTGGTGCCCGCTGTATTCGAGATATCGAAATTCATGCCAAGCAGGTAGGACCCGTTATCAGTCCAAGCACCTAGGCTTGCTTGGCTCGTGTTCGCGAATGAGGGGACCGCCACTTGCAAGCCATTCACCGGCACAATTTGGCCGCCGCCCGCTGTTAATTTGAAAAGCTCGTACGAGTTGTCTGCGAGGCATGTCCAGATCCAGAAGGACGCATTCCCCGTCGCGGCATAGGGCGTTCTGGTCGGAGTTGCTGCCAGATAACGGGTGATACTGCCACTCGTACCCACAATGCTGGTTGGCAGGATCGTGGTTCCCAAAACCGTGCAATTAGATGGGCCGACTTGAACAGATACAAAACTTCCTGCCGTGCCGACTGCTGCAAGGATCGCTAAACCCCCGCCTAGGTTTGCTACCTGGACCGTGTTCTGATTTGTCGGAAAACTCGTCTGCTGATTTGGATTGAGCGCTGCGATCAGCGATGAACAGTCGATCAATGTGTTTGCGACAACGCCGTTATCATCAATCCACTGTCCGTAGATTTTCTGATCAGCTGCCCGTTGAGCGAGGATCAGCGCGCCACCATCTCCGAAAATTTGGAGATTACACATTGTCCATGTGTCTGGCGTTGACGGCGTGAGTGCTTGTGCATCGTGTGTCGTAATGTAACGCACTGGACCAGGCTGACCCGAGGCTGACAAATCCAGACACAGGATACCCGAGCCATGTTTCGATGCGTCGGACACCGGCACGAAAGCGAGCACGGGGCTAAGCCATCTGAAATGGTATTGGACCGATGGATGATACGGATAACCCGTATTCCAATTAAATTTGCCAAGAAACGCGGAGGCCGATTTATCGTAAGCCCGAGCCGTGACGTTAAAAACGTCGCCGTGGGAAACGATGCTACCAATGAGTGCCTGCGGTGCATCTTGAGAATACGAACTTCCAAAAATCTGATAGGGCAAGCTGGAGGCGTTGTCATCAATCACCACGGCTTGGCTTGTGTTCGCGGCCCCGTTCTCGAAATCCACGAAAGTCGCCGATACGGTTTCGTGTGTGCCGGACACACCGCCGACCGTGGGGACAAGAAATTTTGTGTCCGATAGTGCGATTGGCTGCTGATAAATCAGATCCGAGGAGCTTCCGATTTGATTATCGTATGAGCAAACTTGCTGCGCGTTCAGCGACACAATGTATGGCGTGCCGTCGTTCGCATAAACTTCCACCTCGATTTGTGGAACGTGGCGGCCAAAATTATCGAGATAGATCCGCTCGAAAACAACATAAGCGATACCGCGAAAACACGGCGGAAAATTCGGCTGATCAGCAGCGATCAGGGGATCAGGATTTTGGTCTTCCGTGCCGGTATAGAGCCTCATACCATCGCAAAAATTCAGCTTTGCGTCGCCGTAGCGGCCAACCGCATTGCCGTCCATCCAAACCATGCCAAGGCCACTGATCGGCCCTTCACCGAGGGCAAGAGCGCAACTCAAGAAATACGTGTAAGTATTCTGCGTTGTCCCACCAATACCTAATTTACCGCCTACGCTACTTGTAGTTCGCTTTTGTTCAATACCCTTAGTTGGTGCCCAAATGATATTTCCACCAACTCGGTTATTTCCGAATAAAATCTTGATCGGTAGACCAAGCGTCGAGGTTGTGACGGACAAATCGGATAGCTTGGGTCCCTCGACTGGCGGGGCGGGGAAAAGCATTTTGTCTACCATCGAGCCAGCCATAGACCCGAGCATTCCACCGATCACACCGCCAATACCTGGCAGAAGTGAGTTGCCAATCGCCATGCCCGCGAAGCCACCTAATGAAGATGCCACGGCTCTAACTCCTCATTCTATAAGTTGCGAGAATGCGGCGGCTGAAGCCTGAATCGAGGTCGTGCGCGCATACCTTGCCCGCTGCTTCCCACGCATGAACAATGCGGTCTGGCTCGGCTATTATGGCCAAGTGTGTTGCACGACCGTTATAAATCATCAGCAGGACATCACCGATACGGTGATTTGGAACGCCTTCAACGCGGTCAAAGCTTGCCGTCAGGCAACGCAAAACGTCTTTCGGATCCGGCATGGGCGCGTATGCGGTATGATCTATTACGGGATACGAAACCTGCTTTGCGGCGCACACGATCAAGCCAGCGCAATCCAACGCGATTCCTGGAAGTCTACCCTGGTGGCGAAACTTGGTGCCAATCATGCCGATAGCGGCTGCGGCGAATTCTTGTTCTTTACTCATCATTCACTCTGTGCCGTAGGGTACCACATCAGTATTGACTGACCTGGAACCGCAATATATCCACGGAAATTAGGGAAGTTCTTAAAGATGTTTTTGCATCTTGTGGCGGTTTTATTGCATCCTGGATAGATGCTAAAAGTATCACCAATCTGGATTGGATAATAAGCAGGCAACCAAAGTCCAACCGCATCACTGATAGAATCCCGCACTTCACAGGAATCGCCAGCGTTTGCGCCTGAAATCCACGTTAAGGTGCCGTCGATCCACCAGCCATCTTGGATCACCAAGGATGGTGAGTGAATGGTAAATCTGGCGTCATCGGTAGCTGTTACCGAGGCGGTAATAGTCAAAGGTCCAAGGTCTACTTTGCAGCGGCTGTCACCAAGGATGGCATCGCAGTCAACATTGAAAAATCTACCAACTGTTTTTTGAAGTGACTCCTGAATACCGAGATAAGTGAATGTATAGTTTCCATTATGTATTTTGATGTCACCGACAAACGCCCGCATTTGGTGTTTTGAGCCGTATTCGGGATGAGACCAGCAACCAATCGCAACGTCAACGCGTGCGCCATCATACCGGCCGCGTTCGACATCATCCTCAGTGATCCCGAGCAGATCACCGACCTGAACTGACAAGACGCCTGTGCTGTCCATTGAAGAACTCGACATATCAGCCGTGGTTTCTACGGCTGTAGGCACAATATTTCCCGTTGCTGTATAAGTAATACCGTCAACAGTAAGATCTTGATCGTGATCTGTGTAAGCACGAATGACGCCATCAAGTCTGGTGTATTTAATCAATGTGCAGATTTGAAGGACGTCGCCTGCTAAATGTGCTTGCAGGCCTGGAGAAATGCTTTGCATTATGAAAGCCTCACTTCCATTACAGGCACATGCGCAGATCCTGATAAGTAGGCATCCAGGGATATCGCTAGATCATCTGCATCGAACCGCATTGGTACCAGGAACTCGAAACCAGCAGTGACCTGGCCATTTGGAGGACTTGTAAAACTGATCACGCCGAGAGGATTGAGGGTCCAGCCGCTCGCGATCTGGCCGCCCACCGCCACTTGCAGGGTATCAGGATCAGGGATGCAAATCTTCCGATTGACGGGGAAGATTTCACCAGGAGCCGAATAAGTCTTCTGAAGCTGAAAGGTTGTTGGGGTTAGCTGGAAGGTCGGCTGATCGATAGGAGACGCGGCCGAGAAACCGTCGACTGCTGTAGAAAAGTCAGACCAGTCACGAACTTTGAATGCCCGTGCACGACCATAGCGAGCGCGAAAAAAGCTTAATAACCAGAACAAATCTTGCTGTGAGCCTACTGTGTGAGCAAGATCGAGCTTCAAAAGTGCCTGTGACCAATGCGATTTTCTCACCTCAAAACCACTGTCACCAGCCAAGACCGACGTTTTAAATGTCGGTCCACCGCTGCTGCCGTAACTCATCGCTAAAGGGTATAAGACGTCGTCGTATGATGGCATGTTTGGCCTCTAGAATAATTATTACTTAAAATGCGATTTCTTCAAAGCTTACGCGGCATATCTTTTCATTTGGCGCGCAATCTGAGCAGTGGAGTCACGGAAACCTCTGGCGTCTGGACTTTGCACGGTCATGTTGACTGTAATGCCGCCCGATCGCCCGCCACCTGAGCCACCACCGAAAGCGGCTTGGTTGGTGACGATATGCCCTGGCTGAGACGGCACAAAAATCTCTCTGCCCGCTTCACCCACGATCACCGGCATGCCGCCAATTACAGGGCCACCAAGCGCATGACCGGCTGGCGTGCCGCCGCCGAAGAAGCCAGAGATTGAATTGAAGGCACTCGAGATCCAGCCTGTCAGGCCGCCACCGCTTCCACTGCTGCCGTCTGTGGCGGCTGCTGGCGTGCTTGGGGTACTGCTGCCGAACATGCTCCCCAGCAGTCCTCCGCCGCCAGCTGATGATCCAGCGCCACCAGCTCCGCCGCCAAGGATATTGGCACTTGCTACCGTGATCGTGGCATTGGCTACACTCATCGAGGATGATGCGAGCGACGATAAGGGATTTGATTTGTCGCCTGTTCCTCCGCCACCAAGGCCAAGCCAGCCAAGCGCTTTGTTAATCAGTGGGCTAACTGGCGTTTGCATGCCCGCTGAAGCATCGGTGAACGACTTGCCATTAAGCAAACCCGTAAAGAGATTTTTTGCGGGATCTGCGACGTAATTTGTTAGGAAGCTCTGGCCCATCGATGAGGCCATGTCATGGAGCGCCGCTGCGGGCTTCTTCTGTCCGGTAATGACTGACGTAAGGGCGTCAACAGGAGCGGCCGCGAATGCCGAATTGGCTGCTTGTTCACGCTTGTATGAATCCGCGATCGCAGTTGCCCGTTGCTGCGCCTTCAGTGCTGTCACCTCATCCGCGATTGCCGCTTTCTGTTTGTCTTCTGTCAAACCCTGAATCGTCGTGCGCAATTTCTCGTATGCCTGAATCTGCATTTGAGTATCGTCAACAACTGATGCATCGCCCGTCGAATACGCGCTACTCATGATCGCGCCTTCTTTGGTTGTACGGGCATTTGTCGTGCGCATTTGCTCGACTGAATTGAGTTTCGTATATTCAGCGGATAGAAGTGCTGCGTTAACCGCCTCGCTTTTCAGCTTTGCTGCTTGATCCGCAGGCAGGGATCTTAGGTCGGTCCTGATTGATTTCTCAGCAGCGAGCTGAATGTTCATGGCCGCAACCGCATCGTCGCCGCTTTTATATGCGGTATTCAGCCGCTGCATGTCGGATCCGGTTTCAGCATATGATCTCTGAAGATCACGCATATTATTAAGAGACGATTGCTGCAATCCAGCTTGTGTAGTAATCGGAGCAGCTTTCAAATTTAGCTGCTGCTCCTGCATCTCTAGTTCGTAATATTTCTTTTTCTGATCGTCAGTTGTTCCTTTGGGAAGCATCGCAACTGCGTCGTTGGCCGTTTTCACTTGTTGGCTGAGATGTAGGGAATCGAGTTCTGGCGACGAACGATATTCCGCCATTCCCTTGGCTTCGAATCCTGGATTGGAAGCGATCAGCTTATTAAGTTCGTTCACCTTGGTTTGCAGTTCAGCAATCTTTTTATCAGCTTCCGCGTTCGGATTTGCGCCGCCAGAGCTACCAGGTGTTGGTAATGCACTGCCGAATGCTGGATCACCAGCAGTGCCAGAAGTCGCGGCTGGATCTCCACTGTTTCCCGCCTGTCTCTGCGCCCAACGCTGATCAGTCCGCTTTTGGACGGCCGCGATATTGGCGACTGCGCTTTGCATCCAGGGTGGCATGCTCGCTGTGTTTGGATCCGTGCCAACGTTCGTATTCTTCAACTGCGTGGACATTTGTGATTTGATTTGATCCTGCGATGGACTCATGAGCTGACCATCGTTCAAAATAGGCGCCCAATTTTTCGGCCAGCTTTTGGAGATTTTTGGCAATACGGATGATGTATTTGCTGCCGGTTGCGAATTCTGATTTGCTGGCACAACGCCGAACATAGATAGCAGAGTTCTAACATCGGCGTCCGATGTTGCCGAAGTATTTGGCTGTGCATTCAGTCCAAGTGAGCTAATGATCGCTGGATTGATGCCAGACGACGCCCCTGGGGTGACAAGCTGAGTTACAACACTCGACAAATCAACCGGCCGACCGATGCCAGCTTGTGCAGGCGTCTGATATTGCGTGGGAGGAGATGAGGGCGCATTGCTGAGGTGGGGGTTAAAAATTGAGTTGCCGCGTGAGTTTTCGTTAATGCCAAGGATTTCTGCGGGGCGCGGAATTACTGATGAATAGGCTGGCGCAGTATCGATATAGCTTGCGTCGGCTCGCGTCCCGTTCAATCCGTAGTTCAGCAGGTTTTTTGAGTTTTGCCATGCCACAGAAAATGGCGTCGTATCGCCGTGAGCCAGCTGACTAGCAGTGTGACTCCAATCCTCAGCAAACGTGGTACTCTGACCGTTCGCCTGTTTATCCTCGTACGATTTTTCTTTCTCTTGGATTTTATCGAAGATTGCTGCGGCGCCAGCTAGGACAACTGCACCTTTTGTTCCGAAAAGCACTTTACCGAGCACACCGAATTCAACAACATCTGATCCAAGATTGTCAGAGACGGCATGAACGCCAGTCATCACAAGATCAAATTCAGATTTGAAAGACTTCAGCTCCTGACCCGCACTCGAAAGCATTGTGCCGATATTTTTGATCTGAGTTCCGAGGCTTGTGCCACCCCTATCCGCAGCGGCAGCCTGGCTATCCCACAACGTCGATAGGCTCTTAACTGTATCTCCGATCCAGGTCATCCCTTCAACAGAAATCTTTCGGAACCAATCGCCAAACTCCTTCGCATCCTGGTCCATGGAACCGCTGGAAACCATCGAATGGATTGATTCAGCTACCGTTTTTTGGATCGCATTAAGCGTATCTGTGATTCCAGCGTCCTGATCCAGTCGACCGAAAAACTCCTTCAGCGAATTTTTGACATCCTCAAATCCACCTTGGACGGCCACAGGTAATGACGAAGACAATGTATTTGCATATTTTGTGGTCGCGGGGGACAACAGGGCATTCATCATCTGTTCAGATGTTACGTTGCCGCCCGCCATGGCTAGCTTTGCCTGACCTGGCGATTCTACCGGCTTATCAGCATACTTAACGCCAACTTCGCCGAGGCCACGAGCGATACCAGTTGCCATTTGCGGATTATCTTGAGTCAGCCTGCGGAACACGCCTTCTGACATAGTGCCAGATTGTAGGCCGTGCATAAGCTCCATGCGAGCGTTTGACTGATCACCTTCGCCTAGCATACTCAGCTGTAAAATATTCTGAGTTGCCAACATTGCTTCAGCTTGGCTTTTTCCAAAGCCAACGAATACCTGGCGAACCTGAGTGTATACTTTCGCAACTTCTTCCAGTGGCTGATGAGTTTTTTCCGCGATATCGTAGACTGCTGCCTGCGCCGACTGCATTTCTCCGATGTTGTTCGATACGGTTTTGATGCTCTGCGACGCTTTCTCGTACGCATTTGCAAGCTCGAACACCTTAGCGGTTCCTTCGACGAGCTTTTCGAAAGCGAAAGCCTCGATGGCGATTTCTTTAAAGCCGTGCAGTTGATCCTCTACGCCCTTCAGGGCACTGCTGAAGCCTCCCAGAGCCGCCGTGCCTTGGCTGACGCCTTCCGCGTTGACAGAGACTTTCGGGGCCACGGCTTGCTTGGCTGCGTTCGCAAGGCTGGTCTGTGCGCTGGTTACGGACCTTTGAGCGGTCGACATCTGAGCCGCAATCTGAGATCCGAACGTAGCCGCCGATTTCTGGCTGATCAGCAGCCCATTATTAAACGCTGTGAGCGATGATGTGGTGGCGGCAATCGAGGACCTGGATTGCGTGAGTGCGGTATTGGATTGCGTGAGAGAGGACCCGAGCCCTGTGGATGACTTTTGAGCAGCACCCATACTGGCGTTCAAGCCAACTACGCTGGAAGCCAGATCATCAACGCCTTTCTTGGAGGACGCTATACCGGTGAAGGCTGCCGTGACATCGCGGGTGGCGAGCTTGGCAAGTGTGCTATCGACGGTAGCGGCCGATGATCCAAGGTCCTTCAGCGACGAGATTGCCGCCGAGGCATCTAGTGCGATTTTATATGAGATCCCGCCCTGTGTTGTTGCCATTCTGCATCATCCCTTAGCCGCCAGGCGTTCTTGATCGCGCCTCATTCTCTCTTCATGTGCCGCCTTCGCCGCTTCTCTTTTCGCTATCCGATCTGGATCCTGAGTTGGGTCCGGTGGCTCGTCGCGGATAGAAATTGCGTGGCGGTAAGCCGCATCCAGCAGGCAGATAAGCTGCACCTCCCATGGATTCGGATTCCGTGCCGTAAGCGTGGCCCATGCCATGATTTCGGAGAATGTGATCGCCTGCGGAGCTACGAAACCCGATCCGCGCTGCATTGATAATTCGTTAAACCAATCCCAGTATTGTTCACCTGCAACTGGAATCGGTAAGTCTACATCGTCCTTGTGTCTGATGCCGCCGCGTCTTTCAGCAAATGTTCTATAGTAGTCGCGGCGGGTTTCTTTTCCGTCTTTAGCAATTTTACCTGTGAGATGCACTTCGTACTTTATTTTAGCAATCAGGGCATCTTTGATTTCTGCAAAAAATTAGCACGCACACCCACGAAACGCTCGGCCTGCTCTCTCATCCATTCGAAGCGGGAGAAAACTTTGCGTGCATTTTCAGCCGAGTATTCGAACTGAGCTCCGTCTAGCTCGAACGTTTCCCATCCAAGCGTCAGGCTCGCACAGAGATCCACCGCGCGTTCCATACGGGTTTCGAAATTGTCGGGGATTGGCTTGCCCTTCGCTTTCTCGATTGCCTCTTGGTCTGCACGGAAGCGGCGAGATTGCCAGCTCTTCCATGCCTTGCTGTCCGGTCCAGCCATCAGGAAAGCGAATGGCTTTCCTGGCTTCCCTGGCTTGCCTTCGATGCCCTTGTCGAAATCACCATCCTCTGGCTCCTCTGGCTCTTCGTGCCAGAGGGGTTGTCCGTCGCCAGGGTTCAGGAAATGCAGCAAGCGTCCTTCATCAGAAGCTTTAGCGGTATCTAAGTCACTCAAATTAAACATGGTTAGCTGTAATCCTATTAGGTTGAGCTGCGGGTGCACTGAATGGTGCAACCGGTTACGGTGTCGAGAAGCCCTTGAAAATTTGCCGTGAGCGTGATCGCCCCCATGCCGGACACGTTTTTGGCTACGCTGGAAAGTTTCGCCTTTGGCACGTCGAAAGTCAGCTTTCCGGCTGATACGCCATCAAGTTCAAGCACGATCGAAACAGGGCTCGCGGCGATATATGCGGTCGTCAGGGTGTTGTCCGCGAGTTCGGCTGAGATTGACCCATTGACATCGAAGGAGCCCCAAAAAAACTGAGGAACGATGTTGGAGCCGATGACAGGATCACCCGTCACGTTGTTATTCACCGTGAGCGTCAGGTTCGTGATATCCGCTACGGTAGCTCCGCCGATTTGGATTGATCCGCGAGCCGAGATCAGCAGGTCACCCTCAACGGAATCATTGACCGTGGTGGCCGGAGATACCGAAACAAGCGCCATATCTTGACCCATCAACGTATAGGCCACGGTTGCAATACCGGTCGGGGGAAGCGTGAAGGTGGTTGAATTGATGACGACACCTTTGAAGAGTTCATACTGATCGCCGGTGATGTCGCCGAAATACTCATAGAAGCTAAAGCTCGGGCGCGTCAGACCGTTTTTCAAAACGTTGTTTGTCCACGTGCCACAGAGTGCCGCTTCGATAAGCGCATCATGGCTGTTCAGGGCCAGTTCGTCGTTGAAGGATCCACTGACGCGGTGTGTTCCCAAAACCATATCGGCGACCTGACGATCACGGCGAATACGGGTGCTTTTGTTAATTGTCGATCGCGAGGGCAAGTGAGCAGGATACGTGATCAAGCCGTTGATAAGTTGCCGCACCGGCTGTCGGTGGCACACCAAAAGAGGGCTCGGGAGCGTAGCAGATATCAACTAAAGTGGCATTCTGGATCGCCATGGGGATTTTTCCTTCTTCTTATTATTATGCGTGCTGGCGTGGTTGGCCTTCACGTGTGAAAGCCAAAACGTCGAACATTGCGCCGAATTGGCCGTTGAAAAGATCGTCTTTGCCGCTGATCTCAAGCCGACCGCAAACCGTTTGAGATGCCAACTGAACCCGACTGGCACAACCACCAAGGGTTTGCGGTTGCCCATTCGGCCAAATCAGTTCCTCAATTTTTGCGGTCGCTTCGTTGAGATAAGATTTCAAAATCTGCTGATCGTCGCTCTGGTTTATGACATTGATTGAGAACCGAAAACGACGCGCTTGGGTCCGGACCCGCGTGATGGTCTCATCCTCGAGCATCTCAGCTACGTAGGATACATAGACGACCGGCAGATCAGCAGACGTCAATGCCGCGCCGTCTTCTGGCTTTACAGTTTGAACGCGACCAGCAAACGCAGGATCAGCGCTAATAAGCGCCGCCAGTCCATCTTCGATTTGCTGTCTGATATGTGTCGCCACGGCGCTTTTCCTGATACTCATTCTAGTATTCAGAAAAAGTGCCGTTCTCCAAAGCGTCGCGTTATGTCGGCCTTGGAATATTATGCCCGTCACGGCGCAAATCACGAATCATAGCTGTAACGGCAGTTTGAGATTTGCCAACATGAGGGCATATTTGAGCTACTCTCATTCCCCTCATTGCAAGTGGCAGTATCGGGTTTTTGGCTCTAAGTTCAGGACCGGTTGGCCGCTTGGCGCCGATCGACGCTGAATGGATTTTGATCGCTTTGTGAATCAAGGTGCGGCAAACACCGAACCGGTGAGCGATTTGCTTGATTGGCAGGCGCTCTTCTCTCGCTAGTTTCCAAACTTTTTCGCAGTCTAATTGATCGAACTTTGACACTGACGCCTCCGGATACTTGTTTCCCATTTCAGATTATTTGATATAATGAGAGTGATTCAACAACAAATTTTCAAATGAAAGCGGCGGATATGGAGCTGGATGGACGATTGGCTACACACAACGCAAAGCCAGAAGACGAGCGGACGCGAATTGAAAGCGGGATCGTCGCGTTCATGACGGGTAGTAGCACGCCATCTTGGTCTTTTTCGCACGCTGACGTGCATATCTTTATAGAGTATTCGCCGCTTTATGGCCCTTTGCTTGCGGCATTCGAGGCTTTCTATGACAAAGATACTAGATGACCGTGTGAGCCGTATCGTTACGGCTCCGGACGATTTGGGGCGCATCGGCCTATCGCTTGCCGCCGACGTTCTTGAGCATGCTGCGGATCAGGCGACAGGGTCTCCGTTCTACATGCAGTCAATGCAAATGGTGGCGGACTTTTTGCGCCAAACGGCGGTTGACGTTCCGGAGCCTGCATGATGACTGTCAATTATCCAATGCTGGACCGAATGGAAAATAACCGTGTTTTCTGCATAGAGCGCGATGGCGAACTATTTGCGATTTCAGAAAGATGCGACGGCTATTTTGGCGATATGCTTAACCCTGATGAGCTGCGTCAACTTGGCCAGGAGATCATTGCAATCGCTAACGGAGAGGCCGATGTCGAACACATCTGAATTGCCTATACCGGTATCGCCAGCAGAGTTTAGGCGCCGAAAGATTGTTCGGCTTACCGATCTGCTATCTGTTTGGCAGAAAGAGCCGCCGGATGCGATGTTCGGCGCGACTATTCATGAATATGGCGGGGAAGAGGTCGATGTTCGTTTACAACGGGACCAAGCAATCGCCGCACTGCAAGATACAATCCAAGGGCTCGTGCGATGAACAATTCAAAGACTTCGATCTCTGAAACTTTCTTTCAGATCAGAGAACGGAACAAGCGATGGTCGGAATGCAGCAAGCATTTTTTTTCACATCGTCCTGATGGATATCGGATCGGGGAGCGCATTGAATGCCAGTCTTGCGGCGTGAGCGCTTCGCTAATCGATATCGGAAACTACATCCAGGGCTACATGGCCGCCGGTGGAAAGTCATCTGACATCATGCCGGATTGGCAGGCGGTCGGCGGCGTGAACGGCCACACAGGAGTTGTTCACCGTGCGATTTAGGCAGATCTTGAATATGTATCGCGTGCTGATCGCGTATGTTATGGGCGCTCTTGTCGGCGTGTGTATGACCGCTGTTTTTACCAGAATATTCAGCGAAGAAGTATCGACGATAGTTGCGGTTACTTCTCTGCTTTGTTCTTGTGCGTGGCTTTATATAGAGATATCGGCACTTCGAGCTATCAGCCCAAAGAATGAAAAAGGCCACCAGATCTGATCCGGTGGCCTCTTCCTTAGCTTCGCGTTTGCGAGACAACAAAGCTGTGTTTTAATCCCCTATAGGGCATGGACTATGTATGCGCTAAAAATGAGTGCACGTCAAGATATTTTTTAAGCTTTCCGAAGATAAAGCAGAGATAGTCCAGACTGGATTTGAATATCAACTCCCGTCACCT
The DNA here is from genome assembly GCA_965200665.1 of Rhodopila sp. GTDB lineage: Bacteria > Pseudomonadota > Alphaproteobacteria > Acetobacterales > Acetobacteraceae > Rhodopila. Next base: position 3,723,257 of record OZ241370.1, on the reverse strand, counting down.
TGTAGACAACGGAATCGCAGGTAACTGAATCACCGTTTGCAGCACTTGGCACGTCGTCGGTCGCCATGAGGATCACGCTTGCCGTTCCCTCGACTTCAACGCCGTTTTGGAATGTGGTGGTGGCATATCGATGATTGAAAATGCCAACCAAATTAGTCGGTAAACCGCCCTTGGGCGTGTAGACGACCGTATCACCGGCGGACATGAGCAGAGGCCGAGGTGAACATAAGCGGCGCATCATCAGATAATCACTACGTCAGCAGCCTGATCGGCGGCTGTGGCTTTGACTGATAGATTTTTGACTACGATCACAACAGGAATGGTGTTCTGTGCCCCAAAATCTGTGCACTGTGCGATCACACCGATTTCCGTCGGTACACCAATCTCCGCATTAAAAGCGCAGGATACGATCTCGATCCAGTTCGAGCCGTCCCGAGATACTGATACAGAGCGCGTGGTTGTGCCGTCTGATTCAAACCGGAACCAATGGCTCTCGCCGTCGTAAGGAGCGAAAAACTCTCCGGTTGACGGATATGCGCCGTTCTGTGTCACGTCTGTGTAGATAATTCGGTTTAGACCTTCAGTAGACGTGCTGTTCGATACGTTCCGAGTGTGGATCATGGCATCGACCTGAGAAGTCGCGCCGTTCACCCAACACAGGCCTGCGCCAACATAATTTTGGTGCAGGAAAAGCTCGTCGAATAAGATGTCTACGCAATGAGGTCCGGTCGGCAAGGGCATGGCGAGAACGCGCGTGCCGGTGCCTTGTGGAACTGCTTGGAATGAGAGGATGAGGCCATCAACGCCTTGCTGGACGGTAGACGAACCCTGATTGAGCCAACCGGAAGTGAAATCAGCGATAGCGGGCACATGGCGCCGACGATACGTGCCAGGAACGCCGATGAGAGCCGACAATGGCAACTTTTTCGAGGTTCCGCCTTGAACGATTGGAATAAGCTCGGAGCCGTCAATTTGACTAGCTGCGGTGAGGGCTGAAATTTTTGTTGGCATTAAATTACTCTAGCGCCAGCAAAGCGCCGTCCTCTGTTTCAAAATCGTCGTCTGCTTCGGTCGTGAGGATATTGTCACTAGGCGGAGGCAACGACGTTTTATGCCGCTGTCCTCCGATCATCGTGCCGATGCCACCGATCATACGGAGAAGCGGAGCACCGCTACGCCAGATGTTCCGTCCACCGTGGTGATCCCAACAGAAACGCCAGGCTGGACCGCCTCTGACCATTTGATTCCAGCTGGAATGAGGTCGCAACCGTTCAGCCCGTCTGCCGAACCACCAACGCGGATCCAGGAATCCTTATTTACCGTGATGGTAAACAAGCTTGAGGGAACCACTACGGGAACAGAACTTGATCCCGTAGCCACGACAACGCTCGATCCGTATTGGATCGCGGGAATTGCCTCACCGTCTTGGTTCTTCGCCGTCTGCGTCATAACGCTTGCTCCCGATTAGCTGTAGAGCAAGCGGATGTTGACTGTGGAATCTCCACCAGCTTGGGCCGAAACCGCATGGCCAACAAAGATGTTGTTCGTTGCGGTGACCGTGAGGTCATGCGCGGTATCATCCCAATATAAAGCCTCGCCGACATTCACGATATCACCGGCCGCTTTGGGGAGCGTGAAAACACCCTCAAACGATAGAACCACCTTGGTTCCGCTTGCTGCTGTTCCGTTTGCGACGCCGAACAGGGACCCGAGCAAGCATCCATCGCCACCATTCAAGTTGCGAGGTGCTGTGAAAGAGATGTAATTTCCAGGCTGAACGTAATTTCTCGACATTTCGATATCTCCTAAATTCAATGAGTAGGCGGGTAGGGGCCTATGCCCCTAACCATTTTAGTTGCCTGGATTCTTGACCAGTCCGCGCCAGTCGACTGGCCCGACACCGACTTCGTGGCGAACTTTGAACAGGATCCCGTCAGTCTCGAATGAAACTTGCTGATCGCTCCACACGCCTTTGCGGCCGGTTAGGTAAATCAGCTCGATTGTGTCGATGTCGTTCGGAGATGCCGCAAGATACCAGGCGTTGCCCGCGCGTGCATCCACAACCAGTTGCATCATGCCGCTGTATGGGTTGACGTTCGAAGCCTGTGTGGCATCAATATGACCGATCAGCTGCTGAGCCTCGGTGCGTCGAACGGTGCCGACGATCAAGAAGCTTGGCGTGATGTTCAGCAAGTTGCCATCCAAGTCGACTTGGTTTGACATTGCGACTTCGGCCGCTGAAACCGAGGCAACAGAGATCGCAGAACCAGCCATCATGTTGTTATGCGCGTTGCTGAACAATGGATTCCCATCATGCATATTTGGGTTAGCGCCAAGCACGTTTTGGTAAACCAGGTTGGATTCCAACCGCGCCGCAGCAGCACCAGCTTCCGAAGGGATACGCGTGAAAGCACTGAGGTCATCATTGATCAGCGCCTCGCGAGTGATCGGGATGATGCGGCCCCACTTCGACACCTGCAAAACTTCCTTTGCATCGGTCGGCGCGCCGGACTTGTATTCCTCATACTCAGCAACCGGCAGCAGGTTGGGACCCGAACCCATGCTGACACGCGAAACCGGCTTGAAATCGGGGGTTTCGGAATCGCGGGTAAAGCCACGGAAAGTTTGACGTCCGGTGTCGTATCCTTGTCTCAGGCTCTTACGCATCACATTCTCAAGGATGGCAGGATAGTCAGATGTGCCGGTCAAAGCGCGATGAATGACGTCAGCAGCAGCCCCACGGCCGCTTTGTCCACGTCCGACAAGGCATTCACGGGCAATATCCACAGAGGACATTGAGCGATACTCATCGGCGCCCGAGGGCATCTCGAAAGCGCGCGGGTTTGCGCGGTTCAGCAGAGATGCGGACAACAGGTCGCGCTTCACGTCGTGTTCGCTCGTGATCACTTGGATCCGTGGAGTTGTGCGAGTTGACGCTTGGCGAGCTGCCATTTGCGTGAAAATCTCTTGGCGGGCTACGTCGGCGGAAACGCCACGAGTAACCAGATCGGTGGCTGTCTCTTCATCCAGAGAAGCCGTGCGAACTGCCAGCTGAATTTCGGAGATACGGGCACGTTCAGCCGCAGCAGCTTCAGCAGCCGCAGTAGCGCGCAGAGCGGCAAGTTCCTGTTCGGTCATGTCGATGTTCCTTTGTTCTTCTTGTTCTTGGGTCGGTGTTGCTGTTTCCTCGCCAGCAACACCGACATCGGCTGCTGGTGATTCGGGCGTGACTTCTGGCTGTGTCGCCGAACGGGTCACGTATTCGAGTTGGACCGGATAGGTCTTCTTGTCTGTTTCCGCTGAACGGCTAACTGCGCCAGCGTCGGCGGGGATGGACACCACCGACAATTCCATCAGCGTAAAATCAGTCATCGTAACGGTGTCCGGTGAACCGTCTTCCGATTCTTCCACGACCGCTTTGTTAGCTACGTAACCAATAGAGAAGGTCCTGAGGATTCCGTCTTGGATGTCTTGGACATAACCCGCCATATCGGGCCGTGAGCTAAACTGGACCGTCGCGATCAGATTTCCACCATCAATGCGGGCTGCGGTTACGGACCCGATTTGGTTCGCGACCGATGCCACGTGATCGAGAAGCAAGGGCGCAGCGCCACTTTGGTAACGCGAAAGGTCCGCACCACTCATATCCAGGACCTCATTATATGAGCCGTCCCATCCAGTTCGTAGCACTGGTGCACCGGTGCTGGCCGTAACCTCCATCGTTCTGCTATCGGCATCGAAAGATGACGGAGCAACCGCAACGGCCCTCTGCTGCATCTTCAACTCGCGCTTCGAAACTTTTTCAGTCATTAATTTGCTCCTATGATAGGATTTCATAAAAATTTGGATCTCCAAAGCGTCGCGCCGATTATGTCTTTGGAGTTTCCTTGTTGACTGTCTCGATTTCGGGCTTGGCTTCAGATCTAATCGTGCTGCGAACAGTAGAAATTGTTCCAAGCGGATCCTTGGAGAATTTCTGTCCGATCACCAAAACACCGAGCAAGAAATCGTCGGCAGCAAAACTTGCAATGCCAGTTAAGGCCCCACGTGTGCCGTCTGAGAACCCAAGCCCGACAAGAGAAAGGTGGACAACATAGCCTGCAAAGGCTGCTAAGGTGATGCCGCGAGCGAGATTGGTCACGGTAACGCGGCGCGCATCAAGAGCGCAGCGAGCTGCACCACCGAGTATTGAGATGACAATCGGCGTCAATGCAGCGATGAATTTGTCGTCGAAAATGGGCTGCATAGTTGACCGCCAGTCTTGAGAAACGTTTTCCGTCTCTATTGTTGTTGTTTAATCCAGTATACCGATCACGGCTCCGTGTCCAAAATGCTAGGCGTCCTTTCCAGCTTTGCTGTCCGGATTCCCAACTCCCCCACCGCTTGCACCAGCTGCCGTGGCGCCTGGAACCGCTTGCGCTTGGCCCTGTGCGGTTAGATTGCGAGGATCTGAATCCAGCTTGATACCGAGGCTATCTAAAAGTTTGTTGGTTTCAGCGATCTCGGCGAACTGCTCGTCGGCATCCCATCCCATAGATTCGACCATCTGGCGCAGGGTCTTAGCTCCGATGCGGACCGCAATCAGTTCAGCGGCAAGCTCCTTTTGAGGATCGATCAATGCGTGTTTTGGTGGAATCCATGTAGCAACGTCGTCTACTGAGCTATCCCAAAGGTTATTGATGGCCCCAATCTGGCAATACCAGGACCACACCCGATCCAAAAACATCGGGATCAGCATAACGTCCTGATTTTGGCTGGCCATCGCTCTCTGATCGAGGCTACCAGCACGCAAGGATGAAAAGTTTGCGCCTGATAGATCGGAGGAAATCCCATGATAGGTTTGTCCGGTCCCTGAGGCGGCCGCCTGAAGACAGATTCTGATATAGTCGTTCGTTGGTGCGCTGGATGATGGATTGAACGCCTGGATCTCTTCCCCCGCGCGCAGATATTCGATCATCCCTGGGGTAAGGGTTTCCACCCGCTGTCCGTCTTCGGTGTGTCCAGGCGCCACGCCATTAACCCCTGCATTCACGTCCGGCGAGTTTTTGACGAACAAGGTCATGCAGGCTTCAGTTTTCGCCTTAACGAGCGCCGTGTCCTTGAAATCTCGGCCGTCTTCAAGATCATTCATTACGGCATGGAGTTCTGGCACGCCGCGATGCTGACCAGGACGGGTTTTCTTGTAGACATGGCAAATGTCATCAGCGGGCACGAGAACCGACGTCATCGCGCCGATTGCCTGGAATCCGTGATCACCTGGATGACGGGGAAAAAGCCAATATCCCGTTCTGACGCCTTGCCAATCATGCTCGATCCCACCGAAACACCAGCCAGACTGCTGATGATTTGAGCCTTCTGGCGGTGGCCGGAGACCGTCTCGGCTGCTGTCGAGATGGTCGGGTTCAAGAACTTGGAGCCGCATTCGGATGGGTTTATTAGACGGGTCGATGATCTTGCGGACCAGACACTCGCCGCTTTCGGCAACTGTGCGACGGACAAGCGCTTGAATGCCGTAGAAATCGAGCTGCCGGTCAGCATCACAGGTGGTCGCTCTTTCAGCCCATTTTTTCCAATTTGCATCGCGCGCCTTATCAACCCGCTTAGATCCAGATTTGGAAGTCGGTCTGATGCCCGAGCCGATTTCAACCATCACGATCAAATCAACGATTCGCTTGGCCCATGCATTGTTTCTGATGACGTCACGTGACCTGTTGCGAAGTCTTGAGCCGTCGATTTGGACATCAGTGGATGCGCTTCCGCCTTGTCCCATAAACCATGATCTATCGTTCCGGTATGGTCGGCGCGCAGCCTCGTATCCGCGAACGACGTTCATGGCCGCTCGGGCCCTGGAACGTTCTAGGCCTGCCTGTGGGCTAAAATAGCCGATGACCTGATCAATAAATGTAGGCCCCTTTGGCTTGATGACCGTTAATTCACCACTCATCGTGACACCTGCTACCGCCGAAGCGGCTGAACCGTGCCACTGAATGGCGAGGCTGTTGACTTGTTAATCCTAACTCGGCTTCGAGTTTAGCCATGATGACTTGCATGTTCGCTAGGCTTGTATATTCGGTTTCATGGTACATCCCAGGCCCTACACTTACCCGAACTTTGGTAACGCCATTAGCGAAGGCTTCGCAGATTGCCGCATATTGGTTAATGGTGAACTGTGTTGCCATTTATCTACTTCCAGCTTCCACGAGCGACCCCTACGAAACCAGGTGCACGGGGGCGCGGTGGTTGGCGTAATGGTGCAGGCATTGTTTGCCTTGTTGTTGATTCGAGCTTAACCGGCGCAGGCCTTATTTCCAAAGCGTCAGACTGTGGAATCGGTTCTGGCGCCTTCTTGACGCCCGCAAATCCATAAATTTGGGCTTGCTTTGCTAATGAAACGCCGGTCTGCTGGACCGCTCGCAGTGCCGCGAATGAATAAACCAGCGTATCCAAGGCCTCATTTCGCTTGTTATGCACGTTCTCCCACATCAGCCACGACCTATGGCCCTTGTGTTTGCGAACCTGCTCTTCAGCCAATAGCTGCTCGATACGCTCTCTATCGTAATGCGCAGGCAGATAGAGCCTTGGTCCGGTTGCCTGATCGCTTTCAGGCCTGAGCATCCCCATCAGTGTCCACTTGGCCGATTGGGTGCCTACTTCATAAAGAGGTTTTGATCCCTTGGTTTTGAAAGTCGGCACGCCTAACCACACGGGATAGCGCTTCTCATCAGATTCATTGCGCCCACGGATCGCCATCACTTTGCGACCTGCACGCTCCGCGCAGAACCGATACACGGCATCCGTTCTCGACCCACCGGAATCGATGCAGCAGGCCGCAGTTGGGAGCTCTACGCCGTCCCGCCGATGCCATCTCTCAAGCAGGACCTTATCTAATTCAGCCCACGGTTCAGGGCCGTTTGGGTCGCCCATAAAGACGCGTATGTCGACGACATAGCCGTTCTCATACTCATCCCAGGCGGTCCACGTGGCCTCAAGTCGGCTCTCCTGTGTGTCAACGCCGCATGTAACCAGGACCGCTTGATCCGGTAGCTCGGATGGGTAGGTTCTGCGCGCTGCGACAAGATCATCGACCGTGGTGGATCCACGTTGGTTCTCGGTCCAGCACTCACCAAGGACCGTATTGTAGAATGTCTGGAGCAATTCCGGACGCCTGCAAGCGTCTATATATTCAGCAGCCAGGATAGGCCATGCGGCGTTGTCGAATTGGGAATAACCGGCCCACACATGGAAACCAGCATGCCGTCTAGTTGGCTTGCTGGCGACCCATCGGCCGTTCTCAATCATCCAAGGTTTGTTGTGCTCTTCGATGGCTTCATGGCAGTGCTCGCATTCATACCATGCCCTCTCGATCGCGCCGTCCTCTCTGCGGCTCCATTTTATCCCGTATGGCTTGTCTTTCCCGCCCCACTTCAGGACCTGAAACCCTGCTGGCTTGCCGTCTTGGGCCGAGCAATGCGGGCAGGGGACATGATAGAACCGCTTATCAGATTGCTCGAACAAATCATCGATGCGGCTTTGCCCTTGTATCGTCGGTGAGCTGCCGACCAGGATTTTGCGATCGTGATATGTCAGGGTGCGCTTTACGGCGAGAAGATAGGGATCGCCTTCATTGCCGGATGAGGATGGGTAGCCGCTGATCTCATCCAGTGCCAGGAACTTAACTGTTTTCCGTCGAAAACCTTTCGGGCTCTCAGCGCCCACAAAATATTGGATTGCCCCATTACGGAACAACCGTGCTCTGCGCTTTTGCATCCGATCACGGCTTCTACGCCTACCGATTTCGGCCGACAGGCAAGGGGTATTACGGAAAAACTCCGCTACCTCGCCGCCTGAATACTCATCAGCGTCCTCAAGGCTTGGTTGGACAATCATAGAAGGGGATGGGTCGACTGCCACGAAATACCCCAAGGCACACGTGACAATCCGCGTGTATCCGACACGGGCTGATTTTTTAACGGTGATCCGTTCAATAGACTGATCCGTAATTGCGTCCGCCATGCCTTTTTGGTAGCCAAAAAGCTTCATAGCGCCCTGCACCGCGCTGTCAGATGACAAAACGACGGTGTCTTCGATCCACTGGCTTAGCGGCACATGCTTGGTTGAATGCAGCGCTGATGACCGAAGACGCGCCAACTCATATTTCATGTTCGCGACACCAGCAGACATATCCGTCAGGTCGCCGAGATCCACATGCTGGTGGTCGATATTAATCTTCGGCATCGTCGTCTAAGCCCGCTGTGGCTTCTTCACGAGCCGATAGGGTAGGTGAGGCCATCTTATCCGCCGCCAAGCTGTCCAGCGCCCTGTCCACCGCCTTGCTGATGATGTCGCGGATCTCCGCACTGTCCTTCTTGCCGACGAGGTGGGGAGCCAAATTAGGACCTAGGTTGATGAATGCGGACCGGATGGCCTGATATTCCGTGGCTACCAGGGCCGCGACATCAGATACCTCGACCAAGCCGCCTTTCTCTTTTTCAAATCTCAGGCGACGGTGTGCAATCTCGACCCTTAATTTCTCCGCTTTGAGCGGGTGCATGCCTCCGTCAGGTCCCTCACCGGTCGCCTCTTCCAGGTCCCGTTCCCGCAGCCATCCGACAACATCCGACAGTCTGAATATCCAGGATTGCCCTTTCTCACGGCTTGCTCGCTGGACTACCGGACAACCTTCAGACGCCCAGTCCGCTACCGTGTGCCTGTCAACATTGAGGAGATCAGCCAACATTTTGGCCGACATTAGACCTGGTTCAGTGAATTCATTTTCTTGGGCTGGTTTCGCCATTTTCCGCAATAATCCAAGGCTTTTTGTCAATAGGTGGCGAAAAATAAAGATTTGGCGCCACCCTATGCCGCTAGTTTACTACCCAAGTCGGCCGTTTCCAAAGCACCACAACTCAGCAAGCCAACAACTGGAGGTGGTGCCCTTAGATCGGAATCTGGCAACTAGTGATGTGTCGCAGCGCGAACGTTCCGCGACGTGGGCAGGGGGTGGGAAGAACCTAAGGCCCCCCGTATGTCAGCTAAAAACCCTTGGTAAACCGCCATAAATGGCGCCTGGATCATGTTTCAGCAGACTTTGATCATGCCAACCAACCGTATATAAGTTGCCATGAAACGGCTCGCTATGGCTTCCTAACCTATGCTCGAAAACGCATAACGGATTCGGCGCCGCATAGTGATTTGTTGACTGATTTTCAGTGAAGCCTTGACCGGTCAGGCAACCGATGAGGTGGTGGGTTGGCTTTAAAACATGTGAACTAGTGATGTGTCGCGGCGCGAACGTTCCGCGACGTGGGCAGGGGGTGGGAAGAACCTAAGGCCCCCCGTATGTCAGCTAAAAACCCTTGGTAAACCGCCATAAATGGCGCCTGGATCATGTTTCAGCAGACTTTGATCATGCCAACCAACCGTATATAAGTTGCCATGAAACGGCTCGCTATGGCTTCCTAACCTATGCTCGAAAACGCATAACGGATTCGGCGCCGCATAGTGATTTGTTGACTGATTTTCAGTGAAGCCTTGACCGGTCAGGCAACCGATGAGGTGGTGGGTTGGCTTTAAAACATGTGAACTAGTGATGTGTCGCGGCGCGAACGTTCCTCAGTGAACTGTATAATCAGGGTTACCCATGTTCACTGAGGACATCATCAAGCTGCTGAGTTTGCCAGATCCAGCATGTAGACTGTTTCAGCATGATCGGCAGCATGCATCCAAATCGACTTAGCAATCTCACGTGCATGCAGTGATTCTGCCGCGTTGGTTAATGCTTTCATCTTTTGCTTGTCAGACATTTTTCTGACCATTGTTTTCTCAAGCTCGTCACCGGCAACTGAAGCTTGGCGATTCCAATATTCAGGATTCGGTTTGCCGTTTGCTTTGGTTTGGATCGCAAGCAAACGTGCGGCTTTGCGTGCAACTTCAGTCAGTCGATCGTTGCCGAGTTCTAATCCGCCAGGTGTCTGTGTCTCAACCTGATGAACACCGAACAGCTTGTATGTTGCCGAACATGAGGCATCGTCGGCATGAGACTGAGTGCAGATGATGCCATCAGGTGATTCAGCAATTCGGTTCAGCACATCCAATGCTATCTGGCTTGCCGGTGTCAGCCTTGTGGTGCTGCTCTGAACAGCTTTAGTCGGACGAGGATGAAATCTGATGACTTGGGCCATTTGTGTGTCCTGAAATTAGGTGATCGGTATACGGTATTTATACGGTGAGTTTGCATGTAACTATACGGTATTTTTACCGTATTTGTGCGGGTAACCATACGGCGTTTTTGTCTACGTGAAAAGGCGTTCGTTTTAGTGAACTGCAAAGCAAGGTATCTGAGAACCTCGCATACGTCAACAAAATACTTGGGTTAGTTTCCCTGATACAGTAACCGACTATAACTTAGATACGATGTATCTAAGTTTCCCCTGTTGGGAAACACAAATACGCATATTGCGTAATACATTTTCCCAAATTGGAAACGCTGATTCCCGTGTTGGGAAACACAGAAAAACCGCCTGTTTTCTGATGGTTATGGCGTGGCTTGGCTTGGTTGTTGTTCTGATTGCGAATATAATGTATATCGGGAGACACGATATGATCAATAAGCCCTCGAAGATCACGAACGCAGATAGAATTATCGGTGACCGGTTCGGAAAACTAGTCGTAAAGCGTAGAGACGATAAGCGCCATTTCGTGATCTGTGACTGCGACTGCGGCAATGAGAAGGCTATTAAAACAGGTAGCTTGATATCAGGCGGCACCCAAAGCTGCGGGTGTTTGAGACACCAATTTGATTTAACTGGCCAAAGGTTTGGCAGATTGACGGTAATTGGTGTTCAACAGAAGCCTTACATGCAGATTTGCCGATGCGATTGTGGCAATCAGGCGATAGCTAAGTCGTATGCGCTGAGATCAGGACATACAAAAAGCTGCGGCTGTATCGGATCTGGCGTTAAACCCACGACTGATTTAACTGGCCATCGTTTTGGCAAACTCGTGGTGATTGGTGTCCAGAAGAATCCTTACGGACAAATATGCCAGTGTGATTGCGGCAATCAGACAATAGTGCATTATCCACATGCCTTGAAATCGGGAAATACCAGAAGCTGCGGTTGCCTAACCCGATCTGATCTAACTGGACAACGTTTCAGCAGATTGACGGTGATTGGCGTTCAACATAATCCATTCATGCAAGTTTGCCGATGCGATTGCGGTAGAGAACGCGCCATAGGGACCTGCGCTCTTAGATCTGGCCTTAATACAACTTGTGGCGCAGGCTGCCCGTATAAAAAGAAAATCTGGAAAACTAAGCAGCCAGCTGGATTTCAGCAAAACTCTGCTCGTATGCAAAGCCAATTGCGCTGCCAATGAACTCATGCATTTCCATGCCATAAGTCATCTCATATGGCAAATCATTGAACTTGCTGATGATCTGGTGAATGTCATATGGGGTTTTGGCTTGCTTGTTCGCCGCCATCCTGCTGACGGCCGCTTTAGCCAAATCCGCCATCGCGCTGCCAGGACTGGATTGCAGTGCTTGCCGCGCATATTGCCGCAGATAATCCGCAGGCAACTTAGTGAGCGATTGAACGACGTCATTGACGACTGGACGAATGAGATTCGCTACTGCCGGTTCAGCGGTCGCCAAAGCGGTTTCGATATGGGGCACGATATCGTCGTCTGTGGAAAAAGTAACGTCGTCATTAGCGGCCGAAGCAGCCTCATGGATCACTGGATCAATCTCAAGGACCTCGGCAGGCTGATGCTCGATAACCCCGAAAACATCACCAATGTGCCATTTAGCGCGCAGATTGTGACATGCGGCAATGCGGATCGGCAGATCATCACCGATGTAAGCAAGCACTTGAGCACGTAGACGAGCAAATTGGGTAGCGGTGATAAACCGTCCATTGCCATCATGGCCAATGATTTGGCAGCCTTTAGAACCACGCATACCCTGAATACGGGAAATCCTACGGTCCTCGATTTCAGCAACCTCGGATGCGCGGACTGTGAACCGGATCGCGTTTTCTGATTGGTTCACGTAGCTAGCTTGACCGATTGCCAGGCTGAAAAGAGCAAAGGCAGCGTTAGTCCCCTGTTCACGGATAGCTTGAATCAGGTCCTGACCGTCAAACGGTAAGCCTACTGAGTGCCCGTTCAACGCCGCATCAAGAGCCGTCAGCCATAGCCCACGCAGGGCAGGATACGCGTCCTGAATGCCAAATCCCTTAGCCATGTGTGCCATAACCTGAGTGACGACACGAGCGTTCACAGTGAGCCGCTTGCCGTCGAGAACGCCATCATGAATTGCCAGCGTGCGCATGTTCGGCACATATTCGGGAAACGTCAGCGCACCTACGAAAACATCGCGGTCTACCGGTTTACGAGGGCACGAGACAACCACCGCCGCATTGTCGGCCGAAAAGCCAGGATTGAAACACTCAAAATCCTGTTCAGCATATCGCAAACCGGCTTCCAGCGTATCCACGACCGCATCCGGCGACACGGCAAGCAGCTTTGCGGCTTGATCGATTTTGAACACTTGCTGAAAGTTTTTGTTTTTCATCACCGACGTCGTGGCGAACATGAACCATGCCCGCAGAACTGATTCGGATGCATCAGCGATCTTACGGACCGAGCAGCGGAAATATCGTGCTGGTCTGAAAACGCGTGAAGCCGCACCCGTGATGTGGATTTCGTTGCCGTCGACCTCTGCATCAATCCAGCCAATTTTGGCGGCGCGGTAGACTGAAGCCTTCATGTCAGACTTGGAAATGCCGGTTTGCGCGGACATAGCAGCTACGGTGCACGAAATAATGCCATTCTGCGCCAACGCGGTAAGACCATAGCAAAGCGCGATCAGGCGGCTATCAGTGCGCACATGCAGACGGTTAATCATCGATGGGTCAAAAGCGCAGCGAAGGTCTTCGAGAGATTTCCAGGATTTGGCTGATCCACGGACGGTTGAACGAACAACCGGTGAGTTTCCGTTAGCACGGAACGCCTTATCAGCCTCGTCGGCTGAGCGGATAGGACTTTCGGAGTTAAATTCGAAGATGTGCTTAGATGACATTGTTGCCTCGCTAATTAAAAATATAGCAAAACGGAGCAACGATCAAGACATCATTCTAACATTTCCCAAATTATTTGCTGTCAACAGTATTGTTTATATCGTGATTAGTCACGCGCACTGCTGGCTCGCTGATCAGCAACCAGCTAACACCATTGGGATACAGGAAATCTCATCGGTGAATTTTGGTCTAATGATGAGATGCCGACTGACGGGAAACGCAAGCGTTTCCGGATCAGTAGACAAACCCCATTCATCTAAGTCTACAAAACCAAGGAGATTTTCACTGAGCCATGTCATTTGTTTAAATTCACCGCGAAGCGGCACGGCAGCGCGAAGCGCAACCAGATAGCAACCAAAACATGGTCTACCGGATACCAATCCAGCGAGGCGAATAGCCGAGCTTTTGTGTTCTTTATCTTATACCACGTTTTCGGGGTTATGTAATTGAAAACATTAAATAGTTTTCTAAAGCGGGTTCTTGGAGACCAATCTGGTTTACCCCAACCCATGGACCATTTGGTAGGCTGAGAATGGACCGGAAAACTGATAAGCTTGTGTTCTTTATCTTATACCACGTTTTAGAGGTTATGTGATTGAAAAGACTACATATGTTTTCAAAACGCCTAAATGTCTACCTCATGGAGAGTTAGCTAACAGATCAGGAAGCAGTTCCGCCGTGCCACTGGATCCGATAGCTTGATCGAGGGCTTGGGTGATGTACTTGTCCAGACTGCTACCGGCCACCTGATCCGCGATAGCTTCGAAACCTAGCCGAGCTTTGTAATGCGTATCCTCTTTGAACTCGACCAGCAGGACCGGTTCTCGGGTGCCCTGTGGCGGTTTGAGCCATAATCCGTGGATGCCGTTGATCACACCCACCCAAGCTTGTCCTTGGCCCTGGTAGACTTGTTTGATCTTGCGCTTCTTGCCAGATTTCGTAAGCCCGCCACCGGATCCCAACATCTTCTGGATATATCCTCTTGGCATCCCGCCATATTGGTCACGCTCCGCTTTGATGGGAACAGAGATCCAAGCCCTGTTTACGTCGGCAGCAATCTCATCACCACCGAGTTCCTGGAGCCCCATCGCGACGTTGATGCGCTGAGCAAATCCAGGGTCAGTAGCCTGAAATCCAACCGTCGTCACGATCTCTGATGCTAGCGGGTCCGCCTTGTTGACGATAATCGCGTTAACCATTGCGGCTCTCGGACGATCCAGAACCGCTGGCATGTTATCCCGTTCGGCTTTCCTGATTTCGAATGCGGCGTTGTTCGCGGCCCTCGATAGCGCAGACGGAAGCCTCGTTGCGAGTTTATCGAAAGCGGCCGCTGCGCCCTTAGAGATGTCTACAGTAAACATGTGCCGAACTCCGACAGAAAATTGCCTAGAAACCTTTTGCTGACTACGCGAAATGCGTATATGTTAGGGCGACCAGGATACTATAGATTATATGGCAAACTTCACACCACCGCAGAGCTGCATGAAAGTCGAGGACCTCGTTAAGTCCTTCGGCGGCATTCGTGCACTGATGCGTCTACTGGAGAAATCAGGTCACCCTACCGGTTACACAGTTGTCGCCAGTTGGGTCACTAGAGGATGTATTCCTGCGCCGTGGTGGCCGTATTTGATCGAACTAGCAGCCCGAGAAGGCCGCGCGCTAGACATATCCGATTATTTGAAACCTACTCATGAAAGCGAGAATTAGAAATGACAGTGGAGCCGTCAATTTTACATAGACCAATTCTGTGCATCGATTTTGATGGAGTCCTGCATGACTACCATCGGGGTTGGCAGCACGGAGAGATCTACGGCCAGATTACAGATGGATTTTTCGAGTGGTCGATCAAAGCCATGAGTGCGTTCCAGCTCGTGATCTATAGTAGCCGGAGCAAGTCACAAGAAGGAATCACGGCGATGCGCGCCTGGCTTTTGCAACAGGCTGCGGAATCCGCTCCGGAGATCAGAGGACTAAATACGGAGATCGTCCACTCGCTTGTGTTCGCCAGCGAGAAGCCATCCGCATTTCTGACCATTGACGATCGAGCGATACAGTTCAGCGGAAGTTGGCGCGATCCTGCGTTAGATCCGCAGAAGCTGCGGGCATTTAAGCCCTGGAATGTCACCAAACCAATCGAAAAGGAGAATGAAATGTCCAAAATGATCATCGAACTACAACGGGAAACCATTGCGAAACTCGAAGCCAGGATCGCTGCGCTTGAGGCCGAGAAGGCCCCGAAGACGACAAAAAAGCGAGAGATAAAGCCTGAATCAGCGGGCGAAACTGGTCAGGTCTGGACACGGTAAACCAAAGTTATAGTCGGTTTACGTATTTAAAAACAACGGAGGAAATCATGGATAAAATTGATTTAGTAGATGTCACGGTAGGCAATGATGGGATTCTGAGTGGCATGGCTTACGACAAAAATGGCAGGATTTACAATATCGTAGGCGTCCCGAAGGGTCATCCTGCTTATGGCACAGAATCAGATAAGCTGGATGTGGCTTTGGACGTTCCAGGCGGGATTCTAGATGCTTTTGAAGCAGATATAGTGGGACGCGAATGGTGGGCAATAACCTTCTGCGACAGGACCGCTAGTTCAGCGATGATCGGATCTGAAGCGGTCGCTAAACAGTTGGCAAAGTTGTCAGCAGCCTAATTCCGAGAAACACTAGATACGGCCTGCAAACTAACCGGTTTGCGGGCCTTTTCTCTGTACAGAACGCCAAGTATTCTTGACATTTTCTTGTTATTTTGCTATCATGATATGGTTAACACAAATTGTGTTCAGGGGGGACTACATTATGAGATCGGCAGAGAACGTGATTAGGATTTTGACAGAACAGGGGCGACCAGTTCGCTTGAAAGAGCTTGCGAGCCTGGGAATTCATTCCCAAACCATGTGTAATTTAGTTCGCGATGGAGCGGTCGAGAAGCTTGGTCTTGGGATTTATCAGATTACTGGAGCGCCATCACACCCGCTGGCGTTATACGCACAAGCGGCGCTTAGCATGCCAAATGCACTCTTCAGTGAAATGACGGCAGCTTGGCTACACGGCTTTATCGATGATGAACCGAACGAAATCAGCCTGACGAAACCGCGCGAGAAAAGTCCTATGAGGCAGAGGGAGCATACCATTCAGGGACATCGGGTTATCGATCATATCCTGAAATCTGAGCACATGCAGGAGTGGTCGTCTGTGAGCTATAAAGACATTGAAATCCGTTTTTTCCCGCCTGAACTGACGTGTGTAAGCTTCCTTCGGCACGAGCGGGCACAGAAAACCGGAAACATGGATATCTCACAGCAGGTTATCAAAGCGGCCCTGGATAGCGGAGCGGATCCTGCCAAGATGCTGCGTTGGTGCCAGATTTTGAAGGTCAGCGTGCCCGCCATGCGCAAGCTAATCGCAGGAGCAGGCCATCATGCTTGAGATCCTCAAGAAAGCTGCCGTGTATGCCTACCAGATCGCCGGAGATAGCATCCTCGGCGAAATCGGCATCCGTGCTCCAAATGAATGCGATCCTGATCACCTCGAACAGGTGATGAGCGAAATGCGGCGCCTGGGAGCCCCGCACATACGTGCAATCAGAGATGACGAGTGTTGGATCGCTTTAGAGGGATCACATCGCATAGCAGCTGCCAGCGCCCTCGGATTGCCCGTCCACATCGTTGCAATGCGGCCAACCGATCCGGTTTGGAATCACGATATGCTCGAAGCGGACGAAGATGGCGTTTATCCACTGCCGCAAGGCATCAAAGCAGCCCAAGCCTGTGCACTACTGGATGGACCGGTCTTCTGGTTCCCACGCAGCTGCATTGAAGTCAAACAATGGCTGCCTTATCACTGATCAAATAAATGTTGACATCTATCTCATTAAAGAGTAGATCTACACTGCAATTTTAGGATTCACAGGAGACAAAACATGAGTGCTCGAATATCAAATGAAATATACGGCGACATATCTGGCATATTCGGCGGTTCCGCGCTTGCTTATCTTAACGGGGTCCAGCAACACCGGAACCGAATAGCAAACTACAAGAATTCTATGCGTATGAATGCTGCGGAAACGGTTGCAGCCGTAAACGCAGCATTAGCAGAAGATGCGGTCCGTGAAGCAGAAGCACTTAGGGCTGAACTTCGCAGAGAAAAATCCAAGAACAGCCTCCGTGGCTTAAGCGTTGTGGACTGGCTAGCCGGTGAAGACTAAGCGGCTTCGACCAAGGATTTGTGCCACAAACTCCAAGTCGACGCAAGCAAAAAGGGCACCTAATTGGGTGCCCTTTTTCATGACCATTCGGAAATCTTACATCCGGTTCAGCGGCGCCAGATCATGTTCAAGGTCCTGATTGATTGGCTTCGCTTTGAATTGCGCGCTGAAATCAGGACCCGTCTTCACTGCCTGTTGTGTGACTTCAGCCGCCAGAGGAAGACCCGAAACTTTCGCACCCTCAAGCCAGTCGGCCAATTTAGCCACTGGCACTGAAGCAACGCGGCTAACGTGGTCATCTGACAAATTCGCCATAAAAGCTTGCAGACGTGCGGGGATTCCATCCAGGTCCTTACCCGCTTCGATCCGTTTCGCAGCGCGCTGGATGAGCGTCGCCATTTTGTCCGATGTGGGCTCGGAATTCTGGCGAGCTTGCTCCCTTGCAGCTTGAACACGATCGACAGCGGCTTGCGCTTCTGCCTGCGGATCAGCAGTACGGGCCAGCTCTTCGGGATACGGCACAAGACCAAGTCTTTGGCCGAGATGAGTGACAAGATCAGTAGCAAAGTCCACTGGCGCAGTAACCACGCTAGCAGCTTTATCTAATACGTATTCAGTGACCCAAAGCCCGCCGCGCAGGACATTTTTGGCTACCATCTTGAATGACGCGATGATTGCTTTGAGTAATTCTGTAAACCTTTTCATTTGCTTTATCCTTGAACGCTTGTTGTTGACTTCATCATGATATCAAAATCACAAGCAAGCAACCAGATTGCAAGCCAAACAAAAATTATCATTTCGTGTAGCGGTATCTCATTGCGGTTTGCTAGTTGTTAGAATACTATCATGATATCAAAACAACAAAACACAGGGAAACACGACCATGTTCAACAACAGCACAATTTTCACCAACGCATATGATGCTCTACGGGTCCATCATGCTCGGGTTGCACATCGCCACGCTCGGGTTGCCGTGCAGGCTGCGAACGAGGCGCTGATCACACAGATGATCGAGATGAACGCTGCCGAGGAAGCCAGCGACCGCGCAGGGATCGCGGTTTTGAACGCGAGAGCTTGTTTGGTAGATTTAATTGCGGGCGAGTTTTCCAGCTTTGCGGAGAACGATATCGAATACGCCGACGCGACAGGTGAAATCATGAGCAAGCTAAAAGCGGCACGGGATGAAGCAGAGGCAGCAACCCACAGAATGGTTGATGAAGCTCTACGCACCCACAATCTGCAAGCCGATCTAACCAGTGCGCAAAGCGACCTAGCCTGGTCATCAGATGAGTTGAGATTTGCCGAAAAAGCCTACGGCAAGATCACGGCCGACGACGAATTTCTGATTGCGTTCGCACCGGTGATCTGCGCGCTGCAAGATTTCACAGTGCGGCTGGAATGCGGGCAACTGAATGCGGCCGCTGCACTGCTTGATGACGTCAGAATCCATGCATCGTCAGCCGTCAAAGCGATTCATCTTGTTCCTCATGTGGCGGTTAAACTCACGCACCATGCGGTGGACCAGATCGCAAAATCGGAGATCACCGCGCGCCAGCATATGCGGAATCTCATTGTGGACGCGGTCGGCGGACCGGACGACAAGTTGGCCATCACACATGCGATTTGCGAAATCCGCCGTATCGCAATTGAGCTCGGCCAGCGGATCGCAGCAAATACGAGAAAGTCTTGCAATCCCGCAACGGAATCCGTATTGTCTTAAGTGTTGTTGACGAAGAATAAAAAGCCTCGGAAGTGTGTGGAAGTGGGAAGGGAAACCTTCCCGCTTTTTTTGTTGTTTTCTACATCATGGCATATGTTGAAATGGGCTATTTCAGCGGGACAACAACATCATGCCAACTCAATTCATTCACGTGAACACTTACGGATTCAATGCGTCGGTTAACCGGAAAAAAGAATGCCGGACCCTATCAGGTGTATTCGGTGAGCTGATGCGGACGCCTTCATATTCCAAGCACGTTAAGGAGCCTGGCTCGGTTGACGTGCTTTATGGGTCGCAACCTGCCGATGAATATAAGCGGATCAAGCGGTCGTTCGAGGCTTACCGGATGCCATCAGGGCGCCGGATGCGGTCTGATGCTCTGGCAGCGATCGTGGGCGTTTCGTCGTGGCCGGTTCCGATCGCAACGGTGCGCGATAATCCCGAAGAGATGCGCCGGTTCACTGAATGGCAGAAGCGGGATTTGGCCTTTCTGAAAGCCACCTACGGCGACAATCTTCGGTTCGTTGTTCAGCACAGTGATGAGCAATTCCCTCACCATCACTGGTGTGTTGCGACTGACGAGTTCTCTGAACTCCTGGACCTACATCCAGGGCACAAAGCGAGGCGGGCCGCGCTTAAGGAAGGAAAGCCATGCAGGGAAGCCAATGAGGCTTACAAGCAGGCGATGCATGAGTTTCAGCTTCTGTATCACGATGTGGTCGCCGAGCATCTGGATCTGGACCACGTAGGTCCACAGCGTAAGCGTTTCTCGCGTGCAGCTTATTGCGAGAAAGTGCGGGCAGGGGAGTGGATCCCTGGCGTAGGTCCAGTTGAGGGCAAAGATGGCCGCAGTCTTGGGATGTGAGGCGAAATCCTATACGCTTACGCAAGAAGTCGGACCCAAACGACCAGTAAATGTGCAGAAAACTCGATAGGCAGTAGGTGAAAACTTACTGCCTATTTTTTAGGCATATGTATAATTCTCTTTTTATAGACGATACACAATAATTTAGACAACACCAAAATTCAGTAACTTTTATTTGACTTGACAAGAAATGACGCCTAGTCATGCATATACAGCATAGCGAAACGCGATAATCATTCAGGTTACCACAAAATATGGCTGATTTTCGTGCCTTCGCGATCACCATATGACGATGCCAAAAATGGTGACATGCAGTATTCGCATAAGCAATTCATGATATTCGTTTCGCCCGACATCAATTCTTCGTGATCGTATTTCCGCAAGCTAAGTTTTTTAGATACGTCCATAATTTTAGACTGACGCCCATATCATTGGGCAACTTTATTGTGATTTGACAAGAAAGTGACCAAAGCCATGCAGTCTTTACATATCTTGCGAAGTCATGGGCTAATCAGCTTTCTATAACTCGTGGAATTCCGCCATAAACTAAGGGTCAATCTGCGATGTATGTCAACATCAAAACTGGTGACATGCAGTTCATGCATGAGTCAACGTAATATTTATTCCGATTTCGAGTAGTTTTGGCAATATCACGATGTTTTGTGACTTTTGAAAACATACATTATGGGGAGCCAAAAATAGCTGTTTTTCAGACCCGTAGGTAGAATTCATTGTGAAGTTCAATCGAAAGCACGTTCCAAAGCGGACATCGACCAGCAGAAATCTAGCACAAATCCTATTCGCTACCGTCGGCCTGCGAGATTCAGAGGCAATCAAAGATCAGTGTGAGGACCTCACTGAAGCGCTTTATGTATCGGTGATCCGGCAAGCGGTATCCGATGCCATGTGGATAGATACAAAAGAAGGAACGGCGACGGGGCTCTACCGCACGGACCACAATCGAATCGACCGCCAACATAGTCGGATTGATGCGATGATTTTCTTCATCGGAGGCATAATCCCCGACGCTGATGGCCTGGAGGATGTGGAGTTTGGCGAGGAAAAAGAGCTTCTCACGCTCGAATTGGTCTGCCGACTGGCAGGGTGGGAGGATCCTGAAACCGTTCGGATGATGTGCGTGAACCGGATTATGGAAAAATCGCAAGCGCACAATAGGCTGATGTTCAAGATCGCACGCAAGATGAACAGACTTACGGTCCTGACTGCTTATGAGGAACACATCCCTGTGGTGGTGCCGCCGGTTGTTGTTCCGGATTTCACGTTCGTGCCGGTGCCGCAAACCGATCATGCACCAGAGTATGTGTCATGACCTGCGCTATTCTCGGAGATTCGATCGCAGTCGGCGTCGGGCATGCCGCGCCACAGTGTCACACGGTAGCTCGAGTTGGGATCTCAAGCCGCACATACGTTCATACCTACGCCGCGCATATTTCTGCGGACCAGGCAGTGATCAGTCTAGGCGCTAATGATTTCGGGATCCCGACAATTCAGTTCCTGCGGGAAATGCGGTCCCGCGTGGCAGCAAGCTCGGTTTACTGGCTGGTCCCGAATATCCAGCGCCCCGATCAGCTAGATGCAATCCGACAGGTTGCACACGAAAACGGAGATAAGATGCTTATCACGGCACCGTATGTCGGACCGGACGGATTGCATCCGACGGGCACAGGTTACCGCGAAATCGCACGGTCCCTGTTATCTGGCTAAGAGGCGATCGATCTCTTCATCTGGAACAAGCTCGGGCATGAACCCCTGTGGATGATCCTCAAGCGCCTTTCGCGTGATCTCACGATGCTGATCGGTCAGCGGAAACGAGAATCGTTTGGGTGTGTTGTCTGTCATGGATGGCACGGTAATCGGCCTGGCCCGCTTTACGCAAGTTGGCCGCACAATGAAAAGCCGCCTTGGGTAATCCCAAAGCGGCTCTCGCGGTGTTTCATGTCATATATATGAGGTGTCTATGACGTCTTCAGTGCCGCTTCCGCTATGCGTTCCGCCGCTTCCGAAACTTTAGATCGTGCTTCATCCCGAGCTTTCTGACGCGGATACGTGCGCTGAGCCCACGTGAAAAGCCGCATGAACTGGTGCCAGTCTCCGCCTCCGGATTCCACGATTGATAGTGCAGCTTGTGACACCGGTATGCCGCGCTCCACCAGCAGAGCAAGTGCCTCACGCAGCGCGGTTTCATCCCCGAGCGGTATGCGAGGCTGAGACTTCAATGCATTAACGCGTTCCGTATACCGGTTCCCCCGATCCCTAGTTTTTTTCATTTTTGTCTCCATAGAATAAGGCCGCCTGGTGATGCCAAGCGGCCTGTTCATGCTTTATATACTATTAGATCCCGTAAGCGCGTTCTGCCTTGAGACGCTGACGCTGCCATTTGCGGCACTCGGCCTCGAAGGTCGACGGTGAGGCGACTACGGTTGTCCCTCCGTTGATGCCACCGCCGTAGCAGATTTGCTGCCTCTCGCGAATTCTCGGTGTTTCGATCCAGACATATCCGCCTTCGTCTCGCATCGAGAATTCCAGCTTGCCGTCCTTACGCGAATTGATTGTGAAATAAACCATGTTCCTGTCTCCTTGTTTGTTGGGGATTGTGCATCTCCCATAGTTAAAGATACGCATACTGTATCTTTAACTTCAAGGGCAAAATCGATTATTTTGAGAAAATAATCGCATGGAGAGTTTACAGATCCGAACCCAAGGATATGCGCCGCTTTTCGTGATTCTCGTAGACCAACGCGAGATTGAGTGTAAACCTGACTCACATAAGACGTTGATATTATTCGGTAATTAGTGAGATTGCGTTACCACGGCGGTAACACGAGTTCGAATCTCGTACGGGACGCCACCGGCACCAGAAGACGGCGACACGCTGTTATCTCGCCATTGCAGCCCGCCCCACCCGCTCGCGCAATCAACCCGCCCCCTGCCCGGCTGCCTCGTTTTCTGACTGCCTGGTCCTGCGCTCGACCGCCGCGCCGATCAATCGCAATCGCCGCCACCACGCTTGTGGCCCGCAGACTGATCCTCCATGATCCCATCGGTTGAACGAAGGAGTGTGACGGAGTGATCCTGCTGCAGGTTGTGGTCAGTGGCCTGCTGATGGGGTCGGTGTATGCGCTGTTTTCGTCCGGATTGACGCTGATCTGGGGCATGATGAACGTGGTCAACTTCGCGCATGGCGACTTCGTCATGCTGGCGATGTATGCGGCGTTCTTCGCATTCACCCTGCTGAAGCTTGGGCCCATTTTCTTCATTCCCGGCGCCGCCGCGCTGCTATTCGTGCTGGGCGTGGTCGTCTATCTGGGATTGGTGCGGCATGTGGCCCGGGGGCCGATGCTGGCGCAGATCCTCGGCACGTTCGGGTTGGCGCTGGTGCTGCGCTACGCCGCGTTCTGGGCCTTTACCGCCAATTTCGTCTCACTGCCGGACAACCTCGTGGGCGGCACATTCGACTTCGGCGGCGTGCGGGTGGAAGCATCGCGGCTGCTGGGCGGCGTGTTGGCGCTCGTCATTACCGCCGGGATGCATTTTGTCCTGACACGGACGACGTTGGGCAGCCGCTTGCTGGCGGTGGCGGAAGATCGCAATGCGGCGATGCTGATGGGCATACGGCCGGACCGGATGCAGGCGATCGCCTGGGGCATCGGGGCAGCCTCGACCGGCGTGGCGGGGGCACTGATTGCGATGTTCTTCTACATCTCCCCCACCGTTGGCGAGTCGCTGTCGCTGATCGCGTTCGTCGTGGTCTGTCTGGGCGGGTTCGGCAGCGTGCCGGGGGCGCTGATCGCAGGCCTCGGGATCGGCGTGATCGAGGCCCTGTCTGCCTATCTGATCGGAGCAGTCTATCAGGACGTGGTGGTGTACGCGTTGTTCCTGGGGGTGCTGTGGGTCCGGCCTCAGGGCCTGCTGGGGACCAACTGAGCGATGAGGCACTGGCCGCTTGCCGTGGTGGGGTTCCTGTTGATCGCAGCATGGCCGCTGGTGGTGCAGGACGTGTTTCTGCAACGGGTTGGGGCGCTGGTTCTGCTGGCGGCGATTTCGGCGTCGGCGTGGAATCTGCTGGGCGGATATGCAGGCCAGGTGTCCGTCGGACATGCCGTGTATTTCGGTGCCGGGGCGTATGCCTCGCTGGTTGTCTATACGGAGCTTGGATGGCCGCCGATCGCCGGGGCGCCGGTGGGGGTCGTGGTGTCGATGGCGATTTCCGCGCTGGTGGGGACGCCGACGTTCCGGCTGCGTGGACATTATTTTTCGATGGCGACGATCGCCGCGGCGGAGTTGTTCCGGATCCTCGCAGCGAATTGGGGGCTGCTGGGCGCGGCAGTGGGGCTGATGGGGCCGCCGGTGCCGCGGACGGTGGCGGATCTCTCGTTCATCAGCCCAGTGCCCTACCATTACTTGTTTCTGACGGTGCTGGTGGTGCTGCTGGGCTTGACCTGGCAGATGCAGCGCAGCCGGATGGGATACTATCTGGCGGCGATCCGCGGCGGTGATCGGGCAGCCCGCAGCCTGGGGGTGCCGGTGCTGCGGTTCAAGCTCTATGCGCTGCTGCTGTCGGCGGGCTTCACCTCACTGGCCGGCTCGCTTTACGCGGTGATGGTGGGCTTCATCGACCCCGACAGCGCACTGGGGATCTTGATCAGCGTGAAGATGCTGATCATCGCGGCGCTGGGCGGCGCCGGCACGCTGTTTGGACCACTGGTGGGCGCGGTGATTTTGATCCCGCTGGAGGAAACGACCAACGCCATGTTTGGCGGCGGCGGAACCGGCATCACGTTCATCGTCTATGGCGCGATCATCCTGCTGGTGGCGCGATTCCAGCCGGGCGGCGTGGCCGCCTTCTGGATGGCGATCACGGCGCGGAGGACTTCGCGTGTTCCTTGAAGCGCAGGGCATCGTCAAGACGTTCGGGGCGTTCAGAGCGGTGGACGGGGCCAATCTGGACGTGAACGACGGCGAGATCGTCGGGCTGATCGGGCCGAACGGCGCCGGCAAGAGCACGTTCTTCAACTGCCTGGCCGGGGATGCGGAGCCGACTACGGGATCGATCCGGTTCCTGGATCGCGATGTCACGCGGGCGACGCCGGAAGTGCACGCCAGGCTGGGGATGGCGCGGACATTCCAGGTGCCGGTGACGTTCGAGGACATGACCGTGGTGCAGAACGTCATGGTCGGGGCGTTCCTGCGCCACCGGCACCGGCGCGATGCGATGCGCAAGGCGGAGCAGGTGCTGGCGTTCACCGGCCTGGCCCATCTTGCGGGCTCACCGGCACGGTCCCTCGGAACTCCCGGCCGCAAGCGCCTCGAAATCGCTCGGGCGCTCGCTACGGAGCCGCGGCTGCTGCTGCTGGATGAGGCACTGGCCGGGCTGACGCCGGCGGAGGTGCGGACGGCAATCGAGCTGGTGCGGCGGATCAAGGGATTGGGGATCACCATCGTGATCGTCGAGCACATCATGGAGGTGATCCTGTCGCTGGCGGAACGGGCGGTGGTGTTCCACCAGGGCAAGGTCATCGCGCAGGGGGCGCCGCGGGCGGTGGTCGATGACCCGGCCGTGGTGGCGGCGTATCTGGGGCATCACATGAAGCGGGTGCGGATGTGACCGCGCTGCTGTCCGTTGCCGGACTGGCGGTGCGGTATGGCGACCTGGTGGGCGTCGCCGACGTGTCGTTGCAGGTGCCGCCCAAATCAATCGTAGCCCTGCTGGGTTCCAATGGAGCCGGGAAGACCACCACCCTCAATGCGGTCGCTGGGCTGGTGCCCCCGGCCGGCGGCACCGTCACCTGGCGGGGAAAGCCAATCACCGGTCGGCCGGCCTTTGCAATCGTCGCCTCCGGGCTGGCGCTGGCGCCTGAAGGATGGCGGCTGTTCGTGCAACAGACGGTCGAGCAGAACCTGCGCCTGGGGGCAACGGTGCTGGCCGACAAGAAGCGCGTGCCGGCACTGCTGGAGCGGGTGTTCACGTTGTTTCCCCGCCTGGCGGAGCGGCGTCGGCAGCGGGCCGGAACCCTGTCGGGCGGGGAGCGGCAGATGCTGGCGACCGGACGGGCGCTGATGTGCGATCCTGAACTGCTCATGCTGGACGAACCAAGCCTGGGGCTGGCGCCGGCGGTGGTGGAGTCGATGTATGAGACGCTGGTTCGGCTGCGGCGCGAGGGATTGACCCTGCTGTTGGCCGAACAGGCGGTCGAACTGGCGCTGGAAGTCGCAGACTATGCCTATGTGCTGCAGACCGGCCGCACAGTGCTGGAAGGCCCGGCAGCCCAACTGGCGGACGACAAGGACGTGCAGCGGATTTACCTGGGACTGGAAACCGAGGGTTAGGTCACGCTGACGGGGACAGGCAGGGCGTCAAGGTTGCCTGTCCAACAACAAAATAGGGGCCTGATGCGGCCAGCCGGATGCGCTTCAGGCCGCGGCCTCCAGGATGTCGCTGATGGTGCGCTCCAGGTGGCGCAGCGTGTTGCAGACCGTGACCAGGCCGCAGAACGGGGCGTAGCGATACATGTCAGAATCGCCGGTACCCCACGCGGAGCGGTATTCCGGGTTCAGCCAGATGATGCGCTTGGATCGCTCCGACAGCCGGCCGATGATCTCGGTGCGCGGGTCGGTGCGGTTGCCGCGGGCGTCGCCCAGGATGATGACGGTGGTCTTGTTGGTGACATGCTGCATCCAGCCGTCCTCGAAATCGGCGAAGGCATTGCCGTAGTTGGACGACCCGAAGCCGATCGTCGACATAATCTCGGCGATGGCCTCCTCGACCGGCTTCTTCTCCAGGATGTCGGAGACTTCGATCAACGACCCGGCGAACGCGAACGACTTGATGTCCGACAGCGCCTCGTTGATCGAGTACATGAACATCAGCAGGAACTGGGCCATCGCGGCAACGGAACCGGAGACGTCGCACAGCACCATGACGCGCGGTTTCTCGATACGCTTCTGCTTCCAGACGGTTATGAACGGGATGCCGCCCCAGCCCATGTTGCGGCGCATGGTGCGGCGGATGTCGAGCTGGCCGCGCAGCCGGCGGCGACGGGTCTTGGCATAACGGGCAGCGAGCTTCTTTGCCATCTGGCGGACCAGCACGCGCATCCGATCAAGATCACGTCGCTCCAGGTTCGACAAACGGGCGGATTTCAGTAGTTCCTCACGGAATTTCTCGGTCTCGCCCTTGGCGAACAGCAACAGGTTGCGTTCGACAAAGTCCCGCACGGCATCACGGAGCTGGTCGACGCGGCCCTGCAGGAACTGGGCGCGGCCAAGCCCTTCCGGTGTTCCGGTCTGGCGCATCGCCTCCATGTCGCGTTCCACGGCGCGCAGGCCCATGCGGTCGAGGATGCGGCGGGCGTAGAGGTTCTTCTGGGTGAAGAAGCGAATATTCTCGATGCCGGACTCGCGGGCCGCCTGCTCCATCGCGGTAGCCAGCGCGGCACGATCGTCTCCGGCCAGCAGGGCACCGAGCGACTGGCCACCGCCGCTGCCCATGCCTTCACCGCCGGCGCCATTGGCGGGGGTGGAGGTCGTGTCATCGTCGGCGCCGGATTGGTCGTCCTGGGTGGAGTTGTCGTCGGCAAATTCGTCACGTTTGAAATAAAGATCGAAAACCTCGTCGTAGGCGACCTTCTCGTCGGGCGTCTTGGCCAGCAGCAGGCCCAACGTGTCCTTCAGCATAGTGCGGTCGGAAAAACCGATGATGTCGAGCGCGCGGGCGGCATCGATGCCCTCGGCGGCTGAGACACGCAGGCCCGCCCCGCGCGCAACCTGAAGGAAGCGACGGAGCGGTTCGCTGGCGGGCGCCGGGGTCATACCTGGCTGGCCTGCACATTGCTCATGCGACGCCGGCGTCCTGGCGGGCCTTGTGGGTCATACCTGCAAGCTGGCGCCCGGCGGCTTCGATATCGGCCTCGAACTTCAGCAGCACGTTCAGCGTGTCGCGCACCAGATCAACGTCCAGCACGGTGGTGTGCAGCAGCAGCATCACCTTCGCCCAGTCGATCGTTTCGCTGACCGAAGGCACTTTCTTCAGGTCCATGGCCCGAAGTTGTTGCGCGAAGCTGACGAGTTGCTGCAGCAGACGGGCATCGATGCCGGGCACGCGGGAAGCGATGATCTTGGCCTCAAGCCGATCGTCCGGGAAGCCGATGTGCAAATGCAGGCACCGGCGCTTCAACGCGTCGCCAAGGTCGCGGGTGCTGTTGGACGTCAGCAGCACGATCGGCGGCACAATCGCGTGGACAGTCCCGATCTCGGGGATGGTGACCTGGTAGTCGGACAGGATTTCCAGCAGGAAAGCCTCGAACTCCTGGTCTGACTTGTCGATTTCGTCGATCAACAGCACCGATCCGCCGGGTGCCTGCAAGGAGCGCAGCAGCGGGCGAGGCTCGACGAAATCGTGCGAGAAGAAGATGTCGCCGAAGGAGTGCAACTTGGCGAGCGCCATGGTCAGGTCGTCATGGTCGCCGATGACGTAGTTGATCTTGTCCTTCAGGATCTGGGTGTAGAGCAACTGCTTGCCGTATTTCCACTCATACAGTGCCTTGGATTCATCCAGGCCCTCATAGCACTGCATGCGGATCAGCGGCAGTTTCAACCAGGATGCGACGGATTTGGCCAACTCCGTCTTACCGACGCCGGCAGGGCCTTCTACCAGGATGGGCTTCTGCAGATGCTGCGCGATATAGATCGCGGTTGAAATTTGCCGGTTGGCGATGTAGCCGGCCTCGCCGAGACCCTGTTCGACGGCGTCGATCGATTGCACCGGTCCAACCCCGGTCGCATCCCCTTGGGGCAGCGCATCATTCACATTTGGCTCCAATATTCGGCTTTGGGCTACTGTTCAGTAACCCGGATCGCATCGCTGCGCCGGAATGTCAAACGCCGCAATCCGCTGGCGGGCGGCTTATTTGCCGATACAGAAATGCGAGAACACGGTGTCGAGGATGTCCTCGACACCGACATGGCCAGTGATGCGGCCGAGCGCGCGCATGGCCAGGCGCAGGTCCTCGCCGCGCAGTTCGGGCAGGTCGGCGACCTCCGCAGCGGCCAGATGGTCGGCAGCGGCGAGCAAGGCGGCGCGATGACGGGCCCGCGTCAGCGGCGGTGGGCCGCTGGTTTCAGTCATATCCCGCGCAATCGCCGCGAGCCGGGCGCGGAGCTCGGTCATGCCAAGGCCGGTTTTGGCGCTGATCGGCAGCGCGCCTGCGGGGATGGGATGGCCGAGGTCCGCCTTGCTGGCAATCAGCAGACCCATGTTCTCGGGCGGGGACGATCCGGCTTCGACGACGGTGATGACCAGGTCTGCATCGGCGGCACGGGCGCGGGCGCGGCGTATGCCTTCAGCTTCGATGCTGTCGGCGGTCTCTCGCAAGCCGGCGGTATCGACCAGAGTCACTGGCACACCGCCCAGGATGACGCGGGTTTCCAGCGCGTCACGGGTGGTGCCGGGACGATCCGAGACGATGGCGACCTCGCGTTCCGCCAGGGCATTCAGCAGGGTGGATTTGCCGACATTAGGCGGGCCGGTGATGGCGAAGAACAGTCCGTCGCGCAGCTTCTCGCCCCGCCTGGCATCGTTCAAATGGGCCGCAACCTCCGTATGGACGGCGCGCATCGTGGTCAGCAGCTGTTGCTCGACCTCGGGCGGCAGATCCTCATCGGGGAAGTCGATCAAGGCTTCCTGATAGGCAAGAATGCCGCGCAGCCGGTCGGCCCAGTCCTGGTAGATCGCACCCAGCTCGCCGTCGAGCTGACGAAGGGCCTGGCGGCGCTGGGCGTCGGTCTCGGCGGTGACCAGGTCGTGGACAGCCTCAGCTTCGACCAGGTCCATGCGACCGTTGAGGAAGGAGCGGCGGGTGAATTCGCCCGGTTCCGCGGGCCGCAGGCCGGCGTTGATCAAAGTATCGGCGACGCTGTCGATGACCGCTCGGCCACCATGCAGATGGAGTTCGGCACAGTCCTCGCCGCTGTAGGTGGCAGGGCCGGGAAACCACAGGACCAGGGCGTGGTCGAGGATGGCGCCGGCGGGATCGCGCAGGCGGCGGAGGGACGCTTGGCGCGGGGCGGGCAGCATGGCGCCCATCAACGCTGCCAGGGTGGCGCCAGCCTGCGGCCCGCTGATGCGCATGATGGCAATGGCTGCGCGGGTGGAGCCGGAGGCGAGGGCGAAAATTGTGTCGGTCATCGAGGGTTGCATGCGGGCCGGGCGCCAGGAGCTCCGGCCGGTCCTCTCGGGGACCGGCCTACCTCCGCGTTATGCCTTAGACGGCGATCTGCCTGAGCCCATCGGCGACCGTCAGCGTGCCGCCGGTGGTTGCGCGGATCTCGTCCACGGTCAGGCCAGGGGCAATCTCACGCAGGTGGAAGCCGGTGCTGGTCGGCTCGAACAGACCGTAGTTCGTGGCAACCAGAGTAACGACGCCGCGAGCGGTCACCGGAAGGTCGCAGGCAGTGACCAGGCGCGGGCTGCCGTCGCGGGTGACGTGTTCCAGGATGATGAACACGCGTTTGGCGCAGGCAGCGAGGTCCATGGCGCCGCCGATGCCGCCGCCCTTCTGGCCCTTCAGCTTCCAGTTGGCAAAATCCCCGTTCATTGCAACCTGGTAGGCGCCCATCACCGTGACGTCGATGTGGCCCCCACGGATGACGCCGAAACTGTCGGCGTGATGGACCACCGCCGCGCCTGGATTGAGCGTTACGTTCTGGCCGCCGGCGTTGACCAGGTTGAGGTCTTCGTTACCCTCGGCGGCAACCGGGCCATAGCCGATGACCCCGTTTTCCGAATGGTAGGTGATGTCGGTGTCGCCAATATCGGTGTTGGAGCACATGGTTGGAATGCCGACACCCAGGTTGACGATCCAGCCATCCTGAAATTCGCGCGCCACGCGATCGGCCATCTGCTGGCGCGTCAGTCCCTTCGTCCCGCTCATCGTTTGCGCTCCTGACGTTTGGCGGGCCAGATTCCCTCCGGCGCCGGCGGTATCTGCACCAGGCGGTGCACGTAGATGCCGGATGTATGCACATCGTCGGGATCGATGCTGCCAGCCGGAACAATCGGGTCGTCGATCTCGGCGATGGTGACCCGAGCCGCGGTGGCCATCACCGGGTTGAAATTGCGCTGCGAACGGTGAAAACGAAGGTTGCCCGCAGTGTCGGCGGTGCGCGCGCGGATGAAGGCGTAATCGAGCTTCAAGGCGTATTCCAGCAGGTATTCGCGACCATCGATGACACGCGTTTCGCGGCCCTCGGCGAGTTCGGTGCCGACGGCGGTGGGGGTGTAGAATGCCGGAACGCCCGCACCCGCGGCGCGCATCCGTTCGGCCAGCGTGCCCTGCGGCACCAGTTCGGCGTCCACCTCGCCGGAGTCGTAATACTTGGTGAACGGCAGCACGTCGGTTGGGCGGGTCGCCGCCGTGAATG
This sequence comes from Rhodopila sp., assembly GCA_965200665.1. GTDB lineage: Bacteria > Pseudomonadota > Alphaproteobacteria > Acetobacterales > Acetobacteraceae > Rhodopila. The sequence continues at coordinate 3,691,942 of OZ241370.1, read as the reverse complement.
CGCAGATGACCTTGGCGACCTGGCCGTTCTCGACCAGCATGCCAATGTCGGGCATGCGTGGCTGTTGCGCCCCGCCCGTGGTGTTGGCGACCAGCGTCAGGCGCTTGGCGCCTTGCTCCATTAGCGCCCTGATCAGGTTGAACGGCGTTCCCGGCATGGCGAAGCCGCCAAAACCGATGATGCTGCCGTCGGCAATGTCGGCCACCGCCTCCTGAAAACTGCTTCGGAGCTTGGTCTTCTGGGTCATCGTTTCCCAACCTTTCGTGTTGCGGCGATCAAGGTTCACGCGCGGCGTGGTGTCAAGACGGACTGTCAGCCGTGATGACCGCGGCAACCGCGCCCGCTGACCCGGCGGCGGGCGTTCAAGCCGGCATCGGGGCGTCGGGCGCGGCCAGGTTGCGGCTGATCCGGACGGCAGGGCGGTCGATCCAACGCTCGAACGCAGCGGCGGCGATCAGCACCAGCATGGTGAAACCAATGCCGGTGATGATGACGGCAACCGGATACGGCAGCACGACAGCCAGCCAAAGGAAGGCGGCGCAGGCCAGGGTGAACAGAATGGGGAAATGCACGAGGTAGATGCCGAAGGACAGGCGCCCAACCTGGCGGCACAGTGGGAGCGCAAGCAGGCGCTGGGCGGCGGGGCTGAACACGGTGCCGCCAAACAAGGCGATCGCGGCTACCTGGCACTGAAACTGATACAGGTTGGGCGCAGCGACCGGCGCAAAATGGGCCATGGCGAGCCGGACAGACTCCAGCACGCTCCAGTTCTTGCCGGCGCTCATAGCAAGTCCAATGGCGATCAGGGCGCCGCCCAGGCCAGGCAATGCGGGCTGCTGCAGGCGCGCGGCGAACAGGTGGCCCAGCACGAACAGGAACATCGGCGCGGTGCCGAAGCTGGCGGCACACACCACGATCGCGATGCCGTGCAGCCAGACCGATCGCGCCCGCAGACAAACCAGCCCCAAGACCAGAAAGGAACCATACAGTTCCAGATGCAACGACCAGAACGGGGCGTTGAGCGAAGTCTCCAGCAGCGGCAGATGGTCGGCGAGCGGCGTGAACAGCGTGTATTCGCGATAGCCCAGCAGCAGGCTGTCGAGGCCGATCTCCCGCAGCAAATGGTACATTGTGGGCGCGCCACTGGAATCCATTGCCAGCCAGCTTGATCCGGACACCAGGGCGGCCTCGCGGTGGGCATCCGGATAGGACGCCAACAGGATCAGCGCGACGATGGCGGCCGCGGCAACCGGAAGTCCGAGCCGGACAACGCGCTTGGCGATCTGGATCGGCCAAGCCCCGCCGCGGACGAAGGATCCGGTCAGCACGGCGCCGCTGATCAGGAAAAAAACATAGACCGCGGTATGGCCGTCGAACAGCACGCGCAGCAGCGGGGCGGCGTGTTCGGCGGCATCGGGCAGGAACGCGGTGACAAAATGCAGCAGCACGACCTGCACGGCCGCCAAGCCGCGCAGACCTTCCAGGTATTGGACGCGCGGCGTCATCTGCGGTCCATCCTGGGCAGGGCAGCCAGTTCCGGCGGCGGGTCGTGGTCCTCGGGCACCGCACACAGGCCGTGGCGCACGCACCAGGCGCCGACCGTTGGGCTTGCGGTGACGACGGCGAACGGGATCGCCAGCAGATAGCCCAGGGAATAGGGCAGCACCCAGGCCAGGATCGCCGGCGCGATGGCGAACAGGGCGGCGTGCAGCGCCATGCCGAACAATGTTTGCGGCCACAACGCGCAGCCGGCCTCCCGCCAGGACACCACCCGGGTATCGCGGCGCTGGCCGCTCCAGATGGCGGAGCGGCCGAACAGCATGGCCGTGATGAACCCGGTCGTATGCAATGAGGTAATGGAAAACTGTATCATGGAAAAAACGAGTTCGCAGGCAACGCCGGCAACAAAGCGCGGCAATCCGCCATAGCGCCTGAGCCGATGCCGGCTGGCAGCGGTATGGGCAAACCCGACAAGCTTTGGGCTGAGATACATTAGCAGATACAGCCAGTACAGCGCGATCAGCCAAGGGGCGCGGACAGCGCCGGATTGCCCGGCGGCCAGCGGAAGCAGCGCAATCGCCACAGTCCAGGCGGGGATGCTGACGAACATCAGGATCGCCCAGCACAACTGGAACCGGCTGACCGGCTCCAGCCCCGGGGTTGTCAGCAGACGAAGATATTGCAGGTTGCCCTGGCACCAGCGCAGGTCGCGACGGATGTAGTCCAGGATGGTGGGCGGATTTTCCTCCCAGGAACCACCGGCGACAGGCTGCAGCCGCACCTCATAGCCGGCGCGGCGCATCAGGACGGCCTCCACCTGGTCATGCGACAGGATAGGGCCACCGAACGGGGGGCGGCCGGGCAGCTGCGGCAGTTCGCAATGGTCGCGGAACGGGGCGGTGCGAAGGATCGCGTTGTGGCCCCAGAACGGGCCGCAATCGGCGGTCCACCACGCCTGGCCGACCGTGTAGCTGCGCATGCCATGGCGCATGCCGAACTGGAAGATGCGGGCGAATGGACTAGCGGACGGCAGGCCGGCGACCAGCCCCTGGACAATGCCGAAGGACGGGTTCGCCTGCATGATGCGGACCAGGTGCAGGATGGCAGCACCGGACATCACGCTGTCGGCGTCCAGCGTCACGACCAGTGGGAAAGCCTCCGCCCAGATCCGGCAGAAATCCATCACGTTGCCGGCCTTGAAGCCGATGTTCAGCGCGCGGCGGCGGTAGTGCAGCCGCTCCGGCGTCGCAGTGCCGGCCCGCCAGGCGGCCATCGCGGCCTCCTCCTGGGCGGCGATGTCGCTGTGCGAGGTGTCGGACAGCACGAAGAAGCTGAAATGCGCACCCTGGCCGGTTGCCTCGATGCTGCGCTCGATCGTGCGCAGGCGGGCGACGGCGCGGTTGGGGTCCTCGTTGCGGATCGTCATGATGATGGCGGTGCTTGGCAGCGGACCCGGCACGACGGGCAGCGGCGGCTTGGGCCGGAACAGCACCGCCGCGCTGATCGCGGCGTTCCAGAAGCCCAGCACGCTCCAGGGCAGGAAGATGACGAAGGCCGCAAACAGGATGGCAGTAACCGGCGTCCAGGGCATCGCATGCACGAACATCGTCAGCAGGATGGCATAGGTCACCAAGTTGGCCGCCAGGAAGGCCAGCCGCCGGTTGCGAACCGCCTTTGGGGAGACGCGATCGGTCATATCAGCTTAAATCGAAGCATGAGTATCGATGATGGCATGACCGGGGTGATGGCAAGCGCCGTGTGGTATCAGGCGCCGGGCATCGTCGGAATACGGGCGCAGCGGCTGGACGACCCGGCGGAAGGCTTCGCCAGGGTCCGCACCCTGTATTCCGGGATCAGCCGCGGCACGGAGCGGCTGGTGCTGGGTGGTCTCGTGCCGCCCGGCGAGTGGCAGCGGATGCGGGCGCCATTGCAGGAGGGTGATTTTCCGTTCCCGGTGAAATACGGCTACTGCGCCGTAGGCGTGGTCGAAGCAGGCCCGCCGGTGCTGCTCGGCCGCACCGTATTCGCTCTGCATCCGCATCAGGACCACTTCATTGCGCCGATCGGAATGCTGACGCCGGTGCCCCAGGACGTGCCGGCGCGTCGCGCGACCCTGGCGGCGAACATGGAGACGGCATTGAACGCGCTGTGGGACGCCGGCGCGGGGCCGGCGGACCGGATCGTGGTCGTCGGGGCCGGCGTGGTGGGGCTGCTGGTGGGCTTCCTGGCAGCGCGATTACCCGGCGCGCAGGTGGTGCTGAGCGATATTGATCCGGCGCGCGCACCCATCGCGGCAAGTCTAGGGATCGGCTTCGCCCAGCCGGACGAACTGCCAGCGGATGCTGACATCGTGTTCCATACCAGTGCCTCCGCGGCCGGGCTGGCTGCGGCGATCGGATGCGCCGGGGTTGAGGCGTCGATCGTCGAGATGAGCTGGTATGGCGACAAAGCAGTGCCGGTCACGCTGGGTGGGGCGTTTCACAGCCGGCGTCTGCGCATCATCGCCTCGCAGGTAGGCATGGTGGCACCGTCGCGACGGCCGCGCTGGCCCTACATGCGCCGGATGGCGGCCGCGCTCGATCTGCTGCGCGACGAACGGCTCGATGCCCTGCTCAACGAGACGATCCCGTTTGCCGAGGCTGCCCATCAACTGCCTCGCCTGCTTGCCCCGGGGGCGGTTGGCCTGGCACCGGTGATCCGCTACCCAGGGACGGATTGATCCCAAGCAAGGCAGGTAACGATGTTTGCGGTGGAAGTTCGTGACTCGATCATGGTGGCGCACTCGATGCCCGATCCGTTCTTCGGGCCGGCCGCCAACAAGCATGGCGCAACGTTCATTGTCGATGTGGCGTTCTTTCGCCCGACACTGTCGCGGCTGAACGTCGTGGTCGATATCGGCCGGGCGCAGAGCATACTGAAAGCCGTGCTGACCCCCCTGCACTACCAGGACCTCGACACGCTGCCGGAATTTGCCGGCGTTATCACCACCGCGGAGTTCCTGTGCCACTACATTCATGAGGCAATGCGCGCGGCTATCCATCGCGGCGAACTGGGCGAAGGCGCCGAGGGCTTGACCGCGCTGCGGGTGACGCTGGGCGAGACGCATCTGGCGCGGGCGTGGCACGAGGGACCGGTGTTCGACTGATCCAGCGTCTACACGGTCGCGCGAGATCGCTTTGATCTGCATTCATTTCATGCGCTGATTGCAGCTGACAGGGAGGCTGAAATGGGCGCGTGGATTGGCGGCGGGATTGTGGTCCTGCTGCTGTTGTATCTGGTCTGGAGCTACAATCGGCTGGTGGCGTTACGCAACCGCGTCCGCAACGGATGGTCGCAGATTGATGTTCAGTTGCGGCGCCGGCATGAACTGATCCCGAACCTGGTCGCCAGCGTGAAGGGCTACATGGCGCATGAAAGCGGCATCATCGATACGATTGCCCGCGCCCGGCAGCAGGCGGTCGCGGCTGGTAGCAATATCGAAGCCCGCGCCGCAGCCGAAGGAGAGCTGGATCGGTCGTTGCGAAGCTTTATCGTGCAGGCGGAGGCGATTCCACAGCTGCGTGCCAGCGACAACATGATGTCGTTGCAGGAGGAACTGAGCTCGACCGAAAACCGCATCGCGTTTGCCCGGCAATATTACAACGACAGCGTGATGGCGTACAACACGGCGATCGCGACGGTACCGAACAACCTGTTTGCCGGGATATTTGCGTTTGCGGCAGAGCCGTTGTTCGAAGCGGTGGAGGCCGATCGTCAGCCGGTGACGGTCAGCTTCTAGCGTGGCGGAGCCAGGATCGGACAGACGCGACTTCTTTGACGAACAGGCTCGCCGCCGCCGCAGCGCCTGGGCGTTTTCCGGGATCTGCCTGCTGATCGCGAGCGGCATTGGCGTGGTGCTGAGCACGGTGGTGACCCCGCTGCTGCTGGTGTTCGGCGGCGGGCTGCTGCTTTTGCTGGCCCATTTCGGAGTCTTCGCCGACGGCCTTCGCCAAACGGCGCATGGCTTCGGGGTGTGGGCGCAAGGCCAAAGCGCGCACTTCCAGGCGCTGATCGACTCGCTTGATGGCGTAAACAGTATCGCCGACCTGCGCGTCACGATCTCACCGCTGCTGCAACTGGCGCCCGTCGTGGTTCCGGCCCTGGTCGCCGCCGGGCTGGTGTGGATCGTGCTGTGGCGCCTGTCGCTGCGCGGCGAGGCGGAGGACCTGGTGGTGCGCCTGCGCGCGAGACCGGCAAATCCGAACGATCTTGAGGAACGCCAGCTGACCAATATCGTGGCGGAGATGGCGATCGCCGCTGCCTTGCCCACGCCCGATGTCTGGCTGATCGACTCGCCGGAAGCCAACGCCGCGGCTTTGGGCAGGGCGCGAGGTCAATCGCGCATCCTTGTCACCCGCGGACTGCTCGACCAGCTCGACCGCGATGCGACCAGCGGCACGGTCGCCCATCTGGTGGCCTCGATCGGCGCCGGCGATCTGCGGTTGATGCACGCAATCCTGGCGGTGTTCCAGACATTCGGGTTTTTTCTCAGTTTCCTCGACCTGCCGTTTCGCGCGTCGGCATGGACAGCGCTGGGCGGGTTGGTGCTGGTGGCCTGTGGCGTCCGGCGTGACCCTGCGGCAGTGGCGGCCACGCTGGAAGCGGTCGAACGCGGCATGGATGCCGATACGATGCCCGATATCGACCGTGTCTGGTCGGTGATCCCCTCCGTTCGCGTCCGCAAGGTGCTGCTGATCCCATTGCTGCCACTCATGCTGGTCAGCATGATTCTGCGGCTGGCGCTGTTCCTGTGGACGGCGCTCTTCCTGGGGCCGCCGTTGGCGATGATCTGGCGCAACCGGCGCTACGCAGCCGATGCAATGGCGGTGCAGTTGACGCGCAACCCGGATGGGCTGGCGCGTGCCCTCGGGCAGATTGCCGGCTCTGCCATTCCTGACGGAGGCGAAGGTCGCGAATACTGTTTCATCCATGCCACCCCGTCCGGCCAGCGCGCCGGATTCGCCTCGCGCCGCACCATGACGGTGTCCCTGCATCCACCGCTGGGGCGTCGTTTGCAGGCGGTGCAGGCGCTGGGCGCGGACATCATGGTGCGCCGCCACCGGATCGAATGGAGCGCGGCGATCGCCAATCATCCGGGGCGCGCGCTGTTGGTCGGACTGTTGCTTTTGCTGTTGGTGCCGCTTGGCGGAACGCTGGTGCTTGCGGTGCTGTATCTGACCGCGATCGCGATGACCCTCGGGCTTGCGGCCGGACTGGCACTGGCCACCGGCCTGCTGGCATGAGCCGGCAGATGCTGTTTGCGGTTCCGGGTGATCTGTCGTTGCCAACCGGTGGATATGAATATGCGCGCCGGGTTCTTGGGGCGTTGCCCGACCTTGAATATCTGGCCCTGCCGGGTGAATTCCCCGATCCCGGTGACGCGGATCTCGCAGCGGCAACGACAGCGCTGGCGGCGGTCCCGACCGATGCGGTGTTGCTGGTCGACGGTCTTGCTCTTGGGGCCATGCCGCTGGCGTGCCTGGAGCGCGTGCGGGCGCCCCTTGTGGGGCTGGTGCATCATCCGCTGTTCCTCGAATCCGGCTTATCGGACGCGCGGCGCTCCGCGCTGTGGACGAGCGAGCAGGCGGCCCTGGCGCATGCGGCGCATGTGATTACAACCAGTGGCAGCACGGCCGAGACGGTATCGGAGGCATTTGCGGTGCCGTCGGAGCGCGTCAGCATCGCCGAACCAGGCACCGATTCGGCGGCGCGGGCGGTGGGGTCAGGTGTGCCGCCGCTGCTCCTGGCAGTCGGCAGCGTCGTGCCGCGCAAGGGCTTCGACCTGCTGGTCGAGGCGCTCGGCGGGCTCGTCGAACTCGACTGGACATTGGTCATCGCCGGGGCGCTCGACCGAGACAGGGCAGCGGTGGCGGCGGTGCGGGCGGCGGTCGCGACGCATCGGCTCGCTGGACGCGTGACATTGGCCGGCGCGGTCGATCGCGCATCTTTGGACCGGTTATATGCGGCTGCCGATCTGTTCGTGATCAGCTCGCTGTATGAGGGCTACGGCATGGCGGCGGCCGAGGCGCTGGCGCGTGGACTGCCGATGGTCGCCTCGACCGGGGGCGCGCTGGCGACCACGGTGCCGGATGGGGCGGCGCTGCGGTTTCCACCTGGCGACGTGACAGCGATGCGGGCCGCCCTGGCGCTGATACTGCGCGATCCGGTTCGGCGGGCAGCCCTCGCGGCGGCGTCGTGGGCGGCGGGGCGCGGTCTGCCACGATGGTCGGACACCGGTCGCCGGATAACCGCGGTGCTGCAGAGCATCAGGACCTGATCAGGCTGTGCGGCTACCGATCTGCCGCAGCGTTTGCAGCACCCGCTCCGCCGCCGGGGCACGGTGGTGGCCGCGAAGGGACAAGGCGCCCATGTCGCGCCGCATCGCAAGGCCCGGCAGTTCCAGGGCACGCAGGCGGGTGCCGCCGCCATACGCCAGGTCGCGGCGCGACAGAAACGTCAGCAGGTCGGTTTCCGTCACAACGCGCCGCAGCACATTCACCGTGTCGGCCTCAACCTGGATGCGCGGCTTGGAAAGGCCGGCGGCGTGCAGCGTTTGGATTAGCCAACCCGTCGACGGCAGCGAGTCCGGCGGCAGCAGCCAGCCGAACGGCGCCAGATCGGCCGGCTGGGTATCGAACCGGTCCAGCGGATGGCCGGAACGCATCCCGATCACCAGTTCGTCGCCGGCAATCGCCATCACATCGAAATCGGCTCCGTCGATGTCCAGCAGCGGCGTGATGACAAGGTCGAAGCGTCGCTCCCGCAACCCCTGGCGCAGCACGCCTCCCAGCCCCGTGGTCACTTCGAACGTCAGGCCGGGTGAATGCGACAGCAACTCCCGAAACAGATCGGGCAGCAGCCATTCCGCCGCAGTGGTGCCGCTGCCGAGACGCACATGGCCGGCGGCCCCCTCTGCCAGTTCAGCAATATCGCGGACCGTGTCCTGGATGCCCTGCACCAGGGGACGCGCACGCTCCAGCAGGGCGGCGCCGACGGCGGTCAGGCGAATGCCGCGGCCGGACGGCTCGAACAAACGAGCCCGCAGCTCCGTTTCCAGGCGGCGGATGCATTTGCTCAGCGCGGGCTGGCTGCGGCCGATCCGCTCCGCCGCCTGATGCAGATGGCCGGTTTCGGCGGCAGCGATGAAGTAGCGCAGATCCCTCGTGTCCATTGATCACCAAAGGTAATCGATTCAACCGAAAAAGCGAATTGCGCGATAGACGCGCTGTGTCCAAAAGTTCAACCAAAGAATTGGGTGGGAGAGTGCTATGCAGGACAGTGTCATTCTTGGTGAGGGCGACTACCGGTATCGGGTGAACCGGGACTGGGCGAAGCTGCCGGATGGCTGGTCGTTGCACGAAGTCGCCGCGGTGGGGGTCGATGCCAGCGACAACGTGCTGGTGTTCAATCGCGGCGCGCATCCGATGATGATCTTCGATCGGACGGGCAACTTCCTGCGGTCCTGGGGCGAGGACATATTCTCCCACGCGCACGGCATCCATGTGGCGCCGGACGGGACGATCTACTGCACCGACGATGGCGACCACACGGTGCGGCGGCTGACGCCGGAGGGGCGGGTGCTGATGACCATCGGCGTGCCCGGCAAGGCCTCGCCCTTCATGGAAGGCCAGCCGTTCAACCGTTGCACCCACACGGCCCTGTCCCCAAAGGGCGACATCTATGTGTCGGATGGGTATGGCAACGCGCGCGTTCACAAGTATTCGCCGGACGGCAAGCTGTTGCTGAGCTGGGGCAAGCCGGGCATCAGCCCCGGCGAGTTCAACCTGCCGCACAACATTGTTTGCGATCCGGATGGCTGGGTGTATGTCGCGGACCGCGAAAGCCATCGGGTGCAGATCTTCGACGGCAACGGCAAGTTCGAGACGCAGTGGACCAACGTGCACCGGCCCAGCGGGATGTGCATGACCTTCGGAAAATGCCCGCTGTGCTATGTCGGTGAGATTGGCCCGTACCTGTCGGTCAACCGGCAGTATCCCAACCTGGGGCCGCGGGTCAGCATCCTCGATGCTAAGGGCAACGTGATGGCACGGCTTGGCCGCACCCATGACGGCGTGGGTCAGGAGCCTGGCCAGTTCATGTCGCCACATGGCATCGCGGTGGACTCGCGCGGCGATATCTATGTCGGGGAAGTCGTGGTCAGTTCCTGGCCATCGGCATTTCCCGGCAAACCGGTGCCACCCAACCTGAAAAGCCTGCAGAAACTGGAGAAAGTGTCGGACGGATCCGAGACGTAACTGGTGCAGGTCGTCCCCGGGGCGCTGGACGCCGCGTCTCCGTCGGTGACGGCGCTGCGTCATGTCGATCGCTGGCTGGGGCATCTGTTGGCAGCGGCCTGCGCAACCCTGCTGGTGGCTGAGATCGGGCTGCTGATCCTGGGCGTTGTGGCACGCTATGTGTTCCACGCGCCGCAGGTCTGGGTGGACGAACTCACCTCACTCCTGTTCCTGTGGCTGGCGATGCTGGGCGCGGTTCTGGCGCTGCGCGGCGGCAGCCATATGCGCATGGCGGCGCTGATCGGGCGGACCGAAGGCAGAGTGCGCCATGCGCTGGATACGTTGCAGGTCGCCGCGCCGATGCTGTTCCTGCTGTGCGTCCTGTACCCGTCGATACGCTACGTGCAGAATGAGCAGATCGTTTCGCTGTCAACGGTGGATCTGTCGCTGGCCTGGCGCGCCGCGGCGATGCCGGCAGGCATCTTGCTGATGCTGGTGTCCGTCCTGCTGCGCATCCGGCGGCCCGCGGCGGCCGAACTGGCGGGGGTCGTGGCACTGCTGCTGGCGGCTGGGACAATGCTGCTGCTGGCCCCGGCACTGCGCCACATTGGCAACTACAACCTGCTGGTGTTCTTCCTGGGCGTGGCGGCGGTGACCGTGCTGTCGGGAATTCCGATCGCGTTTTCCTTTGGGCTATCGACACTGGGATACCTGGCACTGTCCACGCGCATTCCGCTGTCGGTGCTGGTGGCGCGGATGGACGCGGGCATGAGCCATCCGGTGCTGCTGTCGATCCCGCTCTTCGTGTGCCTCGGGCTGCTGATCGAGATGACGGGGATGGCTGCGGTGATCGTCGGCTTTCTGTCCAACCTGCTGGGGCATGTGCGCGGCGGACTGTCTTATGTGCTGATCGCGGCGATGTATCTGGTGTCGGGCATTTCGGGATCGAAGGCGGCGGACATGGCTGCGATCGCGCCAGCGCTGTTTCCGGAGATGGTGAAGCGGGGCATTCCGCGGGGTGAGCTGGTGGCACTGCTGGCGGCGACAGGCGCACAAACCGAAACGATCCCGCCCAGTCTGATCTTGATTACGATTGGGTCGGTGACGGGAATTTCCATCGCGGCGCTGTTCGCCGGCGGGTTGGCGCCGGGGATCGCCGGCGGCGTGTTCCTGGCACTGGTGGTGTGGTGGCGGGCTCGGCGGGACAACAACGTGGCGCCGCGCGTGGGATGGCGGGTGGTGCTGCGCAGCCTGGTGATCGCGTTGCCGGCGCTGGCGCTGCCGTTCGTGATCCGGGCGGCAATCGTCGAGGGGGTGGCGACCGCGACCGAGGTGTCCACGATCGGCATCGTCTACGCCTGCGTTGCCGGGCTGCTGGTGTATCGCCGGTTTGAATGGCGCCGGTTGTGGCCGATGCTGGTGCAGACGGCGACGCTGTCGGGGGCGATCCTGCTGATCGTGGGCGCCGCCACGGCGATGGCCTGGGCGATCACCCAGTCCGGCGTGGCGCGCGGCTTGGGGGCCTGGATCATCCAGCTACCCGGCGGGGCAACATCGTTCCTGGCGGTATCGGCGCTGATCTTCATTGTGCTGGGTTCGGTGCTGGAGGGGATTCCCGCGATCGTTCTGATGGGGCCGCTGCTGTTTCCGATCGCCCACCAGCTTGGGCTGAACGAGGTGCACTATGCGGTGGTCGCCGTGCTGAGCATGGGGATCGGGCTGTTCGCACCGCCGTTCGGGGTCGGTTACTACGTGGCGTGCGCGATTGGATCGTGCGACCCGGAAGCGGGGCTGCCGTATATCGGCCGGTATATACTGGCGCTGTTCGTGGGACTGGTGGTGGTCGCGGCAGTGCCATGGATCACGACGTTCGTACTGTAGGATATAATCGGGAGTCGAAACGACAATGAACACGACACGACGCGCCTTCGCGCTCGGTGCTACGGCGCTGGCCCTGGGATCCGGCCGAGCGCGAGCCGATGCTGAGTTTTCCTACAAGATTGGAACCAGCACGCCGGCCGCGCACCCGTTCAACACCAGGCTGCGGGAGGTGGGCGAGCGGATCGCGCGTGATTCAAAGGGGCGCATGGAACTGCACGTGTTTCCCGACAGCCAGCTGGGAGGCGACAACGACCTGTTGTCGCAGGCGCGCAGCGGGGCGATCGAGTTCTGTCAGCCGACGGGACAAATACTGTCTTCGATTCTGCCGGTTACGGCGATCAACGCGATGGGATTCGTGTTTGCCGATTACAGCCAGGTGTGGCCGGCGATGGACGGGGATCTCGGGAAGATGGTGCGGGGCCAGATCAAGGCCAAGGCCGGGCTGGTGCCGATGGACCGGATCTGGGACCTGGGATTTCGCCAGACCACAACCAGCAACCGTCCGGTGAAGACAGTGGCCGATCTGGAGGGATTGAAGCTGCGGACGCCGATCGCCCCGAGCCTGATCAGCCTGTTCAAGGCGCTGAAGGCGGCGCCGGTGGGGATGCAGTATGCCGAGGTTTACTCTGCGCTGCAGACCCACATCGTGGATGGCCAGGAAAATCCACTGTCGCAGGTCGATGCGGGCAAGTTTTATGAAGTGCAGAAATACGTATCCATCACGAACCATGTATGGGACGGCTACTGGATCTGTTGCAACCCGGATTCCTGGAACGCACTGCCGCCCGATCTGCAGAAGATCACGGCCACCAACTTCAATGACGTGGCGCTGGAGCAGCGGGCTGATATCGCGAAGCTGAACGAGTCGACCCGCGACTTGCTGGTCGGCAAGGGCATGCTGGTGAACGATACTTCCCCGGATAGTTTCCGCGCGCAACTTCGGGAGGCGAAATTCTACGCGGAGTGGCAGGGGAAGCTGGGGAACGAGGCATGGGGCTTGCTGGAGAAGTATGTCGGGAAAATCGCTTGAGAAGAAAAAGGCTTGATAACAACGATCTCCTGAGCAGGGATCAGCTTGGTCACTGAAGAAGAAATCTTAACCATAGATAAACGCTGATGAACACAGATAAGGTTGATTTTGCGTTCGTCTTTGGTTGCTTTTCCGGCGGTTGAGATCCTACGGAAGCATCCGCCGCAGGACATCATCGCGGCGGATGAAGTGATGGTGCAGTGCGGCGGCAACATGCAGGGCGATCAGTGCGACCAACAGGAACGCGCTCAGGCGGTGCAGCGTGAATGCGGCCTCCGACGCGGCGTGATCGGGTGCGGCGAGCGCCGGCAGCGACACCAACCCGAAGACCTGCAGCGCGGGGAACCGGGAGACGCCCAGCCAACCGAGCATCGGCACGACCAGCAGCAGCATGTAGAGGCCGACGTGGTTGGCAGCGGCGATTTGGCGCTGCCACATCGTCAGGCTGGAGTGGGGCGGCGGTCAGGCGGACCACGACGCGCAGCAACAGCAGGATCAGCAGCGCGAAGCCGATGCTCTTGTGCGTGCTGTAGAGGAAATCGGTTGCCGCGTTCCATAGATTGAGCACGTTGCCCCGGTAGGACATGACGATTCCGGCTGGGATCTGCAACAGCAGCAACAACGCCATCAGCCAGTGCAGCAGGCGTGCGGGAACGCTGTAGCGATGCGGGTCAGGCGCTTTCATCGTCGGTGTTCGGCCTCAGGTCGCAGTCGAACAGCACGTCACCATCGGGGAAGACATGAATTCGGGCGGCCGGTCGTATGGCTTGGGCCACCGACGTGATGGGCGCCAATGCAAGGCCGGGGCGACCGGAGCCCAGGATGATCGGCGCCAGCAATACATGCAGGCGGTCGACCATGCCGGCATCGACGAACCGGGAAACGGTATCGGACCCACCCTCGATCAGGATGCGGCGCAGGCCGAGGCTGAACAGGTGACGCACGATTTCAGCTGGACAGATGCTTTCGCCGATACGGTGCAGGATGATCGGGTGGACGCCAGGCGGCAGCGATGTGTCGGTCGCCATCACGCAGTAGCGCGGCGTGCCGTCCGGCTGGAAACACCGCGCCCCATCCGGCGCGCGGCCGGTCGGGTCGATTATGACGCGGGCGGGATGCTCACCGGCAACACGTCGCACCGTCAGCTGCGGGTCATCGGCAACGACCGTGCCCACGCCCACAACCACGGCGTCCACCGCGGCGCGCAGGGCGTGCAGATGGTCAAGCGCATCCGTCCCGTTGATCCATCGGCTGTCGCCTGACACCGTGGCAATGCGACCGTCCAGCGACTGGCCGAGCTGGGCCACCACATAGGGTCGGTCGGAAGAGGCCGAGCGGATGGCAGCCAGGCTCAGCGCCGCAACATTGGCGCGACTCATCGGGTTCGGGTGGTTGGTCGGCAGGGGCCGGATGGCGCGCGCATGGCTCTCCTTCTATGGCCGCCTGAGCTGCCATTCCGCCCCGGTTCGTGGCGGGCTTGGCGATGCCACGCTAATGCATCGCTCAGAGCGGCGCCACATAGCAGGGATAGGGCGGGAAAAACATGATCTGCAAATATGGATCGTCTACCGGTTCGAACACCACACGAGTTGCAGCAAGGGGTTTGAAGCCAATGTGACGGGAAAGAAAACCCGTGCCCGCAATGTCCCAATGGATGAAGCTCGATGGCCGCGACGAACCGAACTGAATGCCGCGTGCATACCCTGATGTCGGGCCGACAAGCACGGATGCGGCGATAAACAGGCCGACAAGCGTTCGGGGCATGCGGGGGCTCCAGCACATCTGGTTCGGTTGGCGGGATGCCGTCGCTTTCACCTGCACTAACTCCTGCGACAAGCCGATATTCCCGACGGCCCGTAGGTGCCGGACACGTTGCCGTGATGCTACGCCAGCTTGGCAGGATCGGTGTTGGCGCCGCAGATCACCACGCCAACGCGGGCGCCTGGCGGCGGAACAAAACGACCGGACAGCAGGGCGGCCGCGGCGGTGGCGCCGCCGGGTTCCGCTACCAGACGGAACCGGTCCCACAGCAGGTGCTGCGCGGAGAGGATCGACTCATCGCTCACCAGCACCGCCTGGGCGACGAACTGTTGTGCGACAGGGAACATCAGCGCCCCGACCTGACGCGCACCCAGGCTATCGGCGGCCAGACCGCCAACGGGCGCGCCGACCACCCGGCCGGCACGCAGCGCGTCGTGCAAAGCCGGACAACCCTCGGGTTCGACGCTCATGACCTGGACGCTGCCGGCATACCAGGCAGCGACGCCGCCGATCAGCCCGCCGCCGCCGGTGGCGACCAGGACGTGAGTGAGATCAGGCGCATCCTGTTCGAATTCGCGAGCCACGGTCCCCTGCCCGGCCAGGACCGCTGCGTGGTCGTAGGCATGAACCTCCAGCGCGCCGGTGACTGCCTGACGCTCGCGGGAAGCAACCAGTGCCTCCGCATAGGTCTCGCCACCCTGCACCACATGCGCGCCATAGCTGGCGATGCGGGCAATCTTGGCCGGCGGCGTGGCGGCCGGGACAAAGATCTCCGCGGTGATGCCAAGGCGACGTGCGGCGTAGGCAACGGCGGCACCGTGATTGCCACCGGACGCAGCGATCACACCAACGGCCGGCAGGTCCGTGCTCAGCAGGCGGTTGAACGCGCCACGCGGCTTGAAGCTGCCGGCGTGCTGCAGCAGCTCCAGTTTCAGGGTCACCGCCGCGTCGATTCCGAGATCGGCTTGTATCGTTGGCGTGTGCCGGACATACCCGGAGATGCGTAAAGCGGCCTCAGCCACATGGTTTCGATCAATCATGATTGTGCCACGCTCGCATGAGGGCAAACCGCCGACAAGTCGCTTCCTTTTCTTGCACGATGGGATCAAGGTGCCGCCTTATGCACAACCAGCGGCGCCTGCACGGAAGCTGCGTCTCCAGAGACGGCGACGCGATCCTGTTGCTTGGACCGTCAGGCTCCGGCAAGTCCGATCTTGTGTTGCGACTGCTCTCCCATGGCTTTGAGCTGGTGGCAGACGACCAGGTTCTGGTCGCTGATGGCTACGTTTGCGGACCGCCTGAGCTGGCAGGGTTGCTAGAAGTGCGCGGGCTCGGCATCGTGAGGCTGCCGCACTGCAACAAAGCGCGGCTGGTTCTTGTTGTCGAACTAGGGGAACGCACCGATCGCATGCCAATGCCAAGCCGCCACGCAGAACTGGATGTGCCTGTTGTTCACGTCGATGCCATGGCGGCTTCGGCACCGGATCGAGTCGCATTGGCGCTGGCGTGCGCCACCGGGCGAACCGTTCAGGTCGCGGGAGCATTCGCGGCATGAATCCCGTGAACCCCATCACCGTGGTGATCGTGACCGGGTTGTCCGGCGCAGGCAAAGCCTCGATCCTGCGGGCGCTGGAGGACGTCGGCTACGAGGCTGTCGACAATCCGCCGGTCGCGATGCTGGCGGAGGTGATCGCCGAAGGTGACAAGGCGACGGAGGATCGCCGTCTGGCAGTGGGAATCGACGCGCGAACCCGCGGATTCGATGTCGATGCGCTGCTGGATATGGTCGCACGGCTGCGGGCTGAACCCGAATTACGGGTGCAATTGCTGTATGTCTGGGCCGATGAGAGCACGCTGCTGCGTCGCTACACCGAAACCCGGCGGCGCCACCCGCTGGCGCCGCAGGGCGTGGTGGTCGACGGAATCGCGGCTGAAACGGCTCTGACGGAGCCGCTGCGCGAGGCAGCCGATCTTGTGGTGGATACATCGGGCCTGCCGATCGCCAATCTGCGTCGGATGATCGAGCGGCATTTCGGCGCTGATGCCGGGCACGTGCAACTTGCGGTGTCGCTGGTGTCATTTGCTTACCCCCGCGGCCTGCCGCGGGAAGCAGATCTGGTATTCGATGCACGCTTCCTCAGGAACCCCCACTACGATCCCATATTGCGTCCAAGGACCGGATTGGACCCCGAAGTCGGGGCTTATGTCGAAGCAGATCCCGATTTTGCGGTATTTTTTTCTCGGCTGGTTGATCTGATAGACCTCGTTTTGCCGAGGTTTGTGCAGGAGGGCAAAAAATACGCTACGATCACGATAGGGTGTACGGGCGGCCGGCACCGATCCGTTCATCTGATTGAAAAATTAGCGAATCATCTCACCTCGCGCATTTTGGCGCAAAACGGTTGTGGTGGTGGCGGAACGCCGTGGCGCGTTTTCGTTACCCATCGGGAGCTGGTGAGGGAAGGTGATGCGGATGCGTTTCTGGTGGACCGCCCGGTTGCGCGCCGGGACGAAACGGACATAGACAAGGCTGCGCAGGCTTTGTCGGTTCAGGCATAGGAGGCCTGATACAACACGATGGTTTCATCGAACGGTTATCTACCCGCTCGCCCATCCACCCGTCGGGACTCCGCGGTCCGCTCATGATCGGTATGGTCCTGGTGACGCACGGGCGGCTCGCAGACGAGCTGCGCTCCGCCATGGAGCACGTGGTTGGGTCGCAACGGAACGTCGACACGGTCTGTATTGGCCCGGACGACGACATGGAAAACAGGCGTGCCGAGATCGAGGCCTGTATCGGGCGGTGCGACACTGGAGACGGGGTCGTGCTGCTGACCGACATGTTTGGCGGAACCCCTTGTAACCTCGCAATTTCCATGATGGAGAAGAAAGGCGTCGAGGTGATCGCCGGCGTGAACCTGCCAATGCTCGTCAAGCTGGCGAAGGTGCGCTCGAAACAGCCCCTGGCCGACGCGGTCACCTGCGCGGAGGATGCCGGCCGGAAATACATCGCCGCGGCGTCCCACGTGCTGCATGGCTGCAAGGTGAATGGGACCTCGGATAGCTGCGCCAACAGCAACATCAAGGCTGCCAATGGGGCCGCCGAGTGACGGACTCACCGTCCGGTGAGCCTGTACTGTCGCGCACTGTTACAATCTGCAACAAGCGCGGCCTGCACGCACGGGCAGCCGCACGTTTCGTGACCTTGGCAGAGCAGTTCGGCGCGTCGGTCGATGTTCTGAAGGACGGACAGGTCATCTCCGCGCGCTCCATCATGGGCCTGATGATGCTTGGCGCGGCGCGAGGTGCGGATATCGAGTTGCGTGCCGAAGGCTGGGATGCCAAGGAGGCGTTGGACGCCCTGGCAGCCCTGGTCGAGGCAGGCTTCAATGAACAGGATTGAGCCACCACCGCCACAGCACGAGCGATTGGCCCGCCCCGCCATCGCGGCCCCAAGCTTGCGACCGGAACGAAAGTTTACCGGCATCCCCGTCTCGGCCGGCGTGGCAATCGGCCCGGTGTTCGGCACCACCGAACCGGAAGCGGTTATCAAGCGGCAGAAAATCGTCGCTTCGGATATCGGCGCCGAAGGCGCCCGGCTGGAGGCCGCTATCGTCCAGTCGCGCAAGCAACTGGCGAAACTGAACGCCAAGCTTGCCGCACTACCCGAAGAGAGCCAGTCCGAAATTGCGCCGTTGATCGATGCATACATCCGCATGCTCGGGCCATCGCGGCTGATCCGCGGCGTCAGGGCACGAATCGAGGAGACGCTGTTGTCGGCGGAGGCAGCGGTGATGACCGAATCGCGCGCCATCGCCGACGCCATCATGGGGCAGGCGGAGCCGGGCCTATCGGCGGAGGACCTTGCAGGGCTTAAGCGTCGGGCCGATGAAATCGGCGAGATCGCTCGTCGTTTGGTGCGCAACCTGACCCGCTCCCCGTTCCGCAGTTTTGCCGGGCTGCCGGAAGGATCGATCCTAGTTGCTGAGGAGCTGCGGCCGGCGGATGCGGCGTTGCTGGATCCGTCTCGGCTGGCGGGTGTGGTGACCGACGAAGGCGGCGCAGATGGCCACACCGCGGTGATGCTGCGGGCGCTGGGGGTACCGGCGGTGCTGGGAACAGGAGGCTTGGCGCACGCGATGCAGCCGGGTGACGTTGCGGTGGTCGACGGCCTGGCCGGGACAGTGACGCTGAACCCATCGGCATCCACACTGGCGGCGGCGCGCAAGGCCGTGACAACCTTCGCCCGGGAACGGCAGCGCTTTGCGCGATTGCGGCGCCTGCCGGCTGTGACCCAGGACGGCGTTGCGGTCGAGTTGCAGGCAAACCTGGAATTGCCGATCGAGTTGCCGTTGATTGTGCAGTCAGGTGCGGTCGGAATTGGTCTGTTGCGAACCGAGTTCTTGTTCATGAACCGGGAGACCATTCCCGACGAGGCGACGCAGACGGAAAGCTACCGCACCATCGTCGACGCGATGCACGGTGATCCGGTGACGATTCGGGTGCTGGACTGGGGCGGCGAGAAGGAGATTGAGGCCCTGACCCTGGCCGGCATCGTTCCGGAAATTGCCGATACCAACCCGGCGCTGGGGCTGCGCGGGATTCGCCTGCTGCTGCGCCGGCAGGAACTGCTGGAAACCCAGTTTGCCGCCATCCTTCGGGCCTCCATGGTCGGCCCGGTGCGGGTGCTGCTGCCGATGGTGACGACGGTCGGCGAGGTACGGGCAGCTCGCGAGATCTATGAGCGGATGGCTCGTCGACTCCGGCGCCGGGGCGAGCGGATTCCGGAAAAACTGCCGCCACTTGGCATCATGATCGAGACCCCGGGTGCGGCACTCTCGGCCGATGCCCTGGCGCTGGAGGCGGATTTTTTTTCGATCGGAACCAATGATCTGACGGCCTACACGCTGGCGGTGGACAGGTCGGAGACCGATGTCGCCAATCTCTACGATCCGATGCACGCGGCGGTGTTGCGGCTGGTGCAGTTCGCGACCGAAGCAGCCTTGCGTATGCGCATGCCGGTATCCATCTGCGGCGAATTGGCCGCTTCGCCAAAGCTGACGCCGCTGTTGCTGGGCCTCGGCGTGCGGTCGCTCAGCATGAACGCGTCCGCGGTGCCCAAGGTGAAGCAGATGATCCGTTCCGTCGCGATCGATGCCTGCGTTCGATTCGCGCGCCGGGTCATGGAACAAAGCGATCCGGAGCGTGTCCGGGCAATGGTGGATGGGTTCGGCCGGGGCGAAGGGTAGCCGCGCCAGCTCAACGCCGACGCGGCGACGCTTTGCCCTTAGTTCCAGTAGCGCCAGCGATGATGCTCCCAGCGGCGATGATGCCAATGGCGGCGGTGCCAGTAATAGTTGATCTGGGTGACACCGGAGTGGGACGGCGTAACGTGAACGCTGGCTGCCAGAGGGGAGGCTGTGGCGGCGGGTGCGATCAGGGCGGTCAGTCCGCCGAGCGCGACGGCGGCGAGGAGAAGTTTTTTCATCGCGTAGGACTCTCCGTTCTGAGGTCGAGAGAAAGAATAGTAGGCCGATCCGGCGGCTTTTGGCCTGGTTCGAGGTTTCTTCATGGCAGTGGTGGCGGCATCATCAGAGCTTGTTCCTGCGCCGCCGGGCTGACGATTTAGGTCGTCCGGCGGCCGGTTCCAGTCCGGTCCTGCCGCGGATCGAGAAACGGTGTTGGTGTCTGAACCCTTGGCACGGTACTGCCCGCGCGGGCACTGCTGCCACCGCGGACGGTGTGGTAAACGTCGTCACGGTTTCAGGCCAGGTGCATGACTCTGTTCGACGCCATCGACCCATTGTTTTCGCTGTCCGGGTTCTTCGTCGGCCTGTTGGTGGGTCAGACGGGAGTCGGTGGTGGGTCGTTGATGACACCGATCCTGGTGCTGCTGTTCGGGATCCATCCGGCAACGGCGGTCGGAACCGACCTGCTGTATGCCTCGGCGACGAAGACGGTCGGCACCCTGGTGCATGGGCTCAACCACACCGTGGACTGGCGGATCGTGCGGCGGCTGGCCTCGGGCAGCGTGCCGGCGACGGTGGTGACTTTGCTGGTAATCTCCCACTTCAGTATCACCGGTCCGATGAGCGGGCGGATCATCTCGGTGGTACTGGGCGTGATGCTGCTGCTGACGGCAGTATCGCTGGTGTTTCGCCAGCGCTTCCTGGCGCTGATGGCACCGACACTGACAAGGGTTTCGCCGCGCCAGGCGGCACGCTTGACGGTCGTCACCGGGGCGGTGCTGGGAATGCTGGTCACACTGTCCTCCGTGGGTGCCGGGGCGCTGGGGGTGAGCGCACTGCTGCTGCTGTATCCGATGGTGCCCATGAAGGTGATCGTGGGATCCGACATCGCTCATGCGGTGCCGCTGACGCTGGTAGCAGGAGCCGGGCATTGGTGGCTGGGATCAGTGGACTGGCCGCTGCTGACGTCGCTGCTGAGCGGCTCAATCCCC
Source organism: Rhodopila sp. (assembly GCA_965200665.1). Taxonomy (GTDB): domain Bacteria; phylum Pseudomonadota; class Alphaproteobacteria; order Acetobacterales; family Acetobacteraceae; genus Rhodopila. The sequence goes on along the minus strand of OZ241370.1, from coordinate 3,671,037 downwards.
GGGATTATCCTGGGCAGCTATCTATCAGCACGGATTCCGGACGCCGTGCTGCGGCCGATGCTGGCTACTGTGTTGTGCATCGTGGGCGGGCGGTTGGTGTTTTAAAGCGCCCGCCGAGGACCTATGTTCGAGGAAGGAGGTTTGCGAATGTCCGACCCTGTGACCGCACTGATGACGTCGGACGAATTCATCGCCTGGGCGATGGAGCAGCCGAAGGGCCAGCGACACGAACTGTTCGCCGGTAAGGTTGTGGGAATGGCGCCGGAGCGAAGCGCGCACGCGCTGGCTAAGGGCAGCGTGTACCGACGACTGGCAGAAGCCGTGGAACGGGACGGAGTGCCCTGCACCGCCTATCCGGACGGCATGGCCGTGATGGTCGATGAAATAACGACCTACGAACCTGATGCCCTGGTGCGGTGCGGGCCGGCGGTGCCGCCAGATACGGTCAAATTGACCGACCCCGTTGTCGTGGTGGAGGTGTTGTCGCCGTCGACGCGGGCGCGTGACCATGGCGACAAGCTGATCGACTATTTCCGACTGGAGTCGGTGCGGCACTATCTTATTGTCCGGACCGAGGATCGCGCCATCATTCACCATGCGCGCAATGCGGATGGCTCGATCTTGACCCGCATCGTGCGCGACGGTGACCTGGTGCTCGATCCGCCGGGGCTGAGGGTGACGGGGTTGTTTGAAGGATGAATGCCATGCGGCAAAGGCCCGCGAAGGGTGGGACGGCAGCGATGGCTGGACGCAGGATGCGGAGTCGGCTGCGGGATGCGGCCCTTCCGGCGGTACCCACCGTCCGGGCGGACGAAGACAAAGCCACGGCGCCGACGGCGACGCCCGAACCGGAAAGCGAAGCCGACGCCGCGGTCAGGCGAATGGTCGAAGCGGCTTATACCTAAGCCATCGATATGCCGCGGGCCTACCCGTTGAGCTGGCGCATCACCCCGACCCACTGATCCAGGATCGGCAGGATCGTGTCCTCTTTCTCCGACGGCAGGCTTGGGTACATATAATCTACGTCCAGCGCCTGATACTGCGCCGCCAGCGCCGGGTCGGGCGGCTGGGCGCCCATCACGATCTGCATTGCCGCCGGGTCGCGCCCAGCCTCAGCCGTCATCTGGCGGAAGCGCGGGATCAGCTCGGTCAAAGGAGTCGGGTCCTTCGCGGTCGCCTGCGGCATCCAGCCATCGGCGTAGCGGACCGCGCGACGAGCGGAATAGGGGAAGGCGCCGCCGATCAGGATGGGCGGATGCGGTTTCTGCACCGGCTTGGGCCATGCGGCCATCGGCCCGAAATTGACGAACTCGCCATGGTATTCGGCGGCGTCCTGGGTCCAGATCGCCTTCATCGCCTCGACCCGCTCGCGCGCCAGCTTGTGGCGCGTGGCGAAATCGGTGCCGTGATTTTCCATCTCATCCTGGTTCCAGCCGTTGCCGATGCCGAACACGAACCGCCCACCCGACACCTGGTCGATCGAGGCGACCAACTTGGCGGTCTGGATCGGATCGCGCTGGGCGATAAGGCACACGCCGGTGCCCAGTTTCAGTTTTGTCGTGACCACTGCGGCAGCCGACAGGGTCACGAACGGATCCATCACGTCGTAGTATCGCTTCGGCAGGTCCGCTCCGAGCACGAACGGGGTCTTGCGTGAGAGAGGAATATGGGAGTGTTCGGGGGCGAACAGGATATCGAAGCCGCGTTCCTCCAGCGCTCGGGCCAAGGCCACCGGCGTCATGGAATAGTCGGTGAAGAACATCGATGCGCCGAATTTCATGCCGGTCCCCTGTTGCTTGCCAACGGAGGATGGCTGCGAACCGGGTCGTGCGCAACGGCCCCAAAAAGACCGTCTGGACATAAGGATATCTTTATGTCAGTAGGGTCTTGCCAATGGAACACCTGCTCGCCAGCCTGCGCGCCGCCGCTGAACCGACCCGCCTGCGTCTGCTGGCGCTGGCGGCACGGGGGGCGTTCTGCGTCATGGAATTCACTGAAATCCTTGGCCAATCGCAGCCCCGGCTGTCGCGACACCTGAAGCTGTTATGCGACTGCGGGCTGTTGGACCGCACCCGCGAAGGCGCCAATGTCTGGTTTGCTTTACCGACGGGGGACGAGGGCGCCCTGCCCCGCGAACTGGTCGCCCGATTGCCGGCCGACGACCCGGTGCTGGAGGCGGATCGCCGGCAGGCTGCACGCGTCCTGGCCGAACGCGCCCGGGTGGCGTCGGAAAGTTTCCGCCAGAAGGGCGCCGACTGGGATGAGATGCGGGCGCTGGACCTGCCCGCTCAGGCCGTCGAAGACGCGTTGTTGTCGTTGGTACCTCCAGGCCCCGAGGGCCGGCTGCTGGATATCGGCACCGGCACCGGCCGGGTGCTGGAGCTGTTGGCCCCGCGGGTGCGCCAGGCGTTGGGTATCGATGCATCCAAGGCCATGCTGGCGCTGGCTCGGGCACGGCTGAACGGTTCGGCGTTTGCCCATTGTGCGGTGCGCCTGGCGGACATGTACCGGCTACCGCTGTCGGACCAGTCCTTCGACAGCGTCGTGCTGCAGATGGTGCTGCACTATGCGGAAGATCCGGGCGGTGTGATGGCCGAGGCGACGCGTGTGCTGCGTCCCGGCGGCCGGCTGATCGTGATCGACCTGGCGGCGCATGACCGAACTGATTTGGCTGGCCGGCTGGCACATCGCTGGCCGGGTTTCTCCGACTCGGCGATGGGTGAACTGGCGAACCGCGTCGGTGTGGAATTGGGAGAAGCGGTGATGGTTCCAGGGCCGCTCGACGTTCGCATATGGGCGGCGACACGGCTGGGGGATGTGCCGGCTGTCGATTCCCGCGTTCTGGCGGTGCAATCGTGACGGCGCCGACGATGCAGGCGTTCATTGCCGGGCTGCCGAAAGCGGAACTGCACGTTCACCTGGAAGGCTGCCTCGAGCCGGATCTGATGTTTGCGCTGGCCCGGCGCAACGGCATCGCGTTGCGCTGGCCCTCGCCGGAGGCGCTTCGATCGGCCTATCAATTCGCTGATCTGTCATCGTTCCTTGCGCTTTACTTCGAGGGTTGCCGCGTGCTGGTGACCGAGCAGGATTTCCACGACCTGACTTTGACATACCTGCGCCGGGCGCATGCGGACGGTGTGGTGCGGGCCGAAATGTTCATCGGGCCACAGAGCTTTACCGAACGGGGTGTTGCGCTCGCGACCCTGATGCAGGGTGTGCTGGGGGCGATGCAGGTCGCCACCGCGGAGACGGGCATCAGTGCGGGACTGTTGATCAGCGCCCACCGCCATCGCAGTGAGGCCGATGCGCTGGCACTGCTTGATCTGGTGCTGCCATGGGCCGACCGCATTGCCGGCATTGGCATGGGCGGTGCGGAGATCGGCAATCCCCCGTCGAAGTTTCGCCAGTTCTTTCGGGCCGGTTGGGCACTTGGGTTTCCGATGACGATCCACGCGGGGGAAGAGGGTCCCGCGGCCTATGTGCGCGAAGCCCTCGATATGCCAGAGGTTGCGCGGATCGATCACGGCGTTGCCTGCATGAATGATCCGGCGCTGGTGCGTGATCTGGTGGCCCGCGACATGCCGCTGACGGTTTGCCCGCTGTCTAACCTGCGGCTGAATGTTGTGCCGTCGATGCCGTTGCATCCGCTGCGGGCGATGCTGGACAGCGGGCTGAACGTGTCCGTGCACTCGGACGATCCACCCTATTTCGGCGGTTATGTCGCCGAGAACTACAGCCAATCCCAGCTTGGGCTTGGGCTGTCGGCGGCCAGTCTGGCGACGCTGGCCCGAAACAGTTTCACCGGTGCGTTCATTCCGCCTGACGACAAGGTGCGCGGCCATGCGGCTGTCGATGCCTGGTTGGCGCAGGCGGGTGACGGCACCGTGTTGGCTTGAACAAGGATTTGCGATGACCCGTCCCCATTTGCTCGATGCCCTGCGTGACCGTGTGCTGCTGTGCGACGGTGGCATGGGCAGCCGTGTCCAGGCGCTGACCCTGGATGTCGAGAAGGATTACTGGGGCCGCGAGAATTGCACCGACGTTCTGGTCCTGTCACGACCGGACATGGTGCGGGAGATCCATCGCGGCTATTTCGAGGCCGGTGCCGACATGGTGGAAACCAACACCTTCGGCGCCTCTCCGATCACGCTTGGCGAGTTCGACCTGGCAGAGCGGGCGTTCGAGATCAACAAGCGGGCGGGCGAGCTGGCGCGCGAGGCAGCGGAGGCATTTGCCGACGGGCGGGATCGATGGGTGCTGGGCAGTATCGGGCCGGGCACCAAGCTGCCCAGCCTGGGCAACATCACCTATGACCCGCTGGAGGCGGCGCTGGCGGAACAATGCCGCGGGCTAATCGCCGGCGGGGTCGATGCGATATTGATCGAAACCTGCCAGGACACGCTGCAGATCAAGGCGGCGGTCAACGGCGCCAAGATCGCGCGCGCCAAGGCCGGGACCGATACGCCGGTTTTCGTGCAGGTCACGGTCGAGACCAACGGCACGTTGCTGGTGGGGCCGGATATCGGCGCGGCGGGGGCGGTTATCGGTGCGCTGGATGTGCCGTTGATGGGGCTGAACTGCGCGACCGGCCCGCAGGAGATGGCCGAACACGTCGGTTGGCTGGCGGCGAACTGGCCGGGGCTGATCTCGGTGCAGCCGAACGCCGGACTGCCCGAACTGGTCGATGGCCATACCCATTACCCGCTGAACGCAGCCGACCTGGCCTCCTGGCTGGAACGCTTCGTGGCCGAGGACGGGGTCAATCTGATCGGTGGCTGCTGCGGCACAACCATCGGGCATATCCAGGCGCTGGATGCGATGTTGCGTCGCCGCGGCGGGTTCCGACCGGCGCCGGTGGCGCGCCGCGCCGTATGGGTGCCGGGGGTGGCAAGCCTATACCAGGCCGTGCCGCTGCGGCAGGAAAACGCGATCTTTGCCATCGGCGAACGCTGCAATGCCAACGGCTCGAAGAAATGGCGGGAACTGCAGGAAACCGGCGACTGGGACGGCTGCGTGTCCATGGGTCGCGAGCAGATCGGCGAAGGCTCCCACGCGCTCGATGTCTGCACCGCGTTCGTGGGCCGCGATGAAAATGCGGAGATGACGGAGGTGATCCGCCGCTTTACCGCTTCGGTGAATTCGCCGCTGGTGATCGACAGCACCGAGACGCCGGTGATTGAGGCGGCGCTGAAGCTGCATGGCGGCAAGCCGATCATCAACTCGATCAACTTCGAGGATGGCGAAAGCCACGCCACCGACCGGCTGCTGCTGGCGAAGAAGTTCGGCGCGGCGGTGATCGCGCTGACGATCGACGAGGTCGGCATGGCGAAGACGCCGGAGGACAAGCTGCGCATCGCCCGCCGGCTGATCGGGTTCGCCTGCGACAAGCACGGGCTGGCGCAGTCGGACCTGTTGATTGACCCCCTGACCTTCACCGTCGCCACCGGCAACGAGGACGACCGCAAACTGGCGCAATGGACGCTGGAAGGAATCGCCGCGATCCATGCGGAATTCCCAGAGGTCCAGATTATCCTGGGCCTGTCGAATGTCAGCTTTGGGCTGAACCCGGCTGCGCGTGCGGTACTGAACAGCGTTTTCCTGGATCATGCTCGGCGCGCCGGGATGACCGGGGCGATCATCCACGTGTCGAAGATCCGGCCGATGCACCTGATCGCGGAGGAAGAACGCCAGGTGGCCGAAGACCTGATCTTCGATCGTCGGCGGGAAGGCTACGACCCCCTGCAGAAACTGCTGGAGCTGTTCGCCGGTCGCAAGGCCGCCGACGCCGTCAAGAAGGAACGCGCCGAAACCGCCGAGGGCCGGCTGAAGGATCGCATCGTCGACGGCGACCGCAAGGGACTGACCGACGACCTGGACGAGGCGCTGCTGCGGCTGCCCCCGCTGGACATCATCAACAACGTGCTGCTGGACGGGATGAAAGTGGTCGGCGACCTGTTTGGCGCCGGCAAGATGCAGTTGCCGTTCGTGCTGCAGAGCGCAGAAACCATGAAGGCCGCCGTAGCCTACCTGGAACCGATGATGGAGCGGATCGAGGGCCAGGAAAAAGGCACCATCGTTCTGGCGACAGTAAAGGGCGATGTGCATGACATCGGCAAGAACCTTGTCGATATAATTCTTACCAATAACGGTTACCGCGTGGTCAACCTCGGTATCAAGGTGCCACTGGCCGACATGCTGCAAGCGGTGCAGGACAATCGCGCACACGCCATCGGGATGTCCGGTCTGCTGGTGAAGTCTACGGTGGTGATGCGCGAGAACCTGGAGGAAATGTCGCGACAGGGACTGGAAATTCCTGTTTTGCTGGGCGGCGCGGCGCTGACCCGCAACTATGTGGAGGACGCCTGTGTGAGCGCCTATGCGTCAGGACGCGTTGCCTACGCGCGGGATGCATTCGACGGGCTGCACCTGATGGACCGGGTCACCGGCAATGCATTCGACGATTACCTCGCGGTGATCCAGTCCAAGCGTGCCGGCAAAGCCCGCAACACGGCCCGGACGCTCGGCCAGGCCGACGCAAAAGCGTTCCGTCCGGTCGACGTGGCGGCGGTGCGGGCGCGACGGCATCGGATTACGCGCGATGTGCCTGTCGTGGAACCGCCGTTCTGGGGCGCCAGGGTTGTCGAGGCCGCGCCAAAGGCGATCTTGCCGTTCCTGAACGAGCGCAGCCTGTACCAGTTCCAGTGGGGCTTTCGTAAGCAGGGGCGCACGCTGGAAGATTTCATCGGTTGGGCAAAGCAGGAACTGCGGCCGGTCATGCGCCGGATGATGGCGCTGTGCGACGAGCAGGACATCCTGAAGCCTCAGGCCGCCTACGGCTATTGGAAGGCGGCGGGACAGGGCAACGACCTCATCATCTTCGAACAGGACGGAATGACCGAGGTCACCCGGTTCTCGCTGCCGCGCCAGCCCAAGGACGATGGCGAGTGCATAGCCGATTTCTTCCGCGACGTGGACGACGCGGAGCGGGACGTGATCGGCCTGCAGGTCGTGACGGTTGGGCAGAAAGCTTCCGACACCGCCCGGATCTGGTTCGAGGACAACCGCTACCAGGATTATCTGTATCTACATGGCCTGTCGGTGGAAATGGCGGAGGCGATGGCGGAATACGTGCACAAGCGGATCCGGGCGGAGCTAGGGTTCGCGGCGGAGGACGACCGGGACATGGAGAAGATGCTGTCGCAGGGGTATCGCGGCAGCCGGTATTCGTTTGGGTATCCAGCTTGCCCGCGGCTTGAGGACCAGGCTCCAATCCTCGGGATGCTGGCGGCGGATCGGATCGGGATTTCGCTGTCGGATGAGTTCCAGTTGCATCCGGAGCAGTCGACCAGCGCGATCGTGGTGCTTAATCCAGGCGCGAAGTATTTCTCGGTGTAGGGACTCATAGCTTAAAACAGGTCTCGGCCGCTCAACCCGATTGCGGTTGGCGGCTGCAGGCCGCAACCGATCGTCAAAGCTGAGGAGCAAGCCGGCGTAACGTCACGGATCCAGGGGCGGCGATCCGGCAGACCGCATCTCGCCCAATTGCACCGTATGGCACGGTCTGGCTAAACCATGCCTCCATCCCAGGAGGACCTTGCCATGCCCGTCAACCCCGCCGACGGCCCGATTCTCGGCACGCTTTACGGCAGTGACGCGATGCGTGCGGTATTCGACGAAACCGCCTACTTCCAGCGAATGCTGGACGTCGAGGCAGCGCTGGCGCGGGTGCAGGGCCGCATGGGTATTATTCCAGCGGACGCCGCCGAAGCGATCATTGCCGCCGCGCAGGGCGAGAACCTGAGCACCGCTGATCTCGCCGCCAGCGCCCGCAACGTCGGCTATCCAGTCGTGGGGCTGGTCAGCGGCCTGTCAAAGGCGGCGGGTCCGGCCGGCGGCTGGACTCATTGGGGCGCGACCACCCAGGACATCATGGACACGGCCACGGTGTTGCAGGTGCGCCAGGGCCTCGACCTGATCGATGCCGAACTGTGTGCCATTCTGGCGGCGCTGGCGCGCCAGGCGGACACCCACCGAAACACCGTCATGGCCGGACGCACCCATCTCCAGCAGGCGCTGCCAGTCACCTTCGGCCTGAAATGCGCGATCTGGGCTATGCCGTTCCTGTCGCATCGTGAACGCATGGGCGAGATCCGCCGCAGGGCGCTGATCGTGGAATTTGCCGGCGCCGCCGGAACACTTGCATCGCTGGGCGACCAGGGCATCCCAGTCATGGAGGCGCTGGCAAGTGAACTCGGCTTGGGCGCACCGCTGGCGCCGTGGCATGTGTGCCGCGACGCGCTGGCGGAGACCGTCGGATATCTTGGGCTGGTCTGCGGCTCACTGGCCAAGATTGCCACCGACATCATTCTGCTGGCGCAGACCGAGGTCGGCGAGGTTGCCGAACCCTACGTTGCCGGCCGCGGCCAATCGTCGACCATGCCGCAGAAGCGCAACCCTATCGCATCGGAATACATCATCGCGGCGGCGCGTATGGTTCAAGGATTGGTGCCGGTTATGCTTGGGGCAATGGCACAAGACCATGAGCGCGCCACTGGCCCGTGGCAGGCCGAAGCGCTGGCACTGCCGCAGGCCTTCGTGCTGACGCACGGCGCCCTGCTGCACACCCGAACCATCGCCGAAGGCATGGTGGTCGACGCTGACCGGATGCGCGCCAACCTCGATCTCACACACGGGCTGATCGTTTCCGAAGCCGTCATGATGGGTCTTGCCCCGGTGCTGGGCCGCGGCGAGGCGCACCATGTGGTGAAGCATGCCTGCGACCTGGCGCTGAGCGAGAGGATCTCGCTGGCCGACGCCCTGCAGCGCGACCCGGCCGTGGCAAGCCGGCTCGACCGTGCAGCGATCGAGCGGCTGATCGATCCCGCCAACTATCTTGGCAGCACCCAGGGTTTCATCGACCGAGTGATCGGCGCGATCAGCGCCTGACCAAGCGCCACCGCGGACCCTGGAGCAGCATCACCCTGACCGGAACCGGCAGGGTGATGTGTTGCTTGCTCAACCGATACGTTACGAAGGCGCTGACGGCTTACAATCCGGCTGAAAACGCTTCGGTTAGACGAAGTTCGACTTGGACAACGATGTGACATCTTGGAAGGTGACCTTGGTCCCATCGGTCAGGCCAATGGTGATTGACCCGTGCTTGACTGTCGCGTTCGCCAGCGCGTGGTCCGCCTCGCCGGCACCATAACCTACCAGGGCAATCTTGATCCCGCTGGGGTCGAAAATGCCGGTCACCAATTCGCTGCCACCGGCGTGCCCTTTCATGAAGGCGTAGACGTCGGCGCCGAATCCAGCCTGCACGGTCGCCTGACCGGCCCCGCCCATGAACGTATCGGCACCAATACTACCAACCATAAGGGTCTTGCCCGAACCCGCGGTCAGCGTGTCCGCACCGGACGACGCCGCCGCCGACAGTGTTTCGTTGCCAACGCCTGCCTTCAGCCATTGGGCGCTGTTGCCAAAAGCAAACAATCTGTCGCCGTCGCCGCCGCCGATCAGCGTTGCCGCGCCGTTGCCGGCGAACAGGAAGTTGTTGCCGCCTGACCCGCCCTCGATCAACTGCTTGCCGACATGGGTTGCGGTCGCCCCGAAGTACGTATCGCTTCCGGTCCCGCCCAGGATCGTGGCACCACCCGCACCGCCGACGAAATACAGGTCGCTGGCGCCGGCCTGCACCAGGTCACCTTTCGCGGCGGTGGCGTCAATGGTGACCGCGCCGGACCCACCGAGGATGGTGTCGCTGCCTGCTGATACGATCAGGTCGCGGCCATTGCCCAACAGGATGGTATTCTGCCCGCCACCTGCGCCGATCGTGGCATTGACGTCACCCTGCACGGAGATGAAGTCGTTGCCGCTGCCGGTGAATAGTGTCCAGGTCGCCGGGTTGGCGGCCGAGGGCTTGGCGGCGTCGTCGCTGGCGGACGCCGCGGTCTGGCCGGCCGGGTCGGAGATCATCAATCTGGTGGTGCCGCCACCGGCGACCACCGTCCCGGAACCGCTGGCTGCAGTAAAGGTCAGATCTGTACTACTACCGGAGAGAATTACTTGGTTAGGATCCCCCGACCCGAACACCACAGCCGATCCAGGCTTGTTGATGATGTCGGTGGTGTAGCCAGTCGGAAGAACGGCCAAGGTTGTTGTGGTCTGGACATAGGCGCCGCTGACGCCCCAGGGGAGAACAGGGAAAGTACCGCCCTGGTCGGGCACGGTAACAAGCTTGCCGTCTGCGATTTCAGTATTAAGAAAAGCCGCGAGTTGCTGCGCCAGGGCAAAATTCGATGTTGAATCGAAGCCCACCACCACGGGATTGTCTGTGCTTCCGCCAACGGTCACTGATTGGGCCATGAGTAACGTTCTCCGTGCCGCCCGCGAAATTGCGCGCCGCGGGAACAATAACATCCCGGTATGCACGGTTCTAGGCGGCGAATATTAGGCCCCGGAAGGTAAATGTCGAAATTAGTGCTTAGCTCTACAATTTTGTCAGCCGGTCATCTGTAAAGCGATTCCGACCAAAATTAAAATTCGATCCTGATACTTATGAGTAATCAATCAGACTCTTCCCACGAAATGATACTTCCTTTGCGGGATCTGACAGATGGTTACACAATCCGATTTTCGGTAACATTCGGCCCGGTAAGTCTTCAGAATGTTGCAGCGCAGCACAAATGAATCACGCAATCGTGATATCTCCTACTGGACGGTAGCGCGGAGCGCCGTTGCCTTCCTGCTTACACCCTGTGGCGTGTCGCCCGGTTTGTAGATCGCCGAACCAATGCCGAACCCGGCAGCCCCAGCGGCACGCCATGCCGCCATGCTGGCCACGTCGATGCCGCCGACCGGCAGCACCCTCGTGTTTGGCGGGAGCACGGCCCGCAGCGCGCGCAACATCGCGGGGCTGGCACCCTCGGCCGGAAACAGCTTCAGGGCGTCCGCGCCGGTGGCAAGCATGGCAAACGCTTCGGCTGGGGTGAAGAAACCCGGCACAGCGATCAGCCCGTGCCGTTTGGCCGCACCCACGATCGCAGCGTCGGCATGCGGCGTTACGATCAGCTTCCCGCCGGCGGCTGCGATCTGCCCGACCTGTGCTTCCGTCATGACAGTGCCGGCACCGATCAGCAGCCGATCCCCGAACGCCGCGGCCAAGGCGGCAATGCTGGTCATCGGGTCGGGCGAATTCAGTGGCACCTCGACAATGACGATGCCGGCCGCCTCCAGCGCCGCGGTCACCGCAACCGCCTCATCCGGGCGGATGCCACGCAGGATGGCGACCAGGTCGCAACGGGCCAGATAATCGCCGAAGCGCATTGTCATCCCCACCGGGCGTGCTTGGCGATGATCGCCAATCCGCCCGCTGCGGCCTCTCCGTCATGGCGTTCGGCATAGCCGCCGCATCCGGTGATTGCCTTGGCATACAGCGCGGTCAGGTCCGCCGCGCCGATGACCTGCACCACCGCGCCCGCCGCCTGCGCCAACGCAGCCCGCACCTCATGACCGATCAGGATACCGGATAGATAGGCCGGCGCGTCCGATTCGCTCAGGCGATCGGCCAGGGCCAGGGCGCGTACGCCGAACACGTGGTGCAGCAGGCCACCCGGGTCCGCCGACCGCGCAAGACCCGCATCGAACGGTGCGCCATCGGAAGGTCCGTCACGCATCATCCGCGCCAGGATGGTGTGGCCGCGCAGCGCGCTGAACGCTTCACCGGTCATGTGGGTGGTGAAGCGCACGATCCGCCCCGCTTCGACCCGTACCCATTTGGAGTGGGTGCCCGGCAGGCAGGCAATGCCGCCCTCGCGCAGCAGCAGCGGCACACCCATGACCTGGGTCTCCTCACCTCGCATCACCTCGGCAACGCCCGAATCGTCGACGCCGGACAATCCCGGCACGATCTTCACCCGAGCCCAATCGAAGCCGATGTCGACGAGCCCGTCGGCGAGTTCGGCAGGACCGGCGGGGCATGGCAGATAAGGCGTTTCTTTCCAGCCCTGGCGGCTGCCGATCATTCCGGACAGCAGAACCTGGTCCTCGCCGGCGGCCAGCCAAGGACCGATCTCCTCACGCAGCGTGTCGCCGAAGCGACCGTCCGGCACGTTCAGGATGCCCTTCGGCCCAACCCGCCGCTCCCGCACCGCACCCTCCCGCCCAACCCGGAAGGCTCGGAAACTCGTTGTACCCCAATCGATTCCGATCATTGTTTTCCTCCCGGCTTGTTCTCGATTCGGCGTCGGCCCGCCTGTCGCCGCGGCCGGATCGTGCCGGTCATGACGATTGAAGATGTGGACTATAACACCTGTTGACCCGCGACTGCACATTGCGCACACCCGCGACGCATTTCTTCACGGAGTCGCTGCGCCATGGCAGAAGCCCTGACAGCACATCGGATCAAGGCGCCACATGGCTTTTTTACCCGCCGCGGCGGGGTCTCGGCGGGCGCCTACGCAAGCCTGAACTGCAGCCTGTCGAGCCAGGACGACCGGGACAATGTGCACGAAAACCGCGCGCGGGCGGCACGAGCGGTGGGGGCCGATCCGGCGCGGCTGCTGGGCCTGACCCAGGTGCACGGCATCGCCGTGGTGACCGCGACACATGTTTGGGCGCCGGGCCAAGGTGAGAAGGCCGACGCGATGGTAACCAACCAGCGCGATCTCGCACTTGGGATCATTACCGCGGATTGCGCTCCGGTGCTGTTTGCGGACTCCGCCGGCGGTGTTGTCGGCGCAGCCCATGCCGGATGGCGCGGCGCCGTGGCCGGGGTGCTGGAAGCGACGCTGGCCGCAATGGCGGCGTTGGGGGCTGCGGCGGAGCACATCACCGCCGCCGTTGGGCCATGTATTGCCCAGAACTCCTACGAAGTCGGCCCGGATTTGCGAGACGCGGTGCTGGATCGGGCGCCGGCCGACTCGGGATTTTTCGCACCGGGTCGGCAGCCGGACCGCTGGCAGTTCGATCTGGCGGGCTACTGCGCCGCCAGGCTACGCGCCGCCGGGGCCGGCCACGTCGTCGTGACCGGGGCGGACACCCTGGCCGAGGAAGACCGGTTTTTCAGCCATCGCAGGCGAACCTTGGCGCACGGCGGCCCGATCGGCCACCAGATCTCCGTCATCAGGCCGGCGTGATCAACGCGTTGCGCTGATTGCGCGCAAGGCCCCTTTCGGCGGCTGCCGGCATCTGCTTCAAGCGGCCGGATGATCGTTCGTCTTGGCCGGTTGATCCGGTTTGCCTGTCTTGTTCCGCTGCTGTGCCTGCTGGCCACCTGCGGGGATCTGCCGGAACCCTTCCTGGGAAATCCCGGCGCAACCGCACGCCGGCTGGCGAAGCCGATGACGGCATTGCTGGCGGTGCCACCTGGGTCGCAGACGATGCTGCCGGATGCAGCCAATCAGGAACTGGCGAAGCAGATCGCCCTGGCGCTTCAGGCGACCGAGGTGCCGGCACTGGTACGCGCACCCGAAAAGACCGATTGGCGCGTCATCACCACGGCTCGGCGGGACGGCGATTTCGTGACGCCGATATTCAGCGTGCAGGATCCCCAAGGCCAGGAGAAAGGCACGGCCGAGGGCGAGAAGATCGCGCTGCAGGCCTGGGCCAATGCCGACAACGCCTTGCTCGATCAGGTCGCGGCCGAAGCTGGCCCGCGCATCGGCGCCGTCCTGACCGGGATTCGAATCGCCCATGACAAAGCCGATCCAGGCAGTCTGTACAACCGCCCCGCAAAGGTAATGGTGGCCGACGTGACCGGCGCGCCGGGTGACGGTGATGCGACGCTGACCCAGCAGATGCGCGCACGCCTGGCGGTGCTGGGACCGGTCGTGTTGACCACGCCGGCAGGGGCGGACTTCGTCGTACAGGGCGACGTGAAGGTCGTGCCGATCCCCAAGCGGCAGGAACGGGTTGAAATTCAGTGGTCGGTGCGCACTACCACGGGCGACGAGCGCGGCCGGGTGGTGCAGTTGAACGAGATCCCGGCCGGCACGCTGGACAAATACTGGGGTGATGTCGCCGTGGTCGTTGCGACCGAGGCATCAAACGGCGTCAATGCCGTGATCCTGCGCCAGTCCGGCCACGACCCGAATGAAACGCGCCAGTCAGCGAAGTGACGCCGCGTTCAGCGAAGTCACGCCGCGTAAGGACCCTAGAGCGCGCTAGCCTGAGGTTGACTCCCTTGTGAAGTGGCAACGGGGCGAAAGTTTGATTCAAGGTGCTGACTGGATTGGAGGCCAGCATCGATGGGTCGTCCCTATTCGCTTGATCTACGCGAGCGCGTTGTCGCTGCCATGGTAGCTGGCATGAGCGGGCAGAGAGCGGCGCAGCACTTCAGCATCGGTGAGTCCTCGGCGCTGCGCTGGGCCAGGCGGGCGCGCGAAAGCGGTAACCCGAAGGCGAAGCCTATGGGGGGCATGCGCCCGTTCGTGCTGGAGGCGCACCGCCACTGGATCATCACCCGGTTGACCGAGAAACCTGATCTCACGCTACGCGCACTGGCGGCGGAATTGAGAGCACGTGGCGCCAAGGGCAGCGCGTTTGCGGTCTGGAGTATCGTCGCCGATGCCGGGCTCAGCTTTAAAAAAAAGCCTGCACGCCAGCGAGCAAGACCGACCCGATGTGGCGCGCCGGCGTCAGCAGTGGAAACAACACCAGGACAAGGTTGATCCAAAGCGTCTGGTCTTTATCGACGAGACCTGGGTGAAGACCAACATGACCCGTACCCATGGGCGCTGTCCCCGCGGGCAACGCCTGATCGCCAAAGTGCCATATGGGCACTGGAAAACATTGACCTTCGTCGCCGCCTTGCGCTGCGACGGCATCGTTGCACCGTGCGTGCTGAGACAACCGGTCAACGCCATCAGTTTCCTCGCCTGGGTCACGCAGTTCCTGGTGCCAACGCTGCAACGAGGCGATGTCGTCGTCATGGACAACCTCAGCAGCCACAAGCGTCAGGCGATCCGTGCCGCCATCCGTGCCGCGGGTGCCCTATTGCTGTTCCTGCCCGCATACAGTCCCGATCTGAACCCAATCGAACAGGTGTTCGCCAAGATCAAAGCCCTGCTGCGTAAAGCCGATGCTCGCAGCATCGAAGATATCGATGCTGCTCTCGGCGCGCTGCTCGATCAGTTCGAACCAAGCGAATGTGCCCGCTATCTCAGCGCGGCAGGCTACCGGTCAACCTCAGGCTAGCGTGCTCTAATAGCCATTCCGGACAGGTGGTTGAAGATTGTCCGATCGCGCCACGCTGCGTTTGTCATGCCAGATCTGTGAATCGGCGACAGGTCAAACCATTGCAGCCACTGCGGGCCTGACCTCAGCCAGGTCGAAACCGGCAGGGCGGCAACGATGCCCGCCAATGACATTGCGATAACACGCACCGAGTGTTTGCGCGCGCTGCCTGTTCGCAGCCAGCCTGAAGACGCCCTAAGCCGCAACCGCCGCCCGTGACCGCGCCAGCCAGTGCCAGGTCACGACTACGCAGGCGATCAGGATCGGCGGGATGACCGTCAGGTTCAACGCGGTCCAACCCGCCATCGCCTGCACCGCGCCCGATGTCACCGCCGTGACCGCCACGCTGCCGAACACGATGAAGTCGTGGGTCGCCTGTACCCGCACCCGCTCCTCCAGCGCATACGCTCCCGTCAGCAACGTCGTGCCGCCGACAAACATGAAGTTCCAACCCACGCCCAGCAGCGCCAGCGCCACCAGGAACGTGGAAAACAGCGGCGGCTCATAGATGTTGATCGCCACGCATGACAGCGTCAGCACGCCGCCCAGCAGGATCATCTGGTGCACGCCGAACTTTTGGATCAATCGCCCAGTGAAAAACCCCGGCCCGAACATCGCGATCGAGTGCGCCCGGATGACGTCGGCGCTTGCCGCCACGCCAAAGCCGCACACCAGCATCTGCAACGGGGTCGAGGCCATCACCAGGTTCATCGTGCCATATCCGGCCAATGAGCTGACCACGGCAGCGATGAAGTCCGGCCGCGCGAAGATGGTCCGCAGCGGCACCGGAACGCCGACTTTCTTCTCCGCCGGGGGCACCTTCACGAAGCTCAGCAGGATCGCCGTGATCACCGGCAGTATCGGCAGGTAAAGGTAGGTGGCCAGGAAGGTATAGTCCGGGATCAGCGCGTTGGTGCGCTTGACCATCTCCGGCCCGACGATGGCCGCCAGCACGCCACCGGCCAGCACCAGCGAGATCGCCCGCGCCTTGGCGTGCGGATCGGCGACCTCGGCGGCGGCAAAGCGCAGATGTTGGGAGATACCGAAGCCCAATCCGGCCGGAATCGCCCCCAGGCAGTAGATCGGGAAATTGCGGGTATAGATGCCGAGGGCGAACATCAGGCTGCCCGACATCATGATGGCGCAGCCCAGCCAGAAGCCGCCGCGGCGGCCCAGCCGTGGAAACGCGTAACTCGCAACCAGTGATGCGCTCATCACCGCGATCATCTGGATCGCCATTGGCAGTGTGTTCAGCGCCGAACCCGACAGCTTGTAGCCGACCAGGGACGCCATGATGGTCTGACCCGACATCACGGCATTCATCAGCGCCTGACAGGCGAACAGCAGCCAGACATTCTTGTTCATTCTCTTGGACGCCCGTTTCCGGCTAAAAGTGACTCCAACCCTGTTGTGTCAGAGGAAGCGCTTCTCCGCCAGAGCCACGGACGATGACCTCCGGCGGGCCGGCGTGAAATTGGCCAATGCGGCTGACAAATATGCCGGCCACCGCAGCCGCGTTTCGCAGGGCGGTCTCATGCGCCGGCGGCACTGCCAGCAGCAATTCGTAGTCGTCGCCGCCGGTCAGGCACGTAGCCAGCCAGTCAGGCCCGGCTGCGCGTGCGGCATCCGACAGCGGCACGTCGGCAGCCACCAGCTCCGCCGACAATCCGCTCGCGCGGCAGATATGGCCGAGGTCCTGCACCAGGCCATCCGAGACGTCCATACCGGCCGAGGCAACGCCGGCCAGCGCCAGGCCGACGCGTGGCTGCGGCAGGCGATAGCGGTCCAGCAGGAATCCTGTCGGATCGGTCAGCCGGCCCCGAGCCACGGCCAGACCCAGGGCCCCGTCCCCGATGGTGCCGGTTACCCAGATCCCGTCACCGGCCGACGCGCCGAACCGGTGCACCGCTTCACCGGGTGCGATATGGCCAACGATGGTCAGCGACAGCGAGATCGGGCCCGGCGTCGACGTGGTGTCGCCGCCCAGCAAGCTCACCCCGAACGTCGCCTGGTCCTGCGCCAACCCGGCCGCGAAGCCGGCGAACCAGGCATCGGGCGTGGTCTTCGGTGTCGATACCGTCATCAGGTAACCCAGCGGAACCGCCCCCTTGGCCGCAAGATCGGACAGGTTCACCCGCAGCAATTTGCGGCCGATCAGGTCAGGCGGGTCATCCGGCAGGAAATGTACGCCGGCAACCATCGCATCCGCGGTTAGCACCAGTTGCCGCCCCGACGGCGGCGTCAGCAGGGCAGCGTCATCGCGCAGATCCAGCGCGCCCGGCCCCGCCAGCGGGCGAAAATGCCGGGCTATGAGCGAAAATTCAGCAGGCAGCGTCATATCGATGTTTGCCAGGGTTACAGCGGCGCGGGGGTCCGGAAGCCGACGCAGGTTTAAGGCGATCATGCTCCCATGGCGATCATGCTCCCATACCGTGCCGCATACTAAAAACATAGCATCCGCCAATCCGACGTTCCGGTTTCGCGTCCGCAAGCTTATGGATCACCCGTGCCCACCTGCCCGTTCCCATGAGATCACCTGCGCTGCGCCGGATGGACATCGCCTGGTGGCTGGCCGTGACCGGGCTGTGCGTCATCCTGCTGGTGCCGTTGCTGATCGTCGATGTGCCGCCGCTGCTGGATTATCCCAACCATCTCGCTCGGATCTTTGTACTGGCCAAGCTGCCGGATGACCCGGTTCTGGCGCGGTTTTACGCGACGCACTGGTCGATCATCCCGAATCTGGCGCTCGACGTGGTGGGGCCGCCGTTGATCCGGCTACTCCCGGTTCATGTGGCCGGGCGCCTGCTGATAGCGGCCGCGGTGCTGCTGCCGGTGCTGGGATCCATCGCCTACGGCCGCAGCATCGGCGCAAAATGGTGGCCGCTGGGTTCCGGCCTGGTCGCCTATAATGCCAGCCTGTTGGCGGGCTTCCTGAATTTCGAGATCGCGATTGGACTGGCGCTGCTTCTGGCGGCCGGATGGCTACGATGGCGCGACAGGACCCCGCTATGGGCGCTCGGTCTGGCGGTGCCGGGGGCGTTGATCCTGTTCGCCTGTCATCTGATGGGGATGGTGTTCTTCGGCCTGCTGATCGGCGCGGCGGAACTATCGCGCGGCACTGCTGGCGTACTGCGACGGGGCGCGGTGCTCGCGCTGGTGTTCGCGGGACCGGCGGCGCTGTACTGGATATCCGACCTTAGCCAGCTCGGCGGCGATTTCGGGTATCTGCCGCTGGGCGAAAAATTGCGGCAGCTCACGACGCCGTTCGTCAATTACCACCGGCCATTGGACTGGGTGACGGCCGGCGCCGCCGTCGGGCTGCCTACCCTGTGTCTCCTGATGCGGCGCGGGCGCGTTCCTCGGCCGGCGTTGATCACCATGGCGGTGCTGCTGCTGGCATTCCTGCTGGCGCCTTTCAGGTGGAAGGGGACCTACGCGCTTGATACCCGCTTCGCCATCATGCTGGGCTTCATGGTGTTCGCCGGCTTTGTGCCTGCCCGCTGGCCGTCGCGTATCAGCACCTGCGTGGCGGCTGGTTCGGCGATGCTGTTCGTCATCCGCATGGCATTGCTGACCATAGCGTGGGCCGCCCATGCTGCTGACCTGGCTGATCTGCGTCGCGTCCTGGCGCCGGTGCAGCCGGGACAGGCGGTCTATGTTGCCGAAGCCGGCCTGGCCGAGGCGCCCGCCTACTGGTCGGCCAATCCCGGCTGGCGCCTGCTGTCCAACGGCACCCGTTCGGATGAGCATCTGGGTGCGCTGGCGCTGATCGAGCACCGGGCATTCTGGCCGTTCGAGTTCGACAACCCGTCACAGCAACCGCTGCGAACGCTGGAGCCATACCGCTCACTGGCGGCCCGCATTGGCGGCCTGCCTGACCGCGCCAGCGCATCGATCGCCGATGTCTGCGGATTCGACTTCGTGCTGCTGCTGGCAGCCGACGCCGTGCCCCCGTTACCGGCAGCCCGCTTCCGGCTGTTGCAGCAATCCGGCTTCGCGGCGCTGTACGCAATTACCGAATGTAAGGAGATCCCATAGCGTGCGGCAGAACGTCCCCCGGTCAGGCCCGCCCTATCCGATCTCGGACCATTTCGACGGCAAACACTTTTTCAACCCGGGTGTGCCTGTGTCCTCACATGGCCTGCTGCAGGTGTTGCGCTGGCGCTTACGGGCCGACCGGACGGTTTGGCCGAGCGGCGTGACCGACCCGCCGTTCCCGGCGCCGCCCAGGGCGGTGGCTGACGACCATGTCGCGATTACCTTCATCAATCATTCCAGTTTCCTGATCCGTTTCAACGGTGCCGTGGTCTTAACCGACCCGATATTTGCCGAACGCTGCTCGCCGGTCGGTTGGGCCGGGCCACGGCGGGCGCGCAAACCGGGGATTGCGCTGGCAGACCTGCCTCGGCCGGATATCGTCGTGCTGTCGCACAACCATTACGATCACATGGACCTGCAAAGCCTGCGTACCATCAACCGACTGCACGGCCCGCAATTTGTCACGACGCTTGGCAATGCCCCTGCCCTCGCCCGCATCGGCGTCCAGGCGGCTGAACTGGACTGGTGGCAAGATGTAACGCTGGGTCCGCTGCACATCACGGTGACGCCGGCCCGGCATTTCTCCGCGCGCACCCCGTTCGATCGCAACCGGACATTATGGGGTGGCTTCATGCTGCGGAGCGCCGCCGGGCAGGTCCTGTTCGCCGGCGATTCCGCTGCCGGAACGCATTGGCAGCAGATCAGGGAACGACTGTGTCCCCCTGGCGTGGCGCTGCTGCCAATCGGCGCGTATGAGCCGCGCTGGTTCATGCAGGGCGCGCATGTAAATCCGGCAGAGGCGGTGCAGGCCCATCTTGCGCTGGAAGCGCGGTGGTCCGTGGGCATGCACTTCGGCACCTTCCAGTTGACCGACGAGGGCATCGAGGCCCCGCTGGAAGCACTGGCTCAAGCCAGGACCGATTTCGGGATCTGCCCGGACCGGTTCACCGTATGCGGCTTTGGCGAAACAAGGATGTTCCCGCTGACGCGTGTCGGGTCGGGTCGGGTCGGGTCGGCAGACTCGCTGCCACAAATGGGATCACCAGAAACGAAAAAGGCCGGTTGAACCGGCCCTTTCCATATCAGAGTTCAGGCTGCGATTAGCCGCCGCCGCCTTCCATGAAATTCTGCCCCGAACCCGTCTGATACGGGGTATGGGCGGGGATGGCGTTAGCAGCACCCAGCCCAAGGCCGACCACGGCAAGGGCTGCGAGGATAAAGGTCTTCATCGAGTTCTCCAATCCGACCGGCATAGGTGTCCGGCTGCGGTGGCATGGAAATAGGCTTCCGCGCCGCCAAGGATAATCGGCTTTCCCTGCATTGGTTTTATGCGCTGGGCGGGGAAATTCGTGTGACGCGTCTCATTGCGGATGAGCCGGAGCCTCGTTCGCCACCGCTGCCTGGCGGGGCTTCAGCGCATCGGCTCAGGCGATCAGGCCCGAAGCGTGGATAAATCAGGCTTCGCGATATAGCAGCAGCAGCACCCCGCAGAACAGGATGCACACCGGCCATACCCAGCCGGCAACCTGCCACGCAATCGGGTTCTCGCGCGGGTTCAGCCTGATCTCCAGCCACCGTCCCCACCCGGCCGCGATGCCGGCTACCGCCAGCGGCGTGTGGGTGAGCTCGATCAGCAACTGATCCTTGACGTTGGCGATGGCGTGGCTGTGGGTCAGCAGCATGGTGCCACCAGTGGCGCACAGCAGCGGAAACACCAGCCTGGCTGCCCGGTTGTTCCAGTTGGTGGCGCGCACTCGCCACTCGAACCATGTGAACACCAGGATCAGCAGCACGAAGAACCGATGCTGCAGCACCTCAACATCCCGGAAGCTTTCCAGGAAGCCGATATCGCCCATCGGCCAGGTCTCGGGGTCGGAGCGGAAGAACAGAAACACCGCCAGGCCAAGGAACGCCAACGGCCAGTGTCGCGCCCAGCGCACCCCCGCCCGGTTCAACAACGCGAGCAGGCCGACCACACAGACGATCAGCCCGGCCCAATGGTGGTTGTACTCCGACCAGGCGATGTCGTCGGCATTGCGCGGCGGCAGGTCCCCGCCGCCCGGGATGAAAGCGACCTGTGGCTTGGCCTTCTTGGCGGCGGCCTCAGCGTCCAGCTTCGCCTGCAACGCCGGCAACGCCAGGTCATCGTGGCTGGGGCTGCTCAGGCGCGGCATCTCCGGCGTGTTGCGCTCGACGATTTCGTGCCAGGTCACCCGGTCCTGGGCCAGGTCGACCGCCGGCGGCACCGAAGTCAGCGAGGCGGCAGCGAAAAAGATCGCGATGCCGATGCCGAACTCGACCTCGGCGAACCGGCGCAAGCGGTTGATCGACGTCGCGGGATTACCGCGCAGCCGCTCGACCAGAAGAAAATTCATTCCCCCTAGACCCAGTAGCATCAGAAACAGTGTGATCTTGGCCCCGACCATGACGCCGAATGCGGTGCCGTAGAACCCTTGCCAATCACCAATATACAGCAGGCTCATCGTGATGCCGCTGACCAGGATGCACCCCACCCCCACCATGGACATGCGGGAAAAGCGGGCGCCGACGAGCCGGAATGCCACGCCGTCGCGGACGGCCGCCAGCGTCAGCAGGAAGCACGGAATGCCGCCGATCCAGATCGCCGCGCCAAGCTGATGCAGCCCTTCCACCGCCAGCAATGCGCCCCGGCTGTCGAGGCGGGCCGCGGCGTGGGTGGTCAAGGTGGCGGCGGCCAGCTCGATCGCCGTCAACGCCAGCAGCGCCAGCGGCGGCGCCCTCTCACGCAACGACAGCAGCACCACACCAAGCAGGGCGGCGGCCGCGATCTTGACCATGCCGGCAATTGCGAAACCCGCCGTCAGCACCTCGCGCAGCGACAGTTCGACAGTGTCGATCAGCACCGCCGCCTGCAGCGCGACGGTCGCGGCCTCCGACAACAGCAGCGCCAGCGCGGCATAGCCGGCAATGCGCGCGGTGCCGGCAGCGATACGATGGCCAGCGCCCTGCCCCAGTCGCTCGGCAAGGGGACGCGCCAGGAAGACCAGATACAGCACCCCGCCCAGCGCCATCGACTGCGACAGGATGGTCAGCCCATGGACGATGATCGACAGATAGCCAAACAGGTCAACGAGCAGGTCCATTGCTCAGGGCGCCGTCACCGTCAGCGGAACGTCACCGCGGGTGATGTGCCCGTCGATCGCAAGGACTTGCCAGCGAACGATGTAGGATCCGGGCTTCAGCGACAGTTGCGCGGCAATGATTTCAGGCGGCGTCCCCGGCGCAATCGGGATGATGTCGCGGCTCTGGTCGGGGCGGATCAGCGTCAGGCGGGACCGCTTCTGATCGATGCGGCTGTTGTAGCGCAGGCTCAGCGCAATCGTGCCGGCCTTGACCGAGGCACCGGCGGGCGGCGTGCTGTCTTCCAGGATCGCGTGGGCGTGGGCCAGGATCGGAAGCAGCATCGCCGCCAGCAGGGTGGGCAGGCTGATCTTGCAACGCGAAATCTTGAAACAGCGGGGCACGGCAGTCCTTCCGGGCAGGCGGGGCGGGTCGGGCGGGCGCCGTGTAGCGCCTGCGTGCGGTGCTGTCCATTGACGGGCCCGTAAGGTATGGGAACGGCGACCCGTCACCCGCCATGCAGGACATCATGACCCGCAAATCGCCTGGAAAACGTGCCGACTACCTGTGGTTCCATGCCATCACCACGCGATGGATGGACAACGACGTGTTCCAGCATGTGAACAACGTCAACTACTTCTCGTTCTTTGATACGGCGGTGACATATTACGAGATGACCGAGAAGGTGGTCGGGCTGCTGGAAGGTCCGGTGCATTGCGTCGTCGCCGAGGTCACCTGCCGCTATCACGCCTCCCTCGCCTTCCCCGACCGCGTCACCGTCGGCATCCGCGTCGCCTCGGTCGGCCGCAGTTCGGTCCGTTATGAGCTCGGCATCTTCCGCAATGACGACGACACCGCGGCGGCCGAAGGTCACTTCGTCCATGTTTTCGTTGAGCGCGGGGTGCAACGCCCGGTTCCAATCCCTGATGATGCACGCGCGAAACTGGCGCTGATCACGGCCGGGTAGCAGCCGACAACGGGCCGGGGACGCCGCTACTCCACCGCCGCCCGCAGCCCCGCACCCGCCGCCAGCGGGCATAACGGCAACGCCGCGGCCAGCATCGCGCCCAGCAGCAGCAGATGCGGCCGCGCCGAGAATCCGCCGGACGCCGCATCGGCCGCGGCGGCGCCGAAAATCAGCACGGGTGTGACCAGCGGCAACACCAGCAGCGGCAACAGCACGCCGCCGCGACGGGCGCCCAGCACGATCGAAGCGCCCATGGTGCCGAACAGCGACAACAACAGGCTGCCCAGCAGCAAGCCCAGCAGCAGCACCGGTATCGCGTCCTCCGGCATGCGCAACATGATCGCCACCGGTCCGGCGGCCAGCAGCAGCGGCACACCGGTCACCAGCCAGTGCGCGGCGGTCTTCGCCGCGGCAATGCCGAACGCCGGAAGTCCCGACAGCATCAGCAGATCCAGCGACCCGTCTTCCAGGTCGGCGCCAAACAGCCGGTCGAGCGGCAGCAGTGCGGCCAGCAGCGCGCAGACCCAGACGATGCCCGGCGCGATGCGGCCCAGCGTGTCCGGCGCCGGGCCGATGGCCAACGGGAACAGCGATGCGGTGACCATGAAGAACAGCAGGGCGGCCAGCGTGTCAGCGCCGTGCCGTAACGACAGCCGCAGATCACGCGCCAGGACGGCCCAGAAAACCCGCATCAGCGCAACCGCAGCACGGCCGCATCTGGCAGTGGCAGCGGTACATGGGTCGCCGCCACCACTATCCCCCCGCCGGCTCGATGTTCAGCCAGCAACCCACCGAATCGCTCGATCGAGGCGGTGTCCAGCCCGAGCGTTGGTTCGTCCAGCAGCCATACCGGCGCATGCGACAGCAGCAGCCGCGACAACGCCAGACGCCGCTTCTGCCCGGCGGACAGCATCCGCGCCGGCAGGTCGGCCAGCGCCTCAAGCCCCACCGCCTGCAGTGCAGCCAGGATCGGGCGGCGCGACACCGCAGCGGCGAAGCGGACGTTTTCGGTCACCGTCAAGCCCGGCTTCACGGCATCCTGGTGGCCGAGATAAACGATCCGGCGACCATGCGTGGCAAGATCGGACAGGGCATCGGCGCCGTCCCAGGACAGCCGGCCCGCGGCGGGGCGCACCAGTCCGGCGAGCAGCCGCAGCAGCGTCGACTTGCCCGATCCGTTAGCGCCGGCGAGGACCAGCGCGCCGCCCGCCGGCACGCTGAATGACAGGTCGCGAAACACCAGCCGCTCTCCACGGAATACCGCCACGTCCTCTGCCGCCAGCACCTCTGCGCTCCCCACACATCCCGCACCGCACACGGCCAATGGACGATCCGTGGCCGGTGTGGTTAAAGCCCGACGTCGTGAATATTTCATCCGCGGCGTGTTCTCCACCCCCAGAGGATGACCACTGGGCCGTCCACGCCGCCTTAACGGAAGGCACCCCGTGAACCGGGGCGAAATGGGCGCATGACCGCAGTCGGGCACGATACACTCAAAACCCGCCGTACCCTCACGGTCGAGGGCAAGGCCTACGATTATTTCTCGCTGCCCGAGGCTGCCAAGACCCTCGGCGACATCTCCCGCCTGCCGGTCAGCCTGAAGGTTCTGCTGGAGAATGCCCTTCGGTTCGAGGACGGGCGGAGCTACAAGGTGGACGACGCGAAGGCAATTATTGGCTGGCTGGAGAAGGCTTCATCCACCAAGGAGGTGCCGTTCAAGCCTGCCCGCATCCTGTTGCAGGACTTTACCGGCGTGCCCGCGGTGGTGGACCTCGCCGCGATGCGCGACGGCCTGACCAAGCTGGGTGGCAACCCGCAGAAGGTGAACCCGCTGGTGCCGGTGGACCTGGTGATCGACCACTCGGTGATGGTGGACGTGTTCGGCCGCGCCGATGCGCTGCAGAAGAATGTCGACATCGAGTTCGAGCGTAACGAGGAACGCTACAAGTTCCTGCGCTGGGGCCAGGAGGCGTTCGACAACTTCCGCGTCGTGCCGCCGGGGACCGGCATCTGTCACCAGGTGAACCTGGAATACCTTGGACAGTGTGTGTGGACGTCCACCAATGGCGGGACGACGTTCGCCTATCCGGACACGCTGTACGGCACCGACAGCCACACAACCATGGTGAACGGGCTGGGCATCCTGGGCTGGGGCGTGGGCGGCATCGAGGCTGAAGCCGCCATGCTGGGCCAGCCGATCGCCATGCTGATCCCCGATGTGATCGGCTTCCGGCTGACCGGCAGGACAAAGGAAGGCGTCACCGCGACGGACCTCGTGCTGACCGTCACCCAGATGCTGCGCAAGAAGGGCGTGGTCGGCAAGTTCGTGGAATTCTTCGGGCCGGGGCTGGACTCGCTGGGCCTGCCGGATCGCGCCACGATCGGCAACATGGCACCGGAATATGGGGCGACATGCGGCTTCTTCCCGGTCGACAAGGTGGCACTGGATTATCTGCGGCTGTCCGGGCGCGACACCCATCGGATCGCACTGGTCGAGGCTTACCTGAAGGCCCAGGGCATGTTCCGGGAGGCCGGGATGCCGGACCCGGTGTTCACCGACACACTGGAACTGGACCTTTCCACCGTCGAGCCGTCGATGGCAGGCCCGAAACGGCCACAGGACCGCGTGCTGCTGAAGGATATTTCCTCCAGCTTCAAGGCGGACCTGACCAAGGGCCTGGGGGTGCCAGCCAACGAAGCCGGGACGTCGGTGAAGGTTGCGGGCAAGAACTATGACCTGACGCATGGCGACGTGGTCATCGCGGCAATCACGTCCTGCACCAACACCTCGAACCCGTCGGTTCTGGTGGCGGCGGGGTTGGTGGCGCGCAAGGCAAATGCCATGGGGTTGAAGCCGAAGCCCTGGGTGAAGACCTCGCTGGCGCCCGGCTCGCAGGTGGTGACCGAGTATCTTGATAAGGCCGGGCTGACCGCTGACCTCGATGCGATCGGGTTCGAGACGGTCGGCTATGGCTGCACCACCTGCATCGGCAATTCCGGCCCGCTGGACGATGCGATCGTCGACGCGATCGAAGACAACCGCCTGGTCGGCGCCGCCGTGATCTCCGGCAACCGCAACTTCGAAGGCCGGGTGCATGCCAATGTGCGGGCGAACTACCTGGCGTCGCCGCCGCTGGTAGTGGCCTATGCGCTGCTGGGCAAGGTGACGGCCGACATCACGACGGAGCCGCTGGGCACCGGGACCGACGGGCAGCCGGTGTATCTGCGCGATGTGTGGCCGACCAACAAGGAAATCGCCGACGTCATCGCGACGTCGTTGTCGCGCGATCAGTTCCTGAAGCGCTACGGCGAGGTGTTCAAGGGTCCGAAGCAGTGGCAGGCCATCCAGGTCGACGGCGACAACGCGACCTATCGCTGGTCGGATGGGTCCACCTACGTGAAGAACCCGCCCTACTTCGAGGGTATCACCATGGACCCCGCGCCGGTCGGCGACATCACCGGCGCTCGGGTGCTGGCGGAACTGGGCGATTCGATCACCACGGATCACATCAGCCCGGCGGGATCGATCCGCAAGACCTCGCCGGCCGGCGACTACCTGCTGGAGCGGCAGGTGACCCAGGCCAACTTCAACAGCTACGGCGCGCGGCGCGGCAATCATGAAATCATGATGCGGGGCACGTTCGCCAACATCCGTATCCGTAACGAGATGCTGAAGAACGTCGAAGGCGGCATGACCAGGCACCTGCCGGACGGCAAGGAGATGCCGATCTATGACGCCGCGATGCTTTACAAGAAGGAAGGCGTGCCGCTGGTGATCTTCGGCGGCAAGGAATACGGCACCGGGTCGTCGCGCGACTGGGCGGCGAAGGGGACGTTCCTGCTTGGGGTGAAGGCGGTGATCGTCGAAAGTTTCGAGCGTATCCACCGGTCGAACCTGGTCGGCATGGGCGTGCTGCCGCTGGTGTTCAAGGACGGGACGGACCGCAGGTCACTGGGGATCACCGGCGAGGAGATCATCGACATTACCGGACTGGATACGATCACACCCCGGATGGAGTTGTCGCTGGTGATCCATCGCTCCGATGGCAAGGTCGACACGGTGCCGGTGATCTGCCGGATCGATACGGTGGATGAGGTGGCCTACTACCAGCATGGCGGTATCCTGCAGTACGTGCTGCGCGGGATGGCCAAGGCAGCCTGATTGCGGCGGGCCGGTCCCGTTCGCGGGACCGGCCACGCCTGTCACACCTGCACCTTTCCCAAGGTTACACTTGCACCTTTCCCAGGAAGCGGGCGCATTGCCACACTTCAACCGGGGAATCCGGTTCCGCCAGCTGCTGGGCAGCGGCGAGTGCCTCCTGGTCATTCGGGCAATTGCGCTCGACGACCCCGGCGATACGATCCGTGTCGTCAAGCCGGTAGATACGATAGGGAATCATGGGAGGCCCGTCTGTGTGCAGGCAGGTGTATTGCCGGCACACCGTTAGTCTTCCGTGAGACCAGCGTCCCGCACGTCGCTTCCACTCCGAGGTAAAGGCGACGCCGGGCATTCCCTGTCTGACCACTGAGCAGGCTGTCCGTTGCCGGCCCGATGTGCCAGGCCCGGCTCAGATCACCCCGTCCGCCTGCAACGTCTCGCGTTCGAACACGGTGTAGCCCAGCTCCGCCAGGATCTCACCGGAATGCTCCCCAAGGCTCGGCGCGGTGCGGCGGACGCGGCACGGCGTTTCGGACAGCTTGACCGGAAACCCCAGCATCCGGACCATCCCGAAGCCAGGGTGCTCGACGTCCAGTATCATTTCCTGCGCCAGGATCTGCGGATCGCTGAACACCTGCGCCACGCCGTTGACCGGACCGCCAGGCACCCCAGCACGGTTCAGCGTCTCGACCCAGTAGGCCGTTGTGTTTCCCGCGAGCTTGCCGCCGACAATGGCGTTGATCCGCGCGCGATTAGCGACCCGGGCGGCCTGCGTGGCATATAAAGGATCCGTTTTCAGGCCCGGCTCATCCAGCGCGTCGGCCAGACGACGAAAGAACGCATCGTCCGCCGGGGCAATCGCGATCTGCCCGTCACGCGTCGGAAACAACCCGTACGGCGCCGCGATCGGATGGTCATTCCCCGCCCGCGGCGGTACCACCCCGGTCGCGAAGTAGTTGGTCGCGATATACGCCAGCAGGCTGACCAGACCGTTGGTCAGGCTGACCTCGGCGCGCTGGCCCTCCCCCGTCGCCCGCGCCCGCACCACGCAGGCGGCGATACTGAATGCCGCATACAGCCCGGCGACCAGGTCGCTGATCGGCAGGCCGGACCGCAACGGCGGGTCTTCCAGGCCACCATTGACACTCATGAATCCGCTCATCGCCTGCGCAATGAAGTCAAACGCCGGGCGGTCCTTGTATGGCCCGGTGCTGCCGAAGCCGTTGATCGAGCAAGTCACCAGGCTGGGGCGCAGCAGCTTCAGCCGCGCGTCGTCAAAGCCCATCCGCGCCAGTACACCCGGCCGGAAATTCTCCACCAGCACGTCGGACTGCGCGATCAGCCGCTCCAGCACCA
This sequence comes from Rhodopila sp., assembly GCA_965200665.1. Lineage (GTDB taxonomy): Bacteria > Pseudomonadota > Alphaproteobacteria > Acetobacterales > Acetobacteraceae > Rhodopila. The sequence continues at coordinate 3,642,184 of OZ241370.1, read as the reverse complement.
CCTTCCCCTCCGGCTTGCGCAGGTCGAGCCGGATTGAGCGCTTGTTGCGATTGAACTGGGCAAAATACCAGGACAACCCATCGCGCCCGGCACCCTGGCCGCGGACGGAATCACCTTCCGGCGCCTCGACCTTGATGACGTCCGCCCCCATATCGCCCAGCATGGCGGTGCAGAACGGGCCCGACAGAACCCGCGTCAGATCGAGAACCTTGACTCCGAACAGCGGCATGAACGTTCCTCATTGATCAACCCGGTCAGTGTCGCACCCGAACGCGCCACCGCAAAGCGGTCGGGTCTTCCAGGCCCCCGTCCGCGTCAATCGAGTTGCACTTCCCCGCGCGTCATGTGAAACGACGCTCCCCTGGGCAAACCTTGGGAGGAGAGAACAAGCGTGGATGCACAGGCCACCAGTCCGGCGATTGTCACGCCGCACCGCCATGCCGAACGGCGGTGGCTGCCGGCCGCATGGTCCTGCCTGCTGATCCTCGTACTGGGCTTTCTCGTGCTCTACCCGACAATCATGCTGTTGATCGGTGCGCTGACCACCACCAACCCGGTGGTCGAGGGTTACCGGTTCGCTGATCTGTCGATCGGCAATTTCCTCACCGTTGCGACCAACCCGAATGTCGGCAACGCCCTGATGAACTCCCTGATTGCCTGCGGCGGCGGCACAATCGTGGCAGTCATCATCGGCCTGTCCTTTGCCTGGGTGGTCGTGCGCACCAACACGCCGTGCAAGCAACTGATCGCCAGTGCCGGCATACTGCCGCTATTCGTGCCGCCCTTGGTCGCCGGCGTCGCCTGGAGCATCCTGGGGTCGCCGAAAACCGGCCTGATCAACCTGCTGGCCGCCAAGGCCGGCATCCCCATCCATATCGACCTCTACACCATGCCCGGCATGATCTTCGTGTTCGGTATCTACTATGCGCCATACGTCTATATGTTCACCGCGGCAGCGCTGCGGAACATGGACCCTTCGCTGGAGGAAGCGGCGGAGATCTCCGGCGCCAGCGCCGCCCGCACCATGGCCACGGTGACGTTCCCGCTGATCCTGCCGGCCATCGTTTCCGGCATGCTGCTATCATTCGTGGTGATGCTGGGGATCTACGGCGTTCCGGCCGTACTGGGAACGCCGGCCAACATATCCGTGCTGACGACATACATCTTCGCGCTGACCGCGTGGTCCCCACCGCTGTACAACACGGCCGCGGCGGTTGCCGTGATCCTGATGATCGTCACCGGCTGCCTGGTCTGGATGCAGCAGAAGGTGTTGTCGGGCCGCAGCTACACCACCGTCGCCGGCAAGGCCTTCCGCCCGCGGCCCCTGAACCTGGGCCCGTGGCGCTTCCTGACACTGGCGCTGGCGATGGTCTACCTGCTCGTCGTCGTCGTGCTGCCCTCGATCGCCCTGTTTATCGCGGCGTTTCGGAAATTCCTGTTCATCCGCGATATCCCGTCGCTGTTCGATGCCAAGCAATACGGTTGGCAGCATTTCATCAAGATGTTCGACAACCCGCTGACCATCACCTCCATCGTCAACTCGATGAAGGTGGGGGTGATCACCGCGGTGGTCGGCGGCACCCTCGCGTTTGCCATTGGCTATACGGTGACAAGATCCAGGGCACCGGCGCGGCGGACGATCGACATCATCACCACCATCCCGGTCGCCATACCTGGCCTCGTTATCGGCGTCGCCTATCTGTGGGCGTGGATCGGCGTTCCGTTCGGGCTGTATGGCACGCTGTGGATCCTGGCGCTGGCGTTCGTCGCCCGCTTCATGCCCGACACCGTCAAGGCTTTGTCCACCTCATTGATGCAGATCCATCGGGAGCTGGAAGAAGCCGCCTGGATCTGCGGCCGCGGCACCGTCGGCACCATCACCTCGATCGTGCTGCCGCTCGCTCGCCCCGGCGTCGTCGCCGCGATGACCTTGCTGTTCATCCTGGCGGTGCGCGAACTGGGGTCGTCGCTGTTCCTGTATTCCAGCGGAACGATGGTGATGGCGGTGCAGTTGCTGGGCTATTACGAGGGCGGCAACATCGGCATCACCGCTGCCTTCAGCCTGGTGCAGATGCTGCTGCTGGGCGTGCTGATCACTGTCACGAACCGACTGTCCCGCGGCGCCACGCCGGCCGGGCCGGTCAGAACAGGCTGAGGAAACCATCATGAAATTGTCCCGCCGTCAGTCGCTCGCCACATTGGCCTCCGCCGGCCTGGTCGCCCGCTTCGGCACCGCCCGCGCCGCCAAACCCTTCACCCCTGACCCGGCCCTGCTTGCCGCCGCCAACAAGGAAGGCGCGCTGGTGCTCTACACCGCTTCCCTGACCGAGGTGGTGCAGGAGACGATCAACGTCTTCAACAAATCCTTCCCCGGCGTCCGCGTCAGCATGGTGCGCGCGTCCGGCGGCCAATTGATCACCCGCATCCGGTCGGAGGCCGCGGCCGGTAAGCTTGAGGCCGACGTGATTGACCATTCCGATCGGGGCCAGTCCAAGTCGATCGAAGAACTGTTTGCCAATTACGCCCCGCCGAACGCCGCCGATTACATGCCCGAAATGCTGGTCTCGCCGAAGCTGTGGCCTACCACCACCCCGGCCTGGTGCATCGCCTGGAACCCGGAACTCGTGCCGGATCCGCCGAAAAGCTGGATGGACCTGTGCAAGCCGGAATACGGCGGGGGCAAGATCGGCCAGGTCATTGCCGCGTCCGGCGGCACCACCTGGACCCGCATCATGTTCGAGCGCCAGGTGCTGGGCGAGGACTACTGGGCGAAACAGGCAGCAACCAAGCCCAAGCTGTTCCCGTCCAACGCCCCGCTGTGCGACGCCGTGATCCGCGGCGAGGTCGCGATGGGCCCCATCCTGATGAGCATCGTCTACGGCAAAAAGAAAGACGGCGCCCCCATCGACATGACCTACGGACCCGAGGGCGTGCCTGTAACACCTTACGGCACCGGCATCGCCGCCTCCGCCAAGCACCCCAACGCCGCCAGACTGTGGATGGACTGGAACCTGTCCGACGACGGCCAGATCGCCTCGATCCGCGACCAGGGCAACGTCACGGCGCTGCGCAACCCGCCGATCCCAACGCCCGCCTTCGACCCCAAGATCGACAAGCTGTGGACGCCGAAGTTCAGCGAATTCCAGACCTTGCACGACGCCTGGCTGGACGACTGGAACAAGACCTACGGATATCGCCAGTAATGTCGTCCGAGCTACGCGTTGAAAACCTGCGGAAGGTGTTCCCGCCGACGAAGGGAACACCGGTTGCGAAAGCCGCGATCGACGACGTGTCGTTCACCATCGCCGCCGGCGAGATCGTTGTCCTCCTCGGCCCCTCCGGCTGCGGCAAGACCACGACGCTGCGCTGCGTCGCCGGGCTGGAACACCCGACCTCTGGGCGCATCATCATCGACAACACGATGTACACCGATCCCGCTGCCGGCGTGCTGGTGCCGCCAAAGTCGCGCAACCTGGGGATGGTGTTCCAGTCCTACGCCGTGTGGCCACACATGACGGTGCGCCAGAACGTTGCCTATCCGTTGAAGGCCCGCAGCGTGGCGAAGCGCGACCAGGCCAAGGCGATCGAGGAAGCCTTGTCCCTGGTTGAGCTGTCCGCCTACGCCGACCGCCCGGTGACACAGTTGTCCGGCGGCCAGATGCAGCGCGTCGCGCTGGCCCGCAGCATGGTCTACCAACCGCAGATCCTGCTGCTGGATGAGCCGCTGTCGAACCTCGACGCCCAGTTGCGCCTGCGCCTGCGCGATGATCTGCGGCGGATCATCAAGCGGGTCGGCCTGACCGCGCTGTATGTCACCCACGATCAGCAGGAGGCGGTGGTGCTGGGCGACCGTATCGGCGTGATGCGCGACGGCCTGCTGCTGCAACTCGCCGCCCCGGATGAGCTGTATAACCGCCCCGCCGACCTATTCGTCGCCGGCTTTACCGGCGCCTCCAACGTGATCGCCGGCCACCTGGTGTCCCGCGACGGCGCGTTCGGTTCGGTGGCGGTCGGTGGGGGCGAAACCCTGACCGTAAGGATGGCCAGCGACCCGGCGCCCGGCGCCGCCATCAGCGTTGCACTCCGCCCGGACAATGTGCTGCTGGCGCCCGCCACAACCGGACCGAACCAGTTCCCCGGCCGGGTGTCATCGCGCCACTACCAGGGCACGCAGACCGTCTATGAGATCAGCCTGTTCGGCCAGACGATCGAGGCGCTGGAGGTCGGCAGCTCGATCCGCCACGCCGTCGACGCCACCGTCACCGTGGCACTGCCGGCGGAGGTATGCTGGGGCTACGCCTGACCCTTGCGCGTTTTTGCAACACGTCGCATGTGATCGCCGACACCGAAGGAGGTCCCCATGCGCGCGGTCGGATACCAGGATTCACTGCCTATAGACAACGACGCCGCCCTGGTGGACATCACTCTGCCCAAGCCGGTCCCCACCGCCCGCGACATCCTGGTCCAGGTGCAGGCGATTTCGGTGAACCCGGTCGACACCAAGGTGCGTAAGCGCGCGAAACCCGAAGCCGGCCAATGGGCCGTTCTGGGGTACGACGCCACCGGCACCGTGGTCGCGGCCGGCCCGGAGGCGAGCCTGTTCAAGCCCGGCGACACGGTGTTTTACGCAGGCGACATGACCCGCCAGGGCACCAATGCTGAACTGCATCTGGTGGATGAGCGGATTGTCGGCCACAAGCCGAAAACCCTGGACTGGGCGCAGGCGGCGGCGTTGCCGCTGACCGCCATCACCGCGTGGGAGGCATTGTTCGACCGGCTGGACGTGCGCAAGCCGGTGCCGGGCGCATCGGTGATCCTGATCATCGGCGGCGCCGGCGGCGTGTCCTCCATCGCCGTTCAACTGGCCCGTCAACTGACCGACCTGACGGTGGTGGCCACTGCTTCGCGGCCTGAAACGCGAACCTGGGTTGAAGGCCTGGGCGCCCATCACGTCATCGACCATTCCAAGCCACTGGCCGACCAGATCACGGCGCTTGCCATCGCTGCGCCCGGCTTCGTCTTCTCGACCACCAACACCGACAAGCACGTTGCCGAAATCGCTAAGCTGATCGCCCCCCAGGGCCGCTTTGCCGTGATCGACGACCCGGCAACGCTGGACATCATGCCGTTCAAGCGCAAGAGCATCTCGGTGCACTGGGAACTGATGTTCACCCGCCCAATCTTCCGCACCCAGGACATGGACGCCCAAGGTATCCTGCTGAACGAGGTCGCACGTCTGGTCGACGCCGGAACCATCCGCACGACACTGGGGGAAAATTTCGGCACCATCAACGCCGCCAATCTACGCCGAGCCCATGCGCTCATTGAGAGCGGACGCGCCCAGGGCAAGGTCGTGCTTGAAGGGTTCGACTGATATCGATTGGAGTTGACCCCGCGCGCAGGGTTGGCGTGGCGGCTGCGCGCGGTGTCGATCAGAAATCAGCCGGGCGGTCGTCGCCGTGAAATCATTATCCCTTCGCCTTCAGCACGGCATCCAGCCGGGGGAACACGCGCCGCGCATTGCCCTCATACACCGCCGCCTTCGCCGCGGCTGAAAGCTGCGCGCCTTCGATGTAGCGCGCGGTGTCGTCGTAGTGGAACCCGGTCTCGGGATCGATCCCGCGCACGGCCCCGATCATCTCGCTCGCGAACAGGATGTTTTTGATCGGAATAACCTTGGTCAGCAGATCAATCCCAGGCTGATGATAGACGCAGGTGTCGAAGTAGATGTTGTTCAGCAGCAGCTCCGTCAGCGGCGGCTTCTTCATCTCCTGCGCCAGCCCGCGAAACCGGCCCCAGTGATACGGCACCGCCCCGCCGCCATGCGGGATCAGAAATTTAAGCGTCGGAAAATCCTTGAACAGATCCGATGTCAGGCACTGCATGAACGCCGTTGTGTCAGCATTCAGGTAATGCGCCCCGGTGGTGTGGAAGCATTCGTTGCAACTGGTGCTGACATGCACCATAGCCGGGATGTCATACTCCACCATCTTCTCATAGATCGGATACCAATGCCGGTCCGACAGCGGCGGTGACGTCCAGTGCCCGCCCGACGGGTCCGGGTTCAGGTTGATGCCGACGAATCCATAGTCCTTGATGCACCGCTCCAGCTCCGGGATGCAGGTTGCCGGATCCACCCCTGGCGACTGGGGCAGCATTGCCGCACCGATGAAACTGTCCGGAAACAGCCGGCTGACCCGGTAGCACAATTCGTTGCAGATCGACGCCCAGCTCGCCGACACCGCGAAGTCCCCGATATGGTGCGCCATGAAGCTCGCCCGTGGACTGAAGATTGTCAGGTCGCTGCCACGCTCTCGCATCTTCGCCAGCTGATTCGCCTCGATGCTCTCCCGCAGCTCATCGTCGCTGATCTTCAGTTCACTGACCTTGGGCATCGCGCTGGGGTCGCTGATGCCGGCGATCTGCCGGCTACGCCACATTTCGAGCGCCTTGGGTGCCGTGGTATAGTGGCCATGGACGTCGATGATCACTCTGGTTTCCTCCCGAAGCCGTCTCTATCCATCTTCAGGGCGACAGGCTGCCTTGACCAGCCGGGTGGCGCGGCAGCACCATTTCAGCCCTTGGTCGTCGTGGTTTCCAGTTCATCCAGGCCACTGTAACGGTAGACGATCACAGACACCGCCCAGGCCAGGACGAACAGGCCGATAATTGCAACGCCAAGTCCATTGAAGCTGGCGTTCAGGCCGCCGATCGCGTCCCAGAACCAGCCGCTCAGCCCGAACTCGCCACTGATGAGCCCAAGACCTTCAATCCCGGCGACCAGTATCGCGACCGCGACCGATACGGATGTGATGATCAGGTTGTAGTACAGTTTGCGGATTGGCTTGATAAACGCCCAGTTGTAGGCGCCCAGCATCAGCACGCCATCCGTGGTATCGATCAGTGACATGCCGGCCGCGAACAACGCCGGAAAAACCATGATCGACCAGATCGAAAGTCCCTGTGCCGCCTGCGTTGCGGAGATACTCAGCAGCCCCACTTCCGTCGCGGTGTCGAAACCAAGGCCGAACAGAAAACCCAACGGGAACATGTGCCAATTGCTGGTGACGAGCCGAAACGCGGGGCGAAACAGGCGTGCCAGCAGGCCTCGGCTGTTCAGCAACAGGTCGAAATCCTGTTCCAGGAAGGTGCCGCCACGCCGCACATGGCGGAACGCCCGCCAGATGCCGGCCAGCACGGCGATGTTCATTGCCGCAATGATAAACAGGAAGAGTGTCGAAACCAGCGTGCCGACAAATCCGCCGACGGTCCTGAAGCCGTCAAACCGGGATGCCAGTGCGGTGGCGGAAAAGGCTATTCCGGCGGTTGCAAGTATTACGACAGAAGAATGTCCAAGCGCGAAGTAGAAACCGACGCTCACCGGCTGCCGGCGCGCCTGCATCAGCTTGCGCACAACGTTGTCGATGGCCGCGATGTGATCGGCGTCGACCGCGTGCCGCAGGCCCAACCCGTATGCCAGAAGCGCAGTACCGAGCAGGACGGGCTGGTCACGGAACAGGTAAAAAGCGTAGATCCAGACGCAGATATTGGCAACGACCAGTAGCGTGTAGATGCTTGCGATACGACCGCGCAAGGCAACCGCGGCGTCATCGGATCCGCGAAACAACAATTTGAGCATGGCGTCCTTCGGCTGCTCCCTGGCTTCGGATCAACCTTCCGAACCATAGTTTCGTAACATACGACTTTGCTCGCTTGTTCAAGCGGGCGCCACCGGACTGCCGGGTCCGGTCACAGTGACGGTGCACTAGTTCCGCGGATGCGTGTGCAGATGGCCGTGACCGTGCTTCTGGCCCTGATGGGCATGCGTCTCGATCTCGCTCACGATCGGGATCAGGTTCACCTGGCCGTGCATGACACCGCGTTCGGCAATGATGCTTCTGGCAAACTCCCGCACCTCAGCGGCATCGCCCCGAAGCACGGCAAGCTCCAGGCAATTTTCATGGTCCAGATGAACGTGCATGGTCGCGACTTGCAGCGCGTGGTGCGCGTGGTGGGCGCCTGTTAATCGCTTCGCCAGTTCCCGTGTGTGGTGGTTGAACACGTAGCACAGCGTGGCAAGACACGCGCCGGCCGCGCCGTCATAGAGCTCTGCCTGCCGCAAACCCTCGCGCGCCAGGTCGCGGACGGCTTCGGAACGGTTTTCGTAATGATTGCGCGCCATGAACACGGCCAGGTCGGCCGCGAACTCATCAGAAACGCTGATCGTGACCCGCTCCATCCGGTGACCTCCGTCAAGCGTATGACAATTCCACCCGATTATCATACGACGCCGCCGAGGCCAACCCGCGGGAGATTCCGACGAGCCTACCGGTCCGCGGAAGACCCGCACTCGCCGCCGCGTCCGATCCGGGCGTTCAAGTATCGCGCGTATCCAGGCAACGTTGTGCGCTGGACCCGCCGCGCAGGATCGGTGATTGAAATATACTTTCGTCTGAATGGAACCGGATGTTGTCGACCACCTTGCCGCTGGCCTCGCCCTGGGGCGGGATCTGTCGGCAGCAACACCGCCACCCTGCGCCCCGCTGTCGCCATGGCGGGCCGCGACCTGGCGGAGCCATTCGGTCCAACGACCAGCTAGATTTTGCTCACCGGACTGCCTCTCCGCGCATGGCGTAGTGACGCGGACAAACGGAGGGGATCGTTATCCCCTCCGCCCATGTCCTACTCGGCGGCAAGGTTCGGCGTGAACTCCAGTGGCAGCCCCTTGTGGCCGGTCAGCCGCTCACCTTCCGCATACATCTCATAGGCACGCTTCTTCAGCGCCGGCAGGATGTCGGCGATCTTGTCCTGATCCAGATCGGCGGCGATCCCCGGATAACCGGCCCGCTCGATCATCGCGCCAAGCTTGCGGTTCTCAAGCTGCTCGAACGTCCAGTCCAGCGGATCGTCGATGATCGTCGTGTCCCAGTTGATCCGATGGTTCTTGTTGCGCGGCCCGTAATGATAATGCGCACCATTCCAGAAACAATCGAACGCCAGCAGCTCGGTTTCCTCCACATAGGCCTTGCCTTTCGACCCACCCACGTCGCCCAGCACATGCACAGCGAGACCGCCGTCGCCATTGCGTTGCCGGCGCATTTCCAGCCCGATGCGGATATTGCCCGCCTCAAACACCTCGGTGCCGCGGTTGTGCTTGACGGTGTTGCGCTTCTGCACAAACGTTTCCCGTGCGCAGGCTTCCACGTCTGGCAACACACCGCGCACCGCGGCCAGATCAGTCGCCTGGGCAATAGCCTTGTAGCCGGCTCGGTCCAGCATCACGGGCAGCTTCTGGCCCAGCATCCGCATGGTCCAGCCGATTGCATTGCCATCGGTAATCGGGTCGATCTGGCAATGCACACCCATACCGCCGCCGACCCGGCCGGGCGTGGTCAGTTCAGGATTCTCCGGTCCATAGACATAGCTTTTCTCGATGTCGAAGCAGTTGAAGCGCAGCAGTGAGATCTGCCGCCCGTCGACATCGGCTGCCACATCGATGGACACGCCTTGGTCCACATGGTCCTCGACATTGCCATCCCACAACTGGTGGCGGACAATGAAGGTCAGCGGTCCGGTGGTAAACTGTGTTCCCTGTGACTGCGGCATGGTTGAACGCTCCTGTTGCAGGTATTTTCGCCAGCCTAGGCAACACGCGCGCCAGTCGCAAGAGCAGCGTCCTGGCCGTTCTGTCGGACGCTGGCCTGCAGGCCGGATACTGGTAAGCCGGACGCTCCACCAGCAGGACCTCAGCGAATGACCGAGACCCCCACGAAATGGCGTGCCGATCCCCTAAGCTGGGGCCACGGCCCCCGCATCTTCGAAATGTTCCTGGAACCGACCTGCCCGTTCTCGGTGCGCGCCTTCGGCAAGCTGGACGAGCTGTTGCAGCTTGCCGGCCAGGACCGGATCACCGTCAAGATCCGCCTGCAGTCACAGCCCTGGCACATGTACTCCGGCGTCATCGTCCGCTGCGTTCTCGCTGCCTCGACCCTGCCGGAGGGCAAGCATGCCGCCAGATCCGTCCTCGCCGCCGTCGCCGCCAACCGCGAGGAATTTGAGTTCGCCCACCACTGCGCCGGCGCGAACATGGATGCCACGCCGAACGACATCATCGCCCGCATCGAACGCTACAGCCGCGTAAAATTGGCGCAGGCTTTCACCGTCCCCGACCTGGACCGTGAAATCAAATGGCACTGCAAGTACGCCCGCCAGAACGGCATCCACGTGTCACCGACATTCATGGTCGACGGTCTCGTGCAACCCGCCATCGGCAGCGGCGACGCTGTGTCGGAGTGGATCGCGCGCCTGCTGGCGCACTGAAGCCCGCGGTCAGACCGCCGCGCGTCCGCCGTCCACGAACAGATTGACCCCATTGATGTAACGACCCGCATCCGAACACAGCAGCATAGCCGCCCCCACCAGATCGTCGGGCCGGCCAAGCCGCCCTGCCGGAATGCGTTGCGCCAGCGCCGCGCCCTCGACCTCCATCTGGGAGCGGTTGCGCGCCGTCAGGATCGCACCAGGCGCGAGGTTGTTCACCGTCACCCCTTGACCCCCATACTGCCGCGCCAGGCTGAGCCCCCAGTTGCGCTGCGCCGCCTTGGTGCCGGCATAGACGAACATCGCCGGATGCGGGCGCTCCTGCTGCACGCTGCCGATGGTCACCACCCTGCCCCATCCTCGCTCCGCCATCGGCGGCACCAGCATTTGCAGCAGTTCCATCGTGGTGCGCAGGTTGACGGCGATCTGCCGGTCGAAGTGTTCGCGGCTGATCTGGCGAAAATCCTCCGGCAGTTCGATTGACGCGTTGATCACCAGGATGTCGACCGGCGCCCAGGCAGTGACCGCAGCGGCGAGGTGCAGGCCGGCGTCGTCCTGCGTGAAGTCCTGTCCGAACGCCGCGGCCGCTCCGCCCATGGCGTGAATTTCCCGCACCACGCCGGCCGCATCGCTGCTTTCTTCGTCCGAACCGGCGTGATGAATGGCCAACTGCGCACCGGCGCCGGCAAGCCCCAAGGCGATTGCGCGACCGATCTCGCGGCGGGCGCCGGTCACCAGGGCAACCCGGTCGGTCAGGCGGAACGGGGCAAACGGATCAGACATGCAGCGACTCCACTGGCGCGTGATGCGGCAGTTAGCACAGCCGATTGCGCGACAAAACAAACCCGCCGATAGTCCGGCCACCATGCAGACCAGCCGCCGTACCCTCCTCACCGGCGCCGCCGCGGTTACCCTCGGCCGGCCCTTCCTTGCCCGCGGTGCCGACGCGCACACGCTGCGCTTCGTGCCGCAGGCGGACGTCACGATTCTCGATCCGCTTGCAACCACCGCCTATCCCACCCGCGATCATGGGCACATGTGCTGGGACACGCTGTATGGCATCGACGCGGCTTTCGCGGTGTATCCGCAACTTGCTGCCGGCCACGTCATCGAGGACGACGGCAAGCGCTGGACCTTCACCCTGCGCGACGGGCCTCGCTTCCACGACGGCGAACCGGTTCGCGCCGCCGACGCGATTGCCTCGATCCGCCGCTGGATGCCCCGCGACACGCATGGCCAAGTGCTGGCGCAACGGCTCGACGACATTCGCGCACTCGACGACCGCCGCTTCGAGCTCCGGCTGAGCCAGCCCTTCGGCCCGCTGCTGGACGCCCTCGCCAAGCCCTGGTCCTACCCGTGCTTCATCTATCCGGAACGCTTCGCCAGGATTGATCCGACTACCCCATTCACCGAAGTCGTCGGATCCGGTCCCTATCGTTTCGTCGCGTCGGAACGGATGTCGGGGGCCCAGGTCGTCTACAGCAGGTTCGACGGCTATGTGCCGGCCCCTTCCGGCCCGGTAAGCCTGTCCGCCGGCCCGAAGATCGCATGGTTCGAGCGGCAGGAGTGGAAGGTCATCCCCGACAGCGCCACCTGTGCTGCGGCGTTGCGCGCCGGTGAGCTGGATTGGTGGGAAAGCGCCACGGCCGATCTGAGCCCAATGTTGGCCAAGGATGCCAACATCGTTCTGGACCATCCCGACGTCAATGGCATCTACGCGGCCTTGCGGTTCAATGAACTCCATCCGCCGTTCGACGATCCGGCCGTGCGCAAGGCGCTGCTTCCGGCCACCGTGCAATCGGACTTCATGATTGCGGTGGCGGGTGAGGATCCGAAGATGTGGCGCGACAAGGTCGGCGCGTTTCCGGTGGGATCGCCGCTCGCCTCGGATGTCGGCATGCAGGCGCTGACCGGACCCCGCGATCCGAATGCCGCTCGTTCCGCCTTGCAGGCCGCGGGGCATGCCGGTGCCGCGATCGTTGCCCTTCACGCGACCAACGTGCCGAACCAGGACGCGTTGATGTCGGTCGCCGTCGACATGCTGCAGAAATGCGGCTTGAAGGTAACGGATGCGACGTCGGACTGGGGCACGCTGCTGCAACGCCGAAGCAACAAATCGGCACCGGCGAAGGGCGGTTGGAACGCCCTGATCGCGCTGTTCAGCGCCAGCGAATTTGCCACACCCGCGGGCAACGTCCTGCTCCGCGGCAATGGCAAGGACGCATGGTTCGGCTGGCCCAGTGCGCCAAATCTCGAAACCCTGCGCGCGGCATGGTTCGACGAGCAGGACCCCACGGTTCGCAAGCGCCTCGGCGCGGAGATACAAGCCGCGTTTTTTGAGGACCTGCCCCATATTCCGCTTGGCCAGTATCTTGAAACGACCGCGTACCGGAAGGATCTGACCGACATCCGGCGGGGCATGGTCCTGCCGCTGAACGTGCGCCGAGCGTAGAGCCACATTAACCCGATCGGAGCAATCAGGGATCGGACCAGTTTGGGGTCGGACGGGTCAGGACGATGAATTCTTCACCACCGATACCGCTCACTCAACGGGCGGTCAGGTTCTGTATTCGTTGTGACGCCGCGGATCCGGCGCCGATGCCCATGTTGATGCCGCGGGTGAAGCCGATGCTGCCCAGCACTCCGCCCTGACCCTGCGAGGCGATCGATTGCCCAGCCTGTGAACCGGAACCGAGTGCCAGGTTGACACCCGCCGCGACCTGGGTGGTGACCAGGGGCCGGCATCGGCCGGCGCCGGCCGCGGTGCCCAATTGCTGGTTGGCCGATGATCCGGTTCCAAACGCCTTGTTGACCCCGACCGTCACGCTGGTGCGCGACAACGGACACCCGCGATTGGCGTCGATCGCGGCCAGGGTTGCCGAACCATTGCCGCGCAAACGCAGCCCGCCGCTCTCTTGCGCCGCCGCGGGCAGAGCCGCGGTGACGGCAAGCAAGACTACTGTGAGGCTGATTGCGCGGTTCATGATGTCCTCCTGCTGATTGAAGCCCATCCGGCCCCGCCTTCCGACGGGGCCGTTGCTGGTTGGCTTATTGCGCGCCGGTGAAGACCTGCTGCGAGGCCGAAGACCCGAAGCCCAGCGCCTTGTTGGTGTTCGCGCCCCCGCTGGTAACGTTCAGCCCGTGCCGGCCAGCCGCACCGCCAAGCGTGACGACCTGCTGATCAGCCGAGGAAAACTTGCCGGAAGCCATGTTGGTGTTCATCCCGCCATTGGTCACCGAACGGCCATGCCCGAACGCCGACCCGCCGGCCGTCAGGGTGGACTGCGTCGCGCTGCTGCCGAAGCCCTTGGCGAGGTTGTTGTTCATGCCGCCGTTGGTCATCACCCGGCCACGTCCCATCGCCGTCCCGCCGATCGTGGTGGTGTCCTGGCCGGCGTAGCTCAGAGCGCCGGACGCGACATTGCGGTTCTGGCCGCCATTGGTGATGACCTTGCCACGCCCGAATGCCGTCCCACCCAGCGTGGTCGCGGATTGATCAGCCTGGCTGAAGGCTCCCTTGGCGACGTTGACGTTGCCGCCACCGTGGGTGATGACGACCCCGCCCCGTGTCTGGGCATGGGCGGGCGCGGCCGCGGTGGCGGCGATCACGGTGACGGCGGCGATACCGGCGAGAAGAATGGAACGCATGGTGAAGTCCTCCTGTAGAACCCGAACCCCTATGGTCCGGCGTGTTCGATGAGGAGGACCTTACGGGGCGGGGCCGGGACTGACTGTGAACCGGTCAACACCCGCATTTTTTCTAATGAAATCGCTGAGGCGGAGAAGCGTCACCGGACCGCCGCACCTGCAAACCGCCCATCCTCGTCATCGACAATGGTCAAACCGTCGGCAGGCATCGCAGGACTTTGACAGCCGCCAAAGACCGTAGGCAGTATCGGCAAGATTCGAAGATGCCCCGGGGCCATCACGGCTCCAACAAATCAATGGGTGCTTCAGGGAGACGGCTGATGAACAAGCGGCGGTTGTGGGTCTGCGCGTTTCTCTTTGTCCTCACCACCATCAACTATTCCGACCGGGTTGCTCTGTCTGTCGCGGCCAAGCCGATTTCAGTCGAATTCGGCCTGACGCCGGTCGAGATGGGATATTTGTTTTCGTCATTTCTATGGATGTACATCATTTGCCTGATTCCGGTCGGCCTGCTGGTCGACCGCTTCGGCGGCAAGGTCGTCAACGCCGGCGGAATCGCATTGTGGTCGGCGGCGACCGTGCTGACCGGTTTTTCCACCGGTTTTGTGTCCATGGCCGGGTCGAGGGTCGTCATGGGCATGGGCGAGGCGACCAGTTGGCCAGCCAGCAATCGGATCATCCGCGAGTGGTTCCCGGCGAATGAGCGCGCCTTTGCCAACGCCGTGTTCGGCGCCGGTTCCGCGGCAGGGCCGGCGATTGGTGCCATGGCGGTGACCACCGTCGTCAGCTTGTTCGGCTGGCGCGCCGGATTCTTCGCCGCCGGCGCGGTTGGTTTCCTGTGGCTGGCGGCATGGTGGGCGATCTTCGACCAGCCCGAACGGGTTGGCTGGCTGACCGACGCCGAACGCACCACCATACTTTCGCAACGCGACGGCGAAGTCGTGCGCACACAGGCACCCCAGGGCGCCTCGGCGTTGGGGCGGCTGCTGACCCTGCGCCCGGTGTGGGGCCTGTTTCTGACCCAGGGCTGCATGGTCTACGGCGGCTACATGCTGCTGACCTGGCTGCCAAGCTACCTGCAGCAGGCAAAAGGCCTGAGCCTGATGAACGCCGGCTTTGTCTCGGCAGTGCCGTTCGGCGTGGCAACCATTGCCAGCATCATTCTCGGCCGCATCGGCGACTGGTGGCTGACCAGCGCCGGCGTTCACTCCGGGCGCCGCCGCTCGATGATCGCGCTGATGCTGATGGGTCCTGCCCTCATGCTGGCGGTGCCTTATCTCAACAGCCTGTGGTCCATCGTGATTGTACTGTCCGTGGCTGCCTCGATGGGCTGGACAGCCAGCGCCCTGAACTTCGCGCTGGTCACCGATCTGGTGCGAAACCCCGCTGACATCGGCAAGGTCACCAGCATCACCGTGCTCGGGGGAAACTGTTTTGGCATCCTGGGGCCAATCGTCACCGGCTATGTGCTGGCGATCACCGGCAGCTTCAACGCGACGTTCGCAGTGGCCGGAGCACTGGCGCTGCTGGGTGCGATATGCACCCTGACCCTGACCCGCCAACCGATCGAGCCGCAGTTCCGCATCACCGAACCAACCGCCCAATTAGCCCGATGATACCGGCCCATGGTGTCAGGCCCGATGGTAACAGGCCCGATGGTAATAGGCCCGGCGGTATCAGGCCCGATGGTAATCAGGCAGGCGCCTCATGCGGATGTTCCAGAAAGAAGCGCATCATTGCGCGGCTGGCGTCGGGTCCGTGCGGATCGGTGTATGACCCAGCCGAACTGCCGCCAAACCAGGCGTGACCGGCGCCATGCACCGCCCATTGCTCGATCATACAGCGCCCATCCGCGGCGGCATGCACCGTGCGGCTGAAACTGTGGCCGCCGGGGACCCTGCCAGCCTCCGTCCGGCGCGAAAGCGCCGCCGTTCCGGTGAACTGATCGACCACGGCTTCGGCGTTCCTTGGGTTGACCGTGGCGTCCCGGTCTCCATGGAACACGATAGGCCGGAACAACACGTCGCTGCGGGTCGGAACGCGCCTCCCTGGCCGGCAGGTGCGCGCTGCCATGCATTGCCGCCATTGCCGAGGCCATGTCGCGAGCCGCGCCGCAGGCGAGCCCCGAATGCACACCGATTGCGGCATATAGATCGGGGTAGGTACGGCCCATGATGGCTGCCGCGGCTCCCCCGGCCGACAATCCGGCAACGTAGACCTGCCGCGGGTCCACCTCGTAGTCGCGCATGATTTTTCGGGTGATCCCGGCGATCAGCGCCGGTTCACCCCGGTCCCGCTGCTGGTCGCCTTCGCTGAACCAGTTCCAGCACCGCTGCATGTTCGCCGAGGCCGTCTGACCGGGATAGACGACCAGGCACGTGTGCTCCTCCGCAACCGCGTTCATACGCGTGCCGGCGGCGAAATCATCCGGTGATTGGGTGCAGCCGTGCAACATCACGACCAGGGGCCGGGGCCGGCCGGGCTGGTAGCCGCTGGGGACGTATAGCTTGTACGGCCGACTGCCGGCCTCGCTGCTGAAGCTGGCGGCCAGAAACTGCGCGCCCTCCGGCACCGGCTGCGGCGCGCCAGCGGACGAACCGCCTGGTCTGCCACCCGGCAGCCGAATTCCATTTGGTTCGAGCAGATCGCGCCAGTCACGCGGGCCCTTCGGCAGCCCCGGCGTCATTTCGCCTGCCGGCGACGGCGTCATATGTGGCACATGCTGGCCGCCCTGCAGCCTGCGTTGCAGGGCGACCGCTGCCTCCCTGAGCCGCCCGGCACCGATAAGCGATGCAGCATCAAGCAAGTCCAGCTTCGGAATGTTGATCATAATTTGGGCCTTTCACAGCGGGGACCTCATCAAGCATCCCCCATTCGGAACCGGGATCGGCTTCCGTCGGCATCCAATAAGTCTCGGCAAAGTTGGCTTTTTTAACGCTTCGGGTGCTTCACCGCGGCGCCAACCAGCGGTCAGCTCATGCGGTCAGCCAGTGCGGTCCGCACGTCCGCACGCGCCTGCAGCGCCCCCAGGACCGAAATTGAGGCAACCGCCGCACGCGCCAGTTCGGGTGTTACATCGTTGGCAATCCGCACCAGGCCCAGCACATTGATATGCAGTGGTTCGCCCCGGTCCCGCGCGGACTCCAGGTCAGCGCGACTGTAGTGCCGCAGCCCGAGGTCCGGGGTGTTCCGCGCCACCGACTGCCGGACCGCGTCCGCGTGCCGCTCAAGCTGGTTCCGGATCGCCGTGCGGATAAAATCGGTTCGGTTGGAGTAGAACCCCTCACGCACCAGCAGGTCCACATGGCCGAGGTCGACATAGCCCAGATTGATCGTGATTTTCTCGCTGTCGGCTGCTGCCTTGGGCCGCAACTCGTGAACCGTGCCCGCCATTCTACACCATCCCCTTGCCATCTGCACGGATGGTAGATAGGTATCCGCAGCGACTATGCAAGCGCGGATCCGCGCGTACGACAACACCGCCGCCACCGCAGCGGCATGAAGCAGGCAGACGAGCAGCAGCCGGCCTGCTTCAGACCATGATAAGGGTCAGGTTGACCCAATCATGATTTGCAAGCCTCTGATTCGGACAGCAATTTTAAGCCTCAGGCTTCCAATCTCAGGCTGTCGCACCCTAGAAGGGGATTTCGTCGTCCAGATCACCGCCCTTCGGCGCATCCCAGGACGGACTACCCGACCGCCCTCCGCCCGCTGACGGCCGAGCCGCCGCCGGCGCGCGTTCCCGGGGCGCATATCCACCGCCGCCGCCGCCGCCACCCGACATCGGCTCCGACCCATAGCCCCCGCCCTCGCCGGCGCCGCCCGACCGCGTGTCCAGCATCGTCAACTGCCCGTTGAAGCGCCCGATCACGACCTCGGTCGTGTAGCGCTCCTGGCCCTGCTGATCGGTCCACTTCCGAGTCTGCAACGATCCCTCGACGTAGATCTTGGCGCCCTTCTTCAGGAAGCGTTCAGCCACGTCGGCAACCCGGTCGTTGAACACCACCACCCGGTGCCACTCGGTCTTTTCCTTCCGCTCGCCGGAGGCGCGATCGTTCCAGGTTTCACTCGTCGCCAAGGTCAGATTGACGATCTTGCTGCCATCCTGGGTGTTCCGCACTTCCGGGTCCTTCCCCAGATTGCCCACCAGGATCACCTTGTTCACCGAACCTGCCATTACCCGAGTCCCTGTTCCGAATTGTCCAACCTAGCCCAAACTGCATCTAGCGGCCACAACCGTAAAAATTCCCTTAATAATCACACGCCAGCTTGCGCGGCAGGCCATGCGCGCAACGCCCCAGCCCGACGCAAAAATGCCCCACCACCGGCGCCAGCCGCTCCGCCGTCGCCTTCGCGCCGGCATTCGCCTCCGCCAGCCTGGCCGCCGCCGCCCGAGCCCGCGCGGCAAGCGCAGGCCAGTCCAGCCCCACCAGCGCACCATCCCGCAGCACGAACCGCCCGCCGATCATGACATCGCGCACCGCCGCCCCATCCTCGGTATTCACCAACTGGTTTACCGCATTGTTCAGCGGCACCAGATTGACGTGATCGAGATCCAGGAACGTCAGGTCCGCCTTGAAACCAGGGGCGATGCGGCCGATCAGGTCCGCCATCCCCAGCACCGCCGCACTCCCCTCGGTCGCCAGCCGCAAAGCCTCGGCCGCTCCGATCCAGTCCTCCGGCGCCCTGTCGAACACCCGCGATACGAAGGCCGTCAGCCGCATCGCCTCGAACATATTCTGGTTGTCGGCTGACGAGGACCCGTCAGTCCCGACGCCCACCGTCACCCCGCCGGCGACCGCCCGCCGCATATCGGCAATGCCGTTTCCCAAACGCAAATTCGAACCCGGGTTGTGCGCCAGCGTGCCGCCGGAGCGTGCAAGCAGTTCGATTTCCGCATCATCGATCCAGATTGCATGCGCCCCGCTGAACCGCGGCCCCAGTAACCCGGCCCGCGCCAGATGCGCCGTCAGGGTCATGCCATATTGCCGCTGCGCCGCCTCGCGCTGCACCGCGGATTCCGCCAGATGTGTCTGCACCGGCAGCCCAAATTCAACTGCCAGGTCGCGACACCCACGCAGGAATTCATCTGAACAATGCAGCGGGATCGTCGGTGCAATGCCCAGCCGGATCTGGTCCACCGCGAACGGCCAGGTCCCCGCCGCCTGGCGGATCGGCGCCAGTACAGCGTCCCGGTCCGCCGTCCGCAGCGCCTCGGCCAACGGGCGCAGCTGCGACGGGAACGCATCCAACAGCCCGGGAATCGCCTGGTAGAAGCTGCGATCCGCGATCATGGGCGACACCACTGCCCGCATGCCCACATCCGCATACGCCTGCCCCACCACGTGCAGCGCCTCGACATCAGGCACCGGCAGCATCGCCGTCAGGTCATAGCAGGCCGTGCAGCCCTTCCGCACCATCTCCACCGCCGTCAAGACAGTCGACAGATACCGGTCCTCGTTGGTCCGCGCGCCATTGATCCATGGTCCGGCATTCAGCAGCAGCTCCAGCGACCACCGGTCGCCAATCCCTTTCGCCAGCCCGCCGTGTCCGTGCGTGTGGGCATTGACCAGACCAGGGATGATCAGCCGCCCGGCCGCTTCCACCACCCGGCCCGTTTGGACGCTGCCCGGCGTGACGATGCCGGCAATCCTGTCGCCCTCCAGCACGAGGTCCGCCGGCCGGGCACCTGCCTCGCCATGGACGAGAACAATACCGCCGGTGATGACGACTGCATCCGCCTGCATCCACCCGCTCCTATGTCATTCGCCGCTCAGGAAACCGTACAACACGCAATCCCGCCAGCGCCAACTGATCCACCAGATGGCGGGCCGCCACGGTCGCCATGAAGCATTCCGTCGGCCGGCTGATCTGTCCACCGGACGATCGCAGCGCGGCCATCAGCACGGCTTCCAGCTCGGTGTCGGCAACAGGTTCGGGGGCTGGGTCGAACATGCGCACAGCCTACAGCGGGATCGCGCACAAAACAAGAACATACAAATCCAGCGCGCCTCGATCCTCCGACGCGCTGGTGCGGCCAGACCGTCGCCATCCGCGGCAAGCGCCGCAGGCCCGGCCCACGTCGGAAAAACACCACCGAGACGCCGGGCCCTGGATCCGTTGCCGTCATACGCCTTCAGCTCATCCTCGTCGCCGTTCGCTTTTAGCCGACACCGGCCCGTTCTCGATGACCGGGCAATGGACCGACGTATTGGGCCTGGCCGGAGCGCTCGATAGTCGGGTCACGCCGAAATTGTCTTCGACGCCAATTCCGGAACCACCGGCGATGATGTTGACCGGAACCACGCGGCCGGGCTGGGCATCGTCGTTCGCCGCAGATCCAGCAAGTAACCGCCGAACGGCACCCGTCAGGTCACCGTCGCGCCCGCCGTCGCCGTGTCAGGTTTTCCGCCCGGCGCCACGCCAACCCGCCACCCGGGTGCGGCCTCGCGGTCCAGCGATAGGCTCAGGGCCGGTTTTCGTTGATTCAAGCGTGCGAGGGTGAGCAACATCCGCATTCCCGGCGCCTGGGCCCGCGAATCCGAATAACACCGTTCAGGTCAGCGCCATTCCGTCCGCCCAGTCACAGGGAACCCGAAAGATGGCCAAGGACCACAGCCACGAGACTGCCCTGGGAAACCACCGGCTGCACCCGCAGACCCTGATGCTGACCTACGGCTACGACCCCGCCCTCTCGGAAGGCTCCGCCAAACCGCCGGTCTTCCTGACTTCCACCTTCGTCTTCCGCTCCGCCGAAGAGGGCAAGGACTATTTCGACGTCGTTGCCGGTCGTAAACCCGCACCCGATGGCGGCGCCGGCCTGGTCTATTCCCGCTTCAACCACCCGAACAGCGAGATCGTCGAGGATCGCCTCGCCATCTATGAAGGGGCAGAGGCCGCCATACTGTTCAGCTCCGGCATGGCCGCCATCGCCACCACCCTGCTCACCTTCGGCCGCCCGGGCGATGCCATCCTGCACAGCCAGCCGCTCTATGGCGGCACCGAGACCCTACTCGCCAAGACCCTGACCGAGTTCGGCATGCAGGCGATCAGCTTCTCCGACGGCACCAACGCCGAAGCCATCGCCATGGCGGCGGACCAGGCCATGCAGAAGGGCCGCGTCAGCATCATCATGGTCGAAACCCCCTCCAATCCACTCAACAGCCTGGTTGATCTCGCCCTTGTCTGCGCCGCCGCCGATCGCATCGAAAAGGCCCAGAACCACCGCCCGGTCATCGTCTGCGACAACACCATGCTGGGCCCGGTCTTCCAAAGCCCGCTGAAACACGGTGTCGACCTGGTGATCTACTCGCTGACCAAATATGTCGGCGGCCACAGCGACCTCATTGCCGGCGCCGTGCTGGGCAACCGGACGACCCTGCGCCCGATCCGCCTGCTGCGCAGCGCCATCGGCACCCAACTCGACCCCCACTCCTGCTGGATGCTCGGCCGCTCGCTCGAAACCCTCACCCTGCGCATGCACGCCGCCGCCCGCAACGCAGAAGCCGTGGCCGGTTTCCTCGCCGACCACCCAGCCGTCCAAACTGTCCACGCCCTGGGCCTCGCCACCCCCGGCAGTCCTGCCCACCGCGTCTACGGCATCCAGTGCACCGGCCCCGGATCCACCTTCAGCATCGAAATCCGCGGCGGCCAGTCCGAGGCGTTCAAAACGCTCAACGCGCTCCGCATCTTCAAGCTTGCCGTTAGCCTCGGTGGCACCGAGTCCCTGGCTAGCCACCCTGCCTCCACCACCCACTCCGGCGTTCCCGCCGAGACACGCAGCCGTCTGGGTGTCACCGACGGCCTGATCCGCCTCAGCATCGGCATCGAGCACGCCGATGACCTCATCGCCGACCTTGCCCAGGCGCTTGCCGGCTGGGGCCCGGCCACGCCTGCACGATAACAACCCACCGCTCGCAACCCTGACAACCGGCGGCCGAAGCCTTTACGAAGCCGCCGGCCTGCACGAAACTTGACCGACGGGTCCGCCATTGTGCCGCCGGGAGAGAGCGATGCCATTTTACGAGAAAAATAATGTCCGCATTCATTACGAGGAAGCCGGAAGTGGCTTTCCACTGCTCCTGACCCCCGGCGGCGGCCTGAACTCGCGCATGAGCAACTGGCCGACCGCGGTGTTCAACGCAATGGAGATCTTCAAGGACGAGTTCCGCTGCATCACGATGGATCAACGCAACGCCAACGGCGGCGAATCCAGTGGCCCGATTCCCGCCTCAGACCCCTGGGGCGCCTTCGCCGATGACCAGCTCGGGCTGATGGACCACCTCGGAATCAAACAGTTCCTGTTCATGGGCTACTGCATTGGCGGCTGCTTCGCCATGAAGCTGATGGAGCGAGCGCCGGAGCGCATCGTGGGTGGCGTCCTGGTTCAAACAGTCGGCCACCACCCCGACCACCCGGACTACATGTACAATTCCGGCCGCGACATCTGGGCGCCGGAATTGCTGGCGCGCCGGCCCGACCTCAACATGGATCAGGTCAACCGCTTCCTTCATGACCTCTACCGGGTCAGGCCGGAATTCGTTTACAGCGTCTCCAAGGATTTCGCCCGGTCCTGCCAGACACCGATCCTGGTCCTGCCGGACGATGTACCCGCACATCCGCTGGTATCCTCGGTCGAAGTCGCCTCGCTGTGTCCCAATGCCGCGATAACTGTCTTCCCCTGGCGCGAACCGCCGGAACTGAAGGCCAGGACGATCAACCGCGTGCGCAAGTTCCTCCGGACGCATCGGCCCAACGGCTGACCATCTGAGCCTGAGCGTCGCGTGGGCCATTCTCCCACGCGATCGCGCCCAAGCGGCCATCGCGCGCGGCTCGTGTCCGTGATCGCGCCCCTGCTGCGTCGCGGCCTGCGTTACAATTTTGCTGCACATCCGGCAGTCGCCGCAGCCCCACGTTTTCGTCGAGACTTAGCGGTCCGAAGCCTAGCCGATCCCGTACGCACGGCCCACATGGGTTAAACAGCTTCCAACCCGGCCGGGTTTCTGGCAAACCTGGGAACATCAGAAGAACACAGGACAACAGGACTCCATGGTCCATCCCAAAGCGGGCAACATCCACGTGCGCGGCGCGCGCGAGCACAATCTCAAGGACGTCGAAGTCGTCATCCCCCGCGACTCGCTGACGGTCATCACGGGCCTGTCCGGCTCCGGCAAATCCTCGCTCGCCTTCGATACCATCTATGCCGAGGGCCAGCGCCGCTACGTCGAATCCCTGTCTGCCTACGCCCGCCAATTCCTTGAACTGATGGGCAAGCCCGATGTCGACAGCATTGAAGGCCTGTCACCGGCGATCTCCATCGAGCAGAAAACCACTTCGAAAAATCCCCGCTCCACCGTGGGCACGGTGACGGAAATCCACGACTACATGCGCCTGCTCTGGGCCAGGGTCGGGGTCCCGTACTCGCCCGCGACCGGCCTGCCGATCGAAGCCCAGACGGTGTCCCAGATGGTCGATCGCGTCATGGCCATGCCGGAAGGCACCCGCCTGCTGCTGCTCGCCCCCGTCGTCCGCGACCGCAAGGGCGAATACCGCAAGGAGCTTGCCGAACTGCAGCGGCGCGGCTTCACCCGCGTCAAGGTCGATGGCACCCTTTATGAAATCGCCGATGTCCCCGCGCTGAACCGCAAGATCAAGCACGAAATCGAGGCCGTGGTCGACCGCCTCGTCGTACGCGAGGGTATTTCGTCGCGCCTGGCCGACAGCTTCGAAACCGCACTCGCCATGTCCGATGGCGTCGTCTATGCCGAAAATGCCGACGGCAGCGACCGAACCGTTTTTTCCTCGCGCTTCGCCTGCCCGGTCAGCGGCTTCACGATCGAGGAGATCGAGCCCCGGCTGTTCAGCTTCAACTCTCCGCACGGCGCATGCCCGGTCTGCGACGGCCTTGGGGTGGAAAACTTCTTCGATCCCGAACTTGTCGTCCCCGATGATCGCGCCGGCCTCGCCGAGGGTGCGATCGTGCCGTGGACCGGCGCGCAGTCGCCCTACTACGACCAGACTCTCCAAAGCCTCGCCCGACACTTCGGCGTAACGACAAAGACACCGTGGAACGACCTGCCCGCCTCTGTGCGGGACGCCATCCTGCATGGCACCGACGAGCCCATCCCCTTCACCTACAAGGATGGTGTCCGCAGCTACACCGTAACGAAGCCGTTCGAGGGTGTATTGAAAAACCTCCAGCGCCGCGGGCAGGAAACCGACAGCGTCTGGGTGCGCGAGGAAATGGCCCGCTACCAGGCCGAAAAGCCCTGCGTCGTCTGCAATGGCGCCCGCCTGAAACCGGAAGCCCTGTCGGTTCGCGTCGCCGGAAAAAACATCGCTGAAGCCTCAGACTTTTCAATTCGATCCGCGCTCGGTTGGTTTGCTGAAGTACTGCCGCAACTGACCCCGCAGCGCCAGGAAATCGCCGGCCGCATCCTGCGTGAGATCGTCGACCGCCTGCGCTTCCTGGTCGATGTCGGCCTCGACTACCTGACCCTTGCCCGAGGTTCCGCCACCCTGTCCGGCGGTGAATCACAGCGCATCCGCCTCGCCAGTCAAATCGGCTCCGGACTAACCGGCGTCCTTTATGTGCTGGACGAACCTTCCATCGGGCTCCACCAACGCGACAACGAGCGTCTGCTCGGCACACTCCGCCGCCTGCGTGACATCGGCAATACCGTGCTTGTGGTGGAACATGATGAGGACGCAATCCGCGCGGCCGACCACCTGATCGACATGGGCCCCGCCGCCGGGATCAATGGCGGCCACGTCATTGCCGAAGGCACCCCGAAAGAGGTCGCGGCCAATCCCAAATCGCTGACCGGCGACTACCTGTCCGGCCGCCGCATGATCCCGATCCCGCCCATGCGCCGCCCCGTGCAGAAGGACCGGGCGCTGAAGGTCGTTGGCGCCCGGGGCAACAACCTGAAGAACTTGTCGGCAATCTTTCCGCTCGGCACCTTCACCTGCGTCACCGGCGTCTCCGGCGGCGGCAAATCCACCTTGGTGATCGATACGCTCTACAAGGCGGCTGCCCGCCGCCTGATGGGCGCCGGCACCGTTCCCACCGCGCATGATCGCATCGAGGGGCTGGATAACGTCGACAAGATCATCGACATCGACCAGTCACCGATCGGCCGCACCCCGCGGTCGAACCCGGCCACCTACACCGATCTGTTCGCCCCCATTCGCGACTGGTTCGCCGAACTGCCGGAAGCCCGTGCCCGCGGCTACAAGCCCGGCCGCTTCAGCTTCAACGTCAAGGGCGGCCGCTGCGAAGCCTGCCAGGGCGACGGCCTGCTGAAGATCGAGATGCATTTCCTTCCGGACGTCTACGTCACCTGCGACACCTGCAAGGGCAAGCGCTACAATCGTGAGACGCTGGAAATAAAGTTCCGGGACAAGTCCATCGCCGAGGTCCTCGCGATGACCGTCGACGAAGCGGTGCCCTACTTCAGTGCCCAGCCCCGCATTCACGACCGCCTGAAAATCCTCCAGCAGGTCGGCCTCGGCTACATTGCCCTCGGACAACAGGCCACCACCCTGTCAGGCGGTGAGGCCCAGCGCATCAAGCTGTCCAAGGAGCTGGCCCGCCGAGCCACCGGCCGCACGCTGTATATTCTCGATGAACCGACGACCGGGCTGCATTTCGAGGACGTTCGCAAGCTGCTGGAAGTTCTCCATACCCTGGTCGACCACGGCAACACCGTCGTGGTGATCGAACACAACCTGGAAGTCATCAAGACCGCCGATTGGATCCTGGACCTGGGCCCCGAGGGCGGCGACGGCGGCGGACGCATTGTCGCCGTTGGCACCCCGGAGGATATCGTCGCCAATCCGGAAAGCCACACCGGCCGCTTCCTCGCGCCCTTGCTGCCGGCGGTGGAAACCCGGAGGAAGACGCGGCGGCGGGCTTAAACCCCGCCACCGGATCTACCCGCCAGCCGCCAGCACGTCGCCAAACAGGTCCCAGCTCTTGCCGCTCCAGCGCATCATCTGGATCTGACTGATCGTGTGATAGTTGGTCGGGCTTGTGTTCACCCGGATGCCAGGAAGCAGCGACGGCACCTCCACATTCTTCAGGTTCGTCGCCTGCTTCATCAGGTTCGCGCGGGAAAAGTGGTTGCCGCACTGCTTCAGCACCGGGATCATCGTCATAACCGCGCCGAAGCCGTAGACATAGAACGCATCGTTGAGATCGGCGCCCGGCACGTATTTGTTCATCACCTCGCGCCACAACACGATGCCGGGGTCGTCCTTCCACTTTGTGTCGGTAGGATCCTTGTAGTATTGGTTGCTGACGACACCGACGGCCTTGTCGGCACCCGCCGGCTCGATCACCGCCCCAACGGAGCTTGAGACGTTGGTCAGCAACCGCAGCGGAGCCCACTTCATGTCAGCCATCTTGCGGATCGCCTGGGCAGCGAATTTCGGCGTCGCCGCGATCAGCACGCTGTCCGGATTGGCCTGATGCAAGGTGATCATCTGACTGTCGATCGTTGCATCTGATACTTCGAACGACACCGGCGTGACCAACTTGTCGAACCGCTCGCCCAGGACATCCTTGAAGCCGACGACGTAGTCCTTACCGAAATCGTCGTTTTGATACAGGATCCCGATCTTGCCGTCCGGCTTCTCCTTCAGCGTGTACTTCGCAAAGATCTCCGCTTCCACCCGATAGCTCGGTTGCCAGCCGATCGTCCAAGGCCAGGCCTCGGGATTTTGGAACTTGTCCGCGCCGCTGCCCACGAACAGGTCCGGCACTTTCTTCTGGTTCACATACTTCAGGAACGCACTGTTTGCCGCTGTGCCCAAGGTGTTGCACAGACAGGCAACCTCATCCTGCTCTACCAGCCGCCGCACCTGCTCGATCGCTTTGGGCGGCGAGTAGGAGTCGTCGTAGGACAGGAACTTCACCTTGCGACCATTGACCCCGCCCTGGTCGTTGAACCATTGCCAGGTCGCGGTATGCGCCCGCCCGATGGCGCCATAGGCCGACGCCGGGCCACTATAGGCCGCGGTGCTGCCAATGCGGATCTCGGTGTCCGTAACGCCGCCCACCGCGCGCCTGACGACAAAAGGTGCCGCCGCCACAAATCCGCCGCCCACCGCCGCCGTCAACACACTCCGCCGCCGCATGACATCCCCCCGTTGATTTATGCTTACCGCGGTAACGACTGCACGAACCGCCGTGTAAGGCAACCGTGCACGCCCGCCAGGGCTTATCCGGCCGACTGCGCTCTATTCGGCCGCCTGCATGGAAGCCGCACGCGCAACCTCAAGCCCGACACCCTTGATCGAGGTCCGGCGCAGATCCCGCTTTTGCCTCAGGTCGTCGAAGCGGGTGGCACGATGCATCACAGTGCGGTTGTCCCACATCACCAGGTCATTCACCTGCCAGGGATGCGAATAAACAAACCGGCGCTGCGTCGCATGTTCGGTCAGGTCACGGATGAACGCGCGCGCCTCCGGCACCGGCCAGCCCACGATTCCGCCTATGTGGGACGACAGATACAGCGATTTCCGCCCGGTCACCGGATGGGTCACGACAAGCCGGTGCTGAACGGGCCGAAGATTGTCCGGGTTGCCGTCACCCTGCACGGCAAATCCGATCTGCTCGCGCGAAAAGACGATCGAGTGCTCGGTGATCATGTCCTCGACCTCAGCCTTCGTCGCCGCGTCCAGCGCATCATATGCCGCCCGCATGTCGGCGAATTCGGTGTTGCCACCCTTGGACGGCACAATGCGGGCGTGCAGCAGCGTGTAACCGGCCCCTACAGCACGAAACGACGCATCGGAGTGCCACAGCCGATTGGCCAGCGCATACATGCGGCGGCTGTCATCGCGCGCGCGCAGCTTGTCCGCATCCTTGCCGGCAAAGTTGGAGATATCGCCAAGCTCCAGCTTGTCAAAGCGGCGCATCTCCGGCTTTGCCATCTGCGCGGCCAGCGGGATCTCCAGTCCGCCAAAGTTGCTGCTGAAAACAACCTGCTGGTCGTCGGTCAACGGCTGGTTCGGGAACGTCAGGACGGCGTAATCATCCATCCCACGCTCGACCACCGCCACCGCGTCCACGTCGAGCGGCTGGCAAATATCGATCCCCGTGACTTCGCCGACGAAGCCAGGTTGCACGGCTCTGATGTTGATCGTCATGGTTCCGAATCCTCCTTCTCGGGCATCGATGGGTCAATCATGCCATGCCCTGTCACCCGCGCGTGGCCATGCCGGACATCCTGAGCCTGTGCGGCGACGTTGCCAAGTTTGATGCGGCCCGCTTATTGTGGGTCAAGGACGGGATCGCAATCATGGCGCGTCACCCGGCATCCGCCACGGCCCATAATGCTTGAAAAGCCTGCATCCGCTCTCTAAGCACCGCAGGGCATAACGCAGACGGATTGCCAAATGTGGGCACAGTCAGGCGACGGCTTGAACATGAAGGTCCTGTGGACCGACTCACCCTACGCCATGCAACGGGTCGAGGGCCTCTACCAGGCCAATGAGATCGATGATCAGGAACGTGCCGACCTGGCCCATTTCATCGACCACGGCTGGCTGATCTGGCCCGCCGCCATCCCCCCGGAACTGGTCGGCAAATTCGCCGCCGATATCCGCGGCCATCACGATCATCCCGGGAAATTCGTCACCACCGACCATCGCAACAACAACTCGAACCTGAAACTGTCCGGCAAAACCCCGGATCGGTTCGAGAGTCTGTTCGATCTCTACGTCAACCTGCCTTCCGCGCGGGAGGTGTGCTTCCACCCGCGCATCAGCCGCTTCCTGTCGCTGGTCTTCGGCTCCCGGCCCGTTGCCAATCAGCAATTGCTGTTCCAGCGCAGCAACGGCCACCGCGTTCATCAAGACACCTCAGTGGTCACGGTCGAGGATCCGATGCTGCTCGTGGCCACCTGGATCGCGCTGGAGGACGTGCGGGAAGGCAGCGGCGAGCTTGCTTTCTACGACCGCAGCCACCGCCTTCCACACTACCTGTTCAAGGACGGCAGCAAGCGCATGACGTTCGGCGTTGATGACCAGACCGTCTACAACGACGACCTGCACGCCGCCTGCCAGCAGGCCGGCATGGAATACCAGCGCTTCCTGGCCAGGAAAGGCGACGTCTTCTTCTGGACCGCGGATCTGGTACATCGCAGTCACGACCGTAGCCTGCCCGCCGAGACCAGCCGCCTGTCCTGCGTCACCCACTATCACCCCGAAACCACCGTTCCGTTCTGGTTCCGCTTTCATCCCGATCGCCGGCACATCAAGGATTTCGGTGGTCGCGGTGCCTATGTCAGCATCCACTACAAGCTTGGCGACAACCAGGACAGCATGATCAGCCCGGAATTGCCCACCGGACGCTGACACCAAAAATCTGACACCCGTAATCACTGACTCCAGTAAACGCCCATTTTTGGTCCGCTGCCCCGATCAGCGTTAGCCTGCCGCCATAAACGGAGGCAAACCCCAATGATCAGGCAGTTCGACAGCACCTATGCCGGCCACATCGACCTGGAAAACATCGGCTATGCCGGCACACCGGTGAATGATCGTCGCTACCCCAACGACAAGCTCGCCACCGCGCTGCACAAGGCCGAAGTCACCGCCCAGGCCCTTGATCGCCTTGGCTACAACGCCTTCTGGATGGCCGAACACCACTTCCAGCCCGAAGGCACCGAGTGCATCCCTAACGTCCTGATGATGGCGCTCCATCTCACCCACCTCACCAAGAACCTCAAGCTCGGCTGCGGCTTCAACATCACCCCGATGTGGCACCCCCTGCGCCTCGCGGAGGATTACGCCATGGCCGATATCCTTTCCAACGGCAGGATTATCCTCGGCGTCGGCCGCGGCTACCACACACGCGAGGTTGAGACCTTCGGCGCCCCGCTGCTGAACCAGGAAGCCAATCGCGAACTGTTCGAGGAACAGGTCGACATCATCTTCAAGGCGTTCAACAACGAATCGTTCTCACACCGGGGCAAGCACTACACGCTGCCGCCCGAGGTCCCATACCGGGGCTACACCCTGAAGGAACTGACCCTCGTCCCTCGCCCCGCCCGCCTGCCGGTGGAATGCTGGCAGCCGATCCAGGGTGGTTCCCAGCGTGCACTCGACTTCATGGCCAGGCACGGGATCCAGGGAGTCATCGGCGGCGGGTCGGCCGAGGGCGGCATCGTCCACAAGGTCATGGTCGACTTCCAGGCCGCCCACGCCCGCATCGGCAAGCATGTCGAATTGGGCGAACGCCTGGCGATCGGCTTCCAGTTCTACATCGCCGACAGCATCGAACAGGGCATCAAGCAGGCCGGCAAGTACTACGAGGAGAACATGAAGATGTTCGGCGAACTGCGCCTGGTCAAAGCCCTTACAGACGAGCAAATCGCCGCCATGCGTGATCCCAAGCTGGCGGTGAACACCAAATTGCCGCGCGTCGAGGACGCGGTAAAGGCCGGTGGCTTCCTGACCGGCACCCCGGCCGACATCATCGAGAGCCTGAAGAAGATCGAAACAGCCTACCCTGGCCTGTCCCGCGTCACTGTCACCCTTCCGCTCGGCACGCCGCTGGACGTGTGGCTGCATCAGGTCGAGCGATTTGCCAACGAGGTCATGCCCGCATTCAAGGGCTGAACATTACCTCAACTGAAAGGCAGCGCGATAAAACCGCTTGGGTAAACAATACGCACCGACTGTTAATGGTCAGCCTGAAGACGCTCCAGGCAAATCGATCCAGGACAGGTGGCCGCCCTTGCCGGCCCCGGTATCAAGAAACACGGCCGTTCCACCCAATGCGCCGTGCCGGACGTAAGGCCGACCGTTGCTGCTGCGACGGTCGTGCCCGCAATACACGGTCAGGCCGGGCGGTATCCGGTCGACCCAGCGCAGGCTGCGCTCCGGGTATCCGTCCGCCTGGGTCCGCCCCGTCGGCTCCCCATACAGCGCCCGTGCCATCGGACCTTGCGGCCGCCCCAGCCTGTGGTCGGGTGGGTCCTGTTCCAGCATCGCGGTATGGAACCCGCCGTGAACGAACAAAGCCGACCCATGCCGCACCCACGCGGGCGCCTGCCCCACCAGACGCAACGTCCGGGCCTTGAGCGTGTCGTCCATCTGCTCGATTGTCGCCTGCACCACAGCCTCGATCCGCACGTGATCGCCGGACAAGACCCGCGCCAGCTTCAAGTCGTGATTACCCAGCAAAAACAGGCCACGGCCGGTTTCCACCAGCTCGAACATCATGCGCAGGGTTCCGGCGCTGTCCGGCCCATGATCGGTCAAATCACCGAGCTGAACGATAAACCGGTCGGTGGCAATGGCGTAGGCGAAGGCGGTGGCGTCGCCATGGACATCGCCGACGACGCGGACTTTCGCACCTTGAGGGATATCGGACGCGGTCATTGTATGATCATGTAGATAGTTTGCTTAAGCCAACAACCAGACAACGCCGCGCGACCGCTGATCACTTAGCTGAGCGAATGTTTGCATAGGCGTCGAGCGCGCGGGCGCGGCCGCCGGCCAGGCTGACCACTGGTTCAGGGTAGGTCTTGCCCAGGACAATGCCGGCTTTGTCGAGAACTTCCGCCGGCGCTTCCCACGGATCATGGATATGGCGAGCCTCCAGCCCAGCGAGCTCCGGCACGTAGCGGCGGACATAGTCGCCCGGCGGATCGAACTTCCGGCTCTGCAGCACAGGGTTGAAGATGCGAAAATACGGCGCGGCGTCCGCCCCGCAGCCAGCAACCCATTGCCAGTTGGCCGAATTGTTGGCGAGGTCCGCGTCGACCAGCGTATCCCAGAACCAGGCTTCGCCATCCTGCCATTGGATCAACAGGTGCTTGACCAGGAAGCTGGCGACGATCATGCGGACGCGGTTGTGCATCCAGCCGATCTGCCACAACTGGCGCATTCCCGCATCGACGATCGGAACGCCGGTTCGGCCCTGCTGCCAGGCTGCCAGCCCCGCCTTGTCATGACGCCAGGGCATCGCCGCGAACGCCGGTCTCAGCGGACTGTTCGGCAGCTCGGGGTTGTGCCACAGCAGGTTGGCGCAGAACTCCCGCCAGAGCAGTTCGCGGACGAAGCTTTGGCGACCTGGCGTGTTCGGCTGACGGTGGGTCAGATGCCAGAGCTGGACCGGCGAGATCTCGCCGAAATGCAGATGCGGCGATAGCATCGATGTGCCCTCGGTTGCCGGCTGGTTGCGCGTCGTGGCGTAACCGGACAGGCCGTGGCTCAGGAAGGTTCGGGCACGTTGCATGGCGCCGGCCTCGCCGGGCGTCCAGGTATCACGTAGCCCCCCGGCCCAGTCCGGACGGCTCGGCAGCAGCGCCCAGTCCTTCAACCGATCGGATCGTGGCATGGTCGACGCGCTGATGCGCTCCGGAGTGCCGTGCGGCGGCTTCGGCCCGCCAAGCGCCTGGCAGGCATTGGCGAACGGGGTATAGACGCTGTAGGCGCCACCCGTCCTGGTCCGGATCGAGTCCGGATGGAACAGGGTTGTGGTCCGCATCCGGTGGAAGATCGCCGTCGTCGCCTCCGCTGCGGCCTTGTCGACGTCACGGGCCCACGGGTCGGCGGAACCGCCGGTGAAGACGTCGATGGCACCGGTCGCCTCAACGAGTTCCACGATGGTTGCCGCGCTGTCGCCACGTCGCAGGTTCAGCCGGCTGCCGCGCTGCTCCAGTGCCGCCGATAATTCAACAAGGCTGTGGTGCAGCCACCATCGGGATGCTCCGCCCAGCGCCCACCGGCCGGGCGCGCTATCGTCCAGGATGAAAACCGGGATAACCGGCCGGCCGGTCTCGACCGCAGCGTCCAAGGCCGCGTGATCAGCCAAACGCAGGTCGTCGCGAAACCAAAGGATCACCGGCGCATTCGTCGTCATCCCATAGATGTAGGCACGCTCCGGGCTACGTCTACCGGCAGCACCCCAGGTTGAGCTCCAGCTCAGGCCGCAGCGGTTGCCGGCGTTCGCTGGCCACCAGGGCGCGACAGCGGTAGCGTGCCGCAACGCTGAGAGGAACAGTTCATGGATATCATGCCCGGCTTCACGCTGACCGACGTTGAGACCAGCGGCGCGCGCATCCGCCTGCGCCATGGTGGCAGCGGGCCGCCGTTGCTGCTGTTGCACGGCAATCCGCTGACCCATGTCGCCTGGCACAAGGTGGCGCCCGAGTTGGCCAGGCATTTCCATGTCGTGGCTGCCGACCTGCGCGGCTACGGCGACAGCTCTGCACCACCCGAGGAGCCGGATAGTTCCAACTATTCCTTCCGGGCGATGGCGCAGGACCAGGTCGAGGTGATGCATACGCTGGGATTTGACCGGTTCTTTGTCGCCGGGCATGACCGGGGCGGACGGACGACGCACCGGATGTGCCTCGATCACGGCGACAAGGTGATGAAGGCGGCGATCATCGACATCGTGCCGACGCTGGACATGTGGGCGGCGATGGACAAGGAGGCAGCAATCGGCGGCTGGCACTGGCCGTTCATGGCGCAGCCCGCCGGGTTCGCGGAGACGTTCTTCAATGCCGTCGACCCCGACTGGTTCATGCGCAGGAAGCTGCTGAAGCTGACAGCCAACCTGAACCATATCCCGCCGGAAATCTGGAACGAATACGTTCGTTGCTTCAATGAGAAGACCATTCGCGGCTCATGCGCCGACTACCGCGCGGCAGCGGGGATTGATTGCACGCTGGATACCGCCGACCTGGGGCGGAAGCTCAAGATGCCTATCCTGGTGCTGTGGGGGGCGAACAGCAGCGTCGGCAAACGCTTCGCCGACCCCGTCGGGATCTGGCGGCAACGCGCCGAGGACGTACGGGGTGAGGCATTGCCAAGCGGGCACTATGTGAACGAGGAAGCCCCCGATCAGGTGCTCGATTGGTTCATGCGGTTCTTCAAGGGCTAAAACCTGGCTGTGGCCGGGCAAGCACCGGCAGCATAGCCCGCAATGAATGTTCTCCCAAGGCCTATCAGGCGCCGCACTTGCCGTGGGAAATTGCGGCGGAACAGCCAGGGCGGACTGAGCCACCCTGGCTGCTTGAACGATCCCGGAGCAATGTCAGCCCCATCCTGCAGGGTGCTGACATTGCTTCACTCCGGAACAAAGCGCGCCGGCTGACTATAGCCAGCCAAACACGCCCTATCGCTTAACGCCGGTGTTATCGGTTACCTCGACCTCTTCCCGCCGCACCGTGTCCCTCACAGTCTCGGTCCGTTCGGTGGCCTCTCGGCCGACCACGACTTCCTCGACCACGCGCGCGGTCTTGGCCACCACAGGTTCTTCTGCGGTCTCGTGCACCTCGACAACACGCTCTTCGAACGCACCCGCGCCCGGCGCCGCCGCCGAGTCAACAGGCCGGCGGCGTTCCACGGTCACGCGCTCGCCATGTAGCGTAACCGTCTCCTCGACAGGCTTTTCTACAACGTAACGACGCACCCGCGTCACGCCGCGATCGACCGTCCTCGTGCCGACATCAAGGCGTTCTTCCGACAGTGACACGACCTGTTCACCCGTCGCCACGTCACGCTCGGTCCGGCCATCGGCTGTAGCCAATCCAGGGGTGACCGATCCAGGCGTCACCGATCCAGGGGTGGCCGATCCAGCGGTGACTGATCCGGGTGTGGCCAGCCCGGATGGTGTGGCCGACGCCGCAGTTGCGGCACCTGACCGTCCGGTGCCGCTCATGTCGGCGCGAGCGACCTCTGCACTCGAATAATCCCGCCCGACGGTCGAAGCACCGGTCGATGGTGCCATGGAAGCCCCGGTCCCCACTTCGCTTTCATCCGACCGTTCGTCGATATCGATCGGATGATGAGCCTCAAGCGCGGTGATCGCCTGGTGGATTTTCGCATCGTCATCGACCGACACGCTGACGACGACATTGCCGGCTAACGCCCTGCGATCATAGGCATCGCCGCTGTAGGCGGAATGTGTCGTTTCGGATGTCGTATCGTCACCGAACAGCCAGGACCAGAAACCGCCGCCGGACGCGTGCGTCGATGTCTGCTCAACTGGCGTCACGTGCCCGCCGATCCCACCATTGCCGCCGCCGCTGGCATATTGCCGTATCGCAGAGGCGGGAATGCCGATGTCCCGCAAGCCCTGGGCAGCGGCTTCAGCCGCCATCTGAGTCTCGAACACTGCAACAATGTGTTCCGTCATACTGGGCTCCTTAAAGTGTGGTACCGGGACTCGAATTCTCCCAGACGGGCACTAAAGTCGGCTCATCTGTCACCGGTTGCTTCACGAACTGCTACCTGCCCTATGCACATTTGGTCACCGGTGATCCCGCAACGGAATAGTGTCGGTTTATTGCAGAGTGCTCCCCGTCTGCGCAGCTGCCGATGCGGCACGCGACCCGCCGACAGGTCGGGCTTGATGTCCTGACCAAACATGGCCAACTCACCACCGGACGCGGCAGCGCTTACATGCCGCCGCACAGGCCCGGTCCATTGTTTGGGCGGCAGGCACGGACAAGCTGGGCCGGAGCGATCAAACCGGGACTGGGGCACAACCATGACTGAACTGACCGACAATACCGACCGCCGCCGCTACGAGATGGTGGTTGATGGCACGACGGCATACGTGACCTACGCGCGGCAGGGCGACCGCCTGACGCTGATACATACCGAAGTGCCCAAGGCGCTGGCCGGACGTGGCGTTGGCTCGTCATTGGCAGCCGCCGTTCTCCAGCAAGTCCGCGCGAGCGGCCTGCGTGTCGTGCCGGAGTGTGAATTCATCGACGCTTTCATCAAGCGCCATCCTGAATATGCCGACCTGGTTGCCACGCCGTGACTGCCCTTGCCAGCATGCCGTCGGGTCCAATTCCGGAAACCAGCGAGCGCCGAACCGCGATTGCCGGCCAGATCCAGGCAGCGACAGGTTTGAACGAGGCTGTGCTGGCGCACCTGGTTCGAAGCTTCTACGCCACGGCGCGCCAGGACGCGGTGATCGGGCACCTGTTCGACCACGTGCAGGACTGGGAGACCCATATCGCGAAGATCACGACATTCTGGTCGTCCGTGGGCCTGCTGAGCGGCCGCTACCACGGCCAGCCGCTTGCGGCCCATCTCCCGTTACCGCTGGAGCCATTGCATTTTGCTCGCTGGCTGACGTTGTTCGAGCAGACGGCGCGCCAGGTGTGCACGCCCGAAGGGGCTGACTACCTGGTGGAAAAAGCGCAGCGGATAGCCCGCAGCCTGGAAATGGGCGTGGCAGTGAACCGGGGCATAATGCCGGGGCACGTTGGTGGCCGTGATGAACGCTAACCTCGACTCCTCACCGTTACTGGCTTCGTTGTTGCTGCTGATCTTCCGCCGGCGCATCACAGCGCCTGACAGCGATACGGGCTTGGCGGAGCTCGCCATCAGCACCGATACTGCCGTCGATGACCGCGCAGCCGGCGTGGATGACTGGCGCACGGCAGTGGCCGATGCGCTGGAGGCTGGGTACATCCATGATCCCGTTCGCCTGCCCGCTGGCGCCCTGCAGTGCCACTGGCATCTGGAGCTGACACCCAAAGGCGTCGAACAGGTCCGCTGTCTGAAGACCGCCGGAACAGATGTTACATAATGGTATCCGTCGTGGTCACATGTCGACGACCACGTATTGCTCCTCGATCGTTACCGGAATGGTCTCAGCCACATAGGGCCCCTGCACGACGCGACTACCCTCGACCACTTCCACCGGGTAGTCACGCACGCTGATTTTTGAGGGATCGCAAAAGCTCTGGCCGGTGCGCACATCAAATTCCCAGCCGTGCCATGGGCAGCGCAGGATCTCGCCCTTGCGCGAATAGCGGTATTCACCGGGTTCGTCGGATTCGATCAGGCCAGTCAGGATGCCCTCGCACATTGGGCCTCCCTGGTGCGGGCACCGGTTGAACAGGCCGAAGAATGCGCCGTCCAGGTTGAACACCGCGATCTGCCGGCCGCGGATGGTCACCAGCTTCCGCTGGCCCGGCGGAATTTCCCCGACAGTGGCCACCACATGCTTGCTCATGATCCAGACGTTTCCCTTCAGGCGGTCGTGCGACCTGGCAAACGTTAATCGGGCCGGCTGCCAATCGCAACCGCACGGCCCGGTTGACGAGGCACTGCCCCGGATCGATCGCTGCTGGGGGGTTCGGTGCTCGGGCATTTCAAACAGGGCTGTTTGCCATACCTCAAACGCGGAGGTTCAGCGGCGGTCCACGTCGCGCCGCTCCTTGACTAATCGCCTTGACCATGGACCACGGCCCGCATATGGCTGCCCCAACAACCAGGGAAATGTCCATGCGCCACCTGCTCCGCACCGGGGTCCTCGCGTTCATCGCCGTCATGACGTCTGCCCAGACAATTTCGTCCGCCCATGCCGAGACGGTCCGCTTCGGCGCTATCCTGCCGCTGACCGGCCCCGGCGCGGTGATCGGCACCGAACAGATGCGGGGCATCCAGTTCGCGGTGGAAAAAGCGAATGCAGCGGGCGGCGTGCACGGCAACCAGGTCGAGATCCTGTTCGAGGACAATCAGGCCAAGCCGGACCAGTCCATCCTCAGCTTCAACAAGCTGGCTGACCTGCAGCACGTGCCGATGATCTTCACAGCGTATTCCGGTCCCTCCCTGGCCATGGCGCCGCTGGCGACGCGCAAGAAGATCCTGCTGGTCAATGCCGGCGCCCAGGCCGATAAACTGGCCACAGCCTCGCCTTATCTGATCAACACGCTGCCGACGATCGGCGACGAGGTGAAAATCATCTCCAAGTACCTGGTCGGCGAAGGCAAGAAGCAGGCCGCCATCCTGTTCGAAAACGATGCTGCGGGCATCGCCGGGCGGGATGATTTCGCGAAATACTTTGCCGAGGCCGGCGGGACCATCCTCTCGCAGGAGCCGACGCAGTTTGGCCAGACCGACTACCGCCCTGCCCTGCTGAAGCTGGCGGACGCCAAGCCCCAGGTCATGCTGGTTTCCATCACCGCCGGCGTTCTGCAAATGGCCCAGCAATACAAGCAGCTAGGCCTCGGCTTCACCGTGGCCGGCACGACGTTCTTCTCGGATCCGGGCCTGGTCGCCGACCCCGCGTCAGCTGGCTTCGTCCATACCCAGGTGCGGATCGACGCGCCGCCTGAGCTGGCAGCGGCATTCAAGGCAAAGTTCGGCGCCGACATGGGCTTCTTCTCGCGCCAGTACTACAATGCCATGCAGATCATCCTGGCGGTGACCGACCGGTTGCTGACCGAGAACAAGCCGGTAACCGGTGAGTCGATGCACGACATGCTGTTCACCATCGGCAAGTTCCAGGGCCTGATCCCGCTGGAATTCAAGAGCAACACCGCCTCCGTCCCGCTTGATATCAATGTCATGAAAGACGGCAAGGACGTCACCATCAAGCAGATGAGCAGCGATTAAATCGGATGCTTGCTCTTCAGCTGCTTTGCAATGGGATCGTGACCGGCTGCGCGCTGGGGATTGTCGCCGTCAGCTTCTCGTTCGTCTACGCCACGACGAAAATCTTTCACGTCGCCCATGCCGGCGTCTATACAACCGGCGGTTACGTCGCATGGTCCATGCTGGACCACGGGTTTCCGCCGGCAGTGGCGTTCATCACAGCCATCCTCGCATGCACCGCCCTCGGCGCCCTGATCCAGGTGGCACTGTACGCTCGGCTGGAACGACGGCGTGCGACGCACCTGGTGGTGCTGATCGCCTCACTTGGCGCACTGGCGGTGATCCAGAACATCCTGGCCGGAATATTTACCGCCAATATCCTGCAATTTAACTTGCCCTGGGGGTCGGAGGTCTTCCACCTTGGCGGCAATGTCCGCTTGACGATGACGCAGATCCTGACGGTGCTGATCAGCCTGGCCACCTACGCCGGAGTGATGGGGTTCTCCCACGGCACCATTCTGGGCAAGCAGATCCGCGCGGTGGCATCCAATCCGTTCCTGGCGGAAATCACCCGGTTGCAGCCGCGCCGCGTGCATATCTATGTCGTGGCGATCGCATCGGCACTTGTCTGCCTGCCGGGCATTCTGGTGCCGCTGGATTTCGGCCTGCAGCCATACAATGGCGTAACCCCATTGCTGACCGCCACCATCGCCATGATCGCCGGTGGCGTCGGCAGCATCACCGGCGCCTTCGTGCTGGCAATCATTATCGCGGAACTGCAGAACATGTCGCTGCTGTTCATTCCCGGCGAATGGAGCATCGGCGTCACGTTCTTCATTTTCGTCATCTTCATGCTGTTCCGCCCGACCGGGCTGTTCGCGGCGGCGCGCTGAGCATGATCGCGCCAGGCGAACCGGCGGCACGCGTCGAACATGCAGTGAGATAAAGAGCTCTCATGGATTT
This sequence comes from Rhodopila sp., assembly GCA_965200665.1. Taxonomy (GTDB): domain Bacteria; phylum Pseudomonadota; class Alphaproteobacteria; order Acetobacterales; family Acetobacteraceae; genus Rhodopila. Next base: position 3,602,887 of record OZ241370.1, on the reverse strand, counting down.
CTGGTTCAGCTACGTCGCCTTGGCGTCGATCTATGTCCTGCTGGGTCTGTCCACCAACCTGCTGGTGGGCATTGCCGGTATCTTCTCGGTCTCCCAGGCCGCGGTGTTCGGCGTCGGTGCCTACATCGTCGCGTTTTTCCTGATGAACGACATCACGTCGTTCCTGCCGGCACTGGCAATCGCGGCAATCGGTTGTATCGGTTTGAACATTCTCGTCACACTGCCGGCGCTGCGGGTATCCGGCGACTACTTCGTTGTGACATCATTCGGCATCCAGTTGCTGGCCACCGCGGTGTTCACCAACTGGACCGCGGGCACCGGTGGCGCCAATGGCCTGCCCGGCATCCCGCCGCCCGACCTCGCCGGCAAGGCGTTGGAAAGCAGTGGGCAGGTCGTGGCCTTGTGCCTGGCGGGCATGGGGCTTGGCTGCGTGATCTTCTGGTTGGTGATGCGGGCCCCGTTCGGTCGCCTGCTGCGCGCCATTCGCGAAGACGAACTGGCGGTCGCCGCGGCCGGCAAGAGCGTACTGCGCGCCAAGGTCTCGGCCGCCGCGCTGGCCGGCGCCTTTGCCGGTACCGCGGGCGGGCTGTACGCCACGTTCCTCAGCTTCATCGACCCGTCGTCGTTCGACCTCGATTCGTCGATCCTGTTGCTGACGATGGTCGTGGTCGGCGGCGCGCGCACCCTCGCCGGGTCGATCATCGGGCCGTTCCTGCTGCTGGCCCTGCCGCAGATCCTGACGCTTGTGGAAATACCCACCACGATCGCCGCGGCGGCTCGCCAGCTCATCTACGGCGTGCTGCTGATCGCGTTCATGATGTTCCGGCCGCAGGGACTGGCGGGTGAGAAACTATGACATCCTACCTGGAAGCCAAATCGCTGAACGTCAATTTTGGCGGCCTGAAAGCGCTGAATGACTGCAGCTTCACCATCGCGCAGGGGCGCATCACCTGCCTGGTCGGACCAAACGGTGCCGGCAAGACGACGATCTTCAACTGCATCACCGGCTTCCTGACACCCAACAGCGGATCGGTTGCTTTCAAGGGCCAGACACTCGATGGCTGGAAGCCACAGGCAATCGTTCATGCCGGCATCGCACGCACGTTCCAGAACCTGCGCCTGTTCACCGACCTGACGGCGGCGGACAACGTGCTGGCAAGCCTGCCACATCAGTTCGGGGAAGAACCGGTTGGCGCCATCTTCCGTCCACTGCATGCCGCGCGCGCGCAGCGGCAGCGGCGGGACGAGGCGCTGGCGATCCTGGATCGGGTCGGGTTGGCCAACCGAGCGGGTGATTTCGTACGGAACTTGTCGTATGGCGAGCAGAAGCTGTTGATTATAGGGCGCGTTCTGGCGACCGGTGCGGAATTGCTGCTGCTCGATGAACCCGCATCAGGATTGTCGGCCGGGGCGCTGGACAACGTCATGGCGCTGCTGCGGCGGCTGCAGGACGACGGCAAGACGTTACTTGTCGTTGAGCACAACACGCGCGTTGTCCAGAAGATTGCCGACGACGTGCTGTTCCTCCACCAGGGCCATCTTATGGCGCAAGGTTCGCCGGAAACGATCGTCAACGATCCGGCTTTGGCGGAAATCTACTTTGGCGGAGCGATCTGATGGTGCTGCGCTTGAACGCCCTGCAAGCCGGCTATGGGGCGAAGACCGTCATCAACGACGTGTCGTTCGCGTTGGATCCCGGGCAGATCCTGGCGTTCCTGGGCCATAACGGCGCCGGCAAGACCACCACGCTGAAGTCCATCATGGGAATGCTGCGACCAAGTAGCGGGGAAGTTCTGTTCGATGGGGAACGGATCGGCAGGCTGAGCGTCGCCGACCGTGTTGCCCTGGGGCTGCGGCTGCTGCCGGAAGGCCGCGGCATCTTCCCCGACCTCAGCGTTGCGGAAAATATCGCCGTCGTGTCCGCCCGCAATGTCGCCAAGGGCGCGATGTTCGACACGCCCGATGTCTACAAGCTGTTCCCGGTGCTCGCGGAAAGGCGGACGACCCGGGCCGGCAGCATGAGCGGGGGGCAGCAGCAGATGCTGGCGCTGTCGCTGGCGATCCTTGGCACGCCGCGCTGCCTGATGCTGGATGAGCCGTCGATTGGGCTGGCGCCGAACCTGGTGGAACGCATGTTCGAACAGGTACGCGAAGTGTGCAAATCGCATGCGATGACGGCGGTGCTGGTCGAGCAGAACGTTGCCGCAGCAATGAAGATCGCCGACCGGGTCATCATCATGAACAACGGCCAGATCGTGTTCGATGGCGGCCCGGATGAGGCGCGGGCATCGAACTTCTGGCACTATTTCTAGACCGCGTTCACCGCCAAACCACAAACGGGCGCCGCGCCGCGTTGTCTTCTCACGTCTGCCGGACGAGCACCTTCATCACCCTGATCCACACCCGCAAGCGCTCCGGCGGTTCAGATTTCCGGTCGCCGCTCAAGCTGCAGCCAGGGTCACGGTCACCTCAACGCCACGATCCGCGACCGGTCGGATCGACAGGGACCCATTCGGGATGCCGTCCCAGTTTATCGCGTGACGCAATGCCGCCTCCCGCCGTGCGGGGTCGGCGGCCTCAGCCTCATCAGTGGCGACAAGCCGGATGGTCCGCTTATCGGGAAATGCGGTAAGCAGCACCCGCCCGCCCGATGCGCCGGTATCGGCAATTGCATGTGAAATGACCTGCGTCAGAAGTCCCTTGAAGGCCTGCGGGTCTGCCAGGATGTTGATATCCGGCTCGATCGCGACCAGCAGTCGAACCGTCTTGCGATTGGCTGGCCGCGCCATCTGCGACAGCAGCTCGCGCACCTCGGCCGCGATGTTCAGGCGTGATGGCACTGCCAGCACTTGGGTCGAGGTCTGTGCCTCGCTGCCAAAGCGGGTCCGGACCGACGGGGTGGAGGCACTCTGGGTGCCAGGGCGCGCGGTGGTCGCGGCGTCAGGCGCCAACGCAACAGCGCCGTCGATCGAGAGATCATCCCAGGCCGGTGGAGCGATCGGTTTCGGGCTGGCATCGTAACGGGGCCGGGGCGTGCCGTCAGCGGGTCCGCGGTCAACCGGCTTCGGGTTCGTCACCACCTTCGTTATGGCATCTCCAAGCACAGCGATCGAGGCGGGTTTGGTCAGGAAGACTTCATGTTCGCAAAGCAGGCCCAAATCGGTCTGTTCCACCGGCCGGCCGCTGATCACGATGATCCCGGCCCCCGACCAACGCTGGCGGGCATGCGGCAGCAGCTCAAAACCACTCATGCCCGCACCCAGATTGACATCCGTGACGATCAGCCTGGGTGTCGGCAGCACGTCCGACATCGCTAGCGCGGCTTCCGCATTGGCAAACGGAGTGACGTCCCAGCCAAGAACCTCCAGCGCCTCACCGATGACTTCCCGGACGAGCGGGTCGTCGTCAATAAGGATCGCATTGCGGGTGTCGGTGGCGGTGCCGGCCGCTGCCGGTTCGGTCGTGGCGTCTGCGGCGCCTGGATCGGGTTGATCGACCAGGGTGGTGAAGTCGTCCTCACTCATCGGCCGGCCAAAGATATAGCCCTGGACATAGGGGCAGTTCAGGTTGCGCAGCACCGCAAGCTCAGCCTCGGTCTCCGGCCCCTCCGCGGTGACCGAGATCTGAAGTTCCCGACCAAGCCGGATCATCGCTTCGACGATGAGCTGCCTGGGGCGATTTTCGTCAATTCCGGAAACGAAAGTCCGATCGATCTTGAACTCGGAAAACGGGAACGCCTCAAGATAGCCAAGGCTGGAATAGCCGGTACCGAAATCGTCGATGGACAAGCCGAACCCCATATCCCTGAGTTTGCGCATCGTCTTTATCATCGTCGGCGAGTTATCGGTCAAAACCGTTTCCGGCAGCTCCAGCATCAGCCATTTAGGATCGAGGCCGGTCTCCCGGATCACGGTTTCCAGGAATTGCGGCACATCGGCATATTCAAATTGTCGTTTCGACACGTTCACCGACACCACCATGGGCCGGAGACGCTTGCGGTTGAGCCGAACAGCGACCGCGGCGGCGCGGCGCAGGGACCAGGCTCCGATCTCAACGATCAGCCCCGATTCCTCTGCCACCGGGATGAAGCTGTTCGGCTCCTGCACCCCGAAGGACGGATCGTCCCATCGTAAAAGAGCCTCCGCGCCCATGATCTTGCCAGTCGCAAGCTCCACCTTCGGCTGATAGTAGAGCATCAGTTCGCCATGTTTGATGGCGCGCTGCAGATCACGGGTCAGGCGCGCGCGGTTTTCGTTGCGGGTCGTGGCGTTCCGGTCGAACGCCCGCACCTCGATAAACGGTGACGCCTTTGCTTCGTGCAAAGCCACGGCGGCGCGTCCCAGCAGCGCGGTGACATCGTCGGCGCGTTGTCCCACGGCGTAGCCGATGGCGAACAGGACCTTGGCCATGGCGTCGGGCAGCAGGAATTCAACGCCAAGCGCAGCCTGAATGCCGGCGATGACGGATTGCGCTGCATCCTGGTTCGGCAAAGCAACCGCAACGGCAAACTGGTCGCCGCCTAGCCGGCCAATCACGGCGTTCGGCAGAGTGCGCAGACGTTGGCCGATCTCACGCAGCAACGCATCGCCGGCCGCGCTGCCGAAGCTGGTATTGATTTCGTGGAAGCGCCTGACGTCAAGCCTGACCACCAGGGTGTGGCGGCCGGCCTCACGTCGCAGCATCCGGACAAGTTGTTCTTGAAACGAGTCGTTACTGGCGACCCCGGTTAGCCGATCAAGCTGATCGCTACGTTGAAGTTTCGGCGCAATCTGACGCATCCGATCCGCCCCGCGCAACATTCCGATGCAATGCGTTGCCCGCCCCAGCAAGCCGAACTGCGGTTCAATATAAAGGTCGTTACTGGATGTCTCACCACCTTCACTGCACAGCGATACGGTAACCCGGGTGGCCTCACGCCTGCCCATCGCCCTGCGCACGGCATCAAGTTCCGGCGGCGTGGCATGGCGGAGGAGGTCGCATAGGTCGTTCCCGATGAAACCGTTTTGGTCATGGTGCGTTAGCGTCGTGAGTGCCTGATTGGCATAGACAATCGGGAAACCGGGCTTGCGCAGGTCGGCCACCATGACACCATCAGCCGCAACTGCCACAGCGCGCCGGGCGTGGCGAGATCCAATCTTACCGTTTTCCACGGAGAGACACATTACGCGCTTACGTCTCAGGACGCTGATCAAGGCAAACAGGAACGTAGCCGAGGCTGAAATCTCGAGCCAGTACAGGACCGGGATTTTAACAAAAGGCAACATTACAGGGTCCTTGTTCATCAGTAGTCAGGCAATGAGGCGTCCCTACGGACTTGATTACTTGATCGCTTTTTGATCGTCCGCGTCTCAAGAAACTAACCCTTGATGGGGCAACGGAAGGGTCCTCAGGCCAATGGCGAACGTATGAATAGCCGATGTGGTTCCATTTGAGAAACGGGGGATCGGTCGCCTGGTAGCGGACCAATATTGCGCCCGGTCTCAGCAAATCGACAGTGCTCAATGCTTGACGTTGAATCCACCTCAACCTGGCCACCGAAATGGCTATCGGGAAAAACATAACTCGCCTAATGTGTTAACGGATCCGTGCCGATCGCCGGGCATGCTATGTCCCGCTCAAATAACGGACAGATTGTCCAAATCGCCGAGTGCCGCATCGAAATTTTTGCATCAGCTTCATCATGATCCGTACCGGTGGGCTTCAACGGTGCGCCGGGCCGGCCGGCCGGTTCAATCTTAACCAGAGAATTCACGCTATTGTGTGGCGGGACGGTCGGTTTCAAACGATCCTTTGCCTTAATGACGCGATCCGGCTGCTCCAGCGCGCAACCGGCGGCTCAGGTCAGTCATCCCTCTGGCAACTACTTTCTCCGGCGAGCCGGGAACGTTCCGGTGCTTGACCGTAATTTTCCTCAGATGCGACGCACCGGCAACCACCAAGCGAACAACATCCCCAGCGTCGTGAAGCACCCGATGGTCAGAAACGCCGCCCGAAACGCATCAGCGATTTCGCCCCGGACCACCAGCTGCTGTGATACCGGCAGCAACGAAATCGCCGCCGGCCCCTGCTGCACCAGCCGCGCGAACATCGTCGCCGTCGCACTGTCCCGCGTGGCCAGCACGGCAAACAGCACCGCGCCCACCAACGCGGTTCCGAACGATGCACCCACCGAGCGGGAGAACTGCACAGAGGCAGCGGCCGCGCCCAGGAAACGCGGCCCGGCGACGGTCTGCACGGTCATCTGCACCACAGGCATGGCAGTGCCGGTGCAGAACGACCCCAGCGCGAGCATGGCCGTGATGGTACCGGTAGCCAGCATCGGGGCAGATGCCGCCAGTGACAGCAGCATGCTCGCACTGACCGCAAGGCCGACGGAGGGCAGGATGGCGGTGCGTCCGGTTGCCGCGATCGCCCGGCCGCAAAAGAACGATCCGCTCGCAACACCCAGGGTCAGCGGCAGCAGCAGCACACCGGAGTGGCCGGCACTGGCGCCACGGACCACCTGCAGATACATCGGCAGGAAGGACACCAGCGACACGGTCTGTGCCGCCACGCAGGCCGCCATCGTGTCGGTCCGCCAGATCCCCGCCTGGCGAAACAGGGCGATCGGCAATAATGGCGCACTGGCCCTGCGTTCCTGACGGATCAGCAGCACCAATGACACGCAGGCGAGCACCAGTAAGCCCACCACCGCGGGAACCGCCGCCAGATCGATGTGCTGCGCCCGTTCCATCGCCAGCAGCACCGGGGCGATGAACAGGGCGAAGAACACCGTTCCCCAAATGTCGAACTGCACCCTGCCCCCGGCGCTCGCATGCGCCGGCAGCCGCATCACCAGCCCCGCCGCCAGCATACCCAGCGGCACATTCACCAAAAACACCGAGTGCCAGCCAAAATGCTCGGTCAGATAGCCGCCGGCCACCGGCCCGAACGTTGCAGCCGATGCATACATGCCGGACAGATAGCCCTGGTATTTGCCCCGCTCGCGCGGCGGCACCGACTCAGCGATCAGCGCCTGGGACAGCGTCATCAGGCCGCCGCCGCCGACGCCTTGCAGCAACCGCGCCGCGGTCAACATCAGGATTGAACCGGACAACGCGCATAGAACCGAGGCGCCGATGAACACCGCCAGGGCGACGAACATCATCTTGCGCCGCCCGAGCGCGTCGCCCAGGCGACCATAGACCGGCGCCGCTATGGTGTTGGCCACCAGATAGGACACAACGACCCAGGACACCCGCTCCACATCGCCCAGCGAACCGGCAATGGCAGGCAAGGCGGTGGCGACGATCGTCTGATCGACGGCCGCCAGGAACATCGGCAACATGATTGACGGAAACACGGTCAGGAACAGGTTGGGCGCGGCAGGCTTGACCTGCGGATTGCTAATCTCGGATGGCATGTCGGCAACCGTAGGGGATTTGCCGACCGCTTCCCAGGTGCGGCGGGTCTTCTACTGCGCCGCTGTTCCGCGCATAGTGGGCCAACACCGGGGAAGGAAGCCAAACATGCCGACCACCGCGATCATGTCCGCTATCGATAGCGTCTCCGCTCTCAATATCGTCTTCGCCACCAGTCCCGGCCACAGCTTGGGCCCGGTCGCGCACGCATTGTTCCAGGACGCCTGATCATGCCAGTCGACCCACAAATCCAGACCTTGCTGAACCTGCGTGGGGCGCTGCCGGCGCTGCACACACTGTCGGTGCCCGATGCGCGCGCCCAGTTCGCCGCGCGCGATTTCCCCGGTCTGCGAAAGCCCGAGATCGCCGGAGTCGTCAATCGCGACATGCAGGGGCCGGCCGGGTCGCTGGGGCTGCGCATCTACACGCCGCTGGGCGAAGGTCCGTTCCCGCTGATGGTGTTCTTCCACGGCAGCGGGTTCGTGGTGTGCAGCCTTGATACGCATGACGGGATGGCGCGGAACCTGTGCGCCGGCACCGGCTGCGTGGTGGTTTCGGTCGACTATCGCCTGGCACCGGAAGCGAAGTTCCCCGCCGCCCCGGATGACTGCCTGGCCGCGACGCGCTGGGCAGTGGCCAATGCGGCGGCGCTGGGTGCCGATCCGGCGCGGGTGCTGGTCGCCGGCGACAGCGCCGGGGGCAACTTGGCCGCCGTCACCGCCCTGCGCATCCGCGACGAAGGCGGGCCCCTGCTTATCGGCCAGTTGCTGATTTATCCGGTGACCGACTACATCGAGCCGGGAACACCGTCGATGGTCGAGAACGCCGATGGCTACGGCCTCACCCGGGCTGGCATGGCCTGGTTCTGGAACCACTATCTGGAAGACCCCTCGCACGGCCAGCACCCGCACGCGAGCCCGTTCCGGGCGGAGGCGCTGGGCGGACTGCCGCCGGCGCTGGTGGTGACGGCGGAATACGACCCGTTGCGCGACGAGGGCGAATACTACGCCCAGCGCCTGCGCCAGGCCGGCGTGCCAACAGCCATGAAGCGCTGGGACGGGATGAACCACGGGTTCTTCTTCTGGCCCGGCGTGGTCAATCGTGCCGGTGAGGCGATGGACGAGGCCTGCGCCTGGGTGCGGTCATTGCTGTAACAGTCGATCCGCACAACGCAGCAACCACGGCTCGGTAATTCCGGCCTCGCAGGCCGGACATTACTGATCCGTCCGGAACTGTTCCTGGGCGACGCAATCCGTTCTGTCGCGAACTTGCTGACGACCGCACGGGTGCTTTGGCTGGCTGCGTGACCTTGCACTTATAGTACTGTTGTCGTGACGAACGCCGCCCCAGGCTGGTTCGCCTGTCATCGCCCCAACACGGGCCGGCGAACCAACCGGGGCTGAAAGCCGAAACGCTTGAAACGCCTCCTCAAGTCAGGGACTCACCGGCCATGATCGGGTCGCCCTGAACCCCACCATGGTCTGGTGAGGTGCAGCAATTCTACGGCCCGACAAATGCCCCGCCGTTCACGTCCAGGATCGCCCCGGACAGGTAGCTCGCCGCGCCGGTGCACAGGAAGGCAATCGGCCATGCCAGTTCCTCCGCCCGCCCGATCCGTCCCATCGGCAGGGTTGGCCCCAAATTGAAGCCGCGGGTCATCGGCGTTTCCACCGGACCCGGCGCCACGGCATTGACCAGCACCCCGCGACCAACCGCATTGCGGGACAGCCACTTGACCAATGTATGGACCGCCCCCTTCGACGCCGCGTAATCCGGCGGCGTGGTCAATGAGGTCCCACCGGTCTTGCCGGCAACCGAACCGACCAGGGCGATGTTGCCGCCGCCGTGGCCCGCCATGTGGTCGATGGCCGCAGCGGCCAGTTGCAGCGGCACCCGCACGTTGATGTCCATCACCTTGTGAAACCGCTCATGCCAGGCGCGGTCCTCGGCCCATGGCCGCCCCTCCAGCACGCCGGCGCAGTGTGCAAGTGCGTGGACCCGATCGCCGGCAAAGAATGAGGCGACGAAATCATCATCCGTCAGATCACCTTGCAACACGGTGCAGCTTGCGGCGACTTCCTCGCGCGTTGCCTCCATCGGCGCCCGATCCACCAGGACCAGATCCGCTCCAAACTGTGCCAGCACCAGCGCGGTGGCTTTGCCGATGCCGCTGGCAGCGCCCGTCACCACGACACGCTTGCCTTGCATCGACAAAGCGGTGGGTAAAGTGATCGTCGTCATGGCTGTCCTCCCAAGGTCTGCTATGATGATCACGCGCGCATAAAATCCTGTCCATGGTGTACGATACCAATGGTTCCGATTGACCTTGGCCGGCCCGGTCCATAGCTTCCGGGCATGTCCGATACACTCCGCAACAACCGTACCGAGATCCCGAAGGCATGGCCGTTCGAGGAAGCGCGGAAAGTTGCCGGCAGGCTTGCTGCGAGCGGCAAGGACCACGCCTTGTTCGAGACCGGGTATGGCCCCTCCGGACTTCCGCATATCGGCACATTCGGGGAGGTCGCCCGCACCACCTGGGTGCGCAACGCGTTCACCGAGATCACGGGATTGAAGTCCCGCCTGCTGGCATTCAGCGACGACATGGATGGCCTGCGCAAGGTGCCGGACAACATTCCGAACAAGGACATGCTGGCGCCGTATCTGGGCAAGCCGCTGACGAAGATCCCAGATCCGTTCGGCACGCATGAGAGCTTTGGTGCCCACAACAATGCCCGGCTGCGAGCCTTTCTGGACTCCTTCGGCTTCGACTACGAGTTCGCGTCCTCCACCGACTACTACCGGCAAGGCCGCTTCGACACCGCGCTGGTGCGCATCCTGGAATGCTACGACGCGGTCATGGCGGTGATCCTGCCCACCCTCGGACCCGACCGGCGCGCCACCTACTCGCCGATCCTGCCGATCCATCCGATCACCGGCATCGTCATGCAGGTGCCGATCGACCAGGTCGACCCCGCCGCGGGCCAGGTGACCTGGAAGGATCCTGCCAGCGGCGACACATTCACCACCTCGGTCAAGGGCGGCGCCTGCAAGCTGCAATGGAAAGCAGATTGGGCGATGCGCTGGTACGCCCTCGGCGTCGACTACGAGATGTCCGGCAAGGACCTGATCGACTCGGTCAAATTATCCACCCGCATTTGCCGCGTGCTGGGTGGCCTTCCGCCGGAGACGATGACCTACGAACTGTTCCTCGACCAGGAAGGCCAAAAGATCAGCAAGTCCAAAGGCAACGGGTTGTCGGTTGAGAACTGGCTGACCTATGCCCCTAATGAGTCACTGGCGCAGTTCATGTACAACCAGCCGCAACGCGCCAAGCGACTGTACTTCGACGTCATTCCGCGCGCGGTGGATGAGTATGTCGCCAACCTCGACAAGCTGCGGGTGCAGGGCGAACCGACCAACCCGGCATGGCATATTCATGCCGGCCGCTTGCCCGACCATGCCGGAAGCCCAATTTCTTTCGCCATGCTGCTCAATCTGGCGAGCGTGGTGAACGCCGAAACACCCGACATCCTGTGGGGCTTCATCCGGCGCTACGTCCCCGGCGCAACGCCTCAGACCCAGCCGCTGCTGGCGCGCCTGGCCGATCACGCCGTGGCGTACTACCGCGACTTTGTCCGGCCGGAAAAGCAGTACCGCCCGGCCACCGCCATGGAACGCGAGGCACTGGAAGACCTTGCGGCGACACTGGCGCAACTGCCGGACAGCACCGCCGAAACCATCCAGAACGCCGTGTTTGAGGTGGGTAAGCGCCACCCCTTCCCCGACCTGAGGACCTGGTTCGGCTGCCTGTACCAGGTGCTGCTGGGCCAGCAGGAGGGACCCCGCTTCGGTGGCTTCGTTGCGCTGTATGGCGTGCAGGAGACCATCGCGCTGATCCACTCCGCCCTGGCCCGCCAGGCGGAGCATGCCTGACGAATGGCACAGGGAGCGGGTCATAAGATAAAATCCTGGGCCCGCCACCTTCCGGCGATCCTCGGCGTCGCCCTGCTGGCCGGCGCCATCTATGTGGTGCAACGCGAATTCCGCCACCTCCGATTGAAGGACATCGAGGAATCCCTGAAGGCCATCCCGGCCCACTCGCTGGTATTCTCGTTCGTCTGGACCATCCTGTCCTACTTCATCCTGACCTTCTATGACCGGCTCGGAACCATCTACGCCGGCCACAAGGTCAGCTATGGGCGGGTCGCCTTCGCCTCGTTCTGCGCCTATGCCTTGTCCCACAATATTGGCTTCGCGGCGGTGTCGGGGGCAGCGGTGCGCTACCGGCTCTACGCCCATTGGGGCCTGACGCCGTTGCAGATCGCCAAAACCGTGGCGTTCTGCAGCCTGACCTTTGGACTGGGCGGCCTGGTTCTCGGCGGTGCGATCCTGTTCCTCGAACCGCGGGCGATCCCGTTTTTCGGCGACCATCTGCCGCGGATCGCGATGCACGGCATCGGCGCGCTGATGTGGGTCATCGTGCTTGGCTACGTGACGTTGTCGCGCGTGTTCAAGAACGTCCGGATCGGCGGACACCAGATTGAGCTCCCGGGATGGAGGATGGCAATCGTCCAGGTGCTGCTGGCAACCATCGATGTCGCAACCACCGCCACCATTTTCTACGCGCTGCTGCCGCCGGCGCCGGGCCTGACCTGGCTGATCTTCCTCGGCGTCTATGTATCCTGCTACACGGCGGGCCTCGCGGCCAACCTGCCCGGCGGCATCGGCGTGTTCGACACCGCCATCCTGTTTGGGCTGTCACCGTATGTCAGCGCACCGCACATCGTCGGCGCGATCCTGGTGTTCCGGCTCTACTACTACATTATCCCGCTGTTTCTCGCCGGCTCCCTGTTCGCCGGCAACGAAATCCTGCTGCGCGGCGGCGGCCTGCTGCGTCATGTCTCGAAGCTGGCGCCGGTTCAGGCCATCGGCCGCTGGAGCGAGCCGGATTTCGCGGTGACCGCCACCACTGGCGCCGTCGGACTGTGCGGCGTGCTGATGCTGTGCCTGGGCATCCTGGCACCACAGGCGGATTTCTCCTGGATCGATCCTGACTACGGCGCGATCGCCAGCCAGGCCGGCCAATTCGTCCCGTCGCTGATCGGGGCCGGACTGGTCATGATGGCGGTGGCCCTGTCCTACCGGGTCAACCTCGCCTGGGGGCTGACGATCCTGCTGCTGGTGGTCGGCGCAGCATTCACCGCAACGCAGGAGAACCGGCTTTGGGTGGCCGGCGTGCTGATCCTGACAACGCTGCTGATCGCACCGTTCCGCGCCTGCTTCTACCGCCACGCCCGCCTGCTCAGCGGCCCGCTGCAGCCCGGCAGCGCCCTGACCCTGGCCCTGCTCGGTGCCTGCCTGTTCGAGCTGGCGATTACCCGGGCGCATACCCACTCGGTGCAGAACAATGCGTTCTGGATGGTGATCCTGTCACCTGAAATGCCGAACACGGTGCGCCTCGCCGTTGGTATCTCGGTGCTGCTGGGCCTGTCGTCGATCTGGCTGCTGCTGCGCCCAAGCCGGGTGCATTTCCTGCCGTGGGATCCGGCCTCGCGACAGCTGGTACGTCGCTGGGGGGGCGGTTGGGTGCACACCGCCGATGGCGTCGTGCTGGGCGAAGCCTCCCTCGCCGCAATCCCATTCCGGCGTTGCGGCCGCGTACTGCTCGGCCTCGGCGACCCGGTCGGCGAGGAAACCGACCGCGTGTCGGCGATCTGGCGGCTGCGTGACCTGGCGCAGCAGGAGGGACTGGATGCCGCCGTCTGGCATGCCGGGCCAGAGCTTTTGCATGTCTACGGCGATCTCGGGCTGACGGCGCTGCCATTGGGGTCCGATGGACTGCCGCTGCCGGAATCCGTTGGCGATACCCCAAGGGCTGCCCAATACCTGGTCTGCGTGGCGGAACGGGACCTCAACCTGCTGTTGCCGGTGCTGCCCATGCTGGCGACCGGGCTCCGCCGGCCCGAACCCGTTCCGGTCTGAGGCGTGGACTCCGCCCTGCTGATCCTGGTGGCGGTGACCCTGCTCGTCAGTGCGGCCGGATGCGTGATCATTCTGCGCCAGGCGCACGCCTTGCAGGCACTGCGGCTGCTGGCCGAACAGACTCAGTCCGGCCTGCGCAGCGAGAGTGAGACAACGCGCGTCGCGATGCGGGCGAGTGAGACCACCGGCGCGGAACGTCTGGTCGGATTGCGCGGCGCGCTCGATGTGGCCGCCGAACAGATCCGCACCGCTCTGTCCCGCGATCAGGGCGAACTGCGTCTGGCACTTGCCGAAGGGCAGGCCAAGGCGCAGGCCCTGCTCGAACTGAAGCTGCGGGAACTGCGCGAGGGCAACGAAGCGAAGCTGGCGGAAATTCACAAGACGGTGAATGAGCAATTGCACGCCGCGGTCGAAAAGCAGATGGGCGAGAGCTTCAACCGCGTCATCGACCAGTTCACCGCGGTGCAGAAAGCAATGGGCGACGTCCAGGCAGTGACCGCGCAGATCGGTGATATCAAGCGTCTGTTCAGCAACGTGAAAACCCGTGGCGGCTGGGGCGAGGCCCAGGTGAAGGCGATGCTGGACGATATCCTGCCGCCAGGCGCCTACGAGACCAACAAGAAGGTCCGCCCGGACAGCGACGACGTGGTCGAGTTCGCGGTGATCATGCCGATGCGCGGCGAAAACCGCCCCCTGCTGCCGATCGACTCGAAATTCCCGGTGGAAGACTACGAGCGGCTGCTGGCGGCGTCCGAAGCCGGGGATATCGAGGGCGAACGGGCCGCAACGCGGATGCTGGAACGACGGGTGCGCGACGAAGCGCGCAAGATCGCCACCAAGTATATCGCTCCACCGGTCACGGTGGAATTCGCGATCCTGTACCTGCCAACCGACGCGTTGTACGCAGAGGTCGCGCGGATACCGGGGCTGGTGGACGACATCGGGCGGCAATGCCGGGTCCTGCTGATGGGGCCGACATTGTTTCCGGCGCTGCTGCGCACGATCCACCTCGGATTCGTAACCTTGGCGCTGGAGCACAAGGCCGATCAGATTCGCGATCTTCTGGGCGCGACACGTACCGAAATGTTAAAAATGGATGATGTACTCGATCGGCTGGCCAAGCAGGCCGGCACCTTCTCGGCAACGATCGATCGCGCGCGCATGCGAACGCGCGCCGTAGGGCGCAAACTGCGGGGCGTGGAGCAGGTTGAGGCGACACGGGCCGAGACCCTGCTGGAACTGGCTGATGTGACGCATGGCGCGGATGCCGATGAAATTGGCGCCGAATCAAATACATGACTTCAGGGTTGCGTGCCGCGGTCCCAAACTTTTTGACAAAAACAAGAAGAACTTGGGCGTTGGCTGCGAGTTTCGGCGATTCGCTCTGGCGTCTGTCGCACCAGCTTGTATAGTGAGCGCCCTGTGGAGATGACTTAAGTGCGGTAGGCAATACCCGGAAAGGTTGCTATGCTGACCTGAGTTAGCCATCCGCACGGGGAGCAACCGGTGATCGTGTCTTAGCGGACATCGACCGCCATGATCAACGCTTATGGTAATAGGGACGTTTTTCTCTTGAACATGACCAACCGCGGCCGCGGACGCCCAAGCCGGCGCCGCGGCTTCGATGATGACTTTGCCTTTGATCGTGCTCCGCCAGGTGACATGCCGCGGGCCGCACCATCTTGGCCCTCCTCCGCGGGTTTCGGCCCAGAGCATGACGCAACCGTCAAGTGGTTCAACCCCGAAAAGGGGTTCGGCTTCGTGGCGCTGTCCGACGGTTCGGGCGATGCGTTCCTGCACGCCAACACGCTCAACCAGTCCGGCCACAATGCCGTCAGTCCTGGTGCCACCCTCAGGGTGCGTATCGGCCAGGGGCAAAAGGGGCGCCAGGTGTCGGAGGTGCTGTCGGTTGATGAAAGCACCGCGACGCCAACAGCTAGCCGGGGCGCAGCGCGCGCAGCCGGACCAGGCGGCGCCAGTGGCGGCGGATATGGTGAACGTGCCGGCGGCGGCGGCGGGTTCGGCGCTGATCGGGGCGCCGCACCGCGCCGCGGGGCGCCGACAGGGCCATCCGTCGAGATGCAGGGTACCGTTAAATGGTATAATGCGACCAAGGGCTTCGGCTTCGTCGCACCTGCCGAGGGCGGCAAGGACGTGTTTGTTCATGCCTCCGCCTTGCAGCGGGCCGGCGTGATGCAGCTCGCCGAAGGCCAGACCATCTGGATGGATGTCGTCCAGGGTGCCAAGGGGCCGGAAGCGGCGTCCATCCGCATCAGCTGAACGATCTCGTCTTCATGAGTTTGAGAAAGGCCCGGCGCGTGTCCGGGCCTTTCGCTGAGGGGGCAGTTGCGGCATCCTCTGCGGATCCAGCAGGGAGGATCACCAATGCCGCCAGTTGTCGCCGTTATTGCGCCGGGCATGATGGGAAGCGCAGTGGCCAAACGCCTGACATCCTCCGGCGTCGAGGTTCGCACCCTGCTCACCGGTCGATCGAGCGCCACCGTCACCCGGGCTCGCGCGGCGGGAATGACCGACGCCAACGCCGATCAGATCGCCGCGGCAGACTTTATCCTCTCGATTGTGCCGCCGGGCCAGGCGCTGAGCCTGGCTGAGAGCCTGGCTCCGGCGATGCGGGCCACGGCACGAAAGCCGATCTATGTCGACTGCAATGCGGTAAGCCCCGAAACGGTCCTGCGGATCGATCGCGTGGTCCGTGAATCGGGTGCTCGATTCGTGGATGGCGGCATCATTGGCCCGCCGCCGGAAGCCGATTCCAGCAAGACCCGGATCTACCTGTCCGGCGCCGACGCGGCTGCGGTGACGGTGCTGGGTGATCACGGGCTGTCGCTGCCGGTCCAGCCAGGGCCGGTGGGTGCGGCCTCGGCGATGAAGATGTCGTATGCCGGGATCACCAAGGGGTTCACCGCGCTGGGGGCGACGATGATGCTGGCGGCGACGCGGGCCGGCACCGCGGATGCACTGATCGCGGAGATGAAGGTCAGCCAGCCGGCGCTGTTGAAGTGGCTGACCGGCTCCATGCCCAGGATGCACAGCAAGGCCTATCGCTGGGTCGCCGAAATGGAGGAGATCGCCGCGTTCGTCGGCCCCGGCCAGACCGGCGACGGGTTCTATCAATCAGCCGCCGCATTGTATGAGCGGATCGCGGCGGATTTTGAGGGCGATCGGGCAGAGACCGGCGCGCTCGACGCATTCTGCGACAAGGCCACGAAATAGCAGGCGACCGAACACCGCCGTAGGGCGCGACAAGGGGGATGAAGCCAATGCCACACCGACCGCAGGACTGGCAGAAGATCATCAATGCCGAAGCGGAAACCTGCTACTGGCTAGCGCCGGATGGCGCGCACCATCCTGCTACGGACGAGGAAGTCGCCGAACTACGGCGTGAACTGCTGAAGATGCGCACCGTCACCGACAAGCTGCGTCAGCAACAGATCGCGGAGCGGTAACCGCTGGCGCCGCCTTCGGTCGCCGGTCAGCCGGCGCCGTCACAGGCTTCAGTTGAGGTGGGGCCCGTCCTTGTCCACCCACCCCGGCGGAACACCGGTCATATCAGGCAACTGGTGCGCGATGCCCTTGTGGCAGTCAATGCAGGTGCGCTGGCCCGACAACAGATACCGGGTGTGGATGTCAGCGGCACGCGGCGCCTGTTTGGTCAGGTCCATGGCAGCGCTGCTGTGGCAGTTGCGGCACTCCAGGCTGTCGTTCGCCTTCAGGCGGACCCATTCATGTTCAGCGAGGCCGCGGCGGCGATCGAGGAATTTCTGCCGCGTGTCGATGGTGCCGAATATCTTGCCCCAGACCTCCTTGGAAGCCTGCATCTTGCGGGCGATCTTGTGCGTCCACTCATGCGGCACGTGGCAATCCGAACAACGCGCCCGAACCCCGGAACGGTTGGAGAAATGCACGGTCTGCGCCAGCTCGGCATAGACATTGGTGCGCATTTCGTGACAGCCGGTGCAAAACGCTTCGGTGTTGGCGGCTTCAAGCGCGGTGTTGAAGGCCCCCCAGAAGGCAACCCCGGCGGCAAACCCGCCCAGCGTCAGGAAGCCGAGGCTCAAACCCGTCGCCGGATGGCGCATGACCGCCCATACCCGGCGACCGAAGGCAACCAGGCCGCGCATCGTCAATGCACGTCCGAAGCGAGGGAATCGCGGAACGTGTTCGGCACCAGCGGCCGCACGTCGGTCTGCGGCACGTGGCACGCAGTGCAGAAGTACCGCCTCGGCGTGACGTCAGCCAGCACCTGCCCGTCGCGGTCCATGAAATGGGTCACCGAAATCATCGGCGCACCCGAACCCTGGACGAACTGACGCGCGTGGCAGCTCAGGCAGCGATTGGTGTTGAGCGTGAGCTGGTAGCCCTCGATCGCGTGCGGGATCAATGGCGGCTGTTCAGGGTAGTTGCGTGGCTGGCGCACATCGTTGGTCACCGTGGGCGGCACGGGCGGGGCCTTGACCGGCTGGGTCGGGGGGGTGTTGCCGACCAGGGCCACCGGCTGGGCATGGGCGCCCGTCGGCTCACAACACCGCCGGCAGGACCACGGCCAGCAGCAGGACCGGCACCAGGACCGGCAGCCAGCCGCAGCGGCAGCCGCAGGGCGACCGGGCGCATCACGCAGTCACCGGCACGATCTTCACCGCGCATTTCTTGAAGTCGGTCTGCTTGCTGATCGGGTCCGTGGCGTCGAGCGTGACCTGGTTGATCAACTGGCTGGCGTCGAACCACGGCACGAAGACCACACCCGGCGGCATGCGATTGCGGCCCCTGGTTTCGATCCGGCTGCGGATCATGCCGCGGCGTGACACCACCTGCACCTCGGCACCCTGGTTGATGCCCAGGTTGCGCGCGTCGATCGGGTTCATGAACACGCGGGCGCCGGGAACGGCTCGATACAGTTCCGGGACCCGCATGGTCATCGAGCCGGAATGCCAGTGCTCCAGCACCCGGCCGGTAACGAGCCAGAAGCCGAATTCGGTGTCGGGGCTTTCCGCCGGCGGTTCATAGGGTGCCGTCAGGATGACGGCGCGGCCGTCTTGCCTGCCATAGAACCGCAGCCCCTCACCCGGCTTGACGTAGGGGTCAAAACCCTCGCGGTAGCGCCAGCGGGTTTCCTTGCCGTCCACCACCGGCCAGCGCAGGCCACGCACCTGGTGATAGGTGTCGAACGGGGCCAGGTCGTGGCCATGGCCGCGACCGAACGCTGCGTATTCCTCGAACAGCCCCTTCTGCAGGTAGAAGCCCATGCGATGGGAATCGTCGCAGGCGTAGCCCGCCTCGATATCGCTCAAGGGGAAGCGGTCCACGCTGCCATTGCGATACAGCACGTTGTACAGGGTCTTGCCGCGGTAATCCGGGTTGGCGGCCAACACATCGGCGGGCCAGACTTCCTCGGTGGTGAAGCGCTTGCTGAACTCCATCAGCTGCCAGACGTCGGAGCGAGCTTCCCCCGGCGGGGTGACGAGCTGGTGCCAGAAATGGGTGCGCCGTTCGGCATTGCCATAGGCGCCTTCCTTCTCCACCCACATCGCAGTGGGCAGGATCAGATCGGCAGCCATCGCGGTGACGGTGGGATAGGCGTCGGACACGACGATGAAGTTTTGGGGGTTACGGTAGCCAAGCCAGGTCTCGTTGGCGCTGTTCGGCGCCGCCTGCAGGTTGTTGTTCACCTGCACCCAGAGAAAATTGAGCTTGCCATCCTTCAGCATCCGATCCTGCTGCACGGCGTGATAGCCGGGCACCGGATTCAACAGACCGGGCGGAATCCTCCAGATTTCCTCAGCATGTTTACGATGTTCCGGGTTAGTCACGACCATGTCGGCGGGCAACCGGTGGGCAAAGGTGCCAACTTCCCGCGCGGTGCCGCAGGCGGATGGCTGGCCGGTCAGTGAAAATGGACCGTTGCCCGGCTCACTGATCTTACCAGTCAGCAGATGCAGGTTATACACAAGCTGGTTGGCCCAAACGCCGCGGACATGCTGGTTGAAGCCCATCGTCCACAAGGAAACGACCTTGCGCCGCGGATCGGCATAGAGTTCCGCAAGATCGTGCAGCATCGTGGGTTCGACACCGGTTAGCGCGGCGACCTTGTCCAAGGTGTAGTCCTTGACGAAGGCGGCGTAGCTGTCGAAGTCGGTTTGTGTGGTCGCGCCGGGGTCGGCGGCACCCTTGGCTTGTTTCTCACGCGGATCATCCGGCCGCCGGCCATAGCCGATATCCGTCTGCGCCTTCAGGAACAGCGTGTGGTCACGCACGAAGTCGCGGTTGACCCGGCCCGTGGTGATAATGTGGTTGGCGATGTAGTTCAGGATGGCCAGGTCAGTGCCCGGCTTGAAGATGATCGGGATATCGGCGAGGTCGCAACTGCGATGCGTGAAGGTGGATAGCACCGCCACCTTGCAATTTGGCGTGGACAGCCGGCGATCGGTGATGCGGGTCCACAGGATCGGGTGCATCTCCGCCATGTTCGAGCCCCACAGCACGAACGCATCGGCCTGCTCGAAATCGTCATAGCAGCCCATCGGCTCATCCATGCCGAAGGTGCGCATGAAGGCGTACGCGGCGGAGGCCATGCAGTGCCGCGCATTGGGGTCAAGGTTGTTGGAACGAAAGCCGGCCCGCATGAGCTTGGTGGCGGCATAGCCTTCCCAGATGGTCCACTGGCCGGAGCCGAACATGCCGATGCCGGTGGGCCCCGAGGTCTTCAGGATGCGCTTGACCTGGGCGGCCATGACGTCGAACGCCTCGTCCCAGGACACCGGCTCGAAGCTGCCGTCCTTGTCATAAACCCCGTCGCGCTTGCGCAGCAGCGGCTGGGTCAGGCGGTCGGCGCCGTAGATGATCTTGGAAAGGAAATAGCCCTTTACGCAGTTCAGGCCACGATTGACCTCCGCCAGGGCATCGCCATGACTGGCAACGATCCGGTCGTCCTTGACCCCGACCATGACGCCGCAGCCGGTGCCGCAGAAGCGGCACGGCGCCTTGGACCATTTGATGCGCAGCGCCTCACCCCCGCCGGGGACTGGCTGCGCGGCGGCCGGAAGGGCAATGCCGGCCGCACTGGCGGCGACCGCGGCAGCCTGGGCCTTGAGAAGCTCGCGCCTTGTCGGGATCATGCCGCGTCCATCGTTTCGGGTTCCAGGGCTTGTTCGAAAACCATCGACGCGGCGAGCACCAGAGGCAGCGCGGCGATCTGGTCGAGGCGAGCGGCAAGACCGCCTGCGTTGGCCGCCTCCATCACCACGACGATGCGGGTGCCGGCGGCGGCGTACACCTCGGTGCCGGCAAGCGCGGTGAGCGCAGCCGAAACCGCCTCGCGGTGTTCCGGCCGCACGGTTACGATCGCCGAAGCGATGTGGCCGACCAGGTCAGGCATTGGCGGGCCGAAGCTCGATGGCCGCGGTCGGGCAGACCGGCATGCAGTCACCGCAGCCGGTGCAGCGCGCCGTCTCGATGTCCGGCAGCGCCAGGCTGCCAAGACGCGGGCGGAAGCGGATTGCGGCTTCTGGGCAATGATCAGCGCATGACTGGCAAACAATGCCGCGGGCGGCGAAACAGCTCAGCCCGATGGCGGCCGAGAGTCTGATCGACGGCGCTGGCGGAAGGTGCAGCAGCCGCCGGCGGGCGAGGTCAGCCGCCATGCGCGCCAGCCGAAGCATGCGGCGGACCAAAGACCTGCTGCTGCATCCAGACGACGAAGCCGTAGCCGCCCACCACACCCACCGTCAGGATCGGCCACACCAAGACCGCCAGCAGCAGGAACACAAGCAGCTCGTCCCGCGACGCGCTACCCCTCGATCGGCCCCCCAGGCTCGGTTTTTGAACCCCAGACACGCAACGCTCCCTTGGATGTCGGGGCGGGCTATATCAGGGTCGGTAGGCGAATGATTTGATCTGGCGCAAACCCGTCACCGCTGCGAACACAATGATCCGGACGCGTGACAACAGTCTTGCGACCGCAGACCCAGCGGTGCGGCGTCCCGCTGTCATTGCGCGCGCCGTGAAGCAGCGTCAAAGCGCGGCGGCGACGCGACCATCCGGCGCTGTAACAACGCCGGATCGACCCGGCCGGGTCAGCTCTTGGCGTTGCGGGCGCGCTCGATGGCCTCGACGATCAACATCCTGGCCTCGGCGGCGTCGCCCCAACCCAGCAGCTTGACCCACTTGCCAGGCTCCAGATCCTTGTAGTGCTCGAAAAAGTGCTGGATCTGCTCCAGCGTGATGGACGGCAGGTCGGTGTAGTTGTGAACATTGACGTAGCGCTGCGTCAGCTTGGAGGACGGCACGGCGATGATCTTCTCGTCGCCGCCGCTCTCATCGTTCATTTTCATCACGCCGACCGGGCGGACATTGATCACCGCGCCGGGGACGATGGGGCGCGTGTTGGCAACCAGCACGTCGATCGGATCGCCGTCGTCGGACAGGGTGTGCGGAACAAAGCCGTAATTCCCCGGATAGCGCATCGGCGTATACAGAAAGCGATCCACCACCAGGGTACCGGCGTCCTTGTCGAGCTCGTATTTGATCGGCTCGCCACCGATCGCGACTTCAATGACGACGTTGACGTCCTCCGGCGGGTTCTTGCCGATGGCGATGGCTTCGATGCGCATTGTGTCTACTCCCTACCCGGGAATTCGTTCGATATCCGCGCCACAGGCGGCAAGCTTCTGTTCGACCGCTTCATAACCACGGTCAAGGTGATAAACGCGGTTGACGACCGTTTCGCCCTGGGCGGCGAGGCCGGCGAGGATCAGCGACAACGATGCCCGCAAGTCGGTGGCCATGACGGGTGCACCGGACAGGCCCGGCACGCCGCGCACGATGGCGGACGCCCCATGGACATTGATCCGCGCCCCCATGCGATTGAGTTCGGGCACATGCATGAAGCGGTTTTCGAAGATAGTCTCGGTGACCATGGACGCACCTTCGGCCACCGACATCAGCGCCATGAACTGCGCCTGCATGTCGGTCGGGAAGCCGGGATAGGGTTCGGTCATGACGTCGGCACCGTGCAATCCGTTCAGGCGCCTGATCATCAGCCCGTCAGGTTGCTCGATGATGTCAACGCCGGCCTCGCGCAGGATGCGAACTGTGGCGCCCAAATGGTCCAGGCGGGCATTGCGCAGGAACACCGACCCGCCGGAGATGGCGGCGGCACAGGCATAGCTGCCGGTCTCGATGCGATCTGGAACGATGGCGTGTTCGGCCGCGTGCAGGGTATCGACGCCGTCGATTGTCAGCTTGTCGCTGCCGATGCCCTGGATGCGGGCGCCCATGGCCACCAGGCAGGCAGCGAGATCACCGATCTCCGGCTCCCGCGCCGCATTGGCCAGCACCGTCCGGCCCTCGGCCAGGGATGCGGCCATCAGCAGGTTCTCCGTCGCGCCCACCGACACGAACGGGAACACGATGGTCGCGCCCTTAAGGCGGCCGTCGATCCGCGCGTCGATGTAGCCGCCTTCCAGCAGGATGCGGGCGCCAAGCTGCTCCAGGCCCTTCAGGTGCAGGTCGATCGGGCGGGCGCCGATGGCGCAGCCGCCGGGAAGCGACACCTTCGCCTCGCCGACACGCGCCAGTAGCGGGCCAAGAACAAGGAAGGACGCGCGCATCTTGCGGACGATGTCGTAGGGTGCCTCGGTATTGGTGATCGGCCCGCCGAGGGAGAGCGTGCGGCTGTCATTGGTGACCGGGTCCACCGCGATACCATGCTGCTGCAGCAACTGCGTCATGGT
Organism: Rhodopila sp.; assembly: GCA_965200665.1. Taxonomy (GTDB): domain Bacteria; phylum Pseudomonadota; class Alphaproteobacteria; order Acetobacterales; family Acetobacteraceae; genus Rhodopila. The sequence goes on along the minus strand of OZ241370.1, from coordinate 3,579,756 downwards.
GTGGATGTCAGCCAGCCGGGGGACGTTGGATAGCGTCAGCCGTTCATCCGTCAGCATGCCGGCGACCATCAGCGGCAAGGCAGCGTTCTTGGCGCCGCCGACGGTGATCTCACCGGACAACGGGCGGCCGCCGCGAATTCTGATTCGGTCCATTACATTCTCGGCAGGGCGGTGCCCCGCTGCCCCATATATTTGCCCGCCTTGTCGGCGTAGCTGGTTTCACAAGCCTCATTCCCTTGCAGGAAGAGGAACTGGCAGATGCCCTCATGGGCGTGGATCTTGGCCGGCAGCGGCGTCGTGTTGCTGATCTCGATGGTCACCTGCCCTTCCCATTCAGGCTCCAGCGGCGTGACGTTAACGATAATGCCGCAGCGGGCATAGGTGGACTTGCCGAGGCAGATCACCAGCACATCCCGCGGAATGCGAAAGTATTCGACAGTGTGGCCAAGGGCGAAGCTGTTCGGCGGAATGATGCAGACATCGGTCTTGCGGTCGACGAAGCTCGTGGGCGCGAATGCCTTCGGGTCGATGACCGCCGAGTCGATATTGGTGAAGATCTTGAACTCGTCGGCAATGCGTGCATCGTAACCGTAGCTCGACAAACCATAGCTGATGACCCCGTCGCGCTTCTGGGCCTCGACGAACGGCTCGATCATGCGGTGCTCCCGCGCCATTTGGCGGATCCAGCGATCGGACAGAACGGGCATCGAATCGGGCGGCTCCAGGATGACGATTACCGCAGGTCTAGCGCGTATCCATACCGCGCCGCAAACGTGTTAATGCATCGCCGTAAGTACTTCTTTTTTCAGCAGCGCGCAGGCTCACGTGACGGGACCCACACCCTTTGGTCCGAACCCGCTGGTCCACCCCGACAAACCGCGGCCGGAACCTTGCACCATCAGGCTCGCCATGGCGCTTTCCCCGCCGCTGTGCTGAGGTCTTCGCCGCTGCATGAGGGGGAGAAAACGACAATGGCAACCTATGTCCTGCTGCACGGCGCCTATCAGGGTGGCTGGATCTGGCAGCGCGTCACACCGCACTTGCGCGCCGCCGGCCACACCGTCTTCACACCCACACTCGATGGCTGTGGCGAACGACGCCACGCGCTGCGGCCCGGCATTGATACCGAATCGCAGGCGGCGGAAATCGCGGAGCTATTGTTCTTCGAGGACCTCCACGACATCGTCCTGGTCGGCACCAGTTGCGGCGGCATGGTCGCTGCGCGTGTGGCCGAGACCGCACGCGAACGGATCGGGCGGATTGTTCTGGCCGACGCGCTGGCGCTGTTCAACGGTGAGACGGTCGCCGACCACGTCAAGCGCCCTGGCGCGGTAACCGATGGCGTCGGCACCGGCCCGTCCCGCGAGGACGCCGCCAACCGGATGTTCGTTTCGCTGGACGGGCCGACCAGGCAATGGGCGCTGGATCGCTACACCCCGCACCCCGTCGCGGCCATGGCATCGCCGGTCAAGCTGGACCGGTTCTGGCAGCAAAGCTGGACTGCTTCGGTCATCTGGTGCCGCCAGAGCGTCAACCCGCCGCTGGCACACCAGAAACGTGCCGCCGATACGCTGAAGGCCCGCTGGCACGAACTCGATACCGGACACTATCCGATGCTGACGGAACCGCGGGCGCTCGCCGGGCTGATCATGACGGCGTAGCGCTACTTAACCGGCGCCCACAACGATGCCGCGAACCCCCGCGGATCGAGCTTGAAGGTCTCGCCGGAGATCGATGCACGCCCGCCGACGCATCGATAGGCGTAGGCCGTGTCGTGGCCGGTCGCGAAAGCCGGCACGAACGGCGCATCCGGATTGGTCCGGCAATACGCCACCGCGCCGTGGTTGTCCTGCTGTGTGTTCATCCTGGCGCACGGCAGGTTCGCCCCCGTAAAGCAGGCGAGCAGGCGCCCATCCATGCACCGGATATGCGTGCCCGTCTCGAACTGCCGCTCATCCGGCGGCATCCGTGCCCGCGGAAACAAACGCGCATACGCATCGATCAACCCGGCCCGTAATGCCGGATCATACGGGCGGATCGTGTCGTCATTGCCAACCCTCGCGCATTGCTCCGCCGGGCCCGCCGCGGCCATACGGGCGCAAAGCGGCAGCATCAGAAGGGCCAGGCGCAGCAGAAGGACCAAGCGCAGCAAAGGGGCCAGGCGCAGCAGATAGGGTGGGCGCAGCGGGCTCACGCGGTAGGTGGTTCCGCGATCAGGCTGTGGCGGTGACTATAGCTGAAATAGATGACCAGCCCGATCACCAGCCAGACCACCAGCCGAAGCCATGTGTCCAACGGCAGGCCCAACATCAGCAGCAACGAAAATCCGATCCCGAACAGCGGCACCAACGGCACCGCCGGCGTCCGGAAGGGCCGCTTCCTGCGGGGCGCGCTGCGCCGCAGATGGATTACCGCGACACAAACCAGCAGGAAGGCGAACAGCGTGCCGATGCTGACCATCTCCCCCAGCAGACCGATCGGGAAACTGGCCGCGATCAGTGCCACCACCACGCCGATCAACGCCTGGCTGGCGAACGGGGTGCGAAACCGCGGATGCACCTCACTGAAGAACGCCGGCAACAGACGGTCCTGCGCCATTGAGAACAGGATGCGCGCCTGACCGAACAACAGCACGAAGATTACTGTTGTCAGGCCGGCGAGGGCGGCGAACTTCACCAGCACCGACAGCCAGCCAATGCCGACGGTATCGATCGCCACCGCCACCGGGTCCGCCACCCCAAGCTTGTCGTACGGCACCATGCCGGTCATCACCAGCGACATCAGGACGTAAAGCACCGTGCAGATCGCCAGCGAGCCCAGGATGCCAATCGGCATGTCCCGCTGCGGCCTTTTTGCCTCCTGCGCGGCGGTGGAAACGGCATCGAAGCCAATATAGGCGAAGAACACGACCGAGGCGCCGCGCAGGATCCCGCTATAGCCGAAACTGCCGAACGTGCCGGTGTTCTCGGGGATGAACGGTGTCCAGTTTGCCCGGGTAACAAAGAAGGCACCAACCACGATGACGACGCCGACCACGAACAGCTTGAACGCGACCATGGCGTTGTTGACACGGGTCGACTCCCTGGTCCCGACCATCAGCAGCGCGGTCAGGACCAGCACGATCAGCACCGCCGGCAGGTTGCAGATCGCGGTGGCGGTGGTGCCGTCGGCCAGCTTTACCGCCTGGCCGGTGGCGTCGGCCCATTGCGGTGGAACATGGATGCCGAAACTGCCCAGCAGGCTGACAAAGTAGCCCGACCAGCCGACCGCCACGGTTGAAGCGCCCATCGCATATTCCAGGATCAGGTCCCACCCGATGATCCAGGCGAAAACCTCGCCAACCGTCGCGTAGGCATAGGTATAGGCGCTTCCCGAGGCCGGGATCATCGCCGCCAGCTCGGCGTAGCACAACCCGACGAAGGCGCAGGCAATCCCCGACAGCACGAACGACAGGGCGATGGCCGGGCCGGCGTAGCTGGCGGCAGCCTTGCCGGTCAGCACGAAGATGCCGGCGCCGATGATACAGCCGATGCCAAGGCCGGTCAGCGAGAACGGACCAAGCGTCTTGGTCAGGCCTTTGCCATCTCCCTCCGCACCCTTTGCGATTGCTTCCAGGGATTTACGGCCAGTGTATCGGGAAAACGCCATCGATCGACAACCTCCGGTTCAGGATCAAACGTTGAACTCACCGAACCGGCAAGCAAAGCGGCACAACCACGGGGTGACGATGATTTGACTTCCACACCCGTCAATGCCGTCACCTCGCCATCGCCCCTCGGATCCGCTAACATCGAGGCAAACCACCCTCAGGAGGTACCGATCATGACCGAAGCCTGCATCGTCGGCTGGGCACATTCGCCGTTCGGGAAACTCGAAGACCCCGACATCGAGTCGCTGATCGGCCGTGTCGCCGGCGCCGCGATCGAAGACGCCGGCATCGCCCCGCATGATATCGAAGGCACCTTCGTCAGCCTGTTCAACAACGGCTTCTCGGCGCAGGACTTTCCGGCATCGTTGGTGCTGCAGCACGTCCCGGAGCTGCGCTTCAAGCCGATCACCCGCTATGAGAATGCCTGCGCCTCGGGCTCAGCGGCGGTTTATGGCGCGCGTGACTTCCTGCTGTCCGGACGCGGCCGCTTTGCCCTGGTCATCGGGGTCGAGAAAATGACCGCCACGCCCGGCAAGGAAGTCGGCGATATCCTGCTCAAGGCCAGCTACCAGAAGGAAGAATCCGACATCCCCGCCGGATTTGCCGGTGTATTCGGTCGCATCGCTGAAACCTACTTCCAACGCTACGGCGACCAGTCCGACGCACTGGCCGCGATTGCAGCGAAAAACCACAAGAACGGCGTGGACAACCCGTTCGCCCAGATGCGCAAGGACCTCGGCTTCGATTTCTGCCGCACCGAGAGCGAGAAGAACCCCTTCGTCGCTCGGCCGCTGAAGCGCACCGACTGCTCGCTGGTGTCCGACGGTGCCGCCGCACTGGTCCTGGCGGACGAGGAAACCGCCAAGGCCATGGGCAAGGCCGTCCGCTTCCGCGCCGCCGTGCAGGTCAACGACTTCCTGCCGATCAGCAAGCGCGACATCACCCAGTTCGAAGGCGCCGCGCATGCCTGGGCGCAGGCGCTACGATCGTCAGATACCAAACTGGCCGACCTCTCCTTCGTCGAATCGCACGACTGCTTCACCATCGCCGAACTGCTGGAATATGAGGCGATGGGCCTGACCGCACCCGGCCAGGGTGCTCGTGCGGTGCTGGAAGGCTGGACGGCGAAGGGCGGCCGCCTGCCGATCAACCCCTCGGGCGGGCTGAAGGCGAAAGGCCACCCGATCGGCGCCACCGGCGTGTCGATGCACGCGATCACCGCGATGCAGCTCACCGGCCAGGCCCCTGTCGGCATGCAGTTGCCGAAGGCGGACAAGGGCGCCGTGTTCAACATGGGCGGCGCCGCCGTCGCGAACTACGTCTCGATCCTGGAGCCACTCCGCTGACCCCTGGACTGATCACTCCCGGGCTGATCCCAACCGCCAACCTCGCCTCGCTGCTGATCCAGACCGCGCGGCGGTTTCCGGATCGGCCGGCGATCGTCTGGCGCGACACCACCTGGACCTGGGCGCAGTTCCGCGACCGGGTCCAGTGTGCCGCCGCCGCCTTGGCTGCCCGCGGTCTCCGGCATGGCGACCGGGTGCTTGTCCACGCCCGCAATTCCAATTCGGTGCTGGAGACGATGTTCGCGACCTGGATGATCGGCGCCACCTGGGTGCCGACCAACTTCCGCCTGACCCCGCCGGAGGTGGCCTATCTGGCACAGTCATCCGGCGCCACCGTCCACATCGTGGACCATGCCTTCCCCGAACACGACGAAGTCGCCGCGAATAACAACCCGGCCTGCCGGCTGCGCATCTCGATCGGCGGCAGCGGTGCGGACGACTGGGAAGCCTACGCAACCCACGCCAGCAGCCAGGTGCTGCCGGCCGACGTCGACCGCGATCACCCGGCCTGGTTCTTCTACACGTCCGGCACCACCGGGCGTCCCAAGGCCGGCGTGCTCACCCACGGCCAGATGAATTACATCGTCTGCAATCATCTTTGCGACCTGATGCCGGCGACCACGGAACAGGATGCCTCGCTTGTCGTGGCTCCCCTGTCACACGGCGCCGGCATCCATGCCTTGCCGCAGGTTGCCCGCGGCGCCGCCACGATCCTGCTGTCCGGCGAACGGTTGGACTGCGAGGAAGCCTGGCGCCTGGTCGAGCAGCACCGCGTGACCAACATGTTTACCGTGCCGACGATCCTGACCATGCTGACCCGCCACAACGCGGTCGACCGTTACGACCACAGTTCGCTGCGCTACGTCATCTATGCCGGTGCCCCGATGTACCGCGCCGACCAAATCCACGCCTTGCGCAAGCTGGGCCAAGTGCTGGTGCAGTATTTCGGCATGGGCGAAGTCACCGGCAACATCACTGTCCTGCCCCCTGCCCTGCACGCCATCGACGACGCTGACATGCCGGTTGGAAGCTGCGGCTTCCCCCGCACCGGCATGGACGTCACCATCCTCGACGACGGCGGCCGTCCGGTCGATGCCGGCACCACCGGCGAGATCTGCGTCCGCGGGCCGGGCGTCTTCGCCGGCTACCACGACAATCCGGAAGCCACCGCCAAGGCCACAGTCCATGGCTGGTTCCACACCGGTGACCTGGGCCACATGGACACACGCGGCTTTCTGTACATCACCGGCCGAGCCTCCGACATGTACATCTCCGGCGGCTCCAACGTCTATCCGCGGGAGATCGAGGAAGCCCTGCTGCTGCATCCTGCCGTCGCGGAGGCCTGCGTCGTCGGCATGCCGCACGAAAAATGGGGCGAGGCCGGCATCGCGGTGCTGGTGCTGCAGGCAGGTGCCAGCGCCGCGCCAGCCGATCTGCTGTCCCATCTCGACGGCAGGCTGGCGAAGTACAAATGGCCGCATGACTTTGTCTTCTGGCCGGAGCTGCCGAAATCAGGCTACGGCAAGGTCACCAAGCGAGACGTGAAACACCTGTTGCAGAAGGACCTGTGATGTCCGCTTCCCCCGTCGATCCGGCCCGCATCACCGAATACCATATCCACGTCTATTACGACCCAGCGCACCGCGAAGCAGCAGCGCAACTGCGGAGTTGGGTGGAGGAAAGCTTCACGGTCCGCATGGGCCGCTGGCATGATGTCCCTGTCGGCCCACACCCGACCGCGATGTACCAGATCGCCTTCACCCCGGACCAGTTCCCGACCCTGGCACCGTTCGTGATGATGAACCGCATGGGCCTGACCGTCCTGCTGCATCCGGAGTCCGGCCGTCCGCGCGACGACCACACGCTGAACGCCACCTGGATGGGTACCGTCCTGCCGCTGAAGACCGAGGTCTTGCCCGAAACCGACGCCGCCTGACCGGCCCGAACAGGGCAGCAAGGACGGTCGCGGCAGGTCTCGGACTTTTGGATATGGCCGGTGGCCAGAGCGTGCATCGGGTTATTCTTGCATGCGAAACCGTATGGCGACGGTATCTGCCAACCCGAGCATCTGCCGTGAAGGCCACGCGTGTTTGGCGCTGGACGTCCGGACTGAAACCAGCCGCACGGGAGGCGCCGGGAGATAACGACGGACCACCGGGGTGAAGCGCCAGTGCCTTCCAGCCGGAGGTGTCATTAGAGCAACATCACCCTGACCGGAATGGTCAGGGTGATGAAGTTGCTCGCTCGAACAACGCGATAGAGCGCGCTGACTGTTTACAGTCAGGCTGAAAGCACTCTAGAGCAACATCACCCTGACCGGAATGGTCAGGGTGATGAAGTTGCTCGCTCAAACAACGAGATAGAGCGCGCTCGTCCCCCGACAGGATCGCTTTAATCTCGCCGGCTTCGCCTTTAACCTGCCGCTTGGTCATGGTGTGCGCCCTCCTCACAGGGTTGGTGAATTCGAACATCACCAGCATGCTGGCCGCTTCGGCCGGGTTAGATTTTGCACAACGATCCGGACCCACCCTGACCGGAATGGTCAGGGTGATGAAGGCGCTCAAACAACGAGATAGAGCGCGCTGACTGCAGTCAGGCTGAAAGCGCTCTAGGCGTGCCGCGACTGAAGGCGGTCAGCGGCTGAGGACGCCGATCATAATCAGGCCCAGCACGAGGCGGTACCACGCGAACGCTGCAAAACCATGGCGGCTGATATATGCAAGGAAAGCGCGCACGACGAGCAGCGCGGACAGAAAAGCGAAAACGAACCCAACCGCGATCAGGGCCCCGTCGTCCACGCTCAAGGTTCGCCGGTGTCTGTACAGATCATAGACGGTCGCGCCAAGCATTGTCGGGATCGCAAGAAAGAACGAAAATTCGGCCGCCGCCCGCCGTTCGACGCCCAGAAGGGTGGCGCCCATGATGGTCGCGCCGGAACGTGACACCCCGGGAATCATCGCAACCGCCTGACAAAGACCGATCTGCAACGCCAGCAGCGCGGGAAACTGCTCCGATCGCGTAAATATCGGAACAGGTTTCACCCGTTCGATAACAAGAATGGCTAGCCCGCCGGCGATCAGACTGATCGACACCACCCAGGGCGAGAACAGCACTGTCTTGATGAAATTACCTGCGAGCACGCCGATCACCGCGGCGGGCAGGAACCCCAGCAGGACGGTTAGGATGAACCATCGGGCACCGGGGTCTGCAGGGGCGTTGCGCGCGGTCTTCCAGAGCCTCTCCCGATAGATCACGCATACGGCCAGGATGGCGCCAAGCTGGATTGCGATCTCGAACACATGTCCTTCCGGCGCAGCGAAACCGAGCAGGTCGATCAGTAGGATCAGGTGGCCGGTAGACGATATCGGCAGGAACTCAGTTAGCCCTTCGACAATGCCGATCAGTGTCGCCTGCAGAAATATTTCAGGGTGCATTCGACTTTTTAGTGCGCTGTCTGCCTCGCTTCAATCAAACTCTGCATCGAAGGGGCGCGAGCCAATGGTCTGGGGTCCGAAGTGATGGCCCGTGGGCCTGGGCGGCTGGAAACGACTCGCGGAACGACGTCTGCTATGCTTTCTCCCGGTGCCCCATCGCCTTGCCATCCAGCAGGACGGAAAGCTGGCGGTGTCGTTAGCGGCGATCGCCAGAGCGGCGGTCATTTACTCTCGTTCAGAATCGGGACTGAAAAAAGTCTCCTCCCGCGGCCGTCGGGCCAGGACGATGCACCGGACATCGAAGCCAACAAACGCAGTCGTATAAACCGTTTGTTAACACGATAGCGCTACGCTGCCTGATCGGAAGCGGGCTTCCTCCGCCTCAACCGGAATACGGCAAGGATCAAGCGCCAGGAGTTCAGGTGACGATCGCTAACTGGACCACGAACGCCAGCGGCGACTGGAACACCGGAAGCCTGTGGTCGGGCGGGGTGGTGCCGAACGCCGGTTCGGTCGATGTAACCATCGACGCCTTAACGTCTGCTACCTACACGGTCACGATTGCCGCCGGCCAAACCCAGACCGTTCACAGCCTGGCGCTGAACACGGTCAACAACTTCGACCGCGCGCAATATCCCTACAGCTACGCCGCCGCCGCACTCGAGCTAGACGGCACGCTGATTTTTGCCGCTGGCTCAGCCGGGTCGCTGGCCGGTGCGCCACAGAGCTATATTCATGTCGCCGCCCATAAGAACGCAGCGATCCTGAATGGCGGAACGCTGGCCGGATTCTTCCAGGTCGAGGGCAACCTGCTGCTGACCGGGACCAACAGCGTCTATATCAGCAACGAGATCCAGGCGCTTGCCGGCACTGTCACGATCAATGCACCGGTCGCCGATATCCGCGGCTCCACGCTGATCGACGGGTTCTTCGACGCCAAGGGCGCCGGCGCGACGATCAACCTCGGCGGTACCGTCATCGGTTCGGCCAATCGGATCGTCAATATCGCCACCCTGGCCGGACCGTCCTTTGGCTGGACCGAGCTCAGTCTCAACGGCGTAACCACCGCGATCAACGAATGGAACGGGTCCGCCTACACGTCGATCGAAACCACCCTGACGACGATCGGCGACGGCGCCACGGTCGACGTGCTGGGCGGGCGCAACTACACCACCAGCAATGCGCTGACGATCGATGCAACGATCGGCTCGAGCGTTCTCAACAGCATATTCAACCTGCAGGCCGGCACCGTCACTGTCGGCGGCGGCATCAACATCAACAAGGGGATCGTCCAGGGTTACGGAACGATCGCCAACAACGTTGTCAACAACAGCACGCTGATCGCCCTTGGCGGTTCGGTGGGCGGCACGCTGGACCTGATCGGCAACCTGACAGGCACCGGTGTCGTCACATTCGACCTGAATGCCGCGACCGGGATCGCCGATCCAACCGCGGCCACGCTGGTGCTGGGCACGGTATCGGCCGGTCAGACCGTCACTTTGAACACCGGCAACGACATCCTGGTCCTGGCAACGCCGTTTGCGTTCGCCGGCACCATCGCGGCGGCGACCGGCGGCCAGATCGTCCTGCAGGGCCTAACCGCGACAAGCGCCGTATTGACCAACGGCACGCTGGTGGTCAGCAACGGCACCCTCGTCGTCGGCTCCCTGGCGCTGGCCGGTTCCTACGTCGGCGATACCTTCACCGCCACCGGATCCGTCATCACCGTTGGCGCACCGATCAGCCCCAGCATTGCCGGCGCCATAGCCGGTCAGGCCGTCACGGATCAGGGCACTATCGCCCCCTTCGCAGGCGTCGTGATCGCCGACCGCAACTTCCGCGCGCTCGAGACCATCACGGTCAGCCTGTCGGCGCCGGGCAATGGCACACTGACCCACCTTGGCGGCGGCCAGTACGATCCCGTCAGCGGCCTCTACACCACCAGCGGCAGCCCAGCCGCCGTCACCGCGGCGCTCGAGGGGCTGGTATTCGTCCCCACCCCGCGTCAGGTGGCGCCCGGCGGCTCGGTCAGCACCCGCTTCATCATCACCGACCTCGACACGTTCGGACAGTCGACAAGCAACACCACGACGACCGTCACCACGACCGTCACCGCCGTCGCACCGGCGATCACCGGCGCCGTTGGCGGTCAGGTGATCAACGCTCCCGGCACCATTGCACCGTTTGCCCATGTCACGATCGCCGATGCCAACATCGGCCAGACCGAGACGGTCACGATAAACCAGTTTGCTCCCGACTTCGGCACCTTGATCCCGCTTTCCGGCATCGGCACCTATGTTGCCGCTACCGGCGTCTATACGGTTGTCGGGTCCGCCGGTTTCGTCACCGCGGCTTTGAACGGGCTGCTGTTCGTGCCTGCCGGGGCACCCGGCCAAAGCATCACCACCAGCTTCAGCATCTTCGACAGCGATACCGCTTCGCAATCCGTCCGCGATACCACAACCTCGGTGACCGCGACCTTCCCATACGTCCCGCCGACGATAACCCTTGCGACAGCGACCCGCTCCGTCACTGACCTTGCGGCCACGACGCCACTCGCCGGCGTGGTCGTCGCCGATATGAACATCGGACAGACCGAAACCGTCACGGTGACGCTGTCTTCCACGGCAAACGGAACATTGAGCGTTCTGGGCGGCGGCAGCTACGTCGGCGGCGTCTACACGATCATCGGTGACACCGGCTCCGTCTCCGCAGCCCTGACCGGCCTGGTGTTCACCCCCAACCCCCACCAGGTCGTGCCGGGCGCCAGCATCAGCACACAGTTCATCATCAACGATGTCGACAGCGCGTCCCAGGTCGCAACCACCCGCACCGCAACCGTGGTCGCCACCGCCGTTGCCGTGCCGCCGACGATCCTGAACACCACCGCCGGGCTTGTGATTTTGGATCGAGGCACGATCGCGCCGTTCCCGCTGGTCCAGATCGGCGACGTGAACATCGGGCAGACCGAGACGGTCACCGTGACCCTGTCGGCTGCCGCGAACGGCACGCTGACGAACCTCGGCAGCGGCACTTACGATCGGGCCACCGGTGTATACACGGTTGTCGGCGACGCCACCGCCGTTTCGGCAGCGCTGAACGGCCTGATCTTCGTCCCGACCCAGGGACAGGTCGCCCCAGGCGGCACCGTCGCCACGCGCTTCACCATCAGCGACGTCGATACGGCCCAACAAACCACAATCGACAATACCACGACCGTCATCGCCACCGCCGGCACCGTCGCGCCGAGGATCAGCGGCGCAACATCGGGCCAGGCCACCACGGACCAGGCAGCGATCACTCCGTTTGCCCATGTCGCGGTCACCGATGCCAATTTCGGCCAGACCGAGACCGTGACGGTGAGTTTCTTTTCCGGTGCCAATGGCACCCTGACATCGCTCCCCGGCGTCGGCAGCTTCTCCGGCGGGGTCTATACCGTTGTCGGATCCGCCAGCGTCGTCACCGCCGCCCTGAACGGCCTGCTGTTCACGCCAACACTTCATCAGGTCGCGCCCGGCGGGTCGATTACGACAAATTTTAACATTCACGACACCGATTCCGCCGCGCAATCCGCCAACGACACGACGACCTCCGTCACCGCAACCGCCGTCGCTGTTCCGCCCACCATCGATGGCTGCCGGGTCAGTCAGGCGGTTACGGATCAGACCGCGATCCGGCCATTTGCCACTGTGGTGATCGCCGATGCCAACCTCGGCCAGACCGAAACCGTCACAGTCGGTTTGTCCATCCCGGCTAACGGCATCCTGAGCAACCTTGGTAGCGGCACCTATAATCCCTCGACAGGTGTATACACGGTCATCGGAACCGCCGAAGCCGTCACCGCGGCGCTGGATGCGCTGGTGTTCACGCCCACGCCATACCAGGTCGCGCCCGGCGGTACCGTCACCACCACCTTTACCATAACCGATACCGACACGGCCGGGGACAGCAGCAACGCAACGGCCAGCGTCATCGCCACCGCCGGTATGGTTAAGCCAACCATCAGCGGCGGCCTGGCAGCCCAGCCTGTTGCCAACCAGGACACGATCAAACCGTTCAGCGCCGTGGTGATCGCCGATGCCAATTTCGGCCAGATCGAAACCGTCACCGTCAGCCTCTCCAACGCAGCCAACGGCACACTGGGCAACCTGAACGGTGGCAGCTACAACGCCGCCACCGGCGTCTACACCGTCACCGGCAGTACAACAGCCGTTAATGCGGCGCTGAATGACCTCACATTCACGCCGACGCAGCACCAGATGCCACCCGGCGGAACCGTTACAACCGGTTTCACCATCACCGACACCGATACGGCCGGGGCCACCGCGTCCAGCTCCGTTACCAGCGTCATCTTCACGACCGGCACCGTCATGCCGACGATCAGGGGCGGCCTCGCCGGTCAGGCCACATCCGACCAGGCGGCGATCATGCCGTTTGCAACGATGGTGATCGCCGATGGCAATATCGGCCAGACCGAGACCGTCACCGTCGCGCTCTCCGTCCCGGCGAACGGCACGCTGCGCAACCCGAACGCCGGCAGCTACAATTCCAGCACCGGGATCTACACGGTTATCGGAACCCCCGGCGCCGTCACCGCGGCGCTGAACCATTTGGTCTTCACCCCCACATCCCACCAGAAGGCACCCGGCGGGACCGTCACGACCCGTTTCACCATCACCGATACCGACACCGCCGGGGTCACGATTACCGACGGGACAACCAGCGTCGTAACCACCGCCATCGCGACGCAGCCAACCATCGGTGGCACCCAGGCAGGCCAGAGGACGACCGATATCGTCGCCATCACGCCCTTCGCCGCCGTGGTGATCGCCGATGCGAATTTCGGCCAGACCGAGACCATCACCGTTACGCTGTCCAGTCCCGCGAACGGCACGCTGAGCAACCTGTCCACCGGCAGCTACAATCCAACCACGGGCGTATATACGTTCTCAGGCTCCGCCGCGTCGGCTACAACCGCGCTGCATGCAATCTTATTCACACCGACACCCCATCAGCTCGCGGCCGGGGGAAACGTCGTTACCGGCTTCACCATCAGGGATACGGATACCGCTGGCGCCCAAGCCGTCCCCAACGCCGTCACCAGCGTCATCGTCACCGCCACCCCGCCGTCAGGCGTCGTGAACAACCCAGACGGTACCTCACTGCTCACTGTCTACAGCCAGGGCGGTCCCTCGATCAAAACCATTACCAAATACAGTGGCCTCAACAACACCGGTGCGATCGTCTCACAGGTCGTCGACAACACAAACGGCACGTCATACCTTCGCGCCTTCAATCCGACCCCCAGCGTCGCCAAGATGACGTCAGAGTACAGCGGGCTCGACAATGTCGGCGCAAAAATCTCCGACGTCGTGAATAACAACAACGGCTCCACACTGATCTACGCCTATAATCCGACTGCCACCGTGTTGCTGACCGCCCAGACATGGACAGCCACCAACCCGGCCGATGGATCACCCGCCGGAGCCAAGATTTCCGACGTGGTCAACAACACCGACGGCACGGCGGCGATCTACCAATATAATCCATCGCCCTCGGTGAAGTTGAACGTCACGAAATTCGGCAGCTTTGACCGCGCGACCGGCGCACCCAGCGGGCCGGAGATTTCGGACATCCTGAACAATGCCGACGGCACATCGATCCTTTACGCCTACAACCCAACGCCGTGGGTCAGCCAGACCGCCTCGTTCTACAGCGCCACTGACCCCAGCAACGGGGCGCCGGCCGGCATCGTCACGCAGGAGGTATTCAATTTCGCCGCCGGCGGATCATCCGTTACACGCGGCGGCGTCACCACATACTACAGCGGCCCCGATGGCACGGGGGCGGTCACGTCCGGCGCATTCTTGCCGATGTTGTCCAGTCCATTCCGGGTCGCATCCACACCCGATACCGCTGTCATCACCTTCAGCGGCTCAGGCCAGTCGGTCGATCCCGGCGCCGGAAGCCACACGATCCAGTTCATCGCCGGCGCCACCGACGACACGCTGGTGCTGCATCTGGGCGGATCGGCCCGGATCTTCGGCTTCGACCCCGCGGCCGGCGATATGCTCGATCTGCACACCCTGCTTAATGAAGCCCACCTCACCATCGCCCCCGAAACGTCCCAGCTCAGTCGATACCTGTCGCTGTCGAGCGTTGACGGAGCGGTTCAGGTCTGGTTCGACCGGGCGGCGCAGGGCGGCGGAAGCCAGATCGCCTCATTGATCGACAGCAGCAGATTGCTGGCCCAACTCCAAACCTTCGGACCGTTCCGATTATAGCCGATATGATCACAGTACAGATCAGTCGATCGGCAATCCGACATAGTTCTCGGCCAAGGATCGGGCGGATGCCTCCGAAGTGCGGACCAGGTCGAGGTCGGCGAAGTGGATGCGCCGTTCGAAATCACTCTCCTGAGGATTGCGGTGCAGCATCGTCGTCATGTACCAGGAAAATCGCTCCGCCTTCCACACCCGGCGCAGACATGCCTTGCTGTAGCCATCCAGCAGATCGCTGCGATTATGCTGGTACCGCGCCTCCAGCGCCCGGGACAGCACCAGCACATCCGCAACTGCCAGGTTCAGCCCCTTCGCCCCGGTCGGCGGCACGATGTGCGCCGCATCCCCGGCAATGAACAACCGCCCGTACTGCATGGGCTCGCACACGAAGGACCGCAGCGGAATGATGCCCTTCTGCAGGATCGGCCCTTCGACCAACGACCACCCGTCGATGGCGAACCGCGCATGAAACTGCTCCCAGATACGCGCATCGGACCACGCCGCAATGTCGTCGTCCGGATCACACTGGATATAAAGGCGCTGCACCTCGGGCGAACGCGTGCTGAGAAGGGCGAACCCCTCACCCTGGTTGGTGTAGATAAGCTCGTGCCATGACCGGGGCGCACTGGTGAGGATGCCGAGCCAGCCGAACGGATAGATCTTCTGGAATTCGGTCCGCTGCGACGCCGGGATCGCCTGGCGTCCGGGTCCGTGGAACCCGTCGGCACCGACGACATACTCGCACTGGATCGTCTCCAGCCGGCCGTCGCGATGGAAATCGATGGCCGGATGGGCGGTGTCGACGTCGCGGATGCCGGTAGCCTGGGCGCCAAAAATGATGTCCCCATTATAAGTCAGCATCCCCGCGATCAGGTCTTTGAGGACTTCCTGCTGCGGATAGACGGTGACGCCCTTCCCGCCCGTAAGGCCCTTGATGTCGACATGATGCCGGGTCCGGTCCCATTGCAGGGTGATACCGTCGTGGAAATGACCCTGCTGGCGCATCCGCTCACCCACGCCCAGTTCCTGCATCAGGTCCGCGACCCAATGTTCCAGCACCCCCGCTCGGATGGTTCCTTCCACCGCGTCACGGCTGCGGGATTCGACAACGATCGAGGCGATCCCCGCGCGGCGCAACAGATGCGCGAGAAACAGCCCTGCCGGTCCAGCGCCAATGATGCCGACCTGGGTTTTCATGCCGCGGCACGCGCCACGATGTTGTCCAACCTCAGGATGCGCAGGACGCTCCGGTCGCTTATCGGACAGGCGTGCACGTCAATGGCGTACATGGCGAAGATTTCCCGGGACGGTTGTTTCGGGAAAGGGTGTCATTGCGGATGGAAGGTTGGCAAGGGGGTGGGGCGAGCCCCAACTACCCCCGACCATTCCCAAGCAGCTCAGAAATCCGGGTAACCAGCTGCATCGGTATGATTGGCTTTCGCAGCAGCGAGAACGAGCCTGAAAACGCCCCTGTCATTGCCACCTCAGTTTCATCTCTGGCAAAGCCCGTGGTGAGTATAGCCGGCAGCCCCGACTTCCGGCGCTGTGCCTCCTTGATCAGGGCCAGTCCGTCGGTGCCCGGCATCGACAGATCGGAAATCAGCAAGTCGACCGTGCCTTCATCCAGGATCGACATCGCTTCATCCGCAGAGGCCGCAACGGCGACCACAAAGCCTTCCGCCGCCAGCGCATCGCCGAGCAGATCCCGGATGGACGCTTCGTCATCCACAAGCAGCAATCGGCCACGATGCTGACACGTTGCCGGCAAGACGGTTCGATCGGCACGTTTCGGTGCGGTCGACTTGTGGGCGGGCAGCCACAACTTGATCGTTGTTCCCTGGCCTGGCGTGCTCTCGATATGCAGTCCGCCACTGCTCTGCCCGGCAAATCCATGCGCCATTGCCAGCCCAAGGCCGGTGCCCTGACCAGGTTGCTTGGTAGTGAAAAATGGCTCGAACACCCGCGACAGGGTCGCGGCGTCCATCCCGATGCCGGTGTCGGTAACCGACAGGCAGATGTAGGACCCGGCCATGAGCGCTGCCGGATGCTTGGTATTCGTCGCTTCAACCAGATCCACGGTCGCGGTCAGCAGGATGACGCCTTTGCCATCCATTGCATCCCGCGCATTGGTCGCCAGGTTGACCAGGACCGTCTCCAGCTGGCCCTTGTCTGCCACCAGCGGCGGCAAGTCGGGCTGTGCCCTGATCTCGGTCTCGATACCGCCACCCATCGTGTGGGAAAGGATCTCCTGGATATCCCTCAGGATGCCAGCCGGATCGATGACTTCCTTGTGCAGGGTGCTCCGGCGGGAAAAGCCAAGCAGCCGCTGCGTAATCGCCGAACCACGCTCTGCGGAGTCGAAGATCATGCGCGCATAGCGCTTTATAGTCGCAGGGTCGTTCGGTTTCCGCTCGATCAGCGCGCTGCCGCCGAGGATGGCCTGGAGCACGTTGTTGAAGTCGTGCGCAATACCACCTGCGAGTTGGCCGAGCGCGTCCATGCGTGCCGCATGCGCCAGCCGCGTTTGCATCTCACTCAACTCAGCTGTTCGCGCGTCGACCAACGCCGCCAGTTCCGCATGGCCGCGGGCTGAAAGCTCGCGTGCTTCAACGATATCGGAGATGTCGGTCGACGATCCGAACCAACGCAGGATAGGCCCCCGAGGGTGCCGTTCATCCGGCTCCCCAAGCATCGGCATGCCCCGGACAAGCATCCATCGATAGGCGCCATCATGACGTTGGCGGCGGCACTCAAACTCGATGGGCGCGCTGGTTTGGATGGCCTGCCGCCAATTTGCCTCCAGAACCGGCCGGTCGTCCGGGTGGACGAGGGCTTTCCAGGCCTCGTCGTCCAACGAACCGACAGCAGCGCCGGTAAAGGCGTAGCAACGGGCATTGAAATAGTCGCACCGTCCATCCGGCCAAGCAGCCCAGACAAGTTGCGGCATGACGTCGGCCAGCATGCGGAACCGTGCCTCGCTTTGGGCCAGTGCCGCGGCACTGGCTTGCGCGGCCTCGGCTCGGCGCTGCAGCGCGTCTTTAGCGGCGGCAAAGCCGCGACGCAGCGTCTCCAACTCGGCGATGGAAACCGCCGGCGATCCGTCGGCGCTGTCACAGGACGCCAGCGACTCCCCGTTCGACATCGCGATGAAATGGGCATGCAGGCTAAGCCGCTGCAACGGGATCAGGATCCGCTGGCCCACGACATAGGCAAGCCATAGGCCAAGTGCCAGCGCACCCGCTCCCCCCAGGCTGAACGCAAGCAGCGGCTGGCGCCACGCTGCCTCCAGGTCGGCCGCTGGTTGTGCCACCACGACCGTCCATCCGGGCGCGGACGCGACGTGGCGGAATGCAAACACCCGACTGCGGCCATCGAGCCCAACGGCTTCAGTCAAACCCGCCTCGAACGCCTGATAGCGCGCTGCATTCTCTGGTGGTGCGGGCTGCCCGACAACCTGGTCATGCAGCGCGTCCGAACGTGCGACGACCCTGTTCCGGCTGTCGACAACGCCGGCAAAGGAATCGTGTGGCAAGCCTTGGGCGATGAACAACGCTCGGAGCTTCTCGACATCCCACGCCCGAACCAGCACCAGGGCAACATGACCTGAGCCGTCCAATACTGGCACATACGCCCCGGCAGCCCAGCGGCCGGTCAAGGAACTGCGCGCCGCATAACCAACTACCGGCTGACCTGTGTCGAAAACCTGATTGATCAGGTCCGGCCACAAGGCAGTCGGCAGGAGGGTCCCCAGTGGTCGCTGGGTATTCAGAATCTGTGTCCCGTCCCGCCGGAACAAGCTGACCGGAGAGTCGAGTTGCGCGGCGGCCAGCTGGGCCTGCGTATAGAACGCCGCCAGATCCGGTGACGCCGGGTTCGCCGAAAGAGCGGTCGAGGCGGCGAGCACCTTCAAGGCGGCCATGTGCCCGGTGATCTCGCGGTCGACAACAAGAGCCAAGGCCTGGACCGTGTCGCTCAAACGCGCCTGTGCCGCTGCCTGGGCGTTGGACATCAAATACCAGATTGCCGCACCGCCAATGCCAAGCGCCGGCAGAAGCACCGCCAGCACCAGATACAACAGAAGCCTAGACAACCGAAGACGAGGCCGACTAACGCCCGCAGGCGTGCCGGTCATGCCGTTCTCACGGACTGATCATCCACAGCACTGGGGCCGGATGAACATGTTGCAGATGAATGATTTCGAGTGATGCAAGGTGGCACGATAGCAATCTAGCTGTTCATAGCGCGCTTTATACATTAAAAAACATCTTATAACAATTATTTAGTCCGCCATTGACGTCTTGTTTATGCACCTGAACATTGGTGCAACGGCGCAGGAAGCTAAGTTCCCGCAGCCGTATGTTGGCTGATCATGCTGATTTGCCCTGTCCAAAGAAATCGCGACCACGCCTGCCTGCCAGCCCCTCCGCCCAAGAGCGCCGCACCACATCCATCGTCCCGTAACCCGCATTCAGCACCAGCCGCGACACCCGCGCTTGCTCCGGCCAAGGCATCCAGCGCCACCGCTGCGTTCACCACCTGATGCACCCCTTGAACCACCACCGGCAGCCGCGGCCGGCCCACCGTCTGCGATAGGAACGCAGACCGCCTCACCCATCTTCCCGCAGGAACCGGTCCACCAGCCGGTCGGCCTCCGTCCGGTCGGCACGCAACTGCACGTTCTGCCGGTTGCGCGCGCCGGAGGTCAGGTAGAACCGCTCATACTGCTCATTGCGGCTCGCCAGCGCACTGCCGGCGAAATCCCACCCCAGCCGAAACACCCGCGCACGCTCCAGCGCCGAAACATCCCCTGCCCCACGCAGATACGTGTCGATCAATCCGCGCAACGCCGGATCATCAAACGCGCCGGAGGCCGGCGTCGCCAGCCCGTTGTGCGAACCGATCAACCGGATGATCTCATTCACCCGGGGAAACCAGTACGGCAACGACATCCGCAGCGCATCCATCGGCCGCCCGTCCAGGAACCACGCGCCATTGCCATAAAGATGCGCACCCTCTTCACCCGCCATCACAGCCGAACGGGCCAGCTCCGCGTAACCCCAGATCTCCCCCAGCATCTGCAGCGTCATTGGATCGGACGCCCCGATCGCCTCCGCCATCCGGCACGCGATCCCCCACGCGAACTCCAGCTTGGTCCACGCCCGGATCATCGTCTGGTGCATCGCGTTGGCGCGCCAGCTCGCCGACATGACCGAGTTGTACACTGCCAGGTTGCCGTCACAGAACACCCGGTCCCGAGGCACCTCCACGTTGTCGAAAATGACAAACGCGTCCTGCTCGTCGAACCGCCCCGACAGCGGGTGGTCGAACCGCTGATCCGGCAAGGACACGCTGTCCCGGCAGATGAACTTCAATCCCGGCGTCGCCATCGGGATACAGAACGACAGCGCATGCCGACGGCTCGCGTCCGGCATCGGCTGGCTGGGATACACCGCGATCTCGTCGGAGAACGGCGCCAGGGTCGCCAGCACCCGCGCGCCCCGCACCAAAATCCCGTGCGGCGTCTTCTCCACCGTATGCAACTGGGCGGCGTCGAACCCTGACGGCACATGACCCTTCGACTTGTCCGACATCGCATGGATCAGCGTGTGCGTCAGGCTCAGGTCCTGGCGCGCAAGCAGCTTCTGGAACGCCACCAGATTGGCCGCCCCCTCCTCGTTGCCGTTCACCGCCCACTCGTCGGACCGCCCGGCAAACCCGGCGTAGGTGACGTTCATGTAGTCCGGCGTCCGCCCCATCAGCCCGACCGAAAATTCCGCCACGCGCCGCAACGCCTTATGCCGCCGCTGCAGATCCTGTTTCGATCGGGGGATCATATGGCTGGCCGCGATCGGCTCCCCGGTCTCCGGATCCGGCATCAGGCATTCATCGGGATACTGGAAATGCAGGTCATACACCGCCGCAATCGATTGGGCCGCGCCGCACAGCGCCGGATGCTCCATCGGATCACTGACAAGCTGGCCGCCCAGCCACAGCGCGCGCCCGTCCCGCAGGCCACGCAGGAAGTCCGCTCCTGTGCGTGCTGGCATCGCCGTGCTCCTCCCGTATTTGCCCCGCACCCACTCTTACAGCAGGACAGCGCAAATCTGCCACAGCCTGAGCCCGGCGTGCTATCGGCGCGCAGGGTGCTTCGTGCTATCGGCGCGCGGGGTGCTTCGTGCTATCGGCGCGCGGGGTGCTTCGTGCTATCGGCGCGCGGGGTGCTTCGTGCTATCGGCGCGCGGGGTGCTTCGTGCTATCGGCGCGCGGCGCAGCCGGTGTTACCAACGCGCGCAGCGCCCTACCGGCGAGCGTCACTCACCAGTGTCTGGTCCGCCACCCGCGTCGTCGCGAGATTAGCCGTCTGCACATAAGGCAGGTTCGCCAGCACAAGCAGCGTCTGGTCAGGCGGCAAGATGAACAATCCCGAGGTCAGTACTTGCATGACCGCCGGCTGGTTGCCCATCTGCAAATCGGTGAACAACGCGAGCATTGCGTTCACCACCAGCTGCGGCGGCGCGTCAGGCCGGATGCCCAGCACCGCACGCACATCACTGCGGGCAATGTCCAGCCGGCGCTTCACCAGGCTGTCCATGCCCACCCATCGCGGGTTCTCGACCAATTTGCCCGGCAGGTACTCCAGCGCGATGACCGCCCGAGCCGCTTCTGCCGGGTTGCCCCGCGTGTTGGCGGGCGAGGCAAAGGCCCACGCCGCCGTGTTGATCGCCCCCGTGTCGTTGTCCTGGTAAACGCCGAATACACCCGGCGGCAGATATGGCGTCTCCGGCGTGGCCGGCAGCGTCGCACATCCCGCCACCACCAGTGCCAGAACCAGACTTCCGATCGTATTGCGCATGACGGTGACCTCAATCGCCCGCACACACATGGGAACGATCGCGTCGGCGGCGTCGCGCAACCGGGATCACGATCCCGAATGTCGCTCCGACAGAACGCTGTCCGCGCCGGCCTGCAGAAATTCCTTGGCCAAAGCCGGATCGTCGGCAAGTCTCGCCAGCACGGCCGCCCCTACCATCGTCGACAGCGCCGCCAGCGCATCCTGTCGCGTCCCGTCCTCCAGACAGCGGCCCAAGGCCTCGACCATTCCCCGCAACGCGCCGCCGATCGCCTGCCGCGATGCCGCTCGGCGCGCGACATCCGGTCCTAGGGTGGTCAGCGGGCAGCATTGCGCCGACGCCACGCGTTCCGGCTCCAGATAACTGCGCACGATCGCCTCAAGCGCCGCCGCCCGCTCGCCGGACCGGCTGAGCCCGTCCCACCGCCTGGCCGCCTGCTCCAGCAACGACTGCGAAACCTCGGCGGCCAGCGCGTCCTTGGACGGGAAATGCAGATAGAACCCGCCATGCGTCAGCCCGGCCTCCTTCATCACCGCATCGACGCCGACCCCATCGACGCCATGCTCACGGAACAAATGCCCCGCGGCGGTCAGGATACGTTGGCGGGTTTCGATGCGGCGCTGTGTCGGATCAGCCATGCGAAGTCACCTCGTTGCATGTGACGGTCGTCATATTACACTTGACACATATATATGACGATCGTCATGTTGCGCGCAAGTTAATTGGAGTTTCGGTATGGGACCTGCTGTCATCGCCCGCCTGTTTGCGGGACGGTTGCATTATGCCTGGGTGGTCGTAGCGGTGATGTTCGTGGTCATCCTCGCTTCCGTCGGCGTCCGTGCCACTCCCGGCGTGCTGATCGTGCCGCTGCAACAATCGTTTGGCTGGAACGCGGCCGTCATCTCCGGCGCGGTTTCGCTGAACATCCTGCTGTTCGGCCTCGTAGGCCCGTTCGCCGCCGGCCTGATCCAGACCATTGGCCTGAAGAACACCGTGCTGTGCTCGATGGTCCTGCTCGTCGTCGGCGCCGGCAGCAGCGCCTTCGTCACCGAGATCTGGCAGCTCTATCTCACCTGGGGTGTCCTGGTCGGCCTCGGCTCCGGCGCCGGGATGGTGGGGCTGGCAACCGCCATCGCCAACCGCTGGTTCGTCCACCGCCGCGGCCTGGTGGTCGGCCTGCTGACCGCCAGTAACGCCTCGGGCCAGCTTGTCTTCCTGCCGCTGCTGGCCAGCCTTGTCGTCTCCCACACCTGGCACATCGTCCCGCTGGTGGTCGCCGGCGTGATCCTGTGCCTGATCCCGCTGGTGCTGCTGATGCTGCCGGAAAGCCCTGCCGCGATCGGCCTCGGCCCGTTCGGTTCCAGCCAGGTGCAGGAACTGCCGGCTCGTTCCGGCAACCCGTTCACCATCGCCATCCAAGGCCTGGTCCGTGGCTCCCGCTCGGTCGATTTCTGGCTGCTGTTCATCACCTTTGCCGTTTGTGGCTTCTCCACCAACGGCCTTGTCGCCACCCACCTGATCCCGTTCTGCATCGACCACGGCATTGCCGCCGTCAGCGCCGCCGGACTGCTGGCCGCCATGGGCGTGTTCGACCTGATCGGCACCACGTTGTCCGGCTACCTCACGGACCGCTACGATTCCCGCATCCTGCTGTTCTGGTATTACGGCCTGCGCGGCCTCTCTTTGGTCATTCTGCCCTTCACCAACTTCGACATCGTCAGCCTGACCATCTTTGCGGTATTCTACGGCCTCGATTGGGTCGCCACCGTGCCCCCCACCGTCACCCTGACCAATGAGGTGTTCGGCAAGAAGGATGCACCCGTCATCGTGTCCTGGATCGTCGCCGGCCATCAGATCGGCGGTGCCCTTGCCGCACTCGGTGCCGGGGAGACCCGTTACCTCACCGGGAGCTATGTCCCGGCCTTTGTGGCCAGCGGGATCGCCTGCCTGATGGCGGCGCTGATGGTTCTGCGCATCGCCCGCAGCCGGGTCGCCGTCGCCGCGGCGGAGTAACCGCTATGGCGCTCACCATCACCATCCGACCCGGAGCCCGCAATCGCGTGCCGGGTCATCCGGAACAAGGCAGCGGCGATGCGTTCCCGGTCAGCCGCAGTAACCTCCGCCTGCCTTGGCTGGGGCAGGCCCAGGCCGTGGCAGACGCGACAGTAACGCACTACCCGATTGTTGCCCGCGCGAACGCCTTGATATAGCCCACCAGCGCGTCCGACGCCTGCCCCGCCCCATCCTGGTCGCCACCCGCGATCGCGCGGGCAATCGCGGCATGCAGCCTGGCCGCCAGCGGCAGATCGGCGGCCTGCTTGTAGTGCATGTACCAGAACCGCCGCGACAGACCGTTCATTGAACTCATGGCGGCGGAACCGAACTCGTTTCCGGCTGCCTCCAGCACCAGCAGGTTGAATTCCCGGTCCAGCCGCATGAAGGCGAGGTCGTCTGCATCCGCCGCCGCCGCGTCCATCCGTTCCGCCACCACCCGAAACCGTTCCCGCTGCGCCGCCCCGGCCCGCAGCGCGGCGGAGCGCGCCAGGAAACGTTCGATTTCAAGCCGCACGTCCAGCAGGCGTAGCTGACGGACGGGATCGATCTCGGACACCACAATCCCGCGTCGCGGCAGAATGACCACCAGCCACTCCCGCGCCAGCCGCTGCAAGGCCTCACGAACCGGCGTCCGCCCAACCCCCAGCCGCCGGCTCAGCATTGCTTCGGACACCACCGTACCCGGCGCTATCCGCAGCGTAACGATCGCCTCCTCCAGCGCGCGATAGGCTTTATCCGTCAGCGTACCAGGCTGCAGTAGGTCGTCGTGCGCGAAGCCATCCATCTACAGGTCGGCCAGCCTGATCCACACCCCAACCGCCACTGCAACCGCCAGTCCCGCCGCCATCGTTGGAATGCTGGGCGGCCATTGCGTCAACTGGCTGGCGCACAGCACCCACAGCACGAAGCAGCCCACCGCGATGACATACCCGCCCACGAGCGAGGCGATGTTGCGCTTGCGAGGCGCCGCGCGATCCCTGATGGTGATCGCCACGACGCTATTCCGCCGCCATCGGCTGCGACCGCTGCCCCTTCGCAAGCTCGGAACGCACGAACCGGTCGTCATATCCATTGAACAGGTGCCCCAGCACGCCGCGGTTCAGATCGCTGGTGCCGAACAGCCAGTCCGCGAACGGATAGGTCAGGTTCATGTTCCGGTTCATCATGATGGCGGTGTTGTGGTGCGCGATGTGGTGCCGCCGGATCGTGTTGACGAACGGCACATGGCGGATGATCCGGTCATCCCGCACGTGGCAGCACCAGTGGAAGAATTCATAGTTCATGTACATCCCAGCCGCCGTGCAGACCACGAACCACCCGGCATTTGCCGACCATATCTGCCCCAGCACAGCACCGCCTGCCGAGGCCATCACCAGGAACGCGATCAGCGCGTAGGGCGGAAAGAACACGATCCGATAGTCACGGGTGCTCTCGTGATGCGGCGCCTCATGCGTGAAGAACTGATGATGGGCCAGGGTGTGGCGATTATAGATCCCCATCAGCCCGGGAACTGGGCGATGCATGACCTTCAGGTGCAGAAACCATTCGAAGATGTTCGCCAGGATCACCACCACCGGAACCACGGCGAGCTCCGCCCATGTCGCACCATGGATATGTTTGGCCGCGTACCAAAGTGCCGCCCCGCCAATCAGGTAGATCAGCGCAACATGAACCAGCCCATGATAGGCCGGGGCAATCTGCGCGCGGTAGGCTGTTCTGAATTCAGCCTGACGAGCGGACATCATCGGACACTTCTCCTGATCGGCTTCGCCGGACACTAACATATCAGTGGTATGTTTCAACACCCCTTCGAACCGCTAGCGGCCTCTTGACGCCGGCCTGTCGCCACCCAACTGTATGGATGTCATCATACAGGCATACAGGATACAGGCACGCAAATGCTGGACTCCCTCCACATCGAGCCTTCCGGCGTCCCGATCTACATCCAGTTGCGCGACCAGATGCTCCGGGCCATCGGCTCGGGCGCCCTGAAGCCGGGCGACAAAATGCCCACCATGCGTCAGGTCGCCGTCGCCCTGCGGATCGATCTCAACACCGTCCGCCACGCCTACGATGCCCTCGCCCGCACCGGCGCCATCACCATCCAGCCCGCCCGCGGCACCTTCGTCGCCAGCCAGCCACCCCCGGTCGACGACATCCTGCAGGCCCGCCGCATCGATGACCTCGCCCATCGCACCCTCGCCTCCGCCCGGGCCGCCGCCATCGATCCGATCGCGCTCGCCCAGCGGATGATCGCCCTGCAGCAACAACAGAAGGACCAACAATGAGAAACCTCCTCATGGGCCGCGGCGCCAACCCCTTCGCCGTGCTGCTGTCATCGATCCTCCTTCTCGGCGCGATTGCCGCGGTCGTCGCAGGCGCCCTGGCCCCCACCCCGCCGGCCTATATCGCCGCCGCGCTGCTGGTTGTCCTGGCAATCCTCATTCCACGCTGCGTGATCATCGCCAACCAGTGGGAACGCATGATCGTCCTGCGTCTCGGCAAGCTGCAGGGCATTCACGGCCCCGGCCTGTTCCTGATCATTCCCTTCGTCGACACCGTCGCCACCACGATCGACCAGCGCATCCAGACCACCGCCTTCAACGCCGAGCGTACGCTCACCCGCGACACCGTCCCGGTGAACGTCGACGCCATCATCTTCTGGCAGGTGCATGACACTGAACGTGCCGGGCTGGAGATCGCCAACTACCGCGAGGCCATCGGCCAGGTCGCCCAGACCTCGCTGCGCGAGATGATCGGCGCCACTGAACTGGCCGGCCTGTTGTCCGAACGCAAGAAGGCCGATGAGCTGCTGCGCACCGAAATCGGCTCCAAGACCGCCGAATGGGGCGTCGGCGTCATCTCCGTCGAGATCCGTGACGTCGCCATCCCGCCCGGCCTGCAGGATGCCATGAGCCGGCGCGCCCAGGCCGAACGCGAGCGTGAGGCGCGCATCATCCTCGGCTCCTCCGAACGCGAAATCGCCCAGACCTTCGTCGACGCCGCCGAGATCTACAAGACCTCGCCCGCCGCCATGCAGCTCCGCGCGATGAACCTTGTCTATGAGGCAACGAAAGAGCGCGGCATGACCATCGTCATTCCATCCGGCATGGCCGACAGCATGAACCCCGCCGGCCTCGGCGGCCTGCTCGCCGCCGCCGGCACCGCCGAACGATAAGCGGGCCAGCCGATCAGCCCGCACCCGACGATACGACTCAGCAGGAGCATGCGGGTCAACAGGAGCATGCGGGCCAACAGGACGATGCGGGCCAACTTGACAGCTCAATCACCTCTTGCCATACTTCACCATATGGCGAAGTTTCAACCATCGCAACTTGACCGGACATTCGCAGCCCTCGTCGACCCAACCCGCCGCGCCATCCTGGCGCGCCTGGAACAGGAAGGCAGCGTCTCCGTCGGCGAACTCGCACGTCCCTTCGCCATCAAGCTGCCCGCTGTGATGAAGCACCTCGATGTGCTGGGCACAGCCGGGCTCATCACGCGTGCGAAGACCGGCCGCACCGTTGCGGTTCGCCTCGCGGCCGAACCGATGCAGGAGGCGATGGACTGGCTGCGCCGGTATGAACGGTTCTGGTCAACCCGTCTTGACCGGCTCGCCGCCTATGCGGAAGCCGAGGAGGCCAGGATCACGACCATGCGGCCTCAGGAGGATACACCATGACCAGCCTGACCCTGGTAAGGCGGATCGCAGCCCGCCCCACAATCGTCTTCGATGCCCTGACCAGGCCGGACGGCATTGCTTGCTGGTGGGGACCGGATGACGGACCGGTGCTGGTCGCCGAAACCGACGTCCGCGTAGGCGGCCAGTTCCGGGTGCGCTTCCGGATGCTGGACGGCAGCGAACATGAAAGCAGCGGTCGTTACACCGAAGTCGACAAACCCGCCCGCCTGGTCATGACCTGGCGTTGGTCCCACGGCGGAGATCCCGAGGAAGCCGGCGAGGAGTCACGCGTCGAGATTGACCTGCGCTCAATCGATACCGGAACCGAACTCACCTTCACCCATGCGCGTTTGCAGACGGAAACATCCCGCGACAGCCACCAATGGGGCTGGAATGGCGCACTCGACAAACTGGAACGGCATTTCGTTACAATAATGTCCTGATTTCATTGGATCGAAGCGACGGCGGCAAAACGCCGCCCGGCGGTTACAACTCAAACTGCAATCGGGAGCATATCATGATTCCGACCATCATCACCTTCGGCTGGGTCCCTGAATTTGCCCGCGGCTTCGTCCGCGACATGCGGCCCCGCTGGGCGTTCGAGGAAGTTGGCCAGCCCTACGCCGTCGATCTGATCACCAGTTCGAGAACCCCTGAACATCGTCGCCTGCAGCCCTTCGGCCAGGTGCCGACCTACCGCGACGATGAAGTCGCCATCTTCGAATCCGGCGCCATCGTGCTGCGCATTGCCGAACGCGCCGGCAAGCTCATACCGGCTGATCCCGCCGCGCGCGTGCGCGCACTGCAATGGCTGGTCGCGGCCCTGAATTCCGTCGAACCCTTTGTCATGGCGCTCGCAGTCAACGACGTGTTCGAAGCCGATCGCGACTGGTCCAAAGCGCGCCACGTTAAGGTCATCGATGACCTGAAGACACGCCTGGCCGACCTTGAAGCAGCACTCGGGGACAAGCCCTGGCTGGATGGGGACACGTTCACCGTCGGCGACCTTATGATGATCTCCGTCGTCGGGGCCTTACGCAACACCGGCGAACTCGCCGGCTTCCCCCACCTTGCCGCCTACGTCGCACGCGGCGAGGCCCGGCCGGCACACCGCAAGGCGATGGCCGATCACATGGCGACCTTCGACCGGGCCCGCGCCTGAATTCCCGGCTTGGAACACAACAAGGGACAGAAACGATGAAGTATATTCAGGGATTTGTCGTTCCGGTGAGTACGGCGAACAAGGCAAGGTATCTCGACATGGCAACCAGCCTGGCGCCGGTTTTTGCCGAACATGGCGCGCTGCGGACCGTTGAATGCTGGGGCGATGACGTCATGGACGGCAAGGTCACCGACTTCCGGAAAGCCGTCCAGGCGAACCATCAGGAGACGGTGGTTTTGGCCTGGGTCTGGTGGCCCGACAAAGCCACCTGCGATGCCGCGGCCGCAAGAATGATGGCTGACGACCGCATGAAGCCCGCCAGTCCACTGCCCTTCGACGGCCAGCGGGTGATCTTCGCCGGCTTCGAATCCGAATTTGACACGGGCAGCAGCGGCCGGTTCGGCTATGTGGACGGCATGGTCGCAAGCGTCCCGGATGGCCAGCGGCAGGCACACATCGATCACGCCGCCAAAGTGGCCCGGCTGTTTCGGGAAAAAGGCGCACTGCGCATCGTCAATGGTTGGGGCGCTGACGTGCCGGCCGGCAAGGTCACCGACTTCAGGCGCGCCGTGCAGGCCAAGGACGGTGAAACGGTCGTATTCGGCTGGATCGAATGGCCCGACAAACCAACACGCGACGCCGGCATGGGCGCCTTGATGCAGGACGCGCGGATGCGCGAGATTCAGCCGGCCTGGAACGCGCCGCTCGCGATCTTCGGCGGCTTCGCACCCATCCTCGACACCGACAGCGTGTAGGAGAGTCCAGATGACCCAAACGAAGATGGCCACCTGCCTGTGGTTCGAGCACGGCCAGGCTTTCAAGGCGGCCGAGTTCTACGCTGCCACGTTCCCCGACAGCCATGTCGACTCCCGCCACCGGTCTCCCTCGGATTATCCCGCTGGCAAGCAAGGCGACGAACTCATGGTCGAGTTCACAGTCCTGGGCATGCCTTTCCTCGGCCTCAACGCCGGACCGGCGTTCAAATTCAACGAAGCCGTCAGTTTCGTCGTCTACACCGATAGCCAGGAAGAAACCGATCATTACTGGCAGGCGATCACTGCCGACGGTGGCCAGGAATCGCAATGCGGCTGGTGCAAGGACAAGTTCGGACTGTCCTGGCAGATCACCCCGCGCGCCCTGATGAAGGCCATGGGCGATCCCGACAAGGCGGCGGCCAAGCGCGTCATGGAAGCCATGATGACCATGAAGAAGATCGATATCGCGGCGATCGAACAGGCACGTGCCGCGGGGCCGGCCGCATGAGCCTGCAGCTCTTCGGTCACCCGTTTTCGTCCTACACGATGAAGGCGCTGGTCGCTTTGTATGAAAACGCCACGCCGTTCGACTTTCGGATACTTGATCCCGATTACCCGGACAATGGCAAGGAACTGGCTTCGCGTTGGCCAATTTCGAAGTTTCCGCTGCTGGTTGACGGTGAAACCACCGTATTCGAAACCAGCGCGATCATCGAGCATCTCGCCGCTTTCCACCCTGGCCCGGTGCCGCTGATCCCGGCCGATCCCAAGGCCGCCGCGCCGGTCAGAATGCTCGATCGGGTGTTCGACAACCATGTCATGACCCCGATGCAAACGATCGTGGGCGACGCGCTCCGCCCAAGTGACGCCCGCGACCCCTACGGCGTTTCCAAGGCCGGCAACGCACTTGAAACGATCTACGCCTGGCTTGATCAAACCCTGCAAGGTCGCCAATGGGCCGCCGGGGATGCTTTTACTCTGGCCGACACAGCCGCTGCGCCCGCGCTATACTACGCCGACTGGGCGCACCCGATCGGCCCGCATCACACCACCCTGAAAGCCTATCGCGCCCGCCTGCTCGCGCGGCCCTCGTTCGCCCGCTGTATCGAAGAAGCCCGTCCCTACCGCCACTTTTTCCCACTCGGTGCCCCCGACCGCGACTGACAAGGACAACCCCCGATGCCCGACGAAAACCTCGAACTTGCCGTCACCCGCCTGATCAACGCACCTGTCGACACGGTCTGGAAAATCGCCACCGAACGGCTGGAAGAGTGGTGGTGCCCAAAGCCCTGGACCGTCGAGATCATCGAGCAGGACTGGCGCGCCGGCGGCCGGTCCGCAATGGTCATGCGTGGACCGAACGGTGAGGAGATGCCGCAGGAAGGCGTGTTCCTCGAAGTCTCGCCCGGCGAGCGCTTCGTTTTTACCGATGCCCTCGCAACTGACTGGCACCCGCAGGGCGGCATGTTCATGGTCGGCATCATGGAATTCCGTGCGGAGAACGGTAAGACCCGCTACACCGGCCGTGCAAGACACTGGACCCGGGAAGCCTACGACCAGCACAAGGCAATGGGCTTCGAGCAAGGCTGGGCCGCGGTCGCTGAGCAACTCGCCACCTTGGCGGAGGCTGCGGCAAAATCAGCCGGACCTTGAGGTCAGGCGACCCATCGCGGGTCGCATCCTCCACCCGCCGCGGTCCCTCACGCGGGCGCCGATACAATCACACCATGGCTGCGGCAAAATCAGCCGGACCCCATTGGGATGATGTTTCTTTGTTCGGCTGTACGGGGCCGTCTTCGTCCCGGCCCAATAGTCTGACGGCGCCGCGGTCAAGGACGGCCGTCAGCCCGGTAACGCGGCAATGCAGTCCTGTCCGATCAAATGCAGCATTGCCGTCACTCCGCCACGCACTGTCGCGCCTCCAGACAAACCAAGCTGCGACACCATGTGCGACTTGACTACAAACAACTGCCTTGCAGGCCCGCACCCTTGCGTCGCGCGCCCAATCTGCGACCATCGTCTCCAATCGCCAGGGAAGCCCAATTCCCGGCATCTGCGGAGGCCAGACCATGGAAGCAACCTCATCGCCGGCAGTCCTGACCAACCAAATCACCGACCTTGAACGCCGGACGATCGCCCGCGTCACCCGCCGCCTGCTGCCGATGCTGATCGCTTGTTACTTCGTCGCCTACCTCGACCGGGTCAATGTCGGTTTCGCATCCCTCACCATGAACAAGGCGCTCAACTTCAGCAACGCCGTCTACGGTTTCGGCGGCGGCATCTTTTTCCTCGGCTACTTCATCTTCGAGGTGCCAAGTAACGTCCTGTTGAGCAAAGTCGGCGCCCGGCGCTGGATTGCCCGCATCCTGGTCACCTGGGGCATCATCTCGGCCTGCACCGCGCTGATCACCGGCCCGATCTCGTTCTACTCGGTCCGCTTCCTGCTGGGCATCGCCGAGGCCGGCTTCTTCCCGGGCATCATCCTCTATCTGACCTGGTGGTTTCCATCCTACTACCGCTCACGCATCGTCGGCATATTCATGGCCGCCATCCCGCTGTCCAACATCCTCGGCTCGCTCGTTTCCGGCGTCCTGCTCAACCTCGATGGCTGGCTGGGCATCGCCGGCTGGCAGTGGCTGTTCATCCTCGAAGCCGCCCCCGCCGTCATCCTCGGGATCGCCTTCTGGCTCTACATGACCGACTGGCCGTCCGAAGCCCATTGGCTGACCGCCGAACAGCGCGATTGGCTGACCGCCAGGCTCGACCGCGAACGCGCCCAGCGCGAGTCCATCCGCCACTACAGCCTGAAGCAGGCACTGACCAACCGGCGCGTCCTGCTGCTCAGCTTGGTGTACTTCGGCGGCACCTTCTCCGGCTACGGCATCGTGCTGTTCCAGCCACAGATCGTCCACCGCCTCGCCGCGGGCTTCGGCATGACCGGCCTGATCAATGCCATCCCCTACGTCTTCGCCGCTGGCGCCATGGTCTTTTGGGGCCGCCATTCGGACCACAGCGGCGAACGGCCTCGCCACGTCGCCCTCGCCTACGCAGTCGGCGCCGTCGGACTGATCGCCACATCGCTGATGACCGACCCGATCCTGACCATGACCATGCTGGTCGTCGCCGCGATGGGCCAGGCATCCACCGGGCCGACCTTCTGGACCCTGCCGACAGCCATGCTGTCCGGCACCGCAGCGGCCGGCGGCATTGCCCTGATCAACGCCCTCGGCAACCTCGGCGGCTTCTTCGGCCCCTACATCTTCGGCCTGATCAAGGACGCAACCGGTGGCAGCTTCACCTTCGCCCTGATGATCCTGGCAATCGGCCCCATCATGTCGGCCGCAGTCGTCCTGACCCTGGGACACGACCGCCGCCTGGAGCACATCCCAGGCCGCGATGCCCGAACCCAGCGATCGTGAAACAATCGTGATGCGCATCGACGTTGCAGCCGATGCGCATCACCCGCCGCGGTCACGCCCAAGGAAAATGCGAACCACCGCTTCACCATCCGCTGAGGCCATCCCCGAATCCACATCGCGGTGATACGGTGCCGACGGTGAGTGATCCGATCCTCCTGTCCCTGACCGTCGACGCGGTCGCCCTGCTGCTGCTGGGCGTCAGCGCGCACGCGCTGCCCGCCGCCTGCGGCTTGATCATGACGATCCTGTGCGGCCTCGGCACCGTTCTGTGCCTGCCGCCGCTGCTGATGCGCACCGCCGGCAGCAGCCTGACGATCCCCATCGGCCCGCCCGGCCTTGCTCTCCATCTCGCGCTTGATCCGCTGTCGACCTTCTTCCTGACCATCGCCCTCCTGGCCGGGACCGCCATTGCCGCATTCCAGGCCTCCGCTGCACAAGCCGCGCTCCAAGCCTCCGCGGCGCAAGCGGCGCTCCAGAACGCCGCGGCGCAAGCCGCATTCCAAACGCCTGCGGCAGAGACACCATTGCAGCCTGCCACGGCGCAAGCCGCATCTCAGACTTCCGACCCGCAAGCCATATTCCAGCCTCCCGCGGCGCAGGCCGCGCTCCAAACCCCCGCGGCGCAGGCCGCGCTCCAAACCCCCGCGGCGCAGGCCGCGCTCCAAACCCCCGCGGCGCAGGCCGCGCTCCGAACCTCCGCGGCGCAGGCCGCGCCCCAAATCTCCGCCGCGCAGGCCACATTCCAGACCCCATTCCAACCTCCCGAGGCCCAGCCGTCAGCCTCCACCGGCATGATCGCCTGCTGCCTCGGCGGCACCACCTTTGCGTTCCTCGCCGCCGACGCCGTCACCCTCGCACTCGGTCTCACCACCGCCTGCCTCGCCGTCGCACACGGCACACGCCGGTCCATGCCGATCCCGTTCCTGCTGCTCACCGCCATCATCCTGCTAACGCCCCCCGGCTACGCGCCGCGCTTCGACACCATCGCCGCAGCCCCGATCGACCCCAGCCACGCCACCGCCGCGGCCGCCCTGACGATCGCCGCCGCCGGCGCCCTGATCCTGCAATCCGCTTCGGAGCGCAGCTGGGCCGCCGACGCGCTGCGCGCCGGCGTGCTGATCCCGTTCGGCGTTTACATCGTGCTCCGCGTGACCGCTGACCTCTCCGGCAGCGCCGCCCAGTCCTGGTGGGGCTCCGTCCTGCTCCTGGTCGGCGGAGCCACAGCCATCCTCCAGGCATGGCACGCCGCCGCAACGCCTGACCTGGACATCGCCATCGGGGCCCTGATGCGGCGTCAGGCCGGCCTGGCGATCACCACGATCGGCCTTGCCCTGGTTGCCCGGACCGCCGATCTGCCCGGCGCCGCCACGTTCGCGCTGGAGGCAACCGGCCTGGCCGCATTGGCCGTCGCCACGGCAGGCGTCCTCGCGACACTGGCCGGCCACACGGTCGGAACCAGCGCCGGCACCTATCGGCTCGCCGGTCTGGGCGGCCTGATCCACCCGATGCCAGGGATCTCCGCCGCGCTCGCCGTCGGGCTGCTGGCGCTGTCGGCGCTGCCACCGACCCTCGGCTTCGCCACGCTCTGGCTGTCATTCCAATCCGTCCTGTCGGCCCCCCGCACCGGCGGCCTTGTGATACAACTGCCGCTCGCCCTCGGTGCCGCCGCCATTGCAGCCTCCGCCGCACTCGCCATCGCCGCCGCGCTGCGCATCACCGGCATTGCGATCCTCGGCCGGCCACGCACGCCCCGCGGCGCCGGTGCCGCGGAAAGCCGGTCGCCCGTCCGCTTCATTCTGCTGACCCTTGCCGTTGCCTCCCTGCTGGCTGGGGTTCTGCCCGGCCCGACCCTGTGGTTGCTGGCCGACCCGGCGATCCACGCCGTCACCGGCCTCGCCGCCAATCGCGGCCTCAGCGTGCTGTCCGTGCCGGGGTCCAGCCCCACCTACCTCGCGCTCCCGGTCCTTGCCCTGATCGCCCTCGCCGCCACGGTCCCGATGCGCTTCCTGCGACCGAAGTCAGCCCCGGCCAAGCCCCTCGGCCCCTGGATCGACGGCCTGGAGCCACCGATCGGCCTGCCGTTCGGTGATCCCGCTGCCCAGTCCGTCGGCACCGGCTTTGTCCCGAGGTTCCCGCGGGTCCACAGGCCGCGCCTGCCATCCCTCCCGCAGCGCCCCGTCCTCCCACAGCGCCCTGCCCTGCCGGCCACCATCGGTCCCTGGCTGCTCGTTATCGCCTTTGCAACGCTCCTCCTGGTCCTTGCGGTTGTGCAGTGACCATCGTCCTGTCCCTGCTCGCGCAGGTCCTGCACATCGCCCTGATGCTTGCTGCCGCCCCCGCACTCGCAGGCGCGACGGCCTGGCTGGACGCCCGCCTGTCCGGTCGAACCGGCGCACCGCTGCTGTCGCCATGGCGCGAAATGGTCCGCCTGTCCCGCAAGACCGCACCGCATACCGAGAATGTCTCCGTCGTCTCCCACATCGCGCCCGCCGCCGCCCTGGGAGTCACGCTCGCCGCTGCCGCCCTGGTGCCATCCTTCACCCTCGGCATGGCCCTCTCGCCATTGGCCGACATGCTGGTCGTCGTCTCGCTGCTGACGATCGCCCGCGTTGCTCTCGCCTTGGCGTCGCTCGACACCGGCGCCCCCCTGCCCGGCCTCGCCCAACAGGATGCCAGCGCCCGCGCCGTGCTGGCGGAACCGGCCCTGATGCTCGCGATGGTCACGCTGGCGCTGATGGGGGGCACGTTCAACCTCGACCTCGTCATCAGCCAGCAGCGCGAGGGCGTCCTGCTCCCGGCCGCCGCCTCTGCGGTGACGCTGACCGCCCTGCTCGCCTTGCTGCTCGCCGACGTCAGCCTCCCGACCAACGCCACCGATGAGGCATTCGGCGGCGTGGACCTCGCGATGGTCCAGGCCACCACCTGGCTTCGGCGCCTGGTCTGGATTGACCTCATCGGCGGCCTGTTCCTGCCGATCGGACTGGCGGGCGCCGACAGCACGCCCGTCGCCTGGCTCGCCGGCCTTGGCTGCTGGGCGTTCAAGCTCGCCGCCGCCGCGGTTGCCCTGTCCGGCTTCCAGACCCTGCTTGGCCGGATCCCATATCACAAATTGCCTGATATGATCGGGATCGCCGCCCTGCTGGCCCTGCTCGCGGTCATCATGGTCCTCGCCAGCACAGGCCTCGCATGACCACAGGCCTCGCATGACCATAGGTCCCGAATGACCACTGGCACCATGACCACTGGCACCATGACCACTGGCACCATCACCACTGGCACCATCACCATCGACACCATGACGACCGGCTCACCATGACGACCGGCTCACCATGATCGCGCTCGGGCAAGGCATGGCCGGCCTGGCACTGGTGATGGGCTTCGCCCTGCTCAGCATTCGCCAGCTCAGCGCTGCTGCCATCCTGCTTGCCGTCCAGTCCGCCGCCGTCGCGGTGGCCGCCATTGTTGCACGCCAGCCCGCGATGGCGCTTCCGCCGATCCTGCTCGCCGGCCTGCTTTTCCTCACCCCCGGCCACCTCGCAACCTTGGAGCCACGCACCTATCCGGTCGGCGGTGCCCGGCTGGGTGTTGCGGTTGCCGCGGCACTGGCAATCCTGTGTCAGTCGCAACCGGGCCTCGGCCTGCCCCTGGCGGTGATCCTGATCTCGGTCCTGCTCGCCGCGACCAGGCGCCACCCGCTGATCCACGTGATGGCACTGGTCGGCCTGCAGAACGGCATCGTCCTCGCCGCTACCCAGCCGGCCATGCTGCTCCCGCTCGCCTGTCTCGCATTGCCGCTGCCCCTCGCCGCCGGCATCCTGGCGCCCCACCTCGCGCCTTTGCGGACCGCCAGCTGGCACCGCTGGGTCGACATCGGCCTGGCCCTGGCGATCCTGGTTGCGACACTCGTGGTCCCGCTCGACTCCACCGCCTCGGTCTTCGCGCCGTTATTGGCTCTCGACGGCGTACTGCGAGCCTGGCAGCGCCGCACGCGCCTCGCCATGCCGCCACTGCACCGCGGCCTGGCCCTGCTCTCCGGCCTCTTCCCCGTGCTCGCCGTGGCCACCCCCGATCCCACGATTGCGTGGCTCGCAATCCTGGCCGGCATCCTGACAGCCCGCCTGCCCACCCTGACCCGCCGCTGGGACGACACCGTCCTCGCAATCCTCGGCGCCGGCATCGCCCTGTTCGGCCTGGTCGCACCGCCATCGTCGCTCCTCGCCGCCTTCAGCACGATCGCGGGCCTCGTCGCCATCGGCTCCGTCGTCCCCGACCTCGCCCCCGTTCTGGTGATCCAGCTTCTCCGCCTCGCCGACGAGGCACCCTGGGCACCGTCACTCCAGGCCCTCACGATCGCCGCCGCGCTGCTGGCCCTGCTGGCCTGCGCCCTCCGACACCGGCGCGCGCCGTCGCCGGCCGTGCTCCAGCAGAGCCACAGCGCCATCGCGGTGTTGGCGATCGGCCTCGGCCAGCCCGACGGACGCCTGGCCGCCCTGGTGCTGCTGATCCTGCTGATCCTGTCCCGCTCAGCCAGCCGCATCGCCCACGGACAGCGTGATGGCGCGGTTGGGGCCGCCCTGGCGGGCACCATCCCGTTCGGCGTGTTCCCCGGCCTCGTGCTCGTCGTTCTGGCGGTGTCGAGCCACAACGCCTGGCTGCTGCTGCCCCTGGGCGCAGCCTTCGCTCCGATCCTGCTCACCGCCCCGCCGACATTCTCCCCCCGCCTCCTGACCCCGACGCTCGGCTGGCTGCCCCTGGCCCTGGCTCTGCTGGCCGGTTACTGCGCGCCCGAGGGTCTGGTGCGCTGGTGGCGCCTGCTTGCCGCAGGCTACGGATGACCAACCCGCCTGCCCAATCCACAGCAAGCAACATCATCCGCTCGGCCCCGGCGGACATCTGCCGCCCCTGGCTGCGCGCCGTTCTGTCCCACGCCGCCTGGGCCGACTTTGCTGTCGCCGCCCGCGCCGAGAACTGGGTCCTGCTCGCCCACTGGGCGGAGACGATGCAGGTCCACGCCCTGTTCCTCGACCCGTCCGCGCTCACCGTCGTCCCGGTCTCGACGCCGGTCGAAACCGGTGCATACCCTGCCCTCTCGCCCGCCTTTCCGGCCGCCGCCCTGTACGAGCGGATGATCCACGACCTGTGGGGCCATGAACCAGCCGGGGCGATCGATCCGCGCCCCTGGCTGGACCACGGTGCCTGGCCGCTGTCGCCGCCGATGGCCACCCGCCCCGAACCGCGCCCGCCGCACCAGCCGCGCCCGTTGCACCAGCCGCAATGGCTGGCCGGCCCCAACCAACCCGGCACGATGCTGCTGCCCCGCGGTCCGATCTGGGGCCGGATCGACGAAGCCGCCCATGTTCGCCTTACCCTCGATGGTGCCGCTATCCGTCACGCTGAATCCCGCCTCGGCTTTGCCCACAAGGGCATAATGGCCCTGATGCGCGGCAAATCCCCCCGCGCCGCCGCCCGCTTCGTCGCCCGGCTGTCCGCCGATGCAACAGTCGCCCACTCCGTTGCCTTTGCCCAAGCGACCGAGGCCGCCACCGACGTCACGGCGCCACCCCGCGCCGTCGGCCTGCGGATCGTGATGATGGAGATTGAACGCATCGCCGCCCACCTCGACAATTTGGCTGAGGTTGCCCGCCTCGCCGAGGCGCTGCCGTTATGGACAAGCTGCGGCGCACTGCGCGAGGTCCTGCTGCGCGCCTGCAACGCTGCCTTCGGCCACCGGCTGATGATGGACGCCGTAGTGCCCGGCGGACTCGCCACGGATATCGCCCCGGATGGCGCCCAGATCATCCTGCGCGCACTCGGCCATATCGCCTCCGAGCTGCCTGCCGTCAGCCGGATGCACGACGCCCCCGCTATGTCGTCCCGCCTGACCGGCGTGGGCCGCGCCGACCGCTCACTGGCCGCCCTACTCGGCGTTGGCGGACCCGTCGCCCGCGCTTCAGGCCACCCGTTTGACCTGAGGACACTCTTCGCCCCCGGCTACCGCGACCTTGCGCCCCGCCTGGCCGTACGCATCGATGGCGACGCCGCCGCCAGGCAGCATCTGCGACTACGCGAGATCGAGGAAAGCCTCCGGCTGATCGGTGCCGCCTTCGACATCATGCCGGCTGGACCCGTCTCCATCGCCTTGCCCCAGGTCAGCGGCGAGGGCATCGGCTGTGCCGAGTCGATCCGCGGCGATGTCTGGCACTGGCTGCGGCTCGACCACGGCCAGATCGCGGCGGTGTTTCCGCGTGATGCCGGCTGGGCGCTCTGGCCGCTCGCCGAACAGGTTCTGCCCAACGCCTTGGCCGAGGACGTGGACCTGATCCGGACCTCGCTCGCCCTGCCCGCCTCCGCCATGGATCTCTGATGATCAGACATACCCAAGCCACGCGCCCCGACCCTGCCGAACCGCTCGACTCCGAAACGACGGCCTCGCTCGCCGCCCGCCTCGACGCCGCCGCACAGATCAGGCTGGGCCGCAGCCTGGCGATCCGCCATGTCAACACCGGCAGTTGCAACGGCTGTGAACTGGAGATGCGGGCGCTGAACAACATCTTCTATGAGTTGCGGCGCTTCGGTCTTCGATTCGTCGAAACCCCGCGGCATGCCGACATCCTGCTGGTAACCGGACCGCTGACACGCAACCTGCGATCTGCGCTGGAACAGGCCTGGGATGCCACTCCCGAACCGAAATGGGTGATCGCGCTGGGTGACTGTGCGGTTGACGGCGGTGTCTTCAAGGGAAGTTACGCCGTCCTGGGCGGGACCGGTCACGCCGTTCCGGTGGATCTGACGATCGGCGGATGCCCGCCACCTCCTGCCAGGATTCTGGCGGGCCTCAGAACGTTGCTGGAGGCTAATGCCCGTTGATCGCATCCAGCCCATGTGGGCCGCTGAAGCAAAGTCACGAAAATTAATCGACAACCTCACCCTGCCTGGACCAGCCGGCACGGTAAGGTTGCTTTCGTAAACAACAGAGTTTAACGCCCTGGACCCTAATCAGCCCGAAAGCGCCCTGAAGTAACGACGCCCCGGAATGCTGCCAAGGCGACCTCCCCCGCGGAAAACGGGAGAGGTATGTTCGTCCGATTTAGCTCGCGGTCGGCGCGATCGTCTTCTTGCCGTGCGATTTGTGCAGGCTGGTCTTGTGGACCGAAGTGTGATGAGGCTTCGACTTGGTGTGGCTCGCCGCCATGGCCGGCGACGCAACCAGCGCGGCGGCGGGCAGGACAAAAGCCAGCGCAGCAATCAGGCGCTTGATTGAGGTATTCACGAGCGTATGCTCCGGATGGGTTGAGGGGCGGGAACAGGTTAACAGTCGGGGCGAAGGTTGTGCCCTAATCGACTGACAACATTATCCGTCGCCCAGCACTCAAAAATCAAGTTCTTTTGATACCGAAGACGTCACGATCGCCTTAAAATAACCCGTAACGGCCCGCCAACCATAATTTCTTCCACTTCGGCAGACTGACCGGCTGATCCAGCCGCTGCCAACCGCGACGCTCCAGCTCCGACAGTATTGCGTCGTATGTCGCACCCATCAGTCGCGCCGGCTTCATCGCCTTGCGGTCACACCGGTCCATTGCTGCCCGAGCCTGCTGGAAATAGCCATGCGCCAGCGCCGCCAGCCGATCGCACACCGCCGGCAGCCCTGGCGCCGTCAGGATCGCCACAGGATCAGCCGGTACTCCCGCATCGTGCAGGTACTCCGCCGGCAAATAGATCCGGCCACGCGCCGCATCCTCCTCGATATCCCGCAGAATATTGGTTAACTGCAACGCTCGCCCCAGCGCATGCGCCACCAGATCCGCCTCCGACGAGGAATCCCCGAATGCCCGCACCGACAATCGGCCCACCGCCGAGGCAACGCGGTCACAGTACAGATCGAGTGTCGCCATATCGGGCGCCACCACAACCGTTTCCGTATCCGTCTGCATGCCGTCGATGACGGCGATGAAATCCTCCGCCCGCAGCGCAAATCGCGACGCCGCAATCGCCAGCACCCGCGTTACCGGCCCACCCGCCTCGCCCCCGCCCGTTTGGCCCCCGCCCGTGTGGCCCCCGCCTGTCCGGCTTGGATACAGCCCGGCGATGTTGTCCCGCCACACCGCCAGCTCGCGCCGCTTCGTGTCCAGCTCGCCCTCTTCGTCGGCAATGTCATCGACAATGCGGCAGAACGCATAGATCGCATACATCGCATGACGCCGATCCGGCGGCAGCACCCGCATGCCGTGGTAGAACGACGTGCCCGCCGACCGCACGATCTTTTCGACCGCGTCCAGGTCGGCCTGGGCGGCACCCAGCGGCGTGCTCTGCGCCGTCATACCAGGTAAAGCACGGATGTCAGCACACTGGACACGGCATCGCTTTTCCGCAGCTTGACCCGCCCGGCAATCGGGTCGTTGTTCGCCAGCCGGCGCGCAAGCCGCTTCGCCAGACCGTGGATAATCGCCGTCTCCAGCCGCAGCCGCATGTTGCGCACGATCTCCGGCAGTTCCGAAGCCGCGTGGTTCAGCCGATCGATCCGGTCAAGCAATGTAGTCAACACCCGTCGCATCGCCGGCGTCTCGTCCGGCAGTCGCAGATCCTCGACCGTCGCCCCAAAATGATCCAGCAGCGATTGCGGCAGGTAGCAGCGATCCAGCTCCATCAGGTCCTTCGCGCAATCCTGCATGTGATTAAGTATCTGCAACGACGTGCACAGCGCATCGGACGGTGAATAGCACGCGTGATTTTCCCCGTGCAGGTCCAGCACATAACGGCCGACCGGCACCGCCGAATAGTTGCAGTAGCTGTATAGTTCGTCGATCGTGGCATAGCGCGACTTCGTTGCATCCTGACGGAACGCGATCAGCAGGTCGGTGGCATGGCGCGGCGTCACCCCTGTCTGCGCCAGGCTCGCCCGCAATGCCGAAGCGCTCGGTGCGCCACCCTCGCGCCGCCCCAGCAGCACCTCTTCCATGATGTCGAGGCGCGCCACTTTCTCCTCAGGCGCCAGCGTCGACGAATCGGCGATGTCGTCGGCATTGCGGGCAAACGTGTAGTAACGATGCATCGGCTCGCGATACTTGCGCGCGATCAGCACCGACCCTACCGGGAAATTCTCGTCCTGCGGCCCTTTGCCGGACCATACTTCGACGTTTTCAGTCCCGCTCATCCCGCCGTCCCCGCGTAGGCTCGTCCTTTCCAGGCCACGCCGCGGCCCAGATAATGGTTCAGAGCCGATCCGATCGTCGCCGCCATATAGAACGCAGCCACCACTGGCAGGAACGGCGCCCACAGCGGTGAGCGCCCGAACCGCCCCAAGGTCGGCAAATAGGACGCAGCCAGCATCAGCCACGTCGTCAGACCGCACCAGAAGGCGACGCCGTGCCCGAACAGCGCCAGCGCCGGCGGCAGCAGCCAGGTCAGCGCCATCCCAAGCGTCGTCAGCACCAGCAGCAGCCATGAGTAGCGCAGCTGCACGAAGGCGGTCCGGGCAATCATCTGCCAGATATCCGCAACCGTCGGATACGGCCGCACGGAGCGTGCCAGGTCGGAATGGCCCAGCCAGATCCGGCCACCTCGCTTCACCGCGACGGCCAAGGCGACATCGTCGATCAACGCCCCCCTCACACTCTCGATCCCACCGATCCGCTCCAGCACCCGGCGGCGGATCATGATGGTGCCGCCGGCCGCCGCCGCGGTCGCCTTCAACCCGTCATTGACCCATGCAAACGGGTAAAGCATCTGGAAGAAGAAAACAAAAGCCGGCACCAGGCTCCGCTCTGCCCAGCTTTCGCACTTCAACCGCACCATCTCCGAAACCAGGTCAAGCCCATACCGATCGAGCTTGGATACCAACGAGGATAGATGCGCCGGCTCGTGGACGATATCGGCATCGGTCAGCAACACCAGTTCCGCTGTCCTGGCCTCGGCCACGCCCTGCGACACCGCCCATAGCTTGCCGCTCCAGCCCGCCGGCCGAGCCGCGCCATCCACCACGCTCAGCCGCGCGTCACCGATCGCGCGGGCGATGTCACCGGTCCTGTCGCTGCTGTTGTCATCGACCAGGATCACCCGAAA
The DNA here is from genome assembly GCA_965200665.1 of Rhodopila sp. GTDB lineage: Bacteria > Pseudomonadota > Alphaproteobacteria > Acetobacterales > Acetobacteraceae > Rhodopila. The sequence goes on along the minus strand of OZ241370.1, from coordinate 3,537,060 downwards.
CGCCCCGGCGTAGTCCTGCGATAGTAATGATCGCAGGCTGGCCTCGATCACCGCGGCCTCATCACGCGCCGGAACCACCACCGCCACCGCCGGCGTGGTCGCCGCATACGCCACCGACAGCACCGGCCCGGCCTGCCAGAACATGCCCCGCGCGAACAGCAGGTACAGCCATACCGCCAGCGCCACGATCGCCAGGACGGTCATCCCGCCAGCCTGCCGCTGCCGCGAAACCAACCAACCGCGTCCTCCACCGCAAGGCGCACCGGTCGCGGTCGATAACCCAGCTCCGATATGGCCTTGGCCGACGAGTAGAACATCTTCTTGCGCGCCATCTTCAGGTGGTCGCGGGTCATCATCGGCGCAACGCCTGTCACCCCGGCCAGCTTCTCCATCACGAACGCCGCCGGCCAGACCACCGCCTCCGGCAACCGGATGAACGGCGCCCGTCGGTGCGCCACATCCGCCACCAGTGCCAGGATGTCCTTCAGCAGCATGTTCTCCCCGCCCAGCACATAGCGTTCGCCTACCTGCCCCTTTTCCAGTGCCAGGGCATGTCCTTCGGCCACATCGTCCACATGGACGATATTCAACCCGGTATCGATATAGGCAGGCACCCGCCCGGCCGCCGCGTCCAGGATCATCTTTCCGGTCGGAGTCGGCTTGATGTCGCGCGGGCCAACCGGCGACGACGGATTGACCACCACGATCGGCAGCCCGTCATGCCGCGCCAATGCCAGCACCGCTGTCTCCGCCAGGTATTTTGATCGCTTGTAGATGCCGACGAAATCGGCCTCCCTGGTTGGCGTCGCCTCGTCCGCCGCCGTCCCGTCGCCGATCTGCCCCAACGCCGCAACCGAACTGCAATGCACGATCCGTTCGGCCCCGGCCTCCGCCGCCGCCCGCATCATCGCCACCGCACCATCGACATTGGCCCGCAGCATCGCGTCCGGATCGGGCACCCAGAACCGATAATCCGCCGCGACATGCACCACATACCGGCATCCCGTGGCCGCTCGGCGCAGCGACCCGGCATCGGTCAGGTCGCCGGTGACCACGTCCGCCTCCAGCCCAGCCAGATTGCGCCGATCGCTGGCCGCACGCGTCAGCAGTCGCAACTCATGCCCCCGCGCCGCCAGAACCCGCGCCACCGCCGATCCCACGAATCCGGTTGCCCCCGTGACCAGGGTCGTCATCGAATCTGCATCCCCGTAGCTGAATTCCCTTGGCAGCCGCCTCCATAGCCGATGCCCCGGCCACGGCAAACAGCAAGCGCTTGCTCCGGCCGCGCCAGACGGGCAGAAGCCCTTCCCTATGAAGCGCTTGTCCTACGCCCTGGCTCTGCTTGGCCTCCTGGTCGCCTTGCTGCTGGTGTCCTACTATGGCCTCGGCAACATCGTCTCCGCCGTCAGCCGCATCGGCTGGGGCGATTTCGCGCTGATCATCGGCTGGCAGTTCGTGCTGTTCACCATCCTCGGATTCGCCTGGGACATCATCACGCCGGCGAGCACGATGCGTCGCCCCTGGGTGCTGATCTGGGGCCGCATGGTCCGCGACGCCTCCTCCAACTGCCTGCCATTTTCCCAGGTCGGCGGCTTTGTCTTCGGCGCCCGCGCCGTCACCCTCCACGGCGTCCCGTGGCACACCGCAACCGCCTCGACCGTCATCGACGTCACCGCCGAGTTCCTCGCCCAGATCGCCTTCGCCTGCATTGGCCTCGGCATCCTGCTCGCTCATGCCCCACGCTCCGGCTTCGCCGTTCCGGCCGAAATCGGCATCGGCGTGGCCGTCGTGGCCTGCTTCGGCTTTGTCTGGGTCCAGAAAGGCGCCGGACCCATCTTCGCCCGCATCGGCCGGCGCATCGCCGGCAACTGGTTCGCCAACGCCGAGGAACGCGTCGAGGTACTGCAGGCCGAACTCGGCCTGATCTATGGTCACACCGGCAGGCTTGCGCTGGGCTTCCTCGTCCACCTGATCGGCTGGATCAGCACCGGGGCGGCCGGCTGGATCGCCTACCGGGCGCTGGGCGTTCCGATCGACTTCGACGACGCCCTGGCGATCGAGGCCCTGCTCAGCGCCGTCGCCGCCGTCGCCTTCCTGGTCCCGGTGAATGCGGGGGTGCAGGAGGCAGGATACGCCGGCCTCGGCGCCATCTTCGGCGTGCCGCCCGAACTGTCGCTGGGCGTATCCATCGTCCGCCGCGCGCGCGATATGGTCGTCGGCGTGCCGATCCTGCTGCTCTGGCAATTCGTCGAAATGCGCCGGCTTCGAAGCAAACGCACCCGCACCGAACCCGCCCGCGCCGACACAGGCTGAGGGTCAGACACGGAATCGCTCCCGGATCTGCGTCTATGGTCCGCTCCGCTGAAGAAATGGCGGGAACCCGGACTGCGACAGCGGCTCACCCCAATTCACCGGGCGCTACGGCCCGGCACCGACCTCGATATGCCGGTGACGCACTGCGACGGCCCCGGCCCAAACCGTAATCATTGACGAGGCCGGCACGGGACGGCATCAGTCCGCCCATGCGCATCGCCGCCATCCTCGTTGCCGCCGGTTCCGGCTCACGCTTCGGCACCGACACGCCAAAGCAATTCCTGACGCTGGCGGGAAAGCTCGTCATCCGCCATGCCGCCGAGGCCCTCGCCACCCATGTCACGCTGCTGCAGCCGGTCGGCGACGCCGCCCCGATCGATGCCGCACTCGACGGCCTCCCGCACCGCCTGCCAACCATCCCCGGCGGCGCCACGCGCCAGGACAGCGTCCGCGCCGGGCTGGAAGCGCTCGCGCCGCACCAGCCCGACATTGTCCTGGTCCATGACGCTGCCCGCCCGATCATTCCCGAAGGCACCATCCCCGCCCTCCTCGCCGCGCTGCGTGAGTCGCCCGGCGCGATTCCCGCCGCCCCGGTCGCCGACACGCTCAAGCGCGTGGTCCGCGGCGTCATCACCGAGACGGTGTCCCGCACCGGCCTGTTCCGCGCCCAGACCCCCCAGGCCTTTCGCTTCGCCACCCTGCTGGCCGCCCACCGCGCCGGCCTGACCGGGGCCACCGACGACGCGTCCCTGCTCGAAGCCGCCGGCCAGACGGTCGAGGTCGTTACCGGCTCCGACGACAACATCAAACTGACCTATCCGGAGGACCTTCTCCGGCTGGAGCGCATCATGGGCTTCGCCCCCTCCATCACCCGCGTCGGCACCGGCTTTGATGTGCACGCGTTCGAGCCCGGCCGCCCCCTGGTCCTCTGCGGCGTCACCATCCCGCACGATAACGGCCTCGCCGGCCATTCCGACGCCGATGTCGGCATTCATGCCCTGTGCGACGCCATCTACGGCGCATTGGCCGAAGGCGACATTGGCCGCCACTTCCCCCCCAGCCAGGCCGCCTGGAAGGACGCCGACAGCGCCCGCTTCCTGATCCATGCCGCCGAACGCATCGCCGCGAACGGCGGTCGCCTGGCCAACGCCGACATCACCCTGATCTGCGAGCGCCCCAAGATCACTCCCCACGCGCCCGCCATGATCGCCCGCCTCGCCAGCTTGCTCCGTGTTCCCTCCACCCGCATCTCGGTCAAGGCCACCACCACGGAACGGCTGGGCTTCACCGGTCGCGGCGAGGGCATCGCCGCCCAGGCGGTCGTATCCATTCTCGTCCCTGACATGTTGCCGGAGACCCCATGAGGACACGCGCTATCCTGGCCGCCACACTCGTCGTCAGCCTGCTTGCCGGTTGTGCCGAACAGCAGACGCAACTGGCCAATCCTTATCCGCCGGTTCCGCCGCTGATCTCCGAACTGGTGCCCAAGCCGCCGATCACCGCAGAGGCACTGATGTGGCAGCCCGGTCACTGGGACTGGAACGGCAGCGGCTACATCTGGGCCAAGGGCCAGTACGTTCCCGCCGCCGGCCACGGCAGCCTGTGGATGCCGGGCTGGTGGTCACACAACACCTCCGGCTGGATCTGGGTGCCGCCCCACTGGATGTCGTAGCAAGAACCGGCGTTGTCGCCGGCGCCCGGCAGTCCCGGTGTGATGGTGACCGGCAACGGGGGCCTATTGCCCCTTGAACGTGCCCTTCCGCTTTTCGACGAACGCCCGCCGCGCTTCCGTTGCGTCCTCGGAGTTCTGCAGGATCCCGCCGGCGTTGGACGTCAGCACCATCGTCGTCTCCAGCGTGCTGTCCAGCGCCGCGCGCATCACCCGCTTGCTCACCCACTGCACCAGTGGCGGAATGCCCATCATCTTCGCGCACAGCGCCCGCGTCCGCGCCTCCAGCTCCTCCGACGGCACCAAGTGGTTCAGCATGCCCCAGGCCAGCGCCCGTTCCGCGTCCAGCTCCCCGGTGTAGGCGAACTCCAGCGCCCGCCCCAGCCCGACCATCTTGGGCAGGTAATAGGAACCGCCATTCTCGATAATCTGCCCGGCATTGTGGTAGCCGATGAAACGCGTGCGCTCGCAGCCGATCCGGATATCGCAATGCAGCGCCATATCCATCCCCGACCCCACCGCCGGCCCGTTGATCATCGCGACCGTGGGTTTGCGGATCAAGGAGATGTCGCGATGCAGCGCGGTAAAGCCGTGGTAGAAATGCTGCCGCGCCGCGTCCGGACCGTCATGCGCGCCGCGATTGCCGGGGAAATTTTCCCCCGCCTCCACCGCGCCCCGCGATCCCAGGTTGGCGCCCGAACAGAACCCCCGCCCCACGCCGGTCAGCACAATGACGCGCACATTCGGGTCGTCATCGCCGGCCCGCATATACTCGCCCACCTTGGCGACCGTCCCGTTCTCCTCGGCGGTGCCGACCAGGGCGTTCATCCGCTCCGGCCGGTTGAACTTGATCCACAGGATCCCGCTTTCGTCCGGCTCATACAACAGGTAGTCGACCAGTTTCGGTCCCATTCCGGTTCATCCCTTTTCGTTAGACGGTCTGAGGCCCGCGAACCAATCGCCCCGGCAATGCCCCGGTCGCCTCGCCATTCCGATAGATCACGGCTCCGGAGACGATCGTCGCATCGAACCCCTCGGTCCGTTGCACCAACCGCTTGCCCCCCGCCGGCAGGTCGTAGGCGATCTCCGGCGACCGCAGCACCAACCGGTCGTAATCGATCACGTTCAGGTCGGCCTTCATCCCCACCCGAACCAATCCGCGGTCGTCCAGCCCGATCGCCGTCGCATTGTCATGCGTCAGCCGCTTCACCGCCCATGCCACCGGAAACAACGCGCCCCGCCCGCGCTCGCGGGTCCAATGGGTCAGCGTGTAACTGGTGGCGGTGGCATCGCACATGATCCCGACATGGGCTCCCCCATCCCCCAGGCCCAGCAACGTGTCCGGGTGGGCGATCATGTCGCGCACCGCATCGAGGTTGCCGGCGGCGAAGTTCGTCACCGGCAGATAAAGAATTGCCCTGCCGTCGCGTTGCATCAGCAGGTCGTAGGCAACCTCGTCCGGCGACCGCCCCTCGCGTGCCGCCCTTGCCGCTACACTGCTGTCCGGCGCAGGCTCATAATCCGGCGGGTCACCCAGCGGAAACAGATTGTCCCAGCGCTGCACCCGCATCGCCCGCCGTCCACCTTCGAACGGTTCGGCCAGCACCGCCGCCCGGAATGCCGGGTCGCGCAGATGCCGCAGCCTTTCCGCGAACGGCAGCCCCGCGATCCTGCGGTAACTCGCTCGGCCCATGAACGGGTTCTGCGACAGTTCGAACCCCAGCAGCACGCTGGTCGGCCGCGACCGCACCTGCCCGGTGATCCGCAACCCCGCCGCATTCGCCGCCTCGATCTGCCCCAGCAGCGCCCGCCATCCATCGGGCCTCGCCTCGGACTGCAGCAGGGTCATCGTCACCGGCCGCCCGGACACTTCGGCCAGCCGGCGGAACAGTCCGAACTCCTTGTCCTGGTCCTCGAAGTCCGAGACGATCTGCATCCAGCCCGCCCCCGCCGCCCGCATTCCCTGCGCAATGGCGGTCAGTTCCGCTTCCTCGGCCCGTAACGTCGGGATGTGCTTGCCGTCCAGCGTCCGGTGGTTCAGCGTGCGCGATGTCGAGAATCCAAGCGCCCCGCTTCGGATACCCTCCTCCGCCAGGTCCGCCATAAGCCGCCGGTCCGTCTCGGTCGCCGGCTCGCGGTCCGCCCCGCGCTGTCCCATGACGTAGACCCGCAGCGCCGCATGCGGCACCTGGGTGGCGATATCCACGTCATAGGCGCGCCTGCCCAGCACATCGAGGAACTCCGGAAACGTCTGCCATGTCCATGGCAGCCCCTCCGTCAGCACGACCTCGGGGATGTCCTCGACCCCCTCCATCAGTTTCACCAGCATGTCGCGCTGTTCGGGATGACACGGCGCGAACCCCACGCCACAATTTCCCAGCAGCACGGTGGTGACGCCATTCCAGGATGAGGGGGACAACTGCGACCCCCATGTGACCTGCGCGTCGTAGTGCGTATGCACATCGACGAACCCGGGCGTGACCAGCCGGCCCCGCGCATCGATCTCCTGCGGCCCGCGTGGCAGCGACTGTCCAATCGCACTGATCCGCCCGCCGGCCACGGCCACATCCGCTTCGAACGGATCACCGCCCGTCCCGTCCACGATCGTTCCATTGCGGATAACCAGGCTCATCGGATCGGACATGTCGCTATCCTCCAGCAAGGCGCCCGACGGCTACTCCGCCGCCGCGCCGTAACCGCCCAACGCCCGCGCCGGCGCCCGCAGCGCCGCCACAACGGCGATGCCCTGCCAGGAAAGCCCAGAACGCCAGGAAGTAGAATCCGCCGGAGAAGCTGTTGGTGGTATCCTTCACCCAACCCAGCATCACCGGCCCGACGATGCCCCCCAGATTGCCCACCGAGTTGATCAGCGCGATCGCCCCTGCCGCCGCGGTCCCGGTCAGGAAGGTCGACGGCAGCGCCCAGAACATCGGCCGCGAGGCATTGATACCGATCGAAACCAGCGCCATCGCGATCAGCGACCAGCCGGAGCTGTTGAACAGCCCGATCCCCAGCAACCCGGTGCCGCAGACGAACAGCGCCGCCAGCACGCTCCAGCGCCGGTCGGCCTGGCGGTCGGAGAAATGCCCCCAGATCAACATGCCCAGCGTCCCGAACACATCCGGAATGGCCGACACGAACCCGGTTTGCAGATTGGTCAGCCCCAGGCCCTTGATCACCTGCGGCAGGAAGTAGACGAAGCCGTAGGTTGCAGTACCGATGCCGAAATAAACCAGGCACAGCGCCAGCACCCGCACATCCACCAGCGCCCGCCACAGGCTCGTCCGGCTGTGCATGTCTTCAACCTGTTGGCGCTCGCGCGTCAGAACCTGCGCCAGCCATGCCCGCTGGTCCTCGCGCAGCCAGTGCGCGTTTTCCGGCCGGTTCGTCATGCACAATGGCACCAGGCAACCGATCAGGATTGACGGAATGCCCTCCACCAGGAACATCCACTGCCAGCCCGCCAGGCCAAACACCCCGTTCAGCTCCATCAGGCTGGTGGCCAGCGGCCCGCCGATCACCCCGGTGACCGGGATCGCCAGCATGAAACCGGCAATCACCCGCGCCCGGTAGGCAGCAGGGAACCACATCGTCAAGTAAAGGATCATGCCCGGAAAGAACCCTGCCTCGGCAAGGCCCAGCAACATCCGCATCACCAGAAAGCCGGTTTCACCGCTGATGAAGGCCATACCCGCCGACACCAGGCCCCAGGTGACCATGATCCGGGTGATCCACAGCCTGGCGCCAAATCGTTCCAGCGCCAGGTTCGAGGGGATCTCGAAGACGAAGTAACCGATGAAAAAGATACTGGCCCCCAGGCTGTAGGCATACGCCGACAGCCCCAGATCCTTGTTCATCGTCAGCGCCGCGAAACTCAGGTTAACCCGGTCGATCAGGCAGACAAAGTAACACAGGAAAATAAACGGCAGCAGCCGCTTCGCCACCTGCAGAATGGTCTCTTGTTCCAGCGCATCGTTCATCTCGGCTTCCTCAGTTTCCCTGCGCCTGCGCGGTTGGACCCACCGGCGACTCCCGTTGCCAGGGAGTGTGACGGCTGCACGCGGACCCTGCAAGCCAGCCGCCGGAAACCACGCCGGCCTCGCCGGATCGCGGAGCCGGTGCCGCTCCACCGTGACCACAGCGACGGCGGCACCGCGATCGCACGCCGCAACGACACCATTGGCCAGCGAACCAAGGTCGCGCGCAGACCGCCTGTTACGGATGCGGACCCCACGGGGCCGCCTGCAGCAGCTTCACCTCCTGCGTCATCACCAATGGACGAAACTTCGCGGCAAATCCCTCAGTAAAGTCGCGGTTCGCGAAAACCGCAGCCCAGTGCGCCCTGCGATCCGCGTCGTCCTCGAACTTCCACAGATGCACCAGTTGGTTGATCACCCCCGTATCACCTTGGAAATACCCGACCAGATGCCTGTCATGGCCGCCTTTCTGCAGCGCCGGATAGCCGAACTCCTGATACAGTTTCACCGCTTCCGCCATTTTGCCGACATAAAGCTGATACGTCCGTAGCTCGTATAATGGCATCGCCTGTTTCCTTTCCGATCTGATAACGCCAGGGCCGAACTGTCTCCAGTTTCACCGCCCCTGCCAAGCGCCCCCAACACCAAGAGCCCCCAACACCAAGCGCCCCCCGCGCCTTGAACCGGACCCACCCCCGGCGTAGCGTTCACACAACGCCGCTCAACGGGAGGCTAAACGGCATGGCCATCATCGACGCCCAGGTTCACGCCTATGAGCGCAATCATCCCGGCCGCCCCTGGGCCGCCGTCCTGCATGGCCCGCCGGAGGTCACCGGTGAGCAGATGCTGGCCGTGATGGACTCGGTCGGCGTCGACGCCGCCATCCTGGTATCGGCCTTCACGATGTATCGTTACGATGCCAGCTACGCAATCAGCGTCCGCAACGCCCACCCGAACCGGTTCGCGCTGGTCAAGCCGGTCGACCCGACGGACCAGGCCGTCGCCGAGACCATCGCCGACTGGGCCAGGCAGGACGGCGCCGTGGGCATCCGCATCATGATGCGCGGTGAGGTGTCCACGGACCCCGCCGATCCCGGCATCAATCGCGTGCTGGCCGCCGCCGCGCTGCATGACCTGCCAGTGAACCTGCTGGCCTACGGACGCCTGCAGCAGGTCACGGAGCTCGCTGCCCGCAACCCTAACACCAGGCTGGTGATCGACCATGTCGGCCTGCAGCAGCCCTTTCAGCCGCCGGCCGCGGCACAGCCCTTCGCCGACCTTCCTGCCCTGCTGGCCTTGGCCGCCCATGACAACGTCGTGGTCAAGATCACCGGGGCCTGCACGCTATCCCACCAGCCGTTTCCATACACCGACATCTGGGACAATCTGGCGCGCATCTTCGACGCCTTCAGCTTTGACCGCTGCCTGTGGGGAACCGACTGGACGCGGGCGACCGGGCTGCTGACTTACCAGCAGGGGGTCGACGCGTTCCGCCTGAGCGATCGCCTGTCGGACGCCGAACGGGCAACACTCATGGGCGGCGCCTTGCAACGCGTCTACAAATGGTCGCCAGGAAAGCGCTGATCCCGCCGTTATCCGCCCTGGTGACCACGGCGGCCCGACCCATGCGCACCGGCGGCAATGGCATCCGCCACCCGCCGCCCAAACGGGGTCAGCATCCCATTTACGGTCAGACGGTCGCCAGGCGTTGAGCTTTCCCATGCCCACGCCGCAAATCCATATCCGCTGTCCAGCACGGCACTGATCACCTGCTCGCCGTTCGCGTCTACCTTCGTCCCGTCCGTCGAATCACCGAACTCACCGATGAGCACCGGGATCAGCGCGCCACCGGGGCCCTTGATCGACTGCGCTGCGGCAATCCCATAGCCACCCTTCGTCGATCCCATCAGCGACGCGGTGACCTTCGCTTGATCGGTGCTGTACTTCGCCCCCCAGCCATAAAAGTGCACGTCCCACACGATATTCGTCATCTTCGCATAGGCCGCCTCGGTCATCCCGAACCCTGCCCCCACCGAACCTGGATTTCCGCCGCCGTTCAGTTCCAGCAGGATGATGGTCTGGTTGCCGGTGCCGCGGATCGCCTCATAGGTCGCCACCTGCTGCGTCGTGATCGCTGCCAGGGCCGGCCCATAGGGCGTCGCCGACGGTTCGTTCATCGTGCCGAACCAGACATACGGATTGTCCTTGAACGCCGTCGCCAGCGAGGCATACCACTTCGATTCCCGATCCAGCTTCGCGCCCGTATATGTTCCCGGCGACGGCCACGGATGGTTCTCAATCGCCACCACGATGTGCTTCGACGTCATCTGCACAACGAACAGCCGCAGTTCATCCGGCGTCAGATATTTGTCGTTACCGATCGCCAGCCGGATGAAATTGATCCCCGGGAACAATGCCGTCACCGTCCGCGCAACGACCACCATGTCCTCGGAGCGGATGTTGATCCCCCGCGCGACGTATTCCGTCTGGTCGGGTGCATAGATCTTGCCGTCCCGCGTGGTGAACCCGGGCGTTTGGGCACCCGCCACGCCAACCCACCCCGCCGCGCTACCCCACAACGAGATCAGAATCGCCGACACCACAACGAGAAACTTCATTACGCGGCCCCTTTCCTTCGCCATCGCCGGCAACCCGGCGGGCGGATCAGGCACGTGCTTACCATCGCAGCCGATACGATCCTGATCAAAAAATCCGGCCTGATCAAAAAAGCCGGCCTGATCAAAAAATCCGGATGACGCCGCTTCAGGCTGCCTGTGATCAAGCCATTTCCTTCTCGGCGCCGGCGGCCGAGTGCTGCGGCGAACCCGGGATCCACCCCGTCTGCGCTTCGTAATAAGCCACCATATCCTTCGGCGTCAGCGTGCGGTCCGACTTCCGACCCCACATGTAGAACCCCAACGCCGCATCAGCCCGACGCCGCGGATCGGCAAACCGGTCGAGATGCCGCAACAGGAAGAACGGCAGCGCCGCCAGGATCGCGAACCGGCTGCCAAACAGCCCGCGCAGGAAATAACGCACCGACCAGGCCAGCGCGTGACCCCCACCGGACCCCTGGCTGACCCCGGCATCAATCTCCTCAAATCGGCGAAACAACCACCGATGCCCATTCGCGGTGAAGCGCGTGAAGTCATAGGCCCGTTCATGCACCTGCTGCATGAACGGCGTCTCCGCGTAAACCAGCCCGTTCGCTTTCAGCACACGCCAGATCTCATCGACCACCATCTGCGGCTCGATGACATGCTCCAGAACGGCGGTGATCCAAACACCGTCGAACACGCCGTCGTCGAACGGCAGATGATGCGCGTCCGTTACCAGATGCGTATTTGCGGAGGCGTAGACGTCAGTAGAAATGACTTCGACCGAGGCGTCCTCAAGAAACGTCTCCACGCCCGCGCCGACCGCGCCGCCACCAATGATCAGCAGCCTGGGTTGCGGCGACAAACCTTTCAACGCACACAGCACCGCTCGGCTGTTCTCCACCGCCGTTGGATTGCTGCCCTCAAAAACATCCAGCACCCGGCTACGCAAACTTCGCCGCATGACATCGCGGCGCAGCACCGACAGCATCGGATCACCAGGCTTTGGCCGCTTGAAGATGCTGCGCTCGAAATCGATCAATACCGGCTGGTCGCCCGCACGCTCAAATCCCTCGGTCGAATAGCGACATTCCGCGCTTGTGCAGACAATCCGGTCGGCCTGATGACTCAAGCGAGCATGACAGCGCGGGCATCGGAGAATATTGGACAGCGTAGCAACCACCTGCCTTCTCCATTAAACTTGCATAGTATAACAACGGCCGTGAACGGGGTCAGGCTGGGGAACAATGCCGTGATCAAGCCCTCACGTTCTTAAATACGCTCGGCCAGTTTTCCAGCCCCGCGCGGCGTCTGCTTGGATACGATATCCTCGATCCCTGGGTTACGACCACGTCACCGCGCTCCGGAATTCCGCCACGGCATCAACGACCGCCGCGGGGCGCGCGCTCAATCGCATGGCCGGCGACACAACCCGCTATCAGTGCGCATCCGGTTTCAGGTTCTCCTCGATCCACCCGACCTGGACCACGGCCACCCCTGGCTCCGCCGCCGCACGTCCCGGCATTTCAGGCGCCGCGCGACATCGGCCGCGTCGGCGGCATCGTCACAGGGTCCCCGGCAACAACCTGCCTCATGCCAGAAGACGCCCGTCGTAATGTCCGATTACAGGCCTACCTGGTCTTGTTATACGCATAGTCCTCACGCGAACCGCCCGGCGCGCGCAGCCCCTCCGGCATCGGCGCCCGCGTCTTGTTGACCTCGGCATGCGCATCAAGCGCGGCCTGATCCTTCCACAACTCCAGCAACGTCAGCCGGTCCGGGTTCAGCACACTCTGGAACACTTCGAACTGCTCGCAGCCCGGCTCCTTCATCACTTCATCGCAACGGTCTCGATACAGTCGAGCCAGTTCCGCGCCTTTCCCGGCGGCGGCATTGATCGAGACAACAAGACGAACGGCCATGGTCTGAATCCTCCCATTTCGCCCACTATGCGTGGGCCGAACTCACATGTCGACCACCGCCCCGTCATGATGCGGCCGCATCTGGATCGGGCGCGGCTTCTCCGGGAACCGCGCCTCCGCATCGGCCACCAGTTCAACGCCGATCCCCGGCCCGTTCGGAATCGGCATGAAACCCCCGACAGGCTCCTCCAGCCCGGTCACAATCCCCGATCCCAGGATCAGGCTGCTGCCATGCAGATCAGGCGTCTGGGTCGGATACTCCTGGATCGCGAAATTCGGGATACACGCTGAAACCTGTAGGCAGGCAGCCGTGCTGACCAGCGACAACGGATTATGCGGCACCACCCAGCAGTCATTGGCCTCCGCCATCGCCGCGATCTTCTTCGCCCCGGTGATCCCGCCGCACAGGCACACATCGGGCCGCAGATAGGCCACCGCCCGCCGGTTCAGCAGCGTCTGAAATTGATACAGGCTGATGAACCGTTCGCCCGTCGCCACCGGAATATGGATATGATCCGCCACCCACGCCATCGCATCGGGATCGTTCGGCCGCAACGGATCCTCGAAGAACATCGGCTTGTACTGTTCGATTGCCCTGGCCAGCGCCACCGCCTCAGGCGGGGTCAGCCGACGGTGGATCTCGATGCACAGATCCACCTCCGGTCCCACCGCCTCACGCAACTGCCGCACCGTTTCAGCCGCATCCTCGATCTTTTGTGAGTGGCTCTTGAAGTACGGCGTGGTTTCATCCTCGTCGAGCAACGGATTGAGGTGCCCCAGTGCGGTGAATCCCGCCTTCTTCAACCGTATCGCCTCCGCGACGAGCGCCTCTCGCGTCCGCCCCTTCACATGGCCATAAACCCGCGCCGTGTCGCGCATCTTGCCGCCCAGCAACTCCCACACCGGCACGCCATACAGCTTGCCCTTGATGTCCCACAGCGCGATGTCGATCGCCGACACCGCCCCGTTGATCGCCGTGCCGGAAAAATGATGCGCTCTCAGCATGACATTCCAGTGGTGCTCGATCGGGCGCGGGTCCTTGCCGATCAGGTATTCACCGAACTTCCGGATCGCCGCCGCGCTGGCCTCCAGATGGCCCCACGTCCCGGTCTCACCAATGCCGGTGATCCCGCGGTCCGTCTCCACCCGCACGTAGCAGAACCGGTCGATCATCAGCGGCTCGACCTTGGTGATTTTCATGAGCTTCCCTCCCCTATTCCGGCACGCGCTCCAGCCGGCCGACAACGAACAGATACGAACATACGCCCAGCGCCTCGATGCACGCGATGAACACCAGCGGCAGACGAAAATCCCCAGCCCGCAACAGCAATCCTATGATTATCGGCGACAGGATGCCGGCCAGCCCCCCGACCAGGTTGAACACCGAACTCGTCAATCCGATCAACCGCTCGGGCGCGGTGGCCGACACCAGCGACCAGTGGATCGACGCCACCCCGTTGCAGAAGAACGCAAACGTCAGGAACATGATGATCAACGGCTCACTGTCGACGTAGTTGGCACCGACAATACTGGTCGAGCAGATCAGCCCGCCAATGATCGGCGCCTTGCGCGCGAAGGTCAGGCTGAACCCGCGCCGCACCAGCAGGTCGGAGATCGTTCCGGAACACAGCACACCCAGGAACACCGCAAGAAACGGCAATGAAACATAGAACCCGGCCTTGATGAAGGTGAAGTGCCGATAGGTCACCAGATAGGTCGGAAACCACGACGTGAAGAACGTCCCGACGGTCCCCCAAACGAAATGACCGAAATAGATGCCCCACAACTTACGCCGCCCAAGCACGATCCCAAGATCGCGCCACAACGAACCGTCGGCCGCCGCCCGGCGCTGCGCATTGCGTTGTGTCAGGTCAGGAATGCCGCCGCTGCTCGCGATATGGCGCAGTTCCTCGGCGTTGACGTGCGGGTCGTCCGTCGGGTCACGATAGATCTGGAAGAATCCCACTGACCACACCAACCCCAGCGCCCCGGTGAAGAAAAACACCGCCGGCCAGCCGAACGCGATCTTGAGCCACGCCAGCAGCGGCGTCAGGAATGCCAGGCCCACCGACTGCGCGGCGGTATAGACGGCAATGCAGGTCGCACGCTCCTTCTCGCCAAACCAGGTCGTGGCAATTCTGTTATTGATCAGAAACGTCGGCACCTCGAAGAAGCCGATCGCCATCCGCAGCGCGATCAACGCGATCAACCCGTTCGCCAGGCCCAGTGATAGCGTCGCCAGTGACCACAGCAGGATCGTGATCGGATACAGCAAACGCGGACGCACCCGGTCCACCAGCCAGCCGCCCGGCAACTGGAACGGCGTATAGGTCCAGCTGAACGCCGAAAACACCAGCCCTAGCTGCACCGGATCAAGATGAAACTCTCCCACCAGGCTCGGTGCCGCGATCGAGACGTTGCTGCGATCGAGGTAATTGATCACCACCGTAACGAACAGCAATGCCATGATCCGGAACCGCCGCCGAGTCGGCGCTACGCCCGCGGCACTGTAGCCCACCAGACTAGGTTGCATGCGCTCCTCGTGCCTTGCCTGCAGTCAGGCTACAGCCCGCCCCGCCGGACGCACAAGTCCGACACGCCCACGCTCTACCCAATCAAATACAGCGGTTTCCGGCACTACAAACGCAACGGTCTTTTCATCGCTCGAAACGACACGACCGCCATGAACGGCGGCAGCCACATGATGCGGCTCTGGTAACGATCATGCGGCGCCGATAATCCCCCGGTGATCGCAGCACTCACAGGCAGCACGACAAGCATGGCCAGAAGATAGCCCGCGCACGGGGCCCGCCGAGCCCAGGCAATGGGCAGCAGGATCATGCACGACAGAACGCCGGCCAGGCCGGCAACAACGTGCAGGTCCGCCATCACCGTCGGAACCGCGAGCGACCCGCCCTGCTGCCTCGCTGCCTCGTATGCGGCCGCTTCCCATCGCGGGAAGTCCCGCTCGATCCAGCCCGAGACCTCAGCCGGCCACGGGTTCAGCCCGTCGCCGCTGGCAAACATCGACAGCTGCCGTCCCGCATTTGCCAGCATGGCTCTGCCCTCGCCAACCGGATCGCCGACCAGGGCCGCGCGGATGATCGCATCAGCGTCCTGCGACACAATTTTGGCTCCGCCAGCCTGATTGAGCGGGCTGCCCGGCGTCCACAGAAAATCATCCGAAGTTGCCGGGAACGCGTCGACATACGGGCACAGCCGCCACCCCGTCACCAAACAATCGCGACGCAGCGCAGCCATCCCCGGACCGTCGTAGATGACGCGGGCGAGCAGGAACACATTGCCGAATGGCGATACCGCAAAGCGTCCATGCGCCAGCAGATTGGCGGAGCAAAGCGCAATCACGGCAAGCACCGGCGGCAGGATCAGCAGCGTCCAGCGGACCGGCATCGCAAGCCGGCGCGCGAACAGGGCCAGCACCGCAACCAGCACGCAAACAAGCGGTATGCTGGATTGCTGGCTCGTGATCATGAACGCGGCGAACATCACGCAAACGATCCGCTCGCGCCGCGACAAATGCTGCGGTGACAGTGCCAGAAGACAGACCAGCAGGATCAGCAACGGCGTGAAGATGTCGGGCATCAGCTCGCTCACGATCCAGGGCAACCAGCTCACCCCCGCCAGCACCGCAATCCCGCCGACGAACGCAAACCCCGTTACCCCGGGCCGCAACACGCGGCACACCACCCAAAGCACCCATGCGCTCAGCAGCGCCTGAACCACCACCACCGGCCAGACCGTGATCGTGGCATGCAGCGGCAGCATGAACACCGAATAGAATACCGGCCGGTCCCAGCCGGCATAGTGGTGGATGGCCTGCGACAGATAGGTGCCGGTATCGGCAAAGACGATCGGATACCCGTTCCACAGCGCCGGCCATAGCAGCATCGCCGCCGCCGCCGGAACAGCGAACCAGGCTGTCCGCTCAGTCGCCATAGCCGTGCGGGTGGGTCTGCCGCCAGGCAAAGGCCGTGGCGACGATGTCGTCGAGGTCACCATGCACCGGCCGCCACCCCGCCTGCTTGGCCCGTGTCGAGGCCGCCACCAGCACCGCGGCGTCGCCGGCCCGACGGTCCACGAACCGATGCGGAACACGCAGCCCGGAAACCCGCTCGACCGCGGCAATCACCTGCCGCACCGAGTGGCCTTCACCGTTGCCCAGGTTCCAGACGACAGGCCCGTCCCGCAGGGCTTCCAGCGCCAGCAGGTGGGCGGTGGCCAAATCCGAGACATGCACGTAGTCGCGGATGCAGGTGCCGTCCGGCGTGCGATAATCGTCGCCGAACACATCAAGCGCGGGTCGCCGCCCCAGCGCGGCATCGATCACCAGTGGAACCAGGTGCGATTCCGGCCGGTGATCCTCACCCAGGCGCCCGGCGGGATCGGCCCCGGCCGCGTTGAAATAGCGCAGGCAGGCATGGCGAAGACCATGCACCTGGTGGGCCCAGCGCAGCGCACGCTCGATCATCCACTTGCTGTCGCCATAGGCCGATTGCGGGTCGATCGGCGCGTCCTCCGGAATCGGCGCGTCACTGTCAAGGTTGAACAACGCCGCGGTGGACGACAACACGAACCGGTCCACCCCATGCCGCACGCAGGCGTCGATCAGGCGGATGCCGTTGGCCGCGTTGTCCAACAGGTAACGCATCGGCATGCGCATGCTCTCACCGACCTGCGACAGTGAAGCGAAATGAAACACCGCATCCCACGGCCCCTGCGCCAGCACGCGATCCAGCGTTTCGCCATCGGCAAGATCCGCGGTGACCAGCGCAGCGCCGCTCGGCACCGCGGCCTTGTGCCCGGTGCGCAGATTATCCAGCACGGTGACGGCGTCACCACGGTCCAGCAGGGCGGCAACCAGGTGGCTGCCGACATAACCGGCGCCGCCGGTGACCAGAAAACGCTGCTTCATTGGTGACTACCCCCGGAAATACGCCTTGTAGCGGCGGTGATATACCCCCGCATCGGCGTAACCGGAACGAACATGCGCGTGCGGATCGACCCTTGTCAGCACGGTTCCGATAATTTTGGCGTGCACATCACGCAGCAGCTCGACCGCGTGCATCACGGTCTTGGCCTGGGTGGAGCGCCAGCGCACGCACAGCAGCGTCGCATCGGCCAGGGTTGCCGCGACACGGGCCTCCGTCATCGCCTCGACCGGCGGAGCATCGAGCAGGATCAGGTCATAGTCCGCCCGCGCCTCCGCCAGAACCTGGCGGATCTCATCACCCAGGAACAGGCCCAGCACATCGTCGCCCGGTTTGCCGCCGGCAATGAATTTCATCCCGGTAAGCGGATCGTCCTGTAGCGCCTCACGCCAGTCCAGTTCGCCCCGCAGCACGTCCGTCAATCCGGGCGAGGCCCGACCGCCCAGCCGGTGCTGGAACGTCCCCTGGCGCAGGTCGCACTCGATCACCAGCACGCGCTCGCCGCACAACTGGGCGGACCGCCCCAGCGCGATGGTCAGCAGGGACTTGCCCTCGGCCGGCCGCGCCGCGGTGATGGTGACGACCTGCGGATGGTCGATGTCGAGTGCCAGGGCAGCCCGCAGCGACCGCACCTGTTCGGCAAACATCGTCAGCGGCCGGCGCACGACATAGTCATGGATGTGCAGGGTCCCCAGGGCACGCTTCTGCACCCGGGGAAGCAGGGCAAGGCAAGGGAAGCTGGTCATTTGACGAAGCTGCTCACCGCTTTGCAACGTGCTGTCGGCCATCTGCAGGATCTGGGTCAGGACCAGGCCCAGGAAGATCGCTGCCACTGTCGATCCGGCCATCGCCGGAAGCACCCGCGGCGAGGTCGGCGCTTCGGGCGCCACCGCCTGGGAAATCTCATGCGCCTCGGATGATTCAACCACCGCCTGCTGCGCGGTCTGTTGAATGCGCTCCAGCACCGACTGCAACTGCCCGCGCGCGGCGTCCAGGTCACGGGTCATGGCGTTCAGCGGAATCTGCGCCTTGTCCGCGGTCTGGGCGACCGTCTTGGCATGGTTCAGCAATCCCTCCAGGGTCGTGACCCGTTCGGCCGCCACGTGCTGTTCCGCCACCGTTGCCGCGACCACCCGGCCAATTTCCGCACTCAGCGCGCGCTGGCCCTCAGCCACCTGTCGGTTGAAGCTCTGAACGTCGGGGTGCGCGCTGCCCAGGCGGGCACGCTGGGCCTGCATCTGGCCGGACATCTGGTCAAGCTGGTTGCGAAGCTGCACCACCGACGGCGCGACCGCGGCCTGTGCCTCCGCGCCCTGCTTGCCGCGGGCAGCGTCGAGGCGGGCATTCGCCGCGGCCAGATCACCCTGGGCCTTGACCAGATCCTCCGCCAGGTGGGTGATCTCCTCGTTGTCGGTGGCCGCATGCATCCCCTGGCTCATGGCATGTTCGATGCGGTAGCCGGCGATGCGCTCCTCGAGCTGGCGGACCTGGCGGCGCAGGTCCGCCGCTTCCCTCTGCAACAGGCTGGTGGCGGCATCGACCAGCTTATGCTTGGCGAAATACTGGTCCTTGATATAGGTATCCATGGCATTATTGACCGCCGCCGCAGCCACGGTCGGATCGCTCGCTACAAAGCTGACCTCTATCACATGCGAGAAATGAACCGCGGCGGCGTGCAACCGATCCTTGACCACCAGCAGCGTGCGGTCGCGGCTGGGATCCATCACCGGGCCATACACCGGATCCTCCGGCGGCGCATCGGTTTCCATACCGGCCAGCGACCGCAGGCCAAGCAGCAATTGCTTCAAGTGGCCGGGCGGGCGGAGCGAGGCGTTGAACTCCGGATTGTTGAACAGGTTGCCTCGTTCGGCGACCTTCTGCGCGATATGCAGGCTTTGCAGGATCTCGGCCTGGCTGGCCATCATGCCTTCCGTGGTAGGGTCCGTGCGCAGAATACTCTCAAGTTCTCGCAGCTTGTAGCTGCTGGGCTCGTAGATCAGCGACCCCGTCGCCGTGTACAGCGGGGTGATCCGCTGCAGGGTTACCCAGGCGCACAGCGGGATCAGCACGATGACGGCAATCAGTAGCCTGCGCCGCTGACGGAGCGCAGAGATGAACCCCGACAAGCTCTCCCGCGACAGGCCATGGGCCTGCTCCGTAACCGACCCGCCAAGCCCGGGGGCGGCGGCGGGCGGTCGTCCTGCTGCGCCATTTGCGGGCGTGTCGAGCATCCGCGTGTGTCAGCCCTCTTGTTGGTGCGCGAGGCGATCTGTCCCGGGCAGGTGAAGCAGAACGCTGTTGTAGGTCTGGAAAGTTTAAGAATTCGCTAACGTTGCCAGCCCGCCGGCAATCTGACGACAGGCCGCTTGCCGACAACAAATCTGCAGGCCTGTTAACGAAAAATTAGGGACTTCATGTATAAGTCTCGGCGTGACCGGAGGAAGTCCGGAGCCGTGCCTGCAACCCTAAAATAGGGTTATGCTGACGTGCGACCATTCTTGTGTGTGCTACTTTGTTTGTTCGCCGCGGCATGTGCTCCCGGGCGCGAACTGCCGGAGCTTCCGTCCATCACGCCCGGGACCTATCGGCTCGGACCTGGCGACGTGGTGCGGCTGATTACATACGGCGAAGACCCGCTGACCGGGGAGTTCCGAGTCAGCGACAGCGGAATGATCGCACTGCCCCTGGTGGGTAGCATCCGCGCCGATGGACTGTCGCCGGACGCACTTGCGGTGCGGGTTGGCAAGGCGCTGGTGCAGGCGAACATCCTGCGCGCGCCATCGGTATCGGCGGAAGTAATCGCCTACCGGCCGATCTTCGTGCTGGGCGAGGTGACCAAGCCCGGGCAATATCCTTATCAGCCGGGAATGACGGTGGTCAGCGCGGTGGCCGTCGCCGGCGGCTTCACGTATCGGGCAATCAAGGACTATGCTTCCGTGGTGCGGAACCTCAATGGCGAGACCATTGAAGGCAAGGCACGCCGGCAGAGCCCCGTGCAGCCGGGTGACGTCATCATGGTGTTCGAGCGCAAGTTTTGAAGTTTCGTCTGGTCGTCGCGATGCTCTGGATTGTGGCCGCGGGCCCGGCCCCCGGCCCGCTGCAGGTCATCGGCGGGCCGAACACCGGCGGCTGCATCGCCGGCGCGGTCAGCCTGCCTGCGCAGGGCCAAGGGTTCCAAACCATCCATATCGACCGCAGCGCCTTCTGGGGCGCCCCCTCGACCATCGCCCACCTCGAAGCGTTCGGACGTGAGGCAGCAATGGCAGGGCTGCCGACACTGCTGGTGGAAGACATCTCCCGCGCGCGCGGCGGGCCGTTGCCCGGCGGGCATGTCAGCCACCAGATCGGGCTGGATGCCGATGTCGGGCTGGATATGCGCCCCCGGGAACCATTGACCTCAACCCAGCGTGGATCGGTCGAACTGCGCAGCATGGTGCGGCCGGACGGGCGCGACATCGATCCTGCTGCCTGGTCGTCACGGGTGATCACGTTGCTGAAGATCGCCGCGAACCTGCCGGAGGTCGACCGGATCCTGGTCAACCCCGCGATCAAGCAGCAATTGTGCCGTCAGGTGACGGGGGACCGGTCCTGGCTGCATTTGATCCGGCCGTGGTACGGCCACGCTGCCCATATGCATATCCGGTTCCGCTGCCCACCGGGTCAGGCCGATTGCGTGCAGGCCGCACCGCCACCGGCCGGGGATGGATGCGACGCGACGCTGCAATGGTGGTTCGACCAGCTGGACGTTCCGCCGAAACCGGCAAAACCCTACCAACCGCCACCGCTGCCGGCGGCGTGCCGGATGATCTTGGGCGGCTAGAGCAACATCACCCTGACCGGAATGGTCAGGGTGATGAAGTTGCTCGCTCAAACAACGAGATAGAGCGCGCTGACTGTTTACAGTCAGGCTGAAAGCGCTCTAGGCTCGGAACTCAATTTAGCTATTGCAGCGGCTCGATGGGCTCTGATTCAAACTCCGTAATTACCGGAGTGAAGCAGATGGCCAACGAATTCTGGCTGACAGACGCGCAGTGGGCGGCGATCGAGCCTCTGATCCCGATGCATCGACGTGGCGTGAAGCCTGGCAACAACCGGGAAATCATCAGCGGCATCCTGCATGTCCTGAAGTTCGGTTGCCGGTGGCGCGACTGCCCTGCGATCTTTGGTCCGCACACGACGGTCTACAACCGGTTCAATCGCTGGTCGAAAGATCGCATCTGGCAAGACATGCTGGACCAACTGGTCAAGTTGGATGAGAGCAGCCTGCTCTGCATCGACAGCACCACCAGCAAAGCACATCGCTGCAGTGCCGGCGGAAAAGGGGGGCCTCGGCGCAGGCCATCGGACGCAGTCGAGGCGGACGAACCAGCAAAATCCATGCGATCTGCGACGCCGCAGGCCGTATAGTCGCGGTCCAACTCAGCCCCGGCCAGATGGGCGACGTTCGAGCAGCGGTCCCTCTGCTCGAGCCGTTGCCGCCCGCCAAGCAGGTATTGGGCGATGCCGCCTATGACAGCGATGCGCTCCGTCTGTTCTTGACCGAGCGCGGCAGCACACCCGTCATCCAACCGAATGCCAGCCGCAAGACTATCCCGCCGTTCGACACCGTGGCTTACAAACGACGCAACCTCATCGAGCGCGCGTTCTCACACCTGAAGGACTGGCGCCGGGTGGCAACACGATACGACAAGCTGGCAAGGAACTTCAGCGCAACCGTCCTCCTCGCCATGCTCGTCATCTGGTGGACGTAATTGAGTCCCGAGCCTAGGCGGACGTCGAGAGGCTGTACGCCAAGATCGGTCAGTTGCTGGTGGAACGGGATTTTTTAGCGAAAGCCTCCGGTCGACGAGCATCGAGCGGAGGCGGCAGATGATCGAGCCTGAACACCCTCGGCTGTCGGTCGTTTGGCAATGCGAACTGGTCTCGATCAGCCGGTCCGGGTTCTACTACCGGCCCGCCGGGGAGACGCCGCTAAATCTGACGCTGATGCGACTGATTGACGCGCAGTTCCTGGAAACGCCCTACTACATCTCGCTGGAAGTGGCGACTCCGTTGATGGGTGACTGTTAGCCCAACATAAGAATGTCCCCTCCGTGCACCATTAGAATGTCCCCTTTCGAGCATGTCTCGATGTGGGGGCGGCATGTGCGGCGGGGTTCTGGCGATGAGTGCTTCGGAGCGGGAGCGGGCGTGTCTGGTGCGCCAGGCGGTGCGGGGCGAACTGAGCCAACGCGAAGGCGCGGAGCGGTTGGGAATTGGCGTGCGCCAGTTCAAACGTCTGGTCTGCGCCTGGCGGAGCGAGGGCGATGCGGGGCTGGTTTCGCGTCAGCGCGGCCGGCCCTCGCACCGTCGCCTGAGCGAGGCCGCGCGCGCTCGGATCGAGGCGCTTCTGAGCGAGAAATACGCTGATTTTGGCGCCACCCTGGCGGCGGAGAAGCTGCTGGAACGCGACGCCATCAAGGTCTCGATCGAGACGGTGCGCCGGATCCAGATCGGTTTTGGGCTGTGGCGGCCAAAGACCCGTCGGGCGCGCCGTGTGTTCCAGTTGCGCCAGCGCCGTCCGCGGTTTGGCGAGTTGATCCAGATCGACGGCAGCCCCCACGACTGGTTCGAGGGCCGTGGTCCTCGTTGCACGCTGATCGTGTTCATTGACGATGCCACCAGCCGGCTGACGGCGCTGCGGTTCGCTCCGGTAGAGTCGGGTGCGGCGTATCTGGCCGCGCTGCGTGAGCATGTTCTGACGCATGGTCGACCGTTGGCGTTCTACTCGGACCGTCACGGCATTTTCCGGGTCAACGCCAAGGACGCCTTAACCGGCGACGGCAAGACCGAATTTGGCCGAGTGATGGAGCGGCTGGACATGGGGCTGATCAACGCGCTTACGCCGCAGGCCAAGGGCCGTGTGGAGCGGGCGAACCAGACCTTGCAGGACAGGCTGATCAAAGAGATGCGGTTGCGCAACATCGATTCGATAGAGGCTGCACATGCGTTTGTGCCATCGTTCATGGTTAGCTGGAATGATCGGTTCGCGGTTGCGCCAAGTGATCCGGTGCCGGCGCACCGGCCGTGGACGCAGAGCGAGGACGCGTTGGACCTGGTGCTGGCGCGGCGCGAAGAACGGGTTTTGTCAAAGGCGCTGACGTTCAGCTATGGCGGCACGAAATACTGCGTCAACACCGGCGGCGCCGGCACCGCACTGCGTGGCGTAAAGGTCGTGGTGCACCACTTTGCCAATGACCGGCTGCGGGTGATCTACAAGGATCGCATTTTGGCTTTGACCGCCTATGGCAGCTACCCGGTTCCCGACGCGGCCACCGATGAGAAAACGCTAGACGCACACCTCGATGCACTCGTGGCGGCACGCAAACCGGCTGCTTCGATTGTTTCTGGGCGAAGCGACGGCATCAAGCCCGGCGCCTGCGGCGCCCCGCTACGCGGCTTCGGGGCTTGACCCCGCCACCCCGCCCGGAAGCGCTCTGCAAATGCCGGAAATGACACACTCTGTCCGGCGCCCCCAGGGGACATTTCTATGTTGCGCAACAGGGGGACATTCTTACGTTGCGTTGACACTCCGTTGATGGGTGACCCTGCGCGGGTGAGTCTGGTCTACCACAGTCTGGCGGCAATTGCCCTGACCAGCCACCACCGGGAGCCGTTCTTGCGCGTCAGGAGCGGGCTGGATATGGCAGAGCGAACGTCCATCCCCTGCCCTGCTTCGCCGGAGCCTTGCCTATGACTCGTCTGTCTGCCGCCCCGATCATCCTGACACCGGCGCAGGTGGAGGAATTGCAACGGCTCGCCCGGGCGCACAAGACACCGCGCAAGCTGGCTGAACGGGCCGAGATGATCCTGTGTTCGGCCGCCGGGACGGGGGTGCGCGAGATCGCCCTCCAGTTAGGCGTGTGGCCGAAGACGGTGCGCCGTTGACGCGCCTGCTGGCTGGCGAGCGCGGCGGATGCGCTGGTGACGGTGCGGCTTTCGGAGTAACCGTCCGGTCAGCCTTTCAATTACCCACAAGTCCGGCGGGTGGTCTGCGCGGCCGGAATCGCAGCCATGCATAAGATGGGGTACCGAAACGTCTATGATCTGTGATTCCTCGGTCTCCGTTCGGTGGGAACGGAGTTGTGGATGGACGATCGGACGGACGCGTGGCTGGATACCGAACTCGCTGGTTGCTCTCTCGCGGATGAACGCCTGACAAGGCGCCTGCGCAAGGTGCTGGCACAGATCGGAGGCGCCATGGGACAAAGCCTTCCATTGGCTTGCCAGAATTGGGCCAATACCAAAGCGGCCTATCGGTTTTTCTCGAACGACCGGGTCAGCGAGGCGGAGATAATGGCCGGGCATTTCCTGTCGACCCGCGATCGAATGGCCGCCCACAACCGAATGATCCTGATGCTGCATGATACGACGGAATTCAGCTATCAGCGGGAACGGCCGGAGACGATCGGCATCACTAAGAGCGTCAACAGCGGCCGGGACAAGGAAGGTCGCGTGCGCTCACACACCGTCTGTGGCATCATGATGCACTCGAGCCTTGCGGTCACCACTGATGGCCTGCCTTTGGGATTGGCCGCCGTCAAATTCTGGACCCGTGACAAGTTCAAGGGAACAGCTGCGCTCAAGCGCAAGATCAACCCGACGCGGGTTCCCATTGAGCATAAGGAGAGCGTCCGATGGCTGGAAAATCTTCGGCAATCCACGGCGTTGATGAATGAGCCAGCACGGTGCGTTCATATCGGCGACCGCGAGAGCGATATCTACGAACTCTTCTGCGCGGCCCAGGACGCGGGGACCCATTTCCTGATCCGCACGTGTGTCGATCGTCTCGCAGGGGACGGAGATCACACGATCGCCGATGAAATGGCGGAAGTCAGGGTCAGAGGTCAGCATCGCATCAAGATCAGGGACAAGGACGGCAATCCACAGGAAGTCACGCTGGAGATACGATACCGTCAGATACGGGTGCTACCGCCGATCGGAAAGCAGAAACGATATCCAGCATTGAGCCTGACGGTTATTCATGCTGAGGAGCGCGGCACACCCCTCAACCGTGAAAAGATCAGTTGGAAGCTGATCACCGACCTGCCTGTAGCGTCCCGGCGGGACGCGGTGGAGAAAATCAGGTGGTATGCGCTGCGATGGAAGATCGAGGTCTTTCACAAGGTCCTTAAATCAGGCTGCAGGGCTGAGGAATCGAGACTCCGGACCGCCCAGCGTCTGACCAATCTGATCGCGCTGTTCTGTATCATCGCGTGGCGGGTATTCTGGATGACGATGCTTAACCGTTCCAACCCGAACGGGCCGCCCAGTCTGATGCTGACGAAGATCGAACTGGCTCTGCTGGACCAGGCCGTGCCGGACAACGCGCCGCCCCTGCACAAGACCCTGACTTATTATCTGAACAAAATCGCCAGACTCGGCGGCTACCTCGCGCGTGCCAGTGATCCGCCTCCCGGCAACATGGTCATGTGGCGGGGAATGACCCGGCTCACCGACATTCGGTTCGGCGCCATGATCGGCGCCGGACTTGTGGGTAATTGAAAGCCGGTCAGCCCCGCCTGGAAGCGTTTCCCGGCGTATGCATACTGTCCCTCAGGCAGCATCCCGCTGATCCAGCCTCGTCTGGACCTTGGCGAGGTTCCACGGCAGTAATTCATGGACCCATTTGACGGGATGATCGGCGATCCGTTCCAGCACCTGGCGCAGATAATCCTCCGGGTCGAGACTGTTGAGCTTTGCCGTCTGGGTCAGAGAATAAATCGCGGCGGCACGCTCGCCACCGGCGTTCGATCCGGCGAACAGCCAGTTTTTCCGTCCCAACGGAATCGAGGGGCCATTCTGCCCATATCAGCCAAGAAGTGGAGGTCCATTACCGCTGGCACGCGCTGCACGGCCGCAAGGTCCGGCAGCTTTACGCCGAGCGACGATCTGGACGAGAGGTCGTTGTTGTTGAGGCTGAACCAGGTGTGGCGATCGTTGTGGCGGCCTGGATGCTCGATCCTGCCATTTGCGCGACGATGTCTCTCGGCGCTCCGACGACCGACGTCGCTGGCCTGGCCAACCTTGATCGGCTGCTGAAGGCCCTCGGACTCCGACGATCATGCTCCGATGAACTCCCGCCCACCGAGGAGATCCATCATGCGATCGCTGCTGCCTCCGACTGTTTCGACCAAGCCACTCCGTCAGCTCGCGATATCTCTGGACCGTCCCGTGTTGGACGGGATAATGCCCGCCGAGCGCAACACTGCGATCCGGCGCCTAGCTCGCCTGCTGATGGAAGCCGCCGGCGCGCAGTCCGAGGAGATCGGCGATGACGAACGCTGATCCCCTGCCGCCAACTTCAGGACATGCAGGATGCCGCTGATGATTTCCCGGTTGTTGCCAGGCTTCACGCCACGTCGATGCATCGGGATCAGAGGCTCGATCGCCGCCCACTGCGCGTCTGTCAGCCAGAATTCGTTGGCCATCTGCTTCACTCCGGTAATTACGGAGTTTGAATCAGAGCCCATCGAGCCGCTGCAATAGCTAAATTGAGTTCCGAGCCTAGAGCAACATCACCCTGACCGGAATGGTCAGGGTGATGAAGTTGCTCGCTCAAACAACGAGATAGAGCGCGCTGACTGTTTACAGTCAGGCTGAAAGCGCTCTAGCCCGCTTCAGGGCTGCAACGGCCACGACCATACGATCAGCCACGTGCCGGCAACCGCCACCAGCACCGACAGCGGCAACCCCAGCCTGGCGTAGTCGCCGAAACGATAGCCGCCCGGCCGCATCACCAGCGTGCTGTTCTGGTGCCCGATCGGGGTGAGGAAGTCGCACGCCGCACCAAACGCCACCGCCATCAGGAACGGATCGACACCGTAGCCCAGGTTTTTCGCCACCGCCGCCGCGACCGGTCCCATCACCACCACCGCGGCAGCATGATGCAGAAACGGCGTCACCAGCATCGACACCACCAGGATCAGGCCCACGGCCAGCGTGCCCGACAAGTGGCCGGCCACCACGGTCAGCCCGTCCGCCAACAACCCGGCCGCACCGGTATCCTTGATCGCCTCGCCGACCGGGATCAGGCAGCCCAGCATCACGATCACCGGCCAGTCGATCGCCTCATATGCCTCCCGCACCGGGATCAGCCGCAGCAGCAATATCACCGTCGCGGCGACGAAGAAGCCGACCTCGACGTCCACCCAGCGCAAACCGACCGCCACCAGCGCCGCCGCCAGGATCACCAACGGCAGGTACCGGCTGCGCCGCTGACCGATCGACAGGTTGCGTTCCGCCAACGGCAACAACGTCAGTTGCCGCATCGCCTCGTTCAGCCGGCTGGTCTGACCCTGCAGCACCACGACATCGCCGGGGACGAATTTCCTTTGCCATAACCGTTCTGGCGTCGCACCCGCGCCGCCGGCGGCCAGCACATTCACCTCGAACCGCGACCGCATGCGCAGTGTCCGCACCGTCTGCCCGATCAGCCCGGACGCCGGCGATACCACCGCCTCGACCGTCTCCAGGTCGTCATCCTTGTCCTCGGGCTTCATCCCCGCCACCGCCTGGTCGTCCAGCAGCGACAACCGGCCGGAGTCGATCAAGGGCTGCAACGCCACCGGATCGCCTTGCAGCACCAGAATGTCCTCGGCATACAACACCCAGTGGCTGCGCGGCACATAGCGGTGGGTCTGCTCGCGAATGATCGCGGTCACGATCAAGCTGTGGTCGGTCTCGGTCTCCAGCGCCTCAACCGTCTGCCCGGCCAACGCCGAACCCTCCGGTATCAGTGCCTCCGTGGTATAATCCTCGATCGTGAACCGCTGCTCGCCGGACGGTTGACCGCGCCGGTTCGCCGGCAGCAGGCGCCAGCCGACGCTCAGGAACAGGATCGCAACACACGACAACGGCAGCCCGATCGCGGTGTAGTCGAACATGCCGAACGGCCGTCCACTGACCTCCTCACGCACCTGCGAAATCAGGATGTTCGGCGAGGTGCCGATCTGGGTGATCGTGCCGCCGATCAACGACCCGAAAGCCAGCGGCATCAAATAGCGAGACACCGGCCGCTTCTGCCGTTCCGCCGCCTGGATCGCCACCGGCATGAAGATGCCAAGTGCGCCGACATTCTTCACAAACGCCGACAGGAACGTCACCGCCGCCGTCAGCCCGCCAACCTGCGCCGTGGTCGAGCGCAGCCAGGTCAGCACCACCCGCATTCCCCGGTCGATGATGCCCGAGGCGGCAACCGCTCGGCTTACCACCAGGACGGAGGCAATGATGATGATGACCGGGCTCGAGAACCCGCTGAATGCCTTGTGCGCCGGCACCACGCCGAGCAGGATCGCCGCACTCAGCGCGGTCGCACCGACCATGTCGTAACGCAGCCGGTCGGACAGGAACAAGCCCAGCATGCCGGCAATGATCGCCAGCGCTTCAATCTGATGCAGCGTCAATCGAAATCCTTCACCCGCCGGCGCCCCCACCCCGTGACGATCATTGCACCGGGTGAAAGACGTGGCGCATCAAGGCCGTTCGATCAAGTCACGCGTCGAAAAACACCAGCGTGCGCAACTCGATGCTTTCACGTGGCAGCATGTCGGCCGGTGCGTTCGGATCCGCGAACGAGGTGTGCGGCATGAAACGCGCCCTGCCGTCACGGGCGGAATCGAAGCACTTCAGCAGCAGCGCCTCATCCGCCTGCATCGCCGGGGCATAATACCAGCGATGGGCGGGATTGTAGGTCAGCCCGTAGATCTCGCCCGTGCGGTCGCGATAGATCAGGTCCTGCCCGACCAGGTCGCCATCGGCCAGCGAGGTCGCGTCGCAAACCGCCAGCGGCGCATCGAACAGCGGTCCACGGATCGGCCGCCACACATTGACGATGGCGAAACGGCGTCCGAGCAGCGCCTCCGCCTCGTCGCCCATCAGATCGCGCACGCGCTGCGGCCCGGACGTCTCGGTGTAGTCGCCATGGATGCGGGTGACCGGCTGGCGCGGGATGCCCGGCGTACGGTCTTCGACCCCAAGCGTCCGCCGGCGGATCGTGTGATCGAACACCACGACGCAGCTCGCACCGGTCGCCTGCTTCACCAGGTCCTCGGCTTCCCGGTAAAACACCGACTTGAGCTGGTTCTCGTCGTAAAAGTCAGCGACCTCACTCGGCGCCCGCACCAGCGCGAAACCCTGCACATCCAGCGACAGTCCGTCGGCAATCGGTCGCATGTCGAACACCGGCACGGTGTGCCCCTCAGGCACGATGTTGGTCTTCGCCACGCCCTGCGGCGGATCATAGGTGTAGCTGTGCGGCTTCTCCGCAGTCTTCATCAGGTAGAACACCTCCCCGGTTACCTGCGGAAGCGACGAAACAACGTCCATGAAGTCTTTCCTCCTTGCTGATCGGGCCCTCTCGCCGACTGAGACCCCTTGCTGATCAATGTCGGCACACCGATCTGTGTGGCAGCGGAGGTGGGGTGTATTCCCGGCTTTGGCAAGCTAAATAAACCAACACACAGAAGGATCAGACGGCGTGGCGGAACGGGCTCCCATGACGGAGCGGATCATGCAGGCAGCGGACCGGTTGTTCTACCGCAAGGGTATCCGCGCGGTCGGCGTCGATGCGGTTGCCGCGGAGGCGGGCATCAGCAAGCGGTCGCTCTACGACACGTTTCCCTCGAAGGATGCGCTCGTCGCCGCCTATCTGCGCCGGCGCATCCAGCCGGTGCCGGCCTCGGACCAGCCGCCGGCCAGCCAGGTCCTGGGCATGTTCGACCAGCTCCACGCCCGGTTCGGCAATGGCGACTTCCGCGGCTGCCCTTTCGTCAACGCGGTGACCGAACTGGCCGAGGAATGCGCCGCCGCCCGCAGCATCGCCCGCGATTACAAGGATGATCGTCGCCACCATGTAGCAGGCCTGCTGACTGATGCCGGGGCCGCCAACGCCGAGATGCTGGCCGGCCAGATCGTGCTGCTGTTCGAAGGCGCCATCGCTTCGATGCTGGTCCGCGAGGACCCGGCCGTGGCCCTGCAGGCCCGTGATGCCGCCAAGGTGCTGATGCAGGCCGGCGGCATTGCCTCCTGAGCGTCAACGCCGACTGACCTCCGAAAAGCGCCGTCACGAAATTCTATTCTGCCAAACACCGTGCGCACTTCGGTTAACTCAATGCGGCCTTGCTCTATACCCATCCGCAACGACCGGCAATGCCCCGGCTGACGCCTGGGATTACACCGCATCTGCCGTTTATTCTATGTAGCGGGAAGCAACAACTTGTAGGCTGCCAGAAGACACGGTACAATAACGTATCACCGCAGGAACACGGTAAATGATCGGTATGAGTCCCACCTTGCCGACCAAAGCCCAGACCCTTCTCCAACGAACTTTCATGGCCGGCGCGATGCTGCTGGGCGGATGGTTCACCCCCGCCATCGCAACGAGCCCCACAAGGCAGGACACCAGCAACAAAGGCGTGGTCGAACTCGAAATCGACAGTTCCGCCGGCATCTCGGTCCGCATGGCAGAAGACCTCGCAAGCCTTATCGACGACGGCGCCACCCGCCGCGTCCTCCCCGTCGTCGGCCGCAGCGCTCGGCAGAACCTGACAGACCTGGTGCAGCTGCGCGGCATCGACATGGCAATCCTGCAGACCGATATGCTGGACGCACTGCGTCAGCAACAATCGGTCCCGAACCTGGAATCCAGCTTCACTTACGTCGCTCGCCTGTACAATGAGGAATTTCACCTGCTGGCCGGCCCCGACATCAAGTCCATCACCGCTCTGGCGCACCGGCGGGTCGCCGTCGGCGTGCGCGGTTCGGGCACCAGCATCACCGCTGAACGTCTGTTCGCTCTACTGAAGATCGAGATCGAGCCGGTGTTCGATCGGCCGGAGATCGCCCTTGGGCGGCTGCATGACCACGAAATCGACGCCGTGGCTTTCGTCACCGGCAAACCCGCGCCGGTGTTCCAGGCCATGGCGAAGGCCGACGAACTGCATTTCATTGCGGTCCCCTTGGATGCCGGCATCATAAACGCCTATATCCCAACATCATTGACCGCGGACGACTACCCAAACCTGATCCAGCCCAACCAGCCCGTCGATACGATCGCAGTTGGTTCCTTGCTGGCGGTCGCCAGACTGCCGCCCGAGTCAGACCGTTATCACGCCGTTACAAACTTCGTGGAGACTTTCTTTACCCAGTTTCGTACCCTGCTGCAGGCGGGCTACCACCCGAAATGGCGCGAAATCAACCTCGCCGCCGACGCCCCCGGCTGGACGCGCTTCCCCCCGGCACAAGCATGGCTCGACCGCAACGCCGTCGTCGCCCACGCGCCGCCGCAGGACCTGAAGACGATCTTCGCCCGGTTCCTGGATTTCCGTCAGCACGCGCTGGGCGGTTCACAGATCACCGACGCCGAAAAGCAGGAGATGTTTAACGAGTTCCAGCGCTGGCAAGCCGGCCAGACCCGGTAGCGCCGCAAATGTCCCGCCCTGGCACAACAATCAGCCATGCGTTCCGCGTCCTCTGCTGTAGCGCGGTCCTGTTTGGCCCGATCGAAAGCCGCGCCAATGAGCCAACGCCACAACGCGGCGGCACCCTGGTGTTCGCGGTGGATGCCGAACCATCGAATTACGATTGCCAGGCCAATGTCTCGTTTGCCTTCCTGCATCCAATAGCGCCGCACTATTCCACCCTGCTGACGTTCGACACCGCGCATTATCCGCGCATCACCGGCGATCTGGCAGAATCCTGGTCGGTCTCGCCCGACAAGCTGACCTACACGTTCAAGCTGCGCCCGGGCGTGCTGTTCCACGACGGCTCCACCCTCACCGCCGAGGATGTCAAGGCCAGCTACCTGCGCATCGTCCATCCGCCACCCGGTGTCGTTTCCGCCCGTCAGGTTGATTACGCCTCGATCGGCGCGATCGACACGCCGGCCCCGCTCAGCGTGGTATTTCACCTGCAGTGGCCCGATGCCGCCATGCTGGCCTCCTTCGCCTCGCCCTGGAACTGCATCTATGAGGCCCGCAAACTTGCCGAGGACCCGCACTTCCCGGAAACCCACGTGCTGGGCACCGGCCCGTTCGTGTTCGTTGAGCACACCAAGGGCAAAGCCTGGAAAGGCGCCCGCTGGGACCACTACTTCCAGCCCGGCAAGCCCTACCTCGACGCCTACGAGGCCGATTTTGTCACCGGACCCGCGTCCATCCAGGGCATTCTGGACGGCCGACTGATGGCCAATTTTCGCAGCGTCACGCCCACTGAACGGGACATGCTGCAAGCTGCCCTCGGGCCGCGGATCAGCACCTACGAATCGCCATGGATCAACGACCTGATGCTGGTGTTCAACACAAGCCAGCCACCGTTCGACGATGTCCGCGTCCGTCGCGCACTGTCATTGGCGGTCGACCGCTGGGGCATGGCGGACGCCTTGTCGGGCACCACCTTCCTGAAATATGTCGGCGCGCTGATGCGCCCCGGCGCCGCACTGGCCGCGCCGGCTGATTCGCTGACGCCCCTGCCCGGCTTCTCCCACGACATCGAAGCCTCCCGGCAGGAAGCGCGCAAGCTGCTGGCTGCCGCCGGTCAGGCCGACCTGTCCTTCACCCTGGTCAATCGCACCATTCCCATTCCATACGGCCCCGCCGCGGACGCGATGATCGAAGGATGGCGCGCGATCGGCGTCAACGTCACGCAGGTGAAACTGGGCACCAAGGACTGGCAGACGGCGCTCGAGCAAGGGCACTTCGCCGCCGCCATCGACTTCCAGGGCGACTATTTCGACGACCCCTCGCTGCAGCTGGTCAAATATGTCTCCCGCGACCTCTCGCCGTCCAACTATGCCAGATCGACCGACCGCTTTCTCGATGCCCTGTATATCGGTCAGGCCGTCAGCACCGATCCGCAGCAGCGCAGCCGCATCGTCCGTGATTTTGAGCGCCACGCGCTCGAGCAGGCCTATGCCGTTCCCATCCTCTGGTGGAACCGGATCGTGATCACCTCGGTTCGGGTAAATGGCTGGTCGATGACCCCCAGCCATTTCATCGGCCAGGATCTGACCGATGTGTGGCTGACGCACTGAGCTCCGTGGCTTCGCCACCCTCGTCACGCAGGTGGCGCAACAGCCGAACCGCCTCCAGGCTGCCCAGGCCAGCCGCCCGCTGATACCACATCGCCGCCTGTTGCCGGTCGGCCCCCAGCCCCTGCACCCCGATCTCCGCCAGCACCTTCGGATCAAACGTCATTCCCATCGCGACGATGCCCGCCACCGACTGGGCATCCGCCGCCCGGCGGTACATCAGGCGCGCAGCGGTGACATCGCCTATTGCCAGCAGCGAATCGCCGCGCCCGATCAGCACCGCCATGATCCCGGTCGGCACCGGCGCCGGGTCGACCGGAGCAGGCACGGCCACCGGAACCGGCGGCGTGACCGCGACAGGCGCCGGCGTCACCACCGCCGCGGCGGAATCCGCTGGCGGCACATCCAATCCCATTGCAACCGCCGCCGCGACAGCGGTTCCCGCGGGCGATGCGATGTTCGCCGCCA
The DNA here is from genome assembly GCA_965200665.1 of Rhodopila sp. GTDB lineage: Bacteria > Pseudomonadota > Alphaproteobacteria > Acetobacterales > Acetobacteraceae > Rhodopila. Next base: position 3,503,099 of record OZ241370.1, on the reverse strand, counting down.
TCGCCGCGGCGTCAGCGGCGCTCATTGCACCATCGGCCGGCTGCGGCGCCCTCACCGGCGCATCCACGGCCACTGGTGCCCTCACCGGCACAACCACGGCCACCGGTGCCGTCACCGGCACAGCCACGACCACCGGTGCCGTCACCGGCACAGGCACGGCCACATCCGCACTCGGTTGGGCTTCCGCCACCGGCGTGTCCTGTGCCGGCACCGGTTCGGGCACACCGCCAGGCGGCGCGCCACCAACGACAGCAGCGTCCTCGTGCGGCACATCCATCTCGCCGGCCCGCGGCACGATCGCTACCGGCGACGCGATGGTCATCAGCATCGGCGAGTCCGTCACAGGGCTCGCCTCGGTCATCATCACCCGGGGCGGCAGGAAGCGTGCCATCAACGGTCCGTCCGGATACAGGGTGGCCGCCAGACCGCCGGCCACCGCGAACGATCCGGCGCACGCAGCCCAGCCAATCCATCTCCGCTTGGGCCTGGCGCGCTCCGGCAGGATCAACGCCGGCACCATCGATGCCACCTCGACAACCGTGGACGCCCCTTCATCAGGCTCTGCCGAAGCATCCGCCGCCTCCGGTTCGTCCAGTCCCGTCGGATCACCAAGGCTCAGGCAGCACGCGACATTCTCAGCCGCCAGCGCGCCGGTCTGCGGCAGGCGGTCCCAGATCGCCGGATCGCCCACCAGAAGGATCAACAAAGGCGTGCCGCTGGACCGGGTGATCGATGTCACCAGCTCCAGGTAGCGGAAGCATTGGTCGCTCAGCCTGTGGGCGTCCTCGATCACCAGGGCAATCCGCGTCTCGCCCGGCGCCAGCGTCGTCAGCACCGCATGGCATCGCTCAAGCCGCTCGACCTGGTTGGCACAAACGCTTCCGACCACCTGGTCCATCAACGCCGCCAGGCTGATTTCCGCTTCGTCCGGACCGGAAACCAGAACCGATCTGATGCGGTCCTGCCGCAGCGCCGGAAGCAGCCAGTCGACAAAACCGGATCGCGCCGATCGGGCGGCATGCACCGCCACGACAGGACGACCTCCTGCCTCGACGTCCTTCAGCAGCCCGGCCAGGCCATAATCCGCGTCGACCGGTGACCCTGGAAAGGCGCCTTCCGCCTCGCTCCGCGTGTACATGCGCAACATGGACAGTCCTTGATGACGTGACGGTTGCTGCAACGGACTTCGTTGACAATTGGTATTTGTCACACGATCGCATGGTAGTCACGCCGAAAACGGATCTGAAGGCGTTCGGATGCCAATCGGCCATTCGCGGAGGGAATACGACCCGCCAGCCCGCCGTCTCAACCAGGCACCCCCGCCCAACAGGTCACCATCGCCGGGGCCAGCCTTAGCCCGGCTGGTCCCCGCGTCGCGTTGCCGATGACGTGATCACACAAAACGCCCGCTTGCGCTCAGCTATGGAACGCCCGCCGTCCCACCCCGCTACAAGCCGGTCATTCATGCTGCACGCGCGAACCGAGAAAGCACACGCGAACCGAGAAGGAACCCCGGCGTGAGACTGTTTAAATGCCAGAACTGCGGCCAGATCATCTATTTCGAAAACACAAAATGCGAATCCTGCGGCCACGGGCTGGCTTATCTGCCCGAGGCAATGACCATGACCGCGCTGGAGCCGCAGGACGAAGCCCTGCGCGCGCTCGCAGCCCCCAAGACGCCGTTCCGCCTGTGCGACAACGCCGCACATGCCGCCTGCAACTGGCTGGTGACAGCCGATAGCCCAGCCACCCTGTGCTTCGCCTGCCGCCACAACCACACCATCCCCGACCTGTCGGTGCCGGAAAACCTGCAGCGCTGGCAGAAGATTGAGGCCGCCAAGCACCATCTTTTCTATTCCCTTCTCCGCCTGCGCCTCCCCCTGGAAAACCGCATCGACAATCCCGAACACGGCCTGGCCTTCGACTTCCTGGCCGACAGCGCGCAAACCGGCCCCAAGGTCATGACCGGCCACGACAACGGCCTGATCACCATCGCCCTGGCCGAAGCCGACGACGCCGAACGGGAGCGCCGCCGCACCCACATGCACGAACCCTACCGCTCCCTGCTCGGTCATTTTCGCCACGAAGTCGGGCACTATTTCTGGGACGTGCTGGTCCGCGACGGTGGCCGGCTGGACGACTGCCGTGCGGTCTTCGGCGACGACGCCCAGGACTACGACGCCGCCCTGCAGCGCCATTACGCCGAAGGCGCCCCACCCGACTGGCAGGAGCATTTCGTCAGCCAGTACGCCAGCACCCATCCGTGGGAGGACTGGGCCGAAACCTGGGCGCACTACCTGCACATAGTCGACACCCTGGAAATGGCCAGCGCGTTCGGCATCACCGTCAAGCCAAGGCTGACCCGCGACGAAACCCTGAACGCCGTCATCAACCTTGACCCCTACAACCCCGATGCAAAGATGACCGACATCATCAACGCCTGGCTGCCGCTGACCTTCGCAATGAACAGCCTGAACCGGGCGATGGGCAATCCCGACCTGTACCCCTTCGTCCTGTCGCCAACCGTCGTGGCGAAACTGGGCTTCGTGCACGACGTCGTGCACCGGCGGAACGGTTGCTGAACCCGTAGCCGCGCGCCGCCCGAACCGCGGGAAGGTGTTGTCCGGCCGCGAGCAGTGATAGGCTCGCGGCCAGGAGGATGATGCCGATGGGTCGCAAGACGGTGCTGGTCGCGGGCGCGACAGGCTTGGTCGGATACGCCGCGCTGAAGCATTTTGCCGGCGCGCCGGATACCGATGTCATCGCGATTTCCCGCCGGGTCCCGCCGGGAATGGCGGTTCGCCATCTCCCGCTCGACCTGACGGACGAAGCCGGATGCCGCGCCGCCGCCGATGCATTCCGCAACGTCACCCATCTGGTCTACGCGGCCTTGTTCGAGATGCCCGGCCTGGTCGAAGGTTGGCGCAACGACCAGCAGATCGCCACCAATGATCGCATGCTGCGCAACCTGCTGGAGCCCTTGCTGACCGCCGCCCCGCAGCTGCGCCATGTGACCCTGCTGCAGGGCACCAAGGCCTACGGCGTGCATGTTCGCCCGCTCGCCGTCCCCGCCCGCGAAGGCCGTTCCGAAATGCGCGAGCAGCCGAATTTCTACTGGGCGCAGGAGGATTTCCTGCGCGCCCGCCAGGCCGGCCGCGATTGGGGCTTCACCATCCTGCGCCCGGTGCTGATCGTTGGCGAGGCGATCGGCGGCGCCATGAACCTGATCCCCGCGCTTGGCGCCCACGCCGCGGTGATGCGTGAGCGTGGACCGATCCTGCCCTATCCCGGCGGCGCCGAACGCGTCAGCCAGGCGGTCGACGCCGACCTGCTGGCCCGCGCCATCGCCTGGGCCGGCGAGGCGCCCGCTGCCCGCAACGAAACCTTCAACGTCACCAACGGCGACGTCTTCACCTGGCCCAATATCTGGCCGGCAATCGCCGAAGCCGTCGGCATGCGGACCGGCCCGGACGAACCGTTCCTGTTGCAGTCCCTGGGCCGAGCCGACTGGGACCGGGCGCGCCAGCGTTTCGGCCTGCAATCCCCGGCGCTTGATGCGTTTGTCGGCCTGTCCCTGGAATATGCCGACTACCAGATGCGTTACGGCCACACCGAACCCGGCCCGCCCTCCATCGTATCGACCATCAAGATCACGCAAGCCGGATTTCACGAGGTCATGGACACCGAAATCATGTTCCGCAAATGGTTCAAGGTCTTCCAGTCCAAGCGCCTGCTGCCGCCGCCCTGACCCACTGCCCTTGGCCCGCCGCCCTGACCCGCCGCCCTTGGCCCGCTGCCCTGACCCGCCGCTGAAATCGGCTTCATCGCGACAACCCTGCGGCCCGGTCCACCTCCCGATGGTCGGCTCCATGGTTTTGCCGATGCCGCTGGCCAGCCGGGCTTGGAAGGCGCCACAATCGCTGATACAGGCCGGCGCTAGTACAGGCCCGCGCTGATACAGAGCCCACGTTGATACAGAGCCCGCGCTTATACAGGCCCGGTTGGCGATGGCTGGAAGCATGAAGGTGGCGAAGATGCTCAAAGCCGACGAACCCATCCACCCATGCCCGTCGCCTGCACCATGGCCCCGCCACCCCGGATCGCCCTTGGCTGACCACCCAACAGCCAGCACATCATGCGGTTTGCATAAGCGAGCCCGATCCCGGAGCAGCCGATGAAGCCTCCCGTATCAGAGGCGCTGGTTGCTGCGGCCGAGGCCGCGGCAGACGTGGCAGGCGCGGTCATCCGGCCGTTTTTCCGCTCTGGCGCCGCCCATGGCCTCGACACAACGCTCAAGGGCGATCTGAGCCCGGTCACGATCGCCGACCGCTCAGCCGAACTGGCGATGCGGGCGGTGCTTGGGGAACGGTTTCCGGAGCATGGAATCCTGGGTGAGGAATTCGGGCTGCACCATCCGGACGCCGGCTTCCGGTGGGTCCTTGACCCGATCGACGGCACCCGCGCGTTCATCACCGGCCGGCCGACATTCGGCACCCTGATTGCGCTGCTTCAGGACAGCGTCCCGGTGCTGGGGGTAATCGATCAGCCGATCAGCGGCGAGCGGTGGATTGGCATAGCCGGACAGCCAACCCGGTTCAGCGGCCGCTTCGGCGGCCAGGTTGGCTGCCGGCGCTGCCCGCGCCTCGGCGATGCGGAACTCTCCTGCACCAGCCCCGAGATGCTGAGCGCGACCGAGACCCTGCAGTGGCAGCGGCTGGCCGGCGCGGTACGACGCAACTCCTGGGGCGGCGACTGCTACGCCTATGGGCTACTCGCCCTCGGCCAGATCGACATCGTGGCTGAGGCTGACATGAAGGTCTGGGACTGGGCCGCGCTGGTGCCAGTGATCGAGGGCGCCGGCGGATCTGTCACCGATTGGCAAGGCCAGCCACTCCGCAACGATGCAACCCAACGTGTTCTGGCGGTCGGCAATCCTGCCCTCACCGCCGAGGCGGTCCGCCTCCTGGCCGGTTGACCCCCCGGGATCATGCCCCCTTGGATCATGCCCCCTTGGGTCATGCGCCCTTAGGTCATACGCCTCATGGGTCATGCCCCCACCCTGTCACGCGTCCCCCGGAGGGCCGTTTCCTCAAGCCACCAACCCTGGCGCATCAGCGCCCGTGTCGGCCTGAGGCAGCGTATGCACGTTGCATCGCTATCGGCAGCGACCGGTCGAGGCGCAGCCGCCCCCAGCCCGATCAGGCGGCCTCCCGCACCACCGGATTGCTCAGCGTCCCGATGCCGCTGATTTCCACCGCAATCCGATCCCCATGCTTCATGTTCGCCGTCGCGCCCTCGGTCCCCATCCAGACCACATCGCCCGGATACAGCGTCAGGCATGTCGTCATGTTCACCAGAAAATCGACCACGCCAAAGATCATGTGGTTGGTCGGAAACTGGATCAATTGCTCGTCGTTCAGCCGGATCGTCGTCACCAGGTCTTCAAGCTTCACATCCGTCTCGATCCACGGCCCCATCGGCTTGAACGTGTCCGTGTTCTTCGCCCGCCACAACGTCCGGTCGACCTTCTGCCAGCTGCGCTCACTGACATCGTTGCCGATCGTGTAGCCCAGCACCGCCGACAAAGCGTTTTCCCGCGTCAGGTTCTTGCATTTCTGACCGATTACCACGACCAGCTCACCTTCGTACTGCACCTGGTCGGTGGCATCCGCCGGGATCACGATGGTCTCGCCCTGCGCAATCAGCGCATTGTTCGCCCGATACCCGATATCGGCCTGTGTCGGCAGGTTCGGCTTCTGCCCAACCTTCTCGGCCACCTCGCGCACATGCTCCGGATAGTTCATCCCGGCGGCATAGAATGTCGGCGGTTCGACCGGCACCAGCAGCTTCACATCAGCCAGTTTCAGCCGCTCACCGGTGCGTTCCCAGGCCGCCAGCGGCGAACCGCGCACCGGAATAACCGTATCGCCTTCGATCACGGCATAAGCCGGCGAGCCGTTCTGTTCGAAGCGTGCCCAACGCATGTTTGTTCCCCTCTAACCGATTTCCTCGACCATCTTCGCACGCATCAGGAATTTCTGCATCTTGCCGGTCACGGTCATCGGGAACGCATCGACGAACCGGATATGGCGCGGCACCTTGTAGTGCGCGATCTGATCCTTGCAGAACGCCTTGACGTCGTCCTCGCTCATCGTCTCGCCCGCGCGCAACTTGATCCAGGCACACAGCTCCTCGCCGAATCGCACATCCGGCACGCCGAACACCTGCACGTCGACGATCGCCGGATGCCGGTACAGGAACTCCTCGATCTCACGCGGATAGATGTTCTCGCCGCCGCGGATCACCATGTCCTTGATCCGCCCGACGATCGCGCAATAACCGTCGTCATCCATCGTTGCCAGGTCGCCGGTGTGCATCCATCCGGCCTGATCGATCGCCTCGGTCGTCTTTTCCGCATCCTCCCAGTAGCCCAGCATCACCGAATAACCCCGCGTGCAGAACTCGCCGGTGACTCCGCGCGGCACGATGCGTCCGTCGGCATCGATAATCTTGATTTCGATATGCGGATGCGGCCGCCCGACACTGCCAACCTGTTGCTCCAGCGTGTCGCCGATCCGCGTCTGGGTGCTGACCGGACTCGTTTCCGTCATGCCATAGCCGATCGTGATCTCGGTCAGGTTCATGTCGCGGATACAGCGGCGCATGACCTCGGCCGGGCAGGGCGAACCCGCCATCATCCCGGTCCGCAGGCTGCTCAGGTCGAACGACTTGAAGGCCGGGTGATCCAACTCCGCAATGAACATCGTCGGCACCCCATACAATGAGGTGCAGCGATACGCGGCCACCGTCTCCAGCGTGGCCAGCGGGTCGAAGCCTTCACCGGGAAACACGATCGCCGCCCCGTGGGTCATGCACGCCAGCACCCCGATCACCATGCCGAAGCAATGATACATCGGCACCGGAACGCAGACCTTGTCCTGGTCGGTGTAATGCATCAGCTCGCCGATGAAGTATCCGTTGTTGAGGATATTATGATGCGTCAGCGTCGCACCCTTGGGCTGCCCGGTCGTGCCGGATGTAAACTGGATGTTGATCGGGTCGTCGAACTGCAGCAACGGCGCCAGTTCCCGCAGCCGTTGCCGGTCCGCCGGCCGCCCGTGATGGGCGATCTTGTCGAACGCGAATGTCCCCGCATCGTCGCCGCCGATCTGAATAACCGATCGTAACGTCGGCAACCGCTTGGCATCAAGCTCCCCCGGCCGAGCGGTCGGCAGTTCGGGAGCCAAAGTATTGATCATGCCGATATAGTCGCTGGTCTTGAACCGGGTCGCAGTAACCAGCGCCCTGCAACCCACTTTGTTCAGCGCATACTCGACCTCCGACAGTCGATATGCCGGATTGATATTGACCAGGATCAGCCCAGCCTTCGCGGTGGCAAACTGGGTGATCACCCATTCGGCGTTGTTGGGGGACCAGATGCCGATGCGATCGCCCGGCTGCAACCCCAGCCCAACCAGCCCCGCGGCAAACGCCTCCACCTGTTGACCCAATTGCGCCCAGGTCCAGTTGATCCCCTGCTGATGCACGATCAGCGCCGGCCGCTCACCAAAGCGAGCCACGATCCGATCGAAGTGGACACCTATCGTATCCCCGATCATCCCCTGCCCTGAAGCGCCATGCACATAGCTCGGCGCGCGCTCGGTCATGGCTTTGCCCCCCTGCAACTGCGGTTGTTTGGGCGCCATAATGCGTGGTCCGCGGCGACCTTACAACCAGGGTCAGGGGACGCGCCGCAGGATGCGATCCTTTAGGACGATCCTGTTGACGTCCGGCAGCGACCCATCATCCCGGCTGAAACAGCCGCGGTTGAGGTTGCTCTACGCTGCGTGATGCCGCTCCCGCAGGAACTGGAAGAACTCAACCCCCTCCCGCAGCCGCCGCTTCATCATCTGCGGACTGCGCACCATCTCCCCCACAATGGAGGCGATCTTCGGCGCCCGGAAGTAGAACCGCTTATAAAACGTCTCCACGTTGTCGAAGATCTCGGTGTGGGACAGATGCGGATAATGCAAAGGCGCGATCTGCACCCCGCTGTCATCCACCAGCTCCGCGTGCTCCGCATCCAGCCAGCCATTCTCCACGGCCTGCTTGTACAGGAACGTCCCCGGATAAGGTGCGGCCAACGAAACCTGGATCGTATGCGGGTTGATGTCGGTCGCGAACTTGATCGTCTCCTGGATCGTCTCCTTCGTCTCGCCCGGCAGCCCCAGGATGAACGTGCCGTGGATCTTGATCCCCAGCTCATGGCAATCCTGGGTGAATTTCCGCGCGACCTCGATCCGCATGCCCTTCTTGATGTTGTGCAGGATCTGCTGGTTGCCGCTCTCGTACCCCACCAGCAGCAGCCGCAACCCGTTGTCCTTCAGCACCTCCAGCGTCTTGCGCGGCACATTCGCCTTGGCATTGCAGGACCAGACAACCCCCATCTTCCCCAGCTCACGCGCAATCGCCTCCGCGCGGGGCAGGTTGTCGGTGAACGTGTCGTCGTCGAAGAAGAATTCCCGCACCTGCGGAAACATCTGCTTGGCATAGCGGATCTCGGCCGCAACATGCTCCGGCGAACGCACCCGGTAGCGATGACCACCCACCGTCTGTGGCCACAGGCAGAACGTGCAGTGCGACTTGCAGCCGCGGCCGGTGTACAACGAGACATACGGGTGCATCAGGTAACCGATGAAATAGTCCTCGATGCGCAGGTCCCGCTTGTAGACCTCGGTCACGAACGGCAGCGAGTCCATGTCCTCCAGCGTCTGCCGATCCTTGTTGTGGATGATGGCGCCGGCGTTGTTGCGGAACGATATGCCATCCACCGAACCCCAGTCCCGCCCGTCGGCGATCTCCTTGATGGTGAAGTCGAACTCGTTGCGCGCCACGAAGTCGATCACACCGCCCTGCGCCAGGCTCTCCGCCGGCTGCACCGCCACCTTGGCGCCGACCATGCCGATCTTCAGCGATGGATTGACCGCCTTCAGCGCCTCCGCAACCTTCACGTCCGACGCGAAGGACGGCGTGGAGGTATGCATCACGCACAACTCGTAATCCCGAATCTGCCGGGTGATTGCATCTAGCCCCAGACGAGCCGGCGGCGCGTCGATCAGCTTGCTGCCCGGCACCAGGGCAGCCGGCTGCGCCAGCCAGGTCGGAAACCAGAACGACTTGATTTCGCGCTTTGCCTGGTAGCGGGATCCGGCACCGCCATCGAACCCGTCGAAGGAGGGCGGCTGCAGGAACAGGGTCTTCATCATCGCGGTTGGGTTCCCTCGAGCGGGCGGAGTGTAACAGAAGATGGCGGGGTATCCGCCTGTAAGCCATAGCCACGCCAGATCACGTGGCGGCCACCATAACTGGCCAGCATCACGCCAATCGACAAGACGTCTCGCAACGGCAAAAGCCAGACCGGGCACGAGAATGCAAGAGCAGCTTTGTCATTCGCCGCGCTCGCCCCCTGCCAAAGCGGCGCCAGCGCGGCGTCGATCCAGACTGCGGCCAGCGCCCGAAGCACCCAGGCGACCAGGAACAACCCGATCGACCATACCGCCCCGCCGGCAAACACCATGCTCAGCAGCGCCCAGACCAGCCCGAACTGCAGCACCGAGGCGGCAAATCCCACCGGTTCCAGCGTCCGGATCGTCCGCGCCCAGCGAAGCTCATGCTGGAACAACGCCGCAAGGTTCGTTTCCGGCACGGTGGTCAGCGGCACTGTCCCAGCCAGCGCGACCCGGAGTCCCAAGGCCGCAATCCGGCGTCCCAGCACATTGTCGTCCGCCAGATGATCCACCAGCGCCTGAAATCCGCCGATCCGCTGCAGATCGCCCCGACGCAGGCACATCGTGGCACCCAGGCAATCCTGCCGCCCCATCGCCCGCGACAACACAGCGCCCGGCAGAAATCCGTGGGTGATCTGGGTCGCGCCCAGGCGCCCGGCCAATGTCATCGGGGGCGCCGGCAAACCGGCATACAGCGTGGTCACCAATCCCACATCCGGCCGCTGCAACGCATCGACCAGACGATCGAGATAGTCCGGCCGCACATGCACATCCGAATCCGCAACCACCAGAACGTCATAGCGGGCGGCCGGTAACATATTGATAATATTTCCTATTTTTCGGTTGACTCCGTGCTCCGACGAATCCGCCACCAGCGCGATGTCTACCGCCGGAAATTGCTGCTGCAACCGCCGCACCACCGCCACCGCCGGGTCGGCGGCATCATGTACCCCGAACACGATCTGCCACACCGGATAATCCTGCCGGCACAACGTTGCCAGCCCCGCCTCCAGCAACGGCTCGTCGCCATGCAGCGGTTTCAGCACCGTCACCGCAGGACGCTGCGCCGGGATCGCCGCCACCGATCCGTGGGCAAACCGCGCCACCAGCCGCGCGCCCACCAACGCCTGCGCCACGCCGACGACAGCGAGGCCGGCAGTCACCACCGCCAGCACCGGGATCATGAACCAACCGGGATCATGAACTCAGCGTGCCATCCGAAAGATCGGCGATCTTGCGGCGCAGGCTCGCGATCAGCGCCTCGGTGTTCCCGTTCGCCAGGATCTTGCGGAAATCCGATCGCTGCACCGCCACCCGGCTGATCGAGCCATCAAGCAGCACGTCCACCGCCTGCCACACGCCACCGCCGTCATGCATCACATAGTCCAGGCGCAGTCGCTGCCCGCGGCTGATGATCTCGGTCGCAACGATCCGTTCCGCGTTGGTGGCCCGCGCGCCCGGCAGGATCTCGAACCGCTCGCCCTCATAGCGGTTGAAGTTGGCCACATAGGTCGCCACGGTGAACTGGCGATATACCCGCAGCAGCGTCGCCTGACGCGCCGGGTCCATGCTGTCCCACCGCATGCCTACCGAGACTTTCAGCACCGTCTCCAGATCGAACACGCGATCGACCACCGGTGCCAACTCGTCGCACCGCCGTGCGAATGGCACAGCATTTCCAGCCCGCATGGCTGCCTCAAGCCCTGCGTATAGATCGTGCAGCGGCTGGGTCAGCGACCGGTCGGACACTTCCGCCCAGGCTGCCGCTTCCGCCCAGGCTGCCCGCCCTGCCCCGGCCACCGCGACAGCGCTCAACAGCACGGCGCGCCGGGTCGGTGCGATCATCGCGACGTTATGGCCTTCGTTGTGCCGGCCACCGGTGCCTCGACCCCCATCGCCGCCAGCGCCACGCTAACGATATCCTTGGCCGACAGACCCGCCTGCGCCAGTTGCTTGGCCTGGGATTCATGGTCGATGAACAGATCGGGCATCACCATCGGGCGGATCCGCAAACCGCCGTCCAGCAGCCCCTTCCACGCCAGATGCTGCATCACCTGCGTGCTGAACCCGCCGATGGCAGCCTCCTCGACCGTGATCAGCACCGCGTGGTTGCGGGCCAGTTGCTCCACCAGCGCCGTATCGATCGGCTTGGCGAACCGCGCATCGGCCACCGTTGTGGGGAACCCGCGCGCCGCCAGCTCATCCGCCGCCTTCAGCGCATCGCCCAGTCGCGTGCCCAGCGACAGGATCGCGATGTTATTGCCCTCGCGCAGGATGCGCCCCTTGCCGATCGGCAGCACCTCACCCGCCTTCGGCAGCGCAATCCCGGTTCCTTCGCCGCGCGGATAACGGAACGCACTCGGCCGGTCGTTGATCGTTACCGCGGTCGCCACGACATGCATCAGCTCCGCCTCATCGGACGGCGCCATGATCACCATGTTCGGCAGGCAACCCAGATATGACAAATCGAAACTGCCCGCATGCGTCGCCCCATCCGCGCCGACCAGCCCGGCTCGGTCCATGGCGAACCGCACCGGCAGCGACTGCAGCGCCACGTCATGCACGATCTGGTCGTAGCCGCGCTGCAGGAAGGTCGAGTAGATCGCGCAGAACGGCTTCATTCCTTCGCTCGCCATGCCGGCGGCAAACGTCACCGCATGCTGCTCCGCAATCCCGACGTCGAAGCTGCGGTCCGGAAACGCCTTGGCGAACCGGTCGAGCCCGGTGCCGGACGGCATCGCCGCGGTAATCGCCACGATGGTCGGATCCTTGGTCGCCTCGGCAATCAGCGAGTCTGCGAACACCTTGGTATAGCCCGGCGGACCCGGCGGCGCCTTGGCCTGCTCGCCGGTGACCACGCTGAACTTTGAGACCGCGTGATACTTGTCCGGCGACCGCTCAGCCGGCGCATAGCCCTTGCCCTTCTGGGTGATCGCATGCACCAGGATCGGCCCGGTCTCCTCGGCTTCGCGCACATTGCGCAGCACCGGCAGCAGATGGTCCAGGTTATGACCGTCGATCGGGCCGACATAGTAAAACCCGAGTTCCTCGAACAGCGTGCCGCCGGTCAGGATGCCGCGCGCATATTCCTCGGCACGACGGGCGGTGCGCTCGATACCGCGCGGGAAACGCTTGGCCATCCGCCCGGCCAGCTCCCGCAGCGACAGGAAGCTGCGTGAGGACATCAGCCGCGACAGATAGGCACTCATCGCGCCGACCGGCGGTGCGATCGACATGTCGTTGTCGTTCAGGATCACGATCAGCCGCGACTTCAGCCCACCGGCGTTGTTCATCGCCTCATAGGCCATGCCGGCACTCATGGCGCCGTCGCCGATCACGCAGATCACGTTGCGGCCGTCACGCTCCAGCTCCTGGCTCCGGCGCTCCTGCTCGCTGGCGGCGTTGTAGCGTGCATCCTTCAGGTCACGCGCTACCGCCATCCCCAGCCCGGCGGAAATCGACGTCGACGAATGCGCCGCCCCAAACGGATCGTATTCACTCTCGGACCGCTTGGTGAACCCCGACAGCCCACCACCCTGGCGCAACGTCCGGATCCGGTCGCGCCGGCCGGTCAGAATCTTGTGCGGATACGCCTGATGCCCGACATCCCACAGCAACCGGTCGCGCGGCGTGTCGAATATCGCGTGGATCGCGACCGTCAGCTCCACCACCCCCAGCGAGGCGCCGAGATGGCCGCCCGTCACCGACACCGCATCCACCGTCTCTGCCCGCAATTCATCGGCAAGCTCTCGCAACTGCTCCGCCGAGAAGTTGCGCAGGTCGGCCGGGTAGCGAACGCGGTCGAGTAGCGGGGTGCTGATTGCGTTCATCAAATCTCCTGTTCCCAGTCTTGTTGGCCCATGTCAGCTTCGCCGCTGCACGACGAAAGCAGCCAGAGCGCGCAGGTTCGCCGCCCGCTCCCCAAACCCGTCGAGATGCGCGGCGGCCTGTGCCGCCAACATATCGGCATGGGCCTTGGCCAGCTCGAGTCCAAGCACCGCCACCATGGTTGCCTTTCCGGCCGCTTCATCCTTGCCGGCGGTCTTGCCGATTTCGGTCTCATCACCTTCCACATCCAGCACGTCATCCGCGATCTGGAAAGCGGCACCAAGATCACGCCCATAGGCCGCCAGTAGATGCCGCTGCTGCGTCGTCGCCCGTCCAAGGATAGCCCCGGCCTCGGCGCTGTATTGAATAAGTCGGCCGGTTTTCAGCGCCTGCAAGCGCGTTACAGCCGGCGCATCAAGAGTCTGGCCCTCCGCCACCATGTCGATCATCTGTCCACCAGCCATGCCCCTCGCGCCGGAAGCAGCCCCAAGCGCCATGACCAGTTCACAGCGCGCCTGCGGGTCGGAATGGGTGTCTTGTTCTCCCAACACCTCAAACGCGCGCGTCTGCAATGCGTCGCCGGCTAAAATCGCGGTCGCCTCATCATACGCCTTATGTGTGCTGGGCTTGCCACGACGCATGTCGTCGTTGTCCATCGCCGGCAGGTCGTCATGCACCAGCGAGTAGGCGTGGATCATCTCCACCGACGCCGCGACGCGGGCGGCACAGGTCTGGTTCACCTGGAACAGCGCGGCACATTCCATCACCAGGAAGGCACGCAGCCGCTTGCCCCCGTTCAGCGTCGCATAGCGCATTGCCTCCGCCAGCCGCCCTTCCGCACCTTCCACCGGGGGAAGCAGCACATCCAGGGCCTGCTCGACGACACTGGCGGCACGCGCCATCTCTTGGGGAAGATCAATGGAAGACGCAAAGCGATCAGTCGTCACATGCAGCCTCGTGACCAGCGACTCCGCCAATCGGGAGCCAATTCTGCAGGCGTTAACACGTCGCGCGAAATCGCGCATGGTTACACGGACACGATCCCCGTGATTGTTGCCAAATTGCCACGCTTGGCGGGATGGCAGGCGCCGATGACCCACCTTATGTGAGGGCGCGCCTCTGTCTGCGGCATTGCGGCACACCGCCCAAACTGCCATATCCCGACCTGTCCGGTCTGGTTTAACCTCGGCCCTCAGCGTGTTCGGTCAGCCCATATTGCCTGGCCAGCCCGTCTTAATCGGAGAATGCCTGCATGATTCGCGTCGTCCTCGCCCAGCCCCGCGGCTTCTGCGCCGGTGTGGAGCGGGCTATCGAGATCGTCGAACGCGCATTGAAGAAATACGGCCCGCCGATCTATGTTCGTCACGAAATTGTGCATAATCGTCACGTGGTGGAGGACCTGCGAACCCGCGGCGCCGTCTTCGTCGATGAACTGGATGAGATCCCGCCAGGGTCCATCACCGTGTTTTCCGCCCACGGCGTGGCCAAACGTGTTGAGGAAGCCGCCGCCGAACGCGGTCTGCCGGTGATCGACGCCACCTGCCCGCTGGTCGCCAAGGTCCATAACGAAGGTCGCCGCTACGCCCGCCAGGACCGCGAGATCGTGCTTGTTGGACATGCCGGCCATGCCGAGGTCGAAGGCACCATCGGCCAGGTCGCCGCCAAGGTCCACCTGGTGCAGACGGTCGAGGACGTGGCACTGCTGGAAGTCACCGACCCCGCGAAGCTGGCCTATATCACCCAGACCACCCTATCGGTCGACGATACGCGCGGCATCATCCAGGCGCTGACCGCCCGCTTCCCCTCGATCGTCGGGCCCGATGTGCGCGACATCTGCTATGCAACCCAGAACCGCCAGCAGGCCGTGCGCGACCTCGCCCATCAGGTCGACATGATCCTGGTGGTCGGCTCCCGCAATTCCTCGAATTCCAACCGATTGCGTGAGATTGGCCAGGAACTCGGCAAGCCCTCCTACCTGATCGACGACGCCGGCGCCCTGCAGGCCGAATGGTTCGACGGCATTCGCTCGGTCGGTGTCACCGCCGGCGCATCAGCCCCGGAAACTTTGGTCCAGGGTGTGCTGGAGGGGTTGCGCAGGTTCGGTGAGCTCGACATCTCAACCCAGGATGGCGTCGCCGAAGACGTCCGTTTCCGCTTCCCCGCCCAACTCGCCGACGCATAGGGATCCGAGTATGACCGTTCCACTGAATCAGGCGCTGCGCGTTGGCGCCTATGTCGTCAAGCAGCATCTGGTCGGCCGCAAGCGCTACCCGCTGGTGCTGATGCTGGAGCCGTTGTTCCGTTGCAACCTGGCCTGCGCCGGCTGTGGCAAGATCGACTACCCGGCCGAAATCCTCAACCAGCGCCTCTCGGTTGCCGAATGCATGGAAGCAATCGAAGAATGCGGCGCACCGGTTGTGGTGATCGCCGGTGGCGAGCCGCTGCTGCACAAGGAAATCGACCAGATCGTCGAAGGCGCCATCGCCCGCAAGAAGTTCGTCATTGTCTGCACCAATGCGCTGCTGCTTGAAAAGAAGATGGACCTGTTCAAGCCGTCCAAGTGGTTCTCCTGGTCGGTGCACCTGGATGGCGGCAAGAAGGAGCACGACATCTCGGTCTGCCAGGATGGCGTCTATGACCGCGCTGTCGCCGCGATCGCGGAATCCAAGCGTCGGGGTTTCCGCACCATCATCAACGCCACGCTGTTCAACAACGCCGAACCGACGAAGGTCGCCTCCTTCTTCGACGACGTCATGGCGATGGGCGTCGATGGAATTTCGGTATCCCCAGGCTACGCCTACGAACGCGCGCCCGACCAGCAGCACTTCCTCAACCGCACCAAGACCAAGGAGCTGTTCCGCGGCATCTTCGCGCGCCAGGGCAAGGGCACCTGGAAAAAGAAATGGTCGTTCAACCAGTCGTCGATGTTCCTCGACTTCCTGGCGGGCAACCAGACCTTCCATTGCACGCCCTGGGGCAACCCGACCCGCACCTATTTTGGCTGGCAGCGCCCGTGCTACCTGCTGGGCGAAGGCTACGCGAAGTCGTTCAAGGAACTGATGGACACGACCGACTGGGACAAGTACGGCACGGGCAATTACGAAAAATGCGCCGACTGCATGGTCCACTCCGGCTACGAAGCCAGCGCGGTCGCCGAAACGGTGCGCAAGCCCTGGCGCGCCGCCGCCCAGGTCATGCGCGGCATCCGCACGGAAGGTCCAATGGCCCCCGACATCTCGCTCGATAAGCAGCGTCCCGCCGAATACGTGTTCAGCCGCCATGTCGAGAAGGCACTGACCCGCATTCGCGCCGGCCGGAAGCCAATGGAGGACGTGGCGGACGCCGCCGATTGAGGCGTCGGCCCCACGCGCCGTTGCCACTGCGAGAAACCTCAGCGCCCCGGCAGCCGGATTCAATCCCGATCCCTGCCGGGGTCTAGCGCTTGGCCGTCTGGTTCATCGCTGACACCCATTTTGGCCATGCCGGCGCCCGGGCGCTCTACCGCCGGCCATTCCCCAGCGTCGCCGCCATGGACGCAGCGATGGTCGAGCGCTGGAACCAGACCGTAGCCCCCGACGATCAGGTCTGGCACCTCGGTGACTTCGCCCTTGGCGTTCGCCCACCCGCCGCGGCCGATCTGCTGCGTGGCCTGCATGGGCGGAAACACCTCGTCACCGGCAACAACGACCCGCCCGGGATCACCGTCCTGCCCGAGTGGTCCAGCGTCCAGCCGTACATCGAGATCACTGTCGAACGCACCGCCTGGTGCTCTGCCACTACGCCTTCCGCACCTGGAACGGCATGGCAAAGGGCGCATTGAACCTGCATGGCCATAGTCACGGGCGGCTGAAGCCACTGCCGCGGCAAACGGATGTCGGCGTCGATTGCTGGGACTTCCGTCCGGTCAGCGCGGGCCAGTTGCGTGGGGCCAATACCGGGCGTCGGCACACATGGACGCCGCACCGCCCGGGCACCGGAACGACAAGCCCGTTCGGCTGATCGCTCAATCCCGGCACTGCCCGGAAGGCTGCGGAATCCGTGGCCGACAACCGCCCCGCGGTCAGCACATGGACGCCGCCATCAACTGCGCCGCGCGCCTGCACCTCGCATCAACACCAGATGCGACAAGAAGATTTCCGCGCACACCCGCCACGAATACCGCTCCGCATGCGCTCTGCAGGCAGCCCGATCCGCCTTCAGCGCCGCCAGCGCGGCAACCCGCAGATCGGTATGCACAGCCCCCACCACGCCCATGGCGTCGATAAGAACGTCCTTCGGCCCGGTCACCGGAAATGCCGCGACCGGTGTGCCGCAGGCCAGCGCCTCCAGGATCACCAGGCCGAACGTGTCGGTCAGGCTGGGGAACACGAACACATCGCCGCCGGAATACGCCCGAGCCAGCGCTTCGCCGTAGCGTGGGCCGGTAAACGTCACCTGCGGATAGTCACGCCGCAGCGATGCCAGTTGCGGACCGCCTCCAACGACAACCTTGGAACCCGGAAGATCCAGATCGAGAAACGCGCCAATGTTCTTTTCCACCGCCACCCGGCCGACATAGATGAAGATCGGCCCCGGCAGATCAGCGAACTCGGTGCGTGGGTATGGCTTGAACAGCGCCGTGTCGACGCCGCGCGACCATGCCCGGATGTTCATGAAGCCACGTGCCGTCAGCTCATCGCGCAGCGACTGCGTCGCCACCATGATGCCCTGCCCCGCGCCGTGGAACCGCCGCATCCAGGCATAGATCGGCCGCACCGGCATGCCGGTCCGCGCCTGCACGTATTCCGCGAACCGCGTATGGAACGCCGTCGTGAACTTGAACCGTTTCCGCCTTGCCCAGCTTCGCGCCGCCAGGCCCAGCGGCCCCTCGGTGGCGATGTGCAGCGCGTCGGGGTTGAACGCCTCGATCATCCGCACCAGGCGCCGCCGCGGCAGCAGCGACAACGCGATGTCCGGATAGGTCGGGCAGGGTATGGTGCGGAACCGGTCGGGCCCGATGACATCGACCACATGGCCCATGTCCCGCAGCTCCTGCACAACGGTCGTCAGCGTGCGAACCACACCGTTGACCTGCGGGCTCCAGGCGTCGGTGACCACCAGGATGCGGTGCGTCGATCCCGGCGGCAGCATGTCGCTGTGGCCCGGAACGGCAAGCGGATCAGACAGGTTCCACCACCTGCGCGGCACGCGGCTCGAAGAACGACAGCCGGTTCACCGCCGCCCAATCGATCAGCTCCAACCGGCCGTCATGATGCTCCACCAACGCGGTGCAGCTTTCCACCCAGTCGCCGTCATTCATGTAGAGCACACCTTGGATATCGCGAATTTCGGCATGATGGATATGGCCGCAGACCACGCCGTCGAAGCCGCGGCGACGCGCCTCGGCGGTCAATGCCGTCTCGAACCGGTCGATCGCCTTGACCGCTCCCTTGACCTGCTGCTTCAGCCAGGCCGACAGCGACCAGTATGGATAACCCAGCCGGCGGCGCACCGCGTTGAACCAGCGATTGACCACCAGCGCTGCCGTGTAGGCCCAGTCGCCCAACAGCGCGATGAACTTGGCATAGCGCACCACGCTATCGAACTCGTCACCATGCATCACCAGCAGGCGCTTGCCGTCGGCCGTGGTGTGTTCGGATTCGCGCTGCATCTTGATGCCGCAGATCTCCAGCCCGATCGGCAGCCAGTTGCGGAACATCTCGTCATGGTTGCCGGGGATGTAGGTCACCTCGGTCCCGGCTCGGGCATGGCGCACGATCTGTTTCAGCACCTCGTCGTGGCTCTTGTCCCAATACCAGGACTTGCGCAGCCGCCATCCGTCGATAATGTCACCGACAAGAAACAGATTCCGGCAACTTGACCTGCGCAGGAAGTCCGCCAGGAATTCGCTGCGGCATCCACGCGTGCCTAGATGCGTGTCAGAAATAAATATTGTCCGGTATGCACACGGAACATCGATGTGGGCGATTGCATTCATTTCAGGGCGCTCACAGAAGTTACCGCACCTGATACTGGCGTCGCCGCGCCGGGGAAGTTAAGATTCAATGACTGAGGCTATACTTTCCGGTTCGGCTGAATATATTTAAAGAGTCATCAAACTGCCATCGGAATGACATCAATCGCTGGCAATCTGGTCTTTTGTAATCAGCCGGCAGCCGATTCAACCCATGGTCATCGTCTTCAACCCTGTCGCCGGACGCCGTCGCGCCACCTTGCTGTGGCGCGTCCTCGATATCCTGGTGGCCAACGGCTTGCGGCTCGATCTTGCCGAAACCCATCGCGCCGGCCACGCGGAGGCACTGGCCCGCGACGCCGCCCGCCGCGGCGAACAGCTGGTGGTCGCGGCCGGTGGCGACGGCACCATCGCCGAGGTCGCCAACGGCCTGATGGGCTCGGCCACCCGCCTCGGCGTCATTCCCCTCGGCACCGCCAACGTCCTGGCCCATGAACTGGGATTGCCGTTCGCCCCCAAAGCCGTCGCTGCGGCGCTTGCGTTCGGCCGCACCTGCACCTTGTGGCCGGGCCAGGCAAATAGCCCAACCGGCACCCGCCTGTTCGTTCAGATGCTCGGGGTCGGCTTCGACGCCCAGGTGGTGCACAACGTAGCCTTTCCGCTCAAGAAACTTTTCGGCAAAGGCGCTTACGTGCTGCAGTCGATGCGCGAACTGACCCGCTACAGCTTTCCCACCATCCGGCTGCGCATCGATGACGCCGAGACCGAGGCAGCGAGCGTTATCATCAGCAAGGGCCGGCTCTACGGCGGCCGTTTCCTGCTGGCTGCGGATGCAGTCCCGGCAGACCCCGGTTTTTCGGTGGTGCTGTTCGACCGGTCCGGCCCCGGTGCGGCTATCCTCTACGGCGCCGCACTGCCGATGAACCTGCTGGCGCGCAGTCCGGGCGTGCGGCATGTGCGCGCCCAGCGCATCGATTTCCTGCAGAACGAACCAATTCCGGCGCAAACCGACGGCGACATGGCAGGCTGCGCCCCGCTATGGGTCGGTGACGCACCTGCACCGATCCACGTGGTCGTGGGAACCTGATCGCGGATCAGTCGCAGGGGCATCCATCGGTCGGACCCGGCGCCCGCCGGACCAGATGATGGTCAATCCATTCAGCCACCAGCCGCCGCGCCTCGTTCATCGTGGCCTCTGGGTGATGGATGCGATAAAGCGCCGTGCAGGCCTGGAACGCAGACATGTCATCCGACCCGATCTGACGCAGTTCACTGTACGCCGTGA
Source organism: Rhodopila sp. (assembly GCA_965200665.1). Lineage (GTDB taxonomy): Bacteria > Pseudomonadota > Alphaproteobacteria > Acetobacterales > Acetobacteraceae > Rhodopila. Next base: position 3,482,746 of record OZ241370.1, on the reverse strand, counting down.
CCACAGCCCGCTCACATCGGCGGCCGATCTGGCTTTCCTGCACCATAGCTGGAAGCGCTCCTCTATTGCGAATCATTCGCATTCACCGTTAGCTTAGTCAGTCTCAAACCGAACGGCAAGAGGGTGAACAACCCACCGTTGACAACGGGAATGTTTTCCCGTATCAGATCCGCCATGCCCGCCCACGCCCACCTCGACCAAAGGCGTTGCATGCGCAAGCCGAGGCGCGGCCGTAACGCCGCCCCCCGCAACCCGGGCACAAACGACCCGCGGCTGGCGGCCGGTCTATTCCGACGCCGGCTTCTGCGTATCGGTGATCGGCTTGTCGACCAGCGGCTTATCAGTGGGCGGCTTATCAACGGGCGGCTTGTCCGCGGTTGGCCTGTCAGCCAACGGCTTGTCGGTGATTGGCTTGTCGGCTGGCGAGTGGTCCGACACGGTTTCCGGCTTCACCGGCTGGTTCTTGGCGATTGCCCCGGTCATCGGGATGAAGAACACACCGATATCCCGTTTCGAGTGGATCTTGCCTTCCGCGTCCTTGGTGTAGACGTACAGCACCTGGCCGCGCTTGAACGGCTGGCCGATGGGAATGATCATCCGCCCGCCCGGCTTGAGCTGCTTGAACAGATCGGGCGGCGCGAAGGTCGCCGCGCAGGTAACGATGATGATATCGAAGCCGCCCTGGATCTCGGGCCAGCCGTAATAACCGTCACCAACCCGCGAGCGTATGTTGTTGTAGCCAATCGGGGCAAAGATCCTGCCCACGGCCTTGCCAAGCGGCTCGATGATCTCGATCGAGTAGGATTTGGCGACGATCCGGGACAACAGGCTGCTCTGGAAGCCGCTGCCGGTGCCGATCTCCAGCGTGACCTCACCCGGCTTCGGCCTGCAGATCTGCGTCATGTAGGCCTGCCCGAGGTAGTCCGACAGCGCCGACCCATAGCCCAGCGCCCACGGCTTCGGGTTGTCCTCGTACGCATCGCCCGGCGTCGCACGGTGTTCGGGATATTCGTAGTGGTAGTACTCCCGCGGCACCGCCTCAAACGCGGCCATAACAGCGGGATCGGCGCTGCCGAGATGGTCCTTCAGATACGCTTCGATCCGCTTCATCGCGATCGGTTTGCGTTTCTGGATCGCATCGAACTGGGCGTCGGTCAAACTGACGGGACGGCCGGATTCGCGCATCGCCTGCTCAAAGGCAGCCCGTGTCCAGACCGGTGCGGACCGGGCGAGCGAGGGCAGCAGGGAGGACGCCGCGGCGGCGGAGATCACTCCGCGGCGGGTGATGGTAGCGAGATGTCTTGCCAAGCCGAATGCTTCCTCAACGCCGGAAATGTAACCAGAGCGATGCCATAGAGGATCGCCGCGCACAAAAGAACCCTGCTGAACCCCATTTCCCGCGCAATCAGGTTCGCCAGCGGTGTCGCAACCACGGAGAACGCCCCGTTCAGGCCCCACGCCCATGGCAGAAACCCGCCCGTCCCCGCTCGGTTCAGCCCCAACGGGAAGGGCAGCCCGAGGGCCACCGAGACCGGCGCGATCAGCACCAGCAACAGTGCCGCACGCGCAGCGAATGGCCAGCCGAGCGAGCCCAGGATGATCGGTTCCAGCAGCAGCAGCGCCAATACGCACCAGGCCAGCACCACCGCGGCAACCAGCGCCATACCCTGGCGGGGCCGTGCATCGAAATACGGCGTGGACAGGCTGCCGAGGCCGGAGAACACCAGCATCCCAGTCAGCACCAAGGCGAAGCCACTGGTCCGATCGCCGAGCCAAAAGCTGGCCTTTTCGATCAGGTAGATCTCGATGAACAGGAAACCAAGCGCCAGCGCCGGGAAGTAGATGACCGAACGCAGCACTCCGGCCCGCGGCACCTTGATGCGGCCCGGGGCGGCGAGCGGCACCAGCAGCACCAGGGCCGCGATCACCACGGCCTGGGCCAGCACCGCCAGGTTGACCAGTGCGCCGACCTCCGCCTGCGGCAGGATCTCCAGCCGCTTCAGGATGGTGCCGATCCGGTCCAGCCGCAGCACGGCATAGAAGAACGGCTTGTCCAGGGTGATCGGCGACAGGTTGAACTGGTCGCGCGATGGCGTCGGCTGGCCGCGCAGCACCGCCTCGGCCTCATCGGCGATCGCGTCGTCCGGCCCGTCGGACTCGACCTCGCCCTTGTCGAACGAGACCGCCGGCAGGTCGTTGTAGAGCCCGGCGCGGGCCTTCGCGACGTCCATGCCGGGATACCACGACAGGTCAAACGAGCGGTCGTCGCAGAACTTGCGCGCGGCCTCGATCCGGGCGGCGCTCCAGACGTCGCGCGAGACCAGGATCCGCACGCTCCAGGCCGAGCGGTAGACGATCACATGGGCCGGCGGATCGTCGATGCCGGCGGTCAGCAGCGCCGCCCGCACCGTTGCCAGCATCCGCAAGGCATAGACCGGGAAGTCGCGGATCGAGACCGGGATCGACACCATGCCGCCGGGCGCCAGCGCCTGCAGGTAGGACACGATCGCCTCGCGCGTAAATGCCGTCGCGTTGGTCTCGGCCGCATCCAGGAAGTCCGCCGACAGATCCACCACGTCATACGGTCCGCCGCCCGCGGCACCCAGCGGGCCATCAGGCTCCACCCGAACGCCATTGGCCGGTGCCACCGGAGCAACGGGGCCCAGCCCGTCGCGCAGCGCGCGGAACAGTTCCGGCTCCGGCTCCAGCACCCGGATCGCCGAGGCGCCGAGCTTGCGGATCTCCTCGGTGCGGAAGCCGCCCGATGCGCCGGCCAGCAGCACGCGCGGGTTTGGGATCAGCCCATAGGGCAATGCATCCAGCGCCGCCGCGGCATAATCCGACTTGATCGGCCCGCCGCTGGGCAGCGCGGCAATGCGGCTGCCATCGCGATACAGCCCAAAGCTGCGCGGCGGCCCGTCCACCCCAAGCATCCCGGCATTGTTGGAGATGTCGGTATCGACCCGTTCGGTGAAGTCATCGAGCAGGGCGTAGTTCCCGCGGGGCGAGTTGACCGAGGCCACGATCCTGGCGTCCGGCGTGTGCAAGGGCGCGTAGATCGCCTTGAAGTCGTTGTAGCCGGCCTGGTCATCCAGCAGCAGCACCGCCTCGGCGGCGCCAAGCGCCAGCACCGCTGCAAGGATCGCGCGCAGCCGGTACGGTCCGGCCATGAACAGTGCGGACGCGGCCAGCGGCACCAGCAGCAGCGGCACCAGGTGGAAGGCATGCACCGCATACATCGCCGCCAGCACGCTGGCCGCCCCTGCCCCGGCGCCGGTCAGGTCAAAGGCGTAGACCCGGCCGATCTGGTTGGCATTGCGCACGAAGCTCAGGCTGATGAACAGGCCGGCCAGGAAGAAGAACGGCAGCAGCGCGGCATAGTAGCCGGCAATGTTCCAGATCTGCGGCTGCCAGGTGTTCGGGTTCTGCAGTTGCAGCGGGTTGAACGGGTTGGTCGTGGTGAAGCGGTAGCCCGCCGCCGCCGTTACGACCAGTGCCGCCGGCAGGGCGGCCATCAGCGGGCCGGACCGACGCACGAACACATCGCGCCACAGCGCCAGCACGACCCCGCTGAGGGCGAAGCCCACCATGACGATGGAGATCACCCAGTAGCCATACTCCGACCACTTGGCGACGGCGAAGTAACGCGTCAGCGCCGTCTCGTAGCCGACCGCGGCCAGCGAGACCAGGAACAGGGCGACCAGGTTCACGGCCAGACGTGCCGCCTCAGGAAGGCTTCGGTCACGCTGTTGAACCGCGCCGCGTCGTCGACGAACAGCGCATGACCGGCATCGGTGAACACTTCCATCTCAGTATTGGGGCGGTTTCGCACAAGGGTCTCACCCTGCGCAACCCAACGCGGCCGAATGACGTACAGCACCGGGACCCGCGTTGCATAAACCGCCTCCCGCCAATAAGAGCGCGGCACGGGGTAGGCGAGCAGCAGGCGGCTGGCATCGGGCGGCGTGTGCAGTGTCGCCTCGGTCAGCCGCTCCAGATAGGAAGGCGGCTGCGGCCGGTGGAACATGCCGCGGACGAACGCCTTCATCGACTGGAAATGGGTCGGTGGCGGCCCCCGCCTTGGCGGTCCCGGCCGGAAGGGTGCTGGCGGTGGTTCCTCGCCAACCGAGTTGTCCACCAGGACCAGCCCGGCCAACCGCTGGTCGCCGGCGACATGGATCGAGGCAAGCGTGTCCAGCACGCCCAGCGACCAGCCGACCACGACCACCCTGCCCGACAGCCGCGCGATCAGTTCGGCCACATCGCGGCCGCGACGGACCGGCTCGTAGCCCTCGACCGGTGTGGCGGAGTCGCCCTGCCCGCGCGGGTCGAAAGCGATGACGCGGTAGTGGCGGGAGAACGCCAGAATCTGCGGCATGAAGATCCAGGCCGGCATCGTCCACCCCGGAACGAACACCAGCGTGTGGGCGCCGGGCGGACCCGCCTCCAGGTAGTGCAGCCGGACACCGTCGCTCGACAGGAAGAAGTGGTCGGTCACGTTGCGCGGCAAGGGCTGTGCCCAGGAGGGCACCACCAACAGCCCCAGCAGAAGACTCGCAGCCAGGAGATGACGCATGACGCTTGAGAAGACCAACAGGCCGCGCCGGGTCAATCAAAAACGATTGCGTTTCTTTCTTCCGGCGCTGGCATCGGTTTTGCGGAGCCGAAAACCTTAAATCAGGAAGTAAAGCGCGAAGCCAAACAGGATCCAGAATGGCGTGGCGATCAGCAGCGCACTGACGATTCCGCGGATGATGCCCGTCGGGTTGCCTGAATCGAGCAAGTCGCAGTCGCGAATTTCGCTTCTTGCCAACGGCGGGGCGGTGACTTTGGGGACCACTGCCGGGGCCAGTTCGACTTGAGCGAGCTGCGTGGACATAGGCCGGTTCCCCTGCAGCGAGGCGGCTTCCTTCCGGCCTCGACACACTTACTTTACAGGAACAGGTGCGAATTGATATCGGATTCTTCAATCACATCTCTGCGATAAGTGATCGCCGCACGTCAGGCTGTCCCGGTACTGCCGAACCCGCCGGCGTTGCGCGCCGTGGCGTCCAGCGTGTCGACTTGCTGCCAGACGGCTTTGCTGACCGGAGCCAGGACGGCTTGGGCAATGCGGGCCCCGCGCTCGACGGTAAACGTTTCGGTCCCGGCGTTCAGCAGGATGACCCCGATCTCGCCGCGATAGTCCTCGTCGATCGTGCCGGGTGTATTGGGCAGGGTAATCCCATGGCGCAGGGCGAGGCCGGAGCGCGGGCGCACCTGCAATTCATAGCCGGGCGGCAGAGCCACCGTGAGGCCTGTCGGGATCAGCCGGCGCTCACCGGGTCCGATGGTGATCGGGTCGGTGATGGCGGCCAACAGATCCATGCCGGCCGCCCCGGCGGTTGCATAGGATGGCAGCGGAAGGCCCTCGGCATGGGGCAGGCGGCGGACTTGGATGGGAATCGACATGGCGGGAGTTTGACCCAGGCGGATGCCGCGCATCAAGCCGCGCGGTGGTTGGTTGCGCGGTCGTTGGCAGGCGCGGTGCGGGTGCGGCGGTGCGTCGCCCGACCGGATGCGATTGCCGCGTCGCCGGCGCGTTTCGCGATGCCACAGGCGCCGGCGGCGCTATTCAATCGCCGAACTCGATTTTGCCAGCGCGCGCAGGGCAAATTTCTGGATCTTGCCTGTGGAGGTCTTGGGGATGTCACGGAAGATGAATGTCTTCGGCACCTTGTAGCGAGCCAGGCGCTCGCGGCAATAGTCGCGAAGTTCCTCGGCGGTGGCGGAGGCGCCGAACTTGAGCTCGATAAAGGCGCAGGGAGTTTCACCCCATTTCTCGTCGGGCTGGGCAACGACGGCGGCGTTCAGCACCGCCGGGTGGCGGTAGAGGGTTTCCTCGACTTCGAGCGACGAGATATTTTCGCCGCCGGAGATGATAATGTCCTTCGATCGGTCGCGGATCTTGGCATAGCCGTCGGGTTCCATCACCGCGAGGTCGCCGGTGTGAAACCAACCGCCGGCAAAGGCCTGATCAGTGGCATGGGGGTTCTTCAGGTAGCCCTTCATGGTGATGTTGCCGCGGAACATGATCTCACCCATGGTCTGGCCGTCCCAGGGGACCGGGCGCATGGTCTCGGGGTCGAGGACGGTCATTGCTTCCTGCAGGGGGGTTCTGACGCCTTGGCGGCCATTGCGTTCGGCGCGCCGGTCGAGCGGCATATCGGCCCAGGATGCCTGCTTGGCGCAGACGCCGGCGGGGCCGTAGACCTCGGTCAGGCCGTAGACGTGGGTCAGTTCGATGCCGATGTTTTCTGCACCTTCGATGATGACGGCGGGCGGCGAGGCACCGGCAACCTGGCCGGCGATGCGGTGGGTGATGCCGTCGCGAAGTTCGGCGGGGGCGTTGATCAGCATGCCGTAGACGATGGGCGCGCCGCACATATGGGTGACGTGGTTATCGCGGATGGCGTCGAGCATCGCCTTGGCCTCGACGCGGCGGAGGCAGACGTTGACGCCGGCCCGTTCGGCGATGGTCCAGGGGAAGCACCAGCCGTTGCAATGAAACATCGGCAGGGTCCAGAGGTAGACCGCATGGTGCGGCATGCCCCAGTTCAGGATGTTGCTGACCGCGTTGAGGTGGGCGCCACGGTGGTGGGTGACGACGCCCTTCGGGTCACCGGTGGTGCCGGAGGTGTAGCCCAGCGCGATGGCGTCCCATTCATCGATGGGGTTCTGCCAGGCGTAGTCGGGATCGCCCTGGTTGATGAAAGCCTCGTATTCGGTTTCGCCGAGGAGCTTGCCGTCCGGATAGGCGGGGTCGGCGATGTCGATGACGAGCGGCCGGTCGTCGAGCAGCGCCAGGGCCTGTTCGATGGTGGCGGAGAACTCACGGTCGGTTATCAGCACCTTGGCGCCGCCGTGGCGGAGCTGGAAGGCGATGGCCTCGGCGTCGAGGCGGGTATTGAGGGTGTTGAGCACGGCCCCGCACATCGGGACGCCGAACGCGGCCTCATACATCGGCGGGGTATTGGGGGCGATGATCGCCACCGTGTCGTTCCTGGTGATGCCGCGTTGCGCCAGCGCCGAGGCCAGCCGGCGGCAGCGGGCGTAGGTCTGCTTCCAGGTCCAGCGCTGTGCGCCATGCACGACCGACAATTTGTCGGGATAGACGTATGCGGCGCGTTCGATGAAGGTCAGCGGCGTCAGAGGCGCGTAGTTGGCCTGGTTCTTTGGCAGGTCGTCGTAGGGACTATGCATGGTGGCGTCTCCCTCCGGCACTGACTGGCAGAGCGGTTGTGCCGGAGGACATACTGTGAGGATTACGGATCGGCAATTGGCCAGACGGGTCGGATGTCGGGACAGAAGCAATTGCATTTGGAGGCCGCGGCGAGGTGGTCCTGGTCGTGATGCGTTGGGCCTGTGCCTCGGGGGCGCCAGCGCGTTCGTTCAGTCTTTCCTCATCGACAACACGGAGATCGGGGAGGACCGCGAAGCGCCGCGGAGATGTGTGCCCATAGACGAATATCGCGACCTGGCGGAACGAAATCATCGGACATGCGGTCTTGAGTAGTCCGTCGGACGGGTCGGGACTGCTGGAGCGGCCTGCAAACTGGATTGTTTATGGATTTCAAATACCCTGTCTCAACAACGGCCTGTAGCGCTTCGTTGCGCCGGACAGTTGCCTTCTCAGCGGCCTTCCGTCTGCCTCCGCGTTTCAACAAGGGATGAATGAACGGGCTCGCTGGTGGCGGACCCGAGGACGCGCGCACATGGGCTTCGACGAATCAAATCGAAACCCTGGGTGTCAGGGACCGAGCGGGGCCGTCATCGCGGCGAGATCGCCGGGGTGGAGGCGGGGTTGGACGTCGCCTGTCATGAAACCCTGCGCGACCTGGTTCAGCGCGTCGATCCAGATGGCGGCGGAGCGGCGTTCGTCGGGCGGCAGCGTGGGCAGGGACGCGGCCGTCTCGACGGCGATGGCGGCGGCGGAAGCGGCCCAGGTTGCCTGGTAGCGAAGGTCTTCGTCGTCGATAACCGCTTCGGGTTCGGGCGTGGAGGCGGGTTTGGTGAATTGGGCCAGGGTGTCGGCCGTGCGCTGTTTCATGTCTGCGGCGGCGGCGGTGAGGGCGGCTTCGTCAATATCGGGTTCGACTGGTGCGGACGCGCGGTGCGCCTGGCTTTGCTGCAGGACCTGACGGTTGCGATGCTCTGAACGGTCGGAGGCGTTGGCGCTGGCGTGGAGCCGCAGCATTGTCCTCAGCGGCAACTCATCGGAGATCGAGAGACTGAGCGCGGCCAGGGCGGCGAGGCCGAAGCCGATGATTTTCGCGATGGTGATGAGGTCTGACTGGGTTTCGGCGCGATAGGCGTTGAGGGTTTCGATCGCGGCCTGACGGGCGAAAGCGAGATCGTTGCCGGCGGCGGCGAGGAACATCGGCGTCAGCAGGGTGACGATGAGGTTCAGCAGGGGCTGGGCCGGGTGGCTGGGTTGAGCCTTGTCTGACATGGGCGGGCGCCGGTAGTGGTTCAGTTGGGAAAGTAGTCTGATTTATTGGGGATTGTCAAGTAAGTTTTCTTATATGGGGTCGTCGCCCTGGTCGGGGCAGATCGGCCTGGCGGAACGTATCGCAGTCTTCGGATGGCAGATTTGCAAACCCGACACGCGACGGATGGGCTGCCGCAGCATCGCGCTCAAGCTGCTCGGCGCACGACGAACGAGCGTCCGGCGTCTGGCGTGCTGACCAGCCCGCCAATGCGATGCATGGCGGCGAGAATGGCCTCGATCTCCATGGCCGGAAAAATCGGCGTAGGTCTCGATGACGTGCCCGACGTCGCAGACCAGGATGAAGGGTGGCCAGCCATGTTCAACCGGCAGCGCCCGAGCGTAGTCTTCCGCCTGGCGGCGGGCATTCAGCATCAGCACGTCCCAGGTGCGGCTTGCGCTGCGGGCGCCACGTCGGGCCGGTTCCTGGCCAAACAGGTCAGGACCACCGACCGCCTTGGCACTGCCCGGCTGGCGCGACTGTTTTGCCTCCAGCACGAAGCAGTTTTGCTTATAGAGATCGATCCGCCCGCCACCCGGCGTTCCGTCCGGGGCGCGCTTAGTGACCGCTCGCTCGAACACGTAGTCGTTTTCGGCGGTGTTGGCGGAGGCCGGGTCGGGCCGCTTGACGCCCAGCACGTCACAGAGTTCGAGCAGGAAGGTTGCATAGTTGGCGCGTTCCTGGCCGCCCTCGCGCCCTTGCCAGCGCGCCCCAGCCAGCGCGCCCCTGCTAGCGTGCGGTGAACGTGTCGACGTCGGTGGTCATCGTGGCGTTGCGGCTGGGATCATCGACTTATGGTAAATCCGTGACACAGCGAAGGCAAATTTCTTTGCGGAGTCGTCAGGAGGGTGTCCTGGCGTGCTGGTCGAGCCTTGTCCGCTGGCGGCCGTACGGTCAGGGTGCGAGGATCGTTCGCACAATGGAGACGAAGGCACCGCCATGGACGCCGATATTCAATCCGACGCGTCGATTACGGCGCAGGAGCAGGAGCTGCGCCGTGACATGGCGGCGGTGTTTCGCGTTGCCGCCCGGCTGGGCTGGAACGAGCAGATCGGCAATCATAACTCGGTCATGATGCCGCGCCAGCACGCGGACGAGGCACCGACCTTCCTGATCAATCCGAGAGGGATGCTGTTCCAGGAGATCACCGCCAGCAGCCTGATCGTCTGCGACCTGGACGGCAACGTGCTGCGCGGCGAGGGGGAACTGCGGAAAGTTGCATTCCATATCCACGCGCGTATCCACATGGCGAACCCGGCGGCGGTGTGTGTCGTGCATGTGCATCCGCAGTACCTGACGGCGCTTTCAATGCTGGAGGACCCTGCTTTCGCGCTGGCCCACCACAACAACCTGCTGCTGAACGACCGGGTGGCGATCGACAATTTCGGCAGCGCGCCGGCGGACAGTCATGCCGAAGGCGATCGGCTGGCGGCCGCGTTGGGGGATAAGTCGATCCTGCTGATGGGCGGTCATGGCGTGACGGTCATCGGGCGAACGGTTGCCGAGGCGTTTGACGAATGTTTCATCGCCGAACGGACGGCGATGTACCAGGTGACGGCGATGTCCACCGGTGGGGCGCTGCGCTCATTGCCGGCGCAGCATCGGCGCGGGTTCCAGGGTGCGTGGGGTGAGAAGGTCGATGCCCAGCTGCATCTGGATGCCTGGCGGCGGGTGCTGGATCGGGAGGAGCCCGATTACGCGCGGTGAGGGTCGGGCGAAAAGGTGAGATCGAGGGGCGGCCCTTCTGACCAGCACTTTGGGCGAGGTCGCGAACCGGCGTTTCAAGCCGGGATGCTGGTCGAAGGCAGAATTTCGACTACAGATGAACGCAGATGAACACAGATTCGCGCCGGTGCGCTGCGTTATAACGCTGAAAGATCGACCGTCAACCGATGGCCGGCCGGTATCCTATGATTTCGTGCGCAACCACCTCGTCCGGCCGTTCCAACGGCTGGGCCGTCGGAAGCCTGGCTCGCCTCGCCATCCCAATCCGACGCGGAGGGATCAATGGTGAAGCCGATCGGTCCTATCCGTGTCCATCTGCGTTCATCTGTGGTTGATTCTTTTCGCGGTCCGGCAAGCAGCTTCACGTCCGGGTGCAATCGCACCGCCAACGCGGGCCGGTTATAACGATGTTGTTGTCAGTTGCCGAATCTGTTGGTCCCGATCTTTCTTGCATGCCGCTCCTGATGGGGCGTCGCTCTGATGTGACAAATCGGAACGGAGGGGCATGCAAATCCCCACTTGTGACCGCCGACCGTGCAGCTGGAAAAACGTAGCCGCACCATCCGGACGCCGTTTCACCCCACGGTCGATTGAAACTACGCCACCGTAACCGGCCTGTGGCGGGCTTCCAGGCCGAGGCAGCGGCCGGGGGGATCGCGCAGGAACAGGATCTGGATGATGATCAGGAAGCCGTAGGTCCAGGGCCACTCGCCCGGCGCTGAGTAGAGACCGAGCCACTGGTTGAGGGCCATGAGGAGGCCGAGGAGGGAGAAGATGCGGGTTGCGACACCCAGTATCAGCGAGACGGCGATGGCGGCCTCGATGAGGTAGACCAGGGGGCCGAAGACGGCGATGTTGGGGAGCACGATCTGGGCGAAGGCCCATGACTGCAGCGGAATGAAAGCGTGCTCGACGATCTGCTTCATCCAGTAGACCAGGCCGTCATAGTTTGGCGGGATCTTCCATAGCGAGCCTTGCCACCACATCGTGCCCATGGCGAGGCGGACGGCCCAGATGCCGAGGTGGCGCATGTCGCGCTGGCCGGGGTGCTCTCGCAATGCCCGCGCCGCGATGACGATGCTTCCGAGCAACAGGATCCAGTAGACCGCGGTGGGCCAGGTTGGATTGGTCAGGAATGCCACGGTATCGGTGACGAGGTTTGGTTCGGGCTTCATAGCGCGTGCCTCCAGGCCTTGATGGTTGCCGCGATCAGGTTCAGCGCATCACGCGCGCCGTTGGCCTCGCCCTTTTCGAAGTCGCCGTGTACCTGCGCCATCTGGTTGGTGACATGGGCGAAACAGATGACCGGACGGCGGCGGGCGGCGGCAAAACCGTACAGCCCGGCGGCTTCCATCTCGACGGCCAGGACACCAAGGGCTTCCGCTGCCGCGATGGCGGTTGCGGTTTCGCGGAACGGGGCGTCGGTGGTCCAGGTGGCGCCTTGCCGCACCGTCGGCTGGTGGGTGGCAAGCGCAGGGGCGATGCGGGCGATCAGCGCGGCGTCCGCATCGGCGAAGCGGGACGCCGGACGGTAGTGCAGGCTGGTGCCTTCGTCGCGCAACGCCCGGTCGATCAACACGAAGCTGGCGTCAGGTGCGGTGTTGCCGATCCGCCCGGCGGACGTCACGCTGATCAGCAATTGGCAGCCGGAGGCGAACATCTGCTCCGCCAGCAGGACGGCGAAGGGTGCGCCGACCGCGCAGCCGACGATACCGATCGCCTCGCCGTCGTGATCAAGATCGTACATGTCGGTATGATAGCACGCCCAAAACGAATTTCGGCGCGCCCTGCCATCGGCGCGAATCGCGCGGACGATGTCGCCGTCTGGGTCCAGGACGCACACCGCCGGGATGTTGCCGAGCGGGGTGGCTTTTTGACGCCGGGCCTCGCGCAACAGGTTTTCCGGCTGAAACACGGATGGGGCCGCGTAGTCCTTCGCGGCAAACAAGGGCGCGGGGTCGTGGTCAGGGGCCATGGGGCGACGGCAGCCTTATGGTTCCGCGCTTCAGAAATCGTTGCGGGTGGCGGGGCATAGGCCGGTTTTGGCTGGGCGGCAATGTTGGGGATCGGTTGCAGAATCGAGCGGCGGCAGCGAAGGCATTTTACACAGATAAGAACAGCGATGAGGAGGGATAAACGCAGACGGTATGCGGTTGGGTGGACGGCGGGGGCTGGCGGTCAGCAGTCGCTTGTTGTGGCGGGCGATCGCCAGGTCGCTGATCGCTCCTCGGGAAGGTGGGGCGGCGGCTTATGCGTTTTGTTTGTTGATCAGGGCCTGGCCGAAGGCAGGTGAGACCAAAGCAGGGTCGTAGGGCTGTTCGGCCAGCGTTTCGGCGTGCCAGCAGCTTTTGCGTTCGGCGGCGATGAAGTCGCCGTCGTAGACGTGAATGGCATAGGATAGTTTGTCCAGCGGATTGGTCACGGAATGGATGATGTCGCGGCCCAGGACCGCGACGTCGCCATAGCGCAACGATGCCGCACCGGCGGCTTCGACGCGGCCTGTCGCATCCTCGGGTAGCCGGCGCCAGTAGATGTTGTCCTCGCCGCCGCCATACATGCCGATGATCGCCTGGTGATGGTGGTTGTGCGGCAGGGTCCACTGGCGGTGGCCCCACACCACGTTGAGAATGGTCAGGTCGGTCGAACGGACCAGGACGCTGGCGAAGGCGCCGGTCTGTTCCCCGAGGCTGGCGAGGATGTCGCCGGGTTCGCTGACGGCTCTGCGGACGACCTCACGAATTGCGTCGCTGCCCCGTTCCTTGAGGGCTGCACGGCAATCGGCGGCAAACCGGTCGACATCGAACATTGGCGTGCTCCTGCACTTAGAGCGCTTTCAGCCTGACTGTATACAGTCAGCGCGCTCTATCTCGTTGTTTGAGCGAGCAACTTCATCACCCTGACCATTCCGGTCAGGGTGATGTTGCTCTAGGCGCAGGGCGCATCTGGCACGGCGCGGCACAGCGCTGTCAAGCAACAGGGTGATACAGGCGCGATATGGGCCGCACCGGGGTTAGTTGCCGTAAACGAGCCCTGGCAGCCACATCGTCAGGGCCGGTACATAGGTGATGATGCCGAGGACGATCAGCAGCAGGATCAGGAAGGGCAGGATGCCGCGGATGACCTCGCCGATCGGGGCATCCGAGATGGTGGACAGGACATAGAGGTTCAGACCGACGGGCGGGTGGATCAGCGCGATCTCCATGTTGTGGGTGAAGATGATGGAGAAATGCACGGGATCGACGCCGAGTGGCTGCAGGGCTGGGGCGAGGATCGGGATCACCAGCAGCAGGGCGGCGACAACTTCGAGGAAGCAGCCGAGGACCAGCAGCAGGACGTTGATCGACAGCAGGAACAGCCAGGTTGGCAGGTTGTGTGCCAGGACCCAGGTGACGAGCTGGGCCGGCGCGCCGGATTCCGTCATCCAGTGGCCGAACGCGAGGGCGGTGGCGACGATCAGCATGATGGTGCCGGCGCTGCGCAGGGCATCGGCGATGACCGACAGGGTCTGGGTCCAGTGGAAGCCGCGATAGAACACCAGGCTGATGACCAGGGCGACGGCGGCGGCCAGGGCGGCGGCCTCGGTGACCGTGACGATGCCGCCGTAGATGCCGACCAGGACGATGACCGGGACGGACAGTGCCGGCAGGGCGCGCACGGTTACCGCGATGCGGTCGGCGAATGGCTGGGCGGGTTCCTTCGGGAAGTTACGGCGACGGGCGTCGTACCAGACCCAGGCGAAGAACGCCCCGGCCTGCAGCAGGCCGGGGAGGATACCGGCGAGGAACAGCCTCGGGACGGATTGTTCGGCGACGATGCCGTAGAGGATCAGGGCCAGGCTGGGCGGGATGACGATGCCGATGGTGCCGGAGGCTCCGATGACGCCGAGGGCGAAGCTGCGCGGGTAGCCTTTCTCGATCATCGCCGGCAGCAGGATGGTGCCCATGGCGAGAGCGGTGGCGACCGACGATCCGCAGATGGCGGCGAACAGGGTGCAGGCGACGACGGTAACGAGGCCGAGGGAGCCCCTTATACCGCCGAGCCAGGCGGCCGAGACGTCGACGAGGGCTTTGGCGACGCCGCCCTGGCGCATGAAGGCTGCCGCCATGACGAACAGCGGCAGCGACATCAGCGTCGACGAATTGAGGTGGTCGATGATGACCTGGGCGACGCCGATCATCGGCTGGCCGGAGACGGCGTAGAGCACCGCGGCGCAGGCGCCCAGCACCAGGAAGATCGGCATGCCGGCGGCCAGCAGGCCGAAGAACATCACCAGAAAGAGAATGGTTTCCACTGCGTGCTACCGGTTTGCCAGGTCGCCGAGATTGGCCGGCAGTTCGTGGTCGGGGATTACGTGGCCCACCGTCATCGTTCTTGGGTCGAAGCGGAACAAGTAGCGGTAGAGGCGGATCAGGTAACGCATCGTCATCAATACGCCGCCGGCGGGCAGTGCGCTGTAGTAGATCCACATCGGGAATTGCAGACCGCTTGAGCTGCGCTCATCCAGCAGCAGCGAGGTGTCGACGATCTGCCAGCCGTACCAGATCATGCCGATGCAGAACACCAGCGCGACAATGCAATTGAACGCCTCCAGCCAACGCTGACCGGCGGGCGGCACGAGGCGCAGCACGAGGTCGGGGCGGACATGGCCGTCGGTGCGGACCAACTGGCTGGAGATGATCATCACGCCCCAGACAACGAGATAGACGATCACCTCCTCGGCCCAGGAGATTGCCAGTGCCGGAAAGAAATAGCGTCCCACGACCTGGACGATGCCCACGACCATCGCCAGCGCACCGAGTATGCCGACAATGGTGCGCTCGATCGTGTCCCAAAACGTATCGGGGCGGACCGCCACGTTCAGGCGTTACCGTTCACGGAAGCCTCGGCAAGTTGTATGACCTCGGGCGAGAGCTTGGCGTCCTTGGCCAGCGTTCCGACGTCCGCCTGCATTGCCTTGCGGGCCTTGTCGAGTATTGCGGGTGACGGATCGGTGAAGGTGACGCCGTTGTCCTCCATGGTCTTGCGGGCGCGGGCCTGCGACGCCGCGGCGTTGGTCCGATACGTGGCGATGTTCGCCGCCCACAGGTCGGTCATTGTCTTCTGGATATCCGGGCTGAGCTTTGCCCAGAACGAGTCGCTGATCATCGGGATATACTGGCCGACATACTGTCGGTCCTGGTAGGAGTATTTGACCCCAGCTTCCCACAACTTCGCCGATGCGCAGCTTTCGTTGGTTGAGACGAAACCGTCGAAGGTGCCCTGCGACAGTGCGAGCGGGACGTTCGGCCAGGCCGTGGTGTTGGGGATGCCGCCGAAGAAGGAGATGC
Organism: Rhodopila sp.; assembly: GCA_965200665.1. GTDB lineage: Bacteria > Pseudomonadota > Alphaproteobacteria > Acetobacterales > Acetobacteraceae > Rhodopila. The sequence continues at coordinate 3,467,166 of OZ241370.1, read as the reverse complement.
GCCAACTGATGCCGGCGCCGCCTGGACTGCGGATTTTGAGGCCCTTGATATCGTCGGACGTGTTCAGCGGCTTCTTGGTGGTGTACCAGTTCTGCTCGCCGAGGTCGATCCACGGACCCAGCACCTTGACCCGCAGCTTGCCTTCCAATTGCTTGACGATCAGCGCGCCCGGCTTGCCGTCCGACGCCTTTTCGGTCGTTTCGAGCGACTGGCCGTAGAACACCGGCAATTGACAGAAGTCACAATCAGGAACGATTCCAGTCTGCGTCCAACCGCCGGGCGCGGCCATGTCGACCTGGCCCTGCAGCAGTGCTTTCGAGACGTTCAGGTCGGCGTAGAGCTGGCCTGAATGAAACACCTCACTGGTGACCTTGCCGCCGGTTGCGGCTTCGACCTTCTTCAGATAATCCACGATCGAGACGTTGCGGATATGCGATGGTGCGGTGTCAAGCGAGCAACGGATCTTCAGTACCGGCTCACCGCGCGCGTGACGCAGAATTCCGAATGTTCCCACCACGGCAGCCGCGGAGCGGGCCAGTGCCCTGCGCGACAGAGATTCGCGCAACAGACCTTCGTGCATCGATAATCCTTTCCCGGACGCCCCTTGACCTGGGGTGTAGCGGACTGATGCCGAGTCGGGTCCCTTGCGTCAAGCGTTTGGATCGGCGGCGATCAGGTGTGTAGCGGGGTTGCCACGTCCTGGCCGAAATAGGCGCGTTCCAGGCGATGCGGCAGGTCGGGTTCGGTGGTGGCGGCCTGCATCACCACCCTGCCCTGTGCCAGGGCGTAGACCCGATCGGCCAGGCGCAGCGCCTTTTCCACCAGTTGTTCGACCAGCAGCACGGAGGTTCCCTGGTCGCGCAGGGTGGCGGCGACGGACAGGACGCGATCGACCAGTACGGGCGACAGGCCGGCGGAGGGTTCGTCCAGCATCAGCAGGCGGGGGCGGCGGACCAGGCCCTGTGCGACGGCCAGCATCTGCTGCTGGCCACCGGACAAGGCCCCGGCGCGATCGTTGCGCTTGGCGGCGATTTCGGGGAAATGTGCCAGCGCTTCCTCGACCCGTTCGGCGCGCTGGCTACGCGGCACGTCGTAGCCGGCGAGCAGCAGGTTGTCGGCGACTGACAACTGGGTGAACACACGATGGCCCTCGACCACGTGGACGAGGCCTCGGCGGGCGGTGTCGCGCGGGGAGAGGCCGGAAAGGTCGGCGCCGGCGAACGCGGCGGCGCCGGTCCAGGGAAGAAGGCCGGAGATCGCGCGCAGCAGGGTGGTCTTGCCGGCGCCGTTCGGGCCAAGCAGGGCGACGACTTCGCCGGGGCGGATCGCCAGGTCGACGCCGTGCAGCACGGTGATCTTGCCATAGCCGGCGGTCAGGCCGGCGACCGTCAGGAGGGGTTCAGGCGCCGAGGTAGGCACTGACGACCTCCTTATGGGAACGGATTTCGGCGGGGGTTCCGGCGGCCAGCTCGCGGCCCAGGTTCAGCACGGTCACCTCGTCGCAGATGTCGAAGATCAGGTCGGCGTGGTGTTCGACCAGAAGCACGCCGGTGCCGGCTTCGGCCACCGCCTTGATCAGGAGCCCCAGGCGCTGGATCTCCTCGGTCGACAGGCCGGCCGCCGGTTCGTCGAGCAGAAGGAAGGCGGGCCGGCCGCACAGCGCCCGGGCGATCTCGACGAAGCGGAGTTCGCTGTGCTGCAGGCGGTCGGCGCGAACATCGGCAAGGGAGGCGAGGCCGACGACCGAGAGAGCCTCCATCGCGGCGGTGGCCAGTCGTTTTTCATCCGAACGGTGGCGCGGCAGGCTGAGCGCGGCTTCCATGAAGCTGGCGTGGCCGTCGATGGTGGCGCCGATCATGACGTTCTGCAGGACGGAGGCCTCGCCGATCACGCGCGGGGTCTGGAAGGTACGGGCGATGCCCAGGGCGGATCGGGTTTGCGGGGCACCGTGGGGGAGCACGCGGGTGCCGAGGAAGGCTTCGCCCTGCTGGGGCGTGTAGTAGCCGGAGATGACGTTCAGGGTGGTGGTCTTGCCGGATCCGTTGGGGCCGATCAGGCCGTGGACGGCGCCGGCGCGGATGGTCATGTCGAGACCGTCGATGGCGCGGACGCCGCCAAACGCCAGCACGACGTTGCGCAGAACGATGTCGTCGCGGCCTTGGTGTTCAAGCACTGGGCCGTGGTTCAGCACCCCGCGGTTCAGCACTGGGCCGTGGTTCAGCAGGCCGCGCACGCGCTCGGGCGCCGGGACGATGGAGCGGTGGCTTTCCAGCGGCTTGCGGTTGCGGAAATCCAGCAGCGCGGCGATGCCGCCGGGCATCAGCAGCACGATTGCCAGCAGCAGCACGGCGTAGAGGAAGGTCGACCAGGCGACCAGGGGCGCTGCGAACTCGGGCAGCAGGGTCAGCAGGACGTTGCCGATCAGCGGGCCGAGGATCGAGCCGCGGCCGCCGACCAGGATGGCGATGAAGAACGTCACCGACAGGTCGAAGGTGAAGGCGTCGGGGGTGATGTAGGATTGCAGGGTGGCGAACAGGCCGCCGGCGACCCCGGCGGTGAAGCCGGAGAACAGAAAGACGATGACCAGCAGGCGGGCCTTGGAGATGCCGGTGGCTTCGGCGGCCACCTCGGCGTCACGGATGGCGACGAGGGAGCGGCCGTAGCGGCTGGAGCCGATATTGGCGGTCATCCAGGTGACGACGGCGGCGAAGCCGAGGCACAGCAGGTAGAACCCCCAGGCGGTGTCGAACGGGGCGGCCAAGGACGGGCCGGACAGGCCGATGCCGCCGCCGGTGACGCTCTGCCAGGCGAGCGCGACCTGGGTGACGATGGTGGCGAACCCCAGGGTGGTCATGGCAAAATAGAAAGTGCGCAGGCGCAGGGCCGGCAGGCCGACGATGACGCCGGCCAGTGCGCCAATGACGCCGCCGGCGGCGTAGCCGAGGAACGGGTCGAGGTTGAACCGCGCGACCAGGATGGAGGCGGTGTAGGACCCAAGGGTCAGCAGCGCCACCCAGCCGATGGCAAGCTGGCCGCCGTAGCCGACCACGAGGTTCAGGCCGGCGACCAGAACCCAGTAAACGGCGGCGCGGGCGCCGATCACCGCCCAGTAGTCGTTGGCGAACAGCGGCAGGCTCAGGGCGGCCGCGAAGATCAGGAGATAGGGAAGCAGGGCGCGCATCGGTCAGACCCGCCTGGCGGCCGGGGCGCCGAACAGGCCCTGTGGAGCGACCAGCAGGACAACGATGAAGACGGCAAACACCGCCACGCTGGCGATCACGCCGCCCATCAGGAAATTGGCGGCCTGCTGGAAGACACCCAGCGCCAGGCCGCCGATTACCGCGCCGCGATTGTTGCCGAGGCCGCCGAGGGCGACCGGGACGAAGCCGAGGAAGTTCAGCGTTGCGCCGTTGGCGAAGAACGCCAACAGCAACTCGCCGCCGGCGAAACCGGCCAGGCCGCCGACCGCGCCAGCCAGCGCGAAGCTCGCCATGCGCAGGTTGCGTTCGGGCAGGCCGAGGGCGCGCGCGGCAAAATTGTCCTCGGCGATGGCGAGGAAGGCGCGGCCGACCAGGGTGCGGCGGTAGAGCAGTTCCAGGCCCACCACGGTGACGGCGCAGGCGAGCACGGGGAGCCAGAACTTTTCGTCCCACGGACCGCCCTGGCCAATGCCGATCAGGCGGGGGAAGGGCTGCGGTTCGGTGCTCCATTCGATGGCGGTAAAGGTCTGGATCATCAGCGCCAGGCCCAGCGTCGACAGCACATACAGATGCTGGTCCAGCGCTTTCAGCACCGGGCGGACAGCGACGATCTCGGTGATGACGCCGACGACCGCGCAGCCGGCCAGGGCCAGGACCAGGCCCGGGATGACGGGCAGGCCGAGGCGGCTTATGAACAAGGCGCCGAAGACGCCGCCCAGCATGCCGACCTGGCCGGAGGTGAAGCTCATCACCCGGGAGGCCGAGAACATGATGTTGTAGGTGACGCCGATCAGTGCATAGACGGCGCCGACCGCGAGGCCGGCGGCCAGAATTGCGGCAAGCATATCAGGTGTAGCCGGGCGCCAGGTCGAACGCGCCGTCGCGCTGGCTGTTGGCCTTCGACATCACCACGTCCGCTTCCAGGAAGCCGTTATGGTCCTTGGGCGTGAAGCTGTAGTGGCCGTAGAGGCCGGGCCACATGTTCAGCGTGTTCCAGTAGCCGATGATCTTGTCGGAATCGGATGAGCCGGTCTTGCCGACCGCCTCGGCAATCAGGTTGATGGCATCGACGCCGGAGGCGATCCACCACAACGAGGTATCGGCGAGCGGGAATTTCCCGCGCACGCTGTCGACGAAATCCTGGTTCGGCTTGGGCAGCTTGCCGTCGGCGCCGTAACTGCAACTGCGGTAGCCGACCTGGTAAACCTTCTCCCAGTATTGCGGCTTGGTGACGAGTTTCCCGATTTCCCCGGTTCCCAGCGCGGGGTGACCGGCGATGGGCACGTCCCAGTTGAGGGCGGCACGGGCGTTCATCATGCGGGCGGCCATGCCGGCGGAGACGGTCCAGGAGACGAGGACCTCCGCACCGGCGTTCTTGGCGCGCAGCAGGTCCGGGGTGACGTCGGGCTGGGCCGGGTCGATGACGCCGTCATAGACGATGTCGAACCCATCGGCCTTGAAGCTGGCCATGGAATCGTCGTGGGCGGAGGTGCCGTAGCCGGTCGCGTCGGCCATGATGGCGACCTTCCTGGCCTTCAGGATGCCTTTGCAGTAGGCCCGGACGGCGCCATCCCACTGGGCGTTGGACGGGGTGACGCGGAACGCGTTGGGGAACTTCACCGGATCGATCAATGTGTTAACGACGCCGGCAACCAGGCTGGGCATCTTGGCCTTGGCCATGATCGGTGTCGTGGCAAGCAGTTCGCCGGAGTTCACCGGGCCGAAGATCGCATGCACCTTCTGGCGGCTGATGACATCCTGGGTGGCGTTGACCGCCTTGGTCGGGTCGCCCTGGGTGTCGCGGGCCACGACCTCAATCATCCGGCCGTTGACGCCACCCTTGCCGTTGATCTGTTCGACCGCGAACTTGACGCCGCGGTCGAACCCGATGGTGGGGGAGGATAGCGGGCCGGTGAAGGTGGCGAGCCAGCCGACGCGAATGGGCTCCGCGGCGAATGCGTGCCGGATGATTGCTGGCAACGCGGGAGCCGGCAGGGCAAGGGCTGCGGTCGAGGCACGGACGAGCGTACGGCGGGTGATGGGCATGGCGCTTCCTCAGGGTCTTGTTGTGGGCCAGGATAGCTTGCCGGGCGGGGGGCGCAAGGCGTGTGGCTGCGTGCGTGTGGCTGCGTGTATTGGCGTTTATGGGATCCACGCCGATGCGATGCCAGATCGGCATGGATCGGTGGTTGTCGCCAGCCGCTTTTCGCGGTGACACGCGCGACGTTCCGGCTTCAGTAGCACTTGCCGCGATAGTAGCACTTGCCGCGATCGCGCGGGGTGCGCGTTGCCCGCAGACCATCCGCCTGCCAGACTTGCCGGTAAAGGGAGACTTGCCGGTAAAGGGAGAAACGTGATGGCCAGGAAGCTCCGCCTCGGGGTGGTTTACGATTTCCGCAATCCGCCGGAATCCGGCATGCGGACACAGGATCTTTATGCCGCGATCATGGACCAGGTGACGTGGCTGGATGGGCTGGGGCTGGATCTTGTCTGGTTCACCGAACATCATTTTGTCGAGGACGGGTATCTGCCGTCGTGGATTCCGGTTGCGTCGGCGATGGCTGCGCGAACCTCGCATATACGGTTTTCGTGTGATGTTTGCCTGCTGCCGTTCAATCATCCGATCCGCCTTGCCGAGGACCTTGCTGTGCTCGACAACCTCAGTGGCGGCCGGGTCGAACTCGGCGTTGGCATGGGCTATGCCCCGCACGAATTCAAAGGCTTTGGCCTGCCGGTGTCGCGCCGCGTCTCGTTGACCGACGAGGGGCTGGAGGTTCTTACCCGGGCGTTCACCGGGGAGCGGTTCAGCTTCGCCGGCAAGCGTTATGAGATTACCGATGCGAAGATCACGCCGGGGTTCGTGCAGGCGGGCGGTCCGCCGCTGTGGGTGGCGGCGATGGCACCGGCCGGCGCGGCCCGGGCGGCTCGGTTCAACACCAATCTGCTGCCGCAGGGGCCACGTGGCGGCGGGCTCGATCCGTGGCGCAGGACGCTCACCGACACTGGGCGTGACCCTGCGGATTACCGCGTCGGCATCATCAAATCCTGTCTGGTGACCGACGACCGCGGCCGGGACTGGCCGGCGGTGCGTGACGGGGAACGGCGGCGGATGGCGGTCTACAGCCAGTTCCGCGACGAAGCGGGCGGTCATGGCGGCGTCGCCGGCATTACCGAAGAGGCCCGCATCCCGCAGACCTGGGTGGTCGGATCGGTGGATGAGTGCGTGGCCGGACTGGCTGCTTTCATTCGCGAATATGGCCTGACCGACATCGTGACCTGGGGCGTGCCGCCTGGCATGCGGCCCGAACAGATGGCGCCGAGCCTGGAACGTTTCGCGCGGGATGTGGCGCCGCGGCTGCGGGCGATGTTTCCCGGATAGCCGCGCTGGATCATGCGTCAGCAACGGGCCGAGATGGATGATGCCTGGGTGAAGGTGTTGCAGGTTGGCGCGGACCGGGCGGGCCTTATAGCGTGCGGGCTCTGCCGACATTTTATTGGTCAGCGCCGTTCGTCGTTTTGGATCCGTTATTTGACCGAGCCGTGAGAGGCCGATTGGGCTTTTTGCACGAGGTCAGTTCCGCGTTGATCCAGTTACTTGCTGGGAATTCATTGTCGGCCGTAGAGGAATTGGTCTTCCGGGCGACGGCCGGACAGGAGACCCTTGGATAGCCACCAAGTATAAGCCGTTGTCATTACGGATACGTCGCAACGCGGACGGAGCGCCGGGCGCTGACGCGGTTACGGCGATGCGGCGCTGAGGTCGGCGCCGACCAGGCCGCGGGCGAACTCGCCGGCGTCGAAGGGGCGGAGGTCGCCGGCTTGCTCGCCGACGCCGACGGCGTGAACCGGCAGGCCGAAACTCTCGGCCAGGGCAACGACGATTCCGCCGCGGGCGCTGCCATCGAGCTTGGTGACAACCAGGCCGGTGACGGCGACCATCTCCTTGAACACCTTCACCTGCTGGATGGCGTTCTGGCCGGTGGTCGCATCGAGCACCAGCAGCACCGAGTGGGGCGCGGTCGGGTCCTGCTTGCGCAGCACGCGGATGATCTTGGCGAGCTCATCCATCAGCGCGGCCTTGTTGTGCAGGCGGCCGGCGGTGTCGATCAGCAGGACGTCGGCGTTGTCGGCCTTGGCGCGTGTCAGGGCGTCGAACGCAAGACCGGCGGAATCGGCGTTGCGGCCGCCGGCGACGACCGGGGTGCCGGTGCGCTCGCCCCAGATCTGCAGTTGCTCGACCGCGGCGGCGCGGAAGGTATCGCCGGCGGCCATGACAGCGCGCTTGCCCTGCTCGCGATAGGACTGGGCGAGCTTGCCGATGGTGGTGGTCTTGCCGGTGCCGTTGACGCCGACGACCATGACGACATGGGGCCGGTGCGCGGGATCGAGCTCGAGCGGACGGGCCACAGGGCCGAGGATGGCGGTGATCTCCTCGGCCAGGGATTGCTTGATCTCCTCATCGGTTACTTCCTTGCCGAAACGGGTGCGGCGGAAAGCGGCGATGACCTTGCGGGCGACCTCGGTGCCGAGGTCGGCGGCGATCAGCAGGTCTTCCAGTTCCTCGAGTGCTTCGTCATCCAGGCGGCGCTTCTTGAAGACGGCGGTAATTCCGCCAGACAGCTTCTGGGTGCTGCGCGACAGGCCCTCTTTCAGGCGCGAGAAGAAACTGCCCAGTGCCATCAGGCGGCCTCCGCCAGCAAGGTGTCGTTGGTGGCGCCGGTGACGCGGGCGCGCAGCAGACGGCCGGGGGCGGCGGGCTGGGCCAGGCGGACCGGGGCGAAATGTTCGGAATGGCCGGACTGGCTGGCCTCGGTCAGCAGCGAGACGGTGCTGCCGACCTGGGCGGCGAAGAACTGATTGGCCTCGGCAGCGCCGGCCTGCCGCAGGGCGGCGGCGCGTTGCTTGCGCAGTGGCATGGGGACGGCGGGCATTCGGGCGGCGGGCGTGCCGGGGCGTTCGCTGTAGGGGAAGACGTGCAGGTAGGGCACGGCGGCCTCGCGCACGAACTCCAGGGTCTCGGCGAACAGCGCGTCGGTTTCGGTGGGGAAGCCGGCGATCAGGTCGGCGCCGATGGCGATGCCGGGACGCAGCGCCCGGGCGCGTTCAACCACAGCCATGGCGCCAGCGCGCAGGTGGCGGCGGCGCATGCGCTTCAGGATCAGGTCGCTGCCGGCCTGCAGTGACAGATGCAGATGCGGCATCAGGCGGGGTTCCTCGGCGATCAGGCGCCACAGGTCGTCGTCGATGGCGGCGGGGTCGATGGACGACAGGCGCAGGCGAGGAAGTGTGGGGACAGCCAGCAGCAGGCGCCGGATCATCTGACCGAGCGAGGGGGTGCCGGGGAGGTCTGGGCCGTAGGAGGCGATGTCGACGCCGGTCAGCACGATTTCCTGGTAGCCGTGCTCGACCAGGGTGCGCACCTGTTCGGCGATGGCGCCGATCGGGACGGAGCGGTTGGGTCCGCGGCCGAACGGAATGATGCAGAAGGTGCAGCGATGGTCGCAGCCCTGCTGAACCTGGACGAAGGCCCGCGCCCTGCTGGCAAACTCGGTGACCAGGTGGGCGGCGGTCTCGCGGGCGACCATGATGTCGGACACAACTGAACCGGCGCCGGGCGCCCAGCTTTCGGGGTTCAGCTTGTCGTCGTTGCCGAGGACGCGATCGACGTTGGGCAGTTCGGCCCAGGCGGCGGGATTGATCTGGGCGGCGCAGCCGGTGACGACGATGCGGGCGTCCGGGCGTTCGCGGGCGACGCGGCGAATGGCCTGGCGGGCCTGACGTTCGGCCTCGGCGGTGACGGCGCAGGTGTTGACGATCACGGTGTTGGTGCTGGCGGCGGACAGGCCGCGCATGACTTCGGACTCGTAGGCGTTGAGGCGGCAGCCGAAGGTCAGGATGTCGACGGTCACAGGTTGAGTTGTCCGGTAAAGACGGTGGCGATGGGACCGGCCATGAGGACGTGACCGTCGTCGCGCCAGGTAATGTCAAGCGCGCCGCCGTCAACGATGACCTTGGCGCTGCGATGGGTCAGGCCGCGACGGTGGGCGTTGACCAGGGTGGCGCAGGCGCCGGAGCCGCAGGCCAGGGTGAGGCCGGCGCCGCGTTCCCATACCCTCAGCCGGATGATGGTGGAGTCGATGACCTGGGCAAAACCGATATTGGCGCGTTGGGGAAACAGCGGGTCGACTTCCAGGCCAGGGCCGCGGTCGGTGATGCTGTCGAGGTTGGCGCCGAAGAAGGTGACGTGCGGGTTGCCCATGCTGACGGCGGCGGGTTCGCCGGGAAGTTCGAGGCGCAGCGTGTCCATCGGGCGGGCGAGCGGGATGTCGGCCCAGTCCAGGCGAGCCGGCCCCATGTCGACCTCAATCACGCCGTCGGCGCGGCGGGTTGCGTGCAGGTCGCCGGAGATGGTGCGGATAATGACGTCGTTGCGGCCGGTTTGGCGCATCAGGATGTCGGCGACGCAGCGCGTGGCATTGCCGCAGGCGCCGGCTTCGGAGCCGTCGGGATTGTAGATGCGCATGAAGACCGGGTCGCCGGTCTCCAGCACGATGAGCTGGTCGCAACCGATGCCGGTGTGGCGGTCGGCCAGGGCAGCGGCCTGGGCCAAGGTGATGCCAAGCGGGCGGGCACGCTCGTCCAGGATGACAAAATCGTTGCCGCAGCCGTGCATCTTCACGAAGGTCGTGGCCATGCGGCGGGGTATAGCAGGGCGGACGGGGGAAGGACAGTAAGGCCAGGGCGAGCCGGCACGCGAGCGAGGAGGCGGCACCGGACCCAAGACAATCGCACTGCAATCCCCGCGATAGACAGGTTGCGTATGGTTTTTGCGCGTCACCAGCGTGTCCGGTCATGCTTCCTCCAATTCAAACACGGAGGCAGCAGGAGGGCCGCGAAGGGCCGCTGAGGAAGCGCAAATCACGTTGCGATGTAGCGTTTCAGACGCCTTTGCGCATCGCGTGGAAGTTTATCAAGAGCCCTACGGGCAGCCTGCTCATGCGCGGACAGGTCATGGAATCGCCTTGACCTCCAGGATGACGGTATTGGCGGGGAGCAGGTCAGCCTAAAATCACAAGGGAAGCTGCGCGATGGACCTCGATCGCCAGCGGGCATTCCGTCGGGTCTCGATGTTCGAGCGTGGCAACCACTCCGCGGCCCTGCGTGGCTCTCCTCCCTTCTCCGTGTTAACGATGAAGAGAGGGAGAAAGGCCTCGCTGATGCCCCTAAGGCAACGGCCCGGTCGGGAGCGCCGCGTCTTGGTGGGGTTCGGGGCAACCCCTCGCTCAGGTGCTCGCTCGCCCGATCTTCCTTTCCCTCACCTGTTCGCCTGCTGCTCCAGGCCGTAGATGGCAGCGCCCAGCAGCGCGGCGTTGATCTTGATGACGTGCACGGGGATGGCGCTGACGAGGTTGCCGAGGCGGCCCTTGTCGGTGAAGGCGCGCATGAAGGCGCCCTCCTGAAGCTGCGGGATGACCCGGGGCGGCATGCCGCCGGCGAGGTAGACGCCGCCGGTGGCCATCACCTTCAGCGCCAGGTTGCCGGCCTCGGCGCCCCAGATGTCCAGCACGATGCGCAGGGTCTCGGCCGCCAGCGGATTGAGGTCGGGTTCGGTCAGGGCGGCCTCGACGATCAGGGGCGTGCGATCGCGGGTAGCGTGCAGCTTGGCGGCGAAGGCGGGTGCCTCGGAGGCCGGATCGCGGGAGCGCACGTAATCGTAGACATTGGGCAGGCCGGACCCGGCGCAGACACGTTCGTAGGCAACGTGGTGGAAGCGTTCGGTGAGGAAGGCCAGAAGCCCGGCCTGAACCGGGTTGGCCGGGGCGAAGTCGGCGTGGCCACCCTCCGACGCGCAGGCGATGTAGCTTTGGCCGCCCCAGATCAGGAATGCCTCGCCGAGGCCGGTGCCGGGGGCGAAGACGGCGATCGGCGCCTGCGACTGGGGCTTGCCGGCATTGATCTCGACGGTTTCGTCGGGTTGCAGGTGCGGCACGGCATGGGCGATGGCGCGCAGATCATTCAGCAGGCTGACGCGCTGCAGGTTGAGGTCAGCGGCCAGGCCGGTTTCGGACAGGTTCCACGGCAGGTTGGTCAGGTGCGCCTTGCCATCGATCACCGGGCCGGCAACGTCGAAGCTGGCGGAGGTGGCATGGGCGCCGGTTTCGGCCAGGAAGGCCTGGACGATCGGCTGCAGGCCCTTGAAGTCGGCGCTGTGGTATTCCTTTTCGGCGACAAGCTTGCGCGGGCCGGCATCGGGCGCGACAAGGGCCAGCCGTGTCCGGGTGCCGCCGATATCGCCTGCAATGAGCATCTTGCTGTCCTTGTCCGGTGGGTTGCGTTGTTTTCCCTTCGTTGGCGACCGTGGGCAAGGGACCGGTGTGATTCCGGGGTGGAACCGGATCGATACACCTGTGGACGACGGTCGAGTGCTTAGTCCTCCTCAGTGAGTTCCCCCGCCAGCGGCGCATGGTTCAGCAGGGCCGCAAGGATGGTGCCGCCGCCGGCGTTGCCCAGGAAGGTCGGGACCAGGAAGCGGAACGCGTAGTCAGTGACGGTTGCATGGCCGGTCAGGACCTGGAACGCGGCCTCCACCGATCCGGCGATGATGTGCGGAAACTGGCAGATCGCGATCACGTAGGTCAGCAGGATGATGATAGGCATCCGCCCGGTATGGGCAGACGGCAGCAGCCAGACCATCAGACCGATCAGCCAGCCGGCTGATCCGCCGGTCAGCAGCGTATGCCAGAACGGGCCTTCCATCGTGTGCGCCGCGATTTCGTTCATTGCCTGCAGCGTCGGGTCCGGGAACACGCCCGGGATCGCGGCGATCGCGGCGAACACCCAGGTAGCGGCGAGGTTCGCCGTCAGCACGATCGCCCAGACGCGGGCGGCCAGACCCAGCGTGGTGCGGTCGCGCCGGGTCAGGACCGGGATGACGGCGGTCAGCGTTGTTTCGGTGAACAGTTGCTGTCGGCCCAGGATCACGATCAGGAAGCCGATCGAGTATCCGAAGCCTGACACCAGCGGGCGCCAGGGCGTATCCGGCAGGTGCGCCTGCAGAACGGCCTGGACAAGAAACGAGAAGCCGATCGAGAGGCCGGCGGCGGTCCCCGACCAGGCAAGGCCGCCGAACGACCGCTCCAGTTCTTCCTCGCCCTGGGCGCGCACGATTTCATGGATCACCAGCGCGCCCATCGGCGCACCGGCCGCGGCCTGGCGCCGCTCCTTCTGGTCGAGATGCGGTGACGTCTCCCCGGCGTCGGCCATTGTGGTTTCCGTTGCGGTGCAGCTGCGTAACGCATGCGGCCGCGCCCGCGTTGGGGCACTGGAAATCACGATGTCGACGGCGCAGGATCGCCACGCTTGTTTCGCCCAACCCCAGGAGTGAACATGACGTTCAGAAGTGGCCGCCATTTCCTGCAGATCCCCGGGCCGAGCGCTGTGCCGGACCGTGTTCTGCGCGCCATCGACATGCCGACGATGGATCATCGCGGCCCCGATTTCGGGACGCTCGGCAAGACATTGCTGTCGGGGATGCAGGCGATCTTCCAGACGACCGGGACGGTGGTGATCTATCCGGCGTCCGGCACCGGGGCGTGGGAGGCGGCCATTGTCAACACCTTGTCGCCGGGCGACCGCGTGCTGATGGCCGAGACCGGCCAGTTCGCCGCCTTGTGGCACGCGATGGCCAAGCGACTGCGGCTGGAGGTCGAGGTCATTCCCGGCGACTGGCGGCATGGCGTCGATCCGGCCGTGGTGGAGACGCGCCTGGCGGCCGACACCGCGCATACGATCCGCGCGGTGATGGTGGTGCATAACGAGACCTCGACCGGCGTGACCAGCCGGATCCCGGAGATCAGAGCGGCGATCGACCGGGCGGGGCACCCTGCCCTGTTCATGGTGGACACGATCAGCTCATTGGCCTCGATCGACTACCGCCACGATGAATGGGGTGTCGATGTCACCGTGGCAGGCTCGCAGAAGGGGCTGATGCTGCCGCCGGGACTGAGCTTCAATGCTGTGTCCGCCAAGGCCATGGCTGCGAGCGCGGCGGCAGCAATGCCGCGCTCGTACTGGGACTGGCAGGAGATGATGGTCAGCAACCAGGCAGGGTATTTCCCCTACACGCCGGCGACCAACCTGCTGTACGGGTTGCGGGAGGCGCTGGCGATGCTGCAGGAGGAGGGGCTGGCGAACGTGTTCGCGCGTCATGCGCGCCATGCCGCGGCGACGCGGGCGGCGGTGCGGGCCTGGGGGCTGGAGATCCTGTGCGCCGATCCGCGGGAGTATTCGAGCGTGCTGACCGCGGTGATGATGCCTGACGGCCATGACGCGGACGCGCTGCGGGCGGTGATCCTGGATCGTTACGACATGTCGCTGGGCACCGGCCTGGGGCGGGTGAAAGGCCGGGTGTTCCGCATCGGCCACCTGGGGCATTTCAACGACCTGACGCTGATGGGGACGCTGGCGGGGGTCGAGATGGGGCTGCACGATGCAGGCGTTCCGCATCGCCAGGGCGGCGTTGCGGCGGCGATGGATGTGCTTGCTGGGCGTGGTGAAAAAGCGGCCGCAAGGGCGGCTTGATGGTCAGAGGCCGGCCCATGTCGGCCTTGGCGGCGGATGCTGGATCGGCGGATGATCAGACCCGGGAGCGTTCAGATTGGGGACGCTGAGTTACGGGGACGTTCAGACATCATCCGGCGACAGCGCCACGATCTGCTCTGCGCAGCGCCGGTGCAGGTCTGCCTCGCGTTCCAGGTTCTTGGGGAAGCGGGTGCGTGTTGATTGCACAATCGCCTGCTTCGCCTTCGCCTCATGCCAGGCCCGTGCGGCGGCCAGTGCAGCATCCCATCCGCGCTGAAAATCCGGGTTCCTGCCTGGGTCCTTCGCCATTCGGGTCCTCTTCCGTCAACCGCCCTCGACAGGCCGAACCGATCATCCGTATGAATCCCGGTCTGGCGGAGAAACACAGAATGACCGAACAAGTTGCGCAACACTATGGGCGGGGCGGCTTGCTGGACCGCGTCCTTGGCGCGCTGACCGAGGCGGGCAAGGATATCGACCGCCTGACCATCGATGATCTTGCACCGATCGACGAGTTTCATTCGCGCCGCCGCCTTGCCACGCAGGAATTGGCGGCGCTGCTTGCGCCCGCATCCACGGACCATGTCGGCGATATCGGTTCGGGGGTTGGCGGCCCATCGCGTTACCTGGCCGCGACCTACGGCTGTCGGGTCAGCGGGGTCGACCTGACGCCGGCGTTCGTCGAGACCGCGACGGCACTGACCGCGCGGGTGGGGCTGTCGGACCGGGTCGATTTTAGAGTCGGGTCGGCGACTGACTTGCCGTTCGAGGATGCCAGTTTTGACTGCGCCTGGTCGCAGAACGTCGCCATGAACATAGCCGATCGCCCGCGCTACTATGCCGAGATGCTGCGTGTCCTGCGGCCGGGCGGACGGCTGGCGATCCAGGATGTCGCGCAGGGCAACGGCGCCGCGCTCGATTTCCCGGTGATGTGGGCCGACCGGCCCGAGATCAGCTTCCTGCGCACGCCGGACGACACCAGGGCGATGCTGGAAGCGGCCGGGTTTCGGGTGTTGCAGTGGATCGACAACACCGAGACGTCGCTGGCCGAGGCGGCGGCCGAACGGGGACGCCAGCCAGCCGCCCCGCCAATCCTTGGTATTCATGTCATTGTCGGGCCGGGCTTCCGCGACAAAATGCGCAACGCGCAGCGCGCGATGGCCGACGGCCGCGTCCGACTGATCAATGCCGTGCTTCAGCGGGCCTGACCGACCAGGTTCAGCGCGCCGCCGGCGCGAAACCACTTGACCTGGTCGGCGCTAAAGCTGTGTGACGGTGCCGGTGTATGCGTCGTGCCGTCGGCATGGCTGACCCGGCACGTCACCGGCACCCCTGGCGCCAGCCCCGCCAGGCCCAGCAGGTTGATCCGGTCATCCTCGCGGATGCGGTCGTAGTCTTCGAAGTTCTGGAACGTCAGCGCCGCCAGCCCCTGCTTCTTCAGGTTCGTCTCATGGATGCGGGCGAAGCTGCGAACGATGACGGCGACGCCACCCAGTCGACGTGGTGACAGCGCTGCGTGCTCGCGGCTGCTGCCCTCGCCGCAGTTGGGTTCGCCTATGACCACCCAGCGGAGCCTGGCGGCCTTGTAGGCCCGAGCGGTGGCGCCGAAGGGCTGGCGGGGGGCGTTGGTGAGCAGGTTGGTGCCCTTGCCGGCGGCGCCTGAGAAGGCATTGACCCGCCGACCGGAGGGGATGCCGCAGCCTCGCGCGCCGCTGCTGCTGCTGGCAACGCGGCGGAGCGACACCGGTGCGGTGGTGCGGCATTTTCTGGACCTGGTCGGACGCATCGCGCGAAGGTTTCCTCGGACAACGTCGGCGGGCGGCGAACCGGGGCGGGGTCGTTGGGCGGAGACGGCGAAATCACCGTTCGTGACAGAATACGGATCGCCAGCTGGGAGGCTTCGTGAAATGATGGCGCTGCTTGGCGCGTCCGGGAGGTCGTAGCGCACCATGAGCGGCACGCTCAGCGTGATGGAGGCGTGCATACCGGCGCTGCGGCGCTATGCCGGCAGCCTGTTGCGCGACCGCCAGGAGGTGGATGACCTGGTCCACGATTGTCTGGTCCGCGCGCTGGACCGGATGCATACTCGCCGGACCGACACGGAGATGCGGCCCTGGCTGTTTGCGATCATGCACAACCTGTATGTTAG
The DNA here is from genome assembly GCA_965200665.1 of Rhodopila sp. GTDB lineage: Bacteria > Pseudomonadota > Alphaproteobacteria > Acetobacterales > Acetobacteraceae > Rhodopila. The sequence continues at coordinate 3,451,236 of OZ241370.1, read as the reverse complement.
CCGGATTCGCCAGCGCCGCACGCGGGGCCAGATGGAGTCGCTGGATGGGGTAGCCGAACCGGCGGTCGGCGTTCGCGCGCGCCAGGAGGATCAACTTCAGATCGGTGAAGTGCTGGCCCAGGTGCAGCGTTTGCCCGATGAGTTGCGCAGCGTGCTGCTGCTGGTGACGGTTGAGGATCTGACATACGCCGAGGTTGCCACGATCCTCGCCATCCCCATCGGCACCGTGATGTCGCGCCTGTCACGAGCGCGGGAGAGGCTGCGACGGACATCATGACGCGGCATGAACCAAAGGTGCGTCCGTGAGCGAGGCGGACCGGCCGATCGGCGAGGATGACCTGCACGCCTATGTCGACGGTCAGTTGTCTGCCGCACGCCGGCAGATGGTTGAGGACCGGCTTCGGCGGGATCCTGACATCGCCGGACGCGTCGCCGATTTCCAGGCGCAGCGTGAGGTGATCCGCGCAGCATTCGCCTCGAGCGCCGCTGGGCCGCTGCCGACCGAGCTGTCGCTTGCTCACATTATCGGTAGCCGCCGCGATCGTGGGCGAAAACGATTTTGGCGGATGGCCGCTTCGGTGGTGCTGGCGCTGGGGATGGGCGGCGGCGCTGGCTGGTTCCTGCACGGCCTGGCGGGGGATGGGCAGACGACTCGCGCGATTGCGCTGCTGAGCCAGGAGGCGGTGACCAGCCACGTGGTCTATGCCGTCGACGTGCGGCACCCGATCGAAGTGCCGGGCAGCGAGGCGCCGCATTTGCAGCAATGGCTGTCGAACCGGCTGAAGCGGGTGGTGGTGGCGCCGGACCTGTCGGCGCTGGGTTACCATCTTGTTGGGGGCAGGCTGCTGGCGACCGAACTTGGCGGGGCGGCCGCGTTGCTGATGTACGACGATGCGCGCCGCAACCGCATCTCGGTGCTGCTACGCCCAATGATGCCGGATGTGCGGGTGGCGGGCGAACCGATACAGCGGGATGGGGTGAACGGCCTGGCCTGGATCGCCAATGGCCTCGGGATTGCCGTGGTGGCTGCGTTGCCTGAGAGCGACCTGACCCCTCTTGCGACGCAGATCGGCGCGGACCTCAGGACGCCGGCGTCGTAGTCGCCGTGGTTGCGGTGCCCGGGGGCAGTGGGATGGCGGGCAGTGGGATGGCGGGCAGTGGCAGGAGCAGGCAGTGGCAGGAGCGGGTGTGGGGAAAGTTGGCCTTGTTAAGGGCGGGTGTGGTCTAGCGGCGGGCGCGGTCAGGCGGCAGGGGACATGCGGGAGACGCGCAGCGGTTCGAAGCCGGGGGCAACTGCTTCGTGGGCGGCCGGCTCGCGAATCATGTAGCCGCGGCCCCAGATCGTCCCGATTATTCCCTCGGCGCCGGCGCGCGCCAGTTTCTTTCTGAGTTTGCACACAAAGACGTCGATAATCTTAACCTCCGGTTCATCCATTCCGCCGTATAGATGGTTCAGGAAGGCCTCCTTGGTCAGCACCATGCCTTTGCGCAGAACCAGCAATTCCAGGATCGAATACTCCTTGCCGGTCAGGTGGATGTCCCGCCCGTCGATGGTCACCTCGCGGCTGTCGAGGTTGAGTTCCATGCGTCCGAGGCGGACCGTCGGCTGGCTGAACCCCTTGCTTCGGCGGACCACCGCCTGCATGCGTGCCAGCAATTCGGCCTTGTCATATGGTTTGGTGATGAAATCATCCGCCCCCAGGCTGAGTGCCTTCACCCGTGCCTGCGGCAGCGCAATGCTGGACAGGATCAGCACCGGCGTGTCGTTGCGGGACACCCGCATCCGGCGCACCACTTCGAACCCTTCGATATCGGGAAGTGCCAGATCAAGCAGTACGATGTCGTATTCATAGTGACGGAGCAGTTCGAGCGCATCTTCGCCGCTGTCGGTCTGATCCACCACTGCGCCGGCAGCCTTCAGCATCAGCGTAATACCACGCGCAGCGATGAGATCTTCTTCTACCAGCAAGACGCGCATCGCGGCTTCTCCTTAACAAATCGTGAAGAAATTTCTACCACTTTAGCGTGTTATTGGCTACATAAATTTCAACATAGGGGTGTATTTTTACGAAATATGCCCTATATCGTTTGGGTTTCGTTCAGATGGAGGTCCGAATAAGTCCGAAAAATGGATAAATCCAACTCAATTGGACATCTGAGTCTCATCGATCGAGTGAACGCCTGCAAGGCACGGCTCAGGCGTGTGCAGGGCGCCAGGATCAGCGGCACCATCACCAATCTGCTCGGTCTTGTCGTCGAAGTGGAGGGTTTGACCGGGCTTGCGGCGGTTGGCGACCGGTTGGAGCTGCGCACCCGGGACCAGCGGCTGATTGTAGCCGAGGTCATCGGCTTCCAGGGCAGCGCCCTCCGCGCCATGGCCTACGGCGCGCTGGACGGCCTGGCGCACGGATCGCGGGCGTATCTGCGCGATGCGGAACACAGCATGCTGGACACGGCCTCGTCCTGGATCGGCCGGGTCATTGATCCGCTGGGTAATCCACTCGACGACAAGGGCATCCTGTTCGGCGGAGCAGTCGGGCGGCCAACCCGAACCGCCCCGCCGGTAGCGACCGCGCGGGCGCGGCTGGGGCCCCGTATCGATCTTGGCGTGCGGGCACTCAACTGCTTTGCCACCTGCCGCCAGGGCCAGCGCCTTGGCCTGTTTGCCGGGTCGGGCGTCGGCAAGTCCACCCTGCTGTCGATGCTGACCCTTGGCACCGAATGCGACGTCGTCGTGCTTGCCCTGGTTGGCGAGCGGGGACGCGAGGTGCGCGAGTTCATCGAGGCCGACCTGGGACCCGATGGCATGGAGCGTGCGGTCGTGGTGGTTTCGACTTCGGATTCACCGCCCTTGATGCGCCGGCAATGCGCCTACACGGCGATGACGGTAGCGGAGCACTTCCGTGACCAGGGGCTGTCGGTGCTGCTGCTGATGGACAGCGTCACCCGCTTCTGCATGGCGCTGCGCGAGATCGGCTTGTCGCTTGGGGAGCCGCCGGCGACCCGTGGCTATCCGCCCAGCGTGTTCGCGGAGCTGCCGCGCCTGCTGGAACGGGCCGGCCCCGGCTGTGTCCAAGCGGACGGATCAGCCGGCCACATCACCGCCCTGTTCACCGTCCTGGTCGAGGGCGACGATCACAACGAACCAGTTGCCGACGCGGTGCGCGGCATCCTGGACGGGCACATCGTCATGGACCGCAAGATTGCCGAATCTGGCCGCTACCCGGCGATCGACGTGTTGCGATCCCTGTCGCGCACGGCCTCCTCCTGCCTTGATCCGACGCAGGCGGCGATGGTGAACCGGGTGCGCCGCGTACTGTCGCTGCACGGGGACATGGCGGACATGGTGCGGCTGGGCGCCTACCGCAGCGGAACCGATGCGGCGGTGGATGAGGCGTTGCGCCTGACGCCGAAGATTGACGACTTCCTGCGTCAGACCAAGGGCGACCTGACCAGCTTTGAGGAATCGTTCGACCGCCTGCTTGCGACATTAGAGGGCTGACATGGCGCGCGACACGATGGGCTTGCTTCTGGCAGTTCGTCGGCACGCGGTGGAAGAGGCCCGCGCTGCGCTGGCTGCATGCCTGAGCAGCGAAGCAGCGGCCGCGGAGAGGTTGCGGGCAGTCGATGAGGCGGCGGAACGCGATCGTGTTGCCAGCCGATCGGTAGCCGAAGCTCATCGCTTTATCGATATGTTCGCATTGCGTGTGCAGTCCGGCACGGTCGAGCGACAGGCGATCGAGGCGGCGCTGCAGGTCGCCACTGAGGCTGCCGCCGAGGCCAGGGCCGCGCTTGTGGCCGCCCGAACAGCCGCGGAATCGGTCCAGACGCTGATCGACGAACGGGCCAAGGCGGCCGCAGCGGAGGCAGACCGGCGCGAACAGCACGCACTTGACGATATGGCCCGGACCCGTTTCGATGCAGTGTGACAGATAATCCCCTTCCGGGATCACGAGAATTTGCCGTGTCAGCAGCGGTATACGGGGCGCGGCGGCATTACATGGCGGGTATGAATACCTTGTCCTTAACAAGAGATACCGATTCGGTGGAGCATCAACAGACCCATACCGTCCTGGTTGTCGAGGACGAACTCATGGTGCGAATGCCGATCGCCGAATACCTGCGCGACTGTGGCTACAACGTGCTCGAGGCCGCCAGCGCGTCGGAGGCGATCGCTGCGGTCGACACCGAGGGACCGGTGAGCCTGGTGTTCAGTGACATCCGAATGCCGGGGACGATGGACGGGGTTGGCCTGGCTGAATGGTTCCGGTCGCACTATCCGGCAGTGCCAGTCCTGCTGACCTCGGGCTATAATGGTGGACGCACCATAACGCCCAGTGCGGCGCCGCGTGGCCGGTTCATCGAGAAACCGTACTCGCAGAGCCAGGTTGCGCGACACATCGCGGCCTTGCTGCACGCCTGACCGGCTGCGGGCCTATCCGAATGGGCGAGCCCGGTTTCAGCTGAAGCCGGCTACGGCTGTGCGCGATTGCTGCTGAGTTTAGGGTGAAACCCTGGTGGCGATGTTTTTTTCATTGCCATGATTAAGCCACTTGGCTCGGCTCTAACGCTGTGGCAACAAAGCATACGATAGTCGCACGTTTTTCAGCCATCAGCATTAGAACAAGTCACAATGACACAAATGTCCAGCCGGGCAATTCCCCCGACGGGTTTGAGCCGCGGGTGGGTGGCGTCGGCCATCAGCCTGATTCTATTGATATCCGTGGTCGGTGTGGTGCTGTTCGTGGCGCTACGCTCACCGCTGAAGGACGACATCGCCTGGTTGCTGTATGTTGCGCGCCGCTGGATGCAGGGGCGTGAACTCTACATCGACGTGGTCGAGGTCAATCCGCCCCTGATCATCTGGATCTCGGCCGTGCCGCTGCAGATCGCCCGCTGGCTAAGCGTCGATACCCGGTTCGTGGTGATGCCGGTATTCGTGGCCGCGGTTCTTGCCAGCGCGTGGTGGACCGCCCGTCTGTTGCCCGCGCGTGGCGGCATATTCGCCGAACCGCTGCCGGCTTTCGCGGCGATTGGAACCGCGCTGTTGATCCTGCCGGCCGCGGACCTGGGTCAGCGCGAACATCTGCTGGTCGCAGCCTTCTTGCCGTACCTGGTGCTGTTCACCCGCACGCTTGAGCGCAAACCGGCCCCCTGGATGGCTTACCTTGTGGCCGGCGTGCTTGCCGGGCTGGGATGCGCGCTGAAGCCGCGGTACGCGGCTGTGTTTCTCGTGCTGGAATGCCTGGCGCTGATGCGCGGGATCCGCCCCTGGCGCGTCATGCCGCTGGCCGCCGCGGCGGCAATGGCGGTCTACGCAGCGATGGTGGCGATCCTGTGCCCGGCTTATCTGCAGCGGGCCGTGCCCATGGCGCTGGCGCTGTATGGCGCGACCGACGTTCCGTTCTTCAACCTATTGTCCGAAAGCGCGCTGCTGCTGTCGGGCGAGGCGGTGGCGATCGTGTTGCTTTGGCTGCGCCGGCGCAGCCTGCCGGATCGTGACCTGATGCTGACGCTGGTGGTGTTTGCCGCGACCAGCACCGTGGTGTGCTTCGTCGATGGAAAGGACTGGTACTACCACCGGCTGCCGGCGACGGTGGCCACTGTGCTGGCGCTGATCCTGTGGACCGCGACGGAAATCGTGCAGCGGCGCTGGCGGATCCGCCCGCCGTTGATTGCCGCGTGCCTCGCGGTGGCTGTTTTTGGCGCATCCTCGATCCAGCGGCTGGAGCCGGAGGCGGCTGAATCCATCGAGCCGAAGCAGACGGCGGTAGACCGGCTGGAGACGATCCTGCGCGCGCAGCATGCGCGGACCTACATCGCCTTTTCCGAATGGATTGCCCTTGGGTTTCCGGTGGTGAACGAAACCGGCGTCACCTGGGCGTCACGGTTCGATTCGATGTGGGCGCTGAAGGGCGAAATCTGGCGCGCCCGCTTCGACCCTGCGACCGACAAGGAATGGCCGATCGCCCGCTGGGTTGCCCACGACTTCATCGCCGGCTGTCCCGATATCGCCGTGGTCGATACGCGGGAGACGACGAAGTATATCGCAGTACTCAGCGCTGCCGATCCGGCTTTTGCGCGCGTGTGGTCGCGCTACCGGCCGCTGGCCTCGTTCGACGGACTGGTGGTGTACAAGCGCGGCCATGCCGGCTGCCTCGACGTGTGGGTCGCGGCTGAAGCGGCCCGCGAAACCCACGCAACAGACCCCTGAAAAGAAGTTGTATTTCCGTGGTGTGGCGCCGATCTCCTGAACGTCACCGAGCGGGAGCAGGCACGTGAAGATCGGCGTTCCGAAGGAAATCAAGACCCACGAGTACCGCGTGGGCCTGACCCCTGCCGGTGTCCGTGAACTGGTGCAACACGGCCATCAGGTGGTGGTGGAGACCAAGGCCGGCGCCGGCATCGGGTCGGACGACGACGCCTATCGTGCAGCCGGCGCGTCAATTGCCGAGACGGCCGGCGCGGCGTTCCAGGCTGCGGATATGATCGTCAAGGTCAAGGAGCCGCAGCCGGCCGAGATCGCCCTGCTGCGCCCTGGCCAGATCCTGTTCACCTACCTGCACCTGGCGGCCGACAAGGCCCAGACGCTGGGCCTGCTGGCCTCCGGCGCGACCTGCATTGCCTATGAAACCGTGACCGACCGCGCCGGCGCCCTGCCCCTGCTCGCCCCGATGAGCGAGGTCGCCGGCCGGATGTCCGTGCAGGTCGGGGCGCATTGCCTGGAGCGTGAGCAAGGCGGTGCCGGCATCCTGCTCGGTGGGGTGCCTGGGGTGCCGCCGGCCAAGGTGGTGGTGCTGGGTGGTGGCGTGTCCGGCACCAATGCCGCCCGCATGGCGGTGGGCCTGGAGGCCAGCGTCACCATCATCGACAAGTCGCTGCCGCGGCTGAAGGAACTCGACCTGCAGTTCGGCCCGAGGGCAACGACGCTGTTCGCCACCACCGCGGCGATCGAGCACGCGGTGCTGGCGGCCGATTTGGTCATCGGGGCCGTGCTGGTGCCGGGTGCGGCCGCACCGAAGCTGGTCACCCGCGACATGGTCGGCCGCATGCGTCCCGGGTCGGTACTGGTGGACATCGCAATCGACCAGGGTGGCTGCTTCGAGACCAGCCGTCCGACAACCCACTCGGCACCCACCTACGTGGAGCAGGGCGTCGTCCATTACTGCGTGACCAACATGCCGGGTGCGGTTGCGCGGACCTCCACCCACGCGCTGGCCAATGCCACGCTGCCGTTCGTGCTGGCGCTTGCCGGCAAGGGCTGGCGGCAGGCGATGCTGGACGATCCTCATCTGGCCGAAGGGCTGAACATCGACGCTGCACGGGTCACCCACATCGCCGTCGCCCAGGCGCTGGGCTTGCGCTTCACGCCGGTGCGGGAGGTGCTGGTACCGGCATTGTCGGTGACGGTGTAGCGACCCGGCGACCTGGCGCACCGCACGCCATGACCTGACGGTGCCTGCGGCTGATGGCACGCGCCATCAGCCTGCATTGGCCAACTTGCGTCGCATCCATCGCGGCATGCGCCCGGTGCGGGCGTGCGGTGTCGCGCCGGATGCGTCGGCCGGTCAGACCTGACCTTCACGGCGGGGCGGGATATCGCCATCTTGCGAGAGTGCTCCGCCTGATCCGCCTCACGCTGACCGACTTCCGCAGCTACCCCGCGCTGAGCTGGCGGCCGGCGGCGCGGATCGGTGTGCTGTCCGGGCCGAACGGCAGCGGCAAGACCAACCTGCTGGAGGCGTTGTCGCTGCTGGTTCCCGGGCGCGGCTTGCGCGGCGCGCGCAACGCGGACCTGGCGCGGCATGGCGGTCCCGGCGGCTGGGCGGTCGCGGCGCGGCTGGACACCGCGGAAGGCGAGGCCACGATCGGCACGGGTAGCGAGAAGCAAGCCGATCGCCGGGTGTTCCGCCTAGATGGTGCGGCGCCCCGAACCCAAGCCGACATCGCCCGGCTGGTCGCCGCGGTGTGGCTGACGCCGCAGATGGACCGGTTGTTCCAGGAAGGCCTGTCCGGCCGGCGGCGGTTTCTCGATCGTCTGGTGTGGGCGCTCGAACCCGGGCATGCGCGGGAAATGGCGCAGCACGATAGCGCGGTCCATAGCCGCAACCGGCTGCTTGCGGAAGGTCGGGCGGACCCGTCCTGGCTGACGGGTCTGGAAGACGCCATCGCCCGCCATGCCGTCGCTGCCTCGGCGGCGCGCCTGGGCCTGGTGACGCGGCTGAATGCCGAGGTCGAGGCCGGCCGCGGCGACTTCCCGCAGGCCCGCATCGACCTGGACTGCCCGATTGCCGAACGCCTGGCCAGTGAACCCGCCCTCGCGGTGGAGGACTGGCTGCGGGCCGAACTTCACGCCGGCCGGGCACGGGACGCGGCGGCCGGCAACACCGCGCTGGGCGCTCACCGGACCGACATGATGCTGACCGATTTCGGCAGCGGGACCACCGCCGCGCTGGCCAGCACGGGGCAGCAGAAGGCTTTGCTGATCGGGACCATCCTGGCGCATGCCGGACTGATTGCCTCGGCGCGTGGCTTTGCCCCGTTGTTGTTGCTGGACGAACCGGCCGTGCATCTGGACGCCGACCGCCGTGAAGCGCTATGGAACGTTCTGGCAGCGTCACCGGCCCAGACCATCATCACCGGCACTGATGGCGACACATTCCTGCCGCTGGCTAAACACGCCGAAGCATTCGCCGTTGACGAGGGCGAACTTCGCCCTGACAGCCGATTTCTTCGCCCCTAAGGCGCACTTCCTCTGTCCCCCGGCGCTGCCAGATGCTATATATCTAAGGTACACCCACTTACCGCATGGAGTCGTTCCCCGGCATGTCTGACAACGCCGCGCCGCCCCCCGATTCTGATCCCGATGCGTATGACGCCGCCTCGATCTCGGTCCTCAAGGGCCTCGATGCCGTGCGCCGCCGCCCGGGCATGTATATCGGGGATACCGATGACGGCTCCGGGCTGCATCACATGGCGTTCGAGATCATCGATAACGCGGTGGACGAGGTTCAGGCCGGGTTCGCCTCGCACGTTGAGATGACGCTGAACGGCGACGGCAGCGTCACGGTGCGCGACGACGGCCGCGGCATTCCGACCGATATGCACGTGGAGGAAGGTGTCTCCGCGGCGGAGGTCGTGCTGACGCGGCTGCATGCGGGCGGCAAGTTCAACCAGAACTCCTACAAGGTGTCGGGCGGCTTGCACGGCGTGGGTGCGGCGGTGGTGAACGCGTTGTCGGAATGGATGGAGGTGCGGATCTGGCGCCATGGCCAGGAGCACCGCATCCGGTTCCAGCACGGCGAGCCGGACGGGCCGCTGGAAATCGTCGGCCCCGCCGACCGCGGCAGCGGCACCGAGGTGACGTTCAAGGCCAGCCCCGGAACGTTCACCAAGACTGAATTTGACTATACGCTGCTGGAACGCCGGCTGCGCGAACTGGCGTTCCTGAACTCCGGCATGACCATCGTATTGCGCGATGAGCGGCATACGCCGGCGGTGGAAACGACCATGCGCTACGATGGCGGGTTGGTGGCGTTCGTGGAGTGGCTGGACCGATCGAAAAACGCGGTGTTCACGCCGCCGATCAGCCTGCGCACGTCTGATGACGCGCAGGGCATTCGAGCCGAGTTCGCGCTGTCGTGGAACGACAGTTTCCACGAGACGATGTTGTGTTTCACGAATAATATTCCACAGCGTGACGGCGGATCGCACCTGGCCGGTTTCCGCCAGGCGCTGACCCGGGTGGTGACGAAATACGCCCAGAGCATGGGCAAGAAGGATTCGCTGGAACTTGTCGGCGAGGACATGCGCGAAGGCATGACCGCGGTGTTGTCGGTGAAGGTTCCGGACCCGAAATTTTCGTCACAGACCAAGGACAAACTGGTTTCGTCGGAAGTTCAGCCGGTGGTGCAGGCGGCGGTGGCGGATGCGGTGTCGCATTGGTTCGAGACCCATCCGAAAGAGGCCAAGGGCATCATCCAGAAGGTGATGGATGCCGCGGCGGCTCGCGAGGCGGCCCGCAAGGCGCGCGAACTGACCCGTCGCAAGGGCGTGCTGGATGTCTCCACGCTGCCGGGCAAGCTTGCCGACTGCCAGGAACGCGACCCCGCCAAGTGCGAGATCTTCATCGTCGAGGGTGACAGCGCGGGCGGGTCGGCAAAGCAGGGGCGCGACAGGAAGTTCCAGGCGATCCTGCCGCTGAAGGGCAAGATCCTCAATGTCGAGCGCGCCCGGTTTGACCGGATGCTGGGTTCGCAGGAAATCGGCACGCTGATCACCGCGCTGGGCACCGGGATCGGGCCGGGAGCGGTTGAACAGGGCGGCTTCGACGCCGGCAAGCTGCGCTACCACCGCATCGTCATCATGACGGACGCCGACGTGGACGGGTCCCATATCCGTACATTGTTGCTGACGTTCTTCTTCCGTCAGATGCGCGAGCTGATCGAACGCGGGCATCTGTATATCGCCCAGCCGCCGCTCTACAGAGCCAAGCGCGGCAATGACGAACGGTATTTGAAGGACGATAACGCGCTGGAATCGTTTCTTCTCGACAAGGCTTTGGCGGATGCGCGGCTGACCTACGCTAACGGTGACGCGCACGAGAAGGAAGACCTGCGCCGTGAGGTCAACCTGCTGCGTGAAGCCGGCAACAACCTGAAGCGGCTGTCCTCGGTCATTCCGGTGGCGCTGCTGGAGCAGGCGGCGATCGCCGGCGTGCTGACCCCTGATGCGGTTCGCGCCACCGCGGCGGCGCCGGAATTTGCCTCACGGCTGAACGCGGTATCGCTGCCGACGGAACAGGGCTGGGTGGTCAGCGCCGATAACGGCCTGACGCTGTCGCGCACCGTCCGCGGCGTTGCCGAACGCTACGCGCTGGAACCGTCGGCGCTGCGCAGTGCCGAAGCCCGCTGGCTCGCCGAACGCGCCGCAGCGTTCGCGCAGCGGTTCAGTGAGCCGGCCAAGCTGAAACTGGACTCGCAGGAACCGACAGTGGCCGGCCCCGCGACGGCCTATGACCGGATCATCGCGCATGGCCGCCGCGGCCTGTCGGTGCAGCGGTTCAAGGGGCTGGGCGAGATGAACCCCGACCAGTTGTGGCAGACCACGCTGGACCCGTCGATCCGTACCCTGCTGCAGGTCAAGGTGGGTGATTCCGAGGATGCGGCCGAGGTGTTCAGTACGCTGATGGGCGATGTGGTCGAGCCGCGACGGGACTTCATCGTGGGGAATGCGCTGAAGGTGGCCAATCTCGACGTGTAGGGGATCGAGCGGTCTGCGTGTTGTTGGAGCTGCTTGTTGCAAGGCACCGGGGCCATCGAGGCTGGGCCGCTAGGTTGCACCTGCGTTGCGGTAAAGCGTGTCATAGCCGAAAAGCGCGCAGGCGCAGGGCGTTGGCGATGACGGATACCGAACTGAGGGACATGGCCAGGGCGGCGACGACCGGGCTGAGCAGGATACCAAGGATCGGGTACAGCACTCCGGCGGCGACGGGTATGCCCAACGCGTTGTAAAGGAATGCGAACACCAGATTCTGGCGGATGTTGCGCATTGTCATGCGGCTGAGCGTCCTGGCGCGCACGATGCCTGCAAGGTCGCCCTTTACCAAAGTGATCCCGGCGCTTTGGATAGCGACCTCGGTGCCGGTGCCCATCGCGATGCCGACATCGGCTTCGGCCAACGCCGGAGCGTCATTCACACCATCGCCTGCCATCGCCACGACCTTGCCGGCCGCTTTTAGCTCGGCGACGATGCGGTGCTTGTCGGCCGGCAGCACATCCGCGTGGACCGTATCGATTCCGAGCCGGCGGGCGACGGCCTGGGCGGTGGTCATGTTGTCGCCGGTCAGCATGACGACGTGAACGCCGTCGGCCTTCAGCGCGTCGATGGCTGCCTGGGTGGTCGGCTTCACCGGGTCGGCGATGGCGATGACGCCAGCCGGCCGGCCGGCGATGGCAACGAACAGAGCGGTTGCCCCATCGGCCCGCAGCGCGTCCGCGGTGGCGGCAAGATCACCAATGTCCACGCCGACCTGCTGCATGAGACCGGCGTTGCCCAAGGCGACGGCGCGGCCGGCCACGGTGCCGGTGACACCCTTGCCGGTGGCGGACGCGAAATCGACGACGTCCGGGACCGGCGCCTTCGACGCCTTCGCCGATATCACGATCGCCGCTGCCAGCGGGTGCTCACTCAGGCGCTCCAGGCTCGCCGCCATGCCGAGAAGGTCAGCCTCGGTGATGCCGGGTGCGACCACAACCGACGTGACCTTGGGCTTTCCTTCAGTCAGCGTGCCGGTCTTGTCGACGACGAGCGTGTCGACCTGCTCCATGCGTTCCAGCGCTTCGGCGGATTTGATCAGCACGCCGATGCCGGCGCCTTTGCCGACACCAACCCCGATCGACATCGGCGTTGCCAGGCCCAGCGCACATGGGCAGGCGATGATGACCACCGAGACGGCGGCGATCAGGGCGTAGGACAGCGCTGGCGGCGGCCCCCACAGCGACCAGCCGGCAAAGGCGAGCACGGCGACGGTCAGCACGGCGGGCACGAACCAGCCGGCGACGGTGTCGGCGAGGCGCTGGATCGGCGCGCGGCTTCGCTGTGCCTCGGCCACCATGGCGACGATACGTGACAGCATGGTGTCGGCACCGATGTTTTCGGCGCGCATGACCAGGGACCCGGTGCCGTTTACGGTGCCGCCGATCAGCCTGGCCCCTGCCCGCTTGGCCGACGGCATCGATTCGCCGGTGACCATGGACTCGTCAACGGCGCTTGTTCCTTCCAGCACGATGCCGTCCACCGGGATCCCGTCGCCGGGCCGAATGCGCAGACGATCGCCGAGGGCAACGTCCGCGACGGGTATTTCCTCCTCATTGTCGTGGTCGCGCAGCCGACGAGCGGTCTTGGGGGCGAGGTTCAGCAAAGCGCGGATGGCACCGCCGGTCTGCTCGCGGGCGCGCAGTTCGAGGACCTGACCGAGCAGCACGAGGACGGTGATCACGGCGGCGGCCTCGTAGTAGACGGCAACGGTGCCGTCCATGCCGCGGAAGCCTGCCGGGAAGAGGTTGGGCGCAAACGTCGCGAGCAGGCTGTAGAGGTAGGCCGCACCGGTTCCCAGCGAGATCAGGGTGAACATGTTGAGGTGGCGGCTGACGAGCGAGGCCCAGCCGCGCTGGAAGAACGGCCATCCCGCCCACAGGACGACGGGGGTCGACAGGGCGAACTGAATCCAGGTCGACGCCGTCGGCGATATGAGGCGGTGCAGGCCCAGGCCCGGAACATGGCCGCCCATTTCCAGCACGAAGACCGGAAGCGCCAGCACCAGGGCGACCCAAAACCGGCGCTGCATGTCCAGCAGCTCATGGTTCGGCGTCACCTCCAGGCTGACCTGCAGCGGTTCCAGCGCCATGCCGCAGATCGGGCAGCTTCCCGGGCCAGGCTGGCGGATCTCGGGATGCATCGGGCAGGTGTGGACGGCGCTCTCGTTGGTGGCCGGGGCAGGACGGGCGGCGGGCGGCGTGAGGTAATTTGCCGGGTCGGCGGCGAACTTCGTGCGGCATCCGGCGCAGCAGAAATGAAATGTCTGGCCGCCATGGTCGAACCGGTGCCTGGACGTGGCCGGATCCACCTTCATGCCGCACACCGGGTCGGTGACGCGGACCGCGTCGTCGGCCGTGGCAGCCGGGGTATGGCCGTGCGGGTCGTGTTCGGGGCTCGCCACCGGGCGGGGGTCGTTCATCCAGCCTTCTCCTGACCGTGATCTGCTTGACCTCATATACCCCTACCGGGTAGGGTATCAAGCCATGCATCAAGCCGCGAAAAAATCCGTGTCCGCTCGCCTCAAGCGCATCGAGGGCCAGGTTGGGGGGCTGCGGCGGATGGTCGACGAGGATCGATACTGTGTCGACGTGCTGACCCAGGTCGCCGCGGTCCGGGCCGCGTTGCACAAGGTGGAAGCCGAGATCCTGCGCGACCACGTCTCCCACTGCGTTACGGACGCCTTCACCTCCGGCGACATCCACGACCAGCGCCAGAAGGTCGTGGAGCTTGTCGACACCATTGGGCGCATGACCCGGTGACGGACGGCCAATGGAAGGTCACGCTGCCGTAGCCGACGGTAAATATCATCGACTTCAGGCCTTGCCCACCGCACCATGGCGGTTGCAGGGTTCGGGTGGGATTCGGTGCCATGACGGATTTGCAGAAGCTGCTGTTCGACACCAAGGCCACGGTCAGCGACCGGGAGGTTCTTGCCACGGCGCGCCTGAACGCCTGCGTCAAGGCGTTCGCCGGGCGGGAGCTGTGCGACGACATCGTCCAGAATATCAATGCGGCGGTTGCGCAGGAGGCAGACCGGCTGATCGAGGAAGGGGTGCTGCGCGAGCGGCCGGACTGGCTTGCCATCATCTTTCGCCGCCGTCTGCATGTGGCGTTCGGCAGCCGCGCGGTGCAGCAGCTGAGCCGGGAGTTACGCGACATGGGGGCTTTCTAGCCCGATGATCGCGACCGGGGCCGTTGGCGCTGAAATGCGGGATGTCCACGCAGAGCCTGACCGCAGGCTTGAGATCATCGAGCATCCGCTGCTCGAAATCGGCCGGCTGCTGCTGGCCAACGGTGCGACGACGGACGAGGTGCATTGTACGGTTTGCCGGCTTGCGGTTGTGTTTGGCTGCGAGGCGCGGCTGATCGTCACCTATGAAGCGCTGCTGCTAACGTTGATCCTGGACGGGGGATTCCGCACCAAGACCGGCGACCACCTGCCGGGCATGGCGGTCAACCTGGGTGTGATCCATGCGCTCAACCGCATTGTCGACCAGGCACTGGATGGCCGGCTGACGCCCGCGGCGATGTCGGAACGGCTGGCGCAAGTAGGCCAGGAGGTCCACGCCTATCCACGGGTGCCGGCGGCGATCGGCCTTGGGCTGACCGCGGCCTGCCTGGCGAAACTACTTGGCGGCGACTGGACTGCCTTCGTACTGTCATTCCTCGCCGGTACCGGCGGCACGCTGGTGCGCCAGGAGCTCGGTTATCGCCAGTTCAACCCATTCCTGGCCGCCTTCGTCGTCGCGTTCGTCGGCGGCTTCATTGGGGGCATGGGCACACGGCTGGTCAGCACGATGATGCCGGCGCTGTGCCTGGTGGCGCCGGGGATGATCGTGGTTCCCGGCGTCCCGCTGATCAACGGCGTGCGCGACGTGGTGCAGAACCACGTGACGATCGGACTGGCGCGGCTCGCGACCTCGTCGATCATCGTGCTGATGATCGCACTCGGCCTGTTCTGCGCTGCGGTTGCCACCGGGGTCGATCTTCCGGTGGATGAACGCACGGCGTTCCAGCCACTGCTGGCGGATGCGGCATTTTCCGCCGTTGCCGCCGTGGGATTTGCGCTGCTGTTCAACGTGCCGATGCGCCTGGCCTGGGTGTGCGCCGTGTGCGGGCTGGTCAGCCACCCGTTGCGCACGGCGCTGCTGAACGCGGGCCTCGACATCGTGCCCGCGACCTTGCTGGCCGCCGCGGCGGGCGGGGTGCTGAGCCATTACCTGGCGCGGGTCTTCCGCGCACCGGCGGCAACCTTCGTGTTTCCCGCGGTCCTGGCGATGATCCCTGGGTCCTACGGATTTCGCGCCGCGATTGGCTGCCTGCGAATCCTGCAATCGGGTAGCGCTGCTCCCGCGCCACTGGTCGCGGAAACCCTGTCGCTGAGCGTGGCGACCGGGCTGCTGACCATGGCGATCGCAATCGGTGTGGTGGTCCCGCTGTCGCTGACGAAAGCGCGCCAGGATGCGGCGGGCGGGACACCACACCGGTAGCCGGGTTGGGGTCGCCGCAGTGGGGTCGCCGCATTGGGATCAGTTCCCCGTCACCCGCCAGATTACGTCCCCGACGTCGTCGGCCATCAGCACCGATCCGTCCGGGCCAATCGCCACGCCGACCGGACGGCCGTAGGATTCGCGTTCGTCCGGGGAAAGGAATCCCGACAGGATCTCGCGTGACGGTCCGGACGGCTTGCCGTTGGCAAACGGCACGAAGACCAGTTTGTAGCCGCTGAGTTTGCTGCGGTTCCAGGAGCCGTGCTGGCCGATCGCCATGCCGTCGGGGAACCCCGGCAGCGTACCAGCCGGGAGCCAGCACAGACCGAGCGATGCGGTATGGCCGCCGAGGGCGTAGTCAGGGGTCAGCGCCTTTGCCACCAGCGCGGCATTCTGCGGCACCCGGTCGTCGACGGTCTGGCCCCAATAGCAGTACGGCCAGCCGTAGAAGCCGCCATCCTGCACGGATGTCAGATAATCCGGCGGCGTCTCGTCACCCAGGCCATCGCGTTCATTGACCACGGTCCACAGCGCGCCGGAGGTCGGTTCCCAGGCCAGGCCCACGGCGTTGCGCAGCCCGCCGGCGAAGATCCGGCTGGTGCCGGTCGCGATGTCGAGCTCGTAGATCGCCGCCCTGCCCTCCTCCAGGTCCATGCCGTTCTCACCGATGTTGCTGGAGGAGCCGACACCGGCGTAGAGCTTGGTCCCGTCCAGGTTCGGCAGCAGGCTGCGGGTCCAGTGCCCGCCCGGCTTGAAGTCGACCAGCTTGCGGCCGGGCGCGGTGATGCTAGTGGCGCCTGGGACGTATGGGAATGCGACGATGCCGTCGGTGTTGCCGACGTAGAACGTGTCGCCCAGCAGCGCCATGCCGAACGGCTGGTTCAATCCATCCATGAATACGTGCCTGACCTCCGCCACGCCGTCACCGTCCTGGTCGCGCAGCAGGGTGATCCGATTGGCGCTGACACCCACGGCGCCGGCCCGGCGCATGGTGCTGACCATGGCGTAGTCGAAGATGTTGCGCATGGCGGTGCGCGGAACGTTGGTGGCTTCGGCGACGAGCACGTCACCGTTGGGCAGCACCTGGATCCAGCGAGGATGCAGCAGGCCGGTGGCGAAGGCGTTGACCTTGAGCCCCGGCGCGGTGATGGGCTTGTGGTCGCGGTCCCAGCCTTTCGCCGTCGGCATTTTCAGCGTGGGGATCGCGCCCTGCGGCCGGGGCGCCGGAATGGCTGGTGCGGTGCCCCAGGCCGGCTCAGGCGTGCCGCCGGTCATGCGCCGCAGCAGCAGTGCGGAGCCACCGACAACCGCAACGCCCTTGGCGAAGAAATCCGAAAAACTCATTACTGACTCCCATGGTCGCCTGGACGCTAGCCGAGGCGCGGCAGGATTGAAAACCGGTGGTGTCGGATGCCGTTGGCAAACCGGTCGTTGATCCCATTCGACTATAGCGAGTTTTTCGTCGGCCGCCATTGCGGGTGATGCGGTGTCGTGGCTGGTCGCTTCGCGGGGTGACAAGACCGCCGGCGCCACAAGCAGTGTCGCTATGGCAGGCGCCGGTTATCCGGGCATTGCAGGACGCCTGGCGCGAAAGTCGGTAGCCTTTTCGAAGGCGTCCGCCACCTGGAAGACCTTCGCTTCCCGGAACGGTTTACCGACGATCTGCAATGACACCGGCAGCCCCTGGGGCCCGAACCCCGAGCAGACGCAGATCGCCGGATAGCCGGAGACGTTGAATGGCATGGTGAAGTTCGGTTTGTCGAACAGGTCCCAGCGCGACACCCCTTCCATCTTCGCTGCCTCATCCGGCGCACCGGCGGTGACAACCACATCAAGGTTCGTCATTGCCGCTTGCAGTTCGGCACGAAGTTCGCGCCGGCGACGGACCGCCTGGACGTAATCGACCCCGGTGACCAATGCCCCCAGCATGAGTCGGCGCTGCACGCGTTCGCTGAACTCACTGAAGCGGTCCCGCGCCCATTCCTCGTACGCCGCCGCGCGCTCCGTAATGGAGATCAGCGAGCCGCAGGCGTGCCAATCCTGCAATGGCGACACTGTGACGTCGCTGACCTCGGCGCCGAGGTCGCGCAGCACCATCAGGGCGTTGTCGATGCCTGCCTGCGTCGCGGGATGAACCTTGTGGTCGTCTTCGTGGAAGTGGCGGATGACGCCGATCCGCGTGCCGCGCAGGCTGGAGCCGATGAGCCCGGTGTAGTCTGGGACTGCGCGATCGGCTGAGGCTGGGTCCTTGGGGTCGTGCCCCGCCAGCACCTGCAGCATGATGGCGCAATCTTCGGCGGTCCAGGCCATCGGGCCGATATGGTCGAGGCTAAAGGCGGCCGGCGCGACACCGGCGCGTGAGACCAGGCCATAGGTCGGCTTGATACCGGCAATGCCGCACAACGCGGCCGGGCCGCGGATCGAGCCGCCGGTATCGGTGCCGATGCCGCACAGGATCATCCCCGCGGCAACCGCGGCGCCGGTGCCGCTCGATGATCCGGCGGTGAAATGGTCGGGGTTCCAGGGGTTGCGCGCCGGTGGCATCGGCAGGTCGAACGAGGGGCCGCCATCGGCGAATTCGTGCGTCGTCAGCTTGCCCATCAGCACGGTGCCGGCCGCAGCGAGTCTGGCCGCACAGGTGGCGTCGGCGGACGGTACATTGTCCTGCAGGATGCGGGACTGGCAGGTCGTGGGAATACCCGCGGTGTCCACGATGTCCTTCAGGCCGATCGGGATGCCGTGCATCGGCCCGCTGGGTCCATCCTTCATGATCGCGGCCTCGGCTGTCCTGGCGTCGGCCATTGCCCGCTCCGGCGTCGGCAGGACGAATGCGTGCAGCGTGCCGTCCAGCGCCGAGACCCGATCCAGGCAGGCCTGGGTCAGTTCAACCGGGGATAGCTTGCGGGCGGCGATCAGTTTCGCGGCTTCAGCGATCGTGGGGATTGCGGCAGTCATGCGAGGTCCTCCTCGGCGAATCCGTAGGTGTGCGCAAGTTCGGCCATGCGGCCCCGTTTCTGGCGCACGCGTGCCTTCATCGCGACCAGCTGCCCATAAATGCTGCACAGGTCGGATTTCTGGGCGTCACTGATTTTCAGCCCGGCATCGGCCAGCAAGAAGTCCAGCGTTTCGGTTTCCAGGGTTGGCGGCATGGCCGGATCTCCTTTGCGATCGATACGATGGTGCCTGGGGAGCAAGAACCGGGCCGCGCACTCTTGCGCGACATGGGGTCCGGGCACATGACTGGCTGTGTGTGTCGGCTGGCGGAGGATCCCTGATGCCACAGCGATGGGAAGGTTGTTGATGTTCGCGTTCGACAAATCGCGTCTGGACCTGGCGCGGGAGTTTCGTGCGAGCCCGTTCGGCGTGCACAGTCCGGACCTGCAATACCTGCTGAACCTGATGCGCCGGCCGACGGACAAGCCGTTCCACATGCTGTTCATCGATGAGGCCAATGCGCGCTGGACGCTGGGCTTGCTGGATCCGACCGGGCGTCATCCGCCGCAGCGGACGAACATGGTGTTCACCGATCTGAAGGAAGCCGAATGGCACGTGTTCAAGCTGCGCTGGGCCGAGCTGGCCGGCGAGGCGTTGTCGATCCCATGAGCCGGTTTCTGGAAGGTGCCCGCTGATGGGCCGCATCATGGGTTACGCCGATCGCTGGAGCGTCGCGCCCGGCGATACGATCCGCTTCATGGTCAGCGCGCTGGATGGCGGAGATTATGAGGCGCGTGTGGTCAGGCTAAAGCAGCCGGATGCGGGGCCGCTGGCGACGCCGTTTGCACCGGAACCGGTGGATGCGCCCTGCAATGGGACCTATCCCGGCCGAATCCAGTCGATCCCGATCGGCTCGCTTGGGGTTGTGCCGGACCATCCTGTGCTGTCCGGTTCGGCGGGCGTGACGATGGTCGCCTATGTGTGGCCAACGACGCCGGGGCGCGGCCGCCAGGCGATCATGGGGACGTGGTGCGAGGCGAGCCGGACGGGTTGCGGGCTGGAACTCGATGAGGCAGGCGGGCTGGTGCTGCGTGCGGGTTCGGCGTCGCTGGCGACCAACGTGCCCCTGCTGGCTGAGCGCTGGTATCGTGTTGCCGGCACGGTGGACGGGGCGACGGGTGCGTTGACGCTGTCGCAGGCGCCGGTGCCGGGGAATGGGTTTCATGCGCAACGAGCGGTGACGGTCAGCGGCCGGGCTGCGACAGGCGAGATCAGACACCGCGGGCCGCTGACGTTCGGCGCCTGGCAGGCGGGTCCGGCGGCGGGGCCGTCGTGCTGGGGCGGGCTGGCGTTCACACGGCATTTCAACGGCCGCATCGATCGGCCTCGGCTGGTTGGCCGGGTGCTCGATGCCGCGGAGATTGCAGCGGTGGCGGGCGGCGGGATGCTGCCGGAGGCAGTGGACGTGCTGGGCGCGTGGGACTTCAGCCGCGACACCAGCAGCGACACGATCGTCGACATCGGCCCGAATCGGTTGCACGGGGTGATCGTCAACCAGCCGACACGGGCGATGCGCGGGCACAACTGGACCGGGGAATTCAGCGACTGGCGGCAGGCACCGGACCAGTATGGCGCCATCCATTTCCATGACGACGATCTGGTGGACGCGTGCTGGGAAGCGGATTTTTCGTATACGATTCCGGCTGGGCTGCGCTCCGGCGTCTATGCCGTGCGGCTGGACTCGGGTGGGTTCGACTACTGGATGCCGTTCTTCGTCCGCCCGCCGCGTGGAACCGCCGCGTCCAAGGTGGCCTTCCTGGCGTCGACGGCGACCTACACGGTGTATCTGAACAATCGCGGCCGGTTCATGTCACTGGCGACGGAGCGGACGCAAGGCCGGCTGATGTTCATGGATGCGATCGACGAATTGCTGGTGACCGACACGACGATGGGGTTGTCGACCTATGATCGCCACTCGGACGGCAGCGGCGTCGCCTATTCCAGCCGCAACCGGCCGGTGGTGAATTTCCGGCCGACCGGGCGGCACTGGAATTTCAACCTTGATCTGTTCATCATCGACTGGCTGGAGCACCTCGGCGGCGACTACGACGTCATCACCGAGGAGGACCTGCATCGCGAGGGCCTGGACCTGCTGCGGCCCTATCAGGTTGTGCTGACCGGGTCGCATCCCGAATACGATTCGCTCGCGATGCTGGACGCCATGCAGGCGTATCTACGCCAGGGTGGCCGCTTCATGTATATGGGCGGCAACGGCTTTTACTGGCGCATCGCCCATCATCCGACGCGCGAGGGCGTGATCGAGGTTCGCCGGGCGGAGGGCGGGCTGCGCGCCTGGAACGCCCTGCCTGGCGAGTATCACCACAGTTTTTCCGGTGAATACGGCGGCTTGTGGCGGGCGAACGGGCGGGCGCCGCAATACCTGGCCGGGGTTGGTTTCATCAGCCAGGGTTTCGATCACTGCAGCTACTACCGGCGTCGGCCGGAAGCGGCAGACCCGCGCATCGCCTGGGCGTTCGCCGGAATTGATGACACG
Organism: Rhodopila sp.; assembly: GCA_965200665.1. Lineage (GTDB taxonomy): Bacteria > Pseudomonadota > Alphaproteobacteria > Acetobacterales > Acetobacteraceae > Rhodopila. Next base: position 3,429,939 of record OZ241370.1, on the reverse strand, counting down.
TTGATCGGTGATTTCGGCCTGCTGCAGGGCGGTGCCGCCGGCCTCGAGATCGACTCGGCGGATGTTCGTCTGGGCACGCCGGCACATGCGCTGGTCATTGGCCGCAGCGAGAACCACTCCAACACCTATGAGATCGTGCCGGAGGAGCTGCTGATCCCGCATGGCGCCAGCGACGCGCTGCTCAACCCGGAGATCCATGCCGATATGGTGTTCTTCGAGACCCCAGGTGGCGGTGCGGTCTGGTCCACCGGTTCGATCGCCTTTGCCGGATCGCTGGGCTGGAATGGGTTCGACAACAATGTCTGCCGGATCGCGACCAACGTGCTGCGGCGATTTGTTGATCCGGCTGTGTTCAGGATGCCTCAGGGGTAACAGCGACAGACCGTCGGGGGGCCGACTGGCTGCGGCCGACTGGCTGCGGGTTGCGGGATTTCAAGGTCGGCAACCGTGGTTGCAGGGCAGCCGGGGTCTGAACCATGTGGCGACGATGGAGCGGGTTTACTTCGCCATCAATAATTGTCGGTACTGTGTCAGGGCGGCGACAGGATCGCTGTCGGACCGCAGGCCGATATGCCCGTCGGGCCGGACGATGAAAAGACAGATCCTCTCGATCCCCAATTGAGCGGCCATTGCCGGCGCGATTTGGGCATGCGGATAGGAACCGGTGAAGCTGCCCCCAATCACGACGAGTTCCTCAATGATAGCTGAAACGAGGCCCTGAGCGCGGATCAGGTTTTCGATGTGCAGGAGCGCCGCGGCATCAAGCATTGGGCCGACGAGCAGGGCGGTATGGCCGGCGCGATTGGTCAGCTCATGCAGCATGCAGGAGCCCCCGTCGGCCAGGCAAACCTTGATCGTATCCGGCAGGCGTTGGCCCGGTGCAAGCGCTTGATGCCTGTCCCCCATCACGATGGGTGAGCCGGCATAATCGATGTCGAGTTCGGCCTCCGCGACCGCCTCGTGGTGGCGTGAATTGGCATCCGCGAAGACCGCCCGAAGCGTTTCGTCGCGGGCCTGTCGCGCGGCCGGATCGGTTAACATCTGTGCCTGTTCGACAGCGTCCCCCGACGCGGTCACAAGTTCGGCCACCGGCTGGCGTTCGGCTTCGTAGCTGTCCAGCAGCACCGGGTCGCATACGCCATGACAAACCAGCGCCAGCTTCCAGGCCAGGTTCACCGCATCCTGCAGGCCGGTGTTCATCCCGTGACCCTGGGCGGGGGAACAGACATGGGCTGCGTCGCCGGCCAGCAGGACGCGACCCGAGCGGAACCGGGTCGCGATTTTTGTGTGGCATTGAAAACGAGCAGGGTTTTCGATGCCGTCAAAGCCGCACGCCGGCAGATAGCGGCCGATGGTGGATGAAGCGTCGGCAACCAGGTCGGAAGTGGGTGAGGACGGCCGCAGATATACTCGCCATCTGCGGCCGGGAAGTGCGGTGAGGATCACCGGGATCTCGTCCAGATAGGCGTAGTTCGCCTCGTAGGAATCCTGCCAGCCTTGCAGCGTCGCGTCGAACACGGCCCAGGGCTGGACGATGTCATGCCCGCGCATGTCGATCCCGCTCAGGGCCCGGCAGGTGCTGTGAAGCCCGTCGCAGCCAACGACCCATTGGGCAAGAACCTGCTCCGTCGTGGTTTTCCGTTCAGGTGTTGTCCGTTGGATGGTCGCGAGGATCCCGGCTGCGTTGTCCGTCAGTCCGACCAGGCTGGATGCGCGGAGCACGGTGCCGTCGTGCCGATGGAGGTACTGGGTCAGGATCGATTCGGTAACCTCCTCCGAGATGCCGATGTTGAATCCGTAGCGACTGCCGCAGTCCGACAGGTCGATTTCGCCGAGGACGACGCCCTGCGCGTGGATGCGGGCAATCCGTTGCTTAACCCCAGCGCTCAGTAATGGATCGAGGATGCCCAACCCTTCAAACAGTTCCAGTGAGCGGGGATGTACGACCGTCGCCCGATCCCAGTGCAAGGGTGCTTCATGCGCATCGATCAGACGACAATTGACATTCCGGCGAAGAAGTTCCGCTGCCAGCAACAGGCCAGTTGGCCCGGCGCCGACCACGAGAACAGTCGTTTTGTCAAACATAGTGGACCTGCTACCGGTTGATCGACGATTTATACTACAGGCGGTGGTGTAGCCGGCGCCAGTAGCATCAACACGGCGCACGATCCCGACGAAGGTGACGGACAGGCCGGCCATTGACCGAATTGGCTGGTTGGAAGCGAATGGATGGCGAAGAACAGGGGAGGCAGACAGATGGCCGACAACCCGGCAGCGGTCGCCACGCCGCATCTGAGCAGGGTGATCGTCGCGGCGACGATCGGCAACATGCTGGAGTGGTTTGACTTTCTGGTTTACGGCTATTTCGCCGCCACGCTGGCCGAGGTTTTCTTCCCGGCGGGCAATTCGACTGTCTCGCTGCTGATCACCTTCGGTGCCTTCAGCCTGTCCTATCTGATGCGTCCGTTAGGGGCCGCGGTCATCGGCACCTATACCGATCGCGCCGGACGCAAGGCCGGGCTGAGCCTGTCGATCGGGCTGATGATGATCGGCACGACGATGATGGTGGTCACGCCCGGATATGCCACGATCGGCATTGCGGCGCCAATCATCATCATGATGGCTCGGCTGCTTCAGGGCTTCTCGGTCGGGGGCGAATTCGGCAGCGCGGTCGCCTTCCTGGTGGAACACGCCGGCGATCGGAAGGGCTACAGCGCGAGCTGGCAGTGGTCGAGCACCGGCATCATCTCCGTTATCGTGGCGTTGTTCGGCCTTGGTTTAACGACGCTGCTGACCCATCAGCAGCTGCTCGACTGGGGATGGCGGATACCCTACGCGTTCGGCCTGCTGGTCGGACCAGTCGGCCTCTACATTCGCTCGCGCATGGCCGAGACGCCGGAGTTCCTCGATGCCGTCAAACCCCCGGCGGTACCGATCGGCGTGTTGCTCCGCGATTATCCGGTGCCGCTGCTGCTGGCGCTTGGTGCATCGATCATCTCGAACAGTTCGTATTACCTGCTGCTCTACATCCCGACCTATGCGGTCAAGACGCTGCATTTGCCGGCCTATACCGGGTTTGCGGCGACGCTGCTTGGCGGTGTCATGCTCGCCGTCTTCTCGGTTGTCGCGGGGCACTGGTCCGACAAGGTGGCGCGGACGCGCATCATGCTGGTGATGGCCTGGCTGTTCGCGATCGCCGCCTATCCGACGTTCTGGCTGATGGTCGCCTACCCCTCACTGGGCACGGCGATGTTCGCCGTCGGGCTGCTGAACCTGATCAAGGCGGGATATAGCGGGGTGCTGCCGGCGCTGCTGGCGGAACAGTTCCCGGTGCATTTGCGCGCTGTGGGCGTTGCGTTCAGCTACAGCGTCTCGGTGACGGTGTTTGGCGGCTTTGCCCCGTTTGCCGCGACGTGGTTGATCGCGGCAACCGGTGACCCGCTGTCGCCCAGCTTTTACCTGATGGCGAGCGCGGTGCTGAGCATCATTGCCTTGCTGGCGATCCGGCGGCGGGCAGGCAGGTTATCGGAGCAACGCGATGCGGTGTCGGACCGTGGATTGGTCAGCTCAGTACCAGAATAACATTGCAGATGGGGCCAACCCCGCGCGCCTTTCGGCGGCTCAGTAATGGGTGACCCATGGGCTATTCAGGGCATCCTCGATACGGCGATGGCGCGCCTTGATGAGATCGGCCGGCACGGCGCTGACGAAGGCATAGAAGGTCCTGGTCCGGATGGCATCGACAACGCGCTCGCCGACAGTCTTGGGATCGAGGCCGGTGGTGGCGAGCCGTTCGGCCAGTGTCGCCTCGTCACTGGTGCGGACCTGGGGGCCGCCCATGTGGTCCGGCCGGTTGAGCGCACCATGGGCGATGTTGGTGTTGATCGGGCCGGGGCATAACACTGAAACGCCGATATTGGTGCCTTCCAATTCGTGCTCCAGAGCCTCGGACAGCGAGAGCGCGGCGTATTTGCTCATGGAATACGGACCCTGATTGGTCCCGCGGCGGTTCTGGAAGCCGGCAACCGAAGCGGTGTTGACGATATGACCCGCCTCGCCGTGCTTCAGGATGGCGGGAACGAAGTGGCGGATGCCGTGGATGATGCCCCAGATGTTCACCCCGATCACAAACCCCCAGTCGCCGACCGGCAGGTCGACCAGTTTCGTGCCGTGCATGGGCACGCCGGCATTGTTGCAGGCGATATGAAGCTTGCCGAAGTGGCGTTCCGCGTCGTGCAAGGCATCCAGCACGGACTGTTCCTGCGTCACATCGATCCGCACCGGCATGACCTGCTTGTTGGTGCCGGAAAGACCGTGCGCGGCTTGCTCGACCGCATCTTTTTGGATATCGGCCATCACCACGTTGGCCCCGGCCTCCGCGAGTGCCGTGGCGATGCCGAGACCGATGCCCGACGCTGCGCCGGTGACGATGGCCGTCTTTCCCGAGATATCCATTGCGGCGGACCTTTCGTTCGATTTGGCAGCCAGCATGGCACGGTGCGGGCGGCCATGGAACTCCTTCAACGTCGTTTTGGGGCGGTGAGCCGGCTTTGGTATCTTGGTTGTTTTGTTGTCTGGTTGTTTCCGAATTCCGGATACTTGCAGAGAGAGGTTCGTTTCATCATATCCTACACATTAATTCAATGGTGAGGTTGATTCTATTTAAATTATATTTCGAATTGACAGTGGCTTTTACGCGACCTAGTCTTTGACCCGAAGAAACAACCGCATTCCGGGGACAACGACGGAGGCGGCAAGCACGGAAGCGCAGGCGGAGGAACACGATGAAGCGCAGCACCGACCGAATCCTGACGACCCATGTCGGCAGCCTGGTCCGCCCGCCCGACGTGCTTGAGGATATTCTTCTCGCGGTCGCCGGGAATCCGGTGGACCAGACCGCGTTCAGCGAGAAAGTGCGGGCGGGCGTGACCGCGGTGGTGCGCAAGCAGGCTGAAATCGGCATCGACATCCCGAGTGATGGCGAGTTCTCCAAACCCACATTCAGTAGCTATGTTTCGGAACGACTGGCTGGCCTGGGGCCGACGCCGCGGACCGCGAAGCCCAATAACTACCCGAAGCTGACGGAGGAATTTCCGGGCTTCATGAAGCAGTACAATGCGATGTACATCCCCATGTGGATGCCGCCGTCGATCCCCAGCGAGATCATCCGCGCCGCCATCGCCGCACCACCCGATGTTCGCTCCGTCACCGGTCCGATCAAATACCAGGGCCAGGCGCTGGTGCAGCGCGACATCGACAACTTCAAGGCCGCGTTGGAGGGGCAATCCTTTGTCGAGGCGTTCATGCCCTCGGCGACCCCTTCGCGTGCCGATGTCGACCTCGATCAGGTGTATCCGAGCGAGAGCGCTTATCTGTATGCACTTGCCGACGCGATGCACGAGGAATACCGGGCGATCGTCGATGCGGGCTTCATCGTGCAGCTCGACCTCGGCATGCCGGTGCGCAACCAGGTCCTGCCGGACAACCCCGATCCGACCTGGGAAGAATTGCGCCGAGCCTCCGAGATGCAGATCGAAGCCTACAACCACGCGCTGCGAGGCATCCCCGAGGACCGGGTGCGCTATCATCTGTGCTGGGGCAGCATGAACACCCCGCACACCACAGACGTGCCGTTGAAGGACATCGTCGACCTGATCCTGAAGATCAACGCGCAGGCCTATTCGATCGAGGCGGCCAATCCGCGCCACGAACACGAATGGACGGTGTGGAAAGACGCCAAGCTGCCGGACGGGAAAATCCTTATTCCGGCGTCATCAGCCATCAGACCAATGTGGTCGAGCATCCAGAGCTGGTCGCGATGCGCATCAGGAACTTTGCTTCCATGGTTGGCCGCGAGAATGTCATCGCCAGCACCGACTGTGGTTTCGCGCAGGGCTGGAGCATGATCCGCGTTCATCCGGAAGTGCAGTGGGCCAAGCTTGCCGCATTAGTGGAGGGGGCGAAGCTGGCTTCGCGGGCGCTGTGGAAGTAACCGCCAGGATCGGTGCCGTGGCGATGGAGTCCATGGCAATGGAAGGCCGGCAGCGGCTACGGCGGCCCACATCGCCCGGCTGGATCCACGGCGAGCAGTTCAGGCGGATCGAAACAATTGAGCGGTTCTACCCACTGTGGGTGTGATTGCTCCGTTGCCTTGCTTCACACAATGGCAAGGGGGTTTCAGCCGCCTGACGACGACAGCCATGGATTGATCGCCCATAGCTTCGCCAGCTCCGCTTTCTCCGTCTGCATCTGCGTCACCCAGTCCGCCGCTTCCTCCCAGGCTGCGTAGTATCCGTCTGCCTCGGCCTGTTCGACGAAGGCTGTGTCCCTGGCCGCTGTTCGGACCACCTCCAGCAAGGGCGCCAACGCGTCCGGCGGGGTGGCTGCCGGCACCCCTATCCCGCGCCGGATAAACGCCGACAGTGGAATGCCGCCCTCGTCCAGGACCGGTGTATCGGGCAGCAGACCGAAACGCCGCCGGGCGGCAATACCGATCGCGCTGAGATCCGCGTCGCGCAGGTCGCCGATGACCGCCGACAGACCCAACGCCGCAGCGGACACATTACCCGCGCGCACGGCCTGGCGCGCTGCTTCGGAAGACGGAAAGGTCACGATGTTCAACTGGGTTTGCGCCAGCACCTGCAAACGCAGCGCCGCGAGGTGCGGCGGACTGCCGGCCGGCGGTGTCCCCAGCGGCACGGCGCCGGCATCATCGCTGGCCCGCTGGATGATGTCCTGGATGGAGTTCGCCGGATCACGGGATGGCGAGACGAACGCGATCGGCTCACGCTCGATCTGCCCGAGCAGACGGATGCGCTCACCCAATGCGGGCTCATCGTGATCGATCATCCGCGCCGGCAGGGTCGGCGTCACCACCCAACCGATCACCGAGGCGTCTGGCGCCGCCTCACCCAGCGCCGCCAGCATCCGCCGCCCGCCTTCACCCGGCAGGTTGGTCAGCGTGATGTCGATGCTGGGCGCCCGCCTCGCCAGGAAGCCAAAGAACGTGCGCGCCGCCGTGTCGCCGGCGGTGCCTTCCGGGAAGCCGAGCAACACGGTCAAAGGCTGTTTCGGTCGCGGCGGCGGGGCTGCAGCGCCCCGCTGGATCGTTGCCGCCCCTGCCACCGCCGCAGCGCCAGTGAGCACTGTCCGGCGGGGAAGCGTCATCTTGGCGGGGCCGGCGCAGCTTTGGCAGGCGCCGGTGCGGTCGCGTCCCGACGCAGCCGGTGCTCGCCCAGCAGAAGCAGGATGGGTGCCGCGATGCCGATCGAGGACGACGTGCCAACCACAATGCCGAACAGCATCACCCAGGCGAACCCACTGATCGACTCGCCGCCGAACAGCGCCAGCGGCAGGCTCGCCAGAAACACCGTCATCGACGTGCCAAGGGTGCGGTTCAGTGTTTCGTTGATCGACAGGTCGATCAGCTCACGCAACGGCATCGACTTGTATTTGCGCAGATTTTCGCGCACCCGGTCGTAGACGACCACCTTGTCGTTGGTGGAGTAGCCGAGGATCGTCAGGATTGCCGCTACCATGACCAGGTCGAAGTCGATCCGCGTCAGCGCCAGGAAGCCAATCGTCTTGGTGATGTCCAGCACCAGCGTGACGACGGCACCCACGGCGAACTGCCATTCGAAGCGGAACCAGATATACACCAGGATCATCAGCAGGCTGATGCCCAGCGCCAGCAGCCCGTTACGGAACAGCTCCGCCGAGACGCTTGCGCCAACCGCGTCGGTGCGCTGGATCGTCGTACCCGGCACGCCTTTTTCCAGCGCGCCCCGCACCTTGGCCACCGCAGCCTGGGTGGCCTGCTCCGTCGGCTCCGCCCCCAGCCGGATCAGCACGTCGGAGTCGCCGCCGAAGCGCTGGACCCCCTGGTCCGGAATTCCGGCTTCCCGCAGCGCCGTGTGGATCTGGCTGAGGTCAGCCGGCCCCGGTGTCTTCACCTCCATCACGACGCCGCCCGAGAAGTCGATGCCCAGATGCAGGCCCGGGTAAAAGAACAGAACGAGCGACAAGGTCGACAGGACCGCCGAGATGATCAGGCCGGTGTAGCGGACCTTCATGAACTGGATGCGGGTGTTGTCGCGCACCAGGCGCAGGCGGGGTTTGATGAACATCGGCGAAATCCCTCAAACCGGCAGCAGCTTCGGCCGCGTGGCGGTATACCAGCGCGAAACGAACAGGCGCGTCAGCATCCAGGCGGTGAACAGCGACGTGGCGATGCCGACGGTGATGGTTACCGCGAAGCCGCGCACCGGTCCTGATCCGAACACGAACAACATCACATGCGCCAGGAACGCCGTTGCGTTGCTGTCGAAGATGGTGCTGTAGGCGCGCGAGAATCCGTGTTCCAGCGCCGATAGCGGCGGTCGTCCCAGCCGCTGTTCCTCCCGGATACGCTCGTTGATGAGAATATTCGCATCCACCGCCATTCCCAAGGTCAACAGGATCCCCGCCATGCCCGGCAAGGTCAGTGTTGCCTGCAGCAGCGACATGATCCCCAGCATCAGCAGCAGGTTGACCACCAGGGCGAGGTTCGCGAACCATCCGAACAGACCGTAGAACACGCCCATGAACGCGATCACGAACAGGAAACCCACCGCCAGTGAGATCGCGCCGGCCCGGATGCTCGCCTCACCCAGTTCCGGCCCCACAGAGCGCTGCTCCACCACCGTCAGCGGTGCCGGCAGGGCGCCGGCGCGCAGCAGCACCGCCAGGTCATTGGCCGATTGTGCGTTGAACGATCCGCTGATCTGTCCGCGCCCGCCGGTGATGGCTTCCCGGATGACCGGCGCCGAGATCACCTTGTCATCCAGCACAATGGCGAACCGATGGTTCACATTGGCCCGGCTGACATCGGCAAAGCGTCGCGCACCCACTGAATTGAAGGTGAAATTCACCACCCAGTCGCCGGTTTCGGGGCTGGTTCCGGCCCGCGCGTCGGTCAGATCGGCGCCGTCGACGTCGATTCGCTTGCGTACGGCGATCTTCTCGCCTGGCCGGTCCTGCTGCTGGAGGAAGTCGTCGCCGGGTGGCGGCGGCCCGCCCGCGGCCGGGTTGGCGGTTTCATCGACCAGCCGGAACGTCATATGGGCGGTCTTGCCGATCAACTGCTTGATCCGGTCCGGATCGCCCACGCCCGGCAGTTGCACCACGATCCGGCCCTGCCCCTGGCGGGTGATCTGCGGATCGACCACGCCTGTTTCATCGATGCGGCGGCGAACGATCTCGATCGACTGGTCGACCGCCCCGGTTGCCCGCGCCGCCAATGCCGTGGCGGACAGGGTCAATGTGATGGTGCCGTCAGGATCGGACCCGATCGCCATGTCCGGCAGCCCGGTGGAGGGATCCTGGCTGATCAGCGGGCGCAGTGCGGCCAGCGCCGCGTCGGATTTGGCGGCATCGCGCAGCCGCAGCAGCACCCGGTTCTGGTCCGGCTGCGGCTCCAGCGTCTGGTAGAAGATCTGCGGTCCGCGCAGCGCCTGGCGCACACCGTCGGCCAGGCTATCCAGCCGCTCCTTCAGGACCGCCTTCATGTCGACCTCCAGCAGCAGGTAACTGCCGCCCCGCAGGTCGAGCCCCAGATGCACGGTACGCCAGGGAATCCAGGCCGCTGGCGCAGGGAACAGGTTTGGCACGCCCAAAAGCATGCCGATCAGGCAGACGCCCAGGATGAGCGCGGCCTTCATGCGGCTGAAATACATCATGGTTTAACGCGTGGAGCTCCTGGACACCGTCTCTGACGTTTGGCGCGGTGCTATGCGCTGCCGCAGCGCCGATTGTCCAGTGCGCGGTTTCATTTGATCGTCCGCGAAGCGGGGCCGACGTTTGACCTGGCTGGTTATTGAATGCTGGCGGCGCGAAATTCGCCCTTGATGTGACCGGCAAGCCGAAGCGCGAGCGCAACGATATTGATGGTTGGGGTATCCGATCCGCAGGTTGGGAAGACAGCGCTGCCGGCGATGAACAGGTTGCCCATACCATGCACGCGGCAGTTGCTGTCCACCACGCCTTTGCGCGGGTCGGCGTGCATGCGCGCTGTCCCCATGTGGTGCCAGCATCCGTCGAGCGTATCGGGCCAGGGTTCGCCTTCGCGCGGCGCATTGACCAGCACTTCGCCCGCCCCGATCGCGGCGAGTTCCTGTCCGAGGATTTCCTGCGTCCGACGGATGGTCCGTTTCTCCAGCTCACCCAGCCGCCAATCGAGTTTAACCCGCGGAACACCCAGCGCGTCACGTTCGTTAGTGAGGGTGACGCGGCTGTCCGGCAAGGGGGTTGGTTCGACGACGGTTTCCAGCGTGAAGCCGCGGCGGAGGAACGGCAGGTTCAACTTCAGCCCGAACGCCTGGATGAAGACCTGGGGGAAATGGGTCACCATTCGCACGAGGTCCGACCGCGACCGGTCGAACAATGATCGGCGTTCGTTGATCGCGCGAAAAAGCGTGAGGGCGGCAAGGTTTGTCTGGCGGCTGTCGCCGAAGTAACTGGACTTCACGCAACATCGTGTGTTGGCGATCTGCTCGGTGCGCTGGACGTCCGGCGTCACGCCGAAAAAGCCGCTGATCTTCACCCCGCGCCCGGTCATCTTGCGGATGAAGGTGCTGTGCATGTCGTAGATCCGGCTGTTGCTTTCGGGGTCGCGAAATACGATCTCACCGCTGCGCAGGCGCGGATGATCCATGAAATAGCGTCCCACGACGTCGTTTTGATTACCGACGCCGGCCGGCTGGAAGCGGTTCGATGCGAGCAGCAGGCGTGGCGTTTCGATACCACCCGCCGCCAGAATGTAGGTGTGAGCGGCCACCCGAAACTCGTTATTGGCGAGTGATCGCGCCCTTATACTCGTCACCATTGCCGGATTGTCAGGCGTTTCAATCTCAACGACGTTGGCATCAAGATAAACCGAGACGTTCCGGGAACGGGCAAGATCCTCACGATACCGCTGACCGAAGCGCGTGGGCGGGCTGAGCTGGGTAATCACGTTGATTGCACGCTGGTTTTCGAAGGGGATCAGCCGGGCGTCCGGCCGATCAATCCAGCCCTCCCACGCATCCGGTTCGTAGTTGACGGGGCCCAGCTCGAGTATTTCATGCGCGCGACGGTAGTGTGGTTCCAGTTCGGTATGGGTTATCGGCCAGCCGCTGTTCGGTACCCATGCACGGGCTTCGAAATCATGTGGATCAAATGGCCGGCAGAAGCCGGCCCAGCAGTTGGAACTTCCGCCCAAGAAACGAGACCGGGCATAATGCAGATCTTCGTAGTGTAGGCCTGCGTTTTCACCCTTATAGAGGGCTTGGCCAGCGCGATCATATTTGAGCGCGCCGCCCTCAAGCACGACAACGCGAAGTGGTTGGGCATCAAATTCGAGTGCCAGCGTGATACCCGCGGGACCGGCACCGATGATGCAGATATCCGCTTCCAGCGTTTGATTGGCTGGTATCATATGGGCACTCAGGATCATCTCGAAACATCCACCTAATGACGGCGATGCTCACAGCCAGTATAAAATCAACATTTGGGCCGGTCAGCAGCAACGCGTTTCAGTGCACTGTATCACCAATAATCCTGCTATCGGCGTAGCAAACGCGTGATTGAGATACGGTTGTGAAACGACACCCGCTGAGTATCGAAGGTGGCGGCATGGGACCGCCAAGGCCTTGCCTCAACGACGGGATTGCCGGCATCGGCGTTGGCTGGTGGTATTGCCGGACGGGCTGTTTCCCCGCACCAAAGGGCGTGGCCAGCGGGAACGCGCGGCACGGCCTGGTTGCGAATAATCACGCATGAGCCCGATGTAACTTGTCATTGCCGCCTGGCGGACCGATCCGTTGCCGCCGTGAGTAGCCGCGCTGAAACCGCCCGTCCCGACAGCCTTGATTCCTCAACATGGCTCACAGCCGTGGTGTTGGCCGCAGGTGTCCTGCTGTGGTGGGCCACCACGACCTATCCCGCCGAAATGCCGGCGATAGCGCCCTGGGAGTTTTCCTGGATCGAGTATCTCGGGATTGCCTTTCCCCTGGTCTGGTATCTGCGCGGCCTGACATCGACGTTGCCGGGCGCCCGGCCGCACCCGCTCCGCCAGATCGCCTTCCTCGCCGGGATCGGGCTGATCGACGTCACACTGCAGACCCATTTCGTCTACCTGTCGCAGCACATGTTCTTTCTCAACCGGCTGCAGCATCTGGGCATGCACCACCTCGGCCCGTTCCTGATCGCGCTTGCCTGGCCGGGTGACACGCTGGATCGCGGCATGCCCGGGAGCGGTCGTCGCCTGGTGCGGGGACGCTGGATCCAGAGCGCGTTGCGAATCGTGCAGACGCCGATCATTGCCGGGGCGCTGTTCGTCGGCCTGGTGTGGTTCTGGCTGCAGCCCGACATCCATTTCCATGCCATGATCTCGCCCGTTCTCTACGAGACGATGAACCTCAGCATGGTGATCGACGGCCTGCTGTTCTGGTTCTTTATCCTGGATCCCAGACCGAAGCCGCCGGCGCGCCATTCCTATGCGGTGCGGCTTGTGACCTGCGTGCTGGTGATCTTTCCCCAGCTTCTGCTGGGCGCCCGGCTGACCTTCGGGCTGACGCCGCTATATTCCTACTACGATCTGTGCGGCCGGCTGTTCCCTTCGGTCAACGCCCTGCTCGACCAGCACCTGGGCGGGCTTGTCGTCTGGATACCGTCATCCATGATGAGCTCCATCGCGTTCTTGCTGATGATGAACAACATCCGCCTACAGGAGGACCGCCAGAACGGCGGCATTACCCAAGATGACATCGAAATCGCGCCGGGCGTTCGCGTCTCCTCAAAATCCTGGACCGGCCGCTAGGGCAGCCTGTGGCCTGCTGCTTCTGACCCTGCTGGCGGCAGCGCCGGCCGCCATGGCCGCCCAGCCCGATGCCACGGTAACCGGGGGCCGTATGCAAGTGCTGCTGCCGTCCCGCCCGGCCGGCGGCTACTTCACCCTGCGCAACAATGGCGCCACGCCGCTGGTGCTCGACGGCGCCAGTGCGCCCGACTGCCAATCGCTGATGTTGCATCAGTCACAAACGGAAGGCGGGATGGCGAGCATGTCGATGCTCGGCTCTGTTCCGGTTCCGCCGTCCGGCAGCGTAACCTTTGCCCCGGGCGGCTATCATCTGATGTGCATGAACCCTACCGGCGCCTTGCTGACCCATGCCGGCACCGAGACCGTTACGTTTCACTTCGCCGATGGCGCCACGCTCAGCGCCCCGTTTGCCATCGAGGGCGTCACCCCAAGGGCCGCCGGCAAATGAAGCGCCGCGAGCTGCTGGTCGGGCTGCCTGCCGCGCTGTCGCTGGGCGCTGCCCACGCCGCAGACCAGCCCGGCCCATGGCACGATATCGATGTTACCGGCACTTCGCCCTCACTCGAACTTGGCATGCAAGCCACGCCGGACGGCCGCAGCGTCACGCAGGGCGACTACAGGGGTGTCGTGAGCATGCTTTATTTCGGCTACACGTTCTGCCCCGACATCTGCCCGCTGACGCTGCAGAACGTCAGCTCGGCGCTGGCGAAAAGCGGTGACGCCGCGAAGCACATTCGCTTCCTGTTCGTCACGGTCGACCCGAACCGCGATACGATCAAGGTCCTGAACAGCTATGCCGGCCTGTTTGGCCCCCAGTTCACCGGACTGCGCGGCGACGCCGATCAATTGGAGCGGCTGGCGACACGCTTCCGCATTGCCTACTCGGTCACACCGTCCGCCGACCCGCGCAAATATGAGGTCACGCACAGTTCGGCCATTTATGTCTTCGACCGGCAAGGCGACGCGCGTCTGCTGGTGCCGTCAATGGCCTCGCAGACTCCGGACATCGATGGCCTTGCGGCCGATCTGACGCGGCTGACCACGGAACAGCCATCCTCGTGGGGCTGGCTGCGCGGCATGGTGTAATGACGGCGGTCAGCGCTGCCGTGCCGCAGGATCAAGCGTTGGCGTCGTCCACGGGCCGGCCGATCGCCCGCTGGATCGCCTGACCCAGATCCTCTTTCTGGTAGGGTTTCGCCAGCAATGCCAGATCGGGGACGTCGCTCTCCCACTCCCCCGAGGCGCCGGCGGCGACATAGCCGGACGTCAGCAGCGCCTTCAGGCCCGGCCTGAGGCGCCGAGCTTCGCGGGCCAGCGCCACGCCGTTCATGCCACCCGGCATCACCACGTCGGTCAGCAACAGGTCCACCGCATGTGTCTCCGGGGCAGCCAGAAGCTCGAGCGCCTCGGGCCCCGATCCGGCAACCATCGCGGCATAACCGAGGTCCTGCAACTGCAGGACAACGAGCTCCCGCACATCGGGATCGTCCTCCACCACCAGGATCACCCCCGATCCAGGCTGCATCACCGGAACAGCCACCGGCACCGCGGCTGCCTCCTGGACTTGCGGCAGATACAATGCGACCTGCGTGCCGGTGCCAACCACACTGTCGATGGTCATGAAGCCGCCTGACTGGCGCATGAAGCCGTAGACCTGACTGAGGCCCAGGCCGGTGCCCCGCCCCATTTCCTTGGTGGTGAAGAACGGTTCGGTTGCCCGCTCCGCCACCTCCAGCGACATTCCCGTTCCGGTATCGGCGACCACGATCATAATAAAAGGGCCGGCGGGTACATCGCCGTAGCGGGCCACTGTCCGCTGATCCATCGTCACAGCCCGGCTACTGACGGTCAGGTGGCCGCCGCCGGGCATGGCGTCCCGTCCGTTCATGACAAGATTGAGCAGCGCCGAACCAAACTGCGCCGGGTCGACCTTGCAGGCGGCGTTGTGCGCATTGAGGGCAAAATCGACTGCGACTGAATCGCCCAGCATACGCGCCGCCAGCACGTCGAACTCGCCGATCATCTCATCAACCTCCCGAACCTCCGGCCGCAGCGCCTGGCGGCGGGAGAAGGCGAGCAATTGCCTGGTCAGCTGCGCGCCCCGCTTTGCCCCCTTCAGCGCCGTATCCACCAGCCGGATCAATCGAGCATCCTGGCCGACGGCGCGCCCGAGCAGCTCGAGATTGCCCATGATCACCAGCAGCAGGTTGTTGAAGTCATGCGCCACACCGCCGGTGAGCTGACCGATCGCCTCCATCTTCTGGGCCTGGCGCAGCGCGTCTTCCGCGAAATGTCGCTCCGCCACCGCCTTTTCGACGCGCTGTTCCAGCGTTTCGTTGGCCTGGCGCAGCAGTGCGTCGGCGCGCAGCCGCTTCAGCGCCAGCCCCAGCAGATTTGCCACCGTCTCCAGGAAATCGAGGTCCTGTTCGGTGAACTCACCTACGACCTCGCTGTCCACCTCCAGCACGCCGAAAGGAGATCCCTCGCCTGTCAGGATGACGTTGACCGCCCGACGGATACCATGTTCCACCAGCAGCTTCGGGGTGTTGAAGCGATCTTCGTCCGACAGGTAATTCGAAATGACCGGCTTGCCGGTGTGCAGCGCATAACCTGCCGGGGAACTTAATTGCGCGCCGATCGTCGCGTGACCGACCACGCCGGGGTGCCACCCGACACCGGCACGCACGAGGAATTTGTTCTCGTTTGGCAGAAATTCCAGCACCTTGCCAAAATGGACCTGCATCCCTTCGGCAGTGATCCGGGCGGCCTCGGTGAGCAGGTGATCAAGGCTGCTGTCCTCCAGCGCCTGCCGGCCGAAGCCAACCAGCAGCGCCTGCTGACGCAGGCGGGCCTCTAGTTCGCCACGACTGGCAGGGGCTGGTTCGTCGTCACTCATGAACCCGCCCCGACCAAACGTCGCCGAATGATCGGGGAACGCATGGGAACATTAACCGCCCAGCCTCGGTTAAGGTTCCGCACCCGGCCATTGCTTCGAAAGCGGATGCTTCTCCTCCAGCACCGCGCGCAACCGCTCGGTCTGCACATGTGTGTAGATCTGCACTGTCGAAATGTCGCTGTGTCCCAGCAGCATCTGAAGGCTACGCAGGTCTGCCCCGCGTGCCAGCATGTGGGAGGCGAAGGAATGACGCAGCACATGCGGCGAGACGCGCGCCGGATCCAGCCCTGCTTCCAGCGCGACCTGCTTCAACAGCAGGAAGAAGGCCTGGCGCGTCAACGGCCGCTTGGGATCGCGGCTCGGAAACAGCCAGCGTTCGGCTGCCGGTTTCGCCGGACCGCCGGTCGCCGCCAACAGTTCCGCCGCGGCCTGCTTCGCTGTCGTCGATAGCGGCACCATTCGTTCCTTGCCGCCTTTGCCGCGAATGATCATCACCTCGGCCTTGCCGCCCAGCGCGGCGTACGGCAGCGCCAGCAGTTCGGAAATCCGCATTCCGGTCGCGTACAGCAGCTCCAGCGCGGCCCGCGCCAGCACGCCCGCGCGCCCATCCTTGCGGCCCGCCGCGGCCAGCAATGCGTCGACTTCCGTCTCCGACAGGAATTTCGGCAATGGCTGCGGCAGCCTTGGCGTGTCGAGCTGGCTGGTCGGGTCGTCGGTGCGCACGCCCTCCGTCAGAAGAAAGAGATGGAACTGCCGCAGCGCGGACAACCGCCGCGCCGATGTCCGGGCCGACAATCCGCGAGCGTGCAATGAGGCCATGTAGGCCTGACACGTGTCGGCATCCGCTGCGGCTGCATCGCGGCCTCGCCCGGCCGCGAACTCCGCAAAATCCGCCAGGTCGAGCGCGTAGGCCGCGATGGTGTTTTGCGCCGCCCCGCGTTCGACCGTCAGCATTTCCAGGAACGCGTCGACCGAGGGGCCCATTCTAACGCCGCAGCGCGCCGCGGATTTTGCCATAGCGGATCATGGTTTGCGGATCATGGTCTAATGCGTGGTGAACTTGTCGTTCGGCACCACCTTCTCCACCGCTTGTGGGTGCGGCGTCGGCGGAAACACTCCCAGCATCAGCACGCCGCCCGCCAGGGCCACCAGGCCCGCCAGGACGACAAAGAAGAAAATACGAATCATCAAGGCTCCTGAAGTCCGTTACCAACCCGCCAACACAGGGCTACCAAAACTGGGCC
This sequence comes from Rhodopila sp., assembly GCA_965200665.1. GTDB lineage: Bacteria > Pseudomonadota > Alphaproteobacteria > Acetobacterales > Acetobacteraceae > Rhodopila. The sequence continues at coordinate 3,412,964 of OZ241370.1, read as the reverse complement.
GTCCATCGGGGGAGCATTTTGACCCGGTGGTATTCGCCCCCCGGAAGTCGACGCCCCCGGTAGTCGACGCCCCGCCAGCCAACGCCAATAGCCGATGCCCCGGTCGTCGGCGCCCGCACCACGATGTTCGGTTCTCGACTCGGGGCAATCGCCTGTTCCGGTGCCGGTGTGCTAACGTCCGGAATTATGACACGCAACACTGCTCTGCGGGAGACGATTCCAGTCCCCGACACGATCGCCGGCCGCAGCATCGTGCTGGTCGGCCTGATGGGCGCCGGCAAGACGTCGATCGGACGCCGTCTCGCCGCCCGCCTGGGCTTGCCGTTCCGCGACGCCGACCAGGAGATCGAGCTGGCCGCCGGCTGCACCATCCCCGAACTGTTCGCACGTTACGGCGAGCCGGCTTTTCGCGACGGCGAGCGCCGGGTGATCCGCCGCCTGCTGGCCGGCGATCCGATGGTGCTGGCGTTCGGCGGCGGCGCCTTCATGGATCCGTTGACCCGGGAGACCACCCGGTCCGAGGCGATTTCGGTCTGGCTGCGCTGCAGCCTGCAGACACTGGTTCGCCGGGTTGCCACGCGTGACAACCGCCCCTTGCTCAATGGCCGCGACCGCGAGGAGACCCTGCGCGGCCTGATGGACGAGCGTTACCCGGTTTATGCCGAGGCCGACGTCATTGTGGACTGCGGCGACGAACCGCCCGACCACACGACGACGGGCGTGATGAATGCGCTGCTGGACTGGAAACCGGCCCGCCGCCTGCATGTTGTGCTGTCCAGCAGCAGCTATGACGTGGTTATCGGCGACAACCTGCTGGCGCGCGCCGGTGCGCTGCTGGCCCCGCGCATTCCCCAGAAACGCGCCGTCATCATCACCGACCGCAATGTGGCCGGCCTGCACCTGCAGACGCTGCTAGACGGTCTCGCGCAGACCGCGATCCAGGCAACGTCGATCACCGTCGACGGCGGTGAGGCCTGCAAGAACATGGACACCTACACCGATATCGTCGATCGGTTGCTGGAAGCCCGGGTGGAGCGTCGCACCGCGATCATCGCCCTGGGTGGCGGCGTGGTCGGCGATCTGGCCGGTTTTGCCGCCGCCACGGCGCTGCGCGGGCTGCCATTCGTTCAGATCCCCACAACGCTGCTGTCGCAGGTCGACTCCTCCGTCGGCGGCAAGACCGGCGTCAATACACGCCACGGCAAGAACCTGGTCGGCGCGTTCTACCAGCCGAAGATGGTGCTGGCGGACACCGGCACGCTGGGCACGCTGCCGCCGCGTGAACTGCGCGCCGGTTACGCCGAGGTCGCCAAGGCCGGCCTGATCGGCGACGCCGCGTTCTTTGCCTGGTGCGAGCGCCACGGCCAGGGTGTGGTCGAGGGTGACCGCGACGCGCAGGCCGAGGCGATCAAGCGGGCCTGCGCCTTCAAGGCGGCGGTGGTCGGCGACGACGAGCGTGAGGAAAAGCCGAACGATGGCAGGGCGCTGTTGAACCTCGGTCATACATTCGGTCATGCACTGGAGGCCGAGTATGGCTACGACGGCGGCCTGCTGCATGGCGAAGGCGTTGCCGTGGGTCTGGGGCTTGCGTTCAAGCTGTCGGTTCGGCTGGGATTATGCCCCCCGGCCGATGCCGAACGCGTCATTGCCCACGTCTCCGCCGTTGGCCTGCCGGCTGAACTCTCGATGCTCAACCGCCGGTTCTCGGCCGCGACGCTGATCAGCCACATGCGCCGCGACAAGAAAATGCGCGACGGCGCCCTGCATTTCGTCCTGGCCCGCGGCATCGGCCAAGCGCTCACCACCGCCGATATTCCGCCCGACGCAGTAATGGATCTGCTGCGGGATGAGGGATGTGACGTGTAGCAAGCCGGCATGGAGCCAGCCGAATACGCCCTGATGGACGCCGCGGAGGACCGCATGTGGTGGTACCGCGCCCTGCATGCCCATCTGGTCCGAGCGGTGGGCCCGATGAACGGTCGCGTCCTGGATGCTGGCTGTGGCACCGGCGGCTTTCTCACCGCGCTTGGGACGCAGCGACCCGACCTGACACGCATTGGCCTGGAATGGGACTCTGCCGCCGCTCATCGGGCCCGGTCGAAATCAACGGCCGCGATCGCCCGGGGCAGCGTCAATGCGGTTCCGTTCGCCGACGGGCAGTTCGACGCAGTGGTTTCCGCCGACGTGCTGTGCCACGCCGCGGTGGATCCGCCGGCGACGCTGAAGGAGCTGCACCGTGTCCTTCGGCCCGGCGGCAGCCTGGTGCTGAATCTTCCGGCCTATAGATGGCTGCTGTCGGCGCATGATCGCCAGGTTCACAATGCCCGCCGCTTCACCGCCCGCGCCACAGCAAGGCTGCTGCGCCAGGCTGGCTTCATCCACATCCGTGCCGGATATTGGAACGGCTTGCTGCTACCCTTGATGATCGTCCAGCGCAAAATTTTTGCCCGCGGCGATTCCGTGTCCGACGTTGCCCCGTTTCCGCCATGGCTTGATGTCACATTGCATGCCGTCACGAAATTCGAACGGAACCTTCCGCTCGGCCTTCCCTTCGGCGGGTCCGTCCTGGCATTAGCAGAGAGACCATGAACGACGTCGTCACCCTGGCCGAAACCGGCAGCTTAACCGAAACCGGCCATCTGGCCGAAGCTGGCAGCTCAAATGAAACCGGCCACCTGGCCGAGGCTGGCCGCGCAGCCGCCACCAAGCCCGGCCTGTCCATTGTGGTCCCGGTCTATCGAGGCGCGGCCACCGTGGGGCGCCTGGTCGAGGCGCTGTCCGACCTGCTGCCCGCCGGCGAGCTTGAAATCGTCCTGGTCAACGATGGCAGCCCGGACAATTCCGGTGCCGTCTGTCGTGCGTTGCTTCCCACGGCGCGGGTTCCACTCACCTATATCGAGCACGCGCGCAATTACGGCGAGCACAACGCGGTCATGACCGGACTGCGCCATGTCCGCGGCGACTTCGTCATTACCATGGATGACGACCTGCAGAATCCGCCGGAGGAAGTGGTCCGGCTTTATAATCACGCCCGCGCGGGTGACTGGGACGTCGTCTACACCCGTTTTGCGGTCAAGCAGCACGACGGCTGGCGCAACCTCGGCAGCCAGTTCGCCAACGCGGTCGCCGACCGCCTGCTGGACAAACCCAAGGGCCTTTATCTGTCGTCATTCCGGTGCATGTCCGCTCTGGTGGTCGAGGCGGTCACCCGCTACAGCGGCCCGTATCCCTATGTCGACGGGCTGATCATGCAGGTCACCCAGCGCATCGACAGCATCGAGGTTCGCCATCTTCCACGGATCGAGGGCCGTTCGAACTACAACCTGACCCGCCTGGTCCGCCTGTGGCTCAATCTCGCCACCAGCTTTTCGCTCGCGCCGCTGCGCCTGGCGATCTACGCCGGCCTTGCCATGTCTGTGCTGGGCACGATCGGCGCGATCGCGACCATCGGCGAAGCGCTGTTCGTACGCCACACGCCATCCGGCTGGGCATCCACCATGACTGTGCTGCTGCTTGTATCCGGTGTTCAGTCGATGATCCTTGGTGTCCTGGGCGAGTATGTTGGGCGTACATTTCTTTCCGCCAACGGCAAGCCCCAGGGCACCGTGCGGACCATCGTACGGAATACTGACCCGGCATGAGCCTCTACTGGACGATGCTTGCCGCTGCCATCACCATCAGCATGGCTGGACAGACCCTGTTGAAGGCCGGTGCCGGCGCATCGGATTTCGTTGCACAACTGTTTGACATCCGCACGATGGCCGGGTTGGTGCTGTATGGGGCCGCCGCCTTGCTCTACATCATTGCCCTGCGCCGCATCCCGATGTCGGTCGCGCTGCCCTGCACCGCGTTCTCCTACGTCGCTGCGGCGATGATCGGTCACTTCGGGTTTGCTGAACCGATGGGTCCGATGCACCTCGGCGCGCTGGGCCTGATCTGTGCCGGTGTGGTGATGCTCGCGCTTGCGTAGAGCAGGCGCAGCGGCCCGCATCTGCCGGATGTGCCGTGGTCAGGCGGAGCGCGAAGCGCCTATCGCCGCTCTGCCGGGGCAGCAAAAGCGCCATAGACCCGGCTGGCGGGCGCGAATGCTCCGTAGGCGGCCTGCTGCGGGGTAAAATCCCGATACGGGCCCGAAACCGGAACCATCACACGCGCATCGCGATTTTGCCAACGCGCCATGACCAGCATGCGGTAGGGATCCGCCAATGCCGGCGTGTCCGAGTGGTAGGCCGCGACCGCCTGCGCCCAGTCACGCCGCTCGGCATAAAGGATGTTCAAGAAACGTGCGGCATAGGCGGCGTTGATCCGCGGATCGAACGCATCGTTCAGCGTTGCGAACGCGGCCGGATGATACATCAGGTTCACCTGCAGGCAGCCGACATCGATCGAGCGCACGCCACGGGCCTGCAATGTCCGCACCGCTGCGATCGCCTGCTGCCTGGTCTGGAAAAACAGCCCTTCGCCGCCGGCATTGATCGTCCACGGCCACGGGCGCAAGCGACCTGATGCCACGTCCAGCCGCCCCGTTTCGGTCAACCCGATCGCCCCCAGCAGCTGAGGCGGCAATCGGGCATCATATTCTGCAGACGCAATCGCTTTTTCGCACAGCAAGGCCGGATCTGCCGCCGGGACCACCTTGCGCGGCTTGAGGCGGGCGGCGTCGGGCGGCCCTGCCCAGGCCACGCCAGACAGCCCGGCTGGCGCCCCGATCGGCACAACGAAAATGAGCAACAGCAAAAATCGAACCAGCGGGCGCATCCGGCGGCCTCTACATCGGACCCAGCCACGATACCAGAACAATCTGGAATCGAACCCATTGTCGCCTCAGCCGGTACGGAACGGTTCCACGCCGATATCGGCGAGATTGTCACGCTCCTCGTCTGATGATGCTGTGCCACGCGCTCGTGATCCCGCGTGCGAGAGGTTTGGGATAACACGTCACGTGACGCAACATGTGCCGTTCACCGCACAGGGAACCGATCCAGGATGTCCGAAGGCCGGCCAAGTCCACCGGAACCATGCCCATCGTCTATCGTGCAGGGCGCCACTGTCGCGCGCGTCAGCATCGATGACCTGGCACGTGTTCCGGCCCAGCGCCTGGCCCGACTGCTGCTGGAACGTGCGGCCGAGGACCCGACGCTGCTGAACCGGCTCTACCAGACCGTTGATCCCGCGCGCATCACGGCCGCGCAGCCGTTCGCCTCGACGCCCCCGCCTGTGCCTGTGCCGTTGGCCATCGTCGGCGACAGCCCGTCGATGCGTCGCATTGCCGCCCTGGTTGGCCGCTTCGAACAGACGGATGAGCCCGTGCTGATCACCGGTGAAAGCGGCACCGGCAAGGAATTGCTGGCGCGAGCGATTCACGACGGATCCCGCCGTGCTCATCGGCCGTTCGTGGCGGTGAACTGCGCTGCCATTCCTGCCGGCCTTGTGGCATCGGAACTGTTTGGATACGAAAAGGGCGCCTTTACCGGCGCCACCGCCCGCACGATCGGCCAGATCGAGTATGCCAATGGCGGCACCCTGTTCCTTGACGAAATCGGCGACATGCCGTTTGACCTGCAGGGGCATTTGTTGCGCTTCCTGCAGGAAAACCAGATCCGCCGCGTTGGCGGCCGCGAGACCATTGCACTCGACGTTCGTATCGTCTCGGCCACCAATGTTCGTCTCGCCCAAGCCATCGCCGACGGCCGTTTCCGTGAGGATCTGTATTATCGGCTGAATGTTCTGACGTTGCCGGTTCCGCCGCTGCGCGATCGCCCCGAGGATATCGCCCCCCTCGCCCATCATTTCCTGCAGCACGCCCGTCGCGACTTCAACCGATCGGTGGAGGGTTTCGCGCCGGACGCCATGGCCGCGCTGCACCGTCACCGCTGGCCCGGCAATGTTCGCGAACTGAAGTCGACCGTCCGGCGGGCGGTGATTGTCGGCGACGGACCGTGGATCGAGGCGGCCAGTCTGACCGGCCTCGATGGCGATGACGACACGCCCCACCTTGCGGTGGCGGCCAAACCCGGTTCGCCCGAGGAACGTGCGATCCTGCTCGCAACATTGGAGCGGACCAGCGAGAACGTTACCTCGACAGCAGATGCGCTCAGTGTTTCCCGCGTCACACTCTATCGAATGCTGCGTCGCCATGGGATTGTATTGAAGCGTGGACTGGGAGAGGCGCCCATCGCCCGGCGGCCCCAACACCACACGCACGGCTGAAGCATTCAGGCTGACCGGTAGGCGCGGTTCAATCCTTCGTCTGAGCGGTGGATAATCTTACTGTATCGTGACGTTGACCCGGACCAGGGTGGCCGCGGCGCGCTGTGGACCTGCGTTTAAATATTGGTCGTCCGGTCCGCGTCGATCAGCGCCAGGACTGCCGGCAAAGAGATCATTACAGGCGATATGAAACCATCGGCGCAGCGCGCCAAGGTCCAGTCGCAACCATGCCCGACGATCAACCAGGAAGCCTGGTCCCGACCAACATCGAACACCCCGATGATGGCACCAACGCCCGAAACACCCCACGGCCGGACCGACAGGTCGATAGCCGCATCGATCCCGCGCGCCGCCGCGCGGCTCAGCCATGCGGACAGGGTGTCCTGGTCGGCGTCGTCAAGACCCATGACTGTCGATGGTCCTGGCACCCAGGTTACCTCGCCCCGGTCGGTGGTGGAGCGAACACCGTTGCTAATCGCTGACTTGCTGACAGCAAATCCCATGCCAGCCTGCCTTTGATTCCAGTGGTCAAGCGGCCGGGCTCACGCCGCATAACAGGCACGCTGGCCTGGCCGTCGCTAAGCGGCCGGATCGTAACTTCAACGTCTTGTTCGAGGCGGCGCCGGTATTCCCGGCGCCGCTTCGCGATTAACGCCCGGCTGGTGTCACGACCGTGCTGCCGGTTTCCGTCGGGTTCAGCAGGTAAGAGAACCCGAAGCTCGGATTCGCGAACTGGCCGATATACTGGTTGTAGAACTGGTAGACTTCGGCAATGCCCAGCTTCGGCACATACACCACGTCATACGGTGCCAGCCGCACATCCGCGTTCGGATCGCGCCCCTGCCGCAGCGCCTTCCACTTAACCGACAGGAACTCCGGCTTGTCCCCCGGACCGCGGCGAATGATGAACACTGAACTGTCGTCGCTGCTGAGCTTGGTGCCGCCCGCCCGGGCGATCGCCTGCGATAATGTCAGCGTCGGACCGACCGTAATGAATTCGCCCGGTGTCGTCACCTCGCCACCAACATAGACCCGGGTCGGTGCGAAGGATTTCACCACGACCGAGACCCTTGGGTTCTGCAGATCATGGGCGTAGACCCCACGCAGCGAGTTTGCCAGGTCAGCCGGCGTACGTCCGTAGGCGAGCATGTCCGGAACCGCTGTCGTCGAGATATGCCCATCCGGCCTGACGGTGACTTCTTCGTTCAGTTCCGGATTAAGCAGTAAGCGAACCTCAAGAACATCACCGACCTGGATTTGATACGGTGGCAGCGCCGTTGCAGAGATTGCTGACGGCCCCGGCACCATCGGTGCGGGAGGCATGTCCGGCACCGGCGAACATGCCGCCAAAGCCGCTGCGCCCGCCAAAACGATCCCGGCCGTAACAACGCCTCGGCCGTTGCGGCCGAACCGCCCGGATACGTTGCGATCGACGACCATACGGGTGGATGAACTCATTTTTTGAACCTTTGTCGGAATGTTGGGCGAGGGACGGTTAGACGCGGGCCGGCGGATTTCCTGAACGTTGTTGCAACGGTCTCACTGAAAGCAAGCAAAACCCTCGTGAATGGTCACAAACACGAAGGAGCAAACGCCATGCCAACATCAATCCACCCCAAACACCATTACGGCATGCAACAGTTTACGTAACCCCCCCGTCAAGCGTTGCATGTGTAACGCAAAGCATGACGCGGCTGGGAGGAACGTTCAATACGTGTCGCACACGTTTATCGCGGCGGATAGGCCGGGGCGTAGCCCGAGGCGCGGCGTACGGATTCCTGAACAGGCGGACTGGTCGTAACGCCTGACAAATCTCCCATCGCCACATCAATATAGCGCCGGCTCAGCCCGACATCATTGGCGCTCAGTGCGTCCAGCGCGCGAGCCACATCCGCCGCCCCCTTGCCGGTTTGCGGTAGATCGCTACCAGGCGCATCGACTGGCCCGAACACCAGCTGCAGTTGCGCCTGCTGCAACAGGCGGCGGGCGTCCTCAATCCGTCCGTTGGCCAGCGCTGTGCGCGCGGCGCCCAATCGCGGCAGGAGTGGCGACATGCCCGGACGCGCCCGAGCCTCCGGCGCCGGCGCTTCGGATTGCTGCACCGGCGGCGCGCCGGGGGCGAGCTGGCGCAACCGCGCCAGAACCGACTGGGTGTCATCCGCCTCCTGCCGCGGCGGTGTCGGCAGCGGCAGCGGCGCCGGCAGTTGCAGCGGTGGTGGGGCCGGAACTGGCTTTGCCATGGCGAGTTTCGCTGCCTGCGCCCGAGCGGTGTCGGCCTTTGCCGCCTCAATTTTTGTTGCTTCGGCTTTGGCGGCTTCTGCCTTGGCTGCGTCGGCCCGCGCCGCGTCTGCCCTGGCTGCGTCTGCCTTGGCGGTTTGTATCCGGGCTGCTTCCGCCTTGGCCGCGTCGGCTTTGGCCGCTTCCGCTTTAGCTGTTTGAATTCGGGCTGCTTCCGCTTTCGCGGCTTCTGCCTTGGCCGCGTCAGCCTTGGCCGCTTCAGCCTTGGCTACTTGAACCCGAACCGCTTCCGCCTTGGCCGCTTCCGCCTTAGCCGCTTCCGTCTTGGCCGCCTCGGCCCTGGCCGCTTCCGCCTTGGCCGCCTCAACCTTTGTCGCTTCTGCCTTTGCCGCTTCTTCCCGAGCAGCCTCCAGACGAGCCATCTCTGCCTTGGCTGTATCGATCCGAGGCGCGGACGGTTCGGCTGCCGTCCCTGGCCGTTCCGGAAACACGATCGGCGCTGAGTAGGGACTGTCAGGCGCCGGCACCGCAGATGCCATTGCGCCAGGCGCCGCTGGACGGGGGGAGCCAGCCGAAGGCGGCGCTGCAGCCGCCGGAGCAGGCTGTGGCGGTGCCGTCACCACAACGGTTGGTGCGTTGCCGCCGGGCGAGGATGCAGCCGCCGGTGGTGCTGTGCCAGCCTGCCTCGCGGCTTCCTGCCGCTCCGCCAGTTGCTGTCGCAGCCGAGCCACTTCCTGACGGAGCCGCTCAGCCTGGTCCTTCACGGCATCAGCCTCCCGCATCGCGGCTTGATCGGTGTCCGCCCCCGCCGCCGGCTGATCAGCAGGCGGACGATCCATCAGGGCATCCCATTGCTCACCCGCTTGATGCAGGTAAACCGCCGGCTGGCCGTAAAATGACAGACCCAGGAGCGACAACCCGGACGCTGCCGCGACGGCCGAGATCGCAAAGCGCACGTCGTATCTCCCGCTCAGTTTCTCGTGATTTACAGATCTAGCATCGACCGGCAAGCGGCAATCAACGTCATCGTGTTCACGGCCCCATGACTGTAGCCAAAGCAGTATTGTTTCGGCTGACGTAAAGTGTAACGCAACCTGTTCATCACCGTCATGTCAGGAGCCTTGCGCAGCACCATCGTGCGCCACAGGTGTCAAACACGGACCGGGACTGAACGATCAGGAGGCCATAACCAATGCAGCAAGAATTTAACGATCAGCTGATTTCCTTTATGCCGAAGATGCGGGTTTGGGCCCTGGCTTTAACGCGCAACCGCGCTGCGGCGGACGATTTGACCCAGGATGTGGCGACCAAGGCGCTGGTGGCGCAGAATTGCTTTATTCCCGGCACCAATTTCTCCGCCTGGGTTCACAGAATCATGATCAATCATTTCATCAGCAGTGTGCGCAGCAAGCGGGAATTCACCGACATGGAAAACATGCCGGAGATTGCTGTGGCGGCCTCCCACGAGGATCGGACGGCGTTGCGCGAGCTGGGTTGGGCGGTTGATCGCCTGCCGCACGACCAGCGCGAAGCTTTGTTCATGATCGTGTTGCAGGAACAATCCTATGAGGATGCGGCCGAGAAGACCGGCTGCGCGATCGGCACCCTCAAGAGCCGCGTTCATCGTGCCCGCCTGCAGCTCCGCGAATATATGATGGGCGAGCCGACGAAGATGGCGGCCTAATCGGCTTTAGTCGCTATGCAACAGGATCACGCCGAACAATCCGGCGTGATCCTTCCACACTTTCCGGCATTTCCAACCCGCGCTACCGGCGATTTCAACCAGCGCTTCAGGCCGGTGCTTGTAACTGTTTTCTGTGTGAATTGACTCGCCTTCGGCGAAATTGATGTGCTGCCCGCCCACTGTCACCGTCTGCTGGCGCCTGGAAACCAGGTGCATCTCGATCCGGCTTTCATGATCGTTCCAGATGGCTTCGTGACGAAAATCATCAATCTTGAAGTCCGCACCTGCTTCCCGGTTTAGTCGCCGCAACAGGTTCAGGTTGAACGCTGCAGTGACACCTGCGGCATCATCGTAGGCAGGAAGCAGCAATCTGGGACTTTTCCGCAGGTCGGCCCCCAGCAGCAGCCACGCATTTTCGCCGAGTGAGCGCCGAGCGGATTGCAGAAAAGCGGTTGCGGCTGTTGGGTCCAGGTTGCCGATTGTGGAGCCTGGAAAGAAACCCATGCGGGACGGCTTGAGCGGCGGGAGAATGACTTCCTGCATGAAATCCGCGACGATCGGGATCACGGTCAGATCAGGATGGGTCTTCTTCATCCGCGTCTGCATCGCCTGCAGCGCGGGTCCAGCCACATCGATGGTCACATATGTGTCAAACGGTGTCTCGGGCTGATCCAGCAGGATGCGAGCCTTGGCTTCGTCGCTGCCGCCGAATTCGATAAGGCATGCGTCACGAAAGCCCTCCGGCACGACTTCCGGCGCGATCTGCCGCAGCAAAGCGGTCTCTGTTCGCGTCAGGTAATATTCGGGCAGCCGGGTGATCTCGTAGAACAGCCTGCAGCCTTCGTCGTCGTAAAACAGCATTGCCGGCAATGTCTTGCGCGGCGCCGTGAGTCCGGCCAGCGCAATTGTCGCAATATTGTTCGTCCGCGCCTGCGGCGCGACAAATCCACTATCGTTTGGCACATCAGCCTCCCGTTACAGGTCTTTTGCGAGACGAAGGCCGCTGAACTGCCATCGCTTGTCAGGGTGGAAGAAATTCCGGTAGGTCGGGCGGGTATGCTGCGCCGGCGTTGCCAGGGAGCTGCCTCGCAGAACCATCTGGTTGACCATGAACTTTCCGTTATATTCGCCGATAGCGCCCGGCACAGGGCGGTACCCCGGATAGGGCCGGTAGGCGCTTTCGGTCCACTGCCATACATGTCCCATGGCTTCCAGCACCGCCGGGTTGTGGGATGCTGCTTCCCACTCAAACTCCGTTGGAAGCCTAGCCCCTTGCCAACGTGCAAAAGCGTCCGCTTCATACCAGCTGACGTGGCGCACCGGTGCGTCCGGGTCCAGTGCAGCCAAGCCTCCGGGGCCGGCCTGGAACCACACGCCATCGACATCGCGCCAGTATAGCGGCGTCGTCCACCCGGAGTCCCGCGCTACGGCCCAACCGTCGGACATCCAAAGCGACGGGGTGCCGTAGCCGTTGTCGGCGATGAAATCGAGCCAGTCGCGGTTGCGCACCAGCCGCGAGGCCATGGCGAAAGGTGCCAAGTGGACACGATGTCGTGGTTCCTCGTTGTCGAAGCGGAAACCTTCGCCGCGAAAGCCGATCGACTGCAGGCCTTCGGGAAAGCCGATAAAGCGCGTTTCGCCTTGCGCACCGACAGGCTCCCGCCAGCCGGGGTTTATGGCCGGGCACAACGGATGGGCTGCGAAAGCGTGCAGCATGTCGGTAACCAGCAGCTCTTGATGCTGCTGTTCGTGGTGCAGACCAAGCTCGACTGTTGCCGCGACCTCCGGCGTCAGGCCGGGGGCCGCCTCTGCCAGCGCGGCGTCGACATGACGGCGGTATTGCGTCACCTGGCTCCCCGCCGGCCGGGTCAGCAGACCCCGGGACGGTCTTGGGTGACGCGGACCAACCGCCTCATAATACGAGTTGAACAGGAACCCGAAGGTGGGATCGAACACCCGGTAGCCTGCCACATGCGGCACCAGCACAAACTGTTCAAAAAACCATGTCGTGTGGGCGCGATGCCATTTCGCCGGGCTGGCGTCGGGCATTGACTGGACGCACTGGTCCTCGTCCGTCAGCTCCGCTGCCAACGCCTCGGTGGCCGCGCGCACTGTAATGAAGCGATCAGCCAGATCGTCGACACGCGCGTATTCCTGGCATAAGCCAATATCGTCCATTGTTATCCTCCGAGGGAACCTCAACGCAGCCGGTAATTCTGCGATCCGTTCCGAAACACATTTTCTCGTTATTCAGGACGTGTTGCCCCAGCATAAAAGCGGTTGACGAAACGTGAAAGAACCGCCGGCCGTGATGGGCGTATTGTTCATGTCATGGCATCCCGTCCCATCTGGCGCGGTCATCTGCGGCTTGCGCTGGTGTCCTGCCCCATCGCCCTCCACAGTGTCGTGCGCGGCAGCAGCGGCCTGCATTTTCACTTGATCAACCCCAAAACCGGTCACCGCGTCCGCATGGTGTCGCAGGATGCGGAGTCAGATGAAGAAGTGTCGCGATCGGATTTGGTCAAGGGCTATGAGTTCGAAAAGGATCGCTACGTCCTGCTGGACGACGACGATTTCGAGCAGGCGAAGATCGAGAGTTCGTCCACCTTGACCATCGGCAAGTTTGTTGACGTGGCGTCGATCGACCCGGTTTTCTTCGACACGTCCTACTACGTCGCGCCGGACGGCGATGCCGGGCAGGACGTGTTCGTCGTGCTGCGCGATGCTATTCGCAAGACCGGGACCGCGGCCCTGTCGCGCCTCGTCATTGCCCGACGCGAACGTCCGGTCGCCATTCTGCCGGCCGGCAAGGGGATGGTCTGTCACACGCTGCACGAACCCAACGACTTGTGGGATGCCAATCCATTGTTTGCCGACATCCCCGACACAAAGCCCGAAGCCGACATGGTTGGGCTCGCGACCCAGTTGATCGAGCGCCAGAACGGTAAGTTTAAGCCCGAAGACACCGAGGATCGGTATGAGGCAAAACTGCGGGAGGTGATCGACGCCAAGCTGAAGGGCGAAGGCATCGCCCCGGAACAGCCGTCCGAACCAGACCGCGGCAACGTCATTGACCTGATGGCGGCCTTGAAGGCAAGCCTGGGGCAGGAAAAAGCCGCCCCACCGGCCAAGAAGCGAAGCCGCAAGCGGGCCTGATTTAAGGGGCAGGTTGTTGGCATTGTTCTGCCAGTTCGACCAGCAGCGATCCATGACGGCTTGAATTTGCTGCGTCGGGCCGGGGCTTTGGGTGTTCAGCCGACATCACCCATGTAGAACTGCCGGATCAGTTCGTTATTACTTAGGGCCTCCGCGGATTCGCCTTCGAACGCGATTTCCCCATGCACGATCACGTAGCCCCGGTCGGCGATCCTGACGGCCTGCGTGAAGTTCTGTTCGGCCATCAACACGGCAAGCTGGAACCCATCCTTCAGTTCCTTGATCTTGTCGATGGTCCGCGCCACCAGGATCGGAGCGAGGCCCACTGAGGGTTCATCGATAAGCAACAACCGGGGCGCCGACATCAGTGCCCGCCCCAGCGCCAGCATCTGTTGCTCGCCACCGCTCATGGAGCCGGCCAACTGCCCCCGCCGTTCCGCCAGTCGTGGGAACGTTTCGAAGCAGAACTCAAGGTTCTGCTTGATCGCTGGGCGAGCCAGCCGGCGGAACGCCCCCATCAGCAGGTTTTCGGTAACGGTCTGGCGCGGAAACAATCGCCGGCCTTCCGGCACCAGCGCAATTCCCAGATCCACGATATCCTCTGTCGCCCGCCCGATCAGTTCATGCGAGACACCGTCTATGGTCGCAACAATCGATCCGGCCGTCGGCCGCACCATCCCCATGACCGACTTCATCAAGGTGGACTTGCCGTTGCCGTTGGTTCCCAGCAGCGCGACGGTTTCCCCCTCCTGCACGGACAGCGACACTCCGTGCAGGATCCGCACCAAGCCGTAGCCGGCGTCCAGCCCGGTGATGGCGAGGCTAGCTGCCAAGATACGCCGCCACGACATCGTCCTGACTGATGACCTCGCGCGGCGGTCCGTCGGCGATCTTCTGTCCCGCCACCAGCACAACCAGTCGCTGCGAAAATGCCAGCACCGCGCGCATGATATGTTCGATCATCACGATCGTAACGCCCCCCGCATTCAGCCGCAGCAATAGCGCCAGGATATCGTCGACCTCCTGGTGCGACAGCCCGGCCATCGCCTCATCTGCGATCAGCAATCGTGGATCGGACGCCATTGCGCGCGCCAGTTCCAGCTTACGCATTTCGATCTGGGTCAGGTCCGCCGGCCGCCGGTCCGCCTTCGGCAACAACCCGACCATATCCAGCAATTCCTCGCAGCGGCGCCGGGGATCGGGGGCATGCTGCCCGACCCGCGCCTCCGCCGCGTAGAGGATTGGCACCCGCACATTTTCCGCCAGCGTCAGCGTCGCGAAAGGCCGCGGCAACTGGAAGCTGCGCGCGATGCCCAGCCGGGTCCGCTGATGCGCCGCCAGCCCGTTCAGCGCGTGCCCGGCGAACGTCACGGTTCCCATGTCGTTACGCAACGTCCCGCACAGGCAGTTCACCAGCGTGCTCTTGCCTGACCCGTTCGGCCCGATCAGGCCCAGCCGCTCCCCCTCGGCAACCTGGAGATCGATTCCTGATAGCGCAACGAAACCGCCGAACCGCTTGCCCAGGCCCTGCACGCTCAGCAGCGCGTTCATCGCCGGAACCATCCGACAATGCCCCGAGGTGCCGCCACCACGAACACCACCAGCAGCAACCCGACGATCAGCAACGAGAGGGCGGAGGAAATTGTTACCGTCGCGACCTGTTGCAGCGTCCCCAGCAGCACCGCCCCGATAACCGGCCCAAGCCAGGTCGAGGTGCCGCCGATCAGCGGCATGGCGATCGTGTTGACGGCGTAGCTGAGGCTGAAACCGGATGCTGGATCGAGATACGTCACGTAGTACGGCAACGGCGCGCCTGCCATCCCCATCAGCCCGCCCGACAGCGTCGTTGCGATCAATTTCAGGCGCAACGTCGGCACGCCGGATGCCTCCGCCGCGCCCTCATCATCGCGGATTGCCGAGAACCCGTAGCCCAGCCGGGATTGCTCGATCGCGCGTGCGATGCACACCGACACCACACACAGCGCCAGCATCACCACGAACAGGTACTGGATGTAGTCGCCAGGGAAGATCGGCGACTGCGTCGGCCGGATGATGTAGGCGCCCCGCGACCCGCCGACAAAATCCCAATTCGTGATCAATGTCTGCGCCACGACCGCCATCGCCAGCGTTGCGATGGAGAAGAACGTTCCACGCAGCCGCAGGGTCAGATACCCCATTCCCAGGCCGATCAGTCCGGAGATCGTGCCCCCAACCATCACCATCACCGGCAACGGCAGCAACGGGACTGTCTTGTGCAACACCACCGTTGCGTAAGCCCCCAGCGCGAAGAACGCCGCGGTGCCGAAATTCACGTAGCCGGTATAGCCGCCCAGGATGTTCCACGCCGTCGCCAGCACGATGTATTGCAGCACGATGTAGCCGGCAAAGAACCCGTAGGCATTGTTCACCAGCCGAGCGACAGCAAACGTCGCCAGCGCCACCAGCACCGCGAGGACGAAGAAAGTCCCGTTCCGCATCAGCCCCGCCCGAACAGGCCGGATGGCCGGACAGCAAGCGTGATCAGCAGGAAGCCGAACGCGACCGCCGGGGACCACGACGGCCCGTAATATGTCGAGGTCAGGCTTTCCATGATCCCAAGGATCACCGCTGCCACGATGGTGCCTTTGAAGCTGCCGAGCCCGCCCATCACGCAGATTGCGAAAATCCGCCCGATATAGTCGCGCGCAATCGATGGTTCGACCGGCTGGATAATGATCAGGATGGCGCCGGCCACCGAACACGTGGCGATCGACAGCCCGAATGCGATCCTTTTGATCCGGCTGGGATTGGCCGCCATCAGCCGCAGCGCCATCGGATCCTGTGCCACCGCCTGCACCGCGCGGCCCAGGAACGTGTGCGACATGAACAGTTGCAGCGCGCCGATCAGCGCCATCGACACCAGGAACGGCACCAGCAGCCGCAGCGGCAGATCGATCGTCCCAAAATGCAGGCTTGGCCCCACATAAGGCGCATCAACCAGCCGGTAGTCGACCCCGAATGTCAGCACCAGCGCGACCTCGGTTATGAACAGCACGCCAAAGAAAAACGCCAAGCCGCGTATCGAGGCGTCGCCTCGTCGCTCGAACGAAACGTCATAGATATGATAGATCGCCGCCCCCAGCAGATAGAAGGCCGGTGTCAGCACGATGCTGGACAGGATCGGATCAAAGCCGAACATGCTGTTGGCGATATAGGCGGTGTACGAACCCAGGATGATGAATGCGGGATGCGCGATATTGACGATGTCGAGCATCCCGAAGGAAATCGATACCCCAATCGTCACCGCTGCGTAGAAGCCGCCCAGGAGCAGGCCGGACACCAGGGCGTTGCCCAGCAGATCGAAAGATAGATCCATGTTCTCACAGATTAACGTTTCCCACGTTCAATCTGGCCAAAGCCGCGCCACTTGGCTAGACCGATTCGAACGCGCCGGCCGTTTGAGGTTGGACTGAACGGACAGCGAGGCCCTGTCGAGCACAACCGCGCGTCGGCGCTTCGCACCGCTGTGATCCCGAAGACCGGGGCGCTTTCAGGCTGGCGGCAGACCGGCGATCCAATCCAGATACGCGCCGATCTTGACCCAATCCCCGGCATCCGCCGTCACCGCGACATAGCCGTCCGGCCGCACCAGCCAGATCGCGTTGGGTCCGAAAGGTGCCCGCACCGCCGGGTCCAACAATGCGCCATGCCGGGTCAGCAACGCCGCGCTGTCCGCATCCGACGTTGCGAACAGCGCGAAACGCGGCCGGTCGCCAGCCCCGACCAGGTCGTCCGTTCCAGCCACCGGCGCCCGTTCCCCTGCCGCGGGTGTGGCGCGATGTCCGCTCCGCGTCAGTGGCCCGTCGGGGTAGCCGATCGACAGTTCCGACATCGCATTCGTCATCATACGGCGCACCGGTGCCAGGCCCAGCGCCAGCGACGCTGCATGGTTGCGAATGGCCTGCAGCACGCCGCCCTTCAGCGTCGCCATGGCGGTAAGGCGGCCGGCATCACGCAGCACCTTGCGTCCGACCTCACTGCGTTCGGTGCTGTAGCTGTCAAGAAGTGGGTCCGGCGTCGCCTGGCCATGGCAGACGAGCGCCAGCTTCCAGGCAAGGTTGCAGGCGTCCTGCATGCCCGTATTCATCCCCTGCCCGCCCGCCGGACTGTGAATATGGGCCGCATCCCCAGCCAGGAACACGCGTCCGGCGCGATAGTCGGCCACCTTGCGTTCGTTGATGACGAAGCCGGACAGCCAGACCGGGTTGGAGGCCTCGATGCCGCCTGGCCCGCGCTGATCGAGCAACGCCTGCACATCCGCAAGTGTCGGGTCGGCCGGGCGTTGCCCCGGCGTAACCTCCCCCGCGTCAGCGATGATCCGATAGCGTCCGCGCGTGATCGGAAACAGCACCAGCACGCCGTCCGCATGCCAGTAATTCGCGATTTCGTCCGGCGCCACCTGGCCGCTGAGATGCAGATCCGCAAGCACCCAACTGGTCGGCAGCGTGTCACCCTCGAACTGCATGTCGAGCCCGTGACGGACCGCGCTGTGCGCACCATCGCAGCCAATCATCCAGTTCACCGCTATAGTTTCTTCATGCCTATCGGCCGCTGTGGTTTCTTCATGCCTTCCGGCCTCGCTGGTTTCCTCATGCCTATAGGCCGCTATGGTTTCTTCATGCCCTCCGGCATGGCGCAGTGTCGCCGTCACGCCGTTCGTTTTTGATTCAAATCGCGTAAGTTCGACATTTCGTTCCACCTGCACACCCAGCGCATTCAGGTGCTGCTCCATCAGCCGCTCGGTTTCGCTTTGCGGCAGCATCAGGGCGTAGGGATGCGGCGTATCCAGGCCATCCAGGCTGATATGGGCGATCTCGCTGCCGCCTGTGAAGATGCGTGCGCCGCGCACCTTGATCCCGGGGGTGACGAACGAAGGTCCGCACCCCATCCGGTCAATCAGTTCCAGGCTGCGGCTCCATAACACCAGCGCCTTCGATTTGTCGCTGCGTGCGGCCGCCTTGTCGATGATTCGCACATTGACGCCGTAGCGCGCCAATTCCGCGGCCATGGTCAGACCGACCGGCCCGGCGCCAACAACCAGCACATCCTGTCGCATTCCACTGCCCCTCGCTATCACGGCCATACCACCATCCTGCCAGACCAAGCAAAGCCGGAGGGCGCACCGGTACCTTCCCCCAGCATGGTCGCCCGGCCATCAAACCCAGGAGTCCAAATCGTCATGTCCGGTGACGGCCGGGTGATTGCGCGTGTGGAAAGATCCAGAGGAACTCACCGGCCTGGCCGCCGGCGCGCGCTGTCTCCTGCGTCAGGAATGCCGCCTCGGCAACTAGCGCGTCATGCGACCATCCCAGGCAGCTTTGCATCTTTAGAGCAACATCACCCTGACCGGAATGGTCAGGGTGATGAAGTTGCTCGCTCAAACAACGAGATAGAGCGCGCTGACTGTTTACAGTCAGGCTGAAAGCGCTCTAAAGAAACCGGAGCGTAATGGCGGACATGGGCCGGCGATGAGTGCACCATTAACGCCGACGGCAGCACGACGCAGTGATACACGCGTCGTGCGCAAGGCAGCCACCGAGCGCGTTCATAGTTGCGTCGGAAACTTTCAAGGAAGTTGCCTGGCAGGCCAATGATGATTTCGATGGCCACGGACGCGACTTCGTTCAATGCACCGAGGTCTGTTCGAAGCGTGCGTCATCATATTTACGCTCGACGCCGGCCAGGACGGCGGTATCGAACGATTGCAGCCCGACCCCGACATAGGGGTTGCCCACGTCGCGCAGAAACGCCAGGTGATCCGGCCGCACCGTTGCCGGATAGACCTCATAGAGTTGCCGGATAGACCTCATAGATCAGTCCCCGCCGCGCCAGGAATCCGGTCGCATCCGCCGCCGCCCGCAGATTTTTAAACGCCCCGTTGTTCAAATTGAGCCCGGCATCGTCGCCCGACCATCCAAGGCACGAAATCATTGCCATCGTGCGCGGGTCATACGCCATGTCGAATACCCGCAGCCCGCGCGTCATCACCGCATCCGGCATCACCAGGCAATGATAGGCCCGCACGCTCGTTGGCAGCGACAGCGCGTAATCCAGTGTGCGACGGAACCGGTCCGGTGTATCGCCCGGCAACCCCATGATGATCTGCAACTTGATGGTGGTGACCTGTGCCAGCCGCCGCACCGTATCTTCGAACCGCGGTCCGCACGCCGGACGCGGTGGCGGGATATCGCTGGTGCAGCGTGGCTGCACAGGCCGGGCAGCCGGAGGCGATGGTGGCACTGACAAGGTTTTATCCGCAGGGACAAGGAGCCCCTCATGATCCGGGGGCGTCGATGATGTGGGCGTGGCTCGCGGCGACGCAGGCGTCGGGGGAAACGCAGCAGGAGGCGATGCGGCTACGCGATCAGGCAGCGGCTTCGCTTTCGGCACCGCAGCAGATGGCGGCACAGCAACGAGCCAGCACGTGGCAGCCGGTGCGCTGAGGACCACGGGTGCGAAGGTTGGCGACGTCGGCGCCGAACCTTGGGGCAGTCAGCGCCGCGATAAGACTTCGCAGAGGTGGGTCCTACGGTCCCGCGGCCGCATGCCTAGGGCTTCCACGCCTTCGCCTGGGCCTCGATCTTCGCCTGGTCGAAGCTGGCGTTGATGGCGTCCGTCAGCTCATTGGTGACTACATCGTCCGCCGGCACCTTCACCGGCACAAGTTTCCATTTCACCAGAAAATCAATGTAGTTGTTGTAATTCGCCATGTTGCTCTGGCCCCATTTGGTCACGCCGCCGGAGGCCAGATCCCAGTGCGCCATGCGGGCGCGCAGCACCTTGGTATCGTCGGCAACAGCCGTTGCCTCGTCCTTGCCTATCGGTTTTGTCTGTGGATAGACCTCGTAAAGGATGCGGATCGCCGCTTCCGGATTGGCCATGGCAAAAATTTCACCCATCGCAAAGCCGCGTGCGACGGTGATCGCGTCCTCACGCCGATCTGCCAGGGTTTTCTCCAGGGCGAGGAAGCCATTGCCGGGAAAAGGCGCCATATTGCCCAGCGGCAGTTGCCGCAGCTTCTGCCCGGCGTTCTCGACCAGCGCGTACTGGGTGTCGAACTGCGACAACGCGTCCACCTGCTTCGCGCGCAGTAACGATGCCGTCTGCGCGCCCTCCCCCGCCACCACGATGCGCGCCTGGGTCACCGGGTCGATACCGGCCATCGACAGCTGCGCCCGCGCAACGACGACACCAGCCGACGCCATCGAGGTCACGCCGATCGTCTTACCCTTCAGGTCGGCGAAATCCTTGATCGGGCCGTCCGCCGGCACTGCGATGCCATACCCGAAGCTCTGATACGCCGTGTAGAAGATCTTTGCCTTGACCCCCTGCGGGTGGATGATCAGCACCGGCTCGATCGACGGCACGCTGAACGGCAGATCGCCTGTCGCCACCTGCTTCACGCAATCCGTTGAGCCCGGCAGCGGCGTGACGATGACCTTGGCGCCACGCTCACCAAACCACCCCATCTTTTGCGCCACGGCATAAGGCGAGGCAGCGGCGCTGATGGTGCTGGCGCACCAGCCTACACGGATCGTCGTTTCAGCCCTGGAAGCAGAAACACAGGCCAGGAACAAAGCCGTGGCGAGAATAACGCGCATTCGTATCACTCCAGTGGAACGGAACCGGTGTAGCGGATGATATCCAGACCGCCGCTCAAGCGGTCGTTCGCATAGATCAGGCCATGCTCATCGACATAGACGTCGTTGATCTGGATGCTGTGGGAGGCATTCCCTTTCGGCGGCGCATCAACCAGGAAGCCGATTTCCACCGGATCATGCGGATTGGCAATCGAGTAGGCGCGTACGCCGCCGTTGAAGAAACTGCCCACGACCGTGCGCATCAGCTGCCGAGCCTCGGGCCTGTTCTGGGCGATGTTGTGAGCGCCGAACCGGCCGCCCTGCTTGCACAGCGCATCGAAGTCAGCCGGCGGCGGCATCACCGACAGCACCACCGGCGCGGCCTCCCTGGAAATATCCCAGACCCAGTCGCGCTTTGGCCAGTCCTTGCAGTTCGCATCGACGGCTTCCTCGGTCTGGATCGCCAGCCCGCGCGACGGGATCGGCAGCACGGTGTGGGCGAACCCCACGTCCTGGGACTGCCAGGAGCGGTGTGTCACCAGCTTCGGATGCGCCTTGTCGGCGATATCGAGAATCACCCAGCCGCCATCGATCCAGCCGACATAGGCACGATCGCCGGAGACCACTGGCGTGTGCATGCGAATGCCGGAATCGTTGGACACCCGCGGCGGCGAGGCAGCCTTGTCGCCAGCGCGTGTGCCAGGCAGCCACCAGCGCCCGGCCTCCTTCGGGTGCATCGGATCGGTCATGTCCACGACCATGAAAAACTGGTCGTCCAGCGGGTTCTTTGGGACGAAGTCCTTGGCGCCCGTGGACAGATAAGCATAGTGGCCATCGACGAACCAAAGGTAGTGAACGCCGCGCGAATGTGGCCCGGCGGTATCCAGGAACCCGGTTTTCCGGGGATGCGCCGGATCGGCCACATCCCACGTCTCCATCCCCGCGCCCGGCTGACCCGGCTTGTCGGTCTGATGTGCCACCGCCATTGTCGTCCCGGACAATCCCAGCGAATTGCACCGGACCTGCGGCGCCGGAACCGGGATCTGGGCAATGACTTTCGGGTCTTCCGGCTTGGTGACGTCGATCACGCTGACGCACATGGGGGCCGATTCGTGCGCCAGGAACAGCACGCGGCGCCCGTCCGGATACTGCCGCAGAGCCAAACCTTCGCCGCCATGGCCAGCGCCGTTGAGGTCGCTGTGGCCAATGATCTGCATGTTGCTCGACGACTGCACCGCCGGAATGGGATCGGCGCAGGCCGCACCCGCGGTCAAGGCCAGCGCGAGTCCGCATATCCAGGCAGTTCGCATATTTTCCCCCTGTTGTTATTTGGCTCGCATCTGTCGGGTTAGCGCAATTCGGCGGCGACGGAAAATGGCGCCGGTCAGGTCAGGCTGCGCTCGGCGGTTGTTGCGTCGTCCAGAAATGCGCGAACGAACGGTGTAGCGGGTTTGGCCCGAAGCTGCGCCGGCGTGTCGATCTGCACCACCCGTCCGCCCTGCAGCACCGCCACACGGTCCGCCATCTCCATGGCCTCGCTCTGGTCATGGGTCACGAAGATGCTGGTCAGTCCCAGCCGGTCGTGCATCTGCCGCAACCACAGCCGCAGGTTCTTGCGCACCTTGGCGTCCAGCGCGCCGAACGGCTCATCCAGCAGCAGCAGCGACGGTTCAATCGCCAGGGCCCGAGCCAAGGCCACGCGCTGCCGTTGCCCGCCCGAGATCTGTTCGGGATACCGGCCACCGAGGTCGCCGATTTCCATCAGATCCAGCAATTCCTGCACCCGCGCGCGGATCTGGCGCGCCGGTGGACGACGCCCGCGCGGCATGACCTCCAGCCCGAACGCCACGTTGCGTGCCACCGTCATGTGCCGGAACAGTGCATAATGCTGGAACACGAAGCCGACGCCACGTTGCCGAGCGGGCACTGCTGCCATCGAACTTCCATTGACGATGATATCGCCGGCATCGAGGAATTCCAGCCCGGCCAGCACGCGCAGCAAGGTCGTCTTGCCGGATCCGGACGGGCCCAGCAGGGCCAGGAACTCCCGGTCGGCGACGGCGATGGAGATGTTGTCGAGGGCGCTGACAGCCCCAAAGGTTTTTGTCACGCCGGACAGCACGACGCTCACAGCAGCGCTCCGCCGCGGTCACCGATGCGCCATTCCAGCACAGCCTTGATCGCCAACGTGACCAACGCCAGCAGCGACAGCAAGCCGGCGATGGTGAAGGCACCTATCCAGTCGTAGTCGTTGAACAAGGCTTCCACCTGCAATGGCATGGTCATGGTCTGGCCGCGGACATGTCCCGAAACCACCGCCACGGCCCCAAACTCGCCCATGGCTCGGGCGTTGCACAGTAGCACCCCGTATAGCAGGCCCCAGCGGATGTTCGGCAGCGTCACCCGCCAGAACATCTGCCAGAACCCGGCACCGAGGGTAATCGCGGCTTCCTCCTCGGCCGCGCCCTGCTGCTGCATCAGCGGGATCAGGGTGCGGGCGACGAATGGGAAGGTGACCAATACCGTGGCCAGGATCAGGCCTGGCACGGCGAAGATCACGCGCAGGCCAACGCGGTCCAGCATCGGTCCAAACCAGCCGTTGGCGCCGAACAGCAGCACCCAGACCAGACCGGAGATGACTGGCGAGACCGAAAACGGCAGCTCGATCAGGGTGATCAGCAGGCTGCGCCCGCGAAACTGGAAGCGCCCTATGCACCAGGCCGCAGCCACGCCGCACACGGTGTTGAGCGGCACGCTGACCGCGGCCACCAGCAAGGTCAGGCCGATCGCCGCGACGGTGTCGGGTTCGGTCAAAGCGTCTGTCACGGCAGGCAGGCCGCGCGACAGCGCCTCGGTGAACACCACAGCCAGCGGCAGCAGCAGGAAGAGGACCAGCAGCACGATCGTCAGCATCGTCAGCGCCCACCGGGTCGGCCGAAGCTCCCGCGTCGCCGGCGGCAGTCCGCTGCCGATCATCGCAGGCTGACGCCCATACGCCGCTGCAGCGCGTTGAGCAGCAGCAGAATGGCAAACGACGCCAGCAGCATGACCAGCCCCAGTGCGGCCGCACCGGCGTAGTCCAGTTGCTCCAGACGGATGACGATCAGCAGCGGCGCGATCTCGCTGATCATGGGCATGTTGCCGGCGATGAAGATCACGGATCCGTATTCGCCGATCCCACGGGCGAGCGCGGCGGCGAACCCGGCCAGCAGGGCGGGCGCCAACGCCGGGAGCACGACGCGGCGCAGGGTCTGCGCGCGGCTGGCGCCGAGCGTCGCAGCCGCCTCCTCAGCGTCCAGCGGCAGGTCGATCAGCACCGGCTGCACGGTTCGGACGACGAACGGCAGCCCGACGAAAATTAGCGCCACAACGATGCCCAGCGGCGTGTAGGCGACCTTGATCCCGAGCGGTTGCAGCCAGGCACCGAGCCAACCCTTGGGTGAGAACAGCGCGGTCAGCGTGATGCCGGCCACGGCGGTCGGCAGTGCCAGCGGCATGTCGATCAACGAGTCGGCCAGGCGCCGTCCGGGGAAGCGATACCTGACCATGACCCAGGCGACCAGCAACCCGAACGGCACATTGAACGCGGCTGCCAGCGCGGACGCGCCGAAGCTGAGGCGCAGGGCAGCCAGCACGCGCGGTTCGGTCACCGCGTGCCAGACGCCTGCCACCCCAAGCTCCCACGGGCGGAGGGCCAGCGAGGCCATCGGCAGCAGCACGATCATCGACACCCAGGCCAAAGTGATGGTCAGCGCCGGCGTAAATCCTGGCAGGGCGGAGCGGTGGATGGACGTCATTGACCCGGCGTGTAGATGCGATCGAACAGGCCGCCGTCGGCGAAATATTTCGGCTGGGCGGTGTCCCAGCCGCCGAAATCCTGGATCGTGACCAGGTTCAGCGCGGGGTAGCGTTCGGCATAGCGCAGTGCCACGGCCGGATCGCGCGGCCGGTAGTAGTTGCGCGCCGCGATATCCTGCGCTTCCGGGGTGTAGAGGTATTCCAAATAGGCCTGCGCCACGTCCCGTGTGCCTCGCTTGTCGACAACGCCGTCCACCACCGCCACCGGCGGTTCGGCCAGGATACTGACCGAGGGATAGACGATTTCATAGGCGTCCGCACCGAACTCCTTGCGCGCCAGCCAAGCCTCGTTTTCCCAAGCGATCAGCACGTCCCCCAGGTCGCGCTGGGCGAAGCTGTTCGTGGCGCCGCGCGCGCCGGTATCGAGCACCGGGACCTGGTGGAACAGCGCGCGCATGAAGGCCTCGGCGGTGGCGTCGGTGGCGGCCGCCTGGCGACGGGCCCAGGCCAAGCCGGCGAGGAAGTTCCAGCGGGCGCCGCCCGATGTCTTCGGGTTGGGGGTGATCACTGCGATGCCGGGTTTGAGCAGATCGGGCCAGTCGTGGATGGCCTTCGGGTTGCCCTTGCGGACCAGCAGGACGATCGTGCTGGTGAAGGGGGTCGCATTGTTCGGCAGCCGGGACTGCCAGCCGGGCGCGATGAGGCCCCGCTTGGACAGCGCCTCGATGTCGGCGGCAAGTGCCAGGGTGACGACGTCGGCCTGTAGCCCGTCCAGCACCGCGCGGGCCTGGGCACCGGAGCCGCCGTGCGACTGGCTGATCGAGACGGACTGCCCGGTCCTGGTTCGATAGGCCGCGGCGAACGCCCTGTCGATGGCACGATAAAGCTCGCGCGTCGGGTCGTAGGACACGTTCATCAGCGTGACCGAAGCAGCCGCAGCGGAACGAGCTACGGTCAGGGTGGCCAGCGTCGCGCCCAGTGTGGTCCGGCGAGTCGGATTGGCGTATCGCATGATGCTCCTTCACTTTGAGGCCTGGCCTGAGACAGAGGACCGTGCAAAAGCAATGCAGCGAATAGGGAGGCAATTTCCCTTTCGTGCAACACAAACTGGAAGAAAGAATTTTTATGCTTTGATCCGGGACATCGAGAGAATGTATTACTTGTTCGGCTTATGTCGCCTCACGCGAGTTTGGGCGGTGGACCGGTTTCGGCCCAGCTTTGCCGAAACCGTTTCGCGGCCGGACGCCGCCGAGCTGGTCGCCTGGGGCGATTACGTTTTGTCCGGCTTGATCCCTGCCTGGCGGCTTGCGGGATCCCAAAACAGCACCCGCTTGCGCACAAGGGCGACGGAGAGGTTCAGCAGCAATCCGACCACCGACAGGATCAGCAGGATGGAGAACTGGCCGGCGACATCCATGGTGAAGTTCATGCTCTGGATCAACATGCCCAAACCGGCCTGGGCGCCCACGAACTCCCCGACGATCGCCCCGATCAGGGCAAAGATCATCGCAATCTCCAGCCCCGCGAAAATATAGGGCAGCGCGTTCGGCACCCGTAGCATGGCGAAGATCTGCAGCGGCGATGCCGCCAGTGACCGCATCAGACTGATCCGGTCCTCATCGGCGGAACGCAGGCCTACGATGGTGTTGATCATCAGCGGGAAGAAGCAGACCAGGGCTGCATTGACCACTTTCGACGTAATGCCGAGGCCGAACCAGATGATGATCAGCGGCGCCAGCGCGACCTTCGGCATCGCCTGAAACATCACGATGATTGGATAAATGAAATAGTCGAACCGGCGTGACAGCGCGACGCAGGTGCCCAGCAGCAGGCCGCCGGCCGAACCCAGCAGGAAACCGAGTGCTGTTTCGGTCAGGGTGACGCCGATATGCTCCTGATACAATCCGCTGACGGTGCCGCGGTACAGCGCCATCCCCACTGCCGACGGCGCCGGCAGCAGGAAGGCAGGGATTTCCATGATGCGGACCGCGGCCTCCCACATCGCCAGCAGCGCGGCGATGAACACCAGCCGCAGCACAAAATTCCGGGCGGTATTCATTCAATGCCTCCTGACGCGTTCAGGCCGGAGCGGATGCGCTTCACGTAGGCGCCAAACGCGGGGGTATTCATCACGTCAAGTCCGCGCGGCCGTGGCAGATCGACCTTCAGCATATCGGCGATCCGGCCCGGCCGCGGTGTCATCACCAGCACCCGGTCGGCGAGATAGACGGCCTCGCCGATCGAATGGGTGATGAACAGCACGGTCTTCCGCCGCTCCATCCAGATACGCTGCAGTTCCTGGTTCATCTGCTCGCGCGTCATCGCGTCCAGCGCACCGAAGGGTTCATCCATCAGCAACAGCGCCGGATCATGAATCAGGGCGCGCACCAGCGCCACACGCTGCTGCATCCCCCCTGACAGTTCCCAGGGAAAACGATGCTCGAAGCCGTCCAACCCGACCAGTTTCAGCAGCTCCATCGCACGAGCGCGCAGCCTGTCGCGGCCCAGTCGCTGCACATCCACCGGCAGCAGCGCATTGCCGAGGACGGAGCGCCAGGGAAACAGCACGGGGGACTGGAATACCACGCCGATATCGCGGCGGGGGCCGGTGATCGGCGTCCCGTGCAGGAATGCCTGGCCTTCGGTTTGCGGCAACAGCCCGGCAAGGATCCGCAGCAAGGTGGATTTGCCGCAGCCGGAGGGGCCGACGACCACCACCAGTTCGCCTTCGTTGACGGTGAAATCGATGTCGCTGAGCGCAACGACGGGCGAGGCGCCGGTGCCGAAGCGCTTGGTCAGATGCCGGACCGCAATCATCTCGCTGCCTAGTTCCCCGCGTGGCAGCCCCCCGTTGGGCGCCGCTCCGTTGGGCGCCGCTCCGTTCGGGGGATGTGGAATTTGGGTTCCGCGCACGCTGTGTCTTCTCCGTTTCGGCAAAGCAAGCCCGAGGCCGGCACAGAGCGCAAGATCGCCATTAACGGAAAAGTAGGCTTTCGTGGCTAATCGTATGCTTGGCAATGGAAACCGGGCACCCGACATGAGAGGCGTAATCGACAGTATTCGAAAGCTTGGCATGGTACGCGTTGCCATGCTGGCGGGTGTCACCCTCGGCATCATCGGTGCGTTCATCTGGCTGGAGATGCAGGGACCGGGACGGGCGCGGATGACGGTGCTGGCGTCGGGCCTCGATGCGCAGACGGCGCAGCAGATCACCGGCGAACTGACGACAAGGAAAATTCCGTTTCGGTTGGAAGCAGGGCAGATCCTGGTTCCTGACAGCGACCTGCCGGCGGCGCGGGGCATGATGGGCGGTACCGGCATCGCCAACCAGGGTGTCACGGGATACGAAATCTTCGACCGCGGCAGCGACCTCGCGGTCACCGATTTCGACCAGCAGGTGAAGCTGACCCGGGCGCTTGAAGGTGAGCTGGCCCGTACCATCATATCGGTCCGCGGCATCAGCCACGCCCGGGTGCATCTGGTGTTGCCGCGGCGCGAGCCATTCGCCCACGACCGCCAGCGCGCCCAGGCCAGCGTGATGCTGGCCATAGCGGGCCACCAGAACCTGTCGGCGGAAGCGGTTCAATCCGTGGTCAACCTTGTGGCTGCCGGCGTCCCGGGACTGCGGCCGCAGGATGTCACAGTCGTCGACTCGAACCTGCATTTGCTGGTGCAGGCCGGCGACACCAAGGATCCACGGGCGCAGACGGCACACGAGGAGGAGGTTCGTCAGAAAACCGAAACCCGCCTGGCGCAGGGTGTTGAACTGATGCTCGAGCGCAGCCTTGGGCCGAACCATGTGCATGCCGAGGCCTCGATCCGGATGAACTTCGATAAGGTCAGCGAGACGCAGGAGAAATACGATCCGGACGGTTCGGTGGTTCGCAGCACGCAGAGCGTGACGTCGAACTCCAAGTCGACCGACAAATCCACGGCGGTAACCCTGCAGAACAACCTGCCCAACGCAGACGCCGGTGCAACCACGAGCGGCAACCAGGAAGGCCGGCAGGAGGAGACCACCAACTACGAAATCGGCAAGACGGTGAGGGCTATCGTCCACGACCAGCCGCAGATCGAACGTGTCAGTCTCGCGGTGATGGTCGACGGTACTGATACGGTTGGACCCGACGGCAAGCATGTCTGGAAGGCGCGCGAGCCGGCAGAGCTTGAGCGGATTGAAAAGCTGGTGAAGAGCGCCGTGGGTTTCGACGAGAAGCGCGGCGACCGGTTGGATGTGGTCAGCATGCCCTTCGTCGACGCCATGGAGTCAGTCGATGCCGCGCCGGCGGGCGGGCGCACGACCAAGATGAACGGTGATCTTGTTACTTTCGTGCAGATGGTAGCGTTTGGCGTGGTCGGGTTTGGCATCATCATCCTGACCGCCCGTTCGATCATTGCCGCGCTGAACAGGCAGTCGGCGAGCCTGCGCCTTCCTGGCGATCCGCAGACGCAGATTGGCGGCGCCGGCGTGGGCCAATTACTGGATCCGTCGTCACAAGCACTGGCGATCGAACAAGGCGGGGGCGCGGTGGCGCGCTCCGGTGCCGCCGCAGCCGACGATGAGGAGACGATGGTGCTGGGCAATATTCAGGGTCAGATGCGCGCTTCGTCCATCCGCAAGGTCCTGAAACTGGTGGAGCAGCACCCCGACACGACGCTGGGCATCATCCGCGGATGGATGTCGACCGAGGGAGCCTGAGGCGTGTTCAGGTCAGCAGCCTATTCGGCGGCGGCGGGCAACGGAACCGGTCGCACGACGTGGCGCAGCCGGTCCTCGTACACCTGCTGCCAATCCTGGCCCGCCACCACGCATTCGCCGCTGCGGGCACGGGCGTAGACATCAGGCCGATCCACGCCCGGCGGCACGACCCCCTACGCAATGCCCTGGCTGCCATCAATAGCCGCCGCCGCGTCCGCGTGATCATCTGATCGCTTGGTGCCAGATGTTCGAAGCTGTGATCGACGATGGGCCCCATGCTCTCGGTGATTGCCTGGTCCTGCATGTGGATGTGGCTGATCCCGGTGTAGATGACATCGTTGCGCTGCGCCTCGCGGTCGATGTGGTAGTCGTTGGTCGCGTTGGCGGCCGGGCGCCAGCGGCCATACCAGTCGGTGCTGGCCGGCAGGTAGTCGATATCGGGCTTGGCGCCCGGTATCGGTTGACCACCCTTCAGCGGCGGCATGCGCGACATTTTTTTCCACGTCAGGCTGATGAACATGGTGTGGGTGTCGTCCATCGGCACCCAGGCGCGCGCCTGGATCCGGTCCGTCATTTCGCCCTGCGGCACCCAGGTCCAGAACGGGAAGCCGAAATGAGCGAAACGCCAGTAGGTCTCACCATCGTCCGCCGGACGATGGGCGCTGTACATGGTGCCCCAGTCGGTATCGGCGACATGGTAGGCCGGCGCCCGGTTACCAACCTGATAGCGCAGCAGGTTGTCGTCGCTGACCTGGTCGGGGCGGACGCTGCCGACATGCAGGAAGCCGAAATACGAGGTGTCGATGTCGCCTTCGAGACCCTGCAGCCAGTTGCAGGCACGCTGGGCGAGCATGGGCTGGAGTTCGGCTTCGTCCAGCAGCGTGGCCTCGATCAACGGCATTGGTGGGGCTTCGGCGCGGGCGCCCATGTACACCCAGATCAGGCCGGCCCGTTCGCTGACCCGGTAAGTCTTTGCTTTGACCTTCTGCTTGAAGTCCTGGTCGGCTGGCAGGTTCGGCATGTCGACGCAATTGCCGTCGGTATCGAACTTCCAGCCGTGGTAGACGCAGCGTATCCCGCCATCCTCATTGCGGCCGTAAAACAGTGAGGCACAGCGATGCGGGCAACGATGATCCATCACCGCGAGGCGCCCGCTTCTGTCGCGGAATGCGATCAGCTTTTCGCCCAGCAGCATCAGCCTGAGCGGATCGCCCCCGCTGACGACTTCCGAGGACTTGGCCGCAGGGATCCAATACTGGCGCATCAGCTCGCCCATCGCGGTGCCAGGACCGACGCGGGTCAGTTCCTCGCTTTCGATCGGGTTGGTCATGTGTCCTCCCGGGTTTTCTTGAGGCCACGCTAAAGCCCATGGGGAAGACGGGTCAACCATCCGGCGAATTGACCGTCCGGCAAGACCGCTTCTACGTTGTCAGGTGCAAAAAGAACGAAGGCAAATAAAGGGAGGATTCCACCATGGCGCGGATTGTCCTTGGTCTTGGTACATCACACACCCCGATGCTGCTGGCGGACGCGGCCGACCTGTCGCGCTATGAGGAGAATGACCGGCGGCTTTCGCTGCTTGACTTCGACGGTGCACCGGCAACGTTCAATGCGATGCACATCCTGACGGGTGGTCGTTACAATGAAGAGGTGACAGCGGAGCGGTTGGCTGCACGTCATGCGGCAGCCAGAGGCGCGATGGGGCGGCTGGCGGAGGCGCTGGCGAGCGCGGCGCTGGACGCGTTGATTGTCATCGGCGACGACCAGCACGAGATGCTGCGCGGATCGGAGATTCCGTCCCTGCTCATTCATGATTGCCCGACCATGCGCAGTGCCCGCCCGCCGCATACATCCACCCGGCCGGACTGGGTGCTTCGGGCGTCGGCTCGTTATTACCCGGACATTGCGACGGATTATCCGGTCGCACAGGACCTGGCGCGGTTCCTGATCGGCAATCTGCGCCAGCAGGGGATCGAGGTCGCCTCCTCGCCGCCCGGCAACGCTGCGGTGGCGATGGGCCACGCGTTTGCCTTCATCCACTCGCAGGTGATGCCCGACCCGCCGATTCCGGTGGTGCCAGTCCTGTTGAATGCGCTGTACCCGCCGACCCAGCCGACCCCGCGCCAGTGCCTGGAGATCGGCAAGGGCATCGCCGCGGCCGTCGCGGCGTTTCCGACGGATGCCCGCGTGGGGGTCGTCGCGTCAGGCGGGCTCAGCCATTTTGTCGTGGATGAGGCATTGGACCGGATCGTGGTGGCTGCACTCGAGTCAGGGGATTTCGCAGCCCTGGCGGACTTGCCGTCGCACAAGCTGAACTCGGGCAACGCCGAGATCCGCAACTGGATCTGCGCCGCCGGAGCGCTTGCGTCGCTGCGGACGGACGGAATTGCGTATATCCCGGGTTATCGGACGCGCGCCGGGACAGGCGTCGGGCTGTGCTTCGCGGTCTGGCGGTAGCGCTTTGCGCAGTCCATGCGCAGGTGTCTATTCGTCGGTGCCGGACGGGAGCACCCGTCGCGCGACGCGTTCCAGCGTCAGGCCTTGCAGCACGATGGAAAACACCACGATGCCGTAAGCAACCGTGAGGATCGCCGAGGTTGTCGGCGCGTTCGGCAGCGATAGGGCCATGGCAATCGACAGGCCGCCCCGCAGGCCACCCCAGGTCAGGATCAGCAGCGAGGCATAGCGGCGCGCCAGACGCAAATGTAACGGCAGCGCGGAGACCGTGACGCTGATCCAGCGGATTGCCAGCACCAGCGGGATCATGGCCGCCGTGGCCGCAACTGCCCGCCAATCGAGATCGATGGCCGCGATCTCCAGCCCGATCAGCAGGAACAGCAGCGCGTTCAGGGTTTCCTCCACGAACCGCCAGAAGGTCATCAGATGCGCCCTGGTCGACCTGGTGACCCCCGGTGCCATGCCGTGGTTGCCGATCACGATCCCGGCCACGACAACGGCGATGGGACCGGAGATTTCCAGCCGACCCGCCAGGCTGTAGGTGCCCGCCGCGAGTGCCAGAGAGATCAGCAGTTCAACATTGTAGTCGTCGACACGCCGGATCAGCACCAGTGCGAGATAGCCGAGGCCCAGGCCGAGCAGGCCGCCGCCCACGGCTTCCACCAGGAACAGGCCGGCGATGGTGGTGACGCTGAACTGATCGGTCTGACCGCCGGATGCCAGCGACAGCAGCAGGGTGAACAGCACCACGCCGACACCGTCGTTGAACAGGCTTTCGCCGGCGACGGTGACCTGCAGCGCTCGAGGAATGCCAACGCGTTTCAGGACGTCCAGGACCGAGACAGGATCGGTGGGGGAGATCAGGGCGCCGAACACCAAGCACCACGCGAATGGGATGCCCAGGCCGCACAGCGTTGCAACGCCCAGCAGCGCCAGGCCGACCAGCCCGGTTGATAGCACGGTGCCCAGTGTGGCCAGCGCCAGGATCGTCCATTTCCGCGCAAACAGGTCGGCGGCATCGACATGCATGGCCCCGGCGAACAGCAGAAAGGCCAGGAACCCGTTGAGCAGGGTGTTGGGAAAGTCGATGCTGGCGATCAACGCGCGGATCGCCGGTTTGATCCCAAGGTCCGGCAGCACAGCGTCCACCGCGATCAGGACCAGGGTGCCGGCCACGGCACCGACCAGCAGGCCCACGGTCAGCGGCATTTTCAGGGCGCGATGGTTCAGATAGGCCAGACCGGCCGATATGACGAGCAGGAGGGCGAACAGGTCGGAAGTGGCATGCACGGGCTATAGGGTCCGGATTGGGTGGATCGAGGTTATCGCAGGCAGGTTCAACCGACCGGATCAGACCGCGCGGCGGCAGCCCTTGGCCAGACTGATCTTTGCCTGCTTGGCCAAATTCACCCGGCTGCAGAAGATGCTTCGGTCGGTATCGGATGACCGGAGCGCTTTCAGGCCGATTGTAAACAGTCGGTCCGCGCTATTCCATTGTTTGAGCGAGCAACTCCATCACCTAGTCCAGCCAGGTGCAGGGCGGTCTAATGCCGGAAGTGTCGCATCCCGGTGAATACCATAGCGATCCCCGCGGCGTCCGCCGCGGCGATCACCTCGGCATCGCGGATCGACCCGCCGGGCTGGATCACCGCTGTGGCACCGGCCGCAACGGCGGCCTCCAACCCGTCGGCGAAGGGGAAGAACGCGTCGGAGGCGACGACGCTGCCCTGCGTCAGCCGTTCCGGCAACCCGGCTGTCTTTGCGGCTTCCTCCGCTTTCCAGGCAGCGATGCGTGCGGAGTCGACGCGATTGGGCTGACCACCGCCGATCCCGACCGTAGCGCCGCCCTTGACATAGACGACGGCGTTCGACTTGACGTGCTTGCAGACCCGGAAGGCAAACAGCAGGTCGGCCATCTCCTCTGGGGAGGGGGCCCGCTGGGTGACGACCTTTACGTCCTGCGGCCCAATCCGCCCGGTATCGCGGGTCTGGGCGAGCAGGCCAGCGGACAGGCTGCGGTAGGTCAAACCGGACTGGGCCGGATCGGGCATGCCGCCGGTCAGCAGCAGGCGCAGATTCCGCCGCCGCGCCAGGATCGCCTTTGCCGCCTCATCCGCGTCCGGAGCGATGATCACCTCGGTGAAGATCGCGGCAATCCTGGTGGCCGCGGCCTCGTCCAAGGGGCGGTTGACGGCAACGATGCCGCCGTAGGGTGACACCGGATCGCATCGGAAAGCCGCATCCCAGGCATCGGCCAGAACCGGCGCCGAAGCGACGCCGCATGGGTTGGCGTGCTTGATGATCGCAATGGTCGGGGCGTCGAACTCGGCAACACATTCGAACGCCGCGTCGGTGTCGTTGAGGTTATTGTAGGACAGCTCCTTGCCCTGCACCTGGATTGCGGTCGCCACCCCACGCCGTGCGCCGGAGGCGTAGAAGGCCGCCGCCTGATGCGGGTTCTCACCGTAACGCAGTGTCTGGCGCAGCGTGCCCGACACCGTCAGCCGCTTCGGAAAGGTCTCCTGGCGCTGTTCAGCGAACCAAACACCGATCGCCGAATCATAGGCTGCGGTACGGGCGTAGGCCTCGCCGGCCAGGCGGCGGCGGCGTTCGAGCGATGTGCCGCCGGACGTGGCGACTTCGGCGAGCACCGCTGCATACTGATCCGGATCGGTCAACACCGCGACGAAATCGTGGTTCTTCGCCGCGCCGCGGATCAAGGCGGGGCCGCCAATGTCGATGTTTTCGACACAGTCGTCGTAGGGGGCGCCCCGCGCGACCGTCGCCTCGAACGGATACAGGTTGACGACCACCAGATCGATCGGGGCGATGCCGTGGGCGCGCATCTGGTCCATATGTTCGGGCACGTCACGCCGGCCCAGAATGCCGCCGTGGATCTGCGGCACCAGGGTCTTGACCCGGCCGTCCATGATCTCCGGGAAGCCGGTGTGATCGGAGACGTCCTTCACCGGCACCCCAGCCTCGCGCAGCGCCTTTGCCGACCCGCCTGTGGACAGGATCTCCACGCCATTCGCGGCCAGCGCCTGAGCCAACGGCACCAGGCCTGTCTTATCGGAAACGGAGATCAGGGCCCGGCGGATGGGAATGATGTCGGTCATCGCGGCGGGATAGACCTACAGACCGAGCAGGTCCAGCGTTCGCGAAAGGACTTTGGCCTCGTCATAGCAGTCCAGCGCGCGAAGCCGGCCGGCCTGCCCCATGCGGGCGCGCAGGTCGGGGTCGCGGACCATGCGGCCGAGGGCGGCACCCAAGGCTGCGGCATCGCCGGGGGCAATCAAAAGTCCGGTTTCGCCCTCGATCACCTGCTCCGCCGGCCCGCGCACATTGGCGGCCACGACCGGCAGGCCGGTCAGCATGGCTTCGATCACCGACATCGGCAGACCCTCGAACCGGCTGGGCAAGGTGAAGATATCCGCAGCCGCCAGCAGCGCGGGAACATCGGTTCGGTAACCAAGCATGCGCAACCTCGCGCCGAGGCCGGCGGACCGCAGGACTGCCGCCATATCGGCGCCCCGGTCGCTGTCCAGCCGCTCACCGACCACCCATAGTTCCGCCTGTGGCACCGACCGCATTGCCGCGGCGAGTTCCGGGTAGCCCTTGTGCCAGACCAGGCGGGAAACCGCGATGATAACGACACGATCGTTCGGCACGCCAAGCGCCGCCCGAATGC
The DNA here is from genome assembly GCA_965200665.1 of Rhodopila sp. Taxonomy (GTDB): domain Bacteria; phylum Pseudomonadota; class Alphaproteobacteria; order Acetobacterales; family Acetobacteraceae; genus Rhodopila. The sequence continues at coordinate 3,377,412 of OZ241370.1, read as the reverse complement.
GCGCGCGCGCGTCCGGGTCGGGCCGGAACACGGCCGGATCGCGGCCGTTGCGGACCGCCTGGGCGCCGGCGGCGATGTGCAGACGGCGCGCATCGTGCGCCTCGGCTTCCGAAACGGTCAGGAACACGTTGGTGACCCTGGCGGCGATCCACTCCATGACGACGGACAGGCCACGCCGGGACAGTGACGACGCGGCGTGGTTGAACAGGAAGCCGTGGCAGGTATAGGCGACCTTCGGCACGCCCGCGACCCGGGCGGCCAGGCGGGCGAGAAACCCGCTGATCGGCATATGGGCATGTACCAGATCGGGCTTTTCCGCCCGCAGGATCGCGACCAGCGACCGGAACGCCCGCAGATGCGCCAAGGGCGACAGGCGGCGGACGAAAGGGATGGTGATGATCCGGAACCCGTCGGTCCGGACATCGTCCAGCAGCGGGCCTTCCGCACAAGCGCCGACGACCTCATGCCCGCGGGCGCGCATTGCGCGCATCAATGGCAGCAGAAAGTGCCGCAGCGAGAAGTCGACATTGGTGATTTCGATGACCTTCATCGGCTGGGTTTTGCTCAGCCGGCGCGTTCGACCTTGCTCAGTGCCCATTTCACGTGTTGCGGGCCGTCGGCAAAGCCAGTCAGCACGACCTGTTCGCCGCGCCGGGGCTCGTTGCCGCCCAGATAGATGGTCTCCTCCAGGTTCAGCCGCGCCGCATCCGCCCGCAACCGCCAGAACGTGCCGGACTTCAGCCGCAGCAACACCGCGGAGCCATCCTGCTGCACATTGGCCTGCACGTCGGGGTGCAAATGGAAGCGCAGCGTGAACGGCTGCGGTTCGGGCGACTCGATCAGGTCCTCGCCGCGGATGTCCTCGCCGCTTTCGGCCATGTAGAGCCGCCGCCGATGCACCGCGTTGAACGGCTTCTTCCAGCCATCGTGCGATACGTCGAGCCAATGCGCGCCCGCGGCTTCCTGGCGGTTCACCTCCACGTCCACCGGGCGCCGGCCCAGGCCGTCGGGCTTCAACTCACTGCTGTTGAGGTCGCCGATCACCAGAGTCGAATGGGCGGCGGTGGCTCGGGCGGCATCGTGCCACTCGGGCGGCCCCGCCAGAAACGCGCCGCAGTTGACGATCATGCGGTCGCGACCGACCGACAATTCCATCGACAGGGTGCCGGCATGGGCCAGCCGATCCAGGCCGACCGGCGCCGGTGCGCCGCAATCCACGATCAGCACGCTGCGGCCGGCTTGCATGCGGATGAAGCCCCCTTCGGTCAATGCCGAGGGACCGCGACCGCCGCGCCCGGCCTGGGTCAGCACCAGGTCGACCAGCGTCGACGTTTCCTCCTTGCTGCCGTTGAACAGCGCCAGCCCGCCATCACCGTGCCGCATCATACGCAGAGCCGGTGCCATACGCTCGATCGCATGCGCCAGCACCGGCGGTGGCTGGGTCTGCGAGGTCTGGAACAGCGCGCGGATTTCCGTCAGGTCCTGCAGCGCCGATAATTGCGCAGCCGGGCTGCGTTCGGCGTGACAGCCATCGGGCAGGATCTGGCGGGTGATCTCCTGCGGCAGGAAGCGCAATGCCCTGGTCAGGAATCCGGAATGCTCACGCAGCGCCACGGCCGCCGCGACCAAGCCCTTCAGCGCGGTCAGCGCCCTGGCATCCAGTTCCTCGGCCGGCAGGGCAGCCGACAGGCCGCGTGCATCGGCGACGAGCCGGCTCATGAGCCGCTGGCGGAACACGTCGTCCGCAGTGGCTGCGAAGAAATCGTAATGTCCGAGCCAGGCGGTGATGCGGGCGCCGGTGACGTCGGGACGGTGAGCGATGGGATCGGCGGGCGGATTGGCGATCCAATCCGATACCAGGGCGCGGGCGCGCAGGCGGGCGGCATCGGTGCCCAGGGCGCGCAGGTCGCGCAGCCAGGTGAAGCTGTGGGCGCCGGCCCGCAGGACAGACGAGCCGCCAAGCTGGGCCCAGCCACCCTGGCGCAACGGCTGGATTGCGCCGCCAAATTCCAGCTCACCCTTGATCAGTTGTGCCCCGCGGGCAGGATCGCCGGGCCAGGGATCACGCACCGACAGCGCCGGAGCGTCCGGTACACGGCCCATCCGCAGGCTGGGGAGACGCGCCATGGCGCGTCTGGCTTCGCGCATCCAGCCCCTCGGGGTAGCCACGGTCATGCACCGCCTCGCAGTTCTGCAATCGCCTGGGCATAGTCGGCGGCGTGAAACACCGAGGTGCCGGCGATCAGCGTATCGGCGCCGGCGGCCAGGATGTCGGGCGCGGTCTTCGGCGTGACCCCACCGTCGACTGCCAGCGCGATCGGATGGTCGGCGGCGTCGATCATGGCGCGCAGCCTGGCGATCTTCGGCAATTGCGAGCGCAGGAACCCTTGTCCGCCGAAACCCGGGTTCACCGACATCACCAGGATGATGTCGACCAGGTCGAGCGCCCAGTCGACCGCGTCGGGCGAGGTCGCCGGGTTGAGCACGACGCCGGCCTTCTTGCCGGCATTGCGGATGTGCTGCAGCGAGCGATGCAGATGCGGACCGGCCTCCGGATGCAGCAGGATGTGGTCGGCGCCGGCGTCGATGAAAGCGTCCAGATACGGATCGACCGGTGCGATCATCAGATGCACGTCGAACGGCAGCTTGGTGTGCTTGCGCAGCGCCGCCAGCACGGTGGGCCCAAAGCTGATGTTCGGGACGAAGTGGCCATCCATGATGTCGAGGTGCAGCCAGTCGGCGCCGGCCGCTTCAATCGCACTGACTTCTTCCCGCAACCGCCCGAAGTCGGCAGCAAGCAGGCTTGGGGCAATGGTGATGGGCCGGGACTCGGGAGCAGCCATATCATGTTTCTAGACACCGTGACCGACGTCAGACAAGGCGACAATGCGCGACAGGCGTGTTGCGGGGCGCAGTATCGCGCCAGCGGTGTCGCGTCGGGGCGATCCGGCGACGCTGCCGTGACAAGCCGCCGGACGCCCAATCGGCCAGGTCGCCAGGATCGTGCCGGCGCAACGACAATCAGACCTTGACCAGCCGGGCAGCGAAAAACCCATCCATACCGCCGCGGTCGTGCCACAGAGCGGGATGGGTGCGCAGGCAGCCGTCATTGGTTCGCGCTTCAGGAATGTCTGCCAACTCGTCTGAACGAAACGGGTCGTGCCGCAATCCGAATTTGGTAGCCGCGGCAATGCGCGGTGCTGCTTCCTCCGGCTGCAGCGAGCAGACCGCATAGATCAGCCTGCCACCGGTGCGGAGCATAGCGGCGGCGGCTTCAAGCAGTTTGTCCTGTGCCTGGGTCACCGTCTGCACGTCGCGTGGCCGCTTCGTGCGAGCCACGTCGGGGTGGCGACGGATGGTTCCGGTAGCACTGCAGGGGGCATCCAATAAAACCGCGTCGAACGGTTCGGGGGGCTGCCAGTTTGTCGCGTCAGCATTGATCACATCCGCGTGCAACTGCCATCGTGACAAATTGGCGTTCAATCGTTCGATCCGGTTGGGGTCGCGCTCCACCGCGGTCACGCGCGCGCCCGCAGCTGCGAGCTGGCCCGTCTTGCCGCCGGGCGCCGCACACAGGTCAGCGACCCGTTCACCGGGTTGCGCGGCCAGCAACCGCGCAGGAAGTGCCGCGGCGGCGTCCTGCACCCAGAGATCGCCGGCATCGAAGCCCGGTACATCGGCGACACGGGTCCCGGCGGGGAAGCGCACCGATCCGGTCGGCAACAAGATACCGCCCTCCGGCGGGGCGATGCCCTGCTTCAGGGTGACGTCCAGCGGTGCCTCGATTTGATGGGCCGCCGCGATCGCGCGGGCCGACGCACCCCAGGACGTCCACAGCCATGCGGGTGTATCCAGGCGCATGGGGTCGAGGTCGCCCAGGGCCTCGGTTCCCGCCGATGCCACCTTGCGAAGAACGGCGTTCACCAAGCCGGCAAAGGGCGTCAACCCGCGTCGCTTGGCCAGCGTCACGGCGGTGGCGACGGCAGCGTGGCTGGGTGTGTCGAGCAGCAGCAGCCCGGCGGCACCGATGCGCAGCACGTTGCGGACGGGATCGGGAGGCTCCTTGCGCAGGAAAGGTTCCAGCACCGCATCCAGCGTGCCCATGCGGCGCAGCACCGCGGCCGCCAGACGATGTGCGGCGGCGCGATCGCGGGCATCCTGCGGTGGAAGGGCATCCAGTGCTTCTTCCAGCGGACGATGGCGTTCCAGAACCGCAGTCAGCAGGTCGAAAGCGGATTCCCGTGTTGGATCAGCCATTATGCGAGCGATGCCGGCCGGCCGATGCCATGATAGTCGAACCCGGCCTGACGCATGGCAACAGGGTCATAGACGTTGCGCAGGTCGACCACGACCCGCCCGCGCATTGCATCCGCCAACCGGTTTGGCGCCAAAGCGCGGAACTCGTTCCATTCCGTGACCAGCACCAGCGCGTCCGCCCCGGTAGCTGCATCCAGCGCATCGATGCAATAGTGAACTGAATCCGGCAGCAGCGGCCGCGCCTGCTCGACGCCCTCGGGGTCGAAGGCGCGGATGACCGCCCCGTCGCCGGCCAGGCGAGCCAGGATCGACAGCGACGGGGCATCCCGCATGTCATCGGTTTCCGGTTTGAAGGTCAGGCCGAGCACGGCGATTGTCTTGCCGCGGACGGATCCACCGCAGGCGGCGATCACACGCATTGCCATGCCGGATTTGCGCGCTTCATTGACCGCGACCGTGGCCTCCACCAGGCGTGACGGCGCGCCATAGTCCTGCGCGGTGCGCACCAGGGCCAACGTATCCTTGGGGAAGCAGGAGCCGCCGTAGCCCGGGCCGGGATGCAGGAACTTGCGGCCGATCCGACCATCCAGGCCAATGCCGCGGGCGACGTCGTGAACATCGGCGCCGACCTTCTCGCACAGGTCGGCCATTTCGTTAATGAAGGTGACCTTCATCGCCAGGAAGGCGTTGGCGGCATATTTAGTCAGTTCCGCGGTTTCGATCGAGGTGAACACGATCGGTGCCTCGATCAGGTACAGCGGCCGGTAAAGCCGGCGCATGACCTCCCGCGCGCGGTCCGATTCCGCACCGATCACCACGCGATCAGGGCGCATGAAGTCGCCAATGGCATTGCCTTCGCGCAGAAATTCGGGATTGGAGGCAACATCGAACTCCAGATCCGGGCGGGTGGCGCGGACAATCTCGCCGATGCGGCGGCCGGTGCCCACCGGCACGGTGGACTTTGTCACGATCACCGCGTAGCCGGTCAGTGCCTTGGCCACCTGTTCGGCAGCGGCGTAGACATAAGTCAGGTCGGCATGGCCGTCGCCACGGCGGGTCGGCGTGCCGACGGCGATGAACACGGCCTCGGTGCCGGCGACCGCGGTAGCGAGGTCGCCGGTGAAAGCCAGTCGGCCGGCCTTGACGTTATCGGCGACCAGCTGATCCAGACCGGGCTCGAAGATCGGGATGCGGCCGTCATGCAGGGCGGCCAGCTTGGATGCATCGACTTCCACGACGGTGACCTCGCTGCCGAATTCCGCGAAACAGGCGGCGGAAACCAGGCCGACATAGCCGCCACCGATCATGGTGATGCGCATCAATAAGGTTCCTTGCTGGAATGGATGGCTTTTCAGCACAAGGCGGCAGGGGTTTCCAGCGATTTGCGGTGCGCTCGCCCGACATGAGCCGTGGCTGCCCCCCTTGACAGTCGCTGGAGCCGGCGGATGTGTGAGGCTGGATTGAGGCCGAGGATGGTCATGCCGGATGCAACGCTTCGGGTAGGTATCGTGGGGGCTGGCCATTTTGGCCGCTATCATGCGTTGAAAGTCGCCGCGTCCAGCCGCGCCAGCCTGGCGGGAATCCATGATCCGGATCTGGAGCGAGCCAGGACGGTCGGCTGGGAGGCCGGCACGCAGGAGATGGCATTTCCGGCGCTGCTGGCGGCATCGGACGCAGTCATCGTGGCGGCGCCCGCCGAGGTGCATTACGACCTGGCGTCGCAGGCGCTGCGTGCAGGCAAGCATGTGCTGGTGGAGAAGCCGATCGCGGCCACACTGGAACAGGCTGATGAGCTGGGTGCGCTGGCGCGGGCAAACGGCCTGGTGCTGCAGGTAGGACATCTGGAGCGGTTCTCGGCCGCCTATCAGGCAATGGCCGGCCGGATCGGAGCGCCGCTGTATATCGAGGCAACCCGGATCGCGCCATTCAAGCCGCGCGGGACGGATGTCTCGGTGATCCTGGACCTGATGATCCACGATCTGGACCTGGTGCTGGCATTGGTCGACAGCGAGATCGAAAGCGTCGATGCGGTCGGCGCACCGGTCGCCAGCCCGCATGAGGACATCGCCAACGCGCGTCTTCGGTTCCGCAACGGGGCAGTGGCGACGATCACCGCCAGCCGAATTTCGCCGCGAACCGAGCGGCGGATGCGGATTTTCGCGCAGAACGCGTACATGGCGGCGGACTTCGCGGCGCGGAAGCTGACGGTGATCGCGCGCACGCCGGACGCGGACGGGCGGCTTCCGGCGGGGCAGCATCCGGTGCCCGGCGTAGCCGGATTCGGGATCGCTGACGTGTCGTGGGAGGAGCACGATTCGCTGGCGGCTGAGCACGAGGCGTTCGTGGCGTCGGTGCTGGACGGTGCGCCGGTGCTGGTGGATGCCGCCGTCGGGCGCCGGGCGCTGGCCGCCGCGCTGGCGGTGGGTGAGAGCATGCAATCGGCGCGCGCCCGGATGGCGCAGTCGGGCCTGATCGTTGCGGGTGATTAACCCCGAAAGATCGCCTGGCGGACATTGAGCTCGCCGTCATCGGCGTGACGAGAACCGGACGGCCAATCATCCGGACCGCTGGCCTGTTGAACGCTGAAGGGGGTGTCACGCACCTCCCAGAACATCCCCTGCCCCCAGATCGCCATGCCGCCACCCCGGTCGTCGGCGTACCAGCCATCATGCACCGGCACGACGTTCCAGCCTGCCCCAATTGCCGCTTCGGCATTGCCGCGGCAGAAATGGTCGTGCCGGCCGGCGCTTTCTGCCACGATGGCCGGGGTCCGGCGGGTCATCTTGATGTCGAAGTCCGCGACGGTGTCCCGAGGGGTGCGGATGATGAAGATCATGGCAGGAAGTTTTCCACGCATCGGATGAAAGCGGCGGGCTGTTCCAGTTCCGGATGGTGGCCGGCATCGGAAATCGTTTCGAACGTGGCGCCCGAAATCAGCCTGGCGTAGTGGCGTCCGTAATCCGGGGTGACGATGCCGTCGCTTCCGCCCCACACAACCAGCGTCGGCACGCTGATGCGATGCAGCCAGTGTTTAAGCTGCGGATTGAACATATGCGGCCGCCAGGCGAACAGGCACAGCGAATCCCAGTTGCGGGCGAGTGTGATCATCTCGGCGTCGGTCATGATGTCGTCGATCGTCGCCTGCCATCCAAGGCCGTATATCCCGGCTGGGCGATTGGCCGTGTCATGCCAGCTCCGCCGGTTCAGCTCCGCTGGGCTGGTGTTGAAATGGTGGACGATGTCGCGGGTCTCGCGGTCGCCGATCCTGATCCCGACAGCATCGACCAGGATGAGGTGCTGCAGGCGGGGATGGCCGGCGACGGCGAGTTCGGCGGCGATCCAGCCGCCAAAACCAAACCCGGCAACCGCCACGCCGCCATCCGGCAGATTGTCCAGCACATCACGGTAAAGGTTGATCAGATCGTAGATTGTGTCGAAGTCGGGCGGCAGCGGCGAGGCGCCGAAACCCGGATGGGACGGCGCAATCACGTTGCGGTGGCGCGCCAGGTCGGCAACGAACTGGGCCTTGGGGCTGACCGGGTTGATGTCGTGGATCAGCAGGATGGTGTCGGCCTGGTCACCGCCGGCGCGCATGATCTCCAGCGCGTGGCGCATCATTCGGCGGCTTCCCGCTGTTCGACGGGTGGCAGGTCCTGGAGTTGCGGCAGCACGTCCCTGGCGGCGCGCTGGAAGCTTCTGACAGCCTCGTCATGGGTCACCAGGCCCTGGCGCGTCATCATGATGATGCGGCCGACGCCACCGACCTTTTCCCGGAACGTCTTGATCTGTTTCGCAACGGTGTCGGGGTTGCCGGCGAACATCTGGCCCTGCCTGATCAGCGCTTCGACCGTCAGGTTGCCCGGATGTTTCGAAACGCCGGCTCGCCACGCCGCAGGCGTGAGCTCGGGCGGCAACTGGCCAGGCATGAACTTCGACATCTGCGGGGCGCTTTTGATGCTGACGGTCAGGAACCAGGCGATCTTCTGGCCAATCCGATACGCTTCCTCATCGGTGTCGCCGACATAGCAGAACGCCATGTAGGAGAAGCGGTCTTCGCCGGGCGCCGGCAGGCCGGCGGTTTTGCGCGCCTGCCTGTAGGTGTCGAAAGCCTGGCGCGTCCGGTCGTAGCCGCCGAACAACAGCGTATTGATAATGCCGCGGCGGCCGAGTTCGGCGCAGGTTGGCATATCGCTGGTCGCTGCCCAGAACTCGGGGCGTGGCTGCTGCCAGGGACGCGGCCAGATGTTGACGTGGGCGTGGGTGAAGTATTTGCCCTCCCAGCTGAATGGGCCGTCATGGGAGGTCAGTGATTTCTCGATCAGATCGATCGCTTCCCACTCGCGCTCGCGGATGCGCATCGGGTTGGCATCGCCGGACGTCATCTCCGTCGCGCCGGACTTGACGAAGCCGATGTCGAGCCGGCCGCGAGACAGCACGTCGATCGTTGCGTATTCAGTAGCGATGCGGACCGGGTCGGGACGGACGGTGATCAGGGTGCCGAGCGAGAGGATACGGACTTTTTTGGTGAGGCGGGCGACGATGCCGGTGATGACAGGGCTGGCGGCCCACAGGTTGTTGATACCGGAATGGTGTTCATTTGTGACGATGTGCAGGCCGATGTCGTCGCAGAGTTGGTACTCGTCGAACACTTCGTCGTAGAGGCGGGCGGCAATTTCAGGTTCGCAGTATTTGTTGGGCAGACTGGCGCGGACGGATGGGGCCGCGTCCAGCACTTCGGCGGGGACGAACGGATACGGGTTTTCGCAATGGTTCCAAAGTTCCATATCGGGTCACCCCAGGCGGCGACGGTACAGCGCGATCAGACGTTCCCAATGGCGTTCGGCGGCTGGCTTGTCGTAGCACCAGCGCTGCGGGAAGGCGAAGCCATGATGGACTTCGGGATACATCTCCAGCTCGCCCGGGTTGCCGGATTGATCAAGCAGCGTTTTCAGCTCCGCAACCATCGGGAGGGGCGCGAGTTCGTCGTGTTCGGCGCAGGCGATATAAAGTTCGCCTTTGGCTTTACCCAGATTGAGGTGAGGGCTCTCCTCGTTTTCACTGACCAGCCACGTGCCATAGAACGACGCGGCGGCGCCGACGCGGTCGGGGTAGCGGGCGGCGGCGGCAAGCGAATATGGTCCGCTCATGCAATAACCGTGGGTGCCGACGAGACCTTTCCTTGCGGCTTGCTGGGTATCGACGAACGCCAGCATGTCGGCGAAATCATCCATCACCGGGGGAATGGTCATCCTGGTGCGGACGGCGCGCATGCGGGCTTGTTCGGCGCTGCCCTTGGTGGTGACGTCGGGGCCGTATTTTGTATCTTTGCCGGCTCGATAATACAGGTTCGGTAGCATCACATAGTGGCCGGCGGTGCCGAGGCGGCGGCCCATGTCGTACAACTCGTCGCGGATGCCGGGAGCATCCATCAGCATGAACACGACGGGATGCGGACCGTTGCGCTCCGGATGGACGATGAATGTTTCCATCGCTCCGGCGCGGGTCTCGATGTCGCGGATTTCTTCGATCATGGCCGTGTCCCTCTGGTCTTCGGGGATGGTTCCATGACCAGGGTTCGGCGGCAAGGTCGGGACGCAAAGGGGCGCGTTGCGCATGACCGGGCGGAGTGGCTGGCGCGACCTGCCACTCCGCCCGGAAACGTCAGATCCTAAGCGTCAGGGGGCCTGGTTGCTGAAGATGATGGTGCCAGACGCGGCAAACATGCCGCCGACGCCATGACACACGGAGATTTTCGCGCCCGGCACCTGCGCCGGTGCGACGCCGCGCATCTGGCGCACGCTTTCCTGCAGCGCGTACATGCCGTACATGCCGGAGTGCATATACGACAATCCGCCACCATTGGTGTTCAAGGGCAATGAACCGCCGGGGGCGGTGTTACGGCCGGCGATGAAGCCCGCAGCCTCGCCTTTCGGCAGGAAGCCCAGGTCTTCCAGGCCATAGATCGGCAGATGGGCGAACGCGTCGTAGATCATCAGGTGGTCGACGTCCTTGTGGGCAATACCGGCCTCCTTGAATGCTGTCGGCCCGGCAACCCGGAACGCGCGCGAGCTGGTAAAATCCTCCATCTGGCTGACCATCGGGGTTTCGGCGCTTTCACCGGTGCCCAGGATGTAGACCGGCTTGGTGGGAAAATCCTTGGCGCGTTCAGCACTGGTGAGGATCAGCGCGCCGCCGCCGTCGGTGACCAGGCAGCACATCAGCAGGCGGAACGGGTATGCAATCATCCGGCTGTTCAGCACGTCGGCCGTAGTGATCGGCGTGCGGAACGTGGCACGCGGGTTCTTGGCTGCCCACTCACGCTGCACGACGGAAACCTGAGCGATCTGTTCCTCGGTAATGCCGTAGGTTTTCATGTAGCGCAGCACCGGGATGGTGAACATCGACGGCGGGCCCATCGGGCCGAACGGTTGCTCGAACTGGCCGTTCAGCGACTGGGCATGCACTGAGCGCGGCGGATTGCCGATGCGCGATTTTCCTGATTCGCCGTGGGTGATGAGGATGGTTTTCGCCAGTCCGGATTCGATTGCCGCAGCCGCGTGGCGAACATGGATCATGAAGCTGCATCCGCCGACGGCGGTGCCATCCACCCAGGTGGGGGTGATGCCGAGATAGTGCGCCAGCTGCACCGGGGTTTCGCTGGCGCAGGCGATGCCGTCGATGTCCTTCGGCTTCAGGCCGCAATCGGCCATCGCGTTGATCGCGGCGTCAGCGTGCAGGCCAATCTGCGACAGATTGGTGATAACGCCCATTTCGGTCGTTTCGGCGGCGCCAACAACGGCGACTGTATTATGTGGCATTGGATCAGCCTTTCGCCGATTGGGTCGAAGCGGGGCGGAAGAACGGCAGCGTGATGGTGTCGGTCTGCGGCTCAAAAACCACTTCGACCGGCATGTCCAGAACCAGCGCCTCGGGCGTCTGCTCGCATCCCACGATGTTGGTCATCATGCGAGGTCCCTCGGCCAGTTGCACCACGGCGATCGCGTAGGGCGGGGTGAAGCCGGGCACCGGGCGATGATGAATTACGTAGCTGTACAGTATGGCCTTGCCGCTGGCCTTGGTGACTGCGACATTGCGGGAGGCGCAGACCGGGCAGAACGGACGCGGCGGAAAGTAAACCTTACTGCAATCATCGCAGCGCTGCAGCAACAGTTCATTCGCCTTGCAGCCATTCCAGAAATGCTGCGTCTCTGGTGTCGGCTGCGGCAGCGCGCGTCCGGGGGTCGCCATTGTCGGTTGTTCCTCTCCAGTCTGATGCCGCGAAGGCTAGGGCATCATCCTGCGGCGGGCAAATCAGGTGCGCGCCACGACGATCTTCGCTCGCGACGGCCGCGTCATGGCTTCAAGCTGCAGCAGTTCGTTCAACTGGATTTCGGTCAGCAGGCCTTCGTCCAGCACGACTTCCGCGACCGAGCGTTTTTCCGCCAAAGCCCGCTTGGCGACACGAGAAGACGCTTCGTAACCCAGTGCCGGCACCAGTGCGGTCACCAGGCCGATGCTGCCGCGCACCAGGCTTTCGCAACGCTCCCGGTCCACCTCGATGCCCTCGACACACCGTGTACGCAAGGTCTCGACCGCTGCCGTCAGCATCCGCAACGAGTTCAGCACGCAGTAGCCGATGGTCGGTTCAAAGGCGTTGAGCTGCAACTGGCCGCCTTCCGCACACATCGTCACGGTCAGGTCGTGGCCGATAACCAGGAATGCGACCTGGTTGACGACCTCGGGGATCACCGGATTGACCTTGCCCGGCATGATGGACGAGCCCGCCTGCACAGCTGGCAGCCGCAGCTCGCCGATGCCGGTGCGCGGGCCGCTCGACAGCAATCGCAGATCGTTGCAAATCTTTGACAACTTGACCGCGACACGTTTCAGGAGACCGGAAAACAGCACGAAGGCGCCCATGTCGGAGGTCGCCTCAATGAGATTGGTCGCTGAAACCAGTTGCTGGCGAGATGCCCGGGCCAGTTCCTCGACCACCAGGCTGGCATAACGCGGGTCGGCGTTGATGCCGGTGCCGATGGCAGTGGCACCAAGGCTGATTTCGCGGAACAATCCGGCGATTTCACTCAAACGGGCGACGTCCTCCTTCAAGGTCGCGTGGAAACCGTCGAACTCCTGACCGACGGTCATTGGCACCGCGTCCTGCAACTGGGTGCGGCCCATTTTCAGCACGTCGGCGAACTCGACCGACTTGGTCTTGAAGGCGTAGGCCAAATCGTCCAGCGCGGTCGCCAGCGGCAGCGCGGCGAAGATTATCGACAGGCGCAATGCAGTCGGATAGGCATCATTGGTCGACTGGGCCATGTTCACGTCGTCATTCGGATGCAACGCGTGATAATCGCCGCGTGGCCGCCCCATGGTTTCAAGCGCGACGTTGGCGATCACCTCATTGGCGTTCATGTTGGTGGAGGTGCCGGCCCCACCCTGAACGGCATCCACCACGAACTGGTCGTGGAACTGGCCGCGCTCCGCGATCAGCAGGCAGGCCGCTTCGATCGCCGCGGCCTTCACCGGATCCAGATGCCCCAGCCGCTTGTTGGCCCGAGCTGCGGCGAGCTTCACCAGCGCCAGGGCGCGCACCAGATCGGGAAAATGGCCGACCGGCACGCCGGTGATCGGGAAATTCGCCACCGCTCGCTGGCTGTGGATGCCCCAATAGGCTGACATCGGGACGTCCGCCTCGCCCAGAAGATCGTGTTCCCGGCGGGTGTCCGGCGAGGCGGTATGGAGCGGGTTCGGCGGCTCCTGCCCAGTTCGCTCACCGATGACAAGGGGTGCCGGCAGCGGATCAGCCTCATTGTTCATCGCAAGCATCCTTTGAATTCAGCTCAGCAGGACGGCTTTTCCAATCACGGCACGGTCGATGACAGCTTGCAATGCCTCAGCGGCTTGATTCAACCGATAGGTGTGAGAAATTCGCGGACGCAACTTACCCTGAGCTGCAAGAACTGCCAAAGCCTTCATGTTGGCTATGGCAAGTTCGGGATTGGCTTCGTTCAACCCGCCGATGCGCACGCCAATCGCATCAATGCCCTTGATGAGCAGGTAGTTGCTCTTGATATTGGTGGGCCCACCGCCGAGGAAGCCAAGGATCAGCAAACGACCGCACCAGGCAAGGCAGCGCAGCGAATCTTCAGCCACCTTATCGCCAATCGGGTCGTAGACGATGTCGACGCCGCGGCCACCGGTCAGTTGCTTTACCTGGTCAATGAAACCACTGCGGTAGTCGATGGCATGGTCCGCACCTTCCTCTAGACAGGCATGACGCTTCGCCTCGCTACTGGCGGTTGCAATAACCTTGGCGCCAAACGCCTTGGCCACCTGGATCGCAGCGATGCCGATGCCGCCGGCGGCGCCGTGTACGAGCACCCACTCGCCGCTCTGCATCCGGCCGCGCTGGAGCAAGGCATGGTAGGCGGTGGAGTAGGCGCCGCGGAAAACGCCGGCCTGCGCCATGGTCAGGCCAGCCGGCACTTTATCGCATAGCGCAGCTTTGGCATTACCCAATTCAGCACAGGCGCCCAGCGTGTGGCGCGACATCACCGCGTCGCCCACGGCAAAGTTGGTCACGTCCGGCCCGACAGCGACGACACGGCCGGCGGCCTCGCCACCAGGGATGAACGGTGGTTCCGGGCGAAACTGGTATTTCCCAGCCAGCATCAGGACATCCACGTATTGGACGCCGCGGGCCTCAATTCGAACCTGGATTTCGCCGGGGCCTGGCGGCGCAGGATCGGGTCGTTCGCGTTCCGCCAGTACTTCAGGACCGCCGAACCGCTCACATACCATAGCTTTCATGCCACATATTCTCCGTTTCGTTAACAAATTGCATCAGCAACCATCAAAGCTGTGCTGCTACCGCCAGCATGCTTGATTGTGGTCAATTCCCCCCGGTAAACTGACGCGATGTATACACTGCCTGCGAAACACCCTGACCACGAGGCTCGAATGACCATTTCCAGCGCAACGACCGGTTCGGAGCTGGCAACCGATGTCGACCGCGAAGGAATAATCCAGGCGTTGCGCGAAATACCCTTGCTACGGGATCTTCCGGACGCCGTCATTACCCGGCTGGCGGCCATCAGCAAGCTCGTCAATGCGCCGGCCGACATCGAAATCTGCCGCCAGGGCGCGCCGGCGGATGAGCTGATCGTTGTGGTGCAGGGCCAACTCGCGGGTTTCAGCACCGCGGCGAACGGCACCACGGCCATTGTCGAGGTCATTCGCAGCGGCCAGACGCTGGGGTTGGCGACGGTGCTGGCGCGACTGCCACGGCTGCTTGGCGTGCGGACGGTGACGCAGAGCCGGCTTCTGTCGATCGAGGCGCGCGGGTTGCTGGCGCTGGTCGAGCTGGAGCCGCTGCTGGTCACCGCGTTGCTGCGGGCCGAGGCCAACGAGTTCCACGCCCTGGTTCGCCAGGTATGCGATCTGAAGCTGCGTACCACGGCGCAGCGTCTGGGTTGCTATCTGCTGGCGCTGTCGACCGAAGAAAAAGGCAACACGACGGCGATGCGCCTGCCGTTTGACAAGAGGCTTTTGGCGGCGCGCCTGGGGTGCCGGCAGGAGAATCTGTCGCGTGCCTTCGCAGCCTTGCGCGACTTCGGTGTCGAGACCCACGGTGCGCGCGTCATCCTGCACGACATCGCCAAGCTGAAGGCCTACTCGGAACCCGACGAAGCGTTCAGCTAGGCGCAACATCACCCTGACCGGAGCAGGCAGGATGGTAGATCTGCTGGCTGAACCAACGCGATAGAGCGCGCCGGCTGATCACAGCCAGCCCGGCAGCGGCCTGGATTTGCGGCTCAGGCTGCGGTTATCTCGGCCCATACGGAGTCTGCGCCGGCCTTGGCCATATGGTGGCCGAGGCGTCGTTGCCAGACGGAGTCCTTGCCGAATTCGTCACGCCAGGACCACAGACGGCGTGTCAGGAACTGCAGATTGTGCTCCAGGGTGAAGCCGATCGCGCCGTGGATCTGATGGGCGATAGCGGCGGCGATGCCGGCGGCCTCCCCTGCCCTTGCCTTTCCCGCCGCGATCGGCAGGATTTTCAATCCTTCGGCAACGGCTTGTGCGGACAGGTCAGCCGCGGCGGCGGCGGCGGCGGTCTGCCCGGGGACTACGGCCAGGTTCTGCTGCACCGCCTGGAATTTTCCCAACGGACGACCGAACTGCACGCGATCCTGGGCGTACTGCGTCGTCATTTCAGTAAGCCGGGTCAGCGCTCCGGCAATTTGCTGGGTGCGCATTGCCGCGCCAGCGGCGATCAGATCTGATCCGGTGACGCCGGCGGGGCCGGCCGCGATCGCGGCGCCATCGACATGCACGGTATCGCGCGGTTCGCGGGCGATGTTTTCACCGGGCTCGATCGTGAACGCTTCGCGACCGATGAGAACGAGCTGATCCCCAGCCACGGCGACGAGGTGCGCCACGTCGCGCGCCCATGGAATGCGGGTCAACGTGCCGGTCACTCGGCCTGCGGTCCATGCAAGGGCCTCACCGTCACGCACCGGACCAACGGTCATCGGCCCGTCCGGAATGGCGAGGTTGGCGCCGGCGAGCAACCAGCCGGCCAGCATCGTCTCTGCCAGCGGCAGCGGCACCGCATGCGCGCCGGCGACCCTCAGCAGCGACAATGCGTCCGCCACCGCCACGCCGAACCCGCCGGCCGCCTCCGGCACCAGGCTGCGAAGCAGGCCTGCTTCCTCGACCGCGGCCCATAGGGCGGCCGGCCAGGTGCCCAGATCGGCGCTGCGCTGGGTGGCGGTGTCACAATGCGCCTGGAACAGCCGATCGGCCGTTTCCCGCAGCATGTCGCCGATGGCAGTGTCTTCGCCGGTCATCATGATTTCCCCATGGCGCGTTGTTTCCACAGCGGGCCGGGACGGTCAACCGGCGCCGGAGTGGGTCCGGCCGCCGCACCTGCTTTGCGCGCGCTGGGAGACGCCAGAAACCGGGATTCATCAGCGGCCCGCAGCGGGGAATGCGACGGCGATCCGCAGCGGCGGCATGTGAACGGAGCGGTCCCCCCCCTTGGGTTTCCGCGCGGCCTGCTCTAACCGCTGCTGCATCCGATGCCATAACCGGCACCATTTTGCGCGACGAGGATGTCTGCAATGACCAGACCTGGACCAGAGACCATCAGGGCCGCCGTTCAGGCGCAACGTGCCGCGATGTCGACATTGTTCGATCAGTTGCGCCGCGATGGCCTGGATGAGCCGGGCGTGTCGCGCGATCCTTACGGCGACGGGGAACAGCGGGCGCATGCGACGGTGACGCGAACCGCCGAGGCGCTGGGACTGGAAATCGCCCGCGATGACGCCGCCAACCTGTATATGACCCTGCCGGGGCATGACCGGTCGGCGCCGGCGGTGGTTATCGGCTCACATCTCGACTCCGTGCCGCATGGCGGCAACTTCGACGGGGCTGCAGGCGTCCTGGCCGGGCTGGCAGCGGTTTCCGTGCTGAAGGCGCTCGGTCGGACGCCGGATTGCGACATCATCGTGATGGCGATCAGGGCGGAGGAGAGCGTGTGGTTCCCGGTGTCGTATATCGGCAGCCGCAGCAGTCTTGGCACCTTGCCGGATGGCGCGCTTGAGGTCCGGCGCGTGGACACCGGGCGGACGTTGGCGGATCACATGGCGGCGTGCGGGGCCAATCCGGATGCCCTGCGGGCCGGTGCACGATACTTCCGCGAACCAACCGCGATCCGCGCCTATGTGGAGTTGCATATCGAGCAGGCGCCGAGCCTGGTTGAGGCTGGTCGTTCGGTGGCGGTCTGCACCGGAATTCCCGGCAACTTCCGGTTTCCCGATGCCTGGATCGAGGGCAAGCACGATCATGTCGGCCTGCCGCGACGGTTCCGCCATGATGCCGCGATGGCCGGTGCGGAGTTTGCCATGGCGCTTGACGCGCTGTGGGGAGACTACGATGCGCGGGGTGTGCCGATGGCCTGCACGTTCGGGCGGTTTCACACCAACGTCGCGGTGCACGGCATGACGATCGTGCCTGGCGCCTTCCATTTCAGCCTGGATGTCCGCGCCTATGACGCCGCTGTTCTGGCCGAGCTTGAGGCTGAGGTCGGCCGCATCATTAGCGGAATTGAACAGCGGCGGGGTGTGCGGTTCCACCTGCCGACACGGGCGCGGGCGGCGGTCGGTGTGGTGGACGAGGCGATCCAGTCGGGCTTCGAGGCGGCGGCTGCGGCCTTGAGCGTCGAGATACTGCGCATAGGCAGCCCAGCGTCGCACGACGCCGCGGCGTTCGGTGCTGCCGGCATACCGATGGGCATGATCTTCGTGCGCAACGAGAATGGCAGCCACAATCCTCATGAAGCAATGGAGATTGAGGACTTTCTTGACGGCGCCGCCGTTTTGATACAATGGCTTACGCACGCCGTAGAACTGCATGTTTCGTAAATCCTCCGGGACTGTCGATATGACGAGCAGCGATTTTCTCGGATCAGGGAAAAGATCGTGGCTTCAGATCATTTCCAGTCGGTTCGCACGCAGGATTGTCCCCTTTATCTATGCGTTCAGCGCGCTGGCGTTCGTGTCCGATCTGCAGCGCGACAACATGCTGGCCTACGGCATCATCTATACGCCGTTGGTCGCCACGGCGGTGTTTCACAAGCGCCGCCAGGGTGTGTGGATCCTGACCGGCGGGACCTGCCTGATGGTGGCGATCGGCTCATTCTTCCCCACGGTCGGCAGCGACCTTCCCGACATCGTTGGCAACCGGGTACTGTCGATCATTGCCATCCTGTCGACCGCGGCCTTCGTCTACTATGCCAGGGAGACCCAGGAGCAACTGATCGCGCAGACAGAGCGGGCGGAGGCCGCGGAGCGGATCAAGGCCAAGGTCCTGACAGACCTAAGCGAAGAAATTCGGACGCCACTGCATGCGCTTCTGGGTGTGCTGACCCTGATGATGGCGACGACCAGACCGGATCAGCGCGAGGCCGTGGGCCGGGTGCGCAGTGACGGGCGGCAGTTGCTTGCGACAATCGACAATCTGCTCGACTTGTCGCAGATCGAGGCTTTGTCCCTGCAGAGCCAGGCGGTCGACCTGGCGACCATCGCGCGCGATGCCGCCGAGACGGCCGGAACACTGGCCCACGAACGCCAGATCAGCGTCGCGCTGACCGGTGACGGCGACATCAGGCAAACCACGGCGATCGGCGATTCATGGGCCGTGCGCCGTATCCTCGACAACTTCCTGGCAAATGCGCTGCGACTGACGCCGCCAGGCGGCGCGGTGTCGATCAGCGTGCGCCGCAATGATCGCATCGTGACGGCATCTGTCAGCGACACCGGGCGGGGGCTGCCGCCGGAGGTGACGGAAGAGTTCCACAAGGATGCGCCGTTCACCGGCGGCAGTTCCCTGCCGGCGACGGGCGGTGCGGGCCTGGCGCTCAGCAGTCGCCTGGCCCGCACCATGAACGGGCGGGTGACCGCCAGCAACCAGCCCGGGCCAGGCGCCACGGTCAGCCTGTCCCTGCCGGCAGCTTAAGGCGATGGCCTATGATCCGGCGATCGCCTGCTCGATCCGGGTCGCCAGGGTGGCGCTGACCGGCGTCATCGGCAGACGAAGCTCCGGGCTGTCGATCAGGCCGATGCGCCAAAGCCAGTGCTTGATCGGCGCCGGGCTGGGTTCGGCAAACAGCAGGCGAGGCAGTTCCACCAGATGGCGCCATGCAGCCAGAGCGGCCGGTTGATCACCGCTGCGAAGCAGCCGTGGGATCGCGGCGAAATCCTCGGTCCGGATATGGGCGGAGGCGAGGATGCCGCCCTCGGCGCCCTGGGTCAGCGCGGTGTAGAACAACGCGTCCTCGCCAGTGAGAACCGCAAACCCCGGCGGCTTGTCACGCAGCAGGTCGAACGACTGGGCAGCGTCGGCGCAGCAATCCTTGACGCCAACGATATTGGGATGTTCAGCCAGGCGCAGCATGGTCTCGTTGCCCAGGTTGACGCCGGTCCGGTAGGGAATGTTGTAGATCAGGATCGGCCGGGCGGTGGCGTCGGCAAGGGCGGCGAAGTGGCTGAACAAGCCGGCTTGCGACGGCCGCGTGTAGTATGGACAGGCGATGAGGTAACCGTCGATCGGCCAGGCGCTGGTATGATCGAGCGTGTTCATCAGCTTGGCGGTGTGGCTGCCGGACACGCCCAGATAAAGCTGAAGCGACGGGCGAACGGCGGCGATTTCGGCGGCCGCGATGGCCACGAGGCGTTCGGTTTCGGCGGCGTCCAGTGTCATGCCTTCGCCGGTGGTCGCGGCGACGATCAGGCCGTCAACCGGCTGGGTCGCGTAATGGCGAACGAGGCGGCGCAAGGAGGCCTCGTCAAGTCGGTCGTCACGGAACGGCGTGACAAGAGGAAGCCAAAGTCCACCAGGGGATTGGACGGCAACGGATGACTTGGTGGGTGATTGCGGGGCGGGGGACTGCATGATGACAACGTCTCCTGAGGGCCGGAGACGGGGATCAGGCAGAAAAAAACCCCGTCAAGCGGCGGGGTTCTGGTCGATCCTGTGACGCAAAAGCTTTGCGTGCAAAGAACTTCAGTCCCCTTCTGGGGACTTTTTTGCCTTCACGAGCTGATTGCGGCGGGTGACCATGACGACTTGGTTACCGATCGGTAATCCAGTTGTCAAGCGCCGTTGTTTTGGGTGCGGGTGGGATGACCTATCTATGCCGCAACCGGGAAGGCGATGGGTCCGATGACCGAACTGAAAGACGTCAGCAGCGAAAAATATCTGAACCTGGAGACGTTTCGCCGGTCGGGCTTGGGCGTGCGCACGCCGGTCTGGTTCGCTGCGAAGCCGGACGGGAACGGCGGAATACGATTGTATATCTACTCAAAGGCCGCAGCGGGCAAAGTGCGGCGCATACGTCACAATGGCAAAGTGCGGATTGCGCCCTGCACCGTCACCGGCGTCATCACCGGCAATTGGGTGGAGGCACGGGCCGGTCTGGTAACGGGGGCGGCGCTGGACGAGGGCATGCGGCTGCTGAACCGGAAGTATTGGCCCTGGAAGAATGTGCTGGACATCCTGTCGCAGCTGCGTCCCGGGGCGGAGCGGGCGATGATCGAGATCATCGCAGGCTGACTGTCAGGCCAGCCAGGCCAGCAGTGCCGACAGAGTAGTGAAGGAGATGACTGTCGAGACGAATATCGTGCCTGATGTCGAGGCGACCTCCCGCCCATAGAGCTTTGACAGGATGAACGCGCTCGAGCCGGTGGGCAGCGCGCTCATCAGCACGGCGGTTCCGGCCCAGACCGGCGGCAGGGCCAGCAGCTTATAAGCGACGAGCCAAGCCACCAGCGGCTGCACGAGCAGCTTCAACACCACTAGGCGGCCGACCAGCAGCGGGCGAAACCGTTCCGTCGTCTCGGCCACCATCATGCCGGTGGCAACCAGGGCGCAGGGTGTGGCAGCGCCGCCCAGGATGGTCAGGAACCGGTCCAGCACCAGCGGCAGGGGCAGCCCCAGCGCGGCGACGCCCAGGCCGGCGACCGGGGCGATCAGCAGCGGGTTGCGCACCAATGCGGTGCCGACCCGGGCCGCGATACACGACGGCGCCTGGCCCGGCCGGTCGCTCTCGATCAGCGCGATGGCGAGCGCGAACTGCGGACACGCCGTGATCACCATGCAGATCACGCTCGGCACGAGGCTTTCGTCGCCGAACGCCATCCGGCAAAGTGGGATGCCCATGTAGCCGGTATTGCAGAAGGTCGCGCTCAGCGCCTGCAGCGCGGCGTTGCCGAGCGGGGTGTGCTGGCTGCGGGCGACGAGGAGGGCGATCAGGCCGGGGACGGCGATACCGAGACAGAATGAAGTGACCAGGCCAGCATTCATCAACTGAGCCGGGGGAATGTGAGCCATCGCCTGGAACAGCACTGCGGGCAGCGAAAGATACACCACGAACATGTTCAGCGCGCCGGTAGCGTCGCGCCCCAGGAAACCTGCTTTCCCTACAATGCCGCCGATCAGGATCAGGCCAAAAACCGGCAGTGCGATAGCAAGGACAGGTAGCAATCTCACGTTCCCAAATAGCGGTGCTTGCACGACCGGCGCTGCCGCCGTTCAATGGTGTAAACGCAAGCAAGGGGAACGACCATGGGGACGATCCACGCCCGCCTCGCACATGTTGGCATCTATGCGCATGACAAGCCGCTGCTGGAGCGGTTCTACACCAGCGTCCTCGGCCTGATGGTCACCGACAGCGGGGCCGCGCGCAGTGGCATGGAGCTGACCTTCATGAGCGGCAATCCGGGCAACCATCATCAGCTTGTGCTGGTCAGCGGGCGGCCCGACACCAAGGGGTTCAATCCGATCCAGCAGATCTCGTTCATGGTCGACTCGCTGGCGGACCTGCGGGAAGTGCATGGACGTGCTTTGACCAACGGCGCGAGCGACATGCGGGTTACCTCGCACGGCAACGCGTGGTCCTGCTATTTCAAGGACCCCGAGGGCAATACGGTCGAGGCCTACCTGGACACCCCTTTCCATGTGCCGCAGCCGCATGGGGAGCCACTGGACCTGGCCAAGTCCGACGCGGAGATCCTGCGCGAGACCGAGGCGTCCTGCCGGTCGGATCCAGGCTTCATGATGATGGACGCGTTCCAGAAGTCGCTGGCCGGCCGCCTGGCCAACTGACCGTATCCGGGTTGCACCGGTGCTTCGTCGGCCGTATCTGCCGCTGACCAGGCGGCAAAGGGACGAATGATGCGACCGGACAACGCGACGCCCATAGCCGTTATCGGCGGCGGGGTTTCCGGCGTAACGACGGCTGTCCTGCTGCAGGTGGCTGGATACGACACGGTGCTTTATGCGCGGGCGTTGCCGGAGTATGGCGCGGACGCGGTTCGCCCGGCCGGGTTCGCGACACCGCATGCGGCGGCTTCGATCCTGCCGCACTCGGTGTCCTCACCCAACGTCGCACGATGGACCGGCGTGTCGCAGGCATTTTTCCGCACGCTGGCATTCCGGGCGTGCTGTGGTGTGCGGAACCAGACGCATTACGAGATTTTCGAGGATCCAGCCACACCGTCGCCCGAGTATGCTAAGTCAGTGGAGAATTTCCGCCGCCTGACGCCGGATGAGCTGTCCCTGGTCCAGGTGCCGCGGCGGTCGGGTGCGATGCAGACCGGCGGCTGGCGCTTCGATGCGTATTTCTGCGCCGGCCCGGATTACCTGGCATGGCTGTATGATTTCTACGCAGCGATGGGTGGATCGGTGCGGGCGCCGCCGGACGATGGGCGTCTGTCGGCGTATTTTGCGCGCGGCCACGATGTCTGCGTGAACTGCACCGGCGCCGATGCACACAGCTTTCTTGCGGCAGCCGCGGCCGATCCGGCGCTGACGGATGAAGGGGCCGAAGCGGGCGGCGAGCCGCTTGCCGATGCTGCGCCGCCGAAACTGATCCGCGGCCACTACCTGCTGGTCGATCTGAAGCGGGCGCCGCCGGGATCGTTTTTCTCGTATAACTATAAGCCGCCCCCGGCAGTCTACCAGACGGCCTTGGGGACGGCCGCGGATGTCTACTGCTACCCGCGTTCCGATGCCTGGCTGCTGGGCGGCAGCCGTCAGGAGGGGGCGGTCGATGCCACCGGCGCATGGACGGGTGAGACGACCGTAGGGCCGCAACGGCTGTTCCCGCGTGACAATGCAGCCCCACTCGCGGTTCCAGCGGCAATCCTGGACCTCAACGCCGACATCCTGCAGCGGATGTCGGGCGGCGCGTTGGACCTGCACCGGCTGGTGCATGACGATCCGGCGATCGTCGTGCCGGGCATCGGCTATCGGTTCATCCGCGATTCCATGGTGGACAATTTGCGCGTCGGGCGCTCCCGCGTTCGCTTCGCCGGGTCCGTGAAACAGGTGCTACACAATTACGGGCATGGCGGATCGGGCTTCACGCTGTCCTGGGGATGCGCGGTCGATATCCTTGCCTTAGTGGGCGGGCCTGCGGCCAAGGTGCCCACGGGTCGGTTCGCGACCGGGCACGTAGCGACCCATCGCTTGCTGGCCGATCTCCTCGACCAGTTGCGCGATGGATAATCAGCCTTTGGCCCAGCTGATCGCGGCGTGGGCCAGGGCATCGATCGAGTCGACCACCGGCACAGCCAGCGCCGCCGCAGGTCCGGCCTGCAGTGCCAATGGAAGTTCGGTGCAACCCAGAACCACCGCGGTCGCCCCGCGCGCCGCGAGGTTGTTCGCGGCTTCGAGCAACGGCGTATATGCCTCGACGAGGCGATTGACTTTCACCAGCGCGATTGAAGGCAGCACAAGGCGCTCCATCTCGGCGGCGTCCGGCTGAATGCAGGTCCAGCCCTCGGCCTCCAGACGGTCCTGATACAGCCGCATCGCCAGGGTTGGCACGGTGCCCATGATGCCAATGGCGCCTTGTCCGATGCCGTGGCGGCGGAGATCGGCGGCAACCGCGTCAACGATGTGCAGGATCGGCACCTCCGCTGCCTGCCGCATCTGGCCGATCCAGGCATGCACCGTGTTGCACGGGATCACGATCGCGCCGCACCCGGCCTGCCGCAGGCCATTAATGCCGTGCAACAGACAGGGCAGCGGATCCGGTCCAGTTTCCTTGAGGCCGGCGATCCGGTCCGGGATCCGGGGATCGGACCAGAGGATTGTGGGTATGTGGTCCTGGTCGCGTTCGGCCGGCGTCAGCAGGGTCAGCCGCAGCATGAAGTGCGCGCTGGCCAGCGGACCCATGCCACCCAGCACCCCAAGCACCTTGTCCGTCATCCGTCAGCTCCGTTGCGCGGCGCGGACCAGCGTATCCAAGGCGCTCAAAAACTGCGAGCGGTCCTGCTTCGTCAGCGGCGCCGGACCGCCGGTATTGAGTCCCATTTCCCGCAGGTAGCGGCCAACCTCACGCCCGGCAAGCGCGTTGCCGATATTATCCGGGGTCCAGATCTTGCCGTTGGGTGCCAGCGCGCGGCCACCCTTGGCCAGGCAGCGGGATGCGAGCGGAATGTCGCTGGTTATGCACACATCCGTCTTGGTGACGCGTTCGGCGATCCAGTCATCGGCGATATCCGCACCGGCCGCGACGGTGATCATGGTCACGTTCGGCCGTCCGGTGGGGCGGATCGGCCGCGACCCGTTGGCCACGACGAACACCGGCAGGCCCAGCCGGTCCGCGACGCGATAGACCTCGTCGCGGACCGGGCAGGCATCGCCGTCGATGTAGAGTGTGACTGGCACTTAGCAGGCCGCTCCTTAGACAATGAAAGCAGGCCAGAGGCTTTGCCTCTGGACACCATCAAAGGCAAGCCTTTGAAATCCATTAATCCTAATGGACGCGGGTCTGGGGCCTCAGGCCCCAGCGAGGTCCAGGAGCAGAGCTCCTGGCCTTCTTCAGCAGCCCCCCGCCCTGACGCCCTGTTTGATCGCTAAGCCGCGGAGCGCATGCCCCGGTTGCCGCCGCGATCGTTGTAGCGGCGACGCTGTGCCTGGCCAGGCGCTCCGGGGCGCTTCGGCTGATGCGTCATCGGCGGCGGGGCGTCACCCACAACCTCGATCGTGTAGTTCATCTGACGCTCGATCTGGCGCAGCACGCCACGCTCCGCCGGGTCGCAGAAGCTGATGGCGATGCCGGCGGCGCCGGCGCGCGCAGTGCGGCCGATGCGGTGGACATAGCTCTCCGCTTCAACCGGCAGGTCGAAGTTGATGACATGCGAGATGCCGGTCACGTCGATACCGCGCGCCGCGATGTCAGTGGCGACCAGCACGCGGGCGCGGCCAGTGCGGAATTCCCGCAATGCCTTCTCGCGTTGCGGCTGGCTTTTGTTGCCGTGGATGGCGTTGACCTGGATGCCGGCATTCTCCAGCACCCCGGCAACCTTGTTGGCGCCGTGCTTGGTGCGGGTGAACACGATCACCCGGCTGAGCGCGTCATCCTGCAGCATGGACAGCAGCAGCGACTGCTTGCCGGACTGCGGCAGATGATGAACGAACTGCTCGATCTTCGGTGCGGTTTCTTCCTTGCGGGCGATTTCCACACGGATCGGATTGCGCAGCAGGCTGTTGGCCAGGCTGGAAACCTCAGCCGGCATGGTGGCTGAGAACAGGCACGACTGACGCTGCGGCGGCAGTGCCGCGACGATCCTGCGGATGTCCTTGATGAAACCCAGGTCGAGCATGCGGTCGGCCTCATCCAGCACGAACTGGCTGACGGCGCCGAGGTGCAGTTCACGGGTCTGCATCAGGTCGCACACCCGCCCTGGCGTACCGATGACGATATCGGCGCCGCGGCGCATCGCTTCGACCTGCTTGAAGCGGCTGGCACCACCGATGATCACCACCGTGCGCAGGCGCGGCAGGTTTATCGACAGCGCGCGAACGGTTTCGTCGATCTGCAGGGCCAACTCGCGGGTAGGCGCCAGGATCAGCGCGCGGGTGACGAACGGGGCCGGACGAACCGACTGAGCCGCCAGATGTTGCAGGATCGGCAGGGTGAACGCTGCGGTCTTGCCGCTGCCGGTCTGAGCGATTCCCAGGAGGTCCTGGCCGGCCAGAAGGGCGGGAACGGTGTCAGCCTGAATCGGGGTGGGGATCGTGAACTTGCGTGTCTCAAGGGCACGCAGAAGCGGCTCGGTCAAACCGAGGGCCGTAAAAGTAGTTTGGGTCAAGACGTCGTTATGCTCCAGCGCCCGTCCCGATCAAGGGAGCGGAATGCGCTTGTGAGTTCGTCGCCCCGCGCGATTAAATGGGGACGAACGGTTTTCGGATGGAAATTTCCGGAACTTCGGACGAAGAAAACCGCCCGCTAATCACGCAATCACGGAAAGACAGCCGGTATATCGGCCTGGGGTTCCACAAATGCAAGGAGATTGTGCAGGTGCGTTAGCCGGCTGGTTCAGGCTGTCCAGTCTTCCAAGGTCAGCCCGGGTACCTTGATATATGCCAGCAATTGTCGATCAAGCGTGAACAGGGCCGATCAAAATCAACTGCTAACGTCCCGCGAACTTCGCCAGCAACCGCACATGCGAGCGGATGCCGTGATGGAAGCAGGCCTCCTCGAACTTCTCATTCGGGCTGTGCACCTGGTCGTCGTCCAGCCCAAACCCCATCAGCAGCGAATCCACACCGAGCACAGTGCGCAGCGACGTCACCACCGGGATCGAGCCGCCGCTGCCCATCAGCAGGGCGGGCTTGCCATACTCCTCCCCCAGGGCATCCAGCGCCGAGCGAACATAGGGGCTGTCGACATTTACCTCGATCCCTGGCGCACGCGCGAAATCGGCAAAGGTCGCCGTCGCGCCGGGTGGCAGGCGGTCGGTGACGAACTGCTTGAACTGCTCCATCACCGCATCCGGGTCCTGGTTCGGCACCAGCCGGAAGGAGACTTTCGCCGACGCTTCCGATGCGATCACCGTCTTGCTGCCGGCCCCGGTGTAGCCGCCCCAGATACCGTTGATGTCCGCGGTCGGGCGTGCCCACAACCGCTCCAGCGCTGCATAGCCGCGCTCCCCCACTGGAACCGTCAGGCCGATCCCGCCCAGGAAGGCGGCTTCATCGAAGCCCAGCGCATCCCACTGCGCCCGCTGAGAGTTCGAAACCGGCGTGACCTTGTCGTAGAAGCCGGGCAACTGGATGCGGCCGTTCTCGTCCTGCAGTTGGCCCAGGATCTTCGTCAGCGCGTTGATCGGATTCAGCGCCGACCCGCCATACAGGCCGCTGTGCAGGTCGCGATTGGCCGCCTTCAGCGTCACCTCGGCATAGGTCATGCCGCGCAGCCGGGTTGTAATGGCAGGCGTCTCGACATCCCACATCCCGGTGTCGCTGATCAGCGCCACATCCGCCACCAGGTCCGCCTTGTGTTGACGCAGGAACGGCTCGAGGTTGACTGAGCCGACTTCCTCCTCGCCTTCGATCAGCACGGTGATGCGCGCGGGAATTCCACCGCCGGCCTGGTGCCAGGCGCGCAGGGCTTCCAGGAACATCACTGTCTGGCCCTTGTCGTCTACCGCACCGCGGGCGACAAAGCGCTTGCCTCGCGGGCCGTCGACATATTGCGGATCGAACGGATCGCTGTGCCACAGCGACAGCGGATCGACCGGCTGCACATCGTAGTGCCCGTAGAACAGGATATGCGGCCCCTGGTAGTCCGCCGGTCCTGACAGGTGTCCCACAACGACCGGGTGGCCGGCGGTGGGCCGCACCGCGGCCGCAAAGCCCAGCCCGGCCAGCTGGTCGCGCCACCATTCGGCGGCCGCCACGCAGTCCCCGGCATGGGCCGGCTGGGCGCTGACCGACTTGATCCGCAGCAGGTCGAACAGCGCCGCGCGGGAGGCCGCCAGGTTGGCGTCGGCAAATTCCAGGACAGAGGCAACGGTCGATGAGTCGGGCGCCGGCATGATGTTCTCCGTGGTCGCGTTGACCGCACCTTAGGTCGAGTGACTAAGCGGTGGAACCTGCTAAGATTCGCTGATGCGAATATGCCTGATTGTTCCCGGACCGCTCACGACCGTGTCTGGCGGCCACACCTACGATCGGCGCATGGCGGACGGGCTGCGCGCACTGGGACATGACGTGCAGGTCGTGGAGCTTGCCGGTCGGCTGCCCGACCCCGACCAGGCTTCGATCTACGCCGCGCGCACCGCGTGGTCAGCACTGCCCGATGATACGCTGCGCCTGATCGACGGCCTGGCGCTGCCGGCCTTCAACGGTGTGCCGCTGCATCGGGTGACCGCCCTGGTTCACCATCCGGCATCTCTGGAAACAGGCCTGGCAGAGGATACGGCGCAGCGGCTGCAAGCGATCGAGGCGGCGATGTTCCGTGAAGTGCCGCGCCTGGTCACCACCAGTGAGCAGACGGCGGCGCGGTTGGTAAGCGGCTGTGGCACGCCGGGCGACAGGATCCACGTTGTCATCCCCGGGATCGACGCACTGCCACGCAGCCCCGGTAGCGGCCGAGCCGGATGCCACATTCTGTCGGTTGGCGCGCAGGTGCCGCGCAAGGGCCACGACGTGCTGCTGCGGACCCTGAGCCGGCTGTTCGACCTGGACTGGACGCTGACCATTGCGGGAAGCACAGAACGCGATCCGGTGCATGCAGCGGGGCTGCAAGCCTTCGCCGAGGATTTGGCAATCTCGGCCCGGGTGGCCTTCGCCGAAGACGCGGATGAAGCGCTGTGGGCCAGCGCGGATCTGTTTGCGCTGACGTCGTATTTCGAGGGCTATGGCGTGGCGATCGCGGAGGCGATGCGACGTGGCTTGACGGTTGCGGTGACCAATGTCGGGGCAGTGCCGACGCTGGTTGGGCCGGAAGCCGGTATCGTCTGCGCGCCGGGCGACATCGAGCAATTGTCGAAAGCAGTTCGCCGGCTGGTGTTCGATCGCAGCCTGCGGCAGGACATGGCCGACAATGCCTGGCAGACCGGCCAGTCGCTGCCGTCATGGAACGAACAGGCGGCGCAGCTCGCTGCGCTGCTGGCTGAATAAAACAACTCGGAACATGGAGGAGCGGACAATGCTGCTGGGCGCAATCGCCGACGATTTCACAGGCGCGACCGACCTTTGCTCGATGCTGGTTCGCGGCGGCATGCGAACGGTGCAACTGATCGGGGTGCCGTCCGCCGACACCAAAATGCCTGATGCGGACGCCGTGGTGGTGGCATTGAAGTCCCGCACCGCACCAGTTCGCCAGGCAGTCGACGAGTCGCTTGCCGCATTGCGCTGGCTGCAGGCGGCTGGTGCGAAACAATTTTTCTTCAAGTACTGCTCGACGTTCGACAGCACCGACCAAGGCAATATCGGCCCGGTCGCCGACGCGCTGGTGGCGGCGCTGGATTGTGGTTTTGCCCTCGCCTGCCCCGCGTTTCCGACCAATGCCCGCACGGTCTACCTCGGCTACTTGTTTGCAGGCGGTGTGCTGCTGAACGAGAGTGGCATGGAAAACCATCCGCTGACGCCGATGACCGATGCCAACCTGGTGCGTGTGCTGTCGCGCCAGACCGAAGGCACTGTGGGATTGGTCCCGTTCGCAACGGTCGATCAGGGTGCCCATGCAATTCGCGATGCGATGACGCAGTTGAAGGAGCGCGGCCGTCAATACGCGATCGTTGACGCCATCACTGACGCCCATCTGATAGCGATCGGGAAAGCCGCCGCCAGCCATGCGCTGATTACCGGCGGATCCGGCGTGGCGATGGGGCTGCCAGCGAATTTTCGCCGAAGCGGCCAGCTGTCGGAGGCGATCGATCCGGGCGCGCTGCCGCCTGTCGCGGGCGCGGGCGCGGTGGTCGCCGGATCCTGTTCACGCGCAACGCTCGCGCAGCTTGGTTACGCACGCGACCATCTGCCGGTATTCGAACTCGACGCCCTGGCGACGCCCGATGCGGCCGCGCTGAGCGAAGCCGCACTGGCATGGGCTGCCGACAAGATCGGCGACAAGCCGGTCGTGATCGCGGCCTCCGCCCCACCCGATAAGGTGGCCGCGCTACAGGCGCGCCTTGGCCGCGACGAGGCCGGCGCGCTGATTGAGGACGCCGTCGCACGTATCGCCGAGGGCCTGGTTGCACGCGGCGTGCGGAAGATGGTCGTGGCCGGCGGAGAGACGTCTGGCGCGGTGGTCGGGCGGCTCGGCGTGCAGTCGCTGCGCATCGGTGGGGAGATCGATCCAGGTGTGCCCTGGACGCTGGCATCGGGACGCGGGGCCGACCTGCTGCTCGCCCTGAAGTCGGGCAATTTCGGCGCCACCGATTTCTTCCTGAAAGCCTTCCGCGTGCTGGAGGACTGACCGCATGAGCGAACATGAGACCCGTATTTTGTTGAGCAAACTGGCTGCCAGTCTGTTCACCCGCGGCTTCTCCGTCGGCACTGCGGGCAACATCAGCGTGCGCCTGCCGGACGGTTACCTGATGACGCCGACGAATTCGAGTCTGGGCAGACTCAGTCCGGAACGTCTGTCAAAGCTCGATGCCGCGTTCAACCACGTCAGCGGTGACAAGCCGTCGAAGGAAGTATTCATGCATCGCGCGTTCTACCTGGCGCGCGATGACGTGGGCGCGGTAGTGCATCTGCACTCGACCCAGGCGACTGCGGTGTCGTGCCTACCTGACGTGGATCCATCCAGTCCGATCCCGCCGCTCACCCCGTATTTCGTCATGCGCGTCGGGCGGCGCATGCCGATCGTGCCGTATTACCGACCGGGTGACCCGTCGATGGAACCAGCGATCCACGCCGCCGCCGGTGGTGCGCGTGCGGTCTTGCTGGCAAATCACGGCCCGGTGGTTTCCGGCAAGACCTTGACTGATGCCGTCTACGCGGCGGAAGAACTGGAAGAAGCAGCAAAGCTGTTTCTGCTGCTGCGCGGGCAGTCGCCACGGCTGCTGAGCGCCGGACAGGTCGACGACCTGTTGACGACATTCGGGTAACAGGTTTGGGTAACCAGGCCTCGTAACCAGACAAAGAAAAGGCGCCGCAAGGGCGCCTTTTCTTTCAGACGGCGAAGGCAGCAATCAGTCCTTCGTTTCGCTGGCGGCAACCGCGGGCGCTTCCGGCGCCGGTGTCGAGGCGGCCATCACCTTCATCTTGCGGGTGGGCTTCTTCGGCGCGGCCTTCTTGGCAACAGCCTTTTTCGGCTCAGCGCTCTTTGTCTCGGCTTTCTTTGGGGCAGCGGTCCTTGAGGCAGCCTTCTTTGGGGTCGATTTAGCGGCGGCCTTTGCGGGCGCAGCCTTCTTCCCAGCGGCCTTCTTGGGTGCGACTGCCTTGGCAACGGCCTTCTTTGGCGCGGCCTTTGCGGTCGGCTTCTTCGGAGCAGCCTTCTTGGCGGCCGTTTTAGTAACCGCAGCCTTCTTCGGCGCAGCGGTCCTGGAAGCTGCCTTCTTCGGCGCTGCCTTCTTGGCCGCTGCCTTCTTCGGCGCTGCGGTCTTGGTCGCGGCCTTCACAGGCGTTGCCTTTTTCGCTGCCGCCTTTTTCGGCGCTGCCTTTCTGGCCGCGGCTTTCATCGCCATCGCCTGCGCGCGCGGGGCGCCAGGGATCTCGTTCGTCGTATCGTCAGTGCTCACCTGTAAGACTCCTTGTTGAACGTGCCGCCGTTGTCATGCGCTTTGGACCAAGCCGCGTATCGAGTCGTAAACGACGCAAGTGCCGCCCGGTTTGTTTCATCGGCAAACCGGCCGCATCCAGCGCCGACATAGCACACGACGGGTCATAGCAAATGCCCAACCACGGCACATATCGACGTGCATTTTTGACTCTTCTTCGGCGTTCCAAGGTCGCGGTCCATTGACCGTCCTTCTGCTGAACGTCCTCGCGCATCGATAGCCAAGGCATAAGAGCGAATCGATTCGCGAACACGAATTCCGCTATTCATCGCGACGACCATACATGTCAACGAAAAGCAACCAACAGACGGGATATTTGCGGAAAAATTTTTAGTGCGCAGCGTTTCAATCACGTATGGAAAAATAAAAACCGCCGCGACATCACTGTTGCGGCGGTTGCAAATGCTTAAGCCCGGTAGTCGTGCGTGTCGTTTCAGCTGCGCTGATCGATCGGCACGAACTTCAAATTCTCCGGTCCGACATAGTTGGCTGTCGGGCGAATCAACTTGTTATCGACACGCTGTTCCATCACGTGCGCGGCCCATCCGGACGTGCGTGCGATGACGAACAGTGGCGTGAACATGGACATCGGAACGCCCAGCATGTGGTAGCTGATGGCCGAGAACCAATCGAGGTTGGCGAACATCTTCTTGGCATCCCACATCGTCGCTTCGATGCGGTCGGCGATGTCGAACATCTTCATCGACCCGGCGTGCTGCGACAGCCTGCGCGCAACTTCCTTGATCACCTTGTTGCGCGGATCGGCGATCGTATAGACCGCATGACCGAAGCCGATTACGACCTGCCTGGCCTCGATGCGCTTGCGAATGTCTGCCTCGGCTTCGTCCGGCGTGGCGTAGCGGTTCTGGATTTCGAACGAGACCTCGTTGGCGCCGCCATGTTTCGGCCCGCGCAAGGCACCGATCCCGGCCACGATCGCCGAATACATGTCGGCCCCGGTGCCGGCGACGACGCGGCAGGTGAAGGTCGATGCGTTGAACTCATGCTCCGCATACAGGATCAGCGACGTGTGCATCGCGCGCACGAACATCTCCGACGGTTTCTTGCCGTGCAGCAGATGCAGGAAGTGGCCGCCGATCGAATCGTCATCGGTTTCCACTTCGATGCGCTTGCCGTTATGGGCGAAGTGATACCAATACAGCAGCATCGATCCCTGGCACGCCATCAACCGGTCCGCGATGTCGCGCCCACCGGGGGGATTTTGATCATCCTTTTCCGGCAACGTGCAGCCAAGTGCCGATACCCCGGTGCGCATCACGTCCATCGGATGTGAGGCGGCCGGAAGCGCCTCCAGCGCCAGCTTCACCGACATCGGAAGCCCACGCAGCATCTTCAGCTTCGCCTTGTAGCCGGCAAGCTCTGCCCGCGTCGGCAACGTTCCGTGCACCAGCAGATAGGCGATTTCCTCGAACTCACAAGTGTCCGCGACGTCGAGAATATCGTAGCCGCGATAATGCAGATCGTTACCGGACCGTCCGACAGTACACAGGGCCGTGTTGCCGGCGGTGACACCAGACAATCCGACGCCCTTCTTGGCGCGGTTCGGCAGCGTTGTGGTTTCGCTCATGATAGGTTCCTCCTGGTTACAGAATGCCGGCAGGTTACAGAATGCCCGCTGGTTACAGAATGCCCGCTGGTTACAGAATGCCTGGCTTGCCTACCGTCAGCGAACCCGCGGGCAGGACAACGTTCAAGCGATGCAGCTCACCGGCCGGCAGCTTCGCCAGGTCCTGCACCGCCTCTAGGAACCGGTTGGACTCCCGTGCGCTGATGATCCCGTCGGTCAGGATCTGAAACTTTCGGATGTAGTCGGCACGCCCGAATGGTTTCGCTCCCAGCGGATGGGCGTTGGCGACCGCCATCTCATCTTCCAGTTTTGTCCCGTCGCGCAAAAAGATCTCGACCCGCCCGCCAAACGAGAGCTCGTTCGGATCGGTCGCGCGGTAGCGGCGCGTCCATTCCGGGTCTTCCGTCGTTTCAATCTTGTGCCACAGTTTTACCGTATCAGCCCGAGCCGCCCGCTTCGGCGCATAGCTGTCGACGTGGTGCCAGCTGCCATCCTGCAACGCCACGGCGAAGATATACATGATCGAGTGATCCAGCGTCTCGCGACTGGCCTTCGGATCCATCTTCTGCGGATCGTTGGCGCCAGTGCCGATCACGTAATGGGTGTGATGGCTGGTATGGATGACGATCCTTTCAATGGCGTCAAAGTCTTTGATGCTCTCGCGCATCCGGAACGCGAGATCGATCAGCGCCTGCGATTGATACTCCGCGCTGTGCTCCTTGGTGTAGCTGTCCATGATCGCCCGCTTGGCCTCCCCCGGCGCCGGCAACGGCACCACGTAGTGCGCCTGCGGACCATCCAGCATCCACGCGATAACGCTGTCCTCACCTTCATAGATTGGGCTGGGCGCACCCTCGCCGCGCATGACCCGGTCCACCGCCTCGATCGCGAGCTTACCGGAATGTGCCGGCGCGTAGGCCTTCCATGAGCTGATCTCGCCCTTGCGCGACTGGCGCGTGGTGAAGCTGACATGCACCGCCTGCTGCACGGCCTGGAAAATCACGTCCTGCTTGAGCCCCAGCAACGTGCCGATGCCGGCAGCCTGCGCCGGACACAGGTGCGCGATGTGGTCGATCTTATGTTCATGCAAGCAAATCGCGCGCACCAGATCGATCTGGATTTCGTAGCCGGTGGCGATGCCGCGGATCAGCTCGCGACCGGATTTTTCCATCGTCTGCGCGACCGCCAGGATCGGCGGAATATTGTCGCCGGGATGCGAGTAGTCAGCGGCCAGGAATGTGTCGTGCATATCGAGTTCGCGCACTGCCACACCGTTCGCCCACGCCGCCCACTCCGGACTGACGCGCTTGCCGGAGGCCACGCCGAAGACCGACGCGCCAGCCTTGTTCGGACGGGCCAGCGCCATGTCGCGGGCCGACACGATCGCGTGGCGATTAGCCGAGGCGATTGCCACGGAAGCGTTGTCGATGATGCGGTTGATGATCATCGCCGACACGTCCCGCGGAACGGCGACCTTGTCGGCGGCTACCCCGGCAATCTTCCAGGCGAGTTGGTCCTCGCGCTTAAGTCCGGCCTTCGACGGGCTGACCCTGACGTCATGCTCGATCATAATCATTCTCCATCGTGCTCGTCCCCCCGCGGGCGGGCACTCGTACTGCTTCGTAGTGTCGCACCATCGGAACAGCAAGTAAGCGCGATTGCCTAGCTGGGTCGTCGTGGCATCCTGGCTGGATCAACGCAGGAGGGTTCAATTGTCCCGTATCATCACCGTGGCTGCCGCTCAGCTGGGACCGATCCAGAAGGCCGAACCGCGCGGCGTTGCCGTCGCAAGGATGGTCCGCCTGCTGGAGCGGGCGCATGCGCGCGGCGTTGAACTGATCGTCTTTCCGGAACTGGCGCTGACCACGTTCTTCCCGCGCCACTATCACGCCGACATCGCCGAGGCGGATGCCTGGTTCGAGGCATCGATGCCATCGAACGAAACCGCGCCGCTGTTCGAAGCAGCCGCGCGATACGGCATCGGCTTTCACCTGGGCTATGCCGAGATGACGCAGGAGGCGGACAAGGTCGGCGTCATGCACAAGCGGCGCTTCAATACATCGATCCTGGTCAGCCCCGCCGGCGACGTGCTGTTGAAATATCGCAAAGTGCATCTGCCAGGTCATGCCGAGTATGACCCCAAGCGCGTGGTGCAGCATCTGGAAAAGCGGTATTTCGAGGTCGGCAATCTGGGCTTCCCGGTGATCCGCGCGCCGATGGGGACGTTGGACGGCATCAACATGGGAATGATGATCTGCAACGACCGCCGCTGGCCAGAAGCCTGGCGCGTGCTGGGCTTGCAGAGCGTGGAACTGGTCGCGCTGGGCTACAACACGCCGAGCCTGAATATGGAGGCGGGAGGTTTCGAGGCGCACCATTTGCGGGTGTTCCATTCGCATCTGTCGATCCAGGCCGGCTGCTACCAGAATGCCTGTTTCGCGGTTGCAACCGCGAAGGCCGGAACGGAGGACGGGGCTGAGTTGTTCGGACACTCGATCATCGTCAACCCGCAGGGTGAGATCGTCGCGATGGCGTCGAGCTGGGGCGATGAACTGATCACCGCCGACTGCGACCTCGACATGTGCATGCTTGGGCGGACGACCATCTTCGCGTTCGATCGACATCGGCGGCCGGAAGCCTATGGGCGGATCACCGGCCAGGTTGGCGCCGAAGCGCCAGCGGTGTGGCAAAAGCCGTAACCCGTCGGAGGAGCGTCCCCCGCCCGTTGCAGACCTGCGCCGCGACGTTTGCCCTTGTAAAGGACATGCTGCAGTGCAACATGAAGCTTGGTCAACGCCACAGAACCAGGAGTAGCGGATGGGCGCAGCGACGGCAGTTTCGCGACAGGTTGCGCATCCCCTGCGCACACCCGCTGGACACTTCCCCATGCAGGTTACGCTTGTGCTCGTTACAATCCTGCACGTTCCCACTGCCGCGCGATGAAAAGCCGGATTTCGATCCACGTCACAATCGGAACAGCGCTTTCGCCGTTCCATAGCCAGGAAGCAGCCAGATGAGCCCCAACCAGGCTAACGGATCGGATGGTCAAACGATGGGTGACATCCTTGACTTGGCGACACAAGCCGCCGGCAGCGGCAACGATCTTGCGATTGCGGCCGGTCAGGTCATTGCCAAGCGCGTTGCGCTGGGGATGGCTGCGGCGGTCAATCCAATGACCGCGGATCATGCTGAATTCGCCCGCATGGTGCCGGAGAAGGTTGAAGCGTTCTCTGCCGCCAGCATCGCCATGCTTGAGCATACCGGTGAAGTGGGCCACCGGATCGGCCATCTTGCCACGCAGGAGGTCATGACCACCGCCAAAGCGACCCTCGAAATGGCGAGTTGCCTGGATCTCGTTTCAGTTCTTGAGGCGCAGGGCCGCTTTGTCCGCGAATGGTGGGAACGTGCGACCGTCAACGTCTTGACGCTGGGGATGATGGCGTTCAGGGCGCAGGCGGCGACCCTGAGCCCGATCCGGCTTGCGGTCGAGGCCAATACCGAACGATTGGACGCGCTTTCACGCTGACGGTGATTTGCCGGCGCGCCCAATGCTGTGTTTGGCGAGCAGCTGGGTTTGGCGAGCAACGGTATGATCCTGCCTGGTCCGGCCAGGATGTGGCGCTGAGGCCACGCGCGAAATCAGGCCAAAGCGCGCAATGGTGTGTCGGTTCGGCGAGATGCCGCCGTTCGGGACGGTGTCCGAGCTAAGCGCGCCGTCCGCTCCGCTCGCGCCTGTTCTATTGCTGCTCGCCCAGCAACAGGCCGACAGCGAGTGCAGCGGCAGCCCGGCAAGGCTCGATCACAGGCGTTCCAACCGCGTCACGGATCGCCGACTGGTGGTGCGCCATGCCGGTGCAGCCCAGGATAATCGTTTCCGCGCCCATCTCCGCCAGTTGGTTCCCGGCGGCGATCAGGACCAGGCGTGCCGCATCCGGATCCAGCAAGGTGTCCATCGAGACGTTGAGCGCCACCTCACCCGCCAGCCGATCCTCCAGCCCCATGGCCCGCAGCGCGGCGCGGTGGCGTGCCTTGGAGGACTCTGCCAGGGCAATCACGCCGAACCGCTCGGCCCGCGCCACCGCGGTTGCGACGGCGGAGCGGAAAATGCCGAGGACCGGGCTGGAGGTGACGCTGCGAGCCGCCTCGATGCCGGGATCGGACGCACAAGCAATGATGTAGATATCGGCACTTTCGCGTTCGACCAGATGGCACATCGGTTCAACCACCGCATGCCAGTCGCGCCAGGAATAGATGGCCGGCGGCCCTTCGTGCAGCGTCACCACATCGATCACCGGCCCACCGAACCGGCGAAACGGAGCCACGACGACCGATATGCCGTCGGAGCATGCCTCGGATGCATTGGGATTGATCATCAGGATGCGGGCCATTGGGCAGTGTTTCGCGGCTGGCAGCCAGAATCAAGCATAGATGGAAACATCCGGCGCGACAGGTGTCGCGGATGCCGGGAACGCGACTGTTGTCGCGGATGCTGGGAACGCGACTGTTGTCGCGGGCGCAGGGAAAGACAATATGGCGTTGCATCGCAGCAAGGGTTAGTCTGGGCGCCCTGTTGTCGTTCGCGTTACCCGGACGACCGGAAGGATCTGAGCATGAACCCCGCCCCTTGGCAGCCCGACCGGACTGCGCACGTAAATTCCTGGCCCCATCCCTCAATGGTGACAGCAATCGGCCGCGGGCTGATGGGTCGCTGTCCGGCCTGCGGCAAGACCCACCTGTTCAACGGCTTTTTGCGTGTGGTTCCTGAGTGCAGCACCTGCGGCGCCCCGCTGGGGCTTGCCCGTGCCGACGACGCACCACCTTATTTCACCATCCTGATTGTTGGACACATCGTTGTTCCATTGATGTTCATTGTGGATCACGCCAACAACCCGCCGATCTGGGTGCTTTCGGCAATCTTCCTGCCGCT
Organism: Rhodopila sp.; assembly: GCA_965200665.1. Classification (GTDB taxonomy): domain Bacteria; phylum Pseudomonadota; class Alphaproteobacteria; order Acetobacterales; family Acetobacteraceae; genus Rhodopila. The sequence goes on along the minus strand of OZ241370.1, from coordinate 3,339,548 downwards.
GACCCTGATCATGGCGCTGGGCCTGCTGCGCCCGATCAAGGGCGGGACGGTGGGACTGATGCTCAACCTGAACATGCTGAAAAGCGATCCCAGCGAGACATGACAGCAACCGCGGTCAACGGCGCCCGCCTGGATCGTGTAATTCTGGATGGAGACACGCCCAGCAACCTGCCGCCATACATCGAGGCGGATCGGGAGCAGGCGGTCGCCGACCTTGCCGCGGCCAATCATTTCGCGCCGTTGATCGGCACCGATCAGGCGGGCCCGTATGCGTTGCATCTGTCGATCCAGGAAGGCCGGCTGGTGTTCGACATCCGCGATGCCGCCGACGTGCCGCTGACCGCAATCGGCCTGGCGCTCGGCCCGTTCCGCCGGCTGGTGAAGGATTACCAGATGCTGGTGGACAGCCACATCAAGGCGGTCGAGGAAGGCCGTGAACAGCGCATCCAGGCAATCGACATGGGACGCCGTGGCTTGCACAACGAAGGTGCCGATTTGATGACCCAGCGCCTGGCCGGCAAGATCGACATCGATTTCGACACCGCGCGCCGGTTGTTCACCCTGGTCTGCGTTCTGCACCAGCGGGTCTCATCGCGGTAAGGATGGGCGTATGAAGATCGACGGCACTGCCTATCGCAGCATCTGGCTTGACCGTGACGACGGTTGGTCGGTGCATATCCTGGATCAGACCAAGCTGCCCTGGGCGCTGGAAATTCTGCGGCTGACCTCCCGTGATGAGGCGGCCTACGCGATCAAGGCGATGCAGGCCCGGGGCGCCCCGCTGATCGGCGCTGTCGCCGCCTACGGCTTGTGCCTGGCGTTGCGGGCTGACCCATCCACCGAAGCGATGGAGCGGGACGCGGCACTGCTCAACGCGACCCGCCCCACTGCCGTCAACCTGCGCTGGGCGCTCGACCGGATGCTGACCCGTTTGCGCAACACGCCGGCGGCTGAGCGCGTTGCGGTCTCCTATGCCGAGGCTGCCCTGATCGCTGATGAAGACGTGGCCCAGAACGAGGCGATTGGCCGTCACGGCCTGGCGTTGATCGAGGCCGCGGTGAGGCCGGACCGGCCAGTGAACGTTCTGACCCACTGCAATGCCGGATGGCTGGCCACCGTCGACTGGGGCACGGCCCTGGCGCCGATCTACACCGCCTTCAACGCCGGTATCGATCTGCATGTGTGGGTCGACGAAACCCGTCCACGCAACCAAGGTGCCGCACTGACTGCGTGGGAGCTGGGCAAGCATGGCGTGCCGCACACGGTGGTGGCGGATAATGCCGGCGGACATTTCATGCAGCACGGCATGGTCGATCTGGTGATCGTGGGGGCCGACCGCGTCTCACGCACCGGCGATGCGGCCAACAAGATCGGCACTTATCTGAAGGCGCTGGCCGCGCATGACAATGCGGTGCCGTTCTGGGTAGCCATGCCGTCGACCACAATCGACTGGACGCTGTCGGATGGCGTTCGCGACATTCCGATCGAGGAGCGTGCCGCCACCGAGGTTACCGACATGACAGGCCGGTTGCCCGACGGCACCATCGCGACGATGCGGGTGGTTGCAGCCGACAGTCCGGCGGCCAACCCCGCCTTCGATGTCACCCCTGCCCGCCTGTTGACCGGACTGATCACGGAGCGGGGATGCTGTGCCGCCTCGTCCGAGGGTCTGCTGGGGCTGTTTCCGGAACGGCGCTGACGCGGCGGTTCGGCCGGCTGCGGTTTCGAAAAACGGTGCAAAGCGCTCGCACATCATCGCGGCATTGCCTGGCAATCCTGCCATTGCTGCTTCTGTCCGCATGCCTGGGAGGTATCATGCCAGACGCTCATGTCCCGCCATTTGCAAAAGCGCCGTTCGAACCGTTTTCCAGGGCCGCGGTGGTAGCCGTGGCGATGCGCGAGTGGCGCCTGTTCGGGGAAAACGTCGCTGATCCGGAAGCGGAAGCGACGCGGGTGGTCAAGCCGGAGCGTGAGGAAGGCTTGTGGCAGCGCGTCGGCGAATACTGGTGGCTGGGGCTGGATGCCGGATCGCAGGAGAGCGACTGGACCGGCAAGCATGACGGCAACGGCATTGAATTCGCCCCACAAGACGACGGCGACTATGCCTGGTCCGCCGCGTTCATCTCCTATGTGATGCGCATTGCCGGAGCTGGTAAACGATTTCCCTACTCCGCCGATCATGCCGACTACATCAATGCCGCCCGACGGGTCTCACTGGGGCAGTCCACCGAATGGCTGGTGTTGGCGGAACGGCTGCAGGACTACGCCCCTCGTCTTGGCGACCTGGTCTGCTTCGGACGCGGCAGGGCCAAGGGGTTGAGGTTCGAGGACCTGCCGACGCCGGGGCTGTTCCCCTCGCACTGCGACATCGTGGTGGATACAAGCGTTGCCGGCCAGATCAGCGTGATCGGTGGGAATGTTGAGGATTCGGTAACGATGAACAGCGTGCCGGTGACCGCGGACGGCAAGCTGGCAACGCCGGAAGGTGTCGTGCTGGACACGCGATTTCCATGGATGGCGGTGCTGCGGCTGGTGGTGGACGAGCCCCTGCCGGCTGGATGAGACCCAGCCGAACAAGGACGCGAGGTACTAGCGGACCTGCACTGGGTCCGCCGCACGCTGCGCCAGTGGCAGCTTGTGGTCGGGATCCAGCACGACGTCCCTGACATCGCCGCTGACCGGAATGTCGATCGACAGCGTGTTGGATTGCCGCCATGCCTCTACCGGGATGGTGATCTGCTGCACGGTGCCATCAGTGTGGCGCAGCGCGAGCACAGCCGGCAGCACCAGGCGGCCCCGGTTGACCAGTTCCAGATGTAGCCGCCGCGGTTCACCCGCCACCGGCAGCGCCCGGGTCACCGCGAGGTCGAGGCTGGCATTGCGCATGAACCAGCCACGCCAGAACCACGACAGATCCTCGCCGGCATTGCTGTTCATGCAGCGGAAAAAGTCGGATGGGGTGGGATGTTTGGGCCCAGGCGGCAATATAGGCGCGAAATGCCGGATCGAAACGATCCGGGCCGAGGATTTGCTCGCGCAGCAGGACAAGGCCGAGTGCAGCTTTGAAATAGCTAACCGGGTGGCGATATTTTTCGCCGATTTCATCCGCTGGCGTCAGGATTGGCGGGGCGCTGTCGTCGGCTAGCAGCGGCAGGATCTCGTCGACCGGATTGCCCTGGTTCGGAGCGTATTCCGGATCACGCTTGGGGGCATATTCACCGTGGTTGAAGGTGTCCGAGGCATATACGTCAATAAAGGTGTTGAACCCTTCATCCATCCAGGCATCGCGCCGCTCGTTTGAGCCGACGAGCATTGGGAACCAACTGTGCCCGACCTCATGCGTGGTGATCCAGAACAGTTTCTTGCCGGTATCGTCGATGCCGTTGAAGACAATGCCGGGATACTCCATGCCGGCGCCATGGCCGGCAAGATTGACCATCACCGGCCACGGATAGGGGAACCAGCGGCGCGAAAACGCCTCGATCGCGGCCTTGGCATATTCGGTCGAGCGGGCCCAATGATCCGGTCCGGCTGCCTCCGTCGGATAGACCGACATCGCGAGCGCATGGCGGCCGTCCGGCAGGTTGATGCGCGCGGCGTCCCAGACGAAGGTGGGCGAGGCGGCAAACGCGACGTCACGGGTGTCGTGCATCAGGAAATGCCAGGTTTTCTCACCATCCTGGGGTTGGTCGCCGACTTCGCCCGGCGTGCGCACCATGATTGTGGCGTCGCTGGCAGCGGCCTGGGCAAGGCGGTCGCGCTGGATCGCGGTCAGCACCGTTTCGGGGTTCTGCAGATCACCGGAACCCGCAACGATGTAATTTCCCGGCACAGTGATGCTGTAGTCGATGTCGCCATACTCGCAGTAGAACTCAGAGCCCAGGTATGGAAGCGTGTCCCAGCCCCGCAGGTCGTCGTAAACCGCCATGCGCGGGAACCATTGGGCTATTTCGAAGATCTTTCCCTTGCCGCTGGGGGTTATGGCCGTGCGGCCGCCCCAGGTTCCAGGTATGCTGTAATGGTAGTCGATCTTGATGCGAACCGTTCCGCCGTGGGGCGCAAGCGGCACGGGCAGGCTGATGCGCAGCCTGGTGTCCGAAACGAGAAGCGCCGGGACAAAGCTTCGTTCGCCGATCTCGATCTTTACCGCGTCGAGCACGTCGCCTTCGGTGTAATGGCAGCAGCGACGCGTGATCGCGGCCCGCGCGTCGGGGCGATAGATATTCTGGTCGAGTTGCAGCCAGAGACTGTCGAGGCTGTCGGGACTGTTATTGGTGTAGGTGATCGTGGCCTGTCCCGTCAGCACGTTTGCCTCCGTATCAATACGAGCGGTGAGGACGTAGTCGGCGCGATTTTGCCAATATGCCGGCCCAGGAATGCCGGATGCGGACCGGGTGGGGCCGGCCGGGTCCGGGAGCACCAGTGGCGCGAAAATGTCCCTGGGGTCCGGCGTCTGCGCAAGACCATGGGATATCATCGCCGCCCACAAGACCAGCGCTACAGCAAGGCGTCCAGGCATGGTAATTCCCCGGTGTTGTTCAGATTGTGGCTCGAAAAGCATGGCGGAGGCAGGCATAGTTCATGTCTGCCCACCTGACAGGAGCAATCATGGACCTGGGATTGGCCGGACGAAACGTGCTGGTAACCGGCGGCACCAAAGGGATCGGCAGAGCGATTGCCGACATGTTCGCGGCCGAGGGTGCCAATGTGGCGATCTGCGCGCGCGACAAAGCTGAGGTTGAAACTGCGACGGCTGCACTTGGCCCAAAGGCGTTCGGTTCGGCCGTCGATGTGTCTGACGGGCCGGCCGTGGTTGCCTGGGTCCATGCCGCCGCCGCCGCGTTGGGTGGCATCGACATCGTGGTGCCGAATGTCAGTGCGCTGGCGGTGGCGGGAAGCGAGGAAGCCTGGCAGGCCGGCTTCACGACCGACATCATGGGCACGGTCCGCGTAGTTGATGCGGCGATGCCGTGGCTGGAAAAATCTGAGTGCGGCAGCATCGTCATCATCAGCAGCGTGTCCGGGCGGGAGGTCGATTTCGCGGCGGGACCTTACGGCGCCTTCAAGGCGGCGTTAATCCATTACGCGCAGGGCTTGGCTTTCCAGCTGGCAGGGAAGAACATTCGCGCCAACACGGTGTCCCCGGGCAACACGTATTTCCCGGGCGGGGTTTGGGAGAAGATCGAGCAGGGCAACCCGCAACTGTTCGCCCAGTCACTCGCGCTTAATCCGACGGGCCGGATGGGGACGCCGGTGGAGGTTGCCCGCGCCGTGGCTTTCCTTGCCAGCTCGGCAGCGAGTTTCATAACCGGAACAAACCTTGTTGTCGACGGCGCGCTGACGCGCGGCGTTCAGTTCTGATCTGAGAGGCTTTATCGATGTCGGCGCATTACGAGATTCCGGCGACGCCGGATAAGATGGTGCTTGGCTATTTTGACGCGACCACGCCACCGGTGCTGGAAGTGGATTCCGGCGACACGGTGACACTGCATTCGTTTCCCGCGGGCGGGCATGAGGCGCTGCCGGAAATGTCGCGTGTGCCAGCGAGCTATCTGGCGGCACTGAACACGCTGCCGGCCGGACCAGGGCCACATTTTATTACGGGTCCGGTGTATGTGCGCGGTGCGCAGCCGGGCGACACGCTGCAGATCGACATACTGGATGCGAAAGTCTGGATGGACTGGGGATTCGTTTCAATCTTGCCGCTGCTGGGTACGCTGCCGGACGAATTCACCGACTACGAGACAATTCATCCGGTGGTGGATCATGAGCGTGGCGTGGCGATCCTGCCGTGGGGTACTGAACTGGCGCTGGAGCCGTTCTTCGGCATCATCGGGGTTGCACCTCCAAAAGCCTGGGGGCGCTGCGGGTCGCCGGTGCCGCGGGCATTCGGCGGCAATATGGACAACAAGGAGCTGAAGCCAGGGACGACGCTTTACCTGCCGGTGTTCAATGAAGGCGCGCTGTTCATGGCCGGCGACGGGCACGGCATGCAAGGCGACGGCGAGGTCTGCATCACGGCGCTGGAGATCGGCCTGTCCGGTACGTTCCGCCTGACCGTGCGCAAGGATATGCCACTGGATTTCCCGTTTGCGGAGAACGAAACGCACCTGATGTCGATCGGGCTGGACGAAGATCTGGATGATGCAGCGAAACAGGCGGTGCGGGAGATGGTGAAGCACGTGTGCCGCCGCACCAACCTGTCACGCAATCAGGCCTACATGCTGTGCTCGCTGGCCGGCAACCTGCGGATCACGCAGTTGGTGGACGGCAACAAAGGCGTGCACATGATGCTGGCCAAGGCGCACCTTTAGCCCTTGATGGTCTTCCAGTCGACGCCCCGTTCAAACGCGGCGGCGGCTCGGTAGATCGTTGCTTCGTCGTAGGCTTTGCCGACCAGCATCAGGCCGACGGGCAGGCCATCGACCATCCCGCAGGGCAGGCTCATCGCCGGGTGGTGGCTGCAATCGAATGGGGCTGTGTTCGGCAGGATTTCAAAGGCTCGCTGCAGGATTTCAGGGATCGGGGCGTTGGCGGCCGGCAATGGTGTCGCCGTCATCGGCAGCGTCGGCATCAGCAGCAGGTCGTAGCGGGACAGGGCGTCGTCGTAGGCGCGCTTCAGGGCGTGCACCAGGTTCTGCGCCTTGGCGTAGTAACGGCCGCGATGATGGGTCGTCATGTACTGGCCAAGCAGCATCGTGTTCTTGAGCGTGTCGGACAGTTCGTCGGCGCGCTGACGCCAGGCTGCGTGCGCATCCATTAGCGAAACGACGTATTGGCCCTGCCAGTTGAAGCCGAAGCCGTTGCCGTGCATCATTTGCGCGGTCGCGCCCTCTGCCGCGATCGGCAACCAGATGGCGGCGCCGAGACGGTGCATCGGAATGGTGACCGTTTCGACCGTGGCGCCCAGGCCGCGCAGCCGGTTGGCGGCTTCGCGCACGACCGCATCTGATTCGGACTGCGATTGCGGGTGGCCGAAACCCTCCTCGACGATGCCGATGCGCAGGCCTTGGACGCCCAAGCCCAGGGCGTCGCGGTAAGGCTGGGATTTGCCGCCGTTCTGGCGCGGGTCGAGGCCGTCGGGGCCGGCGAGAACTTCCAGCAGCAGGGCGTTGTCTTCGACCGTCGCGGTCATCGGGCCGGTGTGGTCGATCGTCAGTTCGATCGGCATGATGCCGGCGTAGGGCACCAGGCCGTGCGTCGGCTTCATGCCGTAGATGCCACAGAACGAGGCGGGCATGCGGATCGAGCCGCCTTGGTCGCCGCCCAGCGCCATGGGAACTTCGCCCGCGGCAACCAGTGCCGCGCTACCGGAAGACGAACCGCCTGCGGAATAACCGTGACGATGTGGGTTGTGCACCGGGCCGGTGGCGCTGGTGTGGCTGCCGCCGGAGAAGCAGAAATACTCGCACACAGCCTTGCCGACGATCGTGCCACCGGCATCGAGAATGCGCTGCACCACAGTTGCATCGATATCCGGCACGTAGCCTTCCAGGGTCGAGGCGCCGTTCATCATCGGCACGCCGGCCAGGCAGATGTTGTCCTTCACGACAACGCTTTTGCCCTTCAGCTTACCGCTGGGCGCACCTTCGATCTTCGACTTCACGTACCAGGCGCCGTAGGGATTCTCCTCGGCGGTTGGGCGATATCCCGGGGTGCGGGGATATTTCACTGCCGGCATTTCGTCCGGCATCCGGTCGACGATGTTATAGGCAGCGAAGCCGGGCAGCAAACACTCAAGATGTGCGGTCAGATCGGCGTCGCTCATGGTAAAACCGAGCGAGGTGGCGGTGGCGCGGAGTTGGTCGAGGGTGGGGATCTTGATTGTATCAGTTGTCATTGTTCCGCTCTCCTTTAGGCCATACCGACGAATTCATCCATCATCGCTCGGTTTTGGGCGACTTCCGGCGGGATTTCCCGCGTGACCTCGCCCTTCTGCAAGATCAGGATTCGATCTGAGAGCGATGCGATAAAGTTCAGGTTCTGCTCGACCAGCACCATGGTTACCGGCCGGCGGCGCCGGACGCTGTGCAGCGTGTCGATCATTTCCTCAATGATAGACGGCTGAATTCCCTCAGTCGGCTCATCCAGCAGGATCAGCCGAGGTTCGGCACACAGGCAGCGCGCCAGCGCCAGCAACTGCTGCTCGCCGCCTGAAAGGGTGCCGCCGATGCGGTCCAGCAGGCGGGTCAGGCGCGGAAAATCAGTCAGGATGGCGTCGATCGTCCGGCGGCTGTCAGGTTGACGCAGCGCACCCATACGCAGGTTCTCGGCGACGGTCAGGGTGGCAAAGATCTCGCGGCCCTGGGGCACATAGCCGATACCGAGCCGCGCCCTGGCCGTGGGGGACAAGCGGGTAATATCGTTGCCATCGAAATGAACTGTGCCATCGGTTGCCGGCAGGTAGCCCATCAAGGTGCGTAACAGGGTGGTTTTGCCCATGCCGTTATGACCAAGGATGCCGACGACTTCACCGTCGCTTACCGACAGCGTCACGCCGGCGAGGATCGGTATGCGTCCATAGCCGGACCGAAGCCGATTGGCGGTCAACTTGGTCATGCGGCCTGCTTGCCGAGGTAGACATCCCGCACGCGCTGGTCGGCCAGGACGTGGCCGACATCGTCCTCCATCAGCACGCGGCCTTGATTGAAGACGGTCACTGTCTTGGCGATCATGCGGATGAACTGCATGTCGTGCTCGACGACGACCAGCGCCTGGGTGCGGTTGATCTCGCGGATCAGTTCGGCGGTTCGTTGCACCTCCTGATGGTTCATGCCGGCGGCTGGTTCGTCCAGCAGGATCAGATCGGGCTCCTGCGCCAGCACGGTGGCTATCTCGACCCATTGCCGCTGGCCGTGCGCGAGTTGTCCGACAATCCGGTCCGCTATCGGATCAAGTTGCAGTCGTGCCAAGGTCTCTGCCACGATTTTATGAGCCCTCAACATCGATTTTCGCCGAGCGGCACCGATGAAGACATTTTCGCGGACTGAGAGGCCGTTGAAGACGTTCGGGACCTGGGTCTTGATGCCGACGCCCAGGCGGGCGATCTCATGCGGGTTGGCGCCGGTTATGTTCTGGCCACGGAACAGGATTGAACCTTCGGTCGGGGTCAACTGTCCGGTCAGGCATTTGAAGAAGGTGCTTTTGCCAGCGCCATTGGGGCCGATCAGGCAACGGAGCTCGACTTCCGCAAGGGTGAAGTCGACCGACTGCACGGCGGTGACGCCGCCGAAGCGCATGGTGACGCCATGGGCCTCCAGCAGGCTGGTCATTGGCGGGCCTCGACAGTTTCGGTCGGTTGCAGATTGCGCCGGGCGGATTTGCGAAGAGGCAAAAGTCTGTCGCGGATTGTTGGCACGATGCCCTGGGGCACCAACAGCACGAAGGCAACGAGCACGACACCGAGGCCCAGGTTGGGATCGACGACACTCTGCGACCCGGCTTCGATCATCAGGTACTGGATGGCGACTGCGCCGAGAATCGGGCCGATCAGTGTTCCGAGACCGCCGACGAGGACGTAGATGATGACCTGAGCGGACATGGTCAGGCCGAAGACGGTGGGACTGATGAAGCCACCCCAGTTGGTAAACAGGCAGCCGGCCATCCCGGCAATACCGGCGGCGATAACGAATGTCACAAGCTTGTAGAGACGCGGGTCATAGCCTAGCAGCATCGCGCGGGTTTCATTCTCGCGAATGGCGACGACGACGCGACCGAAGCGGCTGGCCAGGATGCCGCGCAGCAGGATGTAGACCAAGATGAGCGTTCCCATGGCGGCGTACCAGGTCTGCTCCGGGTCCAGCGGGCTTGACGGGTCGCCTGGAAAATTCAGTGGCGGAACTCCGGGGATTCCATTGAAGCCGCCCAGTTCGGCGCTACCGATGTGGTAGGCACTGCCGGAGGTTGAGTTAATCAGCTCGAACAGGATGACGGAAACGGTGAGCGTAATGACGCCGATATAGGCGTCGCTGATGCGGCCGTAGAACATGAAATAGCCCAGCAGGGTGGCGAACACCATCGGCGCGGCGACCGCGATCATCACAGGCGCCGTGCTGTCGCCCATGTTGAGGACGGCGACTGCGTACGCGTAACCACCGATGCCGAAAAATGCCGCTTGGCCGAACGACATGATGCCGCCAAAGCCCCATAGAAACCCTTGGCTCAGCGCGAACATCGCCATGGCGACGAACACGGTCATCTGGACGATGCCGAACAGATCCAGCGCCTGCGGCAAGCCGACCATCAAGGCCAGCCCGGCCACGACCATGGCGATCAAACCGGGCTTCACAGGCTTCGCCTAAGGAAGCGGCCGGTGATCCCTTGCGGCAGGACGCGGATCATCACGATGGCTGTTGCCAGCAACGCGACATCACCGATGATCGGTGTCGTCTCGAACGAAACCACGGAGTTGATCAGGCCGAACACAGTAGAGGCCAGGCCGGTGCCGGTGATGATGGCCGGGCCGCCACCGAGCACGGTGATGAAGGCGCGCGCGATGTAGGCCGCGCCCATGCCGGGGGACACGCCCGAGATCGGGGCGAGCACGCCGCCGGCCAGGCCAGCCAGCGCAGAACCGATTGCGAAGGCGGACATGTAGATCGTTGGCGGGGAGACGCCCAGGGCGGCCGCCATGTTGGCATTCTGCATTGTCGCGCGAAGGATCAGGCCGAATTTTGTGTAGCGCAGCAGCGCCAGCATGGCGACCAGGCTGACCAGGGCAGCGACGATGATGACCAAGCCGTAAAGGCTCGCACCGTAACGGCCGATCGAGAAGCCGCCGACCGGGGTTGGCACCGCGCGCACGACATTGCCGAACATGGTCGCCATCAGGCCGGTCAGCCCGAGGCTGACGCCCCAGGTTGCGAGCATGGTGTCGATGATGCGACCGTACAGGAACCGGATCAGCGTGCGCTCCAGGATCAGGCCGACGGCGCCGACCAGCAGCGGTGGCAGAACCAGCATCGAAATCCAGATGTTGACGCCGGCCTGATGGGTAATGACGGCCGTATAGGCGCCCAGCATCATGAACTCGCCATGCGCCAGGTTGATCACGCGCATCATGCCGTAGATCACGCCGAGACCCAGGGTGATCAGGATCAATGTAGCGACACCTGTCACCACGTTGAATCCCAGTAGCCCTACCAGATCCATCCCTAAATGCTCGGTTCGAACTGTTTGTCCGTCTTCGGATTCTTGATCAGGTCGCAGGCACCGCCGGTGTCGGCGGGATACTGGTCAGGGTACGTCGCCATGATCTGCCACTTGCGCTCTTTTGGCTGTGCCAGATAGGCGTTGCGGATGGTATGATGGGTCTTCGGATCCATCGTCACTTTCCCCGACGGCCCGTCGATCGTGATCCCGGTCTCCAGCGCCGTGATGACCTTCAGTTGCTCGACGGACCCCGCCTTTTTCACGCCCTCGGCCCAGATCATGATGCCTTCGTAGGTCGCGGAATCGAGCTCACCCAAATCCGTCACGCCAGCACCGTATTTGGCCTGCATCCCCTTCACGAAGGATTCGGTTGCCGGTGTCGGCAGATCGTTATACCAGCCGTATGATGTGACGATTCCGTCGGTGGTCGCCGCATCCATGCTGTTCAACTCGTTGCCGAGACCAAAAACCGTCGATGCCATCGGGATTTTGCTCTTCATTCCGGCTGCGGCCCATTGCCGGTAGAAGCCTTCGTGATTGGAGCCGACAAGCGCGGACAGCAGGAAGTCCGGGCCGGCCTGCTGGATGCGGCTGATCGCTGAGGAAAAGTCGGTCACGTCCAGCGGGAAGAAATCGGTCCGCGCGACACTGCCACCGCCGTCGCCGACGAATTTCGTCATCCACTTGGCGGTGATCTGGCCGTAGTTGTAATCGGCGGCGATGATGTAAGCCTTCTTGCCCCAGGTTTTCTGGGCATAGGTTACGACGTGGTCAACCGTCTGGGCCGGCGTCGTGCCGGTGCAGAACACGTTGCGGTCGCACACCCCACCTTCGTACTGGGTATTGTAGAAATACAGCGTTTTGTAACGATCCAAGGTAGGCCGAATTGCCTCGCGGGAGGCGGATGTGATGCCGCCATGGATGACGTCGACCCGGTCCTTCAATACCAGTTGCTGCGCGAATTGCGAATAGAGCTGCATGCTGGACTGGGTATCATAGGCGATCAACTGGATTTGCCGACCCAACAGGCCGCCGGCGGCGTTCAACTGAGCGACTGCATATTCGGTGGTCTGGATCATGCGGGCGCCACTCACGCCGATCGGGCCCGATCCATCGAGCAGGCTGCCGAGCTTGATCGGAGCGGCTGCCAGACTGTGGCGGATGATGTACGGCGCGGCGAGGACACCGGCAGCAGCCAGCCCACCAAGCTTGAGTACGTGCCGCCGGCTGAGCGCGCTGTTGGTCATTTCAAGCCCCTTTTGGACAATCCATAGATCCAGTGGCGATGCAAAGGCGGTGCCAAGAGCATGACGCGATGACGAATCATCCGGTCGCGCGCTCCACGCCGCAGCGGCGCTGGATCGATCCGCTCAGGTTGCAGGACTTGCCCAACAACACGTCATATTCGACGTGCGACTGCCCAAAGATGCTGCCACGGATTTGTTAGCCGCACACGCGGTTCAGGGATCGCTTCATCAGGGATCGCTTCAACGGAATCGTGCAGCGGACCGGCGGTCACACGCGAAATGGACGACGGCTCACTATGGTCGGCGACGGCATGCACGGTAAGCCCGTTGCGAGGAGCTATAGTGACCCGGCGATTTGAGGCGGAAGTGGCCTGGATTGCCCGGTCGCTGACGCTCCTCCCAATTGACAGATGTGGTGACGCGCCCTCGACACAATCAGAACCGCTGCTGGACGACGCTGCACCACGGGTTACGATCGCGGCGAAGCGATAAACGGGGCGGGGACAATGGACTACGACACAATCATCGTCGGCGGCGGGTCGGCTGGCTCCGTGCTGGCCAACCGGCTTTCAGCGCGCAGCGGCCACACTGTCCTGCTGTGCGAAGCCGGCCAGGACATCAGCGAGGATAACGCCCCGCCGGAAATCGCCGACAGCTATCCGGGCATCGCCTATTTCGATCCCCGCTTCCACTGGACGGAGCTCAAGGTCCGCACCCAGCCGGTCTCCCACAACAATCCCACCGACCTGCCGCCGCTGCGCAAGTACGAACAGGCGCGCGTGCTCGGCGGCGGTTCTTCAATCAACGGCCAACTCGCCAACCGCGGCGCGCCGACGGATTATGACGAATGGGAAGCGCGCGGAGCCGCCGGCTGGGGATGGGACAATGTGCTGCCGTATTTTCGCAAGCTGGAACGCGACCTCGACTACAATAACGACCTTCACGGCCAGGACGGACGCATAGCGATTCGCCGGATTCCGCGCGAGCACTGGTGCCCGCACGCGATCGCGACCGCGGCGGCGTTCGAGCAGGCCGGCAGCAAATACCTGCCCGACCAGAACGGGGTGTTCGAGGATGGGTATTTTCCGATCACCATATCCAACCAGGAGGAGCGCAGGGTATCCGCCGCGTTCGGCTACCTCGATTCCGCTACCCGAGCCCGGCCAAATCTGACGATCAGCACCGACACCGCGGTGCGCGGCCTGTTGTTCGATGGGCCGGCTTGTGTGGGCGTCCGCGCCGTCGTTGGCGGGCGGGAGGTCGAGTATCGCGGGCGGGAGGTGATCCTGAGCACCGGCGCCATCCACACCCCGGCGCATCTGTTGCGTGCCGGGATCGGCCCTGCCGGCGATCTGCGCGCGCTGGGCATCACTGTGCGGATGAACCTGCCGGGCGTTGGCACGCGGTTGATGGACCATCCGTCGATCGGGCTTGCCTCGTTCATCAATCGGCGTGCGCGCATGGACAGTCGCACGCGGCGACATATCCATGTCGCGATGCGCTATTCGTCGGCGCTGCCCGGCGCACCCGCGGGGGACATGTTTGTCGCCTGCGCCAGCAAGTCAGCCTGGCACGCGGTTGGGGAGCAGATCGGCTCGCTGATCCTGTTCGTCAACAAGACCTATTCCGAATCGGGACGGGTTCAACTTGCCTCAGCCGATCCCGACGCCGAACCGATCGTGGACTTCAATCTGCTGTCCGACAGCCGCGATGTCGAGCGACTCATGGATGGGTTTCGACGCCTCGGCGCGTTGCAACAAAGTGCGCCGATGCGCGCGGTCACCTCCGACCCATTCCCGGCCAGCTACAGCGACCGGGTCCGCCGCCTGGGGGTTGTAAACACGAAAAACAAGATCGCAACGCGTGCTATCGCCGGCTTGCTCGATGGCCCGGCAATGCTTCGCAGCCTGCTGATCGACCGGTATGCGGTCGAGGGCTTTCGCTTCGATGAGGTCATGCGCGACAACGACAAGCTGGAGGCGTTTATCCGCCAGGCGGCAATCGGCGTCTGGCATGCCTCCTGCAGTTGCCGCATGGGCGCGGCTGACGATCCGATGGCGGTCAGCGATACCACGGGACGAGTACGCGGTGTGCCTGGGCTGCGTGTGGTCGACGCGTCACTGTTCCCGGTCGTGCCATGCGCCAACACCAACATCCCGACGCTTATGACGGCGGAAAAGATCGCCGACGCCATCCTGGCCGGCGGGTGACGGGTGCCGGCGTCAGTTCGCGGCGCTGATCACGCCGGCCTGTTCCATCGCCTCGATCTCCTGGTCGGAGTAGCCGACTGCCTGCAGGACCTGCCGCGTTTGCTCGCCATGCAACGGCGGAGCGCTACGCACCGTCCGGGCGGCGCCGTTGAACACGATCGGCTGCGCTATGGTCTGCATCGGGCCGAGTGTGGGGTGGTCATAGTCCATGACGATGCCGCGGGATGCGGTATGTGGGTCGTCGAGCATCTCCGCCAGGGTGTTGATCGGCGCGCACGGGACGCCGATGCCGGTCAGCAGGGTCAGCCATTCATCGCGCGGGCGGGCTCGCACGAGGTCCTGCACCAGCCCGACCGTCACATGGAAATTGGCAACCCGGTCGGGATTGGTCCGGAAGCGCGGATCGTCGATCAGTTCCTCCCGCCCGACGGCCCGGCAGAACCGGCGCCATAGATTATCGTTGGCAATTCCGATCATCATTGGCGCGTCGCTGGCCTCGAACGCTTGGTATGGACACAACGATTCATGGCCGGAACCGCATTTTTCCGGCTGGACGCCACGTTCCCAGAAGCTCTGCAGGTTGTATCCCAGGAAACCAACAGCGGTCTCGAACAGGGAGACCTCAAGATAGGTCCCTTCGCCGGTCTGGTCGCGATGCAGCAGCGCGGCGAGAATGCCGGACAGCGCGTGCATGCCGGTGGCCTGGTCGATCGGCGAGATGGGGCTGCGGATCGGCCCGCCGCCGGGTTCGCCGGTCAGGCTCATAACGCCGCTGAACGCCTGCAGGATCACATCGTAGCCGGGACTGCCGGCGCGTGGGCCGGTGCGGCCGAAACCGGAGATGCTGCAATAGACCAGGTCGGGCTTCTCGGTTTTCAGCGCGGCGTAGTCGATGCCCAGGCGCTCTGCGACCCCGGTGCCGAAGCTTTCGACGGCGATGTCGGCAGTACGGGCAATCCGGCGCACGACCGCTTGGCCCTCCGGCGTTTTCAGATCGACGGCCAGACTGTGCTTGTTACGGTTCACGCTGAGGAAGACGGCGCCCTGGCCCTGGCGGAACGGTGGCCAACGGCGGGTTTCGTCACCGACTTCAGTAGGTTCGATCTTGATGATTTCGGCGCCCAGGTCGCTAAGATACTGCGTGCACAACGGGCCGGCCAGCACCTTGGTAAAGTCCAGCACGCGTTTGCCCGCAAGCGGTTTGAACATAGGCGTTTTCCTTGATTTTTTACGCTGGCCGGATCGTTTGACAGGTGGTTTTTCAGACCATACACGTTTTACCGTGTCAATTAGCGAAGCGGCCGCTTGCCCTGGCATCGGACCGGCAGAGAGGAAACAGACGATGGAACGCTCCTGGCTGTTCGTACCGGGCGATTCGGAACGCAAGATGGCCAAGGCCGCGGGCAGTGGTGCCGACATCATCATCCTTGATCTGGAAGACTCGGTGGCGGCGGAGAAGCGTGCGGTGGCGCGCGGGCTGATCCGCGAATATCTGTCGGCCCATGCCGACCGGTCGGCGCAGAAACTTTGGGTGCGGGTCAATCCGCTCGACAGCGGGATCACGCTGGCCGATCTGGCAGGGGTGATGCCCGGCCAGCCCGACGGCGTGCTGCTGCCCAAGCCCGAGACGCCTTCCGAGGTGGTAACCCTGGGACTGTATCTCGACGCGTTCGAAGCCGCATCCGACGGCGAGGCAGGTCGCACGAAGATCCTGCCGGTGGCGACCGAAACGGCGATGTCGATGTTCCACCTGGGCGGCTATCGCGGACTGACGCAAAGGCTGGCCGGTCTGACGTGGGGCGCGGAGGATCTCGCGGCGGCGCTGGGTGCGACGACGAACAAGCGCCCCGACGGATCCTATGCACTGACCTACGAGTTGGCGCGCTCGCTTTGCCTGATGGGGGCGGTGGCGGCGGGGGTCGATGCAATCGACACGATTACGGTGGATTTCCGCGACCGCGCGCTGTTGCAGGCAGAATCCGAGGAAGGTCGGCGCCAGGGCTTCCGCGGCAAGATGGCGATCCATCCGGATCAGATCGAGATCATCAACCAGGCCTTCACACCGACAGAAGCCGAAATCGCGCACGCGCAGCGGATTGTAGCGGCCTTCAAGGTAGCGGGCACCGGAACGGTGGGGATCGACGGCAAGATGGTCGACATGCCGCATCTGAAGCAGGCGCAGCAGTTGCTGGCGCGCGCTGGGCTTACACAAACGCTTTAGCGCGGAAACCAAGCATCGCCCGCGCGTTTCCGGAACGTTGCCGAGATGGTTGTCGGCACGGCCGGAAGGACACCACACCATGCCTCGAGGCGATAAATCCGCATATACGGACAAGCAGAAGCGGCAGGCTGAACACATCGAGGAAGGCTACGAGCAGTGTGGCGTTCCGGAGAACGAAGCCGAACGGCGTGCCTGGGCGACGGTCAACAAGGAGACGGGCGGCGGCAAAAAGAGCGGCAGTGATCGCGGCAAGCCCATCGCCACCGAACCGTCGCGCAAAGGCGGCAAGTAAGGCGGTGAGGCGGCGGCCTCGCGCCCTGCTGCTTCACGATCGGCATCGGCGAAAAAGGCCGCTGCTACCCGGAAGCGCAACAAGGCGGCATCCGGGTAGGATTATGATCAGGCGATCCGAACGGCGCGTGCTTTAAACGAACGAGAGCGCGCGCGCTCGATGCAGCACTGCGTCATTGGGCGCGGCTGGGACCGACCAGTGTGGCACCGCCATCGACCAGCAGGGTCTGGCCAGTGATGTAACGGGCCTGGTCCGACAGTAGAAACCGTACTGCGCCGCCAATATCCCACCCGGTGCCCTCTCGGCTCAGCACCGAGGCCTGGCGCCTGACATCACGCGCCTGATCCGACATTCCTGACGCGTAGACCATTGGCGTATAGACCGGACTCGGGCCGACACCGTTGGCACGCACGCCGTCCGGTCCATGGTCCACCGCGATCGCCTTGGTCAGCCCGATGACAGCGCTTTTCGAAACCGTATAGACCGTCAGCCCACGTGGCCGCAGTGCAGAGATCGACGACACGTTGACGATCGATCCACCGCCGGCAGTGCGGACCATTGCCGGGATCGCGTGCTTGCACGTCAGGAACATGCTGTCGAGGTTGACATGCATGACCCGAGCCCAGTTCTCCTCCGTTTCCTGGACGACGGTGCCTTTGCTACTGATACCGACGTTGTTGTCGAGGCAATCCAGCCGGCCCCAGCGGGATACCGCATCTGCCACCATCGCCTCGCACTGCGCCGACACAGTGACATCGTAGGATACGGCAGCCGCGCTGCCGCTTTCGGCTTCGATCATGGCCACGGTGCGTTCGGCCAATGCCAGGTCACGATCCACCACCATGACATGCGCCCCCGCCCGCGCCAGCAGGATGCACGAAGCTCGGCCGTTGCCGATGCCGTCGCCCTGCGATCCACCGCCGGTGACGATCGCTACCTTGCCCGTCAGGCCCCATTCCGCATTCGGTGTCATCGCGTCTGCTCCGATTAAAGCCGGCATTTTCCAACCTGCAGCAATTCAGGCAAATGCCGCCGCGTATGATCTTGATACGGAAACGGAATGCCCGGGGCGCCCGATTGTGCAAGCCGCGGCGGAAACGTTAAAGCTGGCCGGATACCAAGACCCTGTGCAGGATGGGCCAACTTGGCCAAGTCTTTTGAGGAGACCCTAAATTGCCCGAACCACGACGATCGTCCGTGGCTGCCGCATTGGGACCGATGATTGTGATCGCTGCGGTGGTCGCCGGCAGCGCGGCAGCTTTTGGCTACACCGCGGGATGGTTCTCACCGACGCGGCTAACGCCGGACAAGTTGGTGGATGCGCTGGCGCCGCCGTCCGGTCCCGCGCTTGGGCATCGCCGCAACCACGCCAAGGGTATCTGCTTCACTGGCGTCTTCGAAGCAAACGGGAACGGATCGTCGCTGTCGAAGGCTGCGGTTTTCGTTCGGGGGCAGTATCCCGTGCTGGGGCGCTTCAATTTGGGTACGCCCGAAGCGAATGCAGCGGATTCGACGGTCCGGGTCAGAGGCATGGGATTGAGGATCGCGACCCCGGACGGACAGGAGTGGCGCATGGCCATGATCGATCCTCCTTTCTTTCCGGTGGGAAGCCCAGCTGTGTTCTACGAGCTGTTGAAGGCCTCGGCGAGCAAGGAGCCGAACGCGATGAAGACTTTCGCGGGCGCGCATCCGGAAATCGCGTCATTCGGGGGATGGGCGAAAAGCGCGCCCTGGACGAGCAGCTATGCGCAAGACAGCTTCAACAGCTTGGATTCCTTCATCTTCGTCGATAGCGCTGGTGCAGATCATGCGGTGCGATGGTCGCTGCGGCCGGCGGCGCAGGTGGTTCCGATTGCACCGGAGGACCTGGCCAAGCGCGGGCCTGATTACCTGGAGCAGGAGATCGCTGAGCGGGTGCGGAGCGGACCACAACGCTGGGTCATGATGGTGACCGTTGCCAGTCCCGGCGACCAGACCGCGGACCCGAGCAAAATGTGGCCGGCGGACCGGCGGACAGTCGATGTGGGGACGCTTGTGGTGCAGCAGGTGGAAGCGGAACCGAACGGCCCGTGCCGCGACATCAACTTTGATCCGACCGTCCTGCCGGATGGAATGCGAACGTCGAACGATCCGTTTCCGGCAGCCCGGTCATCGGCCTATCGGCGGTCATACGATCTGCGCACGGCTGAGGCTAAGGATTATCCCTCGACAGTAACGAGTGCCAAGCCATGACCGGCATCCGCCAGCGCTTCACCCCGCTTCAGCGCCTGCTGCACTGGCTGATGGCGGTCTGCATCCTGTCGATGCTGTTCATCGGCGTCGGAATGGTGTCCACCATTACACCAAAATACCTGCCGCTGATCTCGATCCACAAGTCGCTTGGCCTGGCCATTCTGATCCTCGCGCTGATCCGCCTGGCGGTGCGGCTGCGTTACGGCGCGCCGCCGCTGCCGCCCGATCTTCCTGAGCCGATGAAGCTCGCGGCGCATCTGTCGCATTACGCGTTGTATGCCCTCATGATCGGCATGCCCCTGCTTGGCTGGGGGATGCTGTCGGCCGCCTCATATCCGATTGTGCTGTTCGGGGGGCTGTGGCTTCCGTCGATACTACCGCTCAGCGACAGCCTGCACACGCTGCTGTGGAATGCCCATCACTACCTGGCGTTCGTGTTCTTTGCCCTGATCCTGATGCATCTGGCGGCGGCGCTGTTCCATGCATGGGTTCGGCGCGACGGCGTGTTCGAGACGATGGCGCCGATGCCGCAGCAGAAAAAGGTCGCACCGGCCGAGTAGATCGGCTGACGTCCCTGCGGAAGACGCCGCCTTGCAGGCGGGCAAACGCAGAAGTGATATGGAAACTGGGCTGCGACCGTCCGTGTATGACATTGATGGTG
This sequence comes from Rhodopila sp., assembly GCA_965200665.1. Classification (GTDB taxonomy): domain Bacteria; phylum Pseudomonadota; class Alphaproteobacteria; order Acetobacterales; family Acetobacteraceae; genus Rhodopila. The sequence goes on along the minus strand of OZ241370.1, from coordinate 3,319,534 downwards.
AACGGTCGCAGCACGTCGCTGGGTCCTGGCAGGCCAACCTCGGGCGTTCCACACGTCTAGGTGCCGGCGATGCGGTCAGAGGTTTTCTGCTTCAGGGAGGGGCGGGGTATGGCGAACGTTCGCAGCGATGAATCGCATGTTCTTCAGGATGTGCCGATCGGTTTGGCGGCTTCCGGACAGCGCCGCGAGTTCGACAGCATGGGCGAGGTCGAGGTGCCAGCTGATCGGTACTGGGGTTCACAGACCCAGCGGTCGCTTCACCATTTTTCCATTGGCGATGACCGGATGCCGAAGGCGGTTTATCACGCCTATGGCTACGTGAAGAAGGCTTGCGCGCTGGTCAATGCGGCAGGGGGGCGACTGCCGGACTGGAAGCGGGATGCGATCGTCCGCGCGGCCGACGAGACGATCAGCGGCCGGTTGGATGCCCATTATCCGTTGTTCGTCTGGCAGACCGGTTCCGGCACGCAGTCCAACATGAATATCAACGAAGTCCTGTCCAATCGAGCTATTCAGTTACTGGGCGGCGTGCTGGGTTCCCAGCATCCCGTCGGTCCCAATGACGATGTCAACATGGGCCAGTCGTCGAACGATACGTTCCCGACCGCAATGCACATCGCCGCGGTCGAGGCGATCGACGCGATGCTGGTTCCGCAGGTTGCAAAGCTCGCAGACACAATCGAGCGCAAAGCCGATAGTTGGATGGACGTGGTGAAAATTGGCCGCACCCATCTGGAGGATGCGGTGCCGCTGACGGTTGGCCAGGAGTGGCACGGCTGGGCCGGTCAGATCCGCGCGTCGATCGCCGATATCGAAGCCAGCCGGGCCGGACTATACGAACTGGCGGTGGGCGGCACGGCGGTCGGCACCGGTCTGAATGCACCAAAGGGCTTTTCGAAGGACGTTGCGGACAAGATCGCAGAGTTGACCGGGAAGCCATTTGTCACGTCACCCAACAAGTTCATGGCGCAGGGTTCGCTGGATCCGATGGTCCGCGCGCATGCCGCATTGCGAGGGCTGGCGGTGGCGCTGATGAAGGTCGCCAACGACATGCGCTGGCTGGCGTCCGGCCCGCGGTGCGGATTTTCGGAGCTTAAGCTGCCGGACAACGAACCGGGCTCCTCGATCATGCCGGGCAAGGTCAACCCGACGCAATGCGAGGCCATGGTGATGATCGCGATCCAGGTGATGGGCAACGACACCGCTGTCGCCTTCGCGGGCAGCCAGGGCAATTTCGAGCTGAATGCGATGCGCCCGATCATCATCAACAATTTCCTGCACTCGGCGCGGATCCTGGCCGATGGCTGCGAAAAATTCCGGGAATTTTCGGTTGAGGGAACGGCGCTGAACCGGGAAAAGATCCAGGGCTATCTGGAAGGCAGCGTCATGCTGGTCACCGCATTGTCGCCGGTGATCGGATATCAGAATGCCGCCCATATCGCGGAGAAGGCAATTGCCGACGGCACGACGCTGCGGGAAGCCGCGCTGGCATCCGGCAAGGTCGATGCGGTGCTGTTCGACAAGACGATCGTTCCACTCGATATGATCGGCCACGGCCTTAGCGGTGCCTGAAAAGGCAGTGGGCCCGAAGCCGCGGATACGTCCTTGGTGGCGCTGCCGGATGCCTTGTCGGTGCTTCGACGGCGGCGCTCATTTCGACAAAGCTTTTGCGCGTCCGCTTCGGCGGGACGCTGACCGAAGATGACTGGTTGGCGACGCTCAGGCGGGTTATCCCGGCAGGCGCTTGAACTCGTCAACGTCTGAACAGGGCTTTGTTCTGACGGACCCGGCGGTCGAGGGCAAAGCGGTCCACCGCCATCATCATCCGTGACATTTAATTGTGCAGTCACAGCGTATGGACAATCGCCTGCCCTGAATTTACGCTGCATTGCACAAACCAGCTACAGGAGCTCCGCCGGATGACGACCTTGCCCCGCATTGCCGTAATCGGAACCGGCGGCACGATATCGGGTGTGGGCCGGGACCGGCTGGACTTCTACGAGTACGGCACATCCGGGCGGTTCATGCATGTCGACGAACTGATCGCCGGGGTGCCCGAACTGGCACAGGTCGCGGACGTCGTGCCGATTCGTTACAAAAACGTCGGCAGCACGGAGATCGGTCCAGCCGACTGGCTGGCGCTGCTGCGCATCATCGATGAAACCGTCGCCGGTGATTCGTCGATTGCCGGCATCGTGGTCACGCATGGCACTGCGACGCTGGAGGAGACTGCGTATTTCCTCAACCTGGCCGTCAAGGTGGCGGTGCCCGTGGTCGTTGTGGGTGCGATGCGGCCGTCCTCCGCACTGGGCGCCGACGGCGGCAACAACCTGCTGAATGGCGCCCGCGTGGCGGGATCCCCACAGGCACGCGGCATGGGCGTGATGGTGGTGCTGAACGATGAGATCAATGCCGCCCGCGATGTGGCAAAGACCTCCAACTACCGTGTCCAGACGTTTGTATCGCGGGACTTCGGCATGCTGGGTTACGCCGATGCGGATACAGTAAAGTTCTACCGGCGGCCGCTGCGGGTCGCCGCGCCGGAGACGGAGTTCAATGTCGCAAATCTCGCGGAACTGCCGCGGGTCGACATCGTGCCGGCCTATGCGGGCGCCGATGCCACATTCGTGGAGGCCGCGGTGGCCGCGGGCGCCAAGGGGATCGTTTCGGCTGGGTTTCCGTCCGGATCGCCATCCCCGGCGCAGAAGACTGCGCTGAAGCAGGCGGTGAAGGCCGGAGTGGTGGTCGTGCAATCCTCGCGAGCGGGCAGCGGACGGGTGATCGACGACAAGGTGGCGCTGCGCGACGCAGGCTTCATCGCCGCCGACGACCTGACCCCGCAGAAAGCGCGTATCCTGTTGATGATGGCACTGACGGTTTCATCGGATATGACCGAGATCCGCCGCATGTTCGACACCTACTGAGGAAGGGCCAAGCCATGAACCATATTGCGACGAAAGATGCAGCCCTGGCGATCCGGTCGATCGGGCCGACCTTTGGGGCCGAGGTTGCGGGGATGCCCATCAATGGCGATGTCAGCCCGGAGCTGCTGGCCCAGTTCGTTTCTTTTTTGCATCGCTACCGCGTTCTGGTGGTGCCGCAGGCAAACGTGGCGCCTGCCGACCTGGTGGCGTTCAGCCGCCGCTTCGGGCCGTTAGAAATCCACAGCCGGTTTGAGAATACCCTGCCGGAGCATCGGGAAGTGTTTTGCGTCGGCAATGTCGGCCAGGCGTCATTCTCCCGCGGGATCGAGCAGTGGCATGCGGACAGTTCGTATCGTTCGGTGCCGTCGGACGCGTCGCTGTTCTACGGGGAAATCGTTCCCCCGGAGGGTGGTGACACCATGTTTGCCGACGCCACCGCGGCCTATCGGTCACTCGATTCGGCGATGAAGCAACGGATCGAAGGTCTGGTCGCGGTGCATTCGCTGGAGACGCTGCGGCTATGGGGATTGCAGCACAACCCGGACCGCCACCAGAACATTGACAGCCAGTCCACGCAGTTTCCGGCGGTGCGCCAGCCTTTGGTGCGCCAGCATCCGGTGACGGGCGCGAAGTCGCTTTATGTGTGCCCCGCTGTGATCAGCCACATCGAAGGTATGGATCCGGCCGAGGGCACCGCCTTGATCGAGACGCTGACGGCGCACATCACCCAGCCGCGCACTGTCTATACACACCGATGGCACCAGGGCGACCTGGTAATGTGGGACAATCGTGCCGTGCTGCATACCGCAAGCCTGTTCGATCACACGCGGTATGAGCGGCTGATGTATCGCACTACCGTCGCGGGCAACTCACCCGGGCTGGCGGCGTAGCGGCCTTTACCGCTCCGCCAATCGCCAGGCGAGGTCTTCGGCACCGGGGAAATTTCCGGCCAGCGCTGGCACAGTTTGCCATCGATCGTGCCGCCACCTGGGGCGTCCGTCACCGACCCGACGTTGCTGCGCCGTTGTGGCCCCAACGGACTCAGGACGCCATGAAAATCCCACCATTGGCGTGCATGACCTGGCCGGTGATAAAGGCCGACTTTTCCGACGCCAGGAAGACGGCCACATTGGCGATGTCCTCCGGGCGTCCGATGCGACCGAGTGGCATGGTTGCGGCGCGCTCGATCAGTTCGGCTTCGGTCATGCCGTCGCGCGGCTGTGCGGTATCGGTCAGGCCGGGTGCGATGGCGTTGACGCGGATGCGGTGGGGCGCCAGTTCATTCGCCATGGCCCGGGTCAATGACACCACGCCGCCCTTGCTTGCAGCGTAGTGTACGCCGCGGGGTGAGCTGCCGAAGATCGCGGACGAGGCCAGGCTGATGATGCTGCCCTGGATGCCGGCTGCAATCATGTGCCGGGCTGCCGCCTGGGCACAAAAGCAACTGGCCCGCAGGTTGATGCCGTGAACGAGATCCCAATCCGCGAGCGTCATGTCGAGGAACGGCACGCGCGGAAAAACGCCGGCGTTGTTCACCAGGATATCGATCCTGCCGAACGCGGTGGTTGTCTCGGCCACAAGCTTCGCCGGCATGTCCGCACCGGCGACGTCGCCGGCGACCAGTTCGGCGCGCTGGCCCGTCCTGCGGACCGCGGCGGCGACAGCCTCGGCTTCGGCGAGTCCGTCGAGGTAGTTGATCGCAACATCGGCGCCCTGCTGCGCCAGCGCGATTGCAATCGCTGCACCTATCCCTTGCTGTGCCCCGGTCACCAGTGCCGCCTTGCCGGTCAGATCGCCCATGCTCATTCCACCTTTCAGTTACGCGCCCGCACGCGCCGTTCACGCAATGCAATGTAGAGGCCAGATGCAATGATCACCCCGGCGCCGACCCATGTCCATGCATCCGGGAAGTGGCCGAAGATCAGGTAGCCCAGCACGGTGCTGCCGATCAGTTCGACATAACCGAGCGGGGCTACCACGGCGGCGCGACCAAGCTGGAAGGCCCGAATGACAAGGTAATGGCCTGTGCCACCGAGGAGGCCGAGGCAGGAAAACAGCAACCCGTCCAGCAGCGTGCGCGGTGCGACGAAGATGAACGGCATCGGCAGGGTCAGGGCGAGTGATCCGATCAGCGCGGCGAACACGATGCCTGTCGCCGCGCTGTCGTGGCGGCCGACCCAGCGGGTAGCAACCTGGTAAAGGGCGTAGGTCAGCGACGACACCAACAGAAGCAGAACGGCGGCGTCGGCGAAACCGCTGCCAGGCCGGATCACCAGCAGGGCACCCGCAAAGCCAACCAGCACGGCGCACCAGCGGCGCCACCCCACGCTCTCACGCAACAGCGGCATCGACAGCGCGGTGACGATCAGCGGCGAGGTGAAGCCGATCGCCGATGCGGTCGCCAGCGGCACGCGCCCGATCGCCACGACGAACACCAGATTGCTCAGCAGCATCAGGACGGAGCGGCCGATCTGAACAGCTGGCTGGCGCGTCTTCAGCAGGGCCCAACGGTACTGCGGCAGGAAGATAACCAGCATTACGATCAGGTGGCCGGTAAAACGCGCCCAGGTAATCTGCATCGCCGGATAATTCGGCGACAGCAGCTTCACCGCTGTATTCATGAACGGGAAGGTGCAGACGCCAGCGCACATGAGGGCAATGGCGCGCAGAGGGTCGGCCGCTGCCGCTGGCGCGATGACGCTGCTGACGGTCGGGACCCGGCGGATCGGTGGATTGGCCTCAGTCGCGCCAGGCATATCGGGCGGCGGCGTCCGCTGGTTCATGCTGCACCATCCCCGGTCCGGGCGGCTTCGGATCGCGCACGCCTTTGCTCCGGTGTCATTGCACGTGACGCCCGGCGGTCACCTATGTCGGGCCGGGTGCTCTGGCACGCGGGCGTGGGAGCCGCCATGCTCCGGCCACTCCCATTCGCCACGATCCGGCGCATCGACATCGACCCCCTGCCCGCGCAGCATATCCCGATAATCTTCGGCATTGTCCTGGGGCTGATAACCGAGCACCTCCCAGTTCGGATCGTGGGTCTTGATGCGTGTGTTGTTCGAGTACCCGTTGACGATCATGCAACCGGGGTCCGGGTGGCGAAGTGACAGGTCAATCAGTTGGGCAACATCGGCCGGGCTCAGCCAGGTTGCGAGCGAGCGTTGATCGATCGGCACCGTACGATAGGTGCCGATGCGCAGCGACACCGACCTGATCCCGTGGCGATCGTAGTAGTTGCGCAGCATGGTTTCGCCCAGCACCTTGAACACGCCATACAGGCTGTCCGGTCGGGGGGGCAACGCGGGCGAGACATGCTCCGTGATGGGGTAGCAGCCAAAGGCGTGGTTGCTGCTGGCGAAGACGATACGCTCCACTCCGGCAAGCCGCGCTGTTTCGAAAACGTCGAACAGGCCCCGTGCATTCACCCGAAACAACGTCTCCAGATCGTAGTTCCCAAGCACCCCGGCCAGGTGCACGACTGCACGCACGTCCTGCATCATGGCTTCCAGTTTGGGACGATCGGCGAGATCGGCGGTGATGGTTTCCTCGTTGTCGGTGACATTCTGGACCGGCCGGATATCGGTCAGGCGAAGCCGGCGCCAGTGCGCGCGCAGGCCGTCGCGCACTGCCGTGCCGATGGCGCCGGCTGCGCCGGTGATTAGTACCCGGTCGGTACCTGGGTTAATCATGGGTGTCCTCCTGGACCACAACTGTAGCAGACGGACCCACGGCAAGACAGGGCGAGCGGCAAGCCAGGGCAAGTACCAAGACAGGGCAAGTAGCAAGACGGGGCAAGTCGCTGACAGCGGCACGCCGATCGGGCATCGGCGCTGCAACGCGCGGCGGTTCGGGTATTTGCGAAAGTTGTTTTGAATTTATCGGATCTTAAGCATTGGGTGGGAAATTACGCTTTATCGCGGAGCCGGCGGCAACGCGCAGATGCACCCGTATCGTAGCCCAAGGGCGCCGAAGATGGGGGCTACAGCCAAAACGGCCCATGTACCGATACAGTCAAGAAAGGTCACCGACCATGGGAACTTGCCCAACCACGCGAATGATGAATGCGCTTCTCGACATGACTCCAGAGCAGCTACTGTACTACGCGACAAGCCGGATGGTTTACCTGAAGACCGGCACTTATGATGGTGAGCGGGCATTCGTCATCTACGACAATGAAGGCAAGCCTCTTGAGGCGGTCGACACCATCGAGGATGTTTGGGAACGGATCACATCGCAGGGCCTTGGACTCGCCACTGTTCACTGAGCGACGGGATCAGACCGCAGGTATTTCTACGTAGTGGTTTTGATCCGCTGCATGATCAAGCTGGTGTGCAGCATCACCTGACGAAGCCGCGTCATCTCCTGATTGCCAGTAGCTGTTAGCTCCGCGCGCATGCGGCTCGCCGACAAGGCAAGCCCTGCCGGGCAACCGCTGGAAGCCCTGGTGCGGAGCTACTGGCGGAACGCGAACTCCTGAAAGTTGCCGGCGGTGACAGCCTCGCACTTGCGGCGATAGTGCACGCCGTTGCCATTGTAGCCGAGCACACGGCGGACGCTGCGGCCTTCGACGTTACGGTTCACCCCGGTCTGCCAGGAGTCGACCTTGCTGGACAACAGCGGTTCGGATGCCTTGATGACCGTTTCCGTCCATTCGGCCACCTGTTCCGGCCGCGTTTCCACACGGGTGTAGTTGTGTGCCTGCATGAACTGCAGCAGCCCGGTAAGCCATTCCACCCCGTGCTCAATCGCGCGCGGGATGTTGCCGCGGGCGGTGTGCGGGCCCAGCACCATCAGCATGTTGGGAAATCCGTCCGGGAGCAGGCCGAGATAGGTGCGAGGTCCATCGGCCCAGACATCGCGCAGGGCAATGCCACCGGGACCCCGAATATCGATGCGGTCGAACGCGCCGGTTACGCCGTCGAAGCCGGTCGCGTAGATCATGATGTCGAATTCGTGGTCCGCATCGCTGGTCTTCAGCCCGGTCGGTGTAATGCGCTCGATCGGCGTTTCGTTCAGGTCCACCAGTGTCACGTTGTCATTGTTATATGCCTCGAAGTAGCCGCTCTCCAGCGGCACCCGCCTGGTGCCAAACCCGTGGTCCTTCGGGATCAGCTTGTCGGCGACCTTCGGGTCCTTCACGCGCTGGCGGATCTTCCTGGCGATGAAATCGGTGATGGCGGCATTGGCCTGCTCGTCCACAAGGATGTCGCGGAAATTGCCCATCCAGATGCCGAAGCCGGGTTCCGCGTACAGCTTTTCCCAAAACGCCTCGCGTTCCTCCGGCGGCACATCCAGCGTCTTGCGGCGATCGGCTTCATGGATGAACCAGCTTGGGGTGGCGTGGCAGCGCGCGTAAATCTCCTCGTAGCGGCTCTTGATCGCCGCCATTTCCTCCGCGCTGATCCGCCCGTTGTGCAGCGGGGCGGCCCAGTTCGGCCGGCGCTGGAACACGGTGAGTTGGCGCGCCACCTTGGCGATCTCCGGAATGGCCTGGATCGCGGTGGCGCCGGTGCCGATGATGCCGACCCGTTTGCCGGTAAAGTCCACCGGCGTGTGCGGCCACCGCGCCGGGTGATAGGCCGGACCACGGAAACTTTCGATCCCCGGAATGCGCGGCATTGTGTGCGCCGACAGAATGCCGATCGCCGAGAATAGAAAGCGTGCCCGCGCCTGCTGTCCGCTCGCCAGTGCCACGGCCCATTCGTTGGCGGCGTCATCCCAGTGTGCTGATGTCACCGTGCTGCGGAACTGTATGTCCCGGCGCAGATCGAACTTGTCGGCGACGAGGTTGAGGTACTCGAGCGTGTCGGGTTGCGGCGAGAAATGCTCCTTCCAGTCCCACTCCTGCAGCAGCTCCTTGGAGAATGAATAGCCGTAGGTCCAGCTTTCGGAATCGAAGCGGGCGCCGGGGTAGCGGTTCCAGTACCACGTGCCGCCGACATTGGTGCCGGATTCGAACACTCTCGCGGTCATGCCGAGTTCGCGCAGCCGGTAGAGCATGAACATGCCGGAAATCCCGGCGCCGATGACGATCGCGTCGTAGTTGGTGACCTGATCCCGCGCCTGCGTCGTCTCGACCAGAGTGTCTGGCATGATGTGTTTCCCCAATTGCAGCAGCGCGTCCGGTCTGTGCGGCGCACCCGACCGATCCGGCCGACTTTTCGTCGGGGATTTACGCATCGGGTCGCGATGGCGGCAAGGGCGGGCGTCAGTCCCGCAGCATCGCCGCGATCTGGTCCAGTTGCCGAACCCTGGCGTACATCTTCATTGCCTTGTCGAGGCTGTAGGCGTGCGCCGCGGCATCGCTGCTCCAGCAGCACTCGCGCACCACGACAGATGCGAGGTCGAAGTTGAAGGCCTCGCGCACGCTGGTCTCAACACCGCGGTTGGTCGCGCCGCCGCCGATGATGATGACGTCGCGCCGCAGCATGTGCAGCAGTTCCGCGATCCCGGTCCCGTAGAACGCACTCGGACGGCGCTTGAGGAAGACGTAATCCTCCGGCCGCGGGGCGATCTCATCGGGGAAGCCGGCTTCCGCCGAACCCTCGATGCCGTTGGTGAGGGGCGGCACGCCGGTTTCTGCCGACAGGTCGGTCGGCAGCATGACCACGTCGGCGCCGTCGGGGCGGCTGACAGGGGTGGTGTAGATCACCGGCACCCCGGCCGCCCTTGCGACGGCGATCACCCGCACCCAGGCATCCAGCACCGGGCGCATCGCTGCCCGCCGAGCGGGATCGGACGGCACCAGTGCCCGCCGGCACACGTCGTAGGCGATCAGCGCAGTCCGGCGCCGGTCGATGCGTTCAGGTTCAGGACTGGACATCACAGCCTCCTTCATGGACCGCCGAAATTATTCTTCCGGTTCGGTGGTAAACAGCAGCGGGTAGCCCTGGCCGCGGGCCAGGTCCGTCGCATTCGTTGCCTTCGCTTCGGCCACCTCCTTGGTATAGACGGAAACCACACAGGAACCGCGCTGATGCGCGGTGATCATCACCCGATGGGCCTGATCGTCGGTGATGCGGAATACCGCCTTCAGCACGGTCACGACGAACTCACGCGGCGTGTAGTCGTCGTTGACCAGGATGACCTTGTGAAGCGGCGGACGTTCGACCTTGGTCGCAACATCCACGTTTGGCGTCGTTGTCGTGTCGGTCATGGCGAAGCTTCTCCCGATGGAGGCGCCGGGCATTCCTACCACGCCAGACGGCGATGCGGGAATCCGCCGGCCGCAGCCGCTTGGCTCGGTTCGGAACATGGCCTGTAATCGGCTTCGACCCTTGAACGAGCCAGCGAGCCCATGAGCGAATCCGCCAGCACAGTTGACCGGCGCGTCTGGATCATCGCCGCGGCCTGCACGTGCGGGCCGCTGATGTCCGGCCTCGATTCCACCATGGTCAATGTTTCACTGGACATGATCGGGCGGGATTTCGACGTAGCGCTTGGCACGGTCCAGTGGATCACCAGCGGATATCTTCTGGCGCTTGCCCTGGCGCTGCCGCTGAGTGGCTGGTTGATCGACCGGGTGGGTGCGCGCCGGATATTCCTGGGGTGCTTCGCGGGCTTCGTGGGGTTTTCGATGCTGTGCGGCCTCGCCCAGTCGGTCACCCAGTTGGTCGCCTGCCGCGTGCTGCAAGGGATCGCCGGCGGGCTGTTGGCGCCGATGATGCAAATGATGATGGCTCGTCATGCCGGACGCCATATGGCCCGTGTCATCGGCGTTGCCGCGATGCCGGTGATGGTCGGCCAGATGCTGGGACCGTCCCTCGGCGGGCTGATCCTGACCTACCTCGACTGGCATTGGATCTTCTTCGTCAACGTGCCCATCGGGATCGTGGCCATTGCGTTCGCCTGGACGGTCTTGCCGCGAAATGAGGTGACCACGGCGCGACGCCTGGACCTGCTGGGGTTTGCCATGGTCTCGCCTGGCTTGGCGCTGCTGCTTCAGGGATTGGTCGCGCTCGCACATGGCAACCGCACGGCATCGGTCAGTCTTGCCACCAGCGCGGTCCTGCTAATGGCTTTCACCTGGCACGCGCTGCGGCGCCCGGGGGCGGCGCTGATCGACCTGCGCCTGTTCGCGGGGCGCACGTTTCGTGCCGCCGCCGCGACGCAATTCCTGTCGAACGCGATCAACTTTGGCGGTCAGCTTCTGATGCCGCTGTATTTCCTGAACGTGCGGGGGCTTTCCCCCAGCATGACCGGATTGCTGCTGATGCCGATGGGGCTGGGCGTGTTCCTTGCACTGCCAATCATGGGACGCTTGAGCGAGCGCTTTGGTGCCTGCGCGATATCCGGGACCGGCGCGGCGCTTTCGCTGATCGGCACGATCCCTTTTGTGTTTGCCGGCGCAGACACGCCGGTTGCGCTGCTGTGCGGGGCATTGCTGATACGCGGTATTGGTGGTGGATCAATTACCATCCCATCGGCCGCCGCAGCCTACGCGTCGGTACCACGCGAGTCCCTGGGGCATGCGACGACGGCAATCAATATCTGCCAGCGTTTCGGCGGACCGACCGGAACATCAGGATTGGCGATCTGCCTGCAATTTGCCGAGGCGCGGACGCAAACCTCGTCGCTGGCCTACAGCATCACGTTCGGGGTGCTTGCCGGAATTGCGGCCGCCGCCCTTCTGGCCGCATGCTGCTTGCCAGGTCGAACCCGGACGGACCTAAAGCCATGAGATCCGAGATCGATAGCCGAGGGCGCTGGTCAACCTGCACGCGGGGCAGACAACCGCAAGCATGCCTCGCAAAACCGGGCCGCATCCGCTAGACGGTGGCGCATCCTGTCCCCAGACCTCATGGCGGCCCATGCTTCAGATCGATGACCTCGTGTTCAACGCATGGGGACGGCGCTTCTTCGACCATGCCAGTGTGCTCGTTCCGGCCAACGCCAAGGTTGGCCTGGTCGGCCGCAACGGCGTTGGCAAGTCCACGCTGTTCAAGCTGATCCTGGGCGAACTGTCACCCGACGGCGGCGAGTTCCTGCTGCCGCGCGGGGCGCGTATCGCCAGTGTGGATCAGGAACATCCAGCCACACCCGTCAGTCTGCTGGACACCATCCTTGCGGCGGATGAGCAGCGGGAGGCGTTGCACCAGCAACTGGAGACAGCGGAACCGGAGCACATCGCCGATATCTACGCCCGACTGGCGGAGATCGATGCCGACCGCGCACCGGCACGCGCAGGTGAAATCCTGGCCGGGTTGGGTTTTTCCACCGCCGACCTCACCCGCCCCATGAGCGAGTTTTCCGGCGGCTGGAGGATGCGTGTGGCCCTCGCGGCGGCACTGTTCGCCGAACCCGACCTGTTGCTGCTCGACGAGCCCACCAACTACCTCGACCTTGAAGGCGCACTATGGCTTGAGGCCCGGCTGCGCAAATATCCCAACGCGGCGATCATCATCAGCCATGACCGCGAGCTGCTGAACAATTCAGTCGATGCAATCCTGCATCTTCATTCCGGCAAGCTTGAACTCTACACCGGCGGCTACGACGACTTCGAACAGCGCCGCGGCGAAAAAGCCCGCTTGCTGTCCGCGTTTGCGGCGAAGCAGGCGGCGGAGCGGGCCCACCTGCAAAGCTTTGTCGACCGCTTCAAGGCCAAGGCAAGCAAGGCCGCCCAGGCCCAGTCACGCATGAAGCGACTGGCCAAGATGGAACCCGTCGCCATGACGATTGAGGAACGGGTGGCACCGTTCACATTGCCCTCGCCCACCCGCCCGCTGGCACCGCCGCTGATCCGCTGGGACCAGGCCGCTGTCGGCTACGACGGCGACCCGGTGCTGCGCAATCTGAACCTGCGGCTGGATGTCGATGACCGGATCGGCCTGCTGGGCGTCAACGGCGCCGGCAAATCCACTTTCGCCAAGATGGCCGCCGGCGCGCTGGATTTGCAGACGGGCCACATGCAGCGCGAGCGGCGGATCAAAGTCGGCTGGTTCCATCAACATCAGATCGAAGCCCTCGATCCCGCCGACACACCGTTGGACATCATCCGTCGTGAACGACCGGATGACAGCGAGACATCGCACCGGTCCCGGTTGGCCGGCTTCGGGATCAATTTCGAAAAGCAGGCGACGACGGTGGCAAACCTGTCGGGCGGCGAACGCGCCCGCCTGCTGCTGAACCTGGTGGCCATGGCCGCTCCACACCTGTTGATCCTCGACGAACCGACGAACCACCTGGACATCGACAGCCGGCGCGCCCTGCTGGATGCGCTGAACGACTATCAGGGTGCGGTCATCCTGATCACCCACGATCGCTCGCTGATGGAACTGGTGGCCGACAGGCTGTGGCTCGCAGCGGACGGCACCGTTGCACCGTTCGATGGCGACATGGACGATTACGCGAGCTTCGTGCTGGATCGCGCCAAGGCAGGCAGCGCCCCCAGCCAGATGCGGGGCGGCAAGACGAAACGGATCAAAAAAGCCGCCTGACCAGAGGCGGATCTTCTCGCCGGCATAAGTCCGGCGCTCCCCTCCCTCGCCACAACCGGTTCTCCTGTGGCCGGGGCACCGAAGTTGCCGATGCAGCCCCCTCCCCTTAAGCTGGGCCCGAACCCGCATAGGGAGGCAAACAACCATGCGCTTTGGATTGTTCGGCGCCGCACAGGCGCAGCGTGGCGGGCCGGATGTGGATAGCGCTGCCGGCTTCAACGATTACATCGAGTACCTGATCGAAGCCGAATCCCTGGGCTACCACAGCGCATTCATCGTCGAGCATCACTTCACCGGACTCGGTCAGGTCTCCGCAACGCTGAACCTGCTGAGCTGGGTCGGCGCCAAAACCACAGCCCTGCGGCTGGGAACAGCAGTGATCGTGCTGCCATGGCACAACCCGGTCCTGCTGGCCGAACAGGCGGCGACTGTCGACCTGCTGTCGGGCGGACGACTGGATTTCGGCATCGGCAAGGGCTACCGGCACAACGAATTCGCCAGTTTCCGCATCCCGATGGAGGAAAGCGGCCCGCGGTTCGAGGAATCCATCGACATCATCACCAAGGCCTGGACCTCAAACGAGCGATTTTCGTTTCATGGTCAATACTGGCAGTTCGACGATGTCGTCGTGGAGCCGCCGACCAAGCAGAAGCCGCATCCGCCATTCTGGCAAGGCGCCGGTCACGCCGAGAGCATCCGCAAGGTTGCTGCGCGCGGACACAATCTGCTGCTGGACCAGTTTGCCTCGATCGACGAGACGATAAACCGTTTCAACACCTACAAGGCGGCAATGCTGACAAACGGCTTTGGCTTCGATCCTTCGCAGGCGGGCGTCGCCAGGGCGTTTTTCGTTGCCGACACAGCGGAGGAAAAGGCTGCGGCGATCGAGCGGCGCATGATCGCGCAGAAGCGCCTGCATACGATCAGCCAGCGCCCGGACGGCAACAACACGGCCAGCATCATGGCATTCTCCGACACACGGGAAGCCAACGAGGAGGCTACCCTGTTCGGCACGCCGGACGAGATCTGCCGCAAGCTTGAACACCTGCAGGCGGCGGGCGTTGAATACATCCTCCTCAACGGCGGCGGGACCTCGCGCACCAACCTGCAGCGCTTCGCCCGGGAGGTCATGCCGCATTTCCGCAGCAACAGGCCATCCAACATCGCCGCGGCGCAGTAGCGGTCACCACCAACGCCGATTCGATCGCCGACGTCACCCGGCACGTCTCTGGTTCCAGGATCGAGCACTATCCATGTGAACCAGATTACTCCGCCACGGCCGGCGTTCCCTTCAGGTGGCTGTCGATCTCCTCGATGGACCGGCCCTTGGTCTCGATCCCCAGGAAGAAATACACCGCACCCGCCAGCGCAAACCAACATGCCAGATAAAGGAACGCCGGCTGGATCGCATCCATCGTGGCATCCGGCTTCACCACGTTCGAGCTGCCGACGACCAGCGCCAGGCCCAGCGGGCCGATCACCTTGCCGATGCCGCCGAAGCCATAGGCGCTGCCCATGCCCGAGGTGCGCAGGTGTGACGGCCAGACCTCAGCGGCATACGGGCCGACCACGGCGAACCCGCCATCGAAAAAGAACGCCGCCACGACCAGCAGCAGCCAAAATGCCGACACGCCGAAGATCAGCTCGCCGTGCAGAATACCGGCCAGCGCGATGAACAGCGCCGCGCCAAAGCCCAGCAGCCCGCCCCCCAGCCGCCGCCCGATCCGCTCCGACAACCAGGAGAACGAGAAGCGCCCGACCACACCGGCCAAAGTCAATCCGATCATCGCCTTGGCAGCGCCGGCTGGGGACACGTGCATGACCAGCACGAACAGCGTCGGCGCCCACAATGTCACGCCATACGACCCGGTCTGCGCGCCGAGGTTGCCCAGCCACGACACCAGCAGGCTGCGTGGATATTTGAACAGATCCAGGAACCGCGTCGGGGTGCTGATGCACTCCGCGGGCGTCGGGTCCGGCAGCGCCTCTGGCTCAATTTCCAGTGCCCAGGCCAACGACCGCTTGGCGTCTGCCACCCGCCCCTGGCGCAGTAGCCAGCGAGGCGATTCCGGCACCCACATGCGCACCACCAGCACCGCCAGCCCCGGCAGCACACCGACCGCAAACAGCCCGCGCCAGCCGATTTCCGGCGATAGGTAGCCGGCCAGAAGGCTGCCGATCATCACGCCGATCGGGATAAAGGCGGTGACGAGCCCACCGATGAAGCCGCGCTTGCTCGCCGGCATGAACTCCTGCACCAGCGGCAGATCGACACAGTAAAGCCCGCCGACGCCAAAGCCCACGACGGCACGCAGCAGTGCCAGATAGATCCAGCCGCCGTCCGGCGTAAAATACAGCGCGCCGGTCGCCAGGGAAAAGTTCAGTATCGTCAGGTTGAACACCGGCCGGCGGCCGATCCTGTCGGCCATCCAACCCCAGAAATACGCCCCGAAGATCGCCCCGATACCGGACGACAGCAGCACGATCGCCGACTGCAAGAACGTCAGCTTCCACGGCCCAACCACAAACGCCAATACGAAACCGATCAGGAAGTAGTCGAAGAATTCCAGCATATCGCCCAGGATCGCCGCGGTGACGATGCGCTTCTGATTGCCGGTCAGGGTCCGCCGCTGATCCAGGACTTCAAACATGTTTTTTCCTCCCGAGCCGGACTCTTTGCGGCCCTCGCGCTGGAAGGCTGTCACAGTTCGGGCATGACGACCAGGGGTTGCATCTTGCGATGGTCGGCGAGAAATGCAGTCCCAACCTTGCGGATGCGGGCAGCTCGGTATCCGGATGCAGCAAGGACGAGGCGCATCGCGGTCAGACGGCGGCCTTGCCGGGAATCCAACCGGCCCTGCTGCTCGATCAAGCCGCTCGATGAGGTTGATCTTCGGCTGACCCCGTCGGGCTTTGATGGCTGGGAAGATGACAGGCCTGTGCGGGCTGGCGTTGATTCACCCCCCGACCCTCCATAGTTTAATCGGGATGAACAAAACGCGGTTATCGGAGTTACCACCATCATGAGCGATTTGTTCGCCCCTGACGGAGGTTGGCGCGTCCAAATCCTGGATCTGTCCGGCGGTGCTCAGGACAATATCACCGAGGAAGTTGGTGGCTTCGACACGCTGATGCACGCCAACGCCTTCGCCCGCCGCTACGTCCGCGACTCGGTGGAACGATGTCGCGTCCCCGGCATGACCGCCAAGGACGTGCTGGAAGCCTGGTTTGCGTTTGGCGAAGACGCGGTCGTCGTCGACGCCGGAGAGGGCGCCTGGAAGAGTGCCACCGAGCTGGGGGATTTCGTTGACAACCTGGCCAGCAATGAAGACCGCGACTGGCGATCGCTCGATCCACGGCGCGACGATATCGACCTTGATGACGAGGACGACGCATGATCCCCCGCGTTCGCTTCGCCCCGACACCGAGCGGCAATATTTATGTCAGTGGCGCCCGCGTGGCCCTGGCCAACGACCTGTTCGCACGCCGCGGCCGTGGCCAGATGCTGCTGCGGCTGGATGACCTGGAGCAGGAACGCGCGGGACCGGTCCCCGCACAGCAGATCATGCACGACCTGCAGTGGTTCGGCATCGAGTGGCAGCAATCCTTCCGCCAGTCGGAACGTCGCGATCTTTATCAGGAGGCAATCGAGCGCCTGAAGCGAGAGAACTTCATCTACCCGTGCTTTGAGTCCAAGGAAGAATTGAAGGCGAAGCAGGAATTCCGGCGGAAGCGCAATCAGAAGCTAATCTACGACCGCGCCATGCTGGCGCTGACCACGAAGCAGCGCCAGGACGCCGAGGCCGGCGGCAAACGCCCCCACTGGCGCTTCAAGCTGTCTGGACGGACGCTTGAATGGAACGACATGATCATGGGGCCTCGGCAAGCCGCATTGTCCGCGGTGTCGGATCCCATCCTGGTGCGCGCCGACGGCACGCCCACTCCAATCCTGGCAAGTGTCGTCGACGATATTGATTACGGCACCACGCATATCATTCGCGGTGAGGACAACGCGGGCAATACCGCGGTGCAAATCGAACTGCTGGAGGTTCTGCGCGGACCGCATAAGCCGTTACGCTTCGCACATCTGCCGGCCTTGACCGACAGTGGACCCGGCGGACGCAAGGCGGCCACCCTGGCACTGCGCAGCCTGCGCAATGATGGCGTCGAGCCTTACGCCATTGCCGCCAGCATGACCGGAATGGCAACCGAACCTGTGCCGCTCGACGATCTGGCCCGCCAATTCGAGCTGGGCACGCTGGCATCCACGCGCTTCGACATTGGCCAGATGCTGGCGCTCAACCGAGGCGTCCTGGCGCAGATGCCGTTTGCGGCCGTTGCCGATCGTTTACCCGGCGGCGCCACCGAGGCGTTCTGGCTGGCGGTGCGGGGCAGCCTGGACCTGCTCAAGGAAGCTCGCGGATGGTGGGATGTGGTCGCCGGCACCATTGTGCCGCCCGTGATTGACGGCGCCCGCGATTTGCTGCTGACCGCCCGCCGGCTGTTGCCCCCGGAACCGTGGGACAACGCGGTCTGGACCACGTGGGTCACCGACCTGGAACAGACGACCGATCGCAGCGGAGACTCGCTGCTGACGCCGCTGCGCCTGGCGCTGACCGGTGAGGACAGTGGTCCCGACCTGGCCGAATTGCTGCCGCTGATCGGCCGCCCGCGCGCGGCGAGCCGGTTGGCGATTGCCGCCGCCTGAGCAAACAAAATTGCTCAGTGGCATTTCGAGCCATCTGCAGTCGGGGAGAGCCAGCATTGTCGATCCGCTAGGTGGAGGTGGTCACCGATTTGTGATGTGTTTCATACGGTGACACCATGGCTCAGATAGCACCGGACAATCGCAAAATTTGCCCAGAGCATAATTTTTTCATTCCAACTCGTCCCTCACATCGCCGATTTACCTTCGTGAGCGCGATAATTTTTAGACAGTCCTTGACGCGTTGCGATGATCACGCATCTTCTGACGATAACGCTTTGAAATAGCAATGTTCGCCGTCGCGGAGCGTTAACCTATCCTTAACCTTTTTCCTCGAATGCAGTCGCGTGGCGTCCGCGCCGCAACGTCGAGGAGAATTCGCATGACTGACGGAGTCGTAAAATGCGTTCATGGAACGCTAAATGATGCAACTTGGCTTTGCTATGCGCGATCGAACTTCGACGTCGTTGCAACATTAACCTCCGCGCTCTCGCCTTCCTGGACCGTCGACCGGGAACTTGATGCCTGCGGCGAGCTCATCATCATCGTGCTGCCGGCGAATGACATCGTTAATGACACGGTGAACGACATCCTGGATGACACGATGGAGGACATCATGGATGACGCGGCCTCGCGCCCGTCGTTTATCCTGTATGAGTCCGACGCGGTGGTCCGGGTGTCGACCTTTGTTCATGACGAATGGCGCAGCCGGCAGACATTTGGAACCTGCCAACGTGCCGTTGCTGCCATCATCGAGGCCGCCAGCCGCGTCTGCCCGCCGCCTCGTCAGGCCTCCAGAACTTCCCGGAGCGTGCGGGCCAGATCCTCGGTTCTATAGGGCTTGCCAAGCAGTCGAGCCGACGCCATCGCGGGACCCAGTCTGCCGTTGATCTTCGTCTCCGGAAATCCGGACGTCAGCAGCACCTTGGTGGATGGCCACCGCTGCAGGACATTACCAGCCAGGCCGAACCCATCGAGTTCACCCGGCATCACGACATCGGTAAATACCAGTGCGACCGACTGGTCGGCAAGGATCGTCAGTGCCGCATCCGCGCCGTCAGCTTCGATCACCTGATAGCCGAGTTCCTTCATTTGCCTGACGACCACCCGGCGCAGCGGTTCACTGTCCTCGACAACGAGTACGACTTCGCCTTTGCCCCGCCGCATTACGCGACTGGCTGGCGGAGAACGTTCGGCCGTCGCGCCGTCGGCACGCGGCAGGTAGATGCGGAACGTGGTGCCGACGCCCGGCTCGCTGTAGGCCGATATGTGGCCGTTCGATTGTTTGAGGAACCCGAACACCATACTCAGGCCCAGGCCGGTGCCTTTGCCCTGGCTCTTTGTCGTGAAGAACGGCTCGAAAATCTGCGCCACGATCTCAGGCGGCATACCCGTCCCGCTGTCGGTGATCTCGATCAGCGCGTAGTCGCCTTCCATCACGTCGACATGGAACATGGCATAATCAGCGTCGAGTCGGCGATTGGCCGTCGCGATCGTCAGGGCGCCGCCATCGGGCATCGCGTCACGCGCGTTGGTAGCAAGGTTGATGATGCAGGCTTCGAGTTGAATCGCATCGGCCATCACCGGCCACAGTTCGGCCGCGAGATCGAGTGAGATGCGAATCCGCTCACCCAGGGTGCGGGTCAGCAGCTTGGACACCTCGATGATCTGTTCATTCAGCGCAACGCGCGTTGGATTGAGTGGCTGGCGGCGCGCAAAGGCCAGCAGCCGGCGGGTCAGGTCGGCCCCGCGCAGCGCCGCCGCAAGTGCCTCATCCACCAGTTCGCCGCGTTCGTCGCGCTCCTCCAGCAGCGGCTGAAGCATATCGAGGTTGCCGATGATAATGCCCAGCAGGTTGTTGAAGTCGTGGGCCATCCCGCCTGTCAGTTGGCCGATGGCCTCCATCTTCTGCGCCTGGCGCAGCGTCGCCTCCAACTTGCGTTGCTCCGTCACGTCTTCGGCCAGGCCCAGCACCAGCGCCTCCCCGGCCGCCGATCGCGCCAGATGGATGACCCGGACCAGCGCAGTGATCACCTTGCCCGACTTGCAGACGTAATGTTTGTCGGTTGGATGCCAGCCAGGATCGATGCCGGTATCCGGCACGGGCGGGATGCCGATGGAATCGGGTGCCGCGAACTCGTCGCGCAAATGGCCCACAAGTTCATCAGCGGGATACTCCAGCATCCTGCAAAACGCTGCGTTCACGCGAACGATGCGGTATTCATCGGCTGTGGCAATCACCATTCCAATCGGGTTTTCATCGAACAGCCGGCGGAACCGGTCATCGGTTTCGCTGGCGATGACTTCAACCTGGCCCAGCAGCAGGGTTTGTCGCGAAATGTAGAGGATGAGCATCGCACTTGTGAACAGGCCAAAGACCAGCCAGGCCCAGGGCGCCGACGACGTCAGATCGGAAACGACTTGCGGCCCGAAGTAAGATTGCAGTGACCAGTGCTGCCCGAAGATGGTAAACTCACGAAACAAAGTTATGCCATCCGGACGATGCGCGGCTGCCGGGGAGGAGACGGACGGCTTGCCGACCACAAAACGATCCAGTGTCGGATCATACACCCCAATCAAACGGGCCGGACCATCGGCCGGACCCGCGGCAACCTCCAGGGATTCGACAATTTCGGGTGTATTGGCGATGAGGCCGGGCAACACACGATTAAAGCGGAAGCGGGCCCCCGCGATGCCGCGGAACGCAGCCCGCCGGGCTTCAACCGAAGGTGGCACGAGACCGGTGCTGTAGACCGGCCAAAGGATAATGAATCCCGACTCATCAATACGATCCACCGGCCCGGCGAACGGCGCCGAAGCCAACGGTTTGCCATCGTCGCGAACCCGGTCCACCAGCACCTTGCGTTCGGGTTGGGCCAACAGATCGAAGCCGTTGATCCCCAGCGCGGCGTCGAACGTCTCCTCGTAGAGCAGCGGCAAATAACGGCTGCGGATTGCCGCCGGAACGTCGCGACCGTCGGCAGCCGTCTCGCGGATATCGTAGTCCGGATCATCATTGCGCCGTACCGCGGCAACGAACGGCGCACGATCGGGTCCGTCCACCGAAGGGGCCCAGAACAACGCACTGTCCAGGTCAATGCGATCATGCGCGAAGCGGGCGAATTTATGGAAGCGCGCCCGCGTCAAGTCATCCTCGGCGGCCACGAAGATCGCAAGCGCCTCGGCACTTTTGCCGGTCAGCGCAAGCTTGCGCTCCATATCGTGGACGCGCCACTCGACCCGCAGTTCCAGGATGCCCATAACACGCTCACGGTCCGTAAGCGTCGTGACACGAAACGCGGCAACCGATAGCGTGACGCCGGCAAGCCCAAGAATGACGATCTGGGCGAGCCGGGTTCGCCGATATTTCCTGGCCCGCGTCAGGGGCATGTTTGGCGCCCGTGGAACCGCTTCCCGCGGTCAACCGATGCGGTCTGTGTGTTCCGCATCTGGGGCCTGGACGCCGTTGTCCGATACGGATGTCGGGGCAAGCAACTCGATCAGGTCGGCTCGCCGGAAGGGCTTCGAAATCGTGGTGATGTTGGGGTGTTCATGGAACAGCGCCACCGCCTTGCCGAGCTGCAAGTACGACTGCCCGTATCCCGACATCACCACAAGTCTTGCGCCAGTGCCTGCGGCCAACACGTGGTTCAGCACGTCGATGCCGTCCACATCCGGCATCATCAGGTCCAGCATCAGGATATCCGGCTGGAACGCCTTGAACACTTTATACGCCGACGTGGCCTCATTCAACGTCCGTACTTCGAAACCAAGTTCGGATGCGATTTTGTCGATTATGCGCGTGATACTTTTTTCGTCGTCGATGACCAGAAGTTTCTTGGGCATTCAATTTCCTCAACGGCGATCGCCCGGACGCCGACTGGCCAGGGGAAGCCGCAAGGGAGATTACCGCACTACGGTGGTGCTTTCAAGAAATTCTAGCGTTTAAGGCGATAATATTAATGTGTTAACAACCATTACGGGCAGGTTTGCGGCCGCTACAGCAAATGCATAAGCGCAATATCGAAATGAAATCAGCGGTCACGCCACAAACGAGATAGCGGCCCGGCTTGACCCGCGACCGGGTCGGCGGACGGGATCGGAACCGCCTCAATCGCGCGCCTGACTGCGGCATGTTCGTCCGGCCTGCCACGCCGCAGGTCAGGGGCAGAACTGTTATCGGGATAGGCCCCTACGATCAGCAGGTCGTCCGACTGGCCCCGATTGCAGTGCGCAATGCCGGCGGGGATCACCACCACATCGCCGGCCCGGACGGACAGCACCTGGCCGCCGGGCCCTCCGAACAGCACCTGGGCTTCACCGCGCGCAACACCCAGCGCCTCATGCGCGGTGCTGTGGAAATGGTGGAACGGATGCACCCCGTCGCGCCAGGCCGGTGGCCAGTTGTTGGCCGCGAACAGCCGCTCGATCGCTGCCGGGTCCGCCGGCACCGCCGACCGGTAGATCAGCAGCGGCAGGCCGGAATTGGGGATCGCCCCGTCATCGGTGAACGTCAATGCCAGTGGTTCGCTCATGCTGCCTCCTGTTCGTCTTCGTCGCCGTAGCCAAGCAGTCGCAGCGCGCGCCCGTTGATGCCGCGCTGGTCGGCGGCATGGATCAGGGCTTCCTCGCGCCCATGGGTGACCCAGACCTCCGGGGCACCCACCTCATCCAGTGTGGTGTTGAGTTCGTTCCAATCGGCGTGGTCCGAAATCACCAGCGGCAGTTCAACACCGCGCGACTTGGCCCGCTGGCGAACGCGCATCCAGCCAGAGGCGAGCGCGACGACCGGGTCCTCCAGCCGTCGTGCCCAGCGATCGGCAATCGCGCCTGGCGGTGCCAGCACGATGGCGCCCACCAGTGCGCTTTTCGCCGCCACCGTCGCCGGGCGCAGGTCCCCAAGCTCAATGCCGCGCTGCCGATAGACCTCGCACATCGCGATCAGCGCGCCGTGCAGCCAGATCGGTCCGTCCCATCCCGCTTGCCGCAGCAAGGCGATCAACCGCTGCGACTTGCCCAGCGCGTAGCATCCAACGACGTGCGTCCGGTCGGGAAACAACGCCACGCTGTCCAGCAACCGCTGGATTTCGTCGCCCGGCGGCGGGTGGACAAACACCGGCAGCGCGAACGTCGCCTCGGTGACAAAGACGTCGCATGGCACCGGCTCAAACCCAACGCAGGTCGGATCGGCGACCCGCTTGTAGTCGCCGCTGACGACCGCGCGGGAGCCCTGGTATTCCATGGCCACCTGGGCGCTGCCCAGCACGTGTCCCGCTGGCGACAGCCAGACCCGAACATCGCCCAGCGTGATCGGGTCATGCCAACCCAGCGCCTGCTGGCTGGCCCCTGCCCCCTCGCCCAGCCGCGCACGCATCACCGCCAGCGTGTCGGCGGTGGCCAGCACGGCCCGATGGCCGGGTCGGGCGTGGTCGGAATGCCCATGCGTAATTACCGCCCGGTCCACCGGCCGCAGTGGGTCGATGTAGAACCCGCCGGGCTCGCAGAACAGGCCGTTGGGAAGGACTTTCAGCCAGGTGGATGGATGCGCCATCCCGCTGATGTTGGCGCTTGTGGCAGGCTTGACCAGATCAGCGGTTCATTATGCCGGGCGTGTGGCAATGCCGATCCGTTTCTGGGGGATGTGATGGCAATGCGGCAACGGGCTCAGCGCAGACGCCAGGTGCGGGCGGGGGCGGGGGCGGGGGCGGAACGGGGCGGGGCGGGGCGGGGCGGGGCAGAAGCATGAGAACAAACTAGGAATATCCGGCGGAAGCCGGTATGTTGCCGGCGATGTACACCGAGCTTCAGGTCACCACGAATTACAGCTTTCTGCGTGGGGCTTCGCATGTCGAGGAACTGATGGCACGCGCCGCTGTCCTGGGCATGCGGGCGCTGGCGGTCACCGACCGGAACTCACTGGCCGGGATTGTGCGGGCGCATCAGCGGGCACGCGATGTGGGCATTCGCCTGATCGTCGGCTGCCGGCTGGACCTGACGAACGGGCCCTCGGTACTGGTCTATCCAACCAGCCGAACGGGGTATGCCAGGTTGACCCGTCTGCTGAGTGTGGGCAAGGGACGCGCCGGCAAGGGCAAATGCGAACTTGGCTGGACTGATCTTGCCGAGTCCACGGATGATCTGCTGGCCATTCTATGCAGCGGTCATACCCCGAGAAACATCGAGCTCTTGGCAAGGGATTTCAAAAATCGAGCATATGTGGGGCTGACGTTGATGCACCGCCCCAACGATGCGGTGCGACTGCGCAGGATTGCCGAGATGGCTGCCGCCAAGGGTGTGCCGGTCGTTGCCACCAATGATGTGCTGTATCACGCCCCCGGTCGCCGTGTCCTGCAGGACGTGCTGACCTGCATCCGCGAAAGCTGTACCATCGACGAGCTTGGTTATAGGCGTGAACGGTCGGCGGTCCGTCATCTGCAGTCGCCCGATGAGATGGCCCGGTTGTTCGCCCGCCACCCGGATGCCATCGCCCGCACCCGGGAAATCGCCGATCGTTGCCGGTTCAGCCTGGACGAACTGCGTTACCAGTACCCGCACGAGGTCCACATTCCTGGGCTTTCTGCGCAACAGACGCTGGAACAACGCACCTGGGAAGGTGCCGCCTTACGTTTCCCCAGCGGCGTGCCTGAAAAGATCGCCCAGCAGCTTCGCCACGAGCTCGATCTGATCGCCAACCTCGACTACGCACCGTACTTCCTTACGGTGGACAGCATCGTCCGCTATGCCCGGTCCCAGGGCATCCTGTGCCAGGGCCGCGGCTCCGCCGCCAATTCGGCGGTCTGTTTTGTGCTTGGTATCACGTCCATCGATCCGACCCGCAGCAACCTGCTGTTCGAACGTTTCGTCAGTGCGGAACGCAGGGAACCACCCGACATCGACGTCGATTTCGAACACGAGCGGCGCGAGGAAGTCATTCAGTGGATCTACAACACCTATGGCCAGCATCGTGCCGCCCTATGCGCAACGATTATCCGCTACCGGGGCCGCGGGGCCGTGCGTGATGTGGGCAAGGCCCTGGGCCTGACCGAGGACATCACCGGCGCCATCTCCGCCCAGGTCTGGAGTTGGAGCGAGGAAGGCGCGGCCGAGGAACACATCACGGCAATTGGCCTTGACATGCAGGATCGCCGCCTGCGCCTGACCGTGGAGTTGTCGCGCGCACTGATGGGGTTTCCGCGGCACATGTCGCAGCATCCCGGCGGCTTCGTTCTGACCGAAGACCGTCTTGACGACCTGGTTCCGATCGAGCCTGCCTCCATGGTCAACCGCCAGGTGATCGAGTGGGACAAGGACGACATCGACACCCTGTGCTTCATGAAGGTCGATGTGCTGGGCCTGGGCATGCTGGGCTGCATGCGGCGCGCGTTCGACCTGCTGGCGCAACACAAGGGGCAACGGCTGGATCTGGCGACGATCCCGGCCGAAGATCCTGCCACTTATGCGATGATCCGCCAGGCTGATACGCTGGGCACGTTTCAGATCGAATCGCGGGCGCAGATGTCGATGCTGCCACGACTGAAGCCCCGCACGTTCTATGATATCGTTATTCAAGTGGCGATCGTGCGGCCGGGACCGATCCAGGGCGACATGGTGCATCCTTATTTGCGCCGGCGCGACCGGCTGGAAGAAGTCGAATATCCCACGCCGGAATTGCGGAATGTGCTGGAGAAAACCCTGGGCGTGCCGCTGTTTCAGGAACAGGCCATGCAGGTGGCGATCGTCTGCGCTGGCTTCACACCATCCGAAGCCGACGCACTCCGACGTTCCATGGCGACATTCAAATTCACCGGCGGCGTCTCCTTCTTCAAGGAAAAGCTGATCAAGGGCATGATCGAGCGTGGTTACACACCTGAATTCGCCGACCGCACTTTTTCACAGATCGAGGGTTTTGGCAGCTACGGTTTCCCGGAGAGTCATGCTGCAAGTTTCGCATTGATCGCCTATGCCTCGGCCTGGATCAAATGCCACCACCCGGATGTATTCTGCTGCGCCTTGCTGAACGCCCAGCCGATGGGCTTCTACGCCACCGCCCAGATCGTCCGCGACGCCAGCTTGCATGGGGTGGAGATCCGTCCCGTCTCGGTCAACGACTCCGACTGGGACTGCACTCTTGAAGGCTCCGCCGTCCGGCTCGGTTTGCGCATGGCCAAGGGCCTTGCCCGCGCCCATGGCGAAGAAATGATTACACATCGCTCTACAAATTATCGTTCGGTCGAGGATCTGTGGCGGCGCGCGCCGGTTCCGATTGCCGCCCTGGAACGCCTTGCCGAGGCGGACGCGTTCCAAACGCTGGGCCTTGACCGCCGCCAGGCGCTTTGGGCTATCCGCGGCCTGTCCGACACCCGGCTGCCGTTGTTCGACACCATCCCTGCCGAACCGGCCCCCGAACCGCAGGTCCAGCTTACCCCCATGACCGCCGGCCGCCAGGTGGTGGAGGATTACCGCAGCGTCGGTCTCAGCCTGCATCGCCATCCCGTCAGCTTTCTGCGCCAAGATCTCGCCGCCCGCCGCATTGTCCGCTGTGCCGACCTGCCCACCATCCGTGACGGGCGACACGTGGAGGTTGCCGGCATCATCCTGGTCCGTCAGCGCCCCGGCAGCGCCCGCGGCGTATTGTTCGTTACAATTGAAGATGAAACGGGCCACGCCAACCTGATCCTGTGGCCCTCGGTGTTCGAGGCACAGCGCAGCCTGGTGCTGACTGCCAGCATGATCGCCTGCCGCGGCAAGCTGCAGAAGGAAGGTGAGGTGATCCATGTCATTGCCGAACATCTGACCAATTTGTCCGGCATGCTGCGCAGCGTGGGCGAACGCGACGACCGGCCGTTTCCGTTGCCGCACGGGCGCGGCGACGATCTCCACCGCGGCACGCAGCCCGACCCGCGGGACCGCCCGCGTCCCCGCGATATCTACGTGCGGGACCTGGACATCCGCCCGGCAAAGGGGATCAAGGTTCCGACAAGGGATTTTCGCTGACCCCTGGTCGCTGTATATCCCCGGCACACAGCTTACTGAAAGTCGCCATCGAGTGCCTGTTTCCCGCCCCCGAGGGTCAGCGACTGAATAGTGCCTCCAATGCCTCAATCAGGAAGTGGTGCGAAACGGATTGACGATGCGCAGCCGGCCGCCGAACGTCATGCCATCCTGCATATCTTCCGACCACAGAACGTCGCAGTCGGCATGAAACGCCGAGGCAGCGATCATCGCGTCGTAAATGGAAAGATTGTAGCGTTCGGCGAAGGCAAGGCCGGTCTCATGTGTCTCGACCGTGATAGCTTCGACGGTCAGCAGCCCGCGGAATACAGACAGAAACGCCTTTGTCTCCGGCCAGGTCATCCGCATCTTGCGACGCGCGACATTGGTCAGCTCGTTCAGCACTTGCACGCTGATCACGCCGCCATCGCCGATGACAACCTCGGCCCGATCGGCCTTCCCGAGGTCGCCAGAGGCGACGTACACCAGGACGTTCGTGTCGAAGAAGCTACCGGGCATTCGCCTCGTCGCGGTCGAATTTGAAATCGGGCGGCAGGCGCCCTCGGAAGCCACGAAGGCGCTTCAGCAAGTCTGCGCGGCCTGGTTTACGCGCGACGCCGAATTCCCGCGCGTCGGCGATATAGACCTCGACCTCGTCGCCTTCCTTCAGGTCCAGCGCGTCGACCACGGCAGCGGGAATTCGGACGGCCAGGCTGTTGCCCCATTTGGCGACCTGCATGACACCTCAGTGATAGATATACTCTTGCCTGAATGTGTATCCACAAGCCGTTCAGTTCAAGGACCGTGCGATGCGTGCCGTGGCCCGGCCAAATAACGGCCGCAGCCAATCGGAAACGGCACTTACCCAGATCATATGTGCTCAAACAATTCCGCGGTTGCCTGCCCCATCTGCATGTGGCATCCGCTCCGCGGATTTCGTAACCCGACGGCCTTCCTGCGCAAGAGTGGTACCCAAAGTGACTGTTTCCAACCGTCTCGGCCTTGGCTTCACCTTCGCCGACCTGAACCACCGTGATGGCCTGGTCCGGCTGGACAAGCAATTTCTTGGCGCCCTGTCTGCCCAGGATACCGCTCTGCATCAGCGCCTGCTGACGGCTCGCGCCACGCCGGATACCCTGACTGGCCGGGACGAATCCGATCTTGTCGTTGCCCTCGGCCCCCATCTGGACGGCTTTGTCACGGAACTGTTCCAGATCCAGGCCGAAACCGCAGCCCTGAGTGAACAGACCCTGGCCCTTGACCCGGTTCACGCCTGCAAGCGGCTGTTCGTGCAGCGTCAGGCGGTGAAAAAATACCCCGATCCAGCCGGCTTCGACGCCGAAGCGCTGCGCGCCGCGATCGAAGCCCGCATCGGCGCCCCGTTCAGCGAACGTGCTTTTGCCGTGCATGCGATGGCGTCCGAAGACAACCCGGAGGCGCTGGACGAGGCCCTTCGCTACGCCGCCTGGGCCACGCTGACGCCCGACGGCCGGCAGCATCACCGCGGCGGAACCTTGTTTCATGTCCCGCGTCGCATCGACCCCCAGCACCTGGTACCGGTTGAGACGATCGAGCGCGACGGCGTTACCATGCTGCGCCTGCCCGAACATGACTGGCGCCAGCGCGAAGGCTTCGCTCTGACCGACCATGGCATGAACACCCAGCAGGCGCTGGACCAGGTGAACTACTGCATCTGGTGCCACACACAGGGGAAGGATTCCTGCAGCACCGGTCTGAAGGATCGCAAGACCGGCGGGTTCCAGAAATCGGTCTTCGGGGTCACCCTCGCCGGCTGCCCGCTGGATGAGAAAATCAGCGAAATGCACACGCTGCGCGCGGCTGGCCATGTGCTTGGCGCGTTCGCCACCATCGCCATCGACAATCCGATGATGGCCGCCACCGGCCACCGCATCTGCAACGACTGCATGAAGGCCTGCATTTACCAGAAGCAGGAAGCCGTCGACATTCCCCAGACCGAGACCTCGGTGCTGAAGGACGTGCTGCAACTGCCGTGGGGGTTTGAGATCTACGCCCTGCTCACCCGCTGGAATCCGCTTGACATCCGCCGCCCCCTGCCCCGCCCGGACACTGGCCGCAAGGTGCTGATTGTCGGCCTGGGGCCGGCCGGCTTCACCCTTGCCCACCACTTGATGAACGACGGCCACACCATCGTCGCTATTGACGGCCTGAAGATCGAGCCGCTGACCCTTGACCCGACCAAGCCCATCCGCGATGTCGAGGCCCTGTATGAAAATCTCGATGATCGAGTGATGGCCGGCTTCGGCGGCGTGGCCGAGTACGGCATTACCGTCCGCTGGAACAAGAACTACCTGAAGCTGGTCCGCCTGCTGCTGCAGCGCCGCATCCATCAGTTCGCCCATTTCGGCGGCATCCGGTTCGGCGGCGGCGCCACGCTATCGATGGACGATGCCTGGGCGATGGGGTTCGACCACATCGCGTTGTGCATGGGCGCCGGCAAGCCGACCGTGCTGGACATCCCCAATGGACTGGCCCGCGGCGTCCGCCAGGCGTCAGACTTCCTGATGGCGCTGCAACTGAGCGGCGCGGCAAAGACGTCGTCGATCGCCAACCTGCAATTGCGCATGCCCGTCGTGGTGATCGGCGGCGGTCTGACCGCCA
Source organism: Rhodopila sp. (assembly GCA_965200665.1). Taxonomy (GTDB): domain Bacteria; phylum Pseudomonadota; class Alphaproteobacteria; order Acetobacterales; family Acetobacteraceae; genus Rhodopila. The sequence continues at coordinate 3,289,838 of OZ241370.1, read as the reverse complement.
TTGATACCGCCACCGAAAGCCTCGCCTACTATGTCCGCCAGGTTGAAAAATTTGCTGCGCGCTATCGCAAGCTGGTGGCCGACAAGGGCGAAATGGCCGTGCGTCTGCGCTGGACGCCGGAGGAAGCGGAGATCGCCAACGAGTTCCTGGCCCATGCCGCCGCCATTGCGGTCGAACGCGGCAAGTCGACCCCCAACATCCCGGCGCTGCTCGATTCCTGGGGCGGCGCCACGGTCGCTTACCGACGCCGTCTGGTCGACAGCCCGAGCTATACGCTGAACCACGAGGAAGTGGACAAGGCGATGCAGGAGGCCGTCCGCTTTGCCGAAGGGCTGACCCCTGTTGCAGTTGAAACCGACAGCCACGGCCATGCCGCCGCCCTGCATGTCAGGCACGCCGACGGTTCGGAAGCCACCTTGCCCGCGAAGGCGATCCTGGTCGCCGCCGGCACCCAGCCCAACACGGTGCTGGCCCGCGAGGACCATCGGATTCAGCTCGACGGCCGATACTTCCAGGCGGTTGACGAAACCGGTGCCAAGGTCGTGCCAGTGCGCGGCCTGGCCAAGCCTGACCAGGCCCACGTGCTGATGCACCGCGCGGAGAACGGCCGCTTCATCAGCTTTTTTGGCGATCTGCATCCCAGCTTCTTTGGCAACGTGGTGAAGGCCATGGGGGGTGCGAAGCGTGGCTACCCCGTGGTGTCGAAGGCGCTTGCCGCGCAACCCGCCACTGCCATTCCGGGCGCTGAACTTATCGACGCCGCCCGCGACAGCCTGTCCGCCACTGTCCATGCGGTGAACCGGCTGACACCCACCATCATCGAGGTGGTCATCCGCGCGCCGGCCGCCGCCCGCGCGTTCCGGCCGGGTCAGTTCTACCGCCTGCAGAACTTCGAGGTCCTGGCCGCCCATGACGATGAACCCGGGATCGGGCGAACGCTGCTGAACATGGAAGGCCTGGCTATGACCGGCGCCTGGACCGACCCGCAGGCCGGTTTGGTCAGCGTCATCGCGCTGGAGATGGGCGGCAGCTCCGACCTGTGCACCATGCTGAAGCCGAATGAGCCGGTCATTCTGATGGGCCCGACCGGCACGCCCACCGAGATCCATGCCGACACCACGGTTGCGCTGGTCGGCGGCGGCCTTGGCAACGCGGTGCTGTTCTCCATCGGGGCTGCAACCCGCGCGGCCGGATCGAAGGTGGTCTACTTCGCCGGCTACAAGGCCCTGCGCGACCGCTACAAGGTTGCCGACATCGAGCGCGCCGCCGATGTCGTGGTGTGGTGTTGCGATGAGGCACCTGGTTTCACGCCGAACCCGGACCGTCCGCAGGACCGCACCTTCGTGGGCAACATCGTCCAGGCGATGGAAGCCTATGCCACCGGCGCCCTTGGCCCCCAGGCGGTGCCGCTCAGCGAGGCGCTTCATATGATCGTCATCGGCTCCGATCGCATGATGCAGGCCGTTGGCGCCGCGCGGCACGGCATCCTGGCCCCCCACCTTAAGCCAGACCATACCGCGATCGGTTCAATCAACTCCCCCATGCAGTGCATGATGAAGGAAGTCTGCGCCCAGTGCCTGCAGCCGCAGATCGACCCAGCCACCGGCGAACGGACTGTGGTGTTTTCGTGTTTCAACCAGGACCAGGCGCTCGATCGCGTCGATTTTCCGGCGCTGCACGAACGGCTTGGACAGAACGGGACGCATGAAAAGCTGACCGCACAATGGATCGATCGCGCGCTGCGGCGGTTGGGGATGCGCGCTGCCGCCGCCGCGGCGTAGCAGCGCGCGCCACCGGTTCAGGCTTCCTCGACCACCATTGTGCGTTCATGCAGGGCTTCGAGCGTGGCGGTCAACGCTGCGCTGAGACCGTCCGCCAGCGCAGGCGCCTCAGCCGCGCCGGCGTGCATCGCACGCTCGAATCGTCGTCCGACCACCGTCAGTCGCTCGAAACCGAACATCCCGGCACTTCCGGCGATGGTGTGGGCCGCATCGGCCAATTCCTCGCCTGATTGCACCAGCGCATCGGGCATCCGCAGTCCGCGCAGCAGCGCCTCACCCCGTTCGGCAATCGCCTCCAGATAAGACGTCACCGCCTCGGACGGCAGGTAGAATGCCGTTCGCTCGAACGAGTCCTGGTTGAGCACCAGCAGGTCGGCGCCGATGACCGGAACCACCGCCGGAGATACAGGCGCCAGGGGCAATGACGGCTCCTCCGGCGCACGATCGCGCGCCGCGGCCCGCAACACCACCGTCAGCAGGCTGTCCGGGTCGAACGGCTTGGGCAGGTGATCGTCCATCCCGGCCCTGCGACACTCCGCCACCTGTTCGGTGAACGCCTGCGCGGTGAGGGCCACGATCGGCACATGACTACGCGGCCCGTCCAGCGCCCGGATGCGGCGGGTGGCTTCCAGCCCATCCATCTCGGGCATCCGGACATCCATCAGCACCACATCGAAATCCTGCGTGGCCGCCGCTGCCACCGCCTCCGCCCCGTTGTCGAGGCAAGTCACCTTGTGACCTGCGACCCGAAGGAATGAGCTGGCGATATCGCGGTTCATCGCGACATCGTCCACGACCAGCACATGCAGCGCAGTCGGCACCGGGATCGGCGCTTCCTCCACCGGTGGCGTCGCCGGCTGCACCGATACGCTGTCGAGCGGCAGCTCCAGCCAGAAAATGCTGCCACCCGCCGGATTGTCATGGTGACCAAGGCCGCCGCCCAGCAGGATGGCAAGCCGCGCTGACAGCGCAAGACCGAGCCCGGCGCCCTCGGATGTGCGGGTGGCATCGCCGTCCAGCCGCTCGAAGTCGCGGAACAGGCGCCGCCGCTCGTTGGCCGGTATACCCGGGCCGGTATCGACAACTTCGATGCGTAGGGAGGACCCGTCCGCCACCGGGCGCAGCCGGAGTTCCACCTTGCCCTGGCTGGTGAATTTGACGGCATTGCCAAGCAGATTGAGCACCACCTGTCGCAGTCGTGTCTGGTCGGTGACAAGTTTGCGCGGCGTACCCGGTGCCACGTCGATATTCAACAGCAGGTTTTTTGCTTGGGCGGTCGGACGCACCTGGTCCAGGCAGGATGCAACAACCGGCAGGACGTCGATTTCCTGCGCCCGCAATTCAACGTGGCCAGCCTCGATCTCCGACAGATCCAACACCCGCGTAATCATCTGCAGAAGATGCTTTCCCGCCTCCATCATGGAATTCACCCGCCCGGCCTGGGCTGGGTTCAATCCGCCCTCCAGCCGCAACAATTGGGCGTAGCCAAGGATGCCGTTCAGCGGCGTGCGCAGTTCATGGCTCATCCCAGCGAGGAAGCGCGTCTTTGCCCAGTTGGACCGGTCGGCAACATCGCGCGCCGTCGCCAAATGCCGCGCCAGCCGCTTAAGTTCGGTATTTGCAACCCGCAGTTCCCGCTCCCGCTCGGCCTGGTCCGTCAGGTCATGCACGAACGCGGTAAACAGCCGCGTCTCAGGCAGGTTGACCTCACCGATTACGAGTTCCATCGGGAAAGTACTCTCATCCTTGCGCTGACCGAAGCCAAGGATCTGGCGCTGGCCGGCTGGCGGGTAGGCAGGTTCCTTGCCGTTGGGCTGTCCCCAGTCCGACGCCGGCAGCAGGTTCGATACGTTCTGGCCGATCACTTCGGTCGCAGTGTAACCAAATAACCGCTCAGCCGCCGTGCTGAAGGAATGGATCACCCCCTGCTTGTCGATCACGATCAGCGCATCCGGCACCGTGTTCAGCACCGACCGCAGCAACGCTTCACGGCGTTCCAGGTCGCTGCTCATGCGGTGCACCTCCGTAAGGTCCCGCGAGGTCTTGGAGACGCCGATGATTTGCCCTTGGTCATCGCGGATCGGCCGCACCGTGAGAGAGACGGGAAATATCGTCCCGTCCTTGCGCTGCCGCTTTGTCTCGAAGTGGTCGAGCCTCTCGCCGCGGGCCACTCGCTGCAAGATCGAAATCTCTTCATCGATGCGATCCGGCGGGATGATCAGGGTGATCGGCTGACCGACGACCTCCTGCGCGGTAAAGCCGAACATCCGTTCGGCGGCCCGGTTCCACGAAGTCACCACGCCGTCCAGGTTCTTGCCGATGATGGCGTTGTCGGAGGAGTCCGCGATGGCCGCCAACCAGAACCGGGCATCATCCAGTCGGGTCTGGTCGCCCCCATCGGTTTTGTAGATCAAGGATGACGCCGTCGGCTCACCCGGCAGGGTGCCGTTTGACTGGCTTCCGTCCAACGTGGATCGAACCATCTCTATTGTTCGCATGGTGGGTAACACTCGGCGCTCCCGAAACTATTTGCCATTACCAATCCGTTGCGCTGCCGCTGTGGGACACCGAACGATCTGCCGCGCACGGTTCGTTAAAGTCACTTGCGCGGATGACATCAGAGCCTGAAAACAATGAATAAAAAGTTAACGGAATTCTCACATTTCGTGAATTTGGCCTACGTTTGAATGCGATGCGCCCCGGCGTGCCGCTCAGGAAAAACGTTCTGGGGACGTGCCGCACCAACAGGCACGAAACCGCGTTAAGCTGCAGCAGCGGATGATCGTTCGTGACCCTTGTGCTCGACCTCATTCGCGCCAGCGTCGGCTGACCAACGTCATCAGGCTGGTCGGCCTCAGCGTCCTGCTTCTGCGCCAGGATGTATTTGGCCTATACCTGAACCCCCTGTGTTGGCGCCCGTTGTTGGTATGTGCTCGTTACGCTAAGATCTCAGGCTGCTGCATGCCACCGGAGTTGGGTGCCACCGGGCATCCACGGCGTGCTCGACGCACGGTCCGTAATCACGAAGTTGTTAACACACCATCCGCACCGCCTTTCCACGTGGATCACCGGGCCTTCATGCCCAATTCGGTCTGAAGACCGGACCTGACAGGAGACAAGCATGGCCAAAGCACTGACCGATCTCGCGGCCGCCAGGGTGGCGGTATGGCTCGACGACCTCAGCCGAACCCGCATCCAGTCCGGCAGTCTGGCCCGTATGGTTGCGCAGAAGGAAATTGTCGGCATCACGACCAACCCGACGATCTTCGCCAAGGCGATCGGTTCGGGTTCGGGATACGAGGATCAGTTGCGTGACCTGGCGCTGCGCGGCACCGGTATCGGGGAGACATTGCGCGCGCTCACGGGCTGGGACGTCCGAGCCGCCTGCGACATCATGCGGCCCGCCTATGACGTCAGCGGAGGCCGGGATGGCCGGGTGTCGATCGAGGTCGACCCCCGCATCGCCATGGACAGCGCCCGCACGGCCGCCGAAGCACGCGGCCTCTGGTGGCTTGTTGACCGGCCCAACCTGTTCATCAAGATCCCCGCGACGCTGGCCGGGCTGCCGGCCATCGCGGAAACCCTGGCGGCCGGGATCAGTGTCAATGTCACGCTGATCTTCTCGGTGGAGCGCTACAAGGCGGTGCTCGATGCATTCCTGACCGGCATGGAACGCCGCGCGGCCGGCGGCGAAAGCCTTGAAGGCATCGAGAGTGTCGCCTCGTTCTTCGTGAGTCGCGTGGACACCGAGGTGGACAAGCGCCTGGACGCGATGAAGTCGGATGCGGCGACCCGGCTGCGGGGCAAGGCCGCCGTGGCCAACAGCCGGCTGGCCTATGAGGTGTATGAGCGCATGTTGAGTTCGGCGCGCTGGAAGGCGCTTGCCGCCAAAGGCGCCAAAGCGCAGCGCCTGCTGTGGGCCTCCACCGGGGTAAAGGACAAAGCTTACCCCGATACGAAATATGTGACCGACCTGGTTGCCCCCGACACCGTCAACACGATGCCGGAGGCGACGCTGCAAGCCGTGGCCGACCATGGCAGCGTCCGTGGGGACACTGTGCGGGACGGTTACGCCGAGGCCCACACGCTGATGGAGGATCTACGCAAGGTCGGCGTGAATCTAGCCGAAGTCGCCGATCTGCTGGAACGACAGGGCGTCGAATCATTCGAAAAAAGCTGGGAAGAGCTGATTGCCTCCGTTACCGAGCAGGTCAAGAAGGCTGGTGCGACTGTCCTCGACTCGGGTGCCGTTAAACCGGCTCATGGTGGTCCTGCGGCTGCGGCATAAGTCAATCACACAGGTTCAGGGCCGGATCAGCACCCGGCCTGAGCGCGTTGTTTTCGCAAGTTGCGGCACAACCGCGGCGGGATATGTTGCGTAGGCACTTACCGACACGCGCGACGGGCCCGGAGTCCGTCGCCGCTTCGGTCATCCCGTTTCGAATCTGATTTAAGAAAAAACAATGAGTTGTGGCATCTGACGACCTCGTGAGCCCACACCGTCGCGCTTGTCTGTAAAGTCTCACTGCCCTGCCGGTCATCAAGATCGGCCCATTGGGGGTTGGCCGAGCACCGTTGCCGCGCCGCGACCGACCGGAGACGCCACGATGCCTTCCGACCCACAGAAGCCTGGGTTCTCCCAGGCTGAGCCACGCCGCGCGCCGGTGATCCAGCCTAAACGCGCGCTTACCCCTGTTGCGCCGAACGTTGATGCCGTCCGCGGCCTTGCCTGCCTGTTGATTGTGGCCCTGCACATGGTCGGTGATCAGGACACGAATGGTCTTGAGCTTCCCATGACATCGGGCTGGCATTACGCGATGGAGAGCGTCGAATTCCTGCGGATACCGCTGTTCACCGCCCTGTCGGGATATCTTTACGCCGGCAGGCGCGTGACGCTTGAGTCGCTGCCGGGGTTCTGGATGAAGAAACTGCGCCGCCTGGGCGCACCGCTGGTATTCGTAACGGTTGTCATGTGGTGGCTTCGCGGCCATGCCCAGGCCGACACCACATCCCTGCCAACAGCGTTGCTGTTCGAGTATGGACATCTGTGGTATCTGCAATCCCTGTTGATCCTCTTCACCGGGATCTCCTTGTCGGATGCGTTCCTTAAGCCTGATACTGTCGCGCTGGTTCTGGCTGGACTGATGGCCACCATGCTGGACCAGTCAGGCGTGTCCGTGACGACGTTCTTCGGACTGGCCGGCTCGTTCTATCTGGCACCCTATTTCCTCTTTGGCATCATTCTGCGTGACCGGCCCGAATGGCTGCGCGATCCTCGGTCCGGCGTGCTGGCATTCGGTATCGTCGCGACCGTGCTGACCAGCCAGCAATTGGGCATGTTCGGCATCATCAATCCCGTCACGCTGCTGCAGTTGCCTGCCGCCCTTGCCGGCATGGCCGGTGTGGTCCTGCTGCTGCAACGCTTTCCGAAGTATGCGCCGCTCGCGCGCATTGGACGCTATTCCTACACGATCTACCTGTGGCACGTGCTCGCCGGCGCCGCGCTGCGCGAGGCACTCCTGCGCATTGGCATCACCTCCATCCCGGTCCTGTTTCTATGCACGCTGGTGGCCGGCATAACGGTACCCATCATGCTGTATCATATCGCCAGACGTATTCCGTGGATCAGCGAAGGGGTCACCGGCGATCGATGGATCGGAGCCAACGCGGGCATGCGCACAATGCATGCCACTGCCATGCGATCCTGATCCGCAACGCGCGTCAGTCGAAGCGGAGGATCGAACCGCCGACCCAGCCTGGAAGCTGATCCGGGCGGGCCGGCGCAAACAGTTCGTAGTAGACAGCTCCCTGCGGACCGACCCCGACCGCTGCATGGCGGGAGCCTGGGGGAAAGAATACAAGCTCGCCTGGGTGACAGTTGAATTCCTTGCCATCCACGAGCAGGGTGACGCTGCCGGCAATCATCACCAGCATCTGTTCATTGTCATGCCAGTGAGTCTTGCGATCGAACACCGCGTCAGGCGCCGTCGTAACCAGCACAGCCGACATCTTGTCGCCGCAGACTGCCTTGCGCGACGATCCCGCCCGCATGCCGGCTGCGGTTGGTATCGTGTCCCAGTCGATCTTCATGATGAACCAGCCCTAATGTTGAGAGTGACGCCTGTCGCTCTCAATTTCCATCCGGAGTAACGAGCGCTTTTTCGTCCGTGTTCAACACGAAAACCGCGAGCAGCCGAGCCGGACTGGTCTTGCTGGCATTCGCGCTGACCCGGTGATGATCGCCAGGCATCTCCGAAAAGCTTTCGCCGGCTTTGTAAACGATCTCCGGACCATCATTGACCTTGCTGCGGATCGCACCCTCCAGAACCGTGGCGTAGATGAACGCTGAAGCTGGATGGGTATGCGCCGGCGATGAGCCGCCCGGTTGATATTCGACCTGAACGCCCTTGATGCTCTTGCCCGGAACGTTTGGAAGAACGTGCTCGTAGACCAGCGTGACCTTGGAAGTATCGCTGGAAACGTCAGCGGCCGACACTGCGCATGCTGGAACAGCCGCAAGTGCCACTGCAAAGAGCAACCTCTTGAACATCTGGAATCTCCTGCGATCATTCTGCAAAAATCGTGTCGGATCCGGAAATTCACGTCGACACAAGCTGATTGTCCGTCACTCAAGACACCGCCGCCCGTCGCGGTTGGCAGAATTATCCGGTCGACGGGCGAAACGTGATCGCGGCGCGCATCGTGAGCGAGCGCTGTAAGGGGGTTGCTAGGCCGCCCCCATCCCCCGCATGAAGTTGTCCCGGATCCGCGACGGATCGCGCTCCGTCGTGTCGACCGGTTTGCCGGGGTCGATCCGGCATCCGATCAGCCATGGGCCGTCTTCCTTCAGCGCACGGCCGATCAACTCGACGAACGCGTCCTCGTCGGCTGCCCAGGCGCTTTGCTCCAGCCCGGACGCCCTGGCGATAGCGACGATATCGGCCCCCTGCGCCGTCATCGTCACCTGTCCGCCGGTGATCTGATACGCGCCATTGTCCATGATAACGATGCACAGGTTTTTCTGCCGGCGTGCGGCCACGGTAGACAGCGAGCCCAGCTGCATCAGGATCGAACCGTCACCTTCCAGCGCAAAAACCTTGCGATGCGGCTGGGCCAGCGCCACGCCTAGCGCGATCGGCACCGCAAGGCCCATGCTGCCCAGCATATAGAAATTCTGCTGCCGCCGGCCGTTGGGTGACTCCGACGCCGCCCACAGGTCGAAATTGGTGTAGCCGATGCCGCCGATCACCGCCTCATCAGCGAGCAGCAGCCCAATCATGCGCTTGGTGATGTCGTAGCGGTTCATCACCTTCGCCTGGTCCCGGTTCGCCGGGTGGTTCGTTAAATCCGCCATGACTCAACCCCCTATTTCGCGAAGACTTTGCCGCCGGTCAGCAGCGGCGACAGGATGAAACACACCGGCGCCTTGGTGGCGAACGCCTGGACCAGGCTACGGTCCAGGATAAACTCCGCCTCGTCCAGCCGGGTCATCGTGTGGGTCTCGATGCACAGCGCATCCAAAACGGGACGCATGGTCCGCGCCACCAGCGACTGCCCAATGTTGAACTCGCCGAGGGTCCCACGTTCCGACACCATCATCAGGGTTGGGATCTGGAACGGCACCGACAGGGACGCCAGCACGTTCGGCAGCGTGGCGAAGCCACTGGTCTGCATCAGCACGATGCCGCGCAAACCGGCCATCCACGCGCCGGCGGTTATCCCCAGCGCCTCCTCCTCCCGCGTGCAGGAAAATGAGGTGAAGAAGGGATCAGCCTCGATCGCCGCGATCAGCGGGCGCAGTACGTTGTCAGGCACATAAGTGATCAGTTTGACCTCGTGGCGCTTCAGCACGTCACGCGCGATCTCATACCAGGCTGCTTCCGCCATCTCGCCCCCCTCCATCGACTTCGCTTGTGGATTCGCACGCCTTGCGTGTGACCGCAACCACTCGGGGGAATCCGCCACACCCCAGTGCCCGCCCGCCTGCCATCGCGGCCAAGCTTGCGCTATCCGGTAACCATTCGTAGGTAGAACCGTCGGCGGAGGAACGGATGCCAGATCGGACAAAGACCTACGACATCGTGGTGGCAGGCGGCGGCAACGCGGCCCTGTGCGCCGCGATCACAGCGCGCCAGGCCGGTGCCAGCGTGTTGCTGGTGGAATCGGCCCCAAGAGCCTTCCGCGGCGGCAACAGCCGGCACACCCGCAACCTGCGTGCCATGCACGACCAGCCGAATGAGGTGCTGACCGACGCCTATAAGGAGGACGAATACTGGGACGACCTGCTGCGCGTCACCGGTGGCCAGACCGACGAGAACCTCGCCCGCATGACCATCCGCGCATCGTCCAACGTGTTCGGCTTCATGAAACAGGCCGGTGTCCGGTTCCAGCCCTCCCTGACCGGCACACTGAACCTCGGACGGACAAACGCCTTCTTCCTTGGCGGCGGCAAGGCCTTGGTGAACGCCTACTACCTGACAGCCGAGAAGCTGGGGGTTGAAGTTCTGTATGACACCGAAGTGATCTCGATGAACATGGAGGATGGTTCGGTCCGCTCGATCGACATCACCTACAAGGGCTTTCCAGAGACTGTCCACGCCCGCTGTGTGGTCGCCTCCTCCGGCGGCTTCCAGGCCAACCTGGACTGGATGCGCGAATACTGGGGCGACGCCGTCGACAACTTCGTCATCCGCGGCACCCCGTATAACCGCGGTCGTGTCTTGAAGAACCTGCTGTCCCAGGGTGTCGCCACGGTCGGCGACCCCACCCAATGCCACGCCGTCGCGCTGGACGCCCGAGCGCCGAAATTCGACGGCGGCATCACCACGCGCCTGGATAGCGTTCCTTACAGTGTCGTTGTCAACCGGAACGGCGACCGGTTCTACGACGAAGGTGAGGATGTCTGGCCCAAGCGCTATGCCATCTGGGGACGGCTGATCGCCCAGCAGCCCGGCCAGATCGCCTACTCGATCTGCGATGCCAAGGCCTTTCCGCTGTTCATGCCCAGCGTGTTCCCGGCCATCAAAGCCGATACGCTGGAAGAACTGGCCGTCAAGATGAAGCTGGATCCCACCAAAGTCCGCGAAACCGTCGGTGCCTTCAACAAGGCGGTGAAGCCGGGCCAGGTGTTCGACAACCTGAAGCTGGACGGCAACGCAACCGACGGGCTGACACCCAACAAGACCAACTGGGCCCGCGCCGTCGACAAGCCGCCGTTCTACGGCTATCCGCTGCGGCCAGGCATCACCTTCACCTACCTCAGCGTCAAGGTGAATGAGAAAGCCCAGGTGCTGATGGACAACGGCCAGCCCGCTGGCAACCTGTTCGCATCCGGCGAAATCATGTCAGGCAATATCCTCGGCAAGGGTTACCTCGCCGGGTTCGGAATGACCATTGGAACCGTATTTGGCCGCATAGCCGGTCAGGAGGCAGCGCGTCGTGCAAGAAACTGATGCCGTCAAGGAAGCACGACGGGTTGCTGAAATCTGCAATGCCTGCCGTTACTGCGAGGGCTTCTGCGCCGTCTTTCCCGCCATTGAATTGCGGCGGGAGTTCTCCGCCGGTGATCTGAGTTATCTCGCCAATCTCTGCCACAACTGCAAAGGCTGCTATTACGCCTGTCAGTATGCCCCGCCGCACGAGTGGGGCATCAACGTACCGGCCGTCCTGTCGGAGGTTCGCGCTGAATCCTACGCGGAGTATGCCTGGCCACGGCCGCTGGCGGCGATGTTCAACCGCAACGGCACCGTGGTATCGCTGGCTGCCGCCCTGGGCATCGCATTCGTGCTGATCCTGGCAATGCTGCTGAACAGCCCGGCAAATTTCTTCGCAGCCCACGGTACGGTGCCCGACTCGTTCTACCAGGTCATCCCCCTGTGGGCGATGCAGGTCGTCAGTATAGCCACCTTCGGCTTCGCGCTGGTCGCTCTGGCGATGGGCGCACGGAACTTCTGGAGAGATGCTGGCCCGCGCGACAGGATCGGCCCGGTCGCCACCACCATCGCCCTGCACGACATACTCAGCCTGAAGAACCTCGGTGGCGGCGGTAACGGATGCAACGACAATTCCGAGGCGTTCTCGATGCGCCGGCGCTACCTGCACCACGCGATGTTCTACGGCTTCTTTCTGTGCTTCGCCTCCACCACAACGGCCTTCATCGACCATGCGTTCCTCAATTACCCTGCCCCCTACCCCTTCATCAGCGCTCCCGTTCTGCTCGGTACCGTCGGCGGCATCCTGATGCTGATTGGAACCATCGGCCTGACAGCAATGAAATTTGTCGACGACCCGATGCCCGCGGTACGCCGCCTGCTGGGTGCGGACGTTGCCCTGCTGATGCTGCTGGCGCTGATCGCGCTGACCGGTCTGGTTCTTCTGGCGGTCCGCGCCACCGGCGCCATGGGCCTGGCGATGGCCATCCATCTGGGCTTCATCCTGGCATTCTTCCTGGTGCTGCCCTACTCCAAGATGGTGCATGGCGTGTACCGCTCCGCCGCCCTGCTGCGCCGCGCGGTCGAGCGCAAGATGAAGCCGTTGGGTGGGGAGTAGGACGTCCCTTAGGCGCGCCGAACATTCCACATGGCGGTGATCGGCGCCTTGACGAAGCCGGTCAGGCCCGACCGGTAGGCATACGGCGCAAAATACTGCCCCAGCGGAATAAACGGTGGTTCCTCGAGCCCCTGCAGTTGCATCCGCTCCGCAACCTGCTTCTGCGCCGGCAGGTCCTGCGCGTCGAACCAGTCCGACTTCAGCGCTTCCATCTTCGGATCCGGCTTCACACCCGCCAGCGGCACATTGGTCCCTGGGTTACTCGGCCAGAACCCCGCCCAGCCGATGCAATAGCAGCTCCAGCCCGCCTGCACCGCCGGGTCCGTGCTGCGCGCCCGTGCCGACATCGTGCCGAAATCCATCGTCTGGTAATCCACATTCAGCCCAAGTTGCTGAAACAGTGCGTTGGCCACGTCGGCCATCGCATGGGATTCCGGCATTTCAGGCGCCATCAGCACGATCCTCTCACCCTTGTAGCCGGACTCCGCGATCAGCGCCCTGGCCGCGGCGACGTCGCGCTTGCCGTTCAGCACCGCCATCCCCGCATCGGACGCAAATGGCGTGTTCGGGGTAAACATGCCCATCCCGGTGCGCATGAACCGCGACTGGTCGCCGACCACCGCGGCCATGAAATCCGCCTGGTTGATCGCAGGCAGCAGCGCCCTGCGCAGCTTCGGGTTGTCGAACGGCGGCGCTGCATTGTTCGTCCACAGGATCGAGAAGAAACCCAGCGGGTCCACCTGCTCGACCGTCACGCCTGGCGCCTTGCTCAGCCCTGGCACCAGATCGAGCAGCGGCCGCTCCAGCCAGTCCACCTCGCCGGTCTGAAGCGCTGAGGCCGCGGTCGCCGCATCCGGCAGGATGTGCCATTCGATACGATCGAAATAAGCCATTTTGCCGCCGGACCACACCACCGGCTTTTCCTGCCGCGGCACGTAACCCTGGTGGCGTTGGTAGACCACGCGCGCCCCGGTCATGAACTCCTTCGGCATGAACCGGAACGGCCCACTTCCGGTCTGGTCGGTGATCTGTGTGAAGGCACTGGTCTTCGCCAGCCGTTCCGGGCGGATGAAACACGTCGTCGCTCCCAGCCCAAACAACAGATGCGCATAAGGCCGTTTCAACTTGATCTCAAACCGACAATCATCGAGCGCCGTCATTTCGTCGAGTTGCTTCGCCATGCGCACGCCGAACGCGTCACGCTGGGCCCAGCGCGCGATGGAAGCCACACAGTCACGCGCCAGGACCGGTTCGCCGTCGTGGAACAGCAGACCGTCCCGCAACGTGAAGCGCCAGACGAGCCCATCATCCGACACCTCATGCCCAGCCGCCATCTGTGGCTGGGGCACGAACTTGTCGTCGATGCCATAGAGCTGATCGCAGGTCATGTAGGCATGATCCAGTCCGATGATCGAGATCGACCAGAGCGGATCCATGCTGATCAGGTTTGAATACGGAACAAAATGCAGCGTGCGCTCCGCAGCCCGGCCATGCCGTGCCAACCCCATTGACGATGCGCCAAGCAATGCCGAACGCCGCCCCAGCGAGCCTTTTGACCCGGCAACCATTGAAACCACCCCCGTCCGATTTCGGACCCGCAAAGTATAGCCCGTCGCATTTCCGATCAGCAACCAAGCCGGGACAAGCAAAAGCCAGTCCCCTATAAGATTAACTTCGAAGTTGTCGCACCAATTCCATCGCGTCATGCGTAGCGTGGCCAAGGGCCGTATTGTCGAAGATGCACCAATGCTCATGATCATGGCCCAGCGCCTCGGCCACCGCCGTCAGACGGGCGGCATCGTACTCTGAGTAGTAGATCCGGGGTGAGCCGTGCAGCCGGTAGTAGGTAAGATCGGGCCAGCCACCTGGGATGGCCGCAACCGGGACCAGCGCCGGGTCTGCCGCCACACGGGCGACCTGGAATCCCAGCAGCACCGCCTCGGCGGCGTCGGCAAACCAGGAAACATGACGGGGCTCGCAGACCGCCAGGCCGTCGAACCGTGCGCGCAACGTATGGAAGAACGTGCTCGCGACAGGTGCGTCGAAGGCAAGGCTGGGAGGCAGTTGTATCAGGAGTGGACCGAGCCGATCGCCCAACGCGGTGACTTCGGAGAGGAAGCGGTCGAGCGGGCCGATAGGGTCGACAAGCCGGCGCGTATGGGTAATTTCACGCGGCACTTTGACCGCAAAGCGGAACTCCGGCGGCACACTGGCCGCCCAGCGGGCGTAGGTAGCCGGCCTGTGGGGACGGTAGAAGGACGAGTTGATTTCAACACCGTGAAACCGGGCGGCGTAGCGCTGAAGATGCGTTCCTTTCGCCGGGAAGCCGCCGGCGTGCGGCTTCGGGATGGTCCAGCCGGCGGTGCCGATGCGTATCAAGCGGTGCGGGCTATTCTTTTACCGCACCGGTCATCGACGACACGTAATACTCCACGAAGAACGAATATATAATCGCCACCGGAACGGAACCCAGCAGCGATCCGGCCATGAGTGAGCCCCACTGATAAACGTCGCCGGTGACCAGTTCGGTCAGGATCGCCACGGGCACGGTCTTCTTCTCGGTGCTCTGGATAAATGCCAGGGCGTAGATGAACTCGTTCCAGGACAGTGTGAAGGCGAAGATGCCGGCGGAAATCAGGCCCGGCACCGCCAACGGCAGGGTGATGCGCTTCAGGATCTGCAGGCGTGATGCGCCGTCGATCAACGCGCATTCCTCCAGCTCATAGGGGATCGACTTGAAGTAGCCGATCAGCAGCCAGGTGCAGAACGGGATCAGAAAGGTTGGATAGGTCAGGATCAGCGCGATCGGGCTGTCGAACATGCCGAACTGAAAGATCAGGGTGGCAAGCGGGATGAACAGGATGGTGGGCGGCACCAGGTAGGCGAGGTAGATCGCCAGCCCGGCGTGCTGGGCGCCTTTGAAACGCAGGCGTTCAATCGCATAGGCGGCCAGTACGCTGGCGCCGACGGACAGGAAGGTAGCCGCCGTGGCGATGCCCATGGTGGTCATCAGCCAGCGCGGATACTCCGTCTCGAACAGCAGCTTGCGGATGTTGTCGAGGGTCGGTGAGTTGACCCAGAACGGGTTGTACTGCTTGTAGTCGTACATCTCGAAGTCGGGTTTTACCGACGTGATCGCCATCCAGTAGAACGGGAACAGCAGCACGATCACGAAAATCGCCAGCGGGATGTAGATCGTAATGGTCCGCCGCGCTCTGGAATCCCAGGTCAGGATTTCCGGCGCGTCCTTGGTGGAGGCGGCGAGCTCGACTTCCTGCGTGGTGGCGACTGCGTCAGTCATTGTCGCTTCCTTGTTGCCATTTGCGGCGTCCGACGCCGAAGAAACAGACCAGCGTGGCGATCAGGAGGAAGGGGATCATGGCGACCGCGATGGCGGCGCCTTCGCCAAGCTGTGAGCCGGGAATGGCGCGCTGGAAGGCAAGGGTCGCCATCAGGTGCGTGGAATTGAAGGGCCCGCCGCGGGTGATCGCGTAAACCAGCTGAAAGTCGGAGAAGGTGAACAGCACCGACAGGGTCAGGGCGACGGATAGGATGGGCATCAGCAGCGGCACGGTGATGCGGCGGAATTTCTGCCAGCCGCTGGCACCATCCAGCAACGCCGCCTCATAGAGTGACGGGGAGATTGTCTGCAGGCCGGCCAGCAGGGTAATCGCCACGAACGGGATGCCGCGCCAGATGTTGGCAACGATCAGTGACCAGCGAGCGGGCCACGGCGAGCCGAGAAAGTCGATATAATGCGCACGCAGGTGCAACACATCGACCAGTACGAAGGAGACGATGGAAAACTGCGGATCGTAGATCCACCACCAGGCGATCGAAGACAGCACCGTCGGCACGATCCACGGCAGCAGCACGATCGCCCGGATAAAAGCCTTGAATGGCAAATGATGGTTCAGCAGCAAAGCGAGCCAGAGGCCCAGCAGGAATTTCCCGGCGGTGGCGACGGCGGTGTAGAAGATCGTGTACCACACGGCGCCCCAGAACACCGGGTCGTCAAACAGCGAAACGAAATTGTCGAGCCCGATATACTCGCCCGGCTGGCCGATGGTGGTATCAGTCAGCGACAACCACAAGCCGAGGCCCAACGGGTAGGTCAGGAAAATCAGCAGCAGCCCTGCGGTGGGCAGCATGCAAAGGGTAACCAGGAACGGCTTGGAGTCGAACAGTTTTCCAATCCGCGAGTGGGTTGTTCGCGGCTTCCAGTCCAGTGCGACGGTTGCGCCCATGGCCGTGCTCCCTGTTTGTCTTCCGGCGTAACCCACGCGCCCCTGCGACGCGTTCGTGCCTTATCCCTTCAGATAACGCGCCGCCTGCCGTGCCGCCTGTTTCACCGCGGCTTCGGGCGTGGCGTTGCCACTGGCGACCGACGCGAACATGTCGACCAGGGTATAGTTGGCCCCGACCGCCGACGATGCCGCGGATATCGGCCCCTGGTAGCTGTCGTAGTACGGGGTGTCCATGCTGTCGATATACGGTTTCAGCCGCGGATCGGCGTTCCAGAACGGCATCTTGCCATAATTCTTCAATGAGTTCGACCAGTAGCCAAGGCAGCCGGCGAGCCAAGGCGCGTATTGCGGCGCCTCCATCATGAACTGCAGATACTGCTTGCAGGCGTTCGGATATTTGGTGTGCTTGAAGGTCATCGCGTTGACGACCAGCGGCGACTGCGGCGAGCGTTTCGCCAGGCCTGACGGTGGCCGCTGATGGTTGGTATCGGCTGCGATCGCCTGCAGCTTGGGATCGGGCGAATTCTTCGCCACGTAGTAGATCGACACCCCGTTGAAGGTCAGGCTGACGTCGCCGGAGGCATAGGCCTTGTTGTTGCTGGCGTCGTTCCAGGACAACGTGCCGCCGATCATATGCGGGTATAATTCCTTGGCGTAGTTCAGCGCGGCAATGGTTTCTTTGGAATCCAAGGACACTTTGCCCTCATGGTCGGTCAGCGAGGCGCCGTGGGTCCACAGCAGCCAGTTGGCGAACCCGTTGCCGTCGCCGACCGCGTGGCCAAGCGCAAAGCCCACGGGGTGGCCGATCTTGTTGAGCTTCCTGGCCATGTCGAGAAAGCCAGCCAGGTCGTTCGGGATGCTGTCGTAGCCGGCTTCCTTCAGCCAGGACACACGGTAGACCGAGGCGCCGCCGCTGCCGCCCATCGGGATCGCCAGCCAATCCTTGCTGCCCCCCCAGCGGCGTGAATACAGCAATGCAAGCTCATGCCAGCCGCCGTATTTTGTGCCGAGGTAGTCGGCCAGGTCGTTCATCGGCAGCAGCTTGTCGGCGTAGATCTGGGGGTCGGAGCCGAAGCCGACAATGATGTCGGGGCCGGCGCCGGTATTGGCGGTGACCGCGGTCTGGGGGCGCATGTCCTCCCAACTGACGAAGTCGACGCGGACCGGGATTCCGGTCTGGTCGGTGAACTTCTTGGTATTGGCGCGAAACAATACTTCGTCGGGGTCGACGAACTTGGCGGGACGGAGGACTCGGACGGTGGCGCCGGGTTCGGCTTTGAAGCCGGGGTCCTTGACGTCGGTTGTCGGCACATCCAGGTCGGCGGCCCGCGCTGCGATCACAGGCAACGTGGTTGCGGCAATCCCGGACAGAAGTGTGGTGCGCCTCGTCAAGCCAGCCATTCGGTTTCCTTCCCTTTGGCCCGACGGCTTGGTTGTGCCGCCGGTTCCGGTGTCATGGGTAGCGCGTGGCGTTGGCAGTCACAAGACGAACGTGGGTCGGGGACGGTCATTCCCGATGGATTGTCATGCCGCCGCGTGCCTCCTCGTCGCTGAATGCACGACCTCCTCCGAAGACTACCTTCGAATTTGGCACGCCGCCGATCCTGCGCCAAATAGTCGTCGGTTTCCAAGGAGTCCCCATCGCGCACACATGTTCGCATCATGGCCTGTCGTGCCAGACGATTAGTTGCCCCAACAACGGGCGAAAATCAAAAAAACGAGCTCGGATCGGCGCCCCGCCTATGGCGGTAGAAACGGGTCGCGCTATCCTGAACGAGAGGGGAGCGGCCGAAGGGTTTTTGGTGGATTTGACCCCGTAAAAAAACGTGGCCCATGGGCTGTTGCGGACTTGCGAGTGGTGACGCCCATTGGCGATCCCGATTAGGAAATTGATCATTCTCCGTGGCCCAGCCCCTGTCTGGTTTTTGTCTCAGGAGGGTATCTGGCATGAGTCAAACGAAGCGGTCCCGCAAGTCGCGGGATTTCTCCACCGTCAATCCGGCCGCGGCGGCGATCGATATCGGCGCCACGATCCATGTCGCAGCCGTTGGTCCCAACCGCGACAAGGAGCCGGTTCGCACATTTCGCACTTTTACCGATGATCTTTACCGGCTGGCCGATTGGTTCGCGGGGTGTGGGATCAGGACCGTGGTCATGGAGTCAACCGGCGTTTACTGGATTCCGGTGTTTGAGATCCTGCAACAGCGCGGCTTCGAGGTGATGGTGGTCAACGCTCGAGACGCCAAGCATGTGCCCGGGCGGAAGACCGATGTAAGCGATGCGCAATGGCTGCAACGTCTGCACGAATACGGCTTGTTGCGTGCCAGCTTCCGGCCTCAGGCGGAAATAGCCGGGTTGCGTGCCTATCTGCGGCAGCGAGAACGGCTGCTGGACTATGCGGCGGCGCATATCCAACACATGCAAAAGGCAATGATGCAGATGAACCTACAACTGCATCATGTCGTCACCGATGTTACCGGCTTGACCGGCATGTCCATCATTCGCGCGATCGTGGCGGGCGAGCGCGACCCGAACGTCCTGGCCACCCACCGTGACCGGCGGTGCCATGCCTCTGTCGAGACGGTGTGCCAGGCGCTGGTTGGCAACTACCGGGAGGAGCACGTCTTCGCTTTGACCCAGGCGCTCGAACTGTACGATGTCTATCAGACCAAGGTGACCGCTTGCGACGAACAGATCGAGGCAATCTTGAAGCGGTTGAAGAAGAACGCTGCGCCGCCCGCCAGCAAGCTGCTTCCCGTCAGGCAGCGGACACGCCAGCCCAATGCCCCCGCGTTCGATGCCCGCGCCGCCCTGCACGCCATTCTCGGGGTGGACCTGACCCAGATCACCGGTCTCGGGCCGACCCTCGCGTTAAAGCTGGTGGGAGAGTGCGGTACCAATCTGGCGGCCTGGCCCAGCGCAAAGCACTTCACGTCATGGCTGGCACTTGCGCCGCACAACAAAATCTCCGGCGGAAAGGTGCTGTCGTCAAAGACGCGGCGCACCAGCAACCGGGCTGCGTCCTTGTTGCGGCTCGCCGCCGGCACGGTCGGCCGAACCGACACCGCCCTGGGTGCGTTCTACCGCCGTCTGTCGGCGCGCATCGGGAAAGCGAAGGCGATCACCGCCACTGCACGCAAAATCGCCGTCCTGTTCTACAACACGCTTCGGCACGGGATGTCCTATACCGATCCCGGGGCAACATACTACGAAGAACGCTACCGGCAGCGGGTCCTGCACAATCTGCAACGACGGGCAAAGTTACTCGGATTTGCCCTGACCGCTGTGCCACCTGACCCCATCCAAGCGGATGTTTCTTAGGAACAACCTAGGAATCGCCCCTCGATGCCGAAATTTCCAACAACCGGATCATGGCTGCTGATTGCGTTCGTCACGCTCGTGACCTTCCGCAACATCGAAACCGCGAGCGCTGCCGCATCGGACAAGCAGGACCCATGCGGCTTTTTGACCCCGGCCGAAATCGAGTCGGTCATGGGACCGCTGGCCGGGCCGCCTTATCGCGTCGGTGACGGTGTGACGCCGCGGGCGAACGGTGACAATTGCCGTTATGAAGCGCCCGACCGCCACTCCATTCGGCTAAGTGTCACCTGGGACGGAGGCCGCCAGTTGATCGCCATGATGGGTTCGGTGCAGGCCATGGTGGATTCGGCCGGTCTTAGCCAACTCAAATTGGGGGATGGAACGACCGTCGCCGGCCACTGGGACCAGGCGCGCCTCAACCAGTGTTGCGAGTTCAACGCACTTCGCGGCGACCGAGTGGTCACCGTCGATGTCTCCGGGTCGCATGCGACAGTCGCGCAGGCTGCCGGCCTTGCCGATTCTGCGATCCAGAGGCTCGATCAGCCGCTCCCGATCAGCGGCACGACCGGCATCAAGTCGGCTCAGGAGCGCGCGGCGCAAAGACCGCAACCGCGCAATGTCTGCGAGTTGCTGACCGCGGCAGATGCCGAGGCAATTCTGGGCGTATCGCTTCTTCAGCCGCCGAAGGGCACCAACACCAAGTGCAGCTATGTCTGGCCATCGAAGTTCCAGGGTTCGACCGACCAGTTCGACCTGGCGGTGACATGGCAAGACGGCTTCAGTGAGATGCGCTTCACGGACAGCGCCGTGGGGAACGCCTCGTCGATGATAGGCCTGGGCAAGCCCCGGAGCCAAACCGCGAAAGATAGCGAAACCGGTCCGTGGGATGAATTCTCACAGTCGATCATTGGCGTCAGCGCTGTCAAAGGCGATGTCAGGGTCAGCATCGAGGGAGGTCCAATGCAGCAGGATGTCCAACGCGCCTTCGTTCAGAAAGCAATCGTCAACCTGGGCAGATGAAGGCCGGCAGTGTTCATTATGCCGATGCGGGCGCTATCGATCGTTTGTCGCAATGACGGCGGAGGGAAGGCAAAACTGCTGAACGGACGTCGCCGCGACCCAGCTTTCTGCAAGCTGGCTCAGCGTTCGACCCGGTTCGCGATCGGCCGCAGCGACCGGAGCCAGGCAACCAAAGCTGCGCGATCGTCAGCAGTCAGGCGCGCGAGGTAGGCGATCGGCATCGGCGAGGCCAGACGTCGGCCATCGGGGCGTTCGCCTGTGGTCAGCGCGCGGGTGATGTCGGCGTCGGACCACGCACCGATCCCGGTTTCCTTGTCCGGCGTGATGTTGGCGGTGACGATGTGACCGAAGGCTCCATCCATGACCAGGCCGCCGGCCCCCAGATAGCGGGCGTAGTCGCGCTGACCGTTGGGGGCCAGCGGTGTGTGGCACAGCATGCAGTGGCCCATGCTGGCGAGATAGGCTCCGTGCGCGACGGGATCGCTGCGCGGCGGAGCGGCGACGTGGCCGATCGGGGGACCATAGCTGGCCGGAGCCGCGAACTTGTATTGCGACGGCGGCGATTGGTGCCTGACGGGCGGACGCGACAGGATGTAGGCGGCGATGGCGTGTGCGTCGTCGTCCGACATCGACCGGTAGAACGGGACGGGCATCGGCGGGCGCAGCATCGTGCCGGCGGGCGTGTGGCCGTCGCGCAGCGCGGTAACGACCTGGTCCTCGGTCCACATCCCGATCCCGGTCTCCCGGTCCGGGGTGATGTTGGGCGGATAGACCGTGAAAACCGGGGACGTGATGGCGGGCCCGCCCGACAGCGGGGTGAACGGCAAAGCACCAGAAGCCTCCTGCGGGGCGTGGCAGTTGCCGCAGTTGGCGATGCCCTCAACCAAATAGGCACCCCGTTCCAGCGGAGTCTCCGCCGCCGCCGGGAACGGCGAGCGGCAAAGACCGAGGAGCACCAGTAACACCAGACTCCGGCGACGCGTGCGCAACGCTGACCTCAGGTAATGTTCTCTGGCCAGCATAGCGGCATACAACGCCGGTGCCTGAAGAGTCTGGCTACGCATGAAACGATCATGTCGTCTTGTAGTACCGCGCGGCTTGCTGCGCGGCGCGCTTGGCGGCATCCTCCGGCGTGGCGTTGCCGGTGACGACGGAAGCGAACATGTCGACCACGGTGTAGTTCGCGGTCACCGCGGAGGACGCCGGGGTCACCGGACCCCTGAAGCCATCGTAGTAGGGGGTGTCCATGCCGGCGGCGTAGGGCGCAAGCTTGGGGTCCTCCGACCAGAACTTCATCTTGGAGTAAGCCTTCAGCGAGTTCGACCAGTAGCCGAGGCAGTTGGACAGCCAGGGACCATACTGATCCGACTCCATCATGAAGCGCAGGTAGTCCTTCGCGGCGTTGGGATACTTGGTATGCTTGAACACCATTGCATTCATCGGCGTGGCGGACATTGGCGATTTTGCCGCAACGCCTTTCGGCAGCGCCTGATGCTGCGTGTCCGCGGCGATTTGATTCAACTTGGAGTCGGGCGAGTTTTTGAGAAAGTAATAGATCGAGACACCGTTGAAGGTCATGCCGACATCACCCGACGCAAAGGCCTTGTTGTTGCCCGAGTCATTCCAGGACAATGTCCCGGACACCATGGTCTTTTGCAGTTCGGTCGCGTATTTCAACGCCGCCTGGGTCTCCTTGGAATCAAGTGCGATCTTGCCCGACTCGTCGACCAGCATCGCGTTGTGTGACCAAAGCAGCCAGTTGGCGAAACCGTTCGCATCGCCCAAAGCATGACCAAGGGACATGCCGAACGGATGACCGATCTTCTGCATTTTCTGACAGAGTTGCAGGAACCCCTGGTGGTCGTCGGGGATCCTGTCGTAGCCGGCCTCCTTGACCCAGGACTGCCGGTAAACCACCGGGCCGGCGCCGCCGCCGATCGGGATCGAAATCCACTCCTTCGTTTTCCACTTGGTGCCATACAGTACCGACAATTCCTGCCAGCCGCCATATTTCGCACCGAGGTAGTCGGCGAGGTCCGTCATGTCGGCGATCTTGGAGGCATAGATCTGCGGGTCGGAACTGAAGCCCACAACGATGTCAGGGCCGGCGCCGGTGTTGGCGACCACTGCAGTCTGCGGCCGGATGTCCTCCCAGCTGATGAAGTCAACGCGAACCGGGATACCTGTGGCGTCGGTGTATTTCTTGGTGTTTTCACGCCAGAAGACTTCGTCGGGGTCGATGAACTTGGCGGGGCGCAGGACGCGCAGTTCGGCACCTTTTTCCAGCTTGTAGTCCAGCGGTTTGACGTTGGCGGCGGGTACGTCGGTCACGGCCGCGCGGGCGCCGATGATCGGGATGGAAGCCGCCGCGATGGAGGCGGAGGCAAGCGCGAGCGACTCGCGTCGGCTGATGGACATGTCGTTGCTCCCTGCCGGTCATTTGCGCTGGGGCTCACGGTGACCGGCAACCCGGAGACCCTTGCGGCGGAGTATTCCGGATGAACCGGGGCAGGTAAAGGGAGCCCGCTGCTAATCGAAAACGACCATGACAGGCACGGCTTCATCGCCCGCGAACGCGAACACGGCCTTGTTCGGCATCCGTTGCTGGCCGTTTCAGGACCGTGCCGGCAGCGGGTGCTGACGGTCGGGCACGGATCGTCTATCACTCGCCGATCGTGACCGACCACAACCTTCCCGTAACCGAAGCGCTGCCTGACCTGCACGCCACGCTGGCCGCCGGACGCAACGCCGTGCTGGTTGCCCCGCCCGGCGCCGGCAAGACAACCCTGGTTCCACTGGCTTTATTGGAAGCACCGTGGCGTGGCGACGGACGTATCCTGATGCTTGAGCCGCGACGGCTCGCCACCCGCGCCGCCGCAGCCCGGATGGCTTTCCTGCTGAATGAGCCGGTGGGAAAGACGATCGGCTACCGCACCCGCCTCGACGGCGCCGGATCAGCCGAAACCCGCGTCGAGGTCATCACCGAGGGGTTGCTGCTCCGCCGCCTGCAATCCGATCCAGGCCTGGATGGTGTCGCCGCCGTTATCCTGGATGAGATCCACGAGCGTTCATTGGAATCCGACCTTGGACTGGCCCTTTGCCTGGACCTGCAACGCCTGCTGCGCCCCGATTTGCGCCTGCTCGCGATGTCCGCCACCGCCGACGGCGCCCGCCTGTCCGGCCTGATGGACGCGCAGGTGATCGAAAGCGCCGGGCGCCAATATCCGGTCACCATCGAGCACTTGCCGCGCGACATTCCCCATGTGCGCGACTTGTCCGATGCGGTCGCGCGGGCCATCCGCAATGCCCTGGCACAGCACACCGGCGACATCCTGGCGTTCCTGCCCGGCATGGCGGAAATCCGCCGCACGCAGTCTGCCCTTGATGGATGCGGCGCGCTGGTCCTGCCGTTGCACGGCGATCTGCCCCCGGGCGAACAGGATCGGGCCCTGCGTCATGCCGACACCCGCCGGGTCGTCCTTGCCACGTCGATAGCGGAAACCTCACTGACTGTCCCCGGCGTGCGGGTCGTTGTCGACGGCGGCTGGCGACGCACCCCGCGCCTCGACGCCGCCACCGGACTGACCCGCCTGACCACCGCTCGGATCTCGCGTGCCGCTGCACACCAGCGTGCCGGTCGGGCCGGCCGGGAAGGCCCCGGGGTTGCGATCCGTGTCTGGTCGACCGCGCTGCACCGCGGCCTACCCGCCTTCGACCGTCCGGAAATCCTGGAGGCCGAATTGTCCGGCCTGGTGCTGGACTGCGCCGCCTGGGGTTCGGCACCCGCCGACCTCGCTTTTCAGGACCGCCCGCCAGCCGGGGCGCTGGCTGCCGCTGCCGCCCTGCTGAAGGACCTCGGGGCGCTGGATGCCCAGGCACGCATCACCGAAGCCGGACGCGAAATGGCCAGGATCGGCGCTCATCCGAGGCTGGCGGCGATGATGCTGGCAGCGGAAACCGAGCCGAGTACGGCTCTTGCGGCTGATCTTGCGGCGCTGCTGGAGGAACGTGACCCCTTGCGGTCGCAGGACGCACCGGCCGACATCGCCACGCGTCTGGCCGCGATTGCCCATGGCCACCCCAACGCCGACCGCGGCGCCCTGCATCGCATCCGCCAGACCGCCGACCAGTACCGCCGCCGCATGCGTGTGCCCCGCAACATCACGCCGGACGGCGACCCCGGCCGGCTGCTGGCCGCGGCATTTCCGGACCGGATCGCCCAGCGGCGCGGCGAGCCGGGATCGTTCCGGCTGTCGGGCGGTGGCAGCGCCCGCCTGCCTGCCACCGATCCGCTGGCAAAGGCTGGATTGCTGGTGGCCGCATCGCTGGAACTGAAGGCCGCTTCGCGTATCCGACTGGCAGCCACACTCGATCCGGATGCGTTGCCGCCTGTTCTCGCGGCGCAGATGACAGAGCAGGTGGAAGCCGGCTTCGATCCGGTCTCCGGCGCAGTCCTGGCCCGTCGTCGCCGTCGCCTCGGCAGCCTGATCCTGTCGGATCGCACTGAAGCCGTGGCGCCGGCGGAGGTCGCAAGCCTGCTGGCCAAAGCCGTCGCCGACCAGGAGCTCCGGCCGCTGCCTTGGACTGACGGCACGCGCCAATTGCAGGCCCGCGCGGCGCTGATGCACGCGATGGATCCGGATGCGGACTGGCCGGATCTATCCGACGCGGGATTGAAGGCGGCGATCCAGGACTGGCTGGCGCCCCATCTGCACGGTCTGACCCGGCTATCCGACATGGCACAACTGGACCTGTATGCAGTCCTGCGTGGCCTGATGCCGTGGGCGCTGGCCGCACGGCTGGACCGCGACTTGCCGACCCACCTGGAATTGCCGGCAGGTCGGGCAGCGATCGACTATACCCAATCCCCGCCGCTTGCCTCCGCCAGGGCGCAGGCATTTTACGGCATGGCAACGACACCCTTGCTGGCGGGTGGACGCGTTCCATTGCGGCTCGCACTGCTGTCTCCGGCCGGGCGGCCAATCGCGCTGACCGCAGACCTCGGTGGATTTTGGAACGGCGCCTGGGCCGACGCCAGGCGCGACATGCGCGGACGCTACCCAAAGCACAATTGGCCCGAGGACGGCGGCAATCCGCGCACAGGGTGATCCGGCCGGTTCCCGCTGCGGCATGACATCACGATACCGGCACGTCATGATGCGTTCACGTCACGGTCAATGTATCCACTTGGGTGACCGCAAGACGAGCCAAGACCAGCGGCGATCGCAACACCTCAATTCCTGTGCCCCATGCTGATCGCAGTAGCCGATCCGTCCGAACGGGCCTTGTTACAGCACGAATCTCATGCCATCTGAGCCTCCAGTCGCCTCGACGGTCAGGAGTGCCAGTTCCAATCATGCCAGCCACCTCATCGCCGACCCGGCTGATGCCCTCCGAAGCCGTGCTGGTGTCCTGGCAACGGTTTTCCCGCAGCCTTGTCCTGAGCCTCGGGTTATTGGCGTGTGCCTGTTCGCCGCAATCTGCAACCGCCCGCGCCGCCCCCGAGAGCTTGTCACCGCTGGTCAAGAAGGTACTGCCGGCAGTGGTCAATATTGCCGTGACGGAAACCGTGTCGGGCGGTGAAGTGCTCAGCCAGTTGCCGCCCGAACTTCGAGACACGCCGCTTGGCCGGGAGTTCCGGCGCCGTTTCGGCAACCAGCGTCAGCAGGTCGCCGGCGCCGGATCGGGTTTCATTGTCGATCCGTCTGGAATCATCGTCACCAACAACCATGTGGTCAACCACGCTGACAAGATCGTCGTCTCGCTCACCGACGGCCGTCAGTTGCCCGCCAAGGTGATCGGCCGCGACGAACTGACCGACGTGGCGGTCATCAAGGTGGAGAGCAGGGAATCCCTTCCCAGCGTCCCCTGGGGGGACTCCCGCCGGGCCGAGGTGGGTGACTGGATTCTCGCCGCGGGCAATCCGTTCGGCCTGGGTGGTTCAGTCTCCGTCGGCATCATCTCGGCGGAAGGACGCGACCTCGGCTCCGGCCCGTTTGACAATTTCCTGCAGCTTGATGCGCCGATCAATCCCGGCAACTCCGGCGGCCCGGTGTTCAACATGGACGGGCAGGTAATCGGCGTCAGCTCCGTCATCGTCTCCCCGACCGGTGCATCCGTCGGCATCGGCTTTGCCATCCCCAGTGAGGCCGTCAGCCGCATCGTGACCCAGCTTCTCAGCAAAGGCACGATCGAGCGGGGCTGGCTTGGCGTTGCCGTCGACGACCGCGAAGGCGGCGTGACGATCGCCAGTGTGGACCGCGCCGGGCCGGCGGCGAAATCCGGCATCAAGACGGGCGACGTGGTGCTGGCAGTCAACGGCGACAAGATCGACAGCTCCCGCGGCCTGATCCGCGCCGTGGCGGTGGTGGCGCCGGGCAACACCGTGCGCGTGACCGTCCGCCGGCAGGGGCGGGAGATGGAAATTCCGGTGAATGTCGGCCGCCGGCCCGCAGAGCAGAGTGCCGGTTGACCAGGGGCGCGTCGCGATCCTTTGGGATGCGCAGCGCGGATCAAGTGATATAGTGCCGGTGGCGAAACCCGGGTTGCGAAGCGTATGCGGATCGACATGTGGCGATCCGGTCACGCAGCGTTGCAGACGCGACGCAGGCTAAACGAGAGAGGAGAGCAATATGCGCATCCTGTTGGTCGAGGATGACAAGGATGTCGCCGGCTTCGTCGTGCGCGGCTTGCGCGAAGCTGGCCACGTGGTGGAGCACGCCGACAACGGCCGCGACGGATTGTTCATGGCGGCCAGCGAGACCTTCGATGCCGTGATCCTCGACCGGATGTTGCCTGGCGGGATCGACGGGTTGAAGATCCTGGAGACCTTGCGGAGCCAGAAGAATGCGGTGCCGGTCCTGATTCTGTCGGCCATGGCCGAGGTCGATGACCGCGTCAAAGGCCTGAAGGCCGGGGGCGACGACTATCTGACCAAGCCGTTCGCCTTCGCCGAACTTCTCGCCCGGGTTGAGGCCCTGAACCGCCGTGGCAAGGGCGAAGGTCCGGTAACCAAGCTGGTCGTCGAAGACCTCGAACTCGATCTGCTGTCCCGTCAGGTCAAGCGCGCCGGCCAGAAGGTCGATCTGCAGCCGCGCGAATTCCGCCTGCTGGAGTATCTGATGCGGCACGCCGGCCAGGTGGTGACCCGCACCATGCTGTTGGAAGGCGTATGGGATTACCATTTCGACCCGCAAACCAACGTGATCGACGTACACGTCTCTCGCTTGCGGCAGAAGGTGGACAAGCCGTTTCCCACCGGCCTGATCCATACCGTCCGTAATGCCGGCTACATGCTGCGGGCAGAACAGCTGTAGTATACGGGCCACTGTGTGCAAGGGAGGCGGCGGTGGCACAGGGTGCGCCTCGGTGTCGAAGCGCAGTGGTGCGCGGAATTACGATTTGTCCGGCCGCCGTTGGCCAGGCAGGTTTGGCCAGCCCGGGCGGCGCGTCGTGATCGATTGTGGCCTGTTCCGCTCCGCCGGATTCCGTTTCGGCGTGGTCTATGCCATCCTGTTGGCGGTCAGTGCGACCGCTCTTGCAATGTTCCTGTGGTGGGCGACGGCGGGCTTGCTCGATCGCCAGACCGAGGCCGCGATCAACGCCGACGCGCAAGGCCTGTCCGAGCGTTGGGCCGACGGGCAATTGCCAGCGCTGGTGGTGACGATCGAGGATCGCCTGGCGCAGAACATCGACGACGATGCGATCTACCTGCTGACCGATCCCAACATGAAGCGGATCGCCGGAAACCTTGCAAGCTGGCCAACCGCCGTAACGGAGACCGGCCCCTGGTATGAGCTGCCGGTGGTGCGCGCCGGCATGAAATCACTCGCCACGGTGCAGCGATACGAGTTGCCGGGCGGTTATCACCTGCTGATCGGCCGGGACGTCCAGGTGCGCGCGCAACTGCGGAAAATGCTGACCGACGCGCTGCTGTGGGCTGCCGTCGTGGTGATCCTGATGGCAACCGTTGGGGCGTTGGTCATTCGCAGCCTGTTCCGCCGCACCGTGGCCAATATTTCCGCGACCTCGATCGCCATCGCCGGCGGCGATTTCGCGCAGCGCGTCAAGCTGACCGGCCGAGGCGACGAGTTCGACCAGGTTGCCGAGGTCATCAACGATATGCTCGACCGCATCGGCCGGCTGATGGATGGCGTGCGCCAGGTCTCGAACGCCATTGCCCATGACCTGCGCACCCCGATCACCAGGGCACGCACGCGACTGGAGGATGCCGCGCTGCACGCGGAATGCGCTGATGACCTGCGCGCCGCGATCGAACGCGCCACGATGGACCTGGACGGGATCGTGGGCGTGTTCCAGGCACTGCTTCGCATCGCCGAGATCGAGGCTGGGTCCCGCCGCTCCTCTTTTGCCCGCTTTGACCTCGCCCCATTGCTTGCCGAAGTCGTTGACCTATATGGCGCGGTGGCGGAGGAGCGAGGCATTGTCCTGCGCGTCGAGGCGCCGAATTCGATACCGGTGTTCGGGGACAAGGCGATGCTGCAGCAGGCCATCGCGAACCTGCTGGACAATGCGCTCAAGTTCTCACCGGACCACGCAACAGTGCAGGTCATCACATCGATATCCACCGCCGTACTCGTCACTGTCGATGACCAGGGACCCGGGATCCCGCTTGAGGACCGCGAAAAGGCCACCGACCGGTTCTTCCGGGGCGAGGCTGCGCGCAGCACGCCGGGGTCGGGGCTTGGGCTGTCGTTGGTGCTGGCAGTCGCCCAGTTGCATGGCGGGACATTCCGGCTGGAGGACAATCGCCCCGGACTGCGGGCGATCCTGTCGCTGCCGCTGCCGGAAGCCGCCGAGGTGCGCCAGATTGCTGTTCGCGTGCCGGCATAGCGCCTGACCGGCTGCGAGCGTGTGACAGGCCAGGAGAGTACTATTGGCTGGGCGATTGATTGGGTGGGCAATTGATTGGCTGGGAGAGCGTGATCCGCCGGGGCGGCGTCCGGATCTGCCGGGTGGCGAACTGCGGCTCGCAGCCTCAGGAATTGGCCGTGACGCCATTCGAACAAGCTAACGTCTTTGTCACGATTGAAACAGGGCGTTGAGAGCCCGGATGTGGCAAATGTTGCTATATGTTCCGGATGCGTGCGCTCTGTTTTGCCAGTGCCTGTTTACCAATGGGCATTTGGCTTCTGACCCCGGTCGCACCGGTTGCGGCGCAGCTTCGTTCGGGTGCGTCGTCACCCATGGAAGTGACCACCGACACGCCGGAATACTGTCAGAAATTGCTGCACCGGATTACCGAATTGGTGCGCCTGGCCACGGTTCCGGTGCCGCATGAGGCCAGCGATTTGACAACCGAGGGCCAGAAGATGTGCGACCACGGCCAGACGCGGAGCGGTATCATGCGCCTGCGCAGTGCCCTGATGATCATGGAAAAGGACAACGGCCCCGCTTATCGATAGGGATTTTCTATCGTCGCATGGCTCCCTTTTCTTGCATTCCACACCATATCCCCGTCTAAACGCTGTAGAATTACCAACTGTATCCCGGATGGGAGGGGCGGAATGGCGACATTCGAGCCATGGAACAAAGAGCGCGCGGACGCAATTATCGCCGAATATCGCGGCCTGGAAGGCGCCGCTTTGCCGATCCTGCACGCATTGCAGGCTGCCTTCGGCTACGTCCCGATTGATGCGGAGCCACTGGTCGCCGCCGCACTGAATCTTTCCCGGGCCGAAGTGCATGGGATCGTAACCTTCTATCATGAATTCCGGCGGGTGCCTCTGGGGCGCCACGTGCTGCATGTCTGCCGGGCGGAGGCTTGTCAGTCGGTCGGTGCCGAAGCGACCGGTGCCCATCTGCGTGAGATGCTGGGGGTCGACTGGCACGAAACAACGCCAAACGGCGGCGTGACGCTGGAGCCGGTTTTTTGCCTCGGCCTCTGCGCGACCGGCCCCGCAGCGCTGGTCGACGGCCGGCCGGTCGGACGACTGAACCCGGAAAAAATCGACCGAATGCTGGAGACGCTGGCTTGACCCGGGTTTTTGTTCCCTGCGACGCGGCCGCACTTTCACTCGGTGCGGACGAAGTCGCCGCAGCGCTGGCAGATCATGCGGATGTAATCCGCACAGGCTCCCGCGGGCTATTTTGGCTCGAACCGATGATCGAGGTCGAAACAGCGGCGGGGCGTATCGCCTACGGGCCGGTCGAGCCAGCCGATGTCGCCGGCCTGCTGGCGGATGGTCTGCTGAACGGTTCGGCGCAACATCTGCGCCTTGGTGCCCCGGAGCAGATCCCGTTCCTGGCCCGCCAGAACCGTTTGACCTTCGCCCGCTGTGGCATTGTCGACCCGCTGTCACTGGACGATTACCGGGCCCATGGCGGCATGGCCGGCCTGGACAAGGCACGAGCCCTCGGCCCTGCCGGAATAATCGAGACGGTGATGGCCTCCGGCTTGCGCGGGCGCGGCGGCGCTGGGTTTCCAACCGCGATCAAGTGGAAGACCACTGCCGAGGCGGCGGGCGCCCGCAAATACATCATCTGCAACGCCGATGAAGGTGATTCCGGCACCTACGCGGACCGTATGCTGCTGGAGGGCGACCCGTTCTGCCTGATCGAAGGCATGGCGATCGCCGGCCTCGCGATCGGGGCCGATAAAGGTTATGTCTACACCCGTTCCGAATACCCCCACGCCATCGCCACCTTCGACAAGGCCCTGGCCATCGCTCGGGTGACCGGGATCCTCGGCGCGGATTTCGACATCGAGCAGCGGGTCGGCGCAGGTGCCTATGTCTGCGGTGAAGAGACGGCACTGCTGGAGAGTCTGGAAGGCCGCCGCGGCCAGGTGCGCGCCAAACCCCCGCTGCCGGCCCATCACGGTCTGTTCGGGATGCCGACCGCCATCAACAACCTGATTACGCTGGCCACCATCCCGGTCATCTTGCGCGACGGCGCGGACGCCTATCAGGCACTGGGAATGGGCCGTTCCCGCGGCACCATGCCGATTCAGCTTGCCGGCAATATCCGCTATGGCGGCATCTTCGAAGCCGGCTTCGGCGTGACCCTGGGTGAGTTGGTCAACGACATCGGCGGCGGCACCCTGTCCGGCCGACCGGTTCGCGCCGTTCAGGTCGGCGGCCCGCTGGGCGCTTATTTTCCGCCCGCGCTGTTTGATACCCCGTTCGACTACGAGGCCTTTGCCGCCAAGGACGGCCTGATCGGACATGGCGGTATCGTCGTGTTCGACGACACCGTCGACATGGCTCGCCAGGCGCGCTTCGCCATGGAGTTCTGCGGCGCGGAATCCTGCGGCAAGTGTACGCCCTGCCGCATCGGATCGGTGCGCGGGCAGGAAACGGTTGATAAAATCCTGGAAGGTCGCAACGTCGACGCCAATCTTGAGTTGCTGCGCGACCTTTGCCACACGATGAAGTTTGGATCGTTATGCGCGTTGGGCGGGTTCATCCCCTACCCCGTGCTCAGCGCGATGAATTTCTTTCCGGAAGATTTCCGGCAGGGCCAACATTTGGCCGCAGAATAAACTGGCCGCAGAATAAATTGGCCGCAGAATAACCGGTCGCAGACGTAACCGGTCGCAGACATAACCGGCTCCGGCC
Source organism: Rhodopila sp. (assembly GCA_965200665.1). GTDB lineage: Bacteria > Pseudomonadota > Alphaproteobacteria > Acetobacterales > Acetobacteraceae > Rhodopila. The sequence continues at coordinate 3,257,342 of OZ241370.1, read as the reverse complement.
CCCCCAGCGCCCAGGCGCCCAGGGCGGTCGGGTGCCCAGACAAGGAGAGCTCCGCCGATGCCGATGGTGCAGGAGATCGACTACGGGACCCGCGAAGTCATCAGCGAGCAGGCGGTGACGCTGACGATTGACGGCCGCGCCGTCACGGTGCCCGAAGGCACGTCCATCATGCGCGCCTCGATGGAAGCCGGAATCAAGGTTCCGAAACTGTGCGCGACCGACTCGCTGAACAGTTTTGGAAGCTGCCGTCTGTGCCTGGTCGAAGTCGAGGGTCGCAACGGTACGCCCGCCTCCTGCACCACGCCGGTGGCACCCGGCATGAAAGTCCACACCGTCAGCGACAACCTGCGCAAACTGCGGCGCGGGGTGATGGAGCTGTACATCTCGGACCACCCGCTCGACTGCCTGACCTGTTCGGCCAACGGCAACTGCGAACTGCAAACAGCCGCCGGCGAGGTTGGATTGCGCGACGTTCGTTACGGCTATGAGGGTGAGAACCACCTGTCGGCAATTACCGACACCTCCAACCCCTACTTCGACTTCGACCCTTCGAAGTGCATCGTATGCTCGCGTTGCGTGCGCGCCTGCGAGGAGGTCCAGGGCACGTTCGCGCTGACCATCCAGGGCCGCGGCTTCATGTCCAAGGTTGCCGCCGGAATGGACGAGCCCTTCCTGACCAGCGAATGCGTTTCCTGTGGTGCCTGTGTGCAGGCCTGCCCGACCGCCACGCTGATGGAGAAGTCCGTCGTGGAAATGGGCCAGCCGGAGCACTCGGTCATCACCACCTGTGCCTATTGCGGCGTCGGCTGCAACTTCAAGGCCGAGATGCGCGGCGACCAGGTCGTGCGCATGGTCCCCTGGAAGGATGGCAAGGCCAATCACGGCCACTCCTGCGTCAAAGGTCGCTTTGCCTGGGGCTACGCCCAGCACCGGGACCGCATCCTGTCCCCGATGATGCGCGAAAAGATCACCGACCCGTGGCGCGAAGTCAGCTGGGACGTCGCGATCGGGCGGGTTGCGTCGGAATTCAAGCGCATCCAGGAAAAAGCGGGGAAGGATTCGATCGGCGTCATCACCTCGTCACGCTGCACCGATGAAGAAGCGTATCTGGTGCAAAAACTGGCCCGGGCGACCTTTGGCAACAACAACACCGATACCTGCGCCCGCGTTTGCCACTCACCCACCGGATACGGTTTGGGCAAGACGTTTGGAACCTCGGCGGGCACTCAGAATTTCGATAGTGTCGATGACTCCGACGTTATCCTGGTCATGGGCGCCAATCCGACGGATGCGCATCCGGTGTTCGCTTCCCGTATGAAGCGACGGCTGCGCCAGGGCGCCAAGCTGATCGTCATCGATCCCCGCCGCATCGACCTGGTACGTACGCCGCACGTCGAGGCCGCCTACCACCTCGCCCTGCGCCCCGGCACCAACGTCGCCATGCTGACCTCGCTGGCCCATGTGATCGTGACGGAGAACCTGGTCGCCAGGGACTTCGTGACCGAACGCTGCGACCCCGAGGCCTTCGCCGACTGGGCCGCCTTCGTCTCCGAACCCCGCCACAGCCCGGAGGCGCTGGAAGCCACCACCGGCGTGCCGGCCGCGCTGGTTCGCGGCGCCGCTCGTCTTTACGCGACCGGCGGCAACGGCGCGATCTACTACGGGCTGGGTGTCACCGAACACAGCCAGGGCAGCACCGCTGTTATGGGCATCGCCAATCTTGCCATGGCCACCGGCAATATTGGTCGCCGAGGCGTGGGTGTGAACCCGCTGCGCGGCCAGAACAATGTGCAGGGAAGCTGCGACATGGGCAGCTTCCCGCACGAACTGCCCGGCTATCGCCACATCAGTGGGGCCGACGTTCGCGGCATCTATGAGAAGGAATGGGGGGTTACACTCGAACCCGAACCTGGCCTGCGGATCAACAACATGCTGGACGCCGCCGTCGAAGGCAGCTTTCTGGGGATCTACATCCAGGGCGAGGACATCGTGCAGTCCGACCCCGATACCAAACACGTCACCGCCGGCTTGGCCGCAATGGAATGCGTCGTCGTCCATGACCTGTTCCTGAACGAGACCGCGAATTACGCCCACGTCTTCCTGCCCGGCGCCACCTTCCTGGAAAAGGAAGGCACCTTCATCAACGCCGAACGCAGGGTGAATCGTGTCCGCAAGGTTATGGAACCGCGCGCCGGGCTGGGCGACTGGGAAGTGACCCAGGCGATCGCCAACGCGATGGGCTACAAGATGCACTATAACGATCCGTCCGAAATCATGGCGGAGATCGCTCGCACCACCCCCGGTTTCGCCGGCATTACATACGAGAAGCTCGACCACGATGCCGTTCAATGGCCGTGCAACGATGCCGCGCCCGAGGGCACCCCGATCATGCACATGGATGGCTTCGTCCGCGGCAAGGGCAACTTCGTCATCACCGAATACGTACCGACCGACGAGAAGGTCGGCCCCCGCTTCCCGCTGCTGCTGACCACCGGCCGCATTCTGTCCCAGTACAACGTCGGCGCCCAAACCCGCCGCACTGCCAACGTGGTCTGGCATGCCGAGGACATCCTGGAAATCCACCCCCACGATGCCGAGGAACGCGGGGTGAAGGACGGCGACTGGGTCCGCCTGCGCAGCCGAGCGGGCGAAACGACATTGCGGGCGCTGGTGACCGAACGCGTGGCGCCCGGTGTCGTCTACACCACCTTCCACCATCCGGTGACACAGGCCAACGTTGTGACGACCGATTACTCCGATTGGGCAACCAACTGTCCGGAATACAAGGTGACGGCGGTCCAAATCGCCCCATCGAACAGCCCATCGGAGTGGCAGGTCGAATACGGCGCCCTGTCTGCTGAAAATCGCCGCATCGACGCGCTGCCGACCGGTGACTGACGCCGCCGTACCCGCCGCTCGCGTAGCCTGGCGCGGCGGGTCCGCCCAGGATGGTACGCGCCTGGTGCCGCGGGAAACCCCCGTCGCGCTGACCTACAACCGCTCGACCCACGCGGTTATGCTGGCATCCCCCACCGACCTGGAGGATTTTGCCCACGGCTTCAGCCTGTCCGAGGGCATCATCCAGCAGCAGTCGGACATTCTGGCGCTCGAGATCGTCGAGGTGCCCGACGGTATCGAGTGCCGGATGGATCTCGCCTCCGAACGCCTCGATGCGTTGACCAGACGCCAGCGCCGCCTTGCCGGCCCCAGTGGTTGCGGTCTGTGCGGCCTGGACAGCCTGGCAGCGGCGATTCGCCCCGCCCCGGTGGTGACGGGCGGCCGCAGCTTCACCCCGGCCATGATCCAGGAAGCCATGCGTGCAATGCCGGCGGCGCAGATCCTGAACGCCGTTACTCATGCCGTTCATGCCGCCGCATTTTGGACCCATGAGCAAGGACTGGTCGCGCTGCGCGAGGATGTTGGCCGTCACAATGCGTTGGACAAACTGGCTGGCGCGCTGATGCGTGCCAGTGTACCGGCCGCGGACGGATTGCTGCTGTTGTCAAGTCGCGTCTCAGTCGAAATGGTACAGAAAGCGGCGACGCTCGGTGCCCCCGTCGTCGTCGCCATCTCCGCCCCGACGTCCCTGGCGATACAGACTGCCGAGAGTGCCGGAATAACCCTGGTCGGCATTGCCCGCTCGGATGGCTTCGAAGTATTTACGCATCTGGACAGGATAAACACACCGATGGTGCGTCATGTCGCATGATAAACTGGCCTATATGGCAAATCAGATCGGCCGTTTTTTCCAGTCGCAGAAGCCCGACTCCGCGGTGGCCGGAATCGAAGACCATATCCTGAAGTTCTGGGACAAACGAATGCGGCGGGCGATCATCACCCAGCTGGCTGATGGTTCAGCCCAGCTCGATCCGCCGGTGCGTCAGGCCATTGAGAACATAGGCCGCCGCACGCCAGCCTGATTCTGCCGACGCTGACTACCGCAGTCGCCTGGCAGAACATGAACGCCACCAACAACCGTATTGGCGGCGGCCCTGCGGCGGTCGCGGCGCGGTTCAACTGACGCCGGTGTTGCGATTGCGGGTGGCATGCGGATCGAGCCATCCCATCGTCGCAGCCGGCTGGCTGTCCGTTGTCGGCAGATAGGGCTTGATATCCAGCAAGGGGGTGCCGTCCGTGCAGTCCAGATAACGGATTTTCAGCACCCCCGGCGCCTCGAACCCGTCAAACGCTACGACTGACATCCCGATCGGATTTGGCCGAAACGGGGCCCGTGTCGAAAACACGCCGCGCGGCTGCGCATCGAACGGCGGGGTAAAAATCAGTTTCGTCCCCTCCGCCTTGCTCAGCCAGTACAACAGGATCAGGTGGGAGAATCCTTCCAGCCCCGCCAGCCCTTCCTGAAATGCCGGCAGCACATGTGCGAGACAACCCGGCGCCGGATTTGGCTGGCGACCGTTGCGCGGGCAGTCGGCCACGCTGCGCCACGGCGTCTGCAAGGTGCCAATCGGGGTCAGGCCGATCATTGTCGCGACCTCGCTTGTGCTGTCCGTTCCATCCTTACGGGTCTCCCACCTTACGATCAGTCGGTGCTGCCGACCGGCTTGGCGACGGTTGGTCAGCGCGCCGCGGCACCGGTGACCGGATCATAGCCGACGCCGTGGCGTGTCAGCCATGCTCACTGGTCCCAGCCTCCGGCCTTAGCCCCCCTGTCTTAGTCCCCCGGCCTTAGGCTCGGAACTCAATTTAGCTATTGCAGCGGCTCGATGGGCTCTGATTCAAACTCCGTAATTACCGGAGTGAAGCAGATGGCCAACGAATTCTGGCTGACAGACGCGCAGTGGGCGGCGATCGAGCCTCTGATCCCGATGCATCGACGTGGCGTGAAGCCTGGCAACAACCGGGAGATCATCAGCGGCATCCTGCATGTCCTGAAGTTCGGTTGCCGGTGGCGCGACTGCCCTGCGATCTTTGGTCCGCACACGACGGTCTACAACCGGTTCAATCGCTGGTCGAAAGATCGCATCTGGCAAGACATGCTGGACCAACTGGTCAAGTTGGATGAGAGCAGCCTGCTCTGCATCGACAGCACCACCAGCAAAGCACATCGCTGCAGTGCCGGCGGAAAAGGGGGGCCTCGGCGCAGGCCATCGGACGCAGTCGAGGCGGACGAACCAGCAAAATCCATGCGATCTGCGACGCCACAGGCCGTATAGTCGCGGTCCAACTCAGCCCCGGCCAGATGGGCAACGGTTCGAGCAGCGGTCCCTCTGCTCGAACCGTTGCCGCCCGCCAAGCAGGTATTGGGCGATGCCGCCTATGACAGCGATGCGCTCCGTCTGTTCTTGACCGAGCGCGGCAGCACACCCGTGATCCAACCGAATGCCAGCCGCAAGACTATCCCGCCGTTCGACACCGTGGCTTACAAACGACGCAACCTCATCGAGCGCGCGTTCTCACACCTGAAGGACTGGCGCCGGGTGGCAACACGATACGACAAGCTGGCAAGTAACTTCAGCGCAACCGTCCTCCTCGCCATGCTCGTCATCTGGTGGACGTAATTGAGTCCTGAGCCTAGCCCTCGTTGGCCGCCAGACGCGGCGACAGCGCCAAGGCCAGTGGAAATATCGCCAGCGCGGTGGCCGCAGTTGCGACCGTGGCGATGGTGACACCGTAGGCATCCCCAAGGACCCCGAACAGCACCGGCGCGATTGCCCCTGATCCGATCGTCCCGGTATAGAACAACGCAAATGCCCGCTCGGCATGTGCCCGCGGCGCCAGTTCCGGCACCGTCCCATACAGCACCGACGATGTGCCGTTCAGCATCACCCCCAGCAGCGGCAGCAGCAGGAACACCGGCAACAGCGGCAACACCAGCACGCTCAGGATGCAGACCGCGGTTCCGCCTTCCGTCAGCAGCACGGTGCGCAGCACGCCGAACCGACCGCCAAACCATCCGCACAGAAACTTCCCCGCCGCGCCGCCGACGAACACCGCGGCGAACGCCAGCCCGGTGATCGGCAGCGAGGCGCCCTTCGCTTTCAACAGGAACGGCAGAAAGGTCAGCAGCCCCATGCGCACGCCGGTGTCCAGCACGCCGATCGTGAACAGCAGCAAAAATCCGCCCCGACCGCCCCCGGCCACCGATCGTTCCTCATGGCGGACCTCGCGAACCGGCGGCAGCATCAGCGCGATCAGGACAGCAATCAGCAGGCCCGCTAAAGCCAGCAGCCAAAGCGACCGCCGCCACGGCATCAGGATCAGCAGCAGCGAGGTAACAGCCGGAATCGCCGCCTTCCCCACATCGCCCGCAAAGTTGTAGACTCCCAGCGGGGTTCGTGCCGCCTGACCATAGGCCCGTGACACCGCCGCCGAGGCAATCGGATGCTGCGTGCTCGACCCGATGCCCGACAGCACCAGTGCCGCGGACAACCCCAGCAGCCCGCCAGAGAATCCGGCCAACGCATAGCCGGCCGCGGCGATCGCCGTTCCCAGGGCCAGCACCACCCGCCCGCCCATGTGTTGCGCCAGCCGCCCGGCCGGCAGTTGCAGCGCCGCCATGCTACCGGCATACAGCCCACGCAACAGCGCCAGCGCCCCGTAGCCCAGGGCAAATTCGGCCTGCCAAACCGGCAGCAACACGTAGATCGCGTCGGTATAGCCGTCATGCAGCGCATGCGCCACGCCACTCACCAGCAGCGTGCGCCCGGCGTGGGAGCCACGGACGAACACACCGCCGAACGACCGCACCACCGAAATCCCACTCATGCCGCTCCCTCCAAAGTCGTGCAAACCTCACGCATCGACATTGTGTGTGCCGGCACTTCGTGACAAACGACTAATTCTCCGGCCTCAGGTCAGCAAATCTCATCCGACGATGACTGCGCCACGTCGCCCTCTGCCGCCACTCAATGCCATCCGGGCGTTCGAGGCCGCCGCCCGTCTCGCCAGCTTCAAGCAGGCAGCCGACGAACTGGGGGTGACCCACGGCGCGGTCAGCCGGCAGATCCGCCTGCTGGAGGATTGGCTGGGCCCGCCGCCGCTGTTCCGCCGCATGAACCGCCGAGTCGTCCTTCTGCCGGCCGGCATTGAACTTCTTGCCGAAGCCGCGCCGGCACTCGATCGGCTTGCCGCCGCCGCCCGGCGTCACAAGGGACGCCAGGACGATCGCTCGACCACCATTTTGCGCGTGAACGCGCTTGCCACCTTCAGCCTGCGCTGGCTGCTGCCGCGGCTGGACTCGCTCCGCGCCGCTCATCCGGATATCGAGGTCCGGCTGACCACCTCCAATGAACCGCTCGATGCACTGGCGGAGCCGTTTGATGTGGTCATCCGCGGCGGGCCCGACACGTTCCATGACTTTACCACGCGCAGATTGTTCGACGAGCACCGGCTACCGGTCTGCAGTCCCCGCCTGCTGCAACGCGTCCCCCTCATGAATGTCAGTGACCTCGAGAAGCATACCTTGCTGCACGTCACCACGATGCCCAGGCTGTGGCAGGATTGGCTGATCATGGCAGGCAGTCCAAACTTGCTGCCTGCCGCATCGCTGACGCTCGATCATTTCTACCTGACCATCCAGGCCGCTATCGATGGTCTTGGCGTAGCCATGGGTCCGTCCGCGCTTATCGAGGACGACCTTGCCGCCGCCCGGCTGGTTGCCCCGTTCCCACGGCTCAGTCTTCCCGCGCGCGGCTACTACGCCTATCTCCCGCACGCCCAACTCACTGAACCAGCCACAATGGCATTTTGTGACTGGGTTGAACGCGCCGGCACACCCGGCAATTGACACGCCCCCCTGAAACGGCCGCCAATCAGCGACGATTGCCTCAAATGGATCCCGCCATGACCCAGCCACCAGTCCTCCTCGCCATTGATGCCAGCGGCGTCGCCACCGTCACGCTCAACCGCCCCGAGGTAGGCAACGCCTACAACGCCGACCTGCTCAACCCCCTCATCGCCGGACTGACCCAGCTTGCCCCCAACCCCGCGGTTCGCTGCCTGGTGATCCGCGGCGCCGGCAAACACTTCCAGGCCGGTGCCGACATTCGCTGGCTGGGCGAAGTCGCCCATTACCCGCCGCCGCAGAACTACGACGCCTCGGTCGCCACGACGCGCGCGATGCAGTTGCTGAACGAGTTTCCGAAGCCCACGATCGCACTGGTTCATGGCGCCTGTTTCGGCGGCGGAGTCGGCATTGTGTGCTGCGTTGATGTCGCCTTTGCCACGCCTGACGCGCAATTCGGCATTACGGAAATCCGCGTCGGCGTCGCGCCCACCCCGATTTCCACCCACATGGTCAACGCCATCGGGCTGCGCCATACCCGCCGCTACGCCCTGACCGGCGAACGCTTTGACGCCCAGGAGGCTGAACGCATCGGCCTGATCCACGAAGTTGTCGCCGCCGACGCTATGGAGGCCAAACTTGCCGGCGTGCTCGATGCGATCAAGCTGGGCAGCCCGACAGCCATTGCGATGACCAAGCGCAGCTTTCTCGGCGCCAACGACTTGCTGCTGGACGAGCGTCAGGTCTCAATGCTTGCGCACGAGGGTTGGACGCAGCGCGCCTCGCCCGAAGGCCTGGAAGGCACCACCGCGTTCCGGGAGAAGCGCAAGCCTTCCTGGTATCAACCCGCTCACCCCAACGTGTAGCCACATAAGACCAGGGGCCCTCATCTTGTCAGCTATGCCAGACACCCACGCGACCGACGTCAAGCCAACGACCGTCAATCCTCAAGGGGAGGTCATGGCGGCGCCGCCACGACGGACCGCTCAGCCACCCGGCCCTTGTGCCATGGTCATCTTCGGCGCCGGCGGAGACCTGACCAAACGCCTGCTGGTGCCGGCATTGTACAACCTTGCCACCACCGGCCTGCTGCCGGAGCATTTCGAATTGATCGGTGTCGACCTCGCCGATCTCGACGCCAATAGCTGGCGCGACAGCCTGCACAAGATGATGGAAAGCTTTGTCGGCAAGGCATCCAGCGAAAGCCGCATCGACAAAGTCGACGAAGACACCTGGAAACGCCTGACAGGCCACATCGCCTACATCAAGGGCGACCTGAACGATGACGCCACATACGACAAGCTGAAACAGCAGATCGAGCAGAACAAGGACAGCGGCGGCAACTGCCTGTTCTACCTCGCCATCGGCGATCGCTTCTTCGCCCCGGTGGTGACCCATCTGGGCAAGGCCGGCCTGTTCGAGGAACATTGGGACCGGGACGGCAGCAAGCCTGAACGTTGGCGCCATGTGGTGATCGAAAAGCCGTTTGGTCACGACCAGGCCTCGGCCAAGGCGTTGAACGCAGCGATCCTGCGCTGTGCCGAGGAACATCAGATTTATCGCATCGACCATTTCCTCGGCAAGGAAACGGTCCAGAACATCATGGCATTGCGTTTCGCCAACGGCATGTTTGAGCCGCTGTGGAACCGTGACCGGATCGACCACGTCCAGATCACCGTGGCGGAAACCGTCGGCGTGGAATCGCGCGGCCGGTTCTATGAGAAAACCGGCGCGCTGCGTGACATGGTGCCAAACCACGTGTTCCAGCTTCTGGCGATGGTGGCGATGGAACCGCCGGCCGGGTTTGACGCCAAGGCCGTCCGCAACCGCAAGAGCGATGTCTTCACCGCCATGCACACGGTGGAACCGGAGAACGCAGTGCGCGGTCAATACGGTCCCGGACCCGATGGCGTGGCGGGCTATCGCCAGGAAAAAGACGTTGCCCTGGACTCCAAGACCGAAACCTTTGTCGCCATGCAACTGGCGATCGACAACTGGCGCTGGGCCGGCGTGCCATTCTACCTGCGCACCGGCAAGCACATGTCCCGCCGCTTCACCGAAATCGCCATCCGCTTCAAGCCCGCGCCCTACGCGCCGTTTGAGGACACCAACGTCGCCGCCCTGCCACCTAACTGGCTGCTGCTGCAGATCCAGCCGGACGAAGGCATCGCGCTGCAGTTCGAGGTCAAGCGTCCAGGCCCGGTCGTCGATCTCGCCGCCGTGCGGATGGCTTTCAAGTATGCCGATTGGTTTCCCAAGGAACCCAACATCGGCTATGAAACTTTGATCTACGATGTAATGACCGGGGATCAGACACTGTTCAACCGGGCCGATATGGTCGAGGAAACCTGGCGCGTTGTCAGCAAGGTCCTGGAGGCCTGGGGAACGGAGACGCCGGAAAACTTCCCGAACTACGCATCCGGCAGCGACGGTCCCACCGACGCCGACGCACTGCTCGCAAGGACCGGCCGCGCCTGGCGCCAGATCGGCGATAACGGCAAGGACAAATAACGCGGGATGGTATCAAGAACAGATTGCAGCGCACACCTGTCTGGCTGAAAATTACGCCGCCATAGGGTCACACGCGTCGTTGTTTGAACCTTTCGATGCAATAGCCGTTACAGCCTTTGAGCCTGCCGGAGCGTTTCAAGCCCGAACTGGAAGCACCCGGCAGGTTCAATCTCGATGTGAAAACGAGCAAGGTTATGACCTGCCTGGCCCAGCCAGGGATGCTGCTTTGGCCGGAACCGGGTTGGACGGTGCTGCCGCCTGATCCGAGTCATTCCGGAGCATTTTGCAAGGAGGCTGAAACGATGAACCGCAAGGTCCCGGTCTGCTGGGTTCTGTCAATCTTCCTCACCACGCTCGCCTTGGGTGGCTGCACATCCGACCCCTATGCGCCCGTCAACCAATCGACGCCGATCCGGCAGCTGGACAACGCCTTCGATCCATCCGGCAGTCGCTACTACCAGCAAGCGCCGCCACCGCCGCAATATCCGCGCGGAGGCTACGGCTCGCCCTACTCCCGCTGAAGCAACGTCACCCTGACCGGGTTGGGCAGGGTGGCAAGGTTTCTCCAGGCGCGACGGACGGATTGATCGGCGCAAGCAGTGGGGACTCTGGCCTAGGTGCCGGCGGAGCCGTTTCCCTGGCAGCGGCATTGCATCAGCAGCTTGATGGCCTCGGCCACGTAGGAGCTGTACTTCATAATCGGTAGTGTACAGAAATGAGCTGTCGCGTGTTTTGAAGGCACCAAGCTTCTCTTCCGTCACACGCAACGGACCACAAGTTCCTGATCGCAGGATTCCGCTTTGGCCCGTTAACCCGGGCCGAGCCGTTAGCGGATTTTATTGTGTGTATTGACGAGCTCGTGCGATGGCTTCGTCGAACGCCGAAATCACCTGACGGTGGCTGGAATTATCGTTCATGCTTTCGATGTCGTTGAACCCCCGGCCCATCGCCACGGAAAGCAGGATCGTGTTTGCTCCAGTCTGCGGGCCATGCAGGTTCATCAACCTCGCCGCACCCCTTAGCGCACCGACGGCGCACCGGCGCCCATCTCGCGTTTCATACCGGCGCTGCACCCAATCCTTTCGGTCCTCGATCAGCGCTCGGCCAACTGTCAGAACTTGGAGCGTAACGGCGTCCGGCTGACCAGGGGAGATCGGCTGGAACGCCTGCAGCGGAATTTCTTTTGATATCGGCGGCGCGCCAAACAAGAGGTGGGACAGGCGCGTCCAAAACGAAGGCTCAGCAGGGCTTGAAGTCTTTGAGCTTACATAACCAAGTCCATCAAACGGCATGGGTGCCTCCCATGAAGCAGAGTGCTGGTTGCGGGGTGCCATACGTTAAAGCACAAAACTGGCCCGCTCGTTTGCCATGCACGATAATTTAACTGACAACCGGGCCGAAGACGACCCTATACCGCTCTCGAATTATTTGAGGTAACGAAAACGTGAGTTTCTCACGCAATCGGCAGGCGGACAATGAACCGGGCGCCCAGCACGCGGCCGCTGCCATCGCGACGATTTTCAGCTGAAATCCGCCCGTTCAGAGCATCGACGATCTGCCGGCTGATCGACAATCCCAGGCCCGAATGCTGGCCGAAGCTTTCCCCACTTGGCCGCTCCGAATAAAATCGGTCGAAGATGTGCTCCAGGTTGGCGTCGGGAATACCTGGCCCCTCGTCTTCAACGCAAAGTTCCGCCATCCCCCCTGCATCGCGCACCCGCACGACAATGCGCCCACGCGGTGGGCTGAACGACTGGGCATTGCCGATCAGGTTGCGCAATACTTGGACCAATCTGTCTTCCACTGCCCAGACCTTCAACCCGGTCGGCGGCGCGACGACTTGCAGCTTCGGATCATCGTCGGGATCGCGGGTGGCTTCGTCGAGTTCCTGCAAAGTCCGCAGGATCGGCACGACGTCGACCGGCTGGGCGGTCACGCGTGACAGTTCGGCATCCAGACGGGACGCATCCGACACATCGCTGATCAACCGGTCCAGCCGTACCACATCCTGCGCGATGATCGTCAGCAACTGGCGCTGGCGGTTCGGCTCCTCGATCCGACGCATCGTCTCGATCGCACTGCGGATCGACGACAAAGGGTTCTTGATCTCATGCGCCACGTCGGCCGCGAAGCGTTCGGTGGCATCCATCCTGGCCCACAATGCCGCGGACGAATCAGAAAACGCCGCCGCCAGCACACCAACCTCGTCCCGTCGCTGCAGCAGCGCCGGCGGAACGCTACCCGACCGACCTCTTCCTTCGCGCATGTCGGCGGCGGCCTCGGCTAGGCGCAGGATCGGGCGGGCGATAGTCAGCGACAGATACCAGGACAGCAGCACCGTCAGTCCCAGCGCCATGCCGAACAGCGCCAGGATCGACATGCGCACCGTGAACAGGCTTTCGTCGACCTCTCGCGCTTCCCGCGTCAGCGACACGATGCCGACCGTGTGCTTGTCACGCTCGACCGGCACGGCAACCGTGACCAAAAGGCGGTTGTCCTTGGTGCGGCGGATGTAGGGGGCGGTTTCATTGCTGTTGCCGGCGCTGTTCAGCCGCAACTCCTCCTTGACGTCCGGCTGCCAGTCCGGCCCCCCAGCCGAGGGCGTGGTATCGACCAACGGGGTAGGCGCAGTGTGCGGCAGCAATCCCAGGATGCGGTCGTAGATCCAGCCAATCGTTGCCAGCGCTGCGCTGTGCTCCGGCGGCGGCGGCAGCGGTTCGGTGGTGATGACGCCGTTCGGCCCCTCCCGCCGGCGTGAGTCCGCCAGCACGGTGCCATCAGGCGCATAAAGCCGCGCCTGCGCGTCCGGCGTGGGTTCCGTCAGCCGGCGCAGCAGCGACACTGCGACTTCCGGCACCAGCTTGGGATTGTCCGGATCGGTGGTGCGCACCGCACTTTCACCCAGCGCACCGGCAAATACCCGTGCTTGCTCCCGCAGCGCTGTGACCTGGGCCTCCAGAAGACCATTTTGGTACTGGTCGAGATACAATAGCGCCACCACCAGCAGCGCCAGCGGCAGGGCATTGACCAACAGAATACGGCGCAGCAACGGCGATATCCAGCGTTGGCGGAATCGTGCCAGGGGTGCGGCCGACCGTGTCAGCCCCGAAAGCATGGTGCCATCGGGCAATTACTGCTCCTTGTAGCGATAGCCGATGCCGTACAGCGTCTCAATGTGATTGAATTCCTCGGTCCCGGTGCGGAACTTCTTGCGGATACGCTTGACGTGGCTATCAATGGTGCGGTCATCGACATAGATGTTTTCGCCATAAGCGGCGTCGATCAACTGATCGCGGCTCTTGACCATCCCCGGGCGGGCGGCCAGCGCCTTCACCAAAAGGAATTCAGTGACGGTCAGCTGGATGTCGTTGCCTTTCCAGGTGCACTGGTGCTTGGTCTCATCCAGCACAAGATCACCGCGCGTCATCACCCCGCCCGGCGCCGTCCCCGAACCTTCCGCCTTCCCCGCCTCATTCCGGCGTAGCAACGCACGAATGCGCTCCAGCAACAGGCGCTGGCTGAACGGTTTGGTGATGTAGTCGTCGGCGCCAAGCCGCAGGCCCATCAGTTCGTCGACTTCCTCATCCTTGGAGGTGAGAAAGATCACCGGGATTGAGCTTCGCTGACGCAGCCGTTGCAAAAGCTCCATCCCGTCCATACGCGGCATCTTGATGTCGAGCACGGCCAGATCGACCGGCCGAGCGGTAAGACCCTGCAAAGCGCTTTCACCATCTGTGTAGGTACGGACTGTAAAGCCTTCCTGCTCCAGGGTCATCGAAACGCTGGTGAGGATGTTGCGGTCGTCGTCGACCAGGGCGATGGTCTGCTTCATCGTGTGTTCCTTGCGAGTCCGTTCGCCACCATAGCATAAGCCACTACGAGGTGAGCCAGCCTCGGATATGAGACACGATTGTGGGCGGATTGCGGACGGGGAGTGAACGGATTATGGCGCCTGCACCGAATGCTGATACGCCCGCCACTGACGACGCAGCCTGGCAGGCGCGCAAGTTGTTGCGAGCCGCGCGCAGCGGCTGCCTGGCCACTGTGGCCAAGGGTCAGCCTTTCGCGTCGCTGGTCACGCCTGCATGCATGCCGGATGGCGCCTTGCTGGTGTTGCTGTCGCGGCTGTCGGAGCATACCAGGCACCTCGCCGTTGACCCGCATTGTTCGGTCATGGTGACGGGCCCGGCGCAGGGAACCAATCCGCAGACCACGCCGCGCGTGGGCATCACCGGAATTGCGGAGGTGGTGGATGATGCCGCCCTCAAAGCCCGCTATCTCGCGGTGCATCCTTACGCCATGCTTTATGCCGATTTCAGCGACTTCGCGACCTGGCGGATTGTTCCGGCCAGCGGGCTGTTTGTCGCCGGTTTCGGACGGGCGTTCCGGCTGAAGGGCGTTGAACTGGCTCCTAACCCTGCTTCAGTTACGGCGCTGCTGGAAGCGGAGCAGACAATCCTGACCCGGTGCAATCGCGACCAGCCCGGCGAACTGGCGGCGATCGCAGGGTCAGGCGGCGCGTGGAGCATGGTCACTGCCGACATCGATGGGTTTGACCTTGCGCAAGGCGAGGCTGTCCTGCGGTTTGCCTGGTCAGCCCCTGTGAAGAACGCCGGTGAGGTCCGCCAGGAACTGTTGCGCATGGCGCAGGCTGCCCGGGGCTGATCGTCGGCCACCGCAGCCATGTCTTATTCCGCGCGACCGGGTTGGGCCTGCCCGCCGGTCTGGCCGCCACACAGGATCGCGACCCTCACCGCTGCGTTGTCTTGCAGCACCACCACCTTCAATGTGGGTCTGTTGCATGGCTCCGACCCTGCCGGTAATAACCGATGTGACGGCAAGGGCGCACGCGGTTCGGCCCGACCGACGGTGGGACCGATGAGCGCCGGGCTGAACAAGGGGTAGTATTCGCATGGACATGACGGGCGAGCGGCGCATTCCGGCCCCGCGGCAAACCGTGTGGGAAGCACTGAACAATCCGGATGTGCTTAAGGTCAGCATACCCGGCTGTGAAAGCCTGGAGAAGCTGGAAGGCGACCAGATGCGGGCGACCGCGGCCGTCAAGGTGGGCCCGATGTCCGCCCGCTTCACCGGCAAGGTCCAGCTGACCGACATCGACCCGCCGAACGGCTACCGGATCAGTGGCGAAGGCCAGGGCGGCCCAGCGGGTTTCGCCAAAGGCGGGGCCAACGTTGCGCTGCAGGATGATGGCCCCGGCACGCTGCTGACCTATACCGTCAATGCCCAGATCGGTGGCAAGCTTGCTCAGCTTGGCGCCCGGCTGATCGACGCCACTGCGAAACAGATGGCCGATGCGTTCTTCGACCGGTTCAGCCAGCAGGTGCAGGCGATGTCGCCACCACCAGCGGCAGCGACAACACCAGCTATGGCCAGTCCATCAGACGCCACTTCGGCTACCGCAACACCGGCAACCGCCACCTCAACAGCGGCCAGCTCGGCAACGACCAGCTCGGCAACGGCCAGCTCGGCAACGGCCAGCTCGGCAACAGCCAGCTCGGCAACAGCACGGCCCGTCCCAGCCGCCGCCGCGCCGACCCGGGTCGCTGCACCGCTGCAGCCAGCAGCGATCTCCATCTGGGCGCTGATCCCCCGCGAACCTTTCGGCCTGCCGTTGGCGGCCTGGATCGGGTCCGCCGCGTTTGCCGTGATGGTGCTGCTGATGCTGGGAAGCATGCTTTAGTGACACCGCTTCCCACCAGCGTCGCCGCCACCGCCGAACTGCTCGCCGATCACGGCTATATCGCCGATCTGGAGCTTGCGACCACCGTGCATCTGGCGCTGTCCATGCAGCGCCCGTTGCTGCTGGAAGGTGAGCCCGGTACCGGCAAGACGGAAATCGCCAAGGTGCTGGCCACCGGGCTGAACCGGCGCCTGGTCCGGCTGCAGTGCTACGACGGCATGGACCTCTCGGCTGCCGCCTACGAGTGGGACCACGCCCGCCAGTTGATGGCGATTCGCCTGGCGGAAGCCTCTGGCCAGACCGACCGTGACGAGCTGTCACGCGACATCTACACCAGGGCATTCCTGCAAGCGCGCCCGTTGCTGTCGGCGATCGACCCGGACCTGCCGCCCGCCGTGCTGCTGATCGATGAGCTCGATCGCGCCGACGAACCGTTTGAGGCGTTTCTGCTGGAACTTCTCGCTGACTTCCAGATTACGATCCCGGAATTGGGCACCGTCCGCGCCGCGACGCGCCCGGTCGTCATCCTGACCTCCAATCGCACGCGCGAGGTCCATGACGCGATCCGCCGTCGCTGCCTCTACCATTGGGTCCCCTACCCAGACGCCACGCGGGAGCGTGCGATCCTGGCAACCAAGGCGCCGGGCGTGCCGGAAGCACTGGCCCAGCAGGTCGTGGGCTTCGTGCAACGCCTGCGTGGCGAGGAACTGTTCAAGCTGCCAGGCGTGGCCGAGACGATCGACTGGGCGCAGGCTCTCACCTACCTGAACAAAACCGAGCTGACAGCCGGGGATGTAGATGAAACGCTGGGCGTGCTGCTGAAATACCAGGATGACATCGCCAGGATCAAGGGCGCCGAAGCCGCCCGTCTCGTCGGCGAGGTGGCCGGCAGCTAAGATGCAATCGTCGAAGGCAGAACCGCCCGGATATGAAATCTCACCGCCAGAAACAACCCTCAGCTCGCCCTCGGCAACACACTGAAACGCTTCTTAAACCCCAAGCGACCCTCTATAGTCCCTCAATGCCCTTCGACGTCCACGACTTTCCGGGTGCCTCACGGATGGACCGCGCTGCAACGCGCCAGAGTCGTCGGCTTGTAGCCATCTGGCTCTTCACAGTGGCGGCAATGATCATGGTGATGATCGTATTGGGGGGCGCCACGCGGCTGACAGGTTCCGGGCTTTCGATTATGGAATGGGCGCCGCTGATGGGTGCCATTCCCCCCACGACGGACGCCGAATGGCATCGCCTGTTCGCGCTTTATCAGCAGATCCCGCAATACAGCCTGGTGAACGAAGGCTTCGGGCTCGCCGGCTTCAAGCATATCTTCTGGCTGGAATGGACCCATCGACTTTGGGGAAGACTGATCGGTGTGGTCTTCCTGGTGCCGATGCTCGTCCTCTGGGCCACCGCCCGGATCGAATATCGGCTGTTGCCTCGCCTGGGGCTGCTGTTCGTTCTCGGTGGCCTGCAGGGTGCGGTCGGCTGGTTCATGGTAGCGTCCGGCTTCCTGCCCGACACCACCGCCGTATCGCCCTATCGCCTGGTTATTCATCTGGGGTTGGCGCTGGTTCTGTATGCCGCGATTGTCTGGACCGGACTGTCCGCGCTGCACCCGGAGCGTCATCGCGTGCCGGTGCCGCGACCGCTTCGCGTTCTGGCGACAGCCAGCCTGGTGATGGTGTGCCTCACTATCGTCGCAGGCGGATTTACCGCCGGCCTGCATGCCGGACTCAGCTACAATACCTTCCCACTCATGGATGGGCATCTGGTGCCGCCCGGATATGCCAGCCTGAATCCGCTGATCCGCAACCTGACCGAGAACGTGGCGGCGGTGCAGTTTGATCATCGGCTGCTGGCGACACTCACGGCGATCCTGGTGTCGGTACTCGCCACGATCGGCTGGCGCAGCGGCCTATCGCGCCCGCTGATGGCCTGCCTGGCCGCCGCCGTCGCCGTTCAGTACGCCCTTGGCGTGACCACTCTGCTGCTCGTGGTTCCCGTCCCGGTCGCAACCATGCACCAATGTGGCGCCGTTGTTCTGCTGACCGTCGTGCTGGTGCTTGTCCATAGCCTCGCCGCTGAGCCGCGCCGGCGGATCGAGACCCAAAAGGTTCTGGAAACCACGAACCGATGAATGATGTGCTCACGGTCTCGCCGGAGACCGTGTTCAACGCGATCCCTGTTGGCCTTGGTGTCGTCGATGCATCAGGGCGCATTGTGCTGATGAACCGTGCCTTTCGCGAAGCACTGGGCCTGCCGCAGGATGCCTTCCCGCCTGGCACGCGGGTCGCGGATGCGGTGCGAACCTCCGCCTTGAGCGGCGTCGATGACCCGGGCGGCCCGGAAGCACAGGTCGCGGCAATCATGGCAGCCGACTGGACCCAATTGGGCCGACTGCGCCGGCACAGCCACGCCGGCCGCAGCCACGACCTTTACAACACGCCAATGCCAGACGGCGGCTACATTGTAACGGTGATCGAAACAACGGCGCCGCTGGTTGCCCGACCCGAGACCGAGGCCGTCAACTCGCAGATCGGCGGCGCGTTCACCTCGCTGTGGATCGGGCTGGCGGTGTTCGACGGCAACCGCCGCCTGCTGCTGGCAAACCCGCGTTTCTGGGCCCTGTTGGCCTTGCCAGCCGACCGGCTCATCGTCGGCAGCAGTTTCGATGCCCTGATGGGAGCGATGGACGAGCGGGCGGAGTATGCCACCGCCGATGGGGCCGCCTTCATCGCTACCTGGCGGACTCGCGCGTTTGATCGCCACTGGACCACACGTCATCAACACGCCGACGGGCGCTCAATCGACGTCGTATTCGATCTGCTGCCCGACGGCGGCTGCACCATCGCAATCAACGACATCACGCCGCAGGCCCAAGCCGAGGACGAGGCCCGCCGCCGGGCCCACATGCTTGACCTTGTGCTGTTGAACGTTCCGCACGGGATTTGCGTCTATGGTCCCGACCGGCGCGTCGCCATGTTCAACGACACTTATAATAGAGTGATGGCGGGCGCCCCTCTTTCTATCGGCGACACGTTGGCCGAAGTGATCCGCCGGCGCGCCGACGCCAGCGAATACGGTCCAGGCGAGCCCGATGCCGTTTTCACGGAACAGCTGGCGCACGACATCACCCGGCCCCAGATGCGTCGGCGGGTCCGCCCCAACGGCACGGCGATCGACGTCCGCACCGCCCCGCTGCCGGATGGTGGCCATATCAGCGTCGTGACTGACATCTCCGCCCTTGTGCATGCCGAGACCGAATTGCGGCGCCGGGCGGAAGATATGGCGACCATGCTCGACAACATCCGCCAAGGCGTCATGTTGTGGGGACCTGATCGGCGCCTTGTCGCCAGCAATCCCATCGTCGCCGTACTGCTCGATCTCCCCGAGGAGGTGCTGGTGCCCGGCCAGCACGAGACCGATGTCCTCAACGCAATGTCCAAGTTCGGCCATTTTGGGGCGTCAGCGGAGCTGGTCGATCAGGCACGCCAACTGCTGCAACTCGACCGCGCCGTGCCGTTCGGACGGGAGATTACCACACGCACCGGGCGCGTCCTGTTCGCGCAATCAAATCCGGCACCAGGCGGCGGCTGGATCAGCACCTTCAGCGACATCACGCTGATGCGGCGCGGCGAGCAGGAGCTGCGCCGGTCGAAAGAGCTTGCCGAAGCCGCCAACCTCGCCAAGTCCCGGTTTCTGGCTACCATGAGCCACGAATTGCGCACCCCGTTGAATGCCATCATTGGGTTCTCCGACGTGCTGCTCCGCGACAACAGGTCCGTATCGGGCGAACTGGTGGCGGAATACAGCGGCCAGATCAATCATGCCGGCAAGCAGCTACTGTCGCTGATCAATGTCATCCTGGACGTCGCCCGTATCGAAAGCGGCCGCTTCGATCCGGACGGTGAGGTCGTCGATATCGGCAAGGCCATTTCTTCCGCCGCAGGCCAGGCCGATAATGCCGCGCGGGCTGGTGAAGTGTCGGTTATCACCCATGTGCCCGAGGATATGCCGCGGCTGCGCGGCGACGAACGCCGGATCACCCAGGCCCTGTCGCAGCTCGTGTCGAATGCCGTCAAATTCACCGATGCCGGTGGCTCTGTCGTGATCGAGGCTGGGTTGGCGCCGGATGGAGGGCTATTCGTGTCCATCGTCGACACGGGCATCGGCATTCCGACGTCTGATCTGGAGCGGGTGTTCGAACCGTTCACACAGCTCGATGGCTCATTGTCCCGGCGCTATCCCGGGGCTGGGTTGGGCTTGTTCATGGCTCGTGCGATCGTCATCGCGCATGGCGGGCAACTGACGCTGAGCAGCCAGCCGGGGTGTGGGACCGATGCGCGCTTCACGCTACCCCGTTCCAGGATCGTTAATTCGCTCGGAACCTCGGCGACGCAGGCCCACAGCGACCATGCCGCTGTCACGGACCGGCCGCCGGTCAATCGCCCTGGTAGTTAAAACCGGCAGGGGATACCATTTATCTGCCTCAACCGTTTGAAGGATCGCCACCATGAGCGCCATCGCCGCCACCGATAAGCTGTTCTTCGAGCGAACGGATGCCGCGTTGGACCAGGCTACGGCGGCCAGTATCGTCGACGGTGCGCTCCATGGCAGCGACGACGGCGAATTGTTCCTGGAATATCGGGAAAGCGAGTCGATCAGCCTCGACGACGGCAACATCCGCTCAGCCAATTTCGATTCCGGCATGGGCTTCGGCTTGCGTGCCGTGGCCGGTGAAGCAACCGGCTACGCTCATTCCGGTGAAATCTCCGAAGATGCTCTGCGCCGCGCCGCCGCCACTGTCTCGGCGATCGCCTCCGGGCATGCCGGGGTCGTCGCCGAACCGCCACGCGCCACCAATGCGCGCCTCTACTCCGACGCCAACCCGCTGCGCCTCATGGACTTTTCGGCGCGTACCTCGTTGCTGGGCGAAATTGACGCTTACGCTCGCGGCAAAGATCCGCGGGTCAAGCAAGTGATGGCCTCGATCAGCGGCGAGTGGCAGGCCGTGCAGATCCTGCGCCCCGATGGCACCCGCGTCGCTGACCTTCGCCCGCTGGTGCGACTGAACGTCTCGCTTGTCGTCGAGCAAGGCGGCCGGCGTGAAACCGGCAGTCACGGCACCGGGGGTCGCTTTGCTTACGATTTTGTCACGCAGGAGACCACGTGGCGTGGCGCTGTTGACGAAGCATTGCGTCAGGCGCTCGTCAATCTCGACAGCCGCCCGGCCCCGGCGGGTGAAATGCCGGTTGTCCTGGGCTCAGGCTGGCCCGGCATCCTGCTGCACGAAGCGATCGGGCACGGACTGGAAGGTGATTTCAATCGCAAGAAGACCTCCGCGTTCGCCGATCTGATGGGCAAGCGCATCGCTTCACCGGGCGTGACCGTAATCGACGACGGAACGATGCCCGATCGGCGAGGCAGCCTGACCGTCGATGATGAAGGCACGCCGTCCAACCGGACCGTGCTGATCGAGGATGGGATCCTGGTAGGATATCTGCAGGATCGCTTGAATGCACGGTTGATGGGAATGCGCGCCACCGGCAACGGGCGGCGGCAATCCTACGCCCATGCCCCCATGCCCCGCATGACGAACACCGTGATGCTCGGTGGTCCACACACGCCGGCGGAGATGATCGCTTCGGTGAAGCGGGGGCTGTACGCCGTCAATTTCGGCGGCGGACAGGTCGACATAACGTCCGGCAAGTTCGTTTTTTCCGCCAGCGAGGCTTACCTGATCGAGGACGGAAAGGTTACGGCCCCGGTTAAGGGTGCGACGCTGATCGGCAACGGACCGGATTCACTGACCAAGGTGCAGATGATCGGCAACGACATGGCGCTCGATCCCGGAATTGGCACCTGCGGGAAGGCGGGCCAAGGTGTCCCGGTCGGCGTTGGGCAGCCAACATTGAAGCTGTCGGGCCTGACGATTGGCGGCACCGCGGCCTGAATTAACACCATTAACGATCTCGGCTTCTGAGACTCGGCTGCCCTCGGGCGGCCGAGTTTCTTTTTGTGCGCAATCCATTGAATTGGACGCAGTCACCCTGCCCCGAAAACAGGATTATTCTTACGGTTCGATACCATTCTCGGCCTTTGAGCAAATCTGGCTGATTTATCTTCAGCTAATTCTGGATTTACTGCACCGAACTATCTTCTTCCAATAACCGAATCAGCGACGATTTGACGTTAAGATAACGTCAAAAAAACGATAATAGATTCTCGTTCTGTGAATATGTCTCCATCAACGGATCGCAAACGAGTTTCCAAGCGGTTCACGATCTTGAGAATGTAGTCACAGAAAGGTCACGCAAATGTCCGGTTTCACCAGCCCCTCCGTCCAGTTTGCTTCCACCGACGCTTCCAAGGTCCGCATGGGCGGTTTCGCCCCGACACTCGCCACCGCCGACGCCTCCAAGGTCCGCATGGGCGGTTTCGCCCCGGCACTCGCCACCACCGACGCTCCAAGGTTCGCATGGGCGGCTTCGCCCCGGCACTCGCCACCACCGACGCCTCCAAGGTTCGCATGGGCGGCTTCGCCCCGGCACTCGCCACCACCGACGCCTCCAAGGTTCGCATGGGCGGCTTCGCCCCGGCACTCGCCACCACCGACGCCTCCAAGGTTCGCATGGGCGGCTTCGCCCCGGCACTCGCCACCACCGACGCCTCCAAGGTTCGCATGGGCGGTTTCGCGCCGACACTCGCCACCACCGACGCTTCCAAGGTCCGCATGGGCGGCTTCGCGCCGACACTGGCCACCACCGACGTCTCCAAGGTTCGCATGGGCGGCTTTGCCCCGACGCTCACCACCACCGACGCCTCCAAGGTCCGCATGGGCGGGTTCGCCCCGACACTCGCCACCACCGACGCTTCCAAGGTCCGCATGGGCGGCTTCGCCCCGACGCTCGCTACCACCGACGCCTCCAAGGTCCGCATGGGTGGTTTCGCCCCGGCACTCGCCACCACCGACGCCTCCAAGGTCCGCATGGGCGGCTTCGCCCCGACACTCGCCACCGCCGATGCCTCCAAGGTCCGCATGGGCGGTTTCGCCCCGACGCTCGCCACCACCGACGCCTCCAAGGTTCGCATGGGCGGTTTCGCCCCGACACTCGTCACCACCGACGCCTCCAAGGTCCGCATGGGTGGCTTTGCTCCCTCCCTTCCCACCCGTCGCTAATTTCAGCGCAGCGCTTTCAGCGCTAAGATCGCAGACCGCGCCTCAACGGGCCGGTCTGTTCGTGTATCCAAAGCCTTCGGGGACATTCCGTGGATCATCCGACCTCAGCCGGCACTCACGATGGCAAGCCAGCCGCCAAGCCGAAGCTCGTCACCTTCCACCGCATGATCCCCACGGCGCGCATGCCCCAGCGGGCTGATCGCTCCGCCGCCGGCTCCCTTCCCACACGCGCCTTCCGATACTGCGAGCCCGCCACGTCCGCCGCCGCCTTTGGCTATTACCTGTTCCCACCAATCGGTTTTTCGGTGCAATGGGACGGGCACGACATCATGTGGACGTTTGAGGGCGCGGGCGACTGGTTTCCGCTGAATTCCGCCGTCCAATTCCCCGGCTACCGCGACTACTTCGATGGCATTGCCCCGGCCGAAATCAAGGAATTCTCCCCTCCGTTTCTCGGCGCGCTGCAGGAACCCGGCCTGATCCAACTCTGGATGGGCCTTGTCGTCCGCACCGCCCCCGGTTGGAGCTTGCTGGTCCGAGCCCCAGCCAACCTGCCACGCAGTGGCGGATGGGAACCGTTTGAAGGGATTGTCGAGACCGATCGCTGGTTTGGACCACTGATCACCAACCTGCGTCTTACCAAGACCGATGTCCCGATAGACTTCAAACCGGATTACCCGTTGCTCCAGGTCCAGCCGATCCCGCGCCACGTCTATGAGGACGCCACACTTAACAATTATGAGATAGTCCCTGACCTGACGCAGCTCCGGCCGGAGGACTGGGACGACTATTACGACACCGTCGTCCGGCCAAATTCCCAGGTGTTACGGCCACGCGGCCAATATGCCGCCGCGGCGCGCAAGCGGCGCAACGCCGAAGGTGGAACGGATTGATCCGGCCAACGCTCCGAAATGGGACTGGACAGCCGGCAGACCTTCGATGATGAAAGTCCGATGACGAAGACGCAAACCTTAGGCCGAATTTGCGCCCGTTTCTGCTGCACTGCACTATTACTTGCCCCACTGCCCGGGCAGGCGGGCGGGGTGTGCCCAAGCGATCCGCCAATGCCGGCATTTCAGTTACCGAAGCTGCGCGCCGCCGTCGCCGGCCGCACCGAGGGGCTGATCGTGGCGCTCGGGTCGTCCTCAACCGAGGGCGTGATGGCGTCCGATAGTGCCCATACCTATCCGGCGATCCTCCAGGCCGCGCTGAACAAGGCGTTGCCCGCGGCACATTTTGCCGTCATCAATCGCGGCGTCGGCGGCCAGGATGCGCCCGAGGAGCTGGCCCGCCTTGACACCGACGTGATTGCGCTCCGCCCGCAACTCGTTATCTGGCAGGTTGGTGCCAATGGCGCGATGCGTCACGCCGATCCGGCGGAATTCCACCGCATGGTGGCCGAGGGCGTTGGACGCCTGGTGAAGGCTGGCATCGACGTGGTGCTGATGGACAATCAGCGCTCACCCAAGGTGCTGGCGGCCGTGGACCACATCATCCTGGAGAATTCACTTGCGCACGTTGCGCGCGAAACCAGCGTGAACATGTTCTCCCGCAGCCATTTGATGGACGCCTGGTCGGATGAGGGCGCCAAGCCTGGCCTGTTCACTGCCTCGGACGGCCTGCATCACAACGACCTCGGCTACCTCTGCGTAACCCAGGCTTTGGCTCGGCAGATCATCGTGGCCGTCAGCACCCCCGTAGCGGTTTCCGCCAGCCGCTGAGGGCAAGCCGGCGCCTCGGCAGACCGTAACCGAGCCGGGCGGATTGGCCAGTGTCCATACAAGTGCGTGACAGGGCGTTGACCAGGTGTGACCATGTCCAATGCTGAACCCAGCGCAGACTGAGCATGCTGGGTCTCCACGTGGCGTCAGAATCGAACGCAACTGATGCATCCACGGGACGCGGTGCGCAATCAGCCGGCGTCGATACTTCAAGTCGATTAATCTTTTCTCAACAATATTGACTACACGCGTACTGTCGTGTTGCAGCGCGCGATTGGTCCGCCCCTATCGCTGGCAGACTTCCCGCTGACCGATCCTGAACTGCCATCCATCACGCCCGAACGGCGTGGTTGCGACCTTGTGAACGGGGCCGCCAACCTCGTCCCCGATCAGGCCGGTGCCGCCAGAGCGCCTTCAGCCTGATTGTAAACAGTCAGCGCGCTCTATCTCGTTGTTTGAGCGAGCAACTTCATCGCCCTGA
The DNA here is from genome assembly GCA_965200665.1 of Rhodopila sp. Lineage (GTDB taxonomy): Bacteria > Pseudomonadota > Alphaproteobacteria > Acetobacterales > Acetobacteraceae > Rhodopila. Next base: position 3,232,004 of record OZ241370.1, on the reverse strand, counting down.
CCATACCGGTCAGGCTGGTGCCGCTAGCTCAGCCCCGGCCGCAACACGATCGGCGCGTTTGCCACCGGCGGATCGCGTTCGCGGATGCCAGCGAGCCGCAGCCCTTCGGCGTAGTGCATCTTGTCGGCTTCGCGCTCCATCGGGTTGTTGGTCAGGAATCGCTCAACCGTGAAGTCCGGCTCCAGCGCCAGCAGCCGCCTGCGGATCGTGGCAGCCTCCTGGTCGCGATGCAGGTGGCCCAACGCCGCCAGGTAAGGCTTGTAGGTCGCGGTAAAGGACGGATTCAACTGGCTGACCGTCCGCCCGATCTCCACCGCGGTCTCATAATCCCGCTTCATCAGGTGGATCAGCACAAAGAACGCATCGAAGAAGAACGCATGCGGATCCAACGGGGACAGCTTCTTGTAGCGGTCGTTGCGCCGCTCTGCCTCCTCCAGATCGCCGGCATACGCGTAAGTCACCGCCGACAACGCCCAGGCCATCGCAAGGTTGGGATTGAGCGACAACGCCCGCTCGTGCAGCACCATCGCCTCGCGCAGCCGACGGTGCAGGAACGCCCGCACATGCCCGCTGATCGCCAGCCCACGCGCATCGAACGGGTCTAGCACGATCGCCCGCTCAGCCAGTTCGCCGGCACGCTCCATCATCGCCTTGGGCATGTCGGCCCACCCCTGGCCGACAAGGAAAATGTGCCAATAGGCGTACCACGCGTAGCCGGCGGCGTAGTCGGGCTCCAACGTGATGGCCTGCGCCAGGTACTGGCCGGCCTGCATGAAAGCCTGGTGCTCCATGCGCCCAATCAGCGGAATGGATCGCAGGATGCAGTCATAGGCCGTGGCGTCGATCTGGCCACGGCTGCTGCTGCGCTTGGCTTCGATCAGCAGGATTTCCGGATCGATTTGTGCGACGACCTCGGCCGCGATTTCGTCCTGCAGCGACAGCAGATCGTTGGTCTCGCGATCAAAGCGGCGGGCCCAGACGATCTGGTTGTTCGCCCGCAGGTCAAGCAGCCGCAGGCTGATGCGGATCTTGTTGCCGGCCCGCTGCACCGATCCGTCCAGCAGGAAATCCAATCCGAACTCACGCCGGATCGCCGCCTCATCCCGGTTTTCCGCCGCGAACCGCCCCAACGAGTTCGACGACACGATGAACATCCAGCGGAACCGCGACAACGCATTGGTGATTTCATCCGCAAGGCCCGGCGCCAGATGAGCGTCCTCATCAGGTATGCCCACCAGGCGAAACGGCATCACGCCGATATGGGCGCCGCCACGCGATGCCGCGGGCTCCCGCTTGCGCGGCACCGCTGCATCGACCTCCGAAGGTGGAGCCTCCGCCGGCACTGCCGGCTCAACGGCAGCAACCGGCGGCGGCGGCTCGGCCTCGACCGGTTGCGGAGGCCGCAATGGCAGCCGGCTGTGCGATGGCCCTCTGATCTCGTTCAGCAGCTTCTGCGTTTCGATCGACGGCGCCGCATCCAGCATGTCCGCCAGCACAGCCCTGCAACGGTCATACGCCTGCACCGCCAAACCACGTTCGCCCCGCGCCGCATGGGCGCGCATCAGCGACCGCCAGGCTCCTTCGTGCGAGCGATCGATCGTCAGCAGCCGCTGCGCAGCCGCGATCGCTGCGTCAGGCTCCAGATCCTCCTTCAGCATCGATTCCGCTATGCCACGCGCACGATCGCGGATCCGTTCGCGTTCGGTGTTCAGCCAGGCGTCGAAGTTCGGATCGATGCCGTCCAGATCCTCCAGCAGATCACCGTCAAGCAGCGCCAGCGAATGCGGCTGCAACGCCGTCGCCCGCATCACCTCATCAACATCGATCCACACCGCACCCGGCCGCAACGTCAGATGATCGCGGGTAATCATCAGAATATCGGTTTCCGCCGGCGACAGGGCATCAAGCAACCGATGAATTTCCTGCCGCAATGAAGCCCTCGCCTGCTCCTCCGGCCGGCGGCTCCATAGTTGTTCCGCAAGGCGCCCCCGCAGCACCGGCCGCGGCGCCGCCATTGCAATACAGGCCAGTAACGCCCTGGTTTTCCGTCCCGCCGGCAGCACGCTTTCGCTGCGAATTGTCCAGGCTTCCATCTGCCCGATCAGCCGCAGCCGCACCACAACATGATCGAGCGCATTCGTAGGCATCGACGCTGTCGGGAGCCGGGTTGGCGATTCGCCCATTATTCCCTTTGGAGCCATAATAGTTCTTCTAATCCCGATAGACGAGCTATGCTATCCCCTTTCGGAACCGAGCCTGATACGCGTCTGTATAAAAGACAGTGCAGACTGAAACGCAGCCTCCGCATCAAGGCCGGTTGTATCAAGCTGGAAAGCATCGTCGGCTGCTTTTAGCGGCGCAGTCGCCCGCTCCGCATCCTGGGCGTCGCGCCGCCGCATATCCTGCTCGACCGTTTCGATATCAGTATCGACGCCCTTCGCCCGCAGCTCCAGCCAGCGTCGATGCGCACGTTCGGCCAGGCCTGCCGTCACAAACAACTTTGCCGAGGCGTTCGGAAAGATCACCGTGCCGATGTCGCGCCCATCCAGCACCGCACCGGAATGGGTCGCGAAGTCTCGCTGGAACGTCAGTAAGGCGGCCCGAACGCCGGGAACCGACGCCACTGCCGCCGCCGCGGCATCGGCCTCCGGCCCCCGCAGATCGTCACGCTCCAGATCCTTCGGCTGCAAGCGTCGCGCGGCATGTTCTGCCGCCCCGGCATTATTTGGATCGCCGCCACCATTCAACACCAGCCGCCCGACTGCGCGGTACAGTAGTCCAGTATCGAGATACGGCAGCCCCAGCACAGCCGCCAGACGCCGAGCCAGGGTGCCCTTGCCGGCTGCGGCGGGCCCGTCGATGGCGATGACCGGCTTCATCACGCGGCCGGTCCGATCGCTGCACCCAGCCCGTTCATCAGCACGACGAAGCCGGGGAAGCTCGTGTCGATGAACCCGGCGTCGTCGGCCGTTACCGGCGCCGCCGTCGCGAGCCCCAGCACGATCGCCGACATTGCGATGCGATGGTCCATGTGCGTTGCAACCACCCCGCCGCCTGCTGGCGGCGCACCTGTGCCGTGAATGATCATGTCATCGCCCGAGATCTCGACGCGCGCCCCGTTCACGGCCAACAACGTGGCCGTCGCGGCCAGCCGGTCACTCTCCTTCACCCGCAGCTCCTTCAACCCGCGCATCCGGGTCACGCCGGTCGCGCATGCCGCCGCCACTGCCAGCACGGGGTATTCGTCGATCATGCTGGGTGCGCGTTCCGGCGGCACATCGATCGCGCGCAACGCGCCGGCCGTGACCTCCAGGTCGCCGACCGGTTCACCGCCCTCGACCCGGCGGTTCCGCACGACGATGTTGGCGCCCATCTCTTCCAGGCACAGCAGCAGCCCTGTGCGCAGCGGGTTCAAGCCCACGCCGGGGATGGTCACGCTGCTGCCGGGAACCAGCAGCGCGGCAACCAGCGGAAACGCCGCCGATGATGGGTCCCCCGGCACCACGACATCGGCCGCCCGCAGTTCCGGCTGGCCCTCCAGCTCGATGATCCGGCCTGCCCCGTTGGCCTCGACCCGGACCACGGCACCGAAATGACGCAACATGTTTTCACTGTGATCACGCGTTGCCTCCGGCTCCTCGACCCGGGTGATACCGGGCGCGTTCAGCCCGGCCAGCAGTACCGCCGACTTCACCTGTGCGGACGGCACCGGCACGCGGTAGTCGAGTGGCATTGCATCGCGTGCGCCCTCAATCGCCAGCGGCAGCCTGCCGCCTTCCCGGGCAGCAAACCGCGCGCCGGTCGCAGTCAGCGGATCGATCACCCGGCGCATCGGTCGACCGCGCAGGCTGGCATCCCCGGTCATCACCGAGAACAGCCGGTGGCTGGCCAGGATACCGCACAGCAGCCGCGCGGCGGTGCCGGAATTGCCCATATCCAGCACATCCCCCGGTTCGGTCAGTCCGCCGATCCCCCGCCCGGCAACCCGCCAGGTACCGTCGGTATCACGCACCACTTCCGCCCCCAGCGCGCGCATCGCGGCGGCGGTGCGCAACACGTCCTCCCCGGTCAGCAGCCCGGTGATGCGGGTCTTGCCGATTGCCAGCGCGCCAAACATCAGCGCGCGATGGCTGATCGACTTGTCGCCGGGCACAGCGATCCGCCCGGTCAGCGGACCGACCGGCCGGCCGGCAACCAACGGTGTTTTCGGGGCTTCATCCATAAATCACGTCCGCTTATCCAGAGAGCAGCCGGCTTGTTACCGGACTTCACGCGCAGCGCATACCGATAAGCCATTTGACACCGCCGTCTGGTGGTGGCATGGGCGCCCGCTCCTGTTTCCGCCCAAAGCCACCATGAAGGGCCTCATCGACTCATGGCTAAGCCTGAACTCGGCACCAAGCGGGTCTGCGTTGCCTGCGGCACACGCTTCTACGACCTGACGAAATCCCCTGCCGTCTGCCCCAAATGCGGCACGGAACAGCCGATCGAGCAACCGCGTCCGCGTCGCACCGGCGGCAACGTCGTCGAGGACAAGCGTCCCAAGAAGGCCGCCCCGACGCCGGAGGATGTGGATGTGGAGGTCGAAGGCGTGGAGGATGTCGAGGAAGAAGACGTCCTGGAAGCCGCCGACGATCTTGAGGACGATGCCGACGTGATCGGCGGGGATATCGAGGTTGAGAGCGATCACGACGAGAACGAGCGCTAGACGCGCGATCGTCTGAGGTCGACGCCTGCCGCGGCGACCTCAGACCCGCTTTGCCGCACGCAGCCATAGCATCAGCAGCGCGTCGTAAGGCAGCGCTGGAGTTTCCCGCAGCCGCCAGTACCAGCGCTGCCACTGGCTCGTCGCCGCCGGCACCGGCGGTGGCGGGCAGCGACGCGCAGCAATTCCTGCAAGCCGCAACAGCAACAGGCACCGCGGCAGGTGGTAGGCACTGCTGCACGCGTAGATCGGCCCAGCCCCCTTCCGCACCAGCTCCCGCACCAACCGCGCAACCGCACGCACGGATGACAGCGTATCGGTCCCTGTCCGCTCCTGCAGGATTGCGGCTTCCGGGAAGCCCGCCTCGCACAGCAGGCGGGCCATCACCACTGCCTCCGCATCGCCAAAGCGGCCCTTTCCCCCGGTTGGAATGAACAGCGGCCGACCACATCCGGCTCCAAACCGCGCCGCGGCGGCAACGCGATGGCGCAAGGTCCCGCTTGGGTATCCATCCGGGCGCACCGCCGCACCAAAGATGACGATAATCGCGTCGGGCAGAGCTGGGTCCAGGGCCGGCGGGTTGACTTTCATGGCATCCGTTTCTCATGCTTCCAGGCGACGGAGGAAACCATGAAGATGCTTACCCAGGCGGCACTGCGCCAGTATCAGGAACAGGGTTATTACGCCCCCATTCGCGTCATGCCGCGCCCCGAGGCCGAAGCCCTGCGCGGCAGGCTGGAAGATTTTGAGGCCGGCGCCGGCATTCTCGCCGGCAAGCTGCGCCACAAGTCGCATTTGCTGTTCACCTGGCTGAACGACCTGGTGCGCCACCCGCGCATCCTTGATGCCGTCGAGGACGTGATCGGCCCCAACATTCTGTGCTGGGGGTCGTCGTTCTTCATCAAGGAAGCCTGCAATCCGGCCTTCGTGTCCTGGCACCAGGATTCGACCTACTGGGGCCTCGACCCCGCCGACGTCGTCACGGCTTGGGTGGCGCTGACCGACAGCACCGCGGCGAATGGTGCCATGCGGGTGATCCCCGCGACCCACAAACTGGACCAGGTCCCGCACCACGACACGTTCAGCACCGACAACCTGCTCAGTCGCGGGCAGGAGATCGAGGTCGAGGTCGACGACCGCCAGGCGCAGATGCTGGAACTCCAGGCCGGCGAGATGTCGCTGCACCACGTCCGCCTGATCCACGGCTCCGATCCAAATCCGTCGCCGCAGCGCCGCATCGGCTTCGCCATCCGCTATATTCCCACCACCGTCCGTCAGGTTGCCGGCTCACACGACCATGCGACCCTGGTGCGCGGCGTCGACACCCATGGTCATTTCGAGCCGGAGCAATGCCCTGACGCCGACATGTCCGAGCGCGCGCTGGCGTACCACGCCGAGGTGACCGGCGCCCACGCCAAGATCCTGATGCGCGATACCGGCAAGCAGATGCGCGCCTGATCGAACTCAGCCCCTACATCACAGGAAGACAATACGATGGGTAAACGGATTGCGGTTATCGGCGCCGGAGCGGTCGGTGGTTACGCGGGGAGTCACATGGCGGCTGCCGGCCACGACGTCACCCTGATCGATACCTGGCCGGAGCATGTGGAGCAGCTCAAGGCCCATGGCATGGAAATCTTCGGCATGACCCCGCAGGAGCGCATGTCGGTCAAGGTCAACGCCATGCACATCACCGAGGCGCAGAACCTGGCCAAGCAGAAGCCCATCGACATCGCTTTCGTGGCGGTGAAATCGTACGACACGGTTTGGGCCACCACCCTGATCCGCCAGTACCTGTCCGCCGCCGGCTGCGTTGTATCCATGCAGAACTGCATCAATGAGGAGCGGGTCGCCGGCGTCGTCGGCTGGGGCCGCACCCTGGGCTGCATCGTCACCGGCGGCGTCGGCGTCGACCTGTATGAGCCCGGCCACATCCGCCGCGGCTATGCCAAGCGCCCCGATATCACCTCATTTTATGTCGGCGAACCCAGCGGCAAGATCACCAAGCGCGCCGAGGAGATCGCCGACATCCTGTCCAGCGTTGATGCCTCCAAGGCCACTGATAACCTCTGGGGCGAGCGCTGGACCAAGCTGTGCGTCAACGGCATGCGCAACGGCGTATCCGCTGCCACCGGAATGGGCGGCAACGCCCGCGACCATCACGACGCCGTCCGCCGCATCTGTATCCAGCTCGGTGGCGAGTCCGTCCGCGTCGGCCAGAAGCTGGGCTACAAGCTGGGCAAGGTCGGGGCGCTGCCATTCGACATGCTGGCCAAAGCCATGGAAGGCGATCCGGCCTCCTACAAGGAGATCGAGCGCCTGATGACCGAGGGCGGCGCCGGCCAGGCCGAACGCAGTGATTACCAACGCCCGTCCATGGCGCAGGACATGGAAAAAGGCCGTCGCACCGAAATTGAATTCATGAACGGCTTCATCGCCAGCGAAGGTGCCCGCGCCGGCGTCCCCGCCCCGACCCACGAGATGCTGACCCGCCAGGTGCTGCGCGTGGAACGTGGTGAAATTCCCCCGCGGCCAGAGAATGTGCTGGTGAATAGCTGAGGGTTGGCTGCCGTGCTGGCCGTGGCTTGTAGCGGTCAGCACATCCCTCACTCTGCAACGGCGACGGAAATATATCCGATTGTCCCAGCGTCATTGTCGGGCTGAGCCGCCGCACCAAAAGGCAGTGAATTTAAGTCAAGTTCCTCTTCCGCAAATGCGAGCCATTTCTTCGCGCGTACGATGACAGTATCCTGCGAAGCCTTGCCAATGAATGCTGGTAAGTCAAAGTCGTCGCACCGGCCGACAAAAATTACACACAGCAATTCGGTCCGATGAATGCGCATCATGTTACGCGCCCTGGCCGACAGCTTTACAATCACCAAAGTTGCTGAACGTCTCAGCACGCATCCCGCCGGGATTTTGGCTTTGCCCATCTGATCAGAAGGTTTGGCCAAGCACAGCCGAAGTCAGTTGCCCAGGCCAAAGGCATTGGTGGGGTCCAAATTTCCTGGTGACGGCATCCCGGCGTAGCCATCCACCCCCGGCCGTGCGACCCTTTAGCCCTGCCTTCGGGAGAAGACCCTCATGCGCATCGTCGCCCTGGAAGAACACTACACCGTTCCCCGCATCGTAGCCCCCATCCCCACCGAGGTGATCGCCCGCCGCGGCTTCCCCACCGACCCCAACTTCCGCTGGGCGCAGACCATCAAGCGCGATGAGCTCGCCGATCTGGGCCAGGCCCGCCTCGCCGACATGGACGCCAGTGGCATCACCGTGCAGGTGCTGTCCGTCGCCGGCCCCGGCGCTGACTTGATCCCGGGTCAGCCCGGCATCGACATGGCACGCGCCTACAACGACGCGCTGGCGGAATCCTGCGCCCGCCACCCGACCCGCTACCGCGGCTTCGCCCACCTGCCCATGCAATCCCCCGACGCAGCCGCCGCCGAGCTCCGGCGCACGGTCAAGGACCTCGGCTTCCACGGCGTGCTGGTCAACGGCGCCACCGACGGCCGCTTCCTCGACGACCCGATCTACGAACCCATCCTTGCCCAGGCTGAAGCGCTCGACGTGCCGATCTACCTCCACCCCGGCATACCGACCGAACCGGTGCGCAACGCCTATTTTGACAACCTGCCGGGGAACTTCTCCTTCACCCTCGCCCTGTCGGCCTGGGGGTGGCATGCCGACACCGCAATCCACACGCTGCGCCTGGTTCTCAGCGGCGCGCTCGACCGGCATCCGCGGCTGAAAATCGTCATCGGCCACATGGGCGAGGCGCTGCCGTTCATGCTCGACCGCATCGATGAGACTACCGCCGCCGAAGCCAAATCCCGCCTCACCCGCTCGGTGCGCCAGACAATCCTTGATCAGGTCTGGATCACCACCAGCGGCTTCTTCACCATGGTCCCGTTCATGGCCGCCCTGATGACGTTCGGCGTGGACCGCATCCTGTTTTCTGTCGATTACCCGTTCGCCTCGAACGCCAGAGCCCGCGCGTTCCTCGATGCGTTACCGGTCTCCCCAGCCGATCGCGTGAAGATCGCCCACGGCAACGCTGACCGGCTGATGCGACTGCCCGCCTGACGCATCCATCCGACCTTGCAAGTTCCCTATGTTGCGTCTGACATTGACATCCGCGGACACGCGGGTGTGTGGTACTGCCTCAGACAACGCCTTGGATCTGAGGACTTGTAATGCCGATCGTTGCCGTCATAGATGACGAGCCCATGATCTGCGATCTGGTGGAAGACAGCCTGCGTCACGCCGGGTCTGAGGTTTATAGGGCCCATTCGGCCGAAACCGCCGTAGCATTGCTCACCAGCCGGTACTTTGACCTCGCACTGATCGATGTTCTGCTGCAGGACCAGTCCGGTATTCTGGTGGCGGAGATTGCGGCCAATCAGAACACCCCGGTGGTGCTGATGACCGGTCACGACACCACGGCAATGCGCCTGCGGCAATTTGACTTCCCGCACATGCTGAAGCCGTTCAAGGTATCCCAGCTCACCGACGCCGTCGCCACGGTGATGACCGACCGCCACCGCAACATCCGGCACCTGACCGACAGCCTGGCGCGGATGCACGCCAATCTCGCGGGTCTTGAGCTGGAGACAGCGAAAACCATCCATTTGATCGCGAAGACCCGCCAGCTTCTTAGCAGAAGCGGAAACAGTGGACCCGAGCCGCGCAACGGTAGGGCGACCTGCTGATCCGCCACTGGCCGGTTCGGGGATGAAATCGACTTTCCGCAAACCGGCGGATTAGCACGTCGGCATTCCTTGATCACCCCCCGACCCGCTGCCATGTTTCAGCCATGCAGCCCCCGTAGTGGCCGGCCGCGGCAGGAAGGGGGGTGATCGCGCAATGACCGGCTTTACGATATCGCCCGTGGAAAATGAGCGGGCCTAGACGTCTCCTTTCCCGGCTGCGAAATTTACGGGCCCATGGGTCGGCCCCGTTATCGGCCCTGGTGCAGCTCGTGGCCTCGGAACTGGTTAGCGAGGTCTGCTCCGTCTACGTCCAGCGGCCAGGCGACATCCTGGAACTTGCCGCGACCGAAGGGCTGAACCATGAAGCCATCGGGCACACCCGGCTGCGCGTCGGTGAGGGGATTGTCGGGCTGTGTGCGGCAACCGGGGCAGTGATGAACCTGCCGGACGCGCAGAACCATCCGGCCTTCGCCTACCGCCCGGAAACCGGCGAGGAACCGTTCGCCTCGATGCTGGCGGTCCCGGTGCGCCGGTCCGGCCGGACGCTTGGCGTGCTGGTGGTGCAGAACCGCGCGCCACGCAACTTCACCGAACCCGAGGTCGACGACCTGGAAACCGTCGCGATGCTGTTGGCCGAGATGCTGTCGGGCAGTGGCGGCGCGACCGACGGCTCGCCGGAAGGCTTGGGTGCCACCGTGCCGCGCCTGTTCGCGGGCACCACGTTGATGGGCGGTATCGCGGTCGGCCCGGTCGTGCTGCTGCGCTTGACCCGGCCCGTTGTGGCCCTTCTGGCGGACGACCCCCAGGCCGAACTCGATCGGCTCGAAAAGGCAGTGGACCGCATGCAGCGCGGCCTGGACGATCTGTTCGCCGGCGTCGCCCAGGATAGCCGTTCCGCCGACGTGAGCGCCTCCCGCGAGGTGCTGGAGGCATATCGCCTGGTCGCCTCCGACGCCGGCTGGCTGCGCCGGGTGGGCGAGGTGATCCGCGGCGGGCTGACCGCCGAGGCGGCGGTGCAACGCGTGGCGAGCGACCTGCACGACCGGATGCGGCGGATCAGCGACACCTATCTGCGCGAACGTCTTGCCGACATGGAAGACCTTGCCAACCGCCTGCTGACCGCGCTGACCGGCGAGGTGCCGCGGGCGCCGGTGCCGGAAGGTGCGATCCTGCTCGCAAGACGCCTCGGTCCGGCCGAATTGCTGGACTGGCATGCCCGTGGCATCGCCGGCGTTGCGGTCGAGGAAGCCAGCCCGTCCGGCCATGCCGCGATCCTGGCCCGCGCCCTGGGCATACCTGCCGTCGGCGGCCTGCGGGGTATGCTGGACAGCGCCGAACAGGGTGACGAGGCGCTGATCGACGCCGACGAAGGCCAGTTCATCCTGCGGCCGGAGGCCGAGGTCCAATGCGCCTATCTTCGAGCGCTTGAAGCCCGCAATGCAAAATACGCGGAACTGGCGACCTGGCGTGACCGGCCGGCCACCACCGCCGACGGCGTCAGCCTGAAGCTGATGCTCAACATTGGGCTGAGCATGGAACTGCCCCAGCTGGAGCGCACCGGTGCCGACGGTATCGGCCTGTTCCGCACCGAAATCGCCATGCTGGCACGCGGCTCCGTCGCCGACGTGGCGGAGCAGGCCGCGATCTATGCCCGCGTGATCGATGAAGCCTGCGGCAAACCGGTGATCTTCCGCACGCTGGATCTTGGGGCCGACAAGCTGCTGCCCGGCACCGTCAGCTCCGAGGAAAATCCGGCGATGGGCTGGCGTTCGCTGCGCGTCGGCCTCGACCGGCCCGCCCTGCTGCGCCGCCAGTTGCGCGCATTGTTGCTGGCAGCCGGCGGGCGAGACCTCTCGGTGATGTTTCCGATGGTCGCGACCGTGGCGGAGTTTCGCGCCGCCAAGGCGCTGTTGATGGCGGAGGCCAAGCGGATCCGTCCCTGCCCCGGCTCGCTGCGGATCGGCACGATGCTGGAAGTGCCGGCACTGATCTGGCAGTTGCCCGAGTTGCTCCGCGAGGTCGACTTCATCTCCATCGGCTCGAACGATTTGTTGCAGTTTTTGTTCGCCGCCGACCGCGGAACGCCATCATTATATGAACGCTACGACTTTCTCTCGTCGCCGGTATTGGACATCCTGGAACAGTTGGTCGCTGCGTCCTGTGCGGCGGGGGTGCCGGTGTCGCTGTGCGGTGAGGCGGCCGCTCGGCCGCTCGAGGCCCTGGTGCTGGCAGCCCTGGGGATCACGAATCTATCGATGCCTGCAAGCGCCGTTCTGCCGATCAAGGCCATGTTCGCGCAGGTTGACCTCGGATCGTTCCGATCTGTGCTGGCAGCGATCCGGCGCGGTGGCGGAGCGGGATTAAGAGCCTCGGTTGCAACCTGGGCACGAGAACAAAACATACTGACCTGACCAAGGCGCCATACGAATTTTTCGAACTGATGTCGATATCGATCAGTCGAAACGACTCGCCGACAGCGTGAAAATCCGGCAGAATTAGGCCGTTGGAAAAACGTATCATGTGGTCTAGAAACCGCTGGTAGCTCGTTTACGATCAGCATCGGTATCGCGTATTGCATCAATGGGATCAGGAACAGCGCGGCCAGCGTTGCAGAACTGCAGGTCCAGACTGGTTGAAGGTCAAGTTGCGATGACAACCGTTCCGCCACTGGCGACGGAGCCGGCGTCAGCCGTACGCGCAGGCGCCGATCTCCGCGCCGCCCGCGAACGGCTTGGCCTTTCGCTGAGCGACATTGCGGCAACCCTGCGCATTCGCCCGCCTCACCTCGAAGCGCTTGAGGCGGGTCGCATTTCCTTGCTACCCGGCAACGCATACGCGCTGGCCTTTGTGCGAACCTATGCGAGCACCCTTGGCCTGGACGCAGAAGAAATGGTGCGCCGGTTCAAGGCCGAAGCGACCGCGGTCGGGCACCAGCCGGACCTCGTTTTCCCGGTCCCAATGCCGGAACGCGGCTTGCCCGCAGGAGCACTCGTCATGCTCGGTCTGGTCCTGGCAATTGGCGCCTATGCCGGCTGGTATCGTCTGTCCGGGGATGGCCGTCTGCCCGCCGAAACGGTCATTGCCGTGCCGGAGCGCTTGGCGCCCCTGGCCGAACAGACCCGCCTGGCCGAACAGACCCGCCTGGCCGAGCAGACCCGCCTGGCCGAACAGACTCCCTTGGCCGCACAGAACCCCTTGGCGTCACAGAACCTTGGGGCCGCACAGAACCTTCAGGCCGCACAGTCGCTATCGAAGCAGCAGGTCCCGGCGCCCGGTGCTGCGCCACAGGTCTCACTGGCCGACCCGATGCCCAGCCCGGCGGCCGGCCCGACGCTTCCCGTGATGGCTTTTTCGCCAACATCCGCAGCCGCGGCGCAGCTTCCGCCACACCCTGCCGATCTGGCGCAGCCGGCCGGCTTGATCCAGGCAGTCCCCGACACGCCACGCATCCTGCTTCGGGCCAACGCCGATTCCTGGCTGTTGGTGAAGGACCGAACCGGCGCCGTTTTGCTGAACCGCGTGCTGAAAACCGGCGAGATCTGGCCCGTTCCCGATCGGTCCGACCTGGTGATGACCACCGGCAACGCCGGCGGCACCGAGATCATGGTAGACGGCGCCGCGACCCCGGTTCTTGGCGGCAGCGGGGCGGTCCGGCGTGACCTGCCGCTGGACCCCGACCAGATCAAGGATGGTAAACTGGCCACAGCTGCCGTGGCACCCGTTGCATCAGCCCGCGCCCGGCAGTAGCGGATCGCGCCCAGACGCCCCATACTGGGGATAACGCGCTGAAGGAGTTTTGCATGAGCTATCGCCCGTACCAGGAAATCGTGCGGCGAAAGTCCCGTCGCGTCTATGTCGGAAAGGTCCCGGTCGGCGATGGCGCGCCGATCACGGTGCAGACGATGACGAACACCCTGACGCATGACGTGGCCGCCACCGTGGCGCAGATCAAACGCGCCGAGGCGGCTGGTGTCGACATTGTCCGCGTCTCCTGCCCCGATCGAGAAAGTGCGCTGGCGCTGAAGGACATCGTGCGCCAGGTCGAGGTGCCGATCGTCGCCGACATCCATTTCCACTATCGCCGAGCGTTGGAAGCCGCTGAGAGCGGCGCCGCCTGCCTGCGCATCAATCCCGGCAACATTGGCAGCGATGACCGTGTCAAGGAAGTCATCAAGGCCGCCCGCGACCATGGGTGTTCCATGCGCATCGGCGTCAACGCCGGTTCCCTGGAAAAGCACCTGCTGGAGAAATACGGCGAACCCAACCCCGAAGCCCTGGTCGAAAGCGCTCTGTATCACGCCAACATCCTCCAGCAGCACGACTTCCACGACTTCAAGATCAGCGTGAAGGCTTCCGACGTGTTCCTCGCCGTTGCCGCCTATCAGCAACTGGCCGAAGTCTGCGACCACCCGCTGCATATCGGCATCACCGAGGCCGGCGGTCGCCGCATGGGCACGGTGAAATCGTCCATCGGCCTCGGCTCCCTGCTTTGGGCCGGCATCGGCGATACGATGCGCGTTTCCTTGTCCGACGAACCCGAAGAAGAGGTCCGCGTCGGCTGGGACATGTTGAAAACCCTGGGCATCCGCCACCGCGGGGTCAAGGTGATCTCCTGCCCGTCCTGCGCCCGGCAAGGCTACAACGTGATCGAGACGGTTCGCACCCTGGAAGACCGCCTTGGCCACATCGAGACCCCGCTGACCCTGTCGATCATCGGCTGCGTGGTGAATGGCCCGGGTGAAGCGCTGATGACCGACCTCGGCGTTACCGGCGGCGGCAATGGCCGCCACATGATCTACAGCGCCGGAAAGACCGACCACACCATCGATGGCGCTTCCATGGTGGATCACATCGTCGAACTGGTGGAAGCAAAGGCGGCTGAGCTGAAGGCGGCGGCGGAGCAGGCCAAGCTCGCGGCAGAGTAAGCGCGAATGGCGGCTGTGGCCTTGGACCTTACCCCGTTGGTCAGCGCCATCAGCCGCCTGCGCGAAGGCTTGGCGCGGCACCGAAAGGAGCCGGCGGATGAGCAACTGCGTGACGGCTTGATCCAACGGTTCGAATACACCTACGAACTCTGCCACCGCTTCCTGCGCCGATTTATCCAACGGACGTCTGCCTCGCCCGAGGAAGTCGATCGCATGGCATTCCAGGACCTGGTCCGAACGGCCAACCAACTCGGTTTGCTGGCCGGTGATTGGCCCGCCTGGCATCGCTATCGCGACCTGCGCGCCCGCACCAGCCACACTTATCGCGCCGAAACTGCGGAGCAGGTCGCTGCCGCCATCCCCGCATTCCTGGCCGAAGCGGAGTATCTGCGCGACCAGCTGCAGGTCCGCCTGACGTGACGCGGATGACAAAGTTGCCGCCGGCAGACCTGGCGATCCTGCTGCAGGTTCTGCGCGATCATCTGCCGCCCAATACCAGCGCATGGGCCTTCGGTTCGCGGGTGACCGAGACCGCTCGACCGTATTCGGACCTGGACCTGGCGCTTAAGGGGGATGCGCCATTGGATTGGCGCGCAATGGCTCGGTTGAAGGACGCGTTGTCGGAATCCGACCTGACGATCAAGGTCGACGTTGTCGATCTTCTTGCGGTCGATAAGGCGTTTCGGGAAATTATCGAAAGCCAGATGGTGCAGCTGGGCCTTGCCACCCGCTGCCGATGACGACCCCTGCTGTTCAGTCAGCCGCACACCATCGGAATTTGTCATCTTGCCTGGTTCTGCGGAAATTTCCTGCTTGCTGTCCTAGCTGCAAGCCATCGCAATGCGTTGACCCACCCCATGTGATCAACAGGTCGCTCGGCGGATCATCGAAAATCTGCAGAAGAACCGGGCCCTCATCGGCGCCAGCCAGAAGCCGCCCCGCCCACGCGGCGCTCTAACCCCGCCCTTCAACACCGTCCGTCGCGATGCCGAGTAGCCTCCTGCCCCGCCTGCCCTATATAAAGCCCGGCTACACGATCAAGGACTCCACGTTGCCCTCCCTTCAGCCCGCCCGCGGCACCCATGACCTGATCGGCGACGAACAGCGCCGCTTCCACCGCGTTGTTGACGTGGCCCGCCGTGTCGCCAGCACCTATGGCTTCGATGAGTGGCAGACCCCGATCTTCGAGGATACTGGCGTGTTCGCCCGCACCCTGGGCGAAACCTCCGACGTCGTGATGAAGGAGATGTACACGTTCAGCGATCGCGGCGGCGACTCCCTGACGCTGCGCCCCGAAGGCACCGCCGGCGTCTGCCGGGCCCTCGTGTCCAACAGCCTGACCCAGTCGCTGCCGCAGAAGGTCTTCTACGCCGGCCCGATGTTCCGCTACGAGCGCCCCCAGAAAGGCCGCTACCGCCAGTTCCACCAGATCGGCATGGAGTTGATCGGTCCCGCCGAACCACTGGCGGACGCCGAGGTCATCGCCTGCGGCTGGAACATCCTAAACGCGCTCAACATCGCCAGCGACACCGTGCTGGAGCTTAACACACTGGGCGATAAGGAAAGTCGCGACGCCTACCGGGCTGCCCTGATCGCCTACTTCACTGAACACAGGTCGGCACTGTCGCAGGACAGCCTGTCTCGCCTGGAACGCAACCCGATGCGCATCCTCGACAGCAAGGATGAAGGTGATCGGCGCGTCGTCGTCGGCGCCCCTACGATTGCCGCCTTCCTCTCCGATGCCGCCCGGTCGTTCTACGATAGACTGCAAACCCACCTGACCTTCTTCCGCGTCCCCTTCGTCGAAAATCCCCGCATCGTGCGTGGCCTCGACTACTACGGCCACACCGCCTTCGAGTTCGTCACCACCAGGCTTGGTGCCCAGGGAACGGTCATGGCCGGCGGCCGCTACGACGGCCTGGTCGCCGAGATGGGCGGCCCTCAAATCCCTGCCGTTGGCTGGGCTGCCGGGATCGAGCGCCTTGCCATGCTGATGAATGCGAACCTGGCCGCGCCGCCTACCGTCGCCGTCATCCCGATCGGCGATGCGGCGGAGGCCGTGGCGGTGGAGATCCTGCAATCCCTCCGCGCCAACGGTATCCGCGCGGAAATGGCCTATCGCGGCAACGTCAAGCGCCGGATGGAACGGGCCAATCGCATTGGCGCCCGCGCCGCCATCATCCTCGGCGACGAGGACATCGCCAACGGCGTCGCCCAGTTCAAGGACCTGACAACCGGAACCCAGGAAGCCGTTCCTCTGGCCAACCTCCCGGCTCGACTGGCATGAAGCTGGCTTACAAACTCGACCGCATCGCCGCACGCGCCGACGAACTGCGTGCCCTGCTGTCCGAAGGCATCTCCGGTGAGGCCTACGTGAAAGCCTCTCGCGAACTCGCCGATATTGAGCCTGTGGTCGCTCGGATCGGTGATCTGCGCGCCGCCGAACGCGCCCAGTCCGATGCCGAACAACTGCTCGCCGACCCCGAGATGAAGGATTTGGCCGAGGCGGAACTGTATGAACTGAAGGAACAAATCCCGGCCCTGGAACACGAGATCCGTCTGGCCCTGCTGCCCAGGGACGAAGCCGACGCCCGCTCCGCGATCCTGGAAATTCGCCCGGCCGCCGGCGGCGATGAAGCTGGTCTGTTCGCTGCCGAACTGTTCACGATGTATCAGAAGTATGCCGACAGCAAAGGCTGGAAGTTCGAAATCCTTGAATACGGTGACACCGGCCTTGGCGGCATCAAGGAAGCAACGGCAGAGATTACCGGTCGCAATGTCTTTGCCCGGCTGAAGTATGAGTCCGGCGTCCACCGCGTCCAGCGCGTGCCCGCCACCGAAAGCCAGGGCCGTATCCACACCTCGACAGTTACCGTCGCGGTGCTGCCGGAAGCCGAGGAAGTCGACGTTCAGATCGAGGACGCGGACCTGCGCATCGACATCTACCGGGCCTCCGGAGCCGGTGGCCAGCACGTCAACAAGACCGACAGCGCGGTGCGCATCACCCACATTCCAACTGGCATCGTGGTGGCGATGCAGGAAGAGCGCAGCCAGCACAAGAACCGCGCTAAGGCGATGAAGATACTCCGGGCGCGGATGTACGAACAGCAACGCGCCTCGCTGCATGCTGCCCGCTCCGCCGACCGCAAGTCCCAGGTCGGCACCGGCGACCGCAGCGAACGCATCCGCACCTATAATTTCCCGCAAGGCCGGGTTTCGGACCACCGCATCAACCTGACCCTCTACAAGATTGACCGCGTGACGCAGGGTGATCTGGACGAGTTCGTCGACGCGCTGACCGCTGAGGATCAGGCCGCAAGGCTGGCTGCTGAGGAGTGACGCCGACGACTGTTGCCGAGGCCATTCGCGACGGCGCCGCGCAGCTTGACGGCACCGCTGACAACCCCCGCCGCGAAGCGCGCCTGCTGCTTGCCCACGCCCTCGCACTCACCCAGAACGACCTGATCCGCGAACCCGATCGCATGGTCGAAACCGGCCTCTACCGGACCTTCCTAGCGCGGCGGCAAGCCCACGAACCGCTGGCCCTGATCACTGGGCACCGCGAATTCTGGAGCCTCGATTTCCTCGTCTCCCCGGCCACCCTGATCCCGCGTGCCGACACTGAAACCGTGATGGAGGCCGCGCTCGCCGCCTTCGTCGGCCGCCAGTCACCGCGGACAATCCTCGATCTCGGCACCGGCACCGGCTGCCTGTTGCTTGCGTTGCTGAGCGAATTCCGCGCCGCTTTTGGCATTGGCCTGGATCGGGTTTCGGCGGCGGCGGCGCTGGCCGCGACCAACGCTGCTCGCCTCGGTCTGACCGGTCGATCCGCATTTGCGGCGGCTGATTGGACCAAACCGATAGCCGGGCGGTTCGACCTGATCGTCTCAAACCCCCCTTACATCGCAGGGTCGGAGATCGCCGGTCTCATGCCCGAAGTGGCGCATCATGAGCCGCGCACCGCGTTGGATGGGGGCATTGATGGGTATGACGCCTATCGCACGATCATGCCAGCTATTGCAGACCATTTGGCGCCTGACGGGGTTGCTGTGCTTGAACTCGGGCTGGGCCAAGCCAGTTATGTAGGGAACCTCGCCCGAAGTGCCGGGCTCCAGGCGTCATGTCGTCTCGACCTTGCGTCTATTCCCCGGGCAATAATCCTCACACGCGCAGATCGCGAAAAAATTGATTGGCAGAGCCAGGGCGCGGGTGTACGGTGAGCAAGTGGCAGGGGTGCCGCGTGGCTGTGCCCCAGGTCGTGAAGGTCCAGATTAGTGGAAGCTTCGCGTGCCATCATCAACGCTGATGGATCGTGGTTGGCCAGGGGAAGACCCCGGGGACGCTTGCAGCGGGTACCCGACACCCCCAAAGGCTCGCCGACAGTAGGAAAGCACAACGGCAACAGTATGAACATGAAGCGCATGCGTGGCCGCAATCATCGCTCTGGCGGTGGTGGCGGTGGTGGTGGATCGGGCAGCCCTGTCCGTCATCATTCGGGCGGCGGAGTTCCGCTTAATCGCAACCACGTTTTCGACAGCAATGGGCCTGAAATCCGCATCCGCGGCACCGCTCAGCAGCTTTTCGAGAAATACCTCCAACTCGGCCGCGACGCGACCAGCAGCGGCGACCGGGTGACAGCCGAAGCATTTTTCCAGCACGCGGAACATTACTTCCGTATCCTGAACGCCATGAACCAGGCGCAGCAGCAGGGCCAGCAAAACAACCAGGGCGGCGGCCAGCAACACCCCCAGGGCAACCAGCAGCGGCGCAATTACCAGCAAGGCGAAGGGTTCCAGGGCAACGAGGACGGCCAAGGCGAGCCGGAGGATGGCGATCGCGCGGAACCGCGAACGCCAGGCATGGGCGACCAGCCGGACGCCCGTGAGATTCCGATTGCCGCCGCTCCGCCGGAAGGTTGAGCAAACGCCGCGGTTAAAGCGGCGGGCTGCCGGCCCGCGTCGGATCGAACCAAATCCGGTCTCTGGAGCACGCACTCCGGAGCCCGCACGCTCAGTATCGGCCCGCCCAGTATCGGCCCACCTGGTATCTGCACCTTCTGGTATCCACCCTTCTGGAATTCGCACCTCCAGGGCAGCAACGGCTCAGCCTCGCGCCACCAGTCCCAGGCGCACGAACAGGTCAATCAACACCAGGTTGACGTTGAACTTAAACGCCTCCGACGCGTGCACTGTCTCGACCGCCCTGGCGATCGGCCAAAGCTCAAACGCCTCGACCTCACCATCTGCGGGTTTCGGGACAAAATCAGACGGCAGCGCCAGGTCGTAGCAATACAGAATGTCCCGCCGCAGACCCTCCGGGCGGTCCATCGCGTATTCGATCTTCCCGACCGAGACCGCAGACGCAGCCAGGACCGCCGGAATTGCTGCCTCTTCGCCGGCCTCCTTGATCAGGGTTTCGATCGGCCCCAGACCGGCCGGTATGCCGCCGGCAACAATATGGTCCAGCTTCCCGGGATCCAGCAACTTGTCCATTGCCCGCCGCGCGACCCACAGATGCAGGCCATCGTCCCGGTGCACCAGGCCGTTGACATGCACCCCGGCAGCCTGAACGCCAAACGACGGGACGGCGCCGCGATCTATCTGGGCCAGTGCCGGCCCGTCCGGACCCGCCCGCACATCGAACGCCTCACCGCGCCAGCGATACAGCCCGGCTTCCGCAAGTCCGCGGGCGATCCCCGCCAGCGCCGCGCCATCGTCCAGCACGACACGGTCGTCAAGGCAAAGGATCTGCGGCAAGCCGCTCAGCACGGCTACGATCCGCGGCGGCACGAACCCGATTGGCTGGTCGCCGATCAGGAACGGCGTCCGTCCGGCAGGAAGCAGGGCGTTGTTGCAGGCGCGCACATGGCGTTGAAATCCGGGGTCGTGCGGAAGTTGATGCAAGCGGTTCGCCTTTCAAACGACGCCACATCATGCCACATGCGGCGTAGGAGACGAAGCAACGCATGAGACGACGCAACGCCACGCCCCCACCGGCAAATTTGCCGTCCTCGGTGCGGGTCGAACGGTCAACGCTACAGACCATCGTATCGCTGCTGCCGTATATGTGGCCCACGGCAAACCCCGGCGCCCGTGTCCGGGTGGTTGTAGCGCTGCTTTTCATGGTGCTGTCCAAGATCGCCACCGTCTACGTGCCGGTCGTCTACGGGCGGATCGTCGACGGGTTGGCGCCGAAGGACGAAGCCGTCATCTTCGTCGTGCCGGTTGCGCTGATTGTCGCTTATGGCGCCATCCGCATCGCCGCGGCAGGGTTTGGTGAAATTCGCGACGCGCTGTTCGCCTCGGTGCAGCAGCGCGCTGTGCGGCTGCTGGCGCTGCGCACCTTCCGGCATCTGCACGCCGTCAGCCTGCGCTTCCATCTGGACCGCCAAACCGGCGGCTTGTCGCGGGTGATCGACCGCGGCGTCCTCGGCATGCAATCCGTCCTGCGCCTTGCCGTGTTCAACGTCGTGCCGACGGCGCTGGAACTGGTGATGGTCACCGCCATCATCTGGCACATGTTCGACTGGCGTTACGCCGTCGTCACCTGCCTCGCGGTCGTCATCTATGTCAGCTTCACCGCGGTCCTGGCCGGCCGCCGCGGCCGCTATCGCCGCACCATGAATGACACCGACAACGATGCGTCCACCAAGTCGCTGGACAGTCTGATCAACTACGAAACGGTGAAGTATTTCGGCAATGAGGAGCATGAGGCGCAGCGCTACGACGGTGCACTTGCCCGCTACGAACGCGCCGCCGTCCGGGTCCAGGTCTCGCTCAACGCATTGAACCTGGGCCAGGCCGCGATCATCTCCATCGGGCTGACGTTGATCATGCTGCTGGCCGCATCCGGGATGCGCGACGGCACCATGACGGTGGGCAAGTTCGTCGTGGTGAACACCTACCTCATCCAGCTTTACCAGCCGCTGAACTTCCTCGGCGTCGTCTACATGACGATCAAGCAGGGCCTGGTGGACATGGAGCAGATGTTCGCCCTGCTGCGTGTCCCCCAGGAAATCGCCGACAAGCCCGACGCCAAGGCACTGACCGCGCATCTGTCGGAAGGTTCCGCCGGGGAAGTCGTATTCGACAACGTCTCGTTTGCCTATCAGTCCAACCGAACCATATTGCGCGGCATCAGCTTCACCGTGCCCGCGGGTGGAAAACTGGCGATCGTCGGCCCGACAGGTGCAGGCAAGTCCACCATCAACCGCCTGCTGTTCCGCTTCTACGACGTCACCGGCGGCCGTATCCTGATCGATGGGCAGAACATCCGCGACGTGACCCAGGACAGCCTGCGCGCCACCATTGGCGTGGTGCCCCAGGACACCGTCCTGTTCAACGACACCATCCGCTACAACATCGGCTATGGCCGCCCCGGCGCCTCCGACGCCGAGATCGAGCACGCCGCCCGGCTCGCCCAGGTGCACGATTTCGTCCTGCGGCTGCCGGAAGGCTATGATACCAGGGTCGGCGAACGTGGGCTGAAACTGTCCGGCGGCGAGAAGCAGCGTGTCGCGATTGCCCGCACCATCCTGAAGGACCCGCGCATCCTGATCCTGGACGAAGCCACCAGCGCGCTTGATACCCGCACCGAACAGGACATCCAGGCTGCGCTCAACGCGGTAACCCACCGGCGCACCACCCTGGTGATCGCCCACCGTCTGTCGACCGTGGTCGATGCCAATGAGATCATCGTCCTTGAGGACGGCCGTGTCGTTGAACGCGGCAACCATGCGGCACTGCTGACACTGGGCGGCCTTTACGCCCGGATGTGGGCGCTGCAGGCCACCGAACACGATCTTGAAACCGTGACATGAAGGAACCTCGTCAATGTCTGGAACCAACTCGGATGATCCGAACGCCTCTCCCGCCCACCTCAGCCATGCCGGTGCGGTGGTGGACAAGGCCATCGAGTACATGATGCAGCAGCAGCTCAGTTCGCTCGCAATCGCTTCGGCGCTGTTGGGCGGATCGATGGCGCTGCTGGCGCGCTCGATGTCGGATGACGCGATTGTCGGCATCCTCCAGAATGCGATTGACAGCGTCCGGTCCGGCGAATTGCATGATCATCACGATCACAATGGGGCCTGAGGTGCGAATCCGCCCCCGTGTTCCTTGACGCGGCCGGCATGTGCCGCCATAACCCGCGCCTTCCGATCTGTACCCCATCCTACATCAGGGAAATTGAGTGCGATGTCGCGTCGCTGTGAAATCACGGGTAAGGGCGTTCTGTCTGGCAACAATGTCAGCCACGCCAACAACAAGACCCGTCGTCGTTTCCTGCCCAACCTGCAGGTGACCTCGCTGTTGTCCGACATTCTGGGCCACGAAGTTCGTATGCGCCTGTCGACCCGTGGCATTCGCACGGTGGAGCATAATGGCGGCATCGATGCCTTCCTCCTTGGCACCGCCAGCACGAAGCTGACGCCGGAAGGCAAGACGCTGAAGCGCCGGATCGAGAAGGCCAAGGAAAAGCGCGAGTCCGCCGCCGCGGCCTGAGGCTACCTCAACCGAGCCAGTCCCTGGTGGGCTCGGGCGACCTGTCAGACTGTGATGCGCATTTGCCGCACCCGGCAGGTTCTACCTGCCAGGCGTTGGGCGAGAGCGCTTCCTCTCCTGCATGTGATGTCGTTTGATGTCAAGCCGTTGCTATTCTGGTCCCAGAATAGGAGGCTGCCTTGGACGCCACCCACTTCAGACAAAGAGCGGCCAACGCCCGGGAAATGGCCCAGTCCGGCGACGATCTCCGCCTTTCCAGGATGCTGCTGGACGTTGCGCTGGATCTGGATGCCGAGGCAGAAGCCATCGAGGCTGAAATGCTGATCCACTGCGCCGTGTTCACGTGGCCGACGCACGCGCGCAAACATTGGAATAAAGCGCGGCGGGCTGACAGTTCGATGCCCTCTGACGTCGCTCAGCATGGCGCACCGTGCGGCTATGGCAATCGGCCAAGCAATCGCACCAGACGTTTCGTCTTAGGCGAGAACAGGGCCGACGCGAAGGCGCTGCCGGCGGCGCGCTTGGCGGCCTCCGACCGCGTGGGGTACGGCACGATCAGGCCGGCCAGCACTGAGAGTTTGGTGCGCTGGGCAATGGCAAGGCTCCACTGACTGATCATCTCACCGGCGTTGGGGGACAGGATCCCTGCCCCGACAACCCGGTTGCCGCTGACGATCAGCTTGGCCAGCCCGGCCGTATCGCCCTCCGCAATCGCCCTGTCGTTGTCGGCCATGGGCCAGCGCAGGATGCGCGGCTTCATCCCGGCCGCGACGGCCTCAGCCTCGGTCAGCCCGGTCTGCGCCAGTTCAGGGTCGGTGTAGGTGACGCGGGGCAATGCGGCGTAATCGACCCGAACCGGAAGGCGGAACAGCAGGCGGCGGATGACCAATCCAGCGTGGTAGGCGCCGACATGGGTAAACGCCCGCGCGCCGATGCCAACAGGATCGGCAATGTCACCGACCGCATAGACCTTCCTGTTGGTCAGACTGCGCAGGCCGCGATCAGTGGCTATCCCGGCCGGGCTGGCCTGGATGTTGCCGGCGCTCAGATCGAGCGCCGCAAGGCTCGGCGTGCGGCCGGTCGCCACCAGCAGGTGCGACCCGCTGACCCGGCTGCCATCCGCCAGCACCAGGATCGGGCCCTTCTGAACCTGGGTAACGCCAACTCCTTCATGAATGGCGACGCCATGAGCAACCAATGCTCGGCGCAAACCGGCCACCAGCTCGAAATCCTCCCGGGCGGCGATCCGTCCGGCTTCGACCAGCGTGACCCGACAGCCGAGTCCGGCGAATGCGTCCGCCATCTCCAGCCCAATTACCCCGCCGCCGAGGATCAGCAGATGGTCCGGCCGATCGGTTAGATCGAACAGCGATTCGTTGGTCCAATATGATTGTGCCGACAGGCCCTCGATTGGCGGCACCGCCGGCTGGCTGCCGGCGGCGATGACGAAGCGGCGGGCCGTCAGCCGGCGCCCATCGACTGACAGGGTTGCCGGATCGATGAAGCGGGCCTCGCCACGCACCACAGTGGCCCCAAGGGCACGGTAACGCGCCTCGGAGTCCACCGGTGCGATGGTGGCGATGGCGGCCTCGACATGGGTTCGCACTCCAGCCCAATCGCCGACCGGATCGCGGGCGATGATGCCCAGCCGGGCAGCCCGCCGGATGCTGCGCATCGCATGCGACGCGGCCAGCAGTGCCTTGCTGGGGACACAACCGGTGTTCAGGCAGTCACCGCCCATGCGGTGACGTTCGATCAAGGCGACCGATGCCCCGAGCTGCGCCGCGCCGGCAGCAACCGACAATCCCGCCGCGCCGGCCCCGATGACCGCCAGGTCGAATTCAGGCATGCGCGCGATTACGGCGAAAGACCACGGGGAGCAGCGACAGCGCCGCCAGCCCGGCCAGCGGCAGCACGATCCGCGCGGAAAATAGAATCGACAGGTCCGGCGTCTGACCCGCCGCCAGGACCGAACCGACGCCGGCACCGATCGAGCTGAAAATGAAGCTGGTCGGCGCAATGCCGATCAGGGTTGCCGGCACGAAGACGACGAGCCGCATGCCGACCACGGCGGCAGCCAGGTTGACCAGCCAGAACGGAAAGAGCGGCACCAGCCGCAACGCCAGCAGGTAGCTGAACCCGTCCGTGGCCAGGCGGCGGCGGACAGAGTCCGGGATCCGCTCGCGCTGACGGTCCAGCGTCTGGCTGAATGCCGAGCGAACGATCAGCAGAAGCATGGTCGCACCCAATGTCGCGCCAGCGATCGTCAGCACGCTGCCAATGAATTTGCCAAACAGCAGCCCGCCCGCGACCGTCAACAAAGCGGCGTTGGGCAGCGAAACGGCGACCGCGGTGGTGTAGGTCAGCAGATAGACCGCAGCCGATGCGTAGGGATGTACTGCCACCCATGCCTCAAGCGCTTCCTGGTGCCGGCCCAGGCCGTCCCAGCCCACGCTGCGCACCGCCGCGAAGCCGGCGACGGCGAGGGCAATCAGGATCACGAGGGGCATCAGCCGGCGCATATCCGTAAAATGGGGTGCCTCGGCGGGATTGTCGCGTGAAATTGCCATGAGACGATTTGGTGTTTCCGGCTTTGAAGGCTGGCAACGCTGATGATATGCGGTCGCACGGATAGCGGGCGTCGTCGGTGTTGCACCTCGCGATCCTGCCTCCCGCCGCGGCGAGACCGCACTGCTGCGGCACAGTAACAATATGATCACGCTAGCTTTTCTTGGTCGCGGACAGTGTTGCGCTGGCTGGATGGGCGCTATCCTGCGGGGCGGCGCGTCGGTATCGTGGGCGGATCGCAGGGGAATATCGCCTTTCATGACATGGTCCATCGTTGCACATGATCCGAATAGCGGGGCGTTCGCTGTTGCGGTCGCGACCAAGGCATTCGCGGTCGGGGCATCGTGCCCGTTCGTCAGGGCCGGGGTCGGCGCGGTTTCCACCCAGTCGATGACGAACCGGTATCTGGGGCCGGCGATCCTGGACGCGATGGCCCGCGGCCTGCCACCCGCGGCGGCGATCGAAAGCGCGCTGACCGGTGATGCGGGATGCGGCATTCGCCAGGTGCACGCGGTCGATGCCGCCGGGCGAACCGCCGCCTGGACCGGCGGCAATTGCGTCGAGTGGTGCGGCAGCGTGTCGGCCGGCGGGATCAGTGTCGCGGGCAACATGCTGGCGGGCGAAACCACCGTGGGCGCAACCCTGGCGGCGTGGAAATCAGGCGGCGGCCTGGCAATGCCTGACCGGTTGATGGCCGCGATGGATGCGGGCGAGGCGGCCGGCGGCGACCGGCGCGGCAAGCAGTCCGCGGCCATGCTGATGGTGACCACCGAAGACTTCCCCGACCTCAATCTGCGGGTGGACGATCACATGGATCCGTTAACCGAGCTGCGCCGCCTGCTGGGGATCTGGAAGATCGAGGGCGTGCCGCGCCTGGGGATCACGCCGTCGAAAACCAATCCTTCCGGATTGACGGATCTGGATGCGATCGAGGCGGGATGGATCGCGCGGGGCATGGATCTGCGGTTCAGGCGGTAGGCGCCTTGGTTCCTGAACGCAAGCTGGTGCCGCATGGATGTTGTAACCCGGCCTTGCAGGCGCGAATGACGTGGGACGCCAGCGGAAGATCGAGAAAGTCCCTGCTTCCGGTTTCTCGGCCTGTGGCCTATGTGCTGGACGCGGCCATCCCAGGTAACCGTTATGCTGACTGATCTGCCCAACGTCCTGACGCTTTCGCGTATCGCGGCGATCCCGGTGATGGTGGCGCTCGTCGCCTTTGAGACGCCCATGGGTGATCTTGGTGCCTGCGTCGTCTTTGGCCTGGCCGGGATCACCGACTACTTCGACGGCATGCTGGCCCGCGTCCGCCACCAGCATTCGGATCTCGGGCGCATGCTGGATCCAATCGCCGACAAGCTGCTGGTTGGGGCGGCACTGATGGTCCTGGTCGCCCACGGGCGGGTTTCGGCGCTGGGTCTCTACCCGGCGATTGTCATCATGCTGCGGGAAATCCTGGTCAGCGGGCTCCGGGAATATCTGGCCGGCATTCGGATCGGTCTGCCGGTGACGAAGCTGGCAAAGTGGAAGACCGGGTTCCAGATGGGCGCGCTGGGGACATTGCTGGCCGGCAATACCGGCGCCAGCCTGGTGGGCCTGTCCGCCCTGCACGTCTCATTGATCGGCGAGGTCATGTTGTGGATTGCCGCCGCGCTGACCCTGATCACCGGCTGGGACTACCTGACTGCCGGCCTGCGCCACGCCGTGATGCCAGAGTCCAGAGCGTTACGGAAGTAGCTCAGGCTCCCTCCAGTTCCTCGCGCAGCATTTCCAACGCCAGCCATTGTTCCTCGGCTGCCGCCAGCGCGGCCTGGGCAGCCTGCAGAGCCGCCGTGGCTTCGGCGAACTTCGCCGGCTGACGTGTGTAGAGGCCGCCGTCGGACAAGGTCGTGGCCAACCGCGTAATGTCGGCCTCCAGCCCGGCTATGCGATCGGGCAAGGTTTCCAGCGCGTGCTTGTCCTTGAAGGTCATCTTTCGCGCCGCCGCCCTGGTTGGCTGCGTTGCGATGCGCGGCTTCGCAGCTTGGGCCGCAACGATGCGCGCAGGCCCCCGCTGCGCCAGCATGTCGGTGTAGCCGCCGGCGTATTCGATCCAGCGACCAACCTCGCCGTTGGCGCCGTCGGTAGCAATCACCGACGTCACCACGCGATCGAGGAAGTCACGGTCATGGCTGACCAGCAGAACCGTACCGGTGTAATCGGCAAGCCGCTCCTGCAGCAGTTCCAGCGTCTCCAGATCCAGGTCATTGGTGGGTTCGTCCAGCACCATCAGGTTGGACGGCGTGGCGAAGGCGCGCGCCAGCGTCAGCCGGCCGCGCTCACCACCGGACAGCACGCCGACCGGGGTGTTGGCCTGTTCCGGGCCGAACAGGAAATCCTTCATGTAGCTGACAACGTGACGGTTCTGGCCCCCAACGGTCACCGTGTCCCCTGCCCCGCCGGTCAGCGCCTGCGATAGTGTTTGAGTCGGATCGAGCGAATCGCGGCGCTGGTCCAGTTCGACCTCCGCCAGGTTGGTGCCGAGCTTCACCTCACCGGTGTCGGGAACGAGCTTGCCGGTCAGCATGTTCAGCAGTGTGGTCTTGCCGGCGCCGTTCTGGCCGACGATGCCGACGCGGTCGCCGCGGATGATACGGGTGGAAAAATCCCGCACAACGGTGCGGTCGCCATAGGTCTTGTTGATGCCCTCGGCGACGATGACCAGGCGGCCGGACAGGTCCGCCTCGGCGGCCTCCAGCTTCACCCGCCCGAGGGCGCCGCGCTGTTCCTTGTGCTTCTTGCGCAGGGCGTGCAGATCGCCCAGCCGCTTCTGGTTGCGCTTGCGGCGGGCGGTGACGCCGTAACGCAGCCAGTCCTCCTCCATTACGATCTTGCGCCCAAGCTTGTGGCGCTCGATTTCTTCCTGTTCCAGAACCTGGTCACGCCAGGCCTCGAAGTGCGCAAAGCCCTGGTCGAGCACGCGGGTCACGCCACGGTCCAGCCAGACAGTGGTGCGCGAAATGCGTTCCAGCAGGCGTCGGTCGTGGCTGATCAGCACGATGCCGGAGCGCATGCCTGCCAATTCCTGTTCCAGCCATTCGATGCCCGGCAAATCAAGGTGGTTGGTCGGTTCGTCCAGCAGCAGGATATCCGGTTCGGGCGCGAGCACGCGGGCGAGCGCGGTGCGGCGGGCCTCACCGCCGGACAGTTTCTGCGGATCCTCGGTGCCGCTGAGGCCAAGCTGCTCCAGCAGGTAAGTTGCGCGGTAGTGGTCGGCGGCGGCGGCATCGCCCAGTCCCGCTTCGACGTAAGCTAATGTGGTGGCGAAGCCGGCGAAGTCGGGTTCCTGCGGCAGATAGCGGATCGTGGCGCCAGGCTGGGCAAAACGGCGGCCGGAGTCGGACGGGATCAGGCCGGCAGCGATGCGCAGCAGCGTGGATTTGCCGGAGCCGTTGCGTCCGACCAGGCAGACCCGGTCGCCTGCGGTTACCGAAATTCCGGCACCGGCCAGCAGCGGGTCGGCGCCGAAAGTCAGGGCGATATCCTGAAGCGCAAGAAGCGGTGGGGGCATGGCGGCGTATATAGCGGCCCAGGCGGAGAATTCCGAATCGTGAATAAGGTCGCGTCCATTGCTCAAAGCGCTGGCGTTAACCGTTCATTAAACCAACCGCGCTAATGACGGGCATAATCAGGTCGCGGCGGTGCGCCCTGCTGTCAGCTCGGAGTTCGTCGTCCCATGTCGCTTAAGCGTGCCATAGACAATTTTGCCATTCGGACCAAATTCGCGGTCGCGTTCGTCATTATCCTGTCCCTGGTCGGCGGGCTGGGACTGGCCGCGACCCTGAGCTTGCGAACGTTGGACCGGACGGTTGACGAACTGACCGGCAATTCAATGGTATCGATCACTGAATTGGGCCAGATGCGGGAGTCATTACTGCGCTATCGGCTGGCCATGTCCACCTACGTCGCCGGCCGAAACCTGACCCCGGCATTTGATCAGGCTATCGAAGGCGCGGCACGCGCGTTCGATAAACATGACGCCCGCTATGCGCCGACGGTGGTCCCAGGCGAGGAAACCTCGCTGCATAACGCTGTGGTGACCGGATGGCAGAGCTATCTGAACACGGCCGCACCGGCGATTGCCGCATATCATGCCGGCAAGACAGATGATGCATGGGGCATCTATGTCGACAAAGGGGGACGCGTGCAGGGGGAAGCCCTTGATCATGCGCTCGGTCAGTTGGTGGACTTCAACACGAATGAGGCCGATCGGATAACGAAACAGGCTGACCAGGAATATCAGCGCGGATACTGGATTGTTGTCGGTCTTCTGATCGCGGCAGCGTCCTTCGCCCTGGTCGTCGGCTACCTGATGGTTCGCAGCATCGCGCATCCGATCGTGCGTTGTTCAGGCGTGCTGAATGGCCTGGCAAACCGCGACTACGACTTCGAGTTGCAGTTGTCGGGCCGGAGTGATGAGATCGGTGTTCTGTCACGTGCTATCGGCAGCCTGCGACAGGCCCTACAGGACGCCGACCGCATGGCGGCGGAGCAGGAATCGGCGCAGGGCGCGCGGGCGCGACGGCAGGCCGCGATGGAGCGGCATACACAGGATTTCGGCCAGTCGGCTTCTGGCGTAATGACCGTGCTCGCCGCCGCCGCGGAACGGATGCGACACGCGGCTGAAGCCATGTCGGAGGCGACCAGCGCGGTAGCTGGCGAGGCTGCCACCACGTCGTCCGGGGCGGCCCAGGCTTCACAGGATCTGAATGCCGTCGCGGCGGCGGTGGAGGAGCTGAACGCCAGCGTCGGTGAGATCTCCCGCCAATTGGCGGAGGCCACGATGGTCGCGCAACAGGCGGTGCGGCGAGCCGACACCAGTCACGCGACCATGCAGGACCTGTCGGAAGCAACCGCGCGGATCGGCGATATCGTCCACCTGATCAACAACATCGCCAATCAGACCAATCTGCTGGCACTGAACGCCACGATCGAGTCGGCGCGCGCCGGGGAAGCCGGCAAGGGTTTCGCCGTGGTGGCCGGCGAGGTGAAAACCTTGGCCGCCCAGACGGCAAAGGCAACGTCGGAAATCGCCTCACAGATCGAGACCGTGCGCGGCGCCACTGGGGAGGCGGTCTCCGCCATGGCCGACATCAGCCAGATTATCGCGAAGATCAATGAAGTGTCCGCGGCGATCGCTGCCGCCGTGGAGCAGCAGAGCGCGACCACGCGCGAGATCGCCAAAAGCGTGCAGGCAGTGGCCAACTCGTCAGCCGGAACGACGCAGGCGATGGAGCACGTGGTATCGGTTTCGGGGAACGCCGGCACCGTTAGCCGCGACGTGCTGGCCGGAGCGGCCGATATCGGGCGCGAGGCGGCGACACTGCGGACCGAGGTGGATCAGTTCCTCGCGGCGGTGCGCGACGAGTCACCGGAAGACCGGCGGCGTTACGAGCGGTTTGCGGTCAGCGGCGCGACCGCCGGCGTGCAGGCTGATGGGCACCATGTGGTGCGTGTGCAGATCCGGAATATCTCACGCGGTGGCGCCGCACTGGCCAGCGATCTGGCCCTGCGCTCTGGTGCCGCCCTGCAGGTGGACCTGCCGAACGCGGGCAGCCCGATTGCGGCCCGCGTCGTGCGCTCTGGCGGCGGCGAACTGAACATTGTGTTCAGCTCGGAGCCCAAGGCTTTAACGCAGATCGATCGCGCGCTGGATGCCTTGACGAAGGGGCGGCAAGCGGCCTGAGCGCGGGCACGGAGCCGCATCTTACACGGGCAATTCCGCACCCCGCGACACCGGGGACCATGCCATCGATGATAATGCCCCGTGCTGGTATCTGCGTGCTGGTATCTGCGTGCTATCTGCGAACACCGCAGTGTCGTCTAAGGTGTTGCAGGACCAGCAAGGATGCCCGCGATGAGAATACTGCTCGCCAACCCCAACACCACGGTCACGGTCACCGAACGCATCGCCGCGGTCGCTCGCGCCGCGGCCAGCGCCGGCACCGAAATCGTGGCGGTGACAGGACAATCCGGTGTGCCCTATATCGCGACCCGGGCGGAGGCGGTGATCGGCGCGCGTGTGGCGCTGGAGCTGCTGGCCGACCATGCGGATGGGTGTGACGCGGCGGTGATTGCCGCGTTCGCCGATCCCGGTATCGGCGGCGCGCGTGAACTTCTGTCGATCCCGGTAATCGGCATGGCCGAGGCGGCGATGCTGACCGCCTGCATGTTGGGGCGACGGTTCTCCATCGTCACCTTCGCCACCGCGATGGGTCCGTGGTACCGCGAATGTGTCGACTACAATGGCCTGACCGGCCGGCTGGCCAGCATCCGCTGCGTCACCGGCGGCTTTCGCGACATCAACCGGGTGCAGGAGGAGCTGCACGATGGACTGGTGGATGCCTGCCGCCAGGCGGTCGAACAGGATGAAGCCGATGTCGTGATCCTGGGTGGCGCGCCATTGGCCGGCCTGGCAGCGACGGTGGCGGATCGAGTGCCCGTGCCGCTGGTCGACGGCGTCGCCGCCGCGGTGCGCCAGGCGGAGGTGCTGGCATCTCTGCGGGTGCGCAAGGCGACTGCCGGCTCCTTTCGCCGGCCGGACCCCAAGCCAATCACCAACGTGCCGGCACCGCTGGCTCGGTTGTTTACCGGTGGCTAAACGGGGGCAGTTACGAGAGCCGGGACCGGCTGTCCCGGAACGGAGCCGAGATAACGCTCCAGCACCTCCTCCGTCGGTCCATCCGCAACGATCTGGCCCTGGTCGAGCCAAAGCACGCGCGTACACCAGTCACGCACGATATTGAGCTGGTGGCTGGACAACACCAGGATATCGGCGCCACGGACCATCGCCTCCAGCCGGCTGCGCGCCTTGTCCATGAAGGCTGCGTCGCCGGCCAGGAACCATTCGTCCATCAGCAGAATCTGCGGCTTGATCGCCGTGGCTAGCGCAAAGCCCAGCCGCACGACCATGCCGGCGGAGTAGATCCGCACCGGCAGGTCAAGGAAGTCGGACAGTTCGGCAAACTCGGCGACGTCTTCTTCCAGGCGTGGCAGGGCCGATCGTGGCAGGCCGTTGTATAGCCCGCGCAGCAGGATGTTCTCGCGGCCGGTCAGCTCCGGGTTCATTCCGAGGTTGGGGTCGAGCAGGGCATTCAGGCTTCCCTTCACCCGCAGCCCGCCCAGCACCGGTTCGTAGATCCCGGCAAGGACCCGAAGCAACGTGGTTTTTCCGGCCCCGTTGGAGCCGATCAGTCCCAGCCGGTCGCCGCTTTCCAGATGCAGATTGATGTCGCTGAGCGCGCGCACCACGACCCGCTGTTGCTGATCCTTCGCCAGCCGGCCCGAGGCCGCGGCGACGACCATCTTCTTCAGGCTGCGCGAGCTGCCGTGATACAGCGGAAACAGCACTGACAGGTTCCGCACGTCGATTAGAGCTTCAGCGACCATGAGTTACACCCAGAACGTCACACGGCCGCGCGTACGGACGAAGAATGACCAGGAAATCGCCCAGACCACGGCACTGTAGCCCAGTGCGCCG
Organism: Rhodopila sp.; assembly: GCA_965200665.1. Taxonomy (GTDB): domain Bacteria; phylum Pseudomonadota; class Alphaproteobacteria; order Acetobacterales; family Acetobacteraceae; genus Rhodopila. The sequence continues at coordinate 3,199,080 of OZ241370.1, read as the reverse complement.
ATCCAGGTCGTGGCAGCAACCTCGGTGCCGAGGATCGGACCGCGAACAATTTCCAGCAGGTCGAAGAACGGGTTGAAGGCGAGGTTGGCGATGCTGTTGGCGCCAAGCTGGGTGGGCTTCCAGATCACCGGGGTCACGAAGAACGCGATCTGCATGACGCTGTTCACGATCGGCTGGATGTCACGGAAGCGGGCGCAGAAAGCCCCAAGGATCAGGGTCAGCGCCAACGCGTCGATGGCCCACAGCAACAGGCCTGGAAGCGCCATCAGGCTGCTGAAATCGGGCCACATTCCGAAGATCACAAACACCACGACGATCACCACGATATTGTGGGCGAGCGCAATGACATTGCGGATCAGTGTGCGCAATGAGAACACGAAGAACGGCATGCGCATCGAGCGGATCACGCCCTCAGCCTCGGTAAAGACTGAACAGGCCTCCGACACGATGGCTGCAAGAAACCCCCACAGCACCTGCGACAGCGCCAGGAACGGCAGATATTCGCGCAGATCGAGCTTGAACAGCGTGGAGTACAGGCCACCAAGTGCGGCGATCATCACGCCGGTGGAAATCGTCAGCCAGAATGGGCCGAGCATGGATCCGCGATAGCGGAGGCGGATATCGAGCCACCCAAGCGCCCAGGCGAGCCGCCACAGGCGTAGGCCGCCGGCCACGTCTGCCATCGCCCAGCGATTGCGCGTGGCGATGGTCATATCCGCCTGAAGATTCAAATCGGTCGGGGGGGCGATCGTCGGGGTCTCGGGGGCGATCGTGGTCACGGCGCTGCTCATTCTGGCGGGCGCTTACTCCATTTAAAGGGGCGGCACAACATTGGGCTGCCGCGTCGGGAATGCCGTACCCGTGATTTATTGTTGCGATATGTCAATTTGTTTTCGGCGATTGGGCCGGCGTTGCCTTACTAGATCGGACAAGAACTACGGAATCTGCTTTTGCACACGACAGAGCCGAGATGACTTGCGTGAAAGATCGAGATCGGTTAAGGCCTTAGACCACGTTCCTGAGTGTTGAGATAAACGGCGACATCGTCAGCCGTATCGCCGTTTTATTTGCCGCGCCGCTACGGAGACGCTTCGATATGATTGATCTGGATCGTGCTATTACATTTCGTCATTTTCGAAGCGTTGTAACCATTGCTTTAATGACTGCCCTGGCCGCCTGCGGCACTGTTTCACCCCGTCAGGACGCCATTCAGGAGTCAGCCCGATACGTCGCTCGGGCAAAACACAATTATACGCCACCAGGACCCTCTGAAGACCCCTGGGGGCCCTACATCCGTGAAGCCTCCGCCAAGTATGACGTCCCCGAAACCTGGGTTCGGTCGTTGATGCGGGTCGAGTCGGGCGGCAAGGAATATATCAATGGTGAGCTGATCACCTCAGGCGCCGGCGCCATGGGGCTGATGCAGGTCATGCCCGCCACGTATGATGAGCTGCGCGACCGATACAACCTGGGCGACGACCCGTTCAATCCGCATGACAACATCATGGCCGGCGTCGCCTACATGCGGGAAATGTATGAGATTTACGGTTCGCCAGGGTTCCTTGCCGCCTACAATGCCGGCCCGTCACGGTTGGACGATTATCTGGCCAACGTTCGTGCGCTGCCCGATGAAACCCGTCATTATGTGGCGATGATCGGACCCAACCTGCGCGGCGTATGGCCGAACAACCGCTCCGCGGCCGATCAGATGGCGATGAACACGCTGCCGATCAACATTCCGCCCGGCAAACGCTACAGCCGCGCCGTGATGCTGGCGAGTTCGCGCTCGTCCGGCGGCGGTCGGGTGCCGAAGCGCATGCCGGTGGAGGTCGCACAGTTGCCGGAGCCGTCGCGTCATGGCGGCGGAATGTGGGTTGGCCAGCAGGTCGCGCTGGTCACGCCCCCGCCGGCACCGCCTGGTCCGCCGCGTAGCGGGTTCCGCCTGATCTCCACGGCCAATGCCGCCGATGCTGCCCCGGCGCGGCGTGAACCGGTGGGGCCAGGCCAGTGGGCGATCCAGGTTGGGGCCTTCGGCAACCAGGGCCAGGCACACAGCGCACTGACCTCGGCGCGTGCGGCCGCCCATGTCGAACTTGCCGTGGCGCATCCTTCACTCGCCAGTGTGCATCAGGGCCGGGGCATCCTGTGGCGCGCCCGGATGACCGGGATGTCGCGTGAAGCAGCGGTCCAGGCCTGTGAAAAGATCACCCGCGGCCGATCCAACTGCATCGTCCTGTCGCCCGACGCGCAATCCTGACGATCGGCTACTCCTCCGATTCGCCGCTCTTGAGCGCAAACGTGGTGTTCTGACCGCGAACGCCCAGCGTGCCGGTCAGCATCCGGGCGGTCCCCTTCAGGCGCAACGTCTCGCGCGGGGCATTGGTGGCAATTCCTGCTTCGGTTTCAGCCTGTAGGCGGCAGGCGGCATCAGGACCATCACCGCACTTGAACGTCCCGGTGATCGCCGCAGACCCGAGGCGCGAGATACCCAGGGTGCTGTCGACAAGGTTGCCGTCCGCCCCAACCAGCAGCGACAGCCGTCCGTCCAGGTCCTGGTTGTCGAAAACGAGCGATACCGGCCAGGCATAGGCATGCACCGGCATCGTGTTCGGCACGTTCAGGTCGGCGCCCAGGCCCATCACGGTTGCCGCCATCGATCGCAGGGCGGTGTTCCAGAACGTGCGGGACTGCTCCGGGAACGCCGGGTCGCCGTGGACATCCTGTCCCAGGCCGTACGCGTAGAACACCCCGTGGCGCAGGTAGGAACCCAGCTTCAGGCCATAGGCGGGCGGGTCCGAGGCAGCGGGCTGGAAGACCGAACCGAGGTCGCTATTCTCCGCCATGTCGGAATAGATGATTGCGCGAATGGTTGGCGCACTGGCCGAAAAACGACCTTCGTCAGAGGCCAGGGCACGCAGGATCTGTTTGCGGGGCGGGTTGTCGGCCAGGACGTTCACAGCGTCCGCAGGCCGCTTGCTCGCGAGGTAAATCCGGGTCAGCGCTGCGCCAAGGTCGCGCACAAAGTAGGTTTTCTGATCGGCGATCCGGTCGATCGGGTTCTGCTGCAGGATGTAGGTCTGGTTAGCCAGGGCAGCCTTCTTTGTCGCCGGATAGTCGGGCCAGCAGCCGGACCAGTATTCCTTGCTCTGGCCCGTCGAAGGTGACAGGCGCACCACGGCAACGCGTTCACCCGGCGTCAGGGTGGCCCGCAGCTTGACCCCCAGCTTGGTTGCCCAGTCCGTCTGGCCATCGGCCATCATCATGTCGTCGATGTAGACGACGGTGCTGCGTACGGTTGGCTGCTGGCAATAGGTCGCATCCAGGCCGTAATTGTCGAACAAGGCCCAGGCCGGGCGGCACGCCAGGTTGGCCAGCAGCAGCAGTCCGATCAGCTTGGCGTTTCGCACAAGCCAGGTTGCGGGGCGCATCAGGCAAGCTCCCGAATCATTTCCGAAGTGACGGTGACGGGTTCATTGCGGAAGTCGCCAATGCTGATCTGGCCAGCCCGCGGTCCGACGCGCTCGATCGTGACAGCGCCCCGCTGCGACGCGGCAAGCTGGGACAGGCTGGCGTGATAGTGCTGGGCGTTGGTGCGAACGACCGCGGTCAGCGCCGCCAGCAACGCGCCTTCGTGCTTGTCGATCTGGTCCAGCAGCGCGCGTTCGGCGGCGACGTCGGCTGCTTTTGTTCGGGCCGATGCCTCAAGCCGCTCGATGTCCTTGGTCAGCTTGGCCTTGATCTGGCGCACCCGGTTGACGACCGGACGCCGTTTGCGGCGGTAGCGCCGATGCGCCGCATTGAACTGGTGCGTTGCGTCCATGAAGTCGGGGTCGGTGTCGTGCGCCAGATAGGCGATGAAGACGCCGACCGCCCAGGCCATCAGGTTCCACAGCAGGCTGAGCAGCACGTCGCGCATGGGGTCGATTGAAATCTGGGCATCGGCACCCAGCAGGTTCATGGACGGTTGTCCGGCGATCTGGTGCATGACCGCTGCGTAGCGTGACCCGGTGGCGGCGCCGAGGACGATCAGCAGGGAAAACGTCGACAACGCCAGCAGGCGCCAATCGCCGCGCCGGTCGATCGCCTCACGGTGTTCGCCAAAGCGATATGACCACTGCTTGAACAGGGAGCCGTGACCGTGCGCGGCGAAGGCCAGCAGCACGCCCATGATCGCGGTGGCGCCGGCAGCGATTGCGACGACTCCGGCGAACAGGAAAAATACATCGTAGTTGATCAGCCACTCGGCGATGCCGATGCACAGCAGCGCCACCCAGTAGGCGGGATGCCAAGCCGCCATATTGGCATCGCGATTGCCGTGGTTCGCCCTGATGTCACGGAACCGGGTTTCCGACGAACGGAAATCATCACGGATCCGGCGGTAATTCTCATCGGCGTCCAGACTGTTTTCGGCGTCCTGTTCATCGCGTTCGGCGCGTTCCCGGGCGGTGACGATTTCGTCCTCGACGTCGCGAACCGCGCGGATCGCGCGCATCTTTGGCTCAATGGCAACGTCGAAGCGCCGCCTGGTTTGCCGCCATTGCGCGAGCGCGGCTCGTGCCGGCTCCAGCACATGCAGTCGCATTCCCGCGGTTAGCCCGTCATCGTTGATGCTGATCCGGCCGAACGCAGCCTCGGCGCTGGCCTGTTCCATCAGCCGTTCGGGTGTCGCGCGCAGTGCCTCGACCTGTTCGATCGGGAAGGCCATCGCCGCATCGTAAGCCAGTTTCAGTTCGTCGCTCTGAACGTCGGGGGCAGGTCGGGCCAAGCTAATCCTCGCTATCAGAACGGCACGGCGGGACCGAGTGGCCTGGGCTGGGCCGGCGGAGACGGCGTGCGAGGTTGATACGTAGGTGAACGCGCTGGGCGGGCTGCGGTCGCGCCGGGCTGTTCAGCGACCGCACGCGCCGGTCCGCCTTCCAGCGGCCTCAGCGCGATTGTCCTCAGTGACACCAGCCCGTAGCGTCCGGTCGGATCCAGCCGCATGACCTCCACGGCGCGGTTCAAGTCGGCGTCCTGCGGCAGCAGCGCACGGTTGCGCGGAACGGCGGCGACGATGGCGAAATTGGCTGCCATGCATGGCGACACCAGGAACTCGACGCGCCGGTTCAGCGCGCGGCCTTCCGGCGTGGCATTATCGGAGACCGGCTGGCGGCGGCCAATGGCAACCGCGGTCAGATGCTCCGGATTGATCCCGCGGGCGGCCAGCGCGCGCAGCACGGTCAGCGCGCGGCGCTTGGACAGGTCCATGTTGTAGGCGTCGGAGCCGATGGCATCCGTGTGGCCGAGAACGGTTAGCGCGGCGTCCGGCGTATCCTGGCGAACAAGCTGCGCCAGGTCCCCCAACGCCGCCGCCGCCCGCGGTTCGGGTTGGTCGCTTGCGGTGGCGAACAGCACCCGTTCGGCGAACGGTATGCGGACGACAGGCGTGGGCGTTGGGCCGCAGGTTCCTGCCGGGGCAGTGACGATCCGGGTGCCAGGGGCATCCGCGGCGATGTCGGAGGCGAACTGCACGAACGGCGCCTCGGGCGGAAGCTGCAGCGCAACATCGGCCCGCGGCATGGACGGGGCGGTGCAGCCCGCGGTCAGCAGCACCGCCGTCATGATCCTGTTTGCCATCGCGTGCCGCATCGGGTTTGTCATCGCGCAGAACAATCGCGGCGCGGCAGGTTATCGGTTCGCTACGATAATGCCGCGTCCGCGCGCCTTGCGAAAACCGAGATGTTACAGCGGCTTCAGCGGCGGTGTCTCCCCTTCCGGCAGCGGGACCTGCGCCACGTTCAGCACCATCGACACCAGGCTGTAGTAGCCGACGGCGCCGACCATATCCATGATGCCGCGCTCACCGAACCGGTCCATCGCCGCCGCATAGCGGCTGTCGGAAACATGGCCGGTGGACAGCAGGTCAGTGACGAACTCGTAGACGATGGTCTCATCGCCGCTCATGTCCGCCGGGCGGCGCCCAACCGCGACCGCATCCAGGATCGCTGGGTTCAGGCCGGCATCGATGCCAAGGCGGCGATGCGCGTAAAATTCATACTGAGCGCCCCATTTACGGCCGGCCATGCAAATCGCCAGCTCGTTCAGTGGCGCGGCGATCGAGCTGCCGAACCGCACGTAGGCGCCGACACGCTGTACCAGGTCGCACAGTGCCGGACTGCGAACCAGCGCGTTGAATGGTCCGCGCAGGCCGGCACCACGTGGCCCGGATTGGATCGCATCGACGACCGTGCGCTGCTCGTCTGTCATCTGCTCCGGTGTGAGTGAAGGAAAACGGGTTTCGGGCATTCGGTTTCTTCCCAGTGGCTGAGGGTTCTTCGATCGGCGACATGCCGTCCGAATCAGCATAGACCGGCTTTGGCCAGCAAACGAGAGCCGCCCGGCAGCAACCGCTCGCACCACGTTCATCCGACTTTCCTCCCCATATCGCCCGCAACGCCTCATCCCCTTGAGGAAGGAGGCTGTTGACGCTGCATGGCCCGGCCATGATGTTGCAGCCGCTAAGGGCCGCCGGCCCGTCTCGCCCGATCATCGACCAGGAGAACACCGGATGCCGAAGATTATACCTGTCGCCATCTTCGACTGCGTCGTCTTCGGCGCCACCGGGGACCTGACGCTGCGGAAGCTGCTGCCGGCACTTTACTACCGCTTCCGCGACGGTCAGATGCCGCACGAGTCCCGCATCATCGGTGCCGCCCGGTCCAAGCTGTCGGACAACGCTTTCCGCCAGCGCGCCGCCGAGGCCCTGGGCAAACATGTCGCACGGGCCGATCAGGACGCCGACACGATCAAGCGCTTCCTCGGCCAGTTGCACTACATTGCGATCGATGCAACCGCGCCCGACGCGGACTGGAGCCGGTTCAGCTCGGTGCTCGATGAATCCCGCATCCGCGTGTTCTATTTCGCCACGTCCCCCGATCTTTACGGTCCGGTTTGCAGGGCGCTGGGGGCCAACGGCATGGTCACCGAGAAATCGCGCGTCGTGCTGGAAAAACCGATCGGCCATGACGCTGCCTCGGCACACGGCATCATCGAGGATGTCGCCAAGGTGTTCACCGAGGCGCAGACCTTCCGCATCGACCACTTCCTGGGCAAGGAGACGGTGCAGAACCTGATGGCGCTGCGCTTCGCCAACACGATATTTGAGCGGCTGTGGAGCGCCGACGTAATCGACCATGTGCAGATCACCGTGGCCGAGACAGTCGGGCTGGAGGGCCGCGGCGGCTACTACGACAAATCCGGCGCGATGCGCGACATGGTGCAGAACCACATGCTGCAATTGCTGTGCCTGATCGCGATGGACCCGCCGGTGTCACTGTCGGCCGATCGGGTGCGCGACGAAAAGCTTAAGGTGCTGCGGGCGCTGAAGCCGATGGAGCCGCACGAGGTTGCCCATCTGACGGTGCGCGGCCAGTACGGTCATGGCGCGATCAACGGCAAGCCGGTGCCGAGCTATAGCGACGATCTGGGGTCGGATGCCCCGTCGACGACCGAAAGCTTTGTCGCCCTGAAGGCGGAAGTCTGCACGTGGCGCTGGGCCGGGGTGCCGTTCTACCTGCGCACCGGCAAGCGCCTGCCATCCAAGGTTTCCGAAATCATCATCCAGTTCCGGCGTCCGCCGTTCTCGATCTTCCCGGCCGAGGCAGCGGACTGGCGCCCCAACGCGCTGATCATCCGGTTGCAGCCGGAGGAAGGCATGCGGCTGGAAATGATGACCAAGGATCCCGGTCCCGGCGGGCTGCGGCTGTCGCCCACCGGGTTGGACATCAGCTTCGAAAAGACGTTCGGCAAGCGGTTCCCCGATGCTTATGAACGGCTGCTGATGGACACGGTCCGCGGCGACCCCACGCTGTTCATGCGCCACGACGAGGTTGAGGCTGCGTGGGCGTGGGTCGAGCCGATCCTGGAGGCCTGGGCCGCCCGCCCTGACCATCCGCGCCCGTATCCGGCGGGCAGCTGGGGGCCGACCGCAGCGATTGCGCTGATCGAGCGGGACGGGCGCACCTGGCATGAGGAGATGGAGTGAACGACGCCGCCGCCTGGCAGTCAGCGATGAACCGGCGGCCCTGACACAAACTGGTGGTGGTTCCTGACCTGCGCCAGCGGATCCTCGCGGATAAAGCCTTCGCCCGCGGGCAGAATTTGGCCGATGACGGTGCGCTTCCTGGCGTTCCGCTCAGCCTGATGATGTTCTATGAAATGGCGCATGACAACATCGCCAATCCGTGCCGGCACTCGCGGCTCCCCGCTGGCACTGGTCCAAACCCGTAGCTTTCTGCGCTTGTTGGGCGACGGCCAGGAGGTGATCATCGCCACTACCGGCGATGCGGTGCAGGATCGCCCGCTGGCGGATATCGGCGGCAAAGGGCTTTTTGCCAAGGAAATCCACGAGGCGCTGCTGGATGGGCGCATCGACTGCGCCGTGCACAGCCTGAAGGACCTGGAAACCGAATTGCCGGCAGGGATTGTGCTGGGGTGCGTGCTGGCGCGGGAGGATGCGCGCGATGTGCTGATCCTGGGCGACAGTTGCGGCGCACCGGATCCGGCCGATCCGTTCGCGGCGCTGCCGCAGGGTGCCGTGGTCGGCACATCCTCGGTCCGACGCCAGGCGCAGTTGTGCCATGTTCGGCCCGACCTGCGGGTCACCTCGATCCGCGGCAATGTCCAGACACGGCTGCGCAAGCTGCTCGATGGCGAGTGCCAGGCCAGCCTGTTGGCTTTGGCCGGGCTCCACCGGCTGGGCATCACTCTGCCGACCGCCATCGTGCTGCCGCCCGCGGCGATGCTGCCGGCGGCCGCGCAAGGTATCATCGGTGTCACCATCCGTGCCGCTGACGCGAAATTACAAGCGCGACTTGCTGCTATCGAGGACAGGCCGACACGCATTGTCGCTACGGCCGAACGGGCTGTGCTGGCGGCATTGGATGGGTCGTGCCGAACCCCGATCGGCGCCCATGCCACTGTTCGGCCGGATGGCCAGTTGACGCTGGCCGGTATGGTGGCCCGGGCGGACGGATCATTCCTGCTGCGCCGTTCGGCCACCGGTCCGGTGGCGAACGCCGAACGTATCGGAAAGCAACTCGGGGCCGATCTTCACGCCGACTCGCCCGCCGACCTGTTCGGCTGACGCAACCGCATATGTGACGCCGCGTTACAGCTCGACCAAAACCCGGAGCACGTCGCATGAAATTATTGACCCTGACATCCATCCTTGCTTTGGCCCTGGCCGCCGCGGCAGCCGGCCCTGCCGAAGCCAAGGGGTGCATCAAGGGCGCTGTCGTCGGCGGCGTTGCCGGGCACATGGCCAACCACGGCGCGCTGGGTGCGGCCGGTGGCTGCGCAGTTGGCCATCACATGGCGGCGAAGAAGCAACATGAGGCGGAGCGGCAGCAGAACGAGACGGACCAGCACTCGTCGTATCACTGAGTTCGATAGTCCAGGGGCCCAGCTGTTTGCTGGGCCCGTTTATCGAACAAACCTAGCTATTCGTGGACCAAGACCCAGTCGTTTATGAAACTGGCTAGGCCGTTGGCGCGGAAATCCCGGCGCAGCGCAGCCTCGTCGTAATCCTCCCGCACCCAGTCCAGGAAGGGCTTTCGCCCCTCCGCCTGCCGCTGGTAGAGCAGGATGAACGCGTCAAGGATACCGGTCCGGGCCTGACGGATATGGCCAAACCGCCAGGATAACTGTCGCAGGGCGTCAGCGGCGGTGCCGCCGGCAAAAAGCACCATTAATCCCGCTGCCAGCCCTGCCCGATCGGCGCCCGATTTGCAGTGCATGATCGCAGGAGTCTGCATCGACGCGTAGATGCCGTGCAGCCGCAGGATACGGTCGCGCTGCGGCGCGCCGCGGCTTTCCAACGCCATGTCGTGGAAACTCAGGCCAAGTTCGCGCGCCGCCTCCCGCGACAATGCGTCCGATCCGCTTTCGGTTTGCCCTCGCAGGTTGATCAAGGTGCGCAAGCCAAGCCGCGCGGTCATGCGCCGCAGGCGCGCCGGGGTGGGATGATTGCAACGATAGATCTTGCCGGGAATGACCGCGGCGAGGTTGCCCCAGACCAGGCGGAGCACCGCATGGTCGATGAACAGCGAATCAATCCAGGCCACCGTTCGGCCCTTGGCCGTACTGAGGTCGCCGTTGAAGATGGAATCCATGCTTGGGTTCGGCCATACCTTTGGACAATGAACGGATATGGTCACGACCGGCGAAAACAGGCAAATGCCCGCTGCACAGCAGCCCCGACTGATCAATAGATCCGGTTAATAGCCCGCGCCTCCACTCCAGGTTCAGCCTGGACCGCTCCCGCCAAGAACAAGCATGCGGCGGCAGAACGAAGGCGATCCGCTATCGCAGGCGATTTGGCAGCAGGTCGCCCTTGCTCTCCAGCACCGGATACGCGGCGGCGGCAACGAGGTGGGCGTTTACCCGCTTCAGATCGCGCAGCGCATCAAGCGTCAAGGCGCTGGTTTCGATGCTGCCCGTCCTGCCCTCCCGCAAATGCTCGAAATGCGCGGCGGTCGCTTCGGCCTCCAGCGCCCGGAAGGTCTCCTTTTCCTCGACCAGCAGGCGGGCGGCGCGGTCGTCGGCGGTGACCATCAGGGATGCTGCGGTGCGGAGGTTCGACAGCAGGCGATCGATGATGTTGCGCAGCGGCTCGACATCAGCGGGTGCGAAGATCAGGCCGCGCTTGATCTGTTTCGAGACGATGCCCAGCAGGCCCTTGTCGACAATGTCGCCCGCGTGTTCAAGATTGGTGGCAAAGCACAGGATGTCGGCGACGCGGCGATGATCAGCCTCGGTCATGGCCTCGGACGGAAGGGCGGTCATGTAAGCCTTGATCGCGGTGTTCAGCGTATCCAGCACATCATCGATGCGCTTGAGCTGGCCCAGCTGCCGCCGGTCGGGCCGCTGCAGCGCGTCGCGAAGACCAACCAGCATCGCTTCAAGGGCATCAGCCATACGCAGCGTTTCGCGCAGGGCGGCACCGAGCGCGACGACAGGAACCTCGATGGCCGCCTGATCGAGATAAAGCGGACGGCTGGGATCGGCGGGATTGACGCGATTTGGCAACATACGCCGCAGCAACGCGGCGTATGGGCCCAGCAAGGGAAAGAAGATCACCGCGAGGATCAGGTTGAAGCCGGTGTGAAAGTCGGCAACGACGCGGGCGTTGTCCGGATCGATCGTTACCAGCCATGGCCCCAGGACCGGCAGTGCAGCCATCGCCACCAGAACCCCGACCGCTCGGTTCAGCAGGTTGCCTAGCGGAAGGCGGCGCGCGGCCGGGTCGTCCCCGGCGCCGCCTTCCAGAACCGGATTGATGGCGCTCCCCAAGTTGGCACCCAATACCAGGGCGAAGGCAGCGTGCGGCGGGATGACGCCCTTGCTGGCAAAGGACATGATCAGCAGCACCACGGCGACGCTGGAATGCGCGGCCCAGGTGAGGCCGGCGGCAAGGATCACGTCCAGGACAGGCTGGGTTGCCACGGCGCCGAGCAGCAGCCTCAGGCTCGGTACGTCCTCGTAGGGGTCGAGCAGGTTGACGAACTGATGCAGCGCCATCAGAAGCAGACCGATCCCAATGAGAACGCGGCCGAAATCCTTGGGGGCCGCGCTGGTACGGCGAAACATCAGCACGCCGATCAGGATCAGGGCGGGTGCGATCTCGGCGACATTGAACGACAGCACCTGGACTATCAGCGTTGTGCCGATGTTGGCGCCGAGCATCACCGCAAGCGCGGGAACAAGGTCGACCAGGCCGCCGGCGGCGAAACCGGTGATCATCAGCCCGGTTGCGGTGCTGGATTGCAGGATGGCGGTGACGCCGATGCCGGCCAGCAGGGCCTGGAAACGGTTGCGCAGAGCAGTGTCGAGCAACTGGCGAAGGCGGGCCCCAAGCGCGCGCTGCACGCCGGTCTGAACCATGTGAACGCCCCACAGCAACAGGGCGACGGAACCGGCGAGGTTCACCAGCGTGACAGAAAAATCCATGGATGCCCCTCCCGTCCGCGAGCGCGCGACCGGCATCATTGGAAGCTTCAGCAGTCCGTGTCCAGTCAAACGGACCAAGGAGGCCCTGAAGTGGGGGTGCTGCAACAGGAAAACGCAAAAGCCGCGCCAGGATGAGTTGTGTTGAGCGCACAGCCGGGTCAGGCTGGTAGCCGATTTGTTTCGGCAGGCGCGCAATGTCCGATGATGCTGCAATTATTACGAATACGTTGGATATGGTCGTGCAACGCGTGGGCGACCCGATGCCAGCGGTCTTTGCGCATCTGTTCCGGGAAACGCCAGCTATTGAAGCGTTGTTCGTGCGCGACCCGGACGGCATGGTGCGCGGACAGATGTTCCAGGTGACGATGGAAAGCCTGCTGGACTTCGTAGGTGATCGGTCATACGGGGCCAACCTGGTCCAGATCGAGCGGGTGAACCATATTGGCCTTGGCGTGGATCCCGAGGTATTTGACCGTTTCTACTTCACTGTCATGAACACATTTCGGGAAATCCTGGGGCCGGACTGGACGGTGGAAATGAACGCGGTCTGGACCCGCGTGGTGGGCGAACTGACCGGCCAAACTACGGCGGAAATGGGTCAATAGCGCTCGGCCGCCGCAAGGCATCAGCCCGCAAAATCGCGCTTCATCGAGCGCGGCCTGATCACGCGCTCATCAAGCGCCTCAATCAGATGCGACAGCGAGGCACATTGCCTGAACCTAATGCTTGACTTGTGATTGCACCGAGAACATATTGCGAACATGTCAGCCACCCTTCCCACAATGCAAAAGCTGGCCATTCTGGCCGACGCGGCGAAATACGATGCATCCTGCGCGTCATCCGGCGGCACCAAGCGCAATTCCCGCGATGGCACCGGCATCGGATCCAGTACGGGCAACGGCATCTGCCACTCCTACACGCCGGACGGCCGATGTGTCTCACTGTTGAAGATCCTGCTGACCAACTCCTGTGTCTACGATTGCGCCTACTGCATCAATCGCCGTTCCTCCAACGTCCGCCGCACCCGTTTCAGCGTGGATGAAGTCGTTGAACTGACCCTCGCCTTCTACAAACGCAACTATATCGAGGGTCTGTTCCTGTCGTCCGGGATCATCCGATCGTCGGACTACACCATGGAAAGCCTTGTCCGCGTCGCGAAGACCCTGCGGGAGACGCATTCCTTTCGCGGCTATATCCACTTGAAGACAATTCCGGAGGCCAGTCCCGATCTCATTCGCCAAGCCGGGCTCTATGCCGACCGGCTGTCGATCAATCTGGAGATGCCAACGCCGGAGGGCCTCAAGCAATATGCCCCGGAAAAGCAGATCACATCGATCAATCGTACGATGCACGACCTCAGCACCCGCATCGCCGATGCCAAGGCGGAGCCGAAAGCGCCGCGCTTCTCCCCCGCCGGGCAAAGCACCCAGATCATCGTTGGCGCAGACAGCAGCAGTGACTCCGTCGTTCTGACGGCCGCATCCTCGCTCTACGACCAGTATCGCCTGAAACGGATCTACTACTCCGCGTTTTCACCGATCCCCGATGCCAGCCGGACCTTGCCATCCCGCCCTGCCCCATTGCAGCGCGAGCATCGCCTGTATCAGGCCGACTGGCTGATGCGCTTCTATGGCTTCTCCGCCAGCGAAATTCTTGATGGCACGCAAGACAACATGCTGGACCAGACGATTGACCCGAAACTTGCCTGGGCCTTGCGCAATCGGGATCGCTTTCCCGTCGACATCAACACGGCCGACCGCGCGTTGCTGCTGCGCATCCCCGGCCTCGGCGTCCGCTCAGTCGAGAAAATCCTGCAGTCCCGCTCTCACACCCGGCTTCGGATCGACGACCTGAAGCGGCTGTCCGGCTCAATCCAGCGCCTCCGCCCATTCGTCGTCACCGACGACCATCGCCCGACAAAGTTGCTCGACCTTCGTGACCTGCGCGCCCACGTCGCGCCACGCGCGGAACAGATGTCATTGTTCACATGACCTGCACCGTCGCCATTCACCAACCCGACGACTTCAATGAATTCCGCACCGTTGCGCGCAAACTGCTGGCGGCCGGCATCGCCCCGGGTGCCGTCGTCTGGACCAGCTCGGAAACACCGACGCTGTTCGCCGACGCCCTGCCGGAAACCGCGAAGACCATTTCAGTGCCTCGTAGCTTTGTCGATCTTGCCGAAGCGGTGATCTGTCACCACGATGAACAACGATGGCCGCTGCTGTATCAGGCGTTGTGGCGCATCGATCAGGGCGAATCCAGTTTGATGCAACAGGCGGCCGACGCGCTGCTGCATCGGCTTCGCCGGATGCAAACCGCGGTCCGCCACGACCAGCACCGGATGACAGCGTTCCTGCGCTTCCGCAAGGTCCAGGATCCGGACGGTGAAATCTACATCGCCTGGTACGAGCCGCAGCACTACATCCTGCGCCGGACCACATCGTTCTTTATCGACCGTTTTGCCAGCATGCGGTTTTCGATCCTGACCCCGGATCTGACGCTGTCCTGGGACGGCAGCGCCGCTCACCACACGCCCGGACTGCGCAAGCAAGATGCGCCGACAGACGACGCGATCGAGCAATGGTGGCAGCGTTACTACGCCGCCATCTTCAATCCCGCTCGGGTCAATCCCCAGCTCACGCGCCGGCACATGCCGAAAGCTTTCTGGCAAAACCTGCCAGAAGCCCAGATCATTTCCGATCTGGTCGCCAACGCAACGGCTCGGACAGACCGCATGTTGGCTGATTAACGCGGGCGAAGGAGTCGACGCCGGTGCGATGATCTACGCCAGTGCGGTTATTTACGCGGGCGCGGTTTCCGCCAGACCCTTGTTCTGGGCAAAAGCCTCATACCAGGCCGCCAGTTTCGCATGGCCGTCGCGCCAACGGTCATCACCGAAGCGGAAATCCAGGTAACCAAGCGCGCAGGCTACAGTGATCGAACCGATATCGACGTGCTTATGCGGCGGATCCGCCTCCAGCACGCCGAGCGTCCGCTTGATCACGTCCTTGTAACGAGCAATGATCGCGTCGCGAGCGGCCTCCTGCGGACGGCCCTGCTCACCCCGGCATGGCACCGCGGCATCCAGAATTCCATCACCCAGCGACTGAAACTTCAGGGCGCGCCAGCGCGACGGGCGCTGCGGCGGGAACAACGGCAGCTCATCACCGAGACTGTCGAAGTACTCACAGATCAACTGGCTGCCAAACAGCGAAACGCCGTCCTCGGTCACCAGGCACGGCACTTTCGACAGCGGATTGTCGGCCACCAGGTCCGGCGGGGAGGCATGCGGATTGGTCGTGATTTTCTGAATCTGTCCGTCCAGGCCGCGAATGATGGCGCAGGCCATCACCTTGCGGACATAGGGGCTGGTTGGCGAGTAATAGAGCTTCACGGGCAATCCCTCTCTCAGAATCTGTCTTTCTTCGCCCGCACTGCCGCGAAGCTCGCGGCATCAGGCGCTAACAGGAACGGGTTGACCTTCAATTCATCGGCCAGAACAGACGGAACACTGGGCTGCCCGGCGGCGCGCAACTGTTCGACCTTGCCGACGAATTCGTGCAGGGCAGCATTATCCGGATCGACCGACAGGGCGAAGCGGGCATTGGACTCAGTATATTCGTGACCGCAGCAAACCAGCGTGTCCGGCGGCAACTTGGCCAGCTTATGCAGGCTGTCGAACATTTCGTCAGCCGAGCCTTCGATCAGCCGCCCGCACCCAAGGCTGAACAGCGTGTCGCCCGACAGCAGCACGGCGCCGTCCGGGAAGAAAAAATTGATCTGCCCGCGGGTATGGCCCGGTGTCTCGATCACTTCGGCGGTGGCGTTGCCGAACCTGACAGGGTCACCTTCGCGCACCGCCTCATCCAGTTTCGGCAACCGGTGCTGGTCGGCCGCCGCACCCACCACAGGGCAGCGGAACCGCGCCCGCACCTCGTCAACCCCGGCAATGTGATCGGCATGATGGTGCGTCAGCAGGATCAGATCCAGCCGTCCACCGGCCTTTTCAATTGCTTCGATGATCGGTTCGGCGTCGGCCGGATCGACAATGGCGGTGGCGCCGGTGCCGCTTTCGCGCAGCAGCCAGGCGTAATTGTCCTTCAGGATCGGGACCGGGGATGCTGTGACTGTCATGGACGTGACGCTAGCACGCGTTGATGCGGTCGGAAACCGCCGGACGTGCTATAGACTCGTGACATGACAGCGGATGCACATCTCGCCGCGGAATTCTACGGGTCGGCGCGCGGCGCCGTGACAGCGCGCATCCTGCGTGAGCGCCTGATCGCGATGTGGCCTGCCGCGCCAAACGAATCCCTGCTGGGGATCGGGTACGCGATGCCCTACCTGCGGCTATGGCGCGATCAGGCGACCCGCTGCATTGCGCTGACCCCGGCCCAGATGGGTGCCGCACGCTGGCCCCCCGGCATGCCCAACCTGTCCTGTGCCGCGGAGGAGGATTGCCTGCCGTTCGGCGACCTGACCTTCGACCGTATTCTGCTGGTGCACGGGCTGGAGAATGGCGAAAATGCCCGCCGGCTGCTGCGTGAGGTCTGGCGCGTGCTGAAGGACGACGGGCGCCTGCTGATCGTCGTGCCGAACCGCACCGGCATGTGGGCGTATCGGGAGAACACCCCGTTTGGCCATGGACTGCCCTATTCCACCGGCCAGCTTGGGCGCCTGCTCGCCGGCGGCCTGTTTCGCATTGAACGGCGTGACGCGGCGTTATGGATGCCGCCGTCGCGGATGCGGATCCTGCTGCGCAGCGCCCCGTTGTTTGAGCGGGCGGGCCGGCGGATGGCACCGGGCCTGGCCGGTGTGACACTGACCGAGGCGGTGAAGGACGTTTACGCCGCCATGCCGGTCCGCGCGGCGCCGCGCCGGCGGCTGGTTCTGGCCGAGGCCGCCTGAGGTCAGCGCGGCCGGATCAACACGTAGCGCATGATGAAATTGAATTCGATCGGCTCACTGCCGCCGCCTGGAACCCGCGGAATCGTCTGATCCCGGAACAGCGCCAGCAACGCCAGGTCAAGCCACATCGACCCGGACTTGCCGATCAACTCGACCGTCTTCACCCGTCCGTCCGGGCCGGCTACGACATGCACCCGGGCGTCGCCCTCATCGCCGTCGCGGCGGGCCTGTTCGGGATAATAGGCGTGCGCCGCCACCCAGGCGCTGAGCAGGTTGCGATAATCCGCACCCTGGCGCCCTTCATCATCGTCCGAATACGGCGTGGGGTTGGTGATCCCCTTTGACGCCGGGCCAAGCGACATGTCGATCGTGCCCGGAATGTGCGGCGCGGACCGACGCTGAGCAGGCGCGGAGGAGGAAGCCAGCGGCTTGCCGAAGCTGAAATCCATCGGTGCCGGGAAGTCCGACGGCTTGGCTGGCGCCGGTGGCTTCACCGCCTCGCGAACCGGCGGTGGGCGCCCGATCGCCGCAGGGGGCGCGGAAGTCTTCGGCGACGTCTCGGGTGGCGCAAGGGGTGGTGCAGGAGGCGGAGGTGGAGGTGACGGCAGTGCCGGTGCCTCAGTTACAGGCGGCGGCGGCGTCGCTGGGGCTTGCGGTGGCGGCGTCGCCGCCGGGGCTGGCGGTGGCGGCGTCGCCGCCGGGGCTGGCGGGGCCGGCGTTGCCTGGACAGGCGGCGGCACTGGCGCGGGTGCGGGCGGTATCGCAGGCGCCTCGGCCGGTGGTGACGGTGATGGTGGTGACGGCGGTGGCGGTGGCGGTGGTTCGGCCGGCGGGGGCGATGGCGGTTCGGGTAGCGGCACGGCCTCCAACGGCGGCGCCTTTGGTGCCGATGGCGTCGTCTGCAAGCTTGGATCAGGCAGCGTCGGTCCCTGCCGCCGGCCACTTTCGAACAACATCGTCACCGGCGCCGGCGGCGGCAACTGCTCCTCCCGCTCCTGGCGCCGGATGCTGACCAGCAGCAGCACGATGATACCTGCATGGATCGCCACCGAAATCAGGACCGACAGGCGTATTCGCCACGGGCGCCGCCGCGGCAGTCGCGCGGCCAGCGCATCCATCCGGCGCGCCCCGCGCGATGGCTGCGTGTCTATCGGTTCCGTAGCAGGAACACGCCCTGCTCCCCGAACAGGTTGGCCATGGCCGACGCCCGACGCCACGGCGACCGCCGTCCGGCGTCGTCAGCGGCGAACCATTGCTCGACGACATAGCCCTCCTCCTCGCACAGCGCGAAGAAGTCGCGGATCGTGCAGGGGTGGATGTTCGGCGTCTCGTGCCAGGGCCGATCCCAGGTCGCGGTCATCGGCATGCGCCCGGTCGACAACAACTGCCAGCGAACCAGCCAGTGCCCGAAATTCGGGAAGCTGACGACGGCACGGGTGCCGATCCGCAGCATCTGCCGCAACACCGCGCGGGGCTTCTCCACGGCCTGCAAGGCGCGCGACAGCACAACATAGTCGAATGCCCCATCGGGGTAGTGCGCCAGATCGATGTCCGCATCGCCGTGCATCACCGGCAGCCCGTGCGCGACGGCGCGCGTGACCTCCGCCATGTCGATCTCAATGCCGCGCGCATCGCAGTTCTTGGTCTGGAACAAATGGTCGATCAGCGTGCCGTCGCCGCAGCCGATATCCAGCACGCGCGAACCCGGCGCGATCATGCCGGCGATCAGCACCAGGTCGACCCGCAGGTTCTTCGCCAGGAAGCGCACAGGATCGAGCGTGCTCATGTCGCCAGTCCGGCATGCACCGCACAGCCGCGCAGGAAGCCGGCCAGTGTCCGGTGGAAATCCGGCTCGTCCAGCAGGAATGCGTCGTGGCCCTTGTCGGTCGGGAACTCCACAAACGACACGTTCGCCCCAGCCCGGTTCAGCGCCCGCGCCACCGCCCGGCTCTGCGTGGTCGGGAACAGCCAGTCGGAGGTGAAGGACGCCAGCAGGAACCGGGTCCGCGCGCCCTTGAAGGCGTTGGCGAGGTCACCGTCACAATCCGCCGCCAGGTCGAAATAATCCATCGCCCGCGTAATCGTCAGGTAGGAGTTGGCGTCGAACCGCTGCACGAAGGTGCTGCCCTGGTGGCGCAGGTAACTTTCGACCTCGAACATCTCACCGAACAGATTGATCGCCTCGGTGCTGTCCTTGGGCGCGTTCTGCAGCCGGCGGCCAAATTTCCGCGTCAGGGCTTCTTCGGACAGATAGGTGATATGCGCGCACATCCTGGCAACGGCGAGGCCGCGGGCCGGGATGCGGCCGGTGCGCCAGTACTGGCCGTTCAGCCAGTCCGGATCGGCGAAAATGGCCTGGCGACCGACCTCGTGGAAGGCGATGTTCTGTGCGGAGTGGTACGAAGCGGTGGCGATCGGCAGCGCTGCGAACACGGCATCGGGATACAGCGCCGCCCATTGCAGCACCTGCATCCCGCCCATCGACCCGCCGATGACGGCGAATAGTCGGTCAATTCCCAGATGCTCGATCAGCCGCTTCTGCGCGCGCACCATGTCGCGGATGGTGACTGCCGGAAAATCGGTGCCCCACGGCTCATCCACCGTGGCCCCGTCGGCCAGTTCCCGGTTGCTGAGCGGGCCGGTGCTGCCCATGCAGCCGCCCAGCACGTTGGGGCAGATGACAAAGAATCGATCGGTATCAACCGGACGGCCGGGGCCAACCACCGCATCCCACCAGCCGGGCTTGCCGGTAATCGGGTGGGGTTCACCGACATACTGATCCCCCGTCAGCGCATGGCAGACCAACACCGCGTTGGAGCGGGCAGCGTTCAGCCGGCCATAGGTACGGAAGGCGACAGTGTGGCGCCGCAAGGTCACACCACACTCCAGCACGATCCCATCGTCGAATGTGACGTGGGTGTGGCTGAAAGAACTGGCCTTGTCTGTGCGTGTGGCGGGCTGGTCCATCGCGGCGCCTGCATAGGACCTGTCGCGCCTGCCCGCAACCGTGCGCTCCTTCACTCAAGGTCGGTTTGCCCTGATGGGTTTGCAGGCTGATGCGGTTCCGCTAAGTCTGCGTCCCCCTGACGGCGAGAATGATGTCCAGCCCTGTCCCCACGATCGAAGCCACCGGCGAGGAGGAACCTGCTCCCCTGGATGGTTGGCGTAGCGGCGGTCTGCCCGCATTGCGGGCCGAACTCGACCGCATCGACAACACGATGCACGACCTGCTGATCCAGCGCGCCGAGGTTGTGGAATATGTCGCCCGGTCCGGCAAGCCGGCAGCATTGCGGCCGGGGCGGGAGGCTTCAATCATTCGCCGGTTGCTGGCTCGGCATCGTGGATCCCTGCCGCCGCAGGCACTGGTGCGGATCTGGCGTGAGCTGCTGGCCGGCACGACATCGATGCAGGGCGGATTTTCCGTGGCGTTATACGATGCCGACGCAGGCGGGCCGGTAACCCAACTGGCGCGCGAGCACTTCGGGGCCTTGACGCCGTTGCGGGCCTATACGGATCCGAACCAACCGCTGGTGGATGTAAGCCAGGGCGCCGCATCGGTTGCCGTGCTGCCCGAACCCTCCGAACACCAGACCTGGTGGATTTCCCTGCTGCGCCACGAACCGCGGTTGCACATCATTGCCCGTCTGCCGTTCTGGCAGCCGCGCCCGGCCGGGCTTTCCGCTGCACAGGCGCTGGTTGTCGGCGCCGCGCCGCCCGATGCGAGCGAGAGGGATCGCACCTACCTCGGCCTCGAATGCGACAGCGATGTCAGCCGGGCCCGGCTGTCGAGCGAACTGGCGGCGGCCGGGTTGAACGTACAGGGCATGGTGCTGGTGCGGGATCATAGTAAGGCGAATGTGCTGGTGGAGATCGATGGCTGGCTGGCGGACGACGACACGCGGTTGACCCATCTTCCGGTGCTGCGGCCGCCGGTGGTGCTGGGCAGCTATGCGGTGCCGATCGCCGGGGTGCCCGCGTGACCGGAGCGATGACCAGCCCGCTGCCGCGGCCGGAGATCCTGACGATCAATCCATACGTGGCGGGTGAGTCGGAGATTTCGGGTGCCAACCGGACGGTGAAGCTGTCATCCAACGAAGGCGCGTTCGGCATGCCGCCATCGGCTCAGGCAGCAATCGTAGCGGCCGCGTCGGAGGCTTTCCGTTACCCCGATGGCGGGGCGGACCGGCTACGGCAGGCGCTGGGCACGCGCTGGCATCTGGACCCGGCACGTATCGTTTGTGGCGCCGGATCGGACGACCTGCTGTATCAGTTCTGCCATGCCTACGGTGGTCCGGGGCGCGACATCATCATGTCGGCACACGGGTTTACCATCTATCAGATCGCCGGGACCTATGCGGGCAGTCGCGTGATCAAGGTGGCGGAACGCAATCTGACCGCTGACCTCGACGCCATGCTGGCGGCCGTTTCGCCCAGCACGCGGCTGATCTTCCTGGCCAATCCGAACAACCCGACGGGCTCGGTGCTGCCGGCGGATGAGATTGCCCGCTTCCGCGCGGCACTGCCGCCGGAGGTGCTGCTGGTTCTGGACTCGGCCTATGCCGAATATGTCACCCACCCGGCCTATGACGCCGGCGTCAAGCTGGTCGACGCGACCGACAACACGGTCATGACGCGGACGTTTTCCAAAATTTTTGGGCTGGGCGGCATGCGGATCGGCTGGTGCTACGCGCCGCCGGTGGTGATCGATGTGCTGAACCGTGTACGCGGCCCGTTCAATGTATCGGTGGCGGCCCAGGCCGCGGCAATCGCGGCATTGACCGAGCCGGGCTGGGTCGAGGCGGGACGTGCCCACAACACTGAGTATCGATCAAAACTGGCCGCCGGCATCGGGGCCGCCGGACTGAAGGTCTGGCCCAGCGAGGGTAATTTTGTTCTGGTGGATCTAGGTACGACGGCGGCCGCGAACGCTGCCGATGCCTTTCTACGGACCAGGGGGATCATCGTGCGCAAGGTCGGCGGATACGGTTTGCCCCACTGCCTGCGGGTAACGGTCGGAACCGCCGAAGAAGTCGGTCTGGTGGTCGAAGGGTTCAACGCGTTCATGCGGCACGCCCGTGGCTGAACCTGTATTCAAGCGGCTCACCCTGCTGGGGATCGGGCTGATCGGATCCTCGGTGGCGCGCATTGCGCAGCAACGGGGCGACATCGCCGCGGAGGTTGTCGTCAACGCCCGGACCCAGCAGACGCTGGACCGGGTGATGGAGCTGGGGTTCGCCGATCGGGTGGAGCTTGATCCGGCCGTTGCCGTGCAGGGGGCGGACTGCGTGATGCTGTGCGCGCCGGTTGGCGCCTTTGCCGATCTCGCGCAACGCATCGCTCCGCATCTGGCGCCGGGCTGCGTGCTGACCGATGTGGGGTCCACCAAGCAATCGGTCATCCGCGATGTCGGGCCGCTGGTCCCGGCCGGGGTTCATTTTGTGCCGGGCCATCCGATTGCCGGCACCGAACACTCGGGGCCTGAATCCGGGTTTGTCGAGCTGTTCCAGGGACGCTGGACGTTGCTGACCCCGGTCGCAGGCACCGATGAGGCGGCAATCGCTAGGATCGAGACGCTGTGGCAGCGCTGCGGCGCACGGACGGAGCGGATGGAGCCCAGCCATCACGATCGGGTGCTGGCGATTGTGTCACACCTGCCGCATCTGCTCGCGTTCACCATCTGCGGCACCGCGGACGACCTGGCCGACGAAAGCCGCCAGGAGGTGGTGAATTTCGCCGCGTCCGGGTTCCGCGATTTCACCCGCATCGCGGCGTCCGACCCGGTTATGTGGCGCGATATCTTCCTCAACAACCGTGAGGCATTGCTGGAAATGCTGCAGCGTTTCATGGAGGACGCACAGGCGATGGCGCGCGCCGTGCGCTGGGGCGATGCCGCCTATATCGAAGACAAGGTGGAGCGCGGCCGAAAAATCCGCCGCAGCCTGATCGAGCGCAAGCAAGCCTGATCCTACGTCATCGCCTCCGCCCGTTCGGTGGCCATGCTCCCCAGCCGCTGCAGCCTGGGTTCGGCGCTGGCCATCAGGCGCCGGCCCATCAGCGCGAGGAACTCCGACGTTGCGCCATCCATGGCGCGCTGTAGCCACGCCTCGGCCTGGTTGATGTCGCCGCTGGCGGCAAGAACGCTGGCGAGGTTGTATTGGGCACGAAAATCGCCGCCCTCCGCTGCGCGTCGATACCACTCCCCGGCAGCAACCGGATCGGCCGGCATTTCCCACCCTTCCTCGATGAACCGGCCGACCATGTTGATCGCCTTGGCATGGCCCTGGTCAGCCGCGCGTTGGTACAGCGCCAGCGCCTGGCGTCGGTCGCGTGCCACGCCGCGGCCACGCAGCAACATGTTGGCCAGATTGTACTGCGCCCAGTCCAATCCAGTGTCGGCTGCCCGCCGATAACAAGCCGCCGCACGTGGCAGGTCGATCGCCATACCCCAGCCGAGTTCGCAGCAACGGCCCAGCATGTTGATCGCCGGCGTATAACCGGCGCCGGCCGCGATCGCGAACCAACCGGCGGCAGCGGTGCGGTCCTGCTGGATGCCGCGGCCATCGAGCAGGATCTGGCCCAGCGCGGTTTGCGCCTCAACCAGGCCATAACGGGCGGCGGCCTGAAGCCAGAGCGCTGCCTGCTGCGGCGGTCCGGCAAGTTTCGCGGCAAGTTCATCCGATGAAAGGCCCTGTAATACACTGAAGGAAACCGGGACGACCGGTTGCCGGCGACGTCGAAGCATAGGCGTTTGATCCTTTTTTCCGCCGAACGGGTTGCCTGTGTGTCCAGAACCGGCTAGGGCTTTGCGAATGAGAATGATTATCAACACGACGAGGCCAGCGATGCAACCCGATGAAACGGTATCCGGAGCGGATCTGCCGTCACTACGTCTGCCATGGCACCGGATGGCCGGCACCGCGATGGGCATGGCGCTGGCCAATGGCGCGGGTCTGCATGCCGCCGTCGCCCAGACCTACGGCAGCGCACCGATCGAATTACCGCCGGTCTCGGTCGAGGGCACGCAGAACCAAGGTGGCTACCAGGTTGGCCTGCCGGCAAACAACAAGCTGACCCAGCCCTTGGTCTCGACCCCTGAATCCGTGATCGAGATACCGCGCAAGCTGCTGGACGACCAGGGCGTCACCACGATGCGCGATGCACTGCGCAACGTTCCGGGGATTAGTCTGGCAGCCGGCGAAGGCGGGCAGCAAGGCGACAATCTGTCGATCCGCGGTTTCAACGCGCAGAACGACTTCTACCTGGACGGCGTGCATGATTTCGGCAGTTACTACCGGGACCCGTTCAATCTGCAGTCGATCGAGGTGATCGAGGGGCCGGCCTCAGTCCTTTTCGGTCGCGGATCGACTGGCGGCTCGGTCAACCAGGTGACCAAGCAACCGCAGATCGCGCCGATAACCCAAGGCAGCATCAGCTTCGGCACCGACGGCACCAAGCGCATCACCACCGACGTCAACCGCGCGATTACCGGACTGGAAGGGTCAGCAATCCGGCTGAACCTGATGGCCAACGAGAACGGCACCGCCGGTCGCGACTCGGTTGAGAACCGACGCTTCGGCTTCGCACCGAGCGTCGCGTTCGGGCTTGGCACGCCTACGCGGATCAACCTGGATTATTACCATATCCAGGCCGACGACATCCCCGATTACGGCATCCCCTGGCTCAACGGCACGCCGGCGCCAGTCTCACACAACAATTTCTATGGATCACGCGACGCCGACTTCTTCCGCACCAACGTCAACATCATCACCGCCAAGATCGAACACGACTTCAACGACGACGTTTCGGTCAGCGACCAGCTGCGCTACGGCAGCTACCAACGCAATCTGCACATAACGGAACCGCTGATTCTCAACCAGGGACCGGCGCGTAATTTCGTCACGGTGGGGACGCCGTTGTCCTCGATCCTGGTCAGCCGCAACATCATCGCGCTGCAAAGCACCGAAACGATCATCGACAATCAGACGAACCTGAATGTGAAGCTGGACACGGGGCCATTCCACCACGCCATAACCGGCGGCTTGGAACTGTCGCGGCAGACCTCTGACCCGACACGCTTCACCTTTCCACAGTTCACCACCAGCCTGCTGGATCCTACGGATGGGTCGGGAAATATTCTCCGCAAGTCCGTGTCAACGATCACCGGCACGCATACCGACAATATTGGCGTCTATGTGGTTGACACCATGGCGATCACCCCGCAGTGGGACATTCTTGGCGGCATCCGGTTCGACCAGTTCAATACGAAATTCGATCAATACGGCACCACCACGGCGCATCTCTCGCGCAATGACGGCCTGCCCAGCTACAATGCCGCCCTGGTCTACAAGCCGGTCAAGAACGCCAGCATCTATTATCGTTACGGCACCTCATTCAATCCGTCGGGTGAATCGCTCAGCCTGAGCATCTCCACCGCCGCGGTAGCGCCGGAAACGACGGAGACGCACGAGGTCGGTGGCAAATGGGACGTGCTGAACGGGCGCATGTCGCTGACCGGAGCAGTCTATCAGATCCAGAAGGGCAATGCGCGGGAAACCGATCCGAACAATCCGACGCTCAGTATCCTCGCAGGTAATTACCGCGTGCGAGGGGCGCAGGTTGGTGTCGCCGGCCATCTTACCGAACGCTGGGAACTGTTCGGCGGCTACTCGTTCAATGATGCCGTCGTGGTGTCCTCGCCCAACGCTGTTGAGGTCGGCCATGCGCCGCCCAACGCGCCACGGCACACGCTGACGTTCTTCACCAGCTACGAGCTGCCATGGAACAACGTCGAAATCGGCGGCGGGCTCAACTTCGTATCCAGCCGCACCGCGAGTTCCACCCCGGTCGCCGGCACAACCACGATCCAGCGCGCGCCCGGCTATGTCGCGATGTCACTGATGGCGAAATATCCGATCACACCGAACATCAGCCTGCAGGCCAATATCAGCAATGTAACGGATACCTATTACTACGACCAATTGCATCCCAGCCATGTCATCCTTGGCCCGTCGCGCTCTGCGTTGTTCACGCTGAACGTCCAGTTGTAGTGAGCCACGGCGTTGATGCTGCAAATTCCCGGCGTGCTGAACGCGGAACAGGTGCGTATCTGTCAGCAGACCCTGGCAGGTACGCATTGGCAGGATGGGCGTGCGACGGCAGGGTTCCAGTCGGCGATGGCCAAGGACAACGTGCAGGTGCCGGAAGACGATCCCGCCGCCCGCAGCCTAGGCGACATGATCGTTGCTGCGTTGGAGCGGACACCGCTGTTCCTGTCGGCCGCCTTGCCGCTGCGGGTGTTTCCGCCGCTATTCAACCGTTACGACTGCGGCCAGGCGTTCGGCACCCATATCGACAACGCCATCCGCCAGGTCAGGGGCACTCCGCACCGCATCCGCACCGATCTGTCGGCGACGCTGTTCCTGACACCGCCGGATGAATACGATGGCGGCGTGCTGACGGTGGAGGATCGTTTCGGCGTTCAACCGGTGAAGCTTCCGGCCGGGGATCTGGTGCTGTATCCCGCCAGCAGCCTGCATCACGTTACGCCGGTGACACGGGGCGCCCGTATTGCGGCGTTCTTCTGGATCCAGAGCATGGTCCGCGACGATGCCAGGCGCGCGCTGCTGTTCGACCTCGACAGCACGATCCAGGCGCTGGGCCGCGACGTCCCTGACCATGCAAGCGTGGTGCAGTTGACCGGAATCTACCACAATCTCGTTCGCCAGTGGGCTGAACTATGACTTCGGCAATACTGCGGCGCATTCACCGCTGGATCGGCCTGACGCTGACGGTGCCGTTGATCCTACAGGCGCTGACCGGGTTGATCCTGGCGGCCGACCCGTTCGTATCGGCCATCAAGCACGTCCCGGCGGCAACCGGGTCGCTGACCGCGCCGGGCTATAGGCGCGATGTCGACGCCAAGGCGGTGCTGGCGGCGGCTCATGCAGCGGTGCCGTCCAACCAGCAGCCATCGCGCTGGCGGATGCTGCCTGACGCCATTGTCGCCATCGACTTCATCATGCCTGGCCAGCGCCAGCCGGCGTCGCAGGTTGGCGTGGACGCGCTGTCAACCAAGGTGCTGTGGGTACGTCAGGACCCTGACAGCTTCTACCGCTGGGCGCATGGGCTGCACGAGACGCTGCTGATGGGTCTCCAGGGGCGGAGTATCATCGGCTGGATCGGGGTCGGGCTGCTGCTGCTGGCGCTGTCCGGCATCCCCTTGTGGTGGCCGCCGCGCCGCCGCTGGAAGACCGGATTTACCGTGACGCCGGGTGCCCGCGGGTGGCGGCTGCAGCGCGAGTTGCACGGTGCGACCGGCATCTGGATGCTGTTGCTGTTGTTGATGCAGAGCGTCTCAGGCATCGCCCTGGCGTTTCCGCAGACGGCGCGCGCTATCGTGGGGCTGCCGACGCAGCAACCAGGGGGCGGGCGCCCGGCCGGCGGCGTCGGACTTGACTCGGACCACGCGATTGCCGCCGGCATCGCCGCCGCCGAGGCCCGCTTCCCACACGCCACGGTGCAGGACCTGCGGCTGCCCAGTGTCGCGGAACGGCCAATGTTCGCGTTCCTTCGGGTCGAAGGCGACAGCGAAACCGCACCACGCGCCACCGTCACGATGGACATGAGCACCGCTCGGGTGCTGTCGGCACAGGATCCGCAACAGGCGCCGGCCGGGCTGTCCGTGCTGGCCTGGCTGCGCGCCATGCATGATGGCAGCGCCGCCGGTCCGGCCGGTCGGCTGGTGATCTGCCTGTTTGGGCTGGTGCTGCCCCTGTTCCCGGTCACCGGCCTGGCGATGTGGATGTTGCGCCGGCGTCAGCGACGACGCCGGGACCGCAGCGCCGTCACGGCGGCGGGGTAGAGCGTGATCGGCGTACATCGAATGACCGGGGCGGTGAATGACGCTCTTAATCGATGAGCAAGAGCGGGTTACGTGAGCCAATGCAAACGAAAAGCGCTCTGATGGGACAACGAAGGAAAATACGGATGGCCATGCGGGATCGGCACTGGACGGTGATGGCGGCGCTTGCGCTGCTGTGGGCGGGCGAGGCAGTCGCACAGAACGATCCGCCGGCGGCGCTGCAGGGCGGTGCGCCGGGGGCGGTCCCGGCTCCGGCTCCGGCAGCAGCACAATCAGCGGTCAACGCCCTGCTGCCACAGGACCTCTCGGTCAGCGCGATGTTCCATAACGCCGACATTGTGGTGCAGGTGGTGCTGATCGGCCTGCTGCTTGCTTCAGTGGTGACCTGGACGGTGCTGCTGGCGAAGGGCTTCGGCATCATCGTGGCGCGAAGGTCGGTGCGCCTGGCGCTGGCCGAGGCCGAAACCGAGCGATCGTTGGCAGCCCTGCAGCTCCGCGTGCGTGGCTTGCCGGAAAGTGACGTCAGACGAGCCATGGCGGACGCCACGCACGCGGAGCTGCAACTTTCCGCTGGCCAGGACGCAGCCGGCATCAAGGAACGCGTCGCCTCCCGCCTGCATCGGGTCGAAGCGGCGGCGGGACGACGCATTGCCCGCGGCACCGGCGTGCTGGCCACCATCGGCGCCACCGCGCCGTTCATCGGGCTGTTCGGGACGGTATGGGGGATCATGAACAGCTTCATCGGCATCTCGCAGTCGCACACAACCAATCTTGCCGTTGTGGCGCCCGGGATCGCGGAAGCGCTGCTGGCCACCGCAACAGGATTGGTGGCAGCGATCCCGGCTGTGGTGATCTACAACATATTCGCCCGCGCCATCGGCAACTACCGGGGCATCCTGGCTGATCTGTCCGCCGCTATCCAGCGGCTGGTGTCGCGCGACCTGGACCGTCGCAGCGGTGTCCGGATTGGGTCCAATGTGGCGGCGGCCGAATAACATGGCGATCAATCTCGGCGGCGACGGCGACGATCTGGAGGAAACGCATGAGATCAACGTCACGCCGTTCATCGACGTGATGCTGGTCCTGCTGATCATCTTCATGGTGGCCGCGCCGTTGGCCACCGTGGACATCGCGGTCGACCTGCCCAGTGCCGCGGCCCAGCCGACGCCACGGCCTGACCAGCCAATATTCCTCAGCCTGAAAGCCGATGGTTCGCTGGCGCTTGGCGACACGCCGGTGACACGGGCGGCCCTGCCGCAGGCTCTGGACGGGGCGACCGGTGGCGACAAGACCCGGCGCGTGTTCCTGCGCGGCGACAAAACGGTGGCCTACGACTCGGTCATGCAGACCCTGGATGCGCTGCGCGGGGCAGGCTACCTGAAGGTCGCGCTGGTTGGGCTGGAGGCACCGGCGACCCAATGAGCGGCGTTTCGGCATCACAAGACCGCCGCCGGCTGGGGCAGGCCTGGCTGCGCTGGGGCGCGTGCCTGGTGCTGGTCGTGGCATTGCACGCGACGATCCTGCTGACGCTGCGGCGTTCCGTGCCGTCATTCGGCACCGCGGCACCGGAGGCGATCATGATCGACCTGGCACCGGCGCCGCCGACACCCGTTCCCACGCCCGCCCAGCCCGCGCCTACTCAGCCCGCGCCCACCCAGCCGGAAGTGCGGCCGCCCGAACCGGCGCCACCTGACACATCGCCGCCAGATCCGGTGCCACCCGACCCGACACCGCCACTGGAGGAGCCGCCACCGCCGGAGCCGCTGCCAGTCCCAGCCCCAGTTCCAGTGCCTGATGTCCTGCCGCCGGTGCCGCAGGCGGCCGTGACGTTGCCGCCACCGCTGCCACCCAGGACCCGCCCGCCGCCGCGGCCACGACCGGCCGTCACGAAGTCACCGACCGTGGCGCCGCCGGTAGCCGCCCCGGCACCTGCCCAGCCCGCGCCTCCGGCCGCGGCACCCGCGGCGGCTGCCCAAGCCCAGGCCACGTGGGAGGGCGCGCTAGTCGCCCATCTCGCCCGCTTCAAGCGGTTTCCCCCGGCGGCGCAGCGGCGCGGCGAACAGGGCATCGTCCTGATGCACGTCACGATGACGCGCGACGGCACAGTGGTTGCGATGAGCATCGTCCGCGGCTCCGGCTATGCCGATCTGGATGAGGAGGCCAAGGCCTGGATGGCTCGGGCCCAGCCGCTACCCGCGGCGCCCCCGGAAGTCACCGCGCAACAGCCGCAGATCGTCGTCCCGCTACGCTTCACCCTGCGCTGACCTGCACCGACATGATCTGTACAAACACTAACCTGTACCGAGACTTGCCCTATCGCGGCCGGCGGAGTCACACTTGCGATCCGAAAAGAAAGCAGGGAGCCGAACCATGACCGTGAAGAGCAAAGGCTATCTCCGCCACGTCGCGCTCAGCGTGGCCGACCCGTGGGAGACCGCTGAATTCTACAAGCAGACGGTCGGGCTGGAGGAAGTCGCGGAACTCGACGGGCCGCTGGCCGAAGGGGTGTTCCTCACCGACGGCGTGGTCAACCTGGCGATCCTGCACTTCAAGTCAGACGAGGCGTCGCAGGGCACCGGCGTCGACTATGTCGGGCTGCACCATATCGGCTTCTGGGTCGACGACGTGATCGTGTCCGGGCAGCAGGCGCGGGCGTCCGGCGCCACCTGGATCATGGGCGATCCGAACAATCCGGACGGCTATGAGGTCAAGCATACCGACCTGTCCGGCATCATCTTCGACATCGCGGCGCACGGTTGGGCGGGGTCACAGAAGCGGCCGGGCGAGCCCGAAAACGAAACCCATCCGAACCCGCGCCGTCGCCTGGCCAAGTTCGATGAACGGCGTGAAGCCGCTCGGCGCACCATCGAGGCTAAGCGGATGGCCGAGGCGGTCTGATACCGGCCGCCGTCGAAGCTGACGTAAATCCACCCCGTCATGGCCCGGCGCGTCCGGGCCAGCTATCGCGTCACTCCAGGGTAGGTTTCGGCGAGTTGCCGTATCTGCGCGTTATGCGGTTGCGTACGGTCAGAGTCTTGCACGGTTCGAGTGTTAGGTCCTTGCACGCTACAGGAAGCAACCCTTGTCGAACTGTCCTCCCCAGAAGGAACGCCGCCTCTGGCGGCCTACTTATCGCAATGCGCTGACCAGATGGTAATTCCGATTTGCTGGCATGACCCAAGAATTCCGCCGCCGAAATTCCGCAAGGCCGCCTCATGCTTCGTGCTGAAATTCTCGGAACGGCTGATTGGTGTTACCGCTGCGCACGTCGTCGAGGCATATTTGACGGCGGCGCTGCATATCCCTGCGCTGGTTGCGCTGCTGGGTTCGCGGGATTTGCTGAATATTTGTTTCGCCCTCATGAGAACTTTCGGGTTAACACACGACTGTGTTGCGGGGGGAGCCTCCTTGATAGACGTGAGCGGCAGCACAATTCGCATGAACTTCGAACCCCTCACAGACAAGGCCGTTGAAGGTATTCCGAGGATTCCGAAAGGTGCCAGCGTCAGCGGATGTAGCGGTGCGCCACTCGTAGTCGCCGTGCAAGTAAATGAAGAACCGCTCTCCTTTACCGTAATTAGGGCACTCATTGGCAGCTCCAATCTGGAAAAATCGGAGGGTGGATCTTCCGAATATATCTCCATCGTAGCCCGACGCCTTGACTGCATACAACCTGATGGAAAACTGATGCGCCCGTTTTCGCCCCTATGCTAACAGGTGCTGCTAAATTCAAGCAGACCGTGTGAGATCTCACTCGTAACGGATTCCGGCTCGGCGCAAGATCGGTTAGAATCGGGCCTATGACGCACATCACCGGCCACGATCGCTCCCAAACATTGCTGCTGCCGGAATCGCTGGACGAGTATGTCGGGCAGGACAATCCCGTTCGCTTCATCGACGCGTTCGTTGAAGGGCTGGACCTGACCGCAGCGGGTTTTATCCGCGTCGCACCCAAAGGAACTGGGCGCCCCGGCTACGCGCCGAAGGATCTCCTGAAACTCTACGTCTACGGCTACCTCAACCGCGTGCGGTCGAGCCGCCGACTGGAAGCCGAGACCCATCGCAACATCGAGGTCATCTGGCTGCTGCGCCACCTGAAGCCAGACTTCAAGACCATCGCCGATTTCCGCCGCATCAACCACAAGGCCTTCCGTCCGGTCTTCCGCCAGTTCGTGCTGCTCTGCCGCCAGCTCGATTTGTTCGGCCGGGAACTGATCGCGGTTGACGGCACGCGGATCAAGGCGGTCAACAACAAAGATCGCAACTTCACCCGTACCTCTTTGGCGCAGTTCATCAAACTCGCCGACGCCAAGCTCGACGATTACCTGCAGCGTCTCGACCAGAGCGACACCGACGAGGCCAAGACAACCGGCTCGCGGGTCAAGAACCTAGCCGAGAAGATTGCCGCCATCCGCGAGCGGCGCACACGCTGCAAGGCCATGCTGGAACAGTTGGAGCAAACCGGAGAAGACCAGATCTCATTGACCGATCCCGACAGCCGCGCGATGGCGGCACACACACGGGTTGCCGTGGGCTACAACGCCCAGGTCGCGGTCGATACGAAGCACAAGCTGATCGTCGAGCAGCAGATCACCAACCAAGTCGTCGACATGGGGCTGCTGACGCAGACCGCGGAGCCGGCGAAGGAGATTCTCGGCGTCGAGACAATCGAGGTTGTCGCCGACAAGGGTTATTTCAAGATCGAGGATATCGAGGCCTGTGAGAAGGCTGGGATGGTGCCCTATGTGCCGCGGCCGCAGCGTGGTCCCTCGGTCAAGGCAGGCTTGTTCCGCAAGGATGAGTTTCAATACGACGAAACGACCGACAGTTATGTTTGCCCGGCGGGTCAGCGTCTTCATCCTTATTCATCGTCCCTGCTGCGCGGGTTGAAGAAGATCAACTACGTCAACAAGCTGGCGTGCGATGATTGTTCGATCCGCTCACGATGCACGGCCGGGACGTTTCGCACGGTCTCTCGTCTCGAGAACGAAGCGGTATTGGATCGGATGGCGGCTCGTCTGGCGAAGCGCCCTGGCGTGCTCGACCGCCGACGTGAGACGGTCGAGCATCCGTTTGGCACCATTAAGCAATGGATGAACCAGGGTGCGTTTCTGATGCGCGGCCTGGAGAAGGTCAGGGC
Source organism: Rhodopila sp. (assembly GCA_965200665.1). Lineage (GTDB taxonomy): Bacteria > Pseudomonadota > Alphaproteobacteria > Acetobacterales > Acetobacteraceae > Rhodopila. Next base: position 3,166,180 of record OZ241370.1, on the reverse strand, counting down.
CGAGTTCAGCCTGACTGCGCTCGCCTACAATCTCCGGCGGGTGTTCAACCTCGTCTCGTTCACAGAGCTGATGGCCGCGGTAGCGGCCTGATACCCCCTTGCGGTGGTATTTCCGGCGGAGTGGCAGGACGTCTTGCCGCGAGCACGCTGTTCAGCGGGATTTTTTGATGGATTGGCCAGGGAGACACTTCGGCGCCCGTCGCAAGACGCGCCGACGACGCGACATTGCCGCTGTCACCTCGGCGGTGCGTTTTCACACGGTCTGCAAGATTTTCGCATCATGGTGCAGTGTCGGCGCGCTCAGTCCAGGGCTTGTCAGATAGAGCTTCACCTGTTTCGGCGCTATAAGTACGATTATGTCGAATCTGGTCCTAGGCGTTATAATCTTCCTTCTGCTTGCTAGCTCCTCGCTTTTCGCGTTGGTGATCCATCCACGGCTTACGAATCGATATCGTAACGATGAGACCAATACAGTCGTTCGCCTGATCGCCAATCTCTTCGTTGTTATGGCCTCCCTGGTCCTTGGCTTGATGATCAATTCGGCCAAGAGCACCTATGAGGCCGTCGATCACAACGTCCACGCCATCTCGAAAGAGATCATTCTGTTTGATCGAGCGCTGCGGCCGCTGCCGGGTGGCAGCGAGACACGCCAGCGCATCCTAACCTATGCCAACCATGCGCATAACTTGAACCGCCCTACTGGCGACCGTCTGATCGTGGGCGACGTCTCATCCGAGCAACTGCTTTCGGCCGTTGGGACGAGCTTGAGGGCGATTAACGTAGTAGATCGAGAAGAAACCGCACTTCTTCAAGAAGCTCGACAGCGGTTTCGTACTATTGTCGATCTGCGGTGGGCACTGGTCGAGGATGCCGAAGGAGTGATCCCGATGCCCATCATCGCAATGGTCGTCGCTTGGCTTGTGCTGATTTTCGCGAGCTTCGGCTACCGAGCGCCACGGAACTTAGTCATCGTTGGATCAGTTGTTGTCGCGGCAGGTCTTATCGCGGGATCTATTTACCTCATCCTCGATCTTGACGCGCCGTTCTCAGGGCTGGTCCAAGTTACCGATGAACCGCTCCAGCGGGCTATTGCGGAGATGCGACACTAACCGCAGGCGTCGTTAACCCAGTGCATTATTCAAACTTTCTGCACCACGGGCACATGTCTGCTAGGGGTGGAAAGCGGGCCCTCAATTGGTGGGATCAGTGGTCACCGTCACCAGAGGCGGCTGCATGAACTCGATCGTCGCGCCGTCAGGACCAACGGCGTAGATCACCCGCGTCCCAGCCCGTGCACCGCTCGCAATCGGCTGCGGCGTGCCTTGCGCCTTCCAACCGTAGGCGGCGATCCGCACCAGGAGAGCGTCGATGTCATCGACTACCAGGGCCAGATGCGCGAAGCCTGGGTCGAACGGCTTGGCTGGCACACTTGGTCGGTCCGGACCCTGATACTCCAGAAGTTCGATCGTCTGATCCGATATCGAAACTATCGCCAAGCGCACCTTTGCCCCATGCGCTCCGGTCACCTGGCCAAGGAATTCGCCCCCCATCTCGCCCGTCCGCACGAGGCGCGCGCCCAGCCCCTCAATCCAGAACCGAAGTGCTTCGTCGAGGGAGCCGACCGCGAAGCCGACATGGTCGGCGCGTTGCACCTGGATGTTTGCGTGTCCCATCATGCGGGCCGTTCTACCGGCAAACGAGCCGGGCGTCTGCTTTGGGGCGAAAGCAGACCTGCGGTGCCCATCGGCCAGTAAATCAGGGCGCTACCTCCCAACCAATCAACCGACGGGCTGGGAGGGCCGCACCAGCCACACACGTTTCTCAACGGTCACTGCCCCCCTACGCGGGCTTTGCGCCAAAAAGCGCGAGCGAAGCGACCACCGGCGCAGACGCCGCGCCTCGCCCAACCCTGAACGCCCAGTCAGGCCGCCAGTTCGGCCTGCGGTCCCCGCACCAGCCTGCCCGGCAGCACGCCGGTCGCCTCGCCGTTGCGGAACGTCACCTGGCCGGACACGATCGTTGCGTCATAGCCGGTAACCTTCTGCAGCAGCCGCTTGCCGCCGGCCGGCAGGTCGCTGACGACATAGGGGGCGCCGGAGCCAAGCTTGCTCCAGTCGATCACGTTGATATCTGCCTTCAGGCCGGGCCGCAGGATGCCGCGGTCGTGCAGCCCCGCAGCGCCCGCGGTGTCGGACGTAACCCGGCGGATCAGTTCCGCCACGTCCCACCGCTTCTGGTCGCGGCCCCAGTGCGACAGCAGCCAGGTCTGGTAGCCGGCGTCTAGGATGAAGGCGACATGCGCCCCACCGTCGCCCAGCCCCATGATGCAGTTGCGGTTGTTGAGCAGCGTCTCGGGCATCGACAGGTCGCCATAGGCGTAGTTGCCCAGCGGCATGTAGATGAAGTTCGCGCCGTCGTTCTCGATCAGCATGTCGTAGGCGACTTCGGGCGGCGACTGGTTGCCGCGGGCCGCGATCGCCGCGACGCTGTCGTCCTTGTTCGGCTGATAGTTCGGCGGGCTGCCGAAGCGGAACATGAAGTCGAACGACAGGCGATGGAACAGCGGGAAGGTGCTGTCCTTCTTCGGGTCCTCGCTCAGGATGGCCGACCGGATCGCGGGGTCCGCCATGCGGCGGGCACGTTCGGCAACCGGCAGGTGCGCGATCGATCGATACGTCGGGCAGCCGGAGAATGGGTTCTGGCTGCCGGCCAGCCCGAGCAGCACGCCGATGGCACGCGGGGCAACGACGGGGCGGATCGGCAGGCCGTCGGCGGCAGCCTTGTCGGCATGCTTGATCAGGTCCCGCCAGACCTCCGGGCGGCTGTGGCGCTGGGTCAGGGTGAACACGGCCGGCCGGCCACAGGCCTCGATCACCCGGCGCAGCATGGCAAATTCCTCGTTGTGGTCGGGCGCCCACTCGGACACCATTTCCAGCATGCCCGATCCGGCATCCTTCATGCCCAGCGCAATGCCGCGCAATTCCTCTTCCTGCGCCCGCAAGGTGGGTGTCGGGTCGCCGCGCAGCGTCTTGTGCGACAGGCTGCGCGAGGTGGAGAAGCCGAAGGCGCCAGCCTGCATCGCGTCCTTCGCGATCTGGCGCATCTGCGCGATGTCGCCCTGGTTGGCGTTCTCCAGCGCGATGGCTCGCTCGCCCATGACAAAAACGCGCACCGCGGCGTGGGGCAGCAGGGCGCATACGTCAATGTCACGCCGGCGGCGGTCAAGCGCGTCAAGATACTCGCCGAACGACTCCCACTCCCACTTCAGGCCTTCGTGCATCACGGCGCCGGGAATGTCCTCGACACCTTCCATCAGCTCGATCAGGCGCTCACGATCGGCAGGCTTGCAGGGGGCAAAGCCGACGCCGCAGTTGCCCATGACGGCCGTGGTAACGCCGTGCCAGGACGATGGCGCCATGTGGCTGTCCCACACCGCCTGGGCGTCGTAATGCGTGTGGATGTCGACGAATCCCGGGGTGACCAGCTTCCCCTTGGCATCGATTTCTTCTGCGCCGGCGCCGTCGACTTGGCCGACCGCAGCAATCCGGTTGCCGATCACACCCACATCGGCTTCGCGCGGGGCGCTGCCGGTGCCGTCCACAACAGTGCCGCCACGTATGACCAGATCGAATGCCGCCATGGACTTTCTCCCGAATGATTGGCATCGATCCTGATGCAGCACGGGATGGCTTGCAAGTTTCGGAGCATCTTGGATGGAGATCACGGGTAACGACCGGATGCGCATGGAGCGCGCGCATGTGCTGGCCTGGCCGGCACTGCGAACCGCGACCGTGGACGGTTGGTTGTGGCGTTCGTCAGGCGGCGGGTCGCAGCGCGCCAACTCGGTCTCGACGATCGATTTTACCGGCGACGATGTCGAACGGGCGATTGCCGACGTGGAAGCGCGCTACGATGCCCTCGGCGCGGCCGTGCGTTTTCAGACCTACGACGAGACGATGCCGTCCGATCTGCCAAGCATCCTGCGGCGGCGCGGCTACCGGGAAACCGAACAGACCGTCACGATGATCCGACGTAATGACCCCGTAACGGCGCCATCCGGCGTGGAACGGCACGACCGGCCGTGGCCTGACTGGGAGAGGGTCTATTTCAGTACGACCACCGAAAACCGGCGGGCGGTAAATGCACGGATTCTGGCAGGGGTCCCTGCGCCACGCATGTTCCTCGGCTACCGCGGTGTGGCGACGGCACTCTGTGTCGTGGGCTTCGGCTGTGCCGTGGTCGAATGTGTCGCAACCCGTCAGGATGCCCGCCGGCAAGGTGCCGCGCGCGCGGTGATGACCGGGCTGCTGGCATGGGCAGCCGAACAGGACGCGGACCTCGTGGGCCTGCAGGTCGTCGCAAGCAACTCCGCAGCCGTCCGATTATACGAAGCGCTCGGTTTTGTTGCGGCTGCAACCAATCGATTCTGGATGCGTCCCGGCTAGCGCCGTCAGCCCATGCGGACCTGAAAGTCCACCGCCCGGCTTTACTTCGTCCACTTCACCGGTCGCGCCGGCGGGTGCGCTCGGACGACCTCCTCATTGATCTCGGTGCCCCAGCCAATGCCGGTGGGAATAAGCAATTCCCCCGCCTCGATCACCGGCGGATTGGTGACCACCGTGTCTTTCCAGGGCACATCCTCGATGTCGATCTCCATGACCCGGAAGTTCGGGATGGCCGCGCACAAATGCGCACTCATCAACGAACTGAGGTGACCGTTGAAGTTGTGCGGCGCCACGTTGACCTCGTAGGCATCCGCCATCGCAGCGATCTTGGCGGATTCCAGGATGCCGTTCCAGGCCACGTCGATGATCGCCACATCAACCGCCTGCTGCTCAAGATACGGCCGGAACTGGCGCCGCCCATACAATGACTCGCACGACGCGATGGGCGTGCGCGCGCTGCGCCGGATGGTGGCGAGGGCCGCGGGATCGTAGCTGTCGATTTCCAGCCAAACCAGGTCGAACGGCTCCAGCGCCTGCGCCAGGCGGATATAGCCCTCGGTCTTGAAGTTGAAATTGAGATCGAGGTGCAGTCCCACGCCCGCCCCGGCGCCTCGGCGAAACGCCGTCAGCTCATCGGTGATCGCGCCGACCAGCGCGCGGTCGATGTTGAGTTCCGGCCATCCCGGGCCGTTGAAACCGGGCATGTGAATGCGCGGAGCAGGGCCGTCGAACAGCATGATGTTGGTCTTCAGGCCCTTGAAGCCGCGCGCTGCCACCTCCGCACCCGCCTTTTCAACGTCGGCCAGTGAACGGATCGGATCGAAGCCCGTCCACTCCCTGATGCGATCGGCGAACGAGACGCGCCAGGTGCCGCAATGCGACCAATAGAGCGGCAACCGGTCACGTACCGGACCACCGAGTAATTCATAAACCGGAATGCCAAGCGCTTTTGCCTTGATGTCGACAAGGGCGTTTTCGATGGCGGCGATGGCCTGCTGGTTGATGCCATACGGGGTCTGACGCGTCAGGCCGTGCAGGAAGGCGGTGATCTTCTCAACCGGCCGCGGATCCATGCCGATCAGCCGCTCCCCCAAACGCCCGATAACGCCGCTCAATCCCTCGGCGCCGAAGTTTTCCATATATTCGGACCAGCCAACCAGGCCGTCGTCGGTGGTGATCTTCAGAAACGAGAAGTCCCGCCAGCCGGCATTGCAGTGCAAGTCCTCGATCGTGGCAATGCGCATAGGTTCCTCCAGGTGTTGGTCCATGGTGAAAGAAGCAGACTGCCGTTCCATGAACCGGAACCGGGTGTTCTGGCAGCCTGAGCCCTTACGCTACCGAAAGGGTGGCTCATCGAAACTGCGCAGCTTGCGTGAATGCAACGCCCCAAGGTCGCCGCGCAGCAGGTCCAGGGTGGCAATGCCGATGCGCAGGTGCTCACCGACCGCGCGCTGGTAGAACGCGCTGGCGGTCCCCGGCAGCTTGATCTCGCCGTGCAGCGGCTTGTCCGACACGCACAGCAACGTGCCGTACGGCACCCGCAGCCGGTAGCCCTGCGCGGCCAGCGTGCCGCTTTCCATATCGACGGCAATGGCGCGTGACAGGTTGATCCGCCGTCGCTCCTGCGACCAGCGCAGTTCCCAGTTACGATCGTCGTAGGACACCACGGTACCGGTCCGCAGGCGCTGCTTCAGCGCGTCGCCGCGCTCGCCGGTGACCTGCGCTGCGGCCTCCTGCAACGCGACCTGGACCTCTGCCAGCGCCGGCACCGGCACCTCCGGCGGCACCAGGTCATCGAGGATGCGGTCACGGCGCAGGTATCCGTGCGCCAGGACATAGTCGCCGATTGCCTGGGACTGACGCAGCCCGCCGCAGTGACCGACCATCAGCCAGCAATGCGGGCGCAGCACGGCCAGGTGGTCGGTGATGTTCTTGGCGTTCGACGGCCCTACGCCGATGTTGACGATGGTCACCCCGCCCAGCAAATCCGCCCGGGCCAAATGATACGCGGGCATCTGAAACCGCTGCCAGGGCGCCGCTGCGAGGCGCGCGGCGGCATCGGCGGGATCGTCGCCGCGCCGGACGACGACGCCACCGGGGGCGGTCAGCCGGTCATACGGGCTGGCCGGATCCGCCAGCTCGGTCAGGCCCCACTGGATGAACTGGTCGACATAACGCTGGTAGTTGGTCAGCAAAATCCACGGCTGGATGCTGCGCCAGTCGCTGCCCGTGTAGTGCAGCAGGCGGCGCAGCGAATAATCCACGCGCACCGCGTCGAACAACGCCAGCGGCAGTGGCTGGCCGGGGTGGGAGGTCCACAGCCCGTCGGCCACCTCGTCGCCCACGGCCGATAACAGGGGGGTCGGAAAATGCCGGGCCAGGTCAGCCGCCGAGGCTGAACTTTCAGCCAGTTCGTCACCACGATCGAGCACATAGGGATAGGGCATCTCCTGCTCGCTCAGGGCCACTCCGATTGAGGCACCATATTCAGTCGCCAGCGGACGCAGTTGATCGAGCAGATAGGGCCTGAAGAAAGCCGGCTGGGTTACCGTCGTGGCGTAGACGCCCGGCGTCTCGAACCGGCCCCAGGCACGGCGCGTGACCGGAACCGGCCCGCTGGGTTCCCATGTCACCCGCAGTTCGGGATAGCGGAAGCGGCGGCGCTGTTCCGCAAGCGGTGGCGCGCCGGCGGCGGCAAAGCGCGCCAGGGCATCGCGTTGCGCCTGAACCGCGTCGGCATGCAACGCCTCCAACCGGTCAACCGCCTGTTCGGGCGACAATGTCGTGTGATGTCGGTCGGGCATGCGGTCGCGCCTTTCGTGGAGGTCGCTTCATAACGCCAACCGGCGCACCACCGCGAGGTGTTGTTGGTGCGGCCGGACCCGCCGTAGTGCGCAGGTTGCGCTGACCCGACGCGCCCAGGCCGGCCTCGCTGTCGGTCCCGGGGAACGGTCATCGAATTTATCGGCCTTGAAGCGCTCGCGACCCAGCCGGCGCCGTGCAACCGCCTCGCCCCGCCTGCCTGTTTCGGTTTGCTTGATTGATCTGTGGCGCTTGGATTGCGATCATCGCGCCGCCACTGCGGGGCTGCATCATGTTCGAACACGCTCTGAACGGTTTGATTGACTTCAGTCTGCTGGCTTTCGGAACCCTGGTTATCGCCGCGCTGTTCACCGCCAACGAAATCGGCTACCGGCTTGGACTGCACCGCGCACGGCGCCAGTCGATCGGCGAACACGAGCACATCGGGATCGGCACGATTACCGCCGGCATGCTGGGGCTGCTGGCATTCACCCTCAGTCTGACGATCAACATCGCGCAGAACCGCTTTGAGGCACGACGGATGCTGGTGCTGCAGGAAGCCAATGCCGCCCAGACGGCCTGGTTGCGATCGAAGCTGATTGGCGGTGAGCGGGGGCCGCCTATTACCGCAATGATCGAAGAACTCGCCAAAGTGCAATTGGCCTATGTCAGCACAAACCGGTTTGCCGACGAAACCGGGCTGATTGCCCGCAATACGGCAATAGAGGCTCAGATCTGGCTTGCGATGGAGGTCCTGAGCTACGAGCAGCCGACCAACGCCACCTCGGGCCTGGCCCTGGCGCTGACCGAGATGTTCAGTGCCGCCCGGTCGGAGCGGTTTGCCTTTGCCAGCGAGGTGCCGTCCAACATGACATGGATGTTGATGGCCGGGTCAGTGCTGGCGATCGGCGCACTGGGCTATCACCTCAGCGCGGCCAGTAGTCGGCATATGGTGCTGACGTCGCTTCTGCTGGTGATGTGGGGCGGCGGCATCGTATTGATCGCCGATCTTAATCGCCCGCGGGTCGGCACGATCAGGGTAGATCCCGCGCCGCTGCGATGGACCATCGAAAGTTTTTCCACACCGTAGCAGCACCGTCGGCGGCCAGACCCGCCGCGGCCTCGCCAACACCGACCTCCCGCCAGCGTTCCCATATATCCCCGGAATGAAAACGCTGGCGTTGGCATTGTCTACACCGTTCGAACCCTGCTCGCGTCCCGTCCATCAGGCCACGGGCAGATGCACGGCCGGTGTCTGAGGTCAGGGTGCCGTCAGTCGATACACCTTTGCCGCGGTGCCGCTGTACAACGCCTTCTTCTCGCTGGCCGATGCGTTTGCGGTAATGCGCTTGAAGGCGTTCCACAATTCGGTGTAGCCGCAGGACTGCTTGTCGGGCGGAAAATTACTTTCGAACATGCACCGGTCTGGGCCGAACGCTTCGATGCAGGGCTCGACGTATTGCCGCCAGGCCAGGGCGAGGTCCTCCGATGATGGCGGCATGTCACGCTCGTGGAAGTCAAACCCGAAGGAGATCATGCCGATACCGCCCAGTTTGCAGTAAACGTTCGGGCACTTCGCCAGTTCGTTGATGTCCTTGCGCCAACCGGCCAGAACCTCCTGCCGGCGCCCTGCATACGGTCCAACGCCAAGCACGCCGCCGACATGATTGAGGATGAAGGTGGTCTCGGGAAACGATCGCGCGAGATCGATCGCATCCGGTAGTTGCGGATGATACTGCCACATCTCGAAGCTGAGACCCAGCGGGGCGAGTTGGGCGATGCCTTCGCGGAATTTCGGGTCCATGACCTGGTGCAGCGGCACGGTGCGGGAGGCGTAGTTGCTGATCGCGGGGTCAGCGTCCCACGCGACGCCATGGCGGATGCCGCGCAGGCGTCCCCCAGCCGCGGTGATTTCGGCCTCGAACAGTTCACGCACCTTGGCTCCGACACTGAGGTCGCCGCCACCAACGATGCCTTCCGCCACGCGGCAGGGGCCGTAGCTGCCGGACGCGCTCATCGCCGCGATCCCGGTTACGAATTCGACCTCGCCCAGAGCCGCCATTTCCCGCGGCCCTTCCTTGCGATACATCGCCCGGCATTCAAGGAACACGGTCGAAACGATATTATGGCCGCCGCCGATGTCGGCCAGCAGTTCAGGCAGCAGGTAGCGGCCGCGCTGCGGCGACTCCCAGAAATGGTGGTGCGGATCGATGATCGGCAGATCGGGTTCCAGCGCTGGCTCGCTGTGCTTGGCGAGCCATGTGCTGAGGCCGGCGTCGTCGCGGCCACCGATGCCGCGGTATTGGCCTTTGGCATCTCCGACTGTGGGCATTGCATTTCCTCCTTGGTTGATCCGGATGGATGGGTGTCCCGACAGCGTTCTAGCGGGCGAAACGAAACCATTGCGCGATACGAGCGAGCTGCGCCTTCACGACCGCCCATAACAGCGAGTGGGCCGCCAGAGGGACGGGCGCGGGGGCGGGGGCGGGGGCCGGGGCGGGTGCGGACGCCGGGGATGTGGCTTGTGGTGTGTCGGCCCGGATAGGAGGCGGATCGTCCTTGGCGAACTCGGCAGCGGCACGTTTGGCGAAATCGGCCATGATGACATTGGCCACAGCCACTCCGCCGGTGCGGGCGAAGTCGGCCAGAACGCCGCCGAGTTCGGCATCGGACACGATCTTTACCCGCGTCGACAGGGGCGAAACGGTCGCATCGTCACGCAAGGTGAAAGCGACCTTGACGCCGATTCGGGCAGCACGCATGTCGGCGGCGCCGCGGCCATGCAGGCTGCCGGTCAGGGAGTCAAAGTCGAACTCCGTGGTGACCCGGCCCTTGAAGTTGATCTTCTTCGGACCGAATGCAACGACCATGGCGCCGGGCCAGGATCCGTCCTCGGCCTGAGGCTCCAGGACCGCCCCCGGCATGCAGCCGGCCATCCGCGGCACGTCGGCAAAGCGCCGGATCACGTCCGTCGCCTTGCCGGGGATGCTGAATTCGCCTTCGAAATGCATCAGGCGACCGGGCGCAGCAGCGGCGCGTGACTCTCGGTGCCAAAATGAACCTTGGCATACGGATCAGTCGCGGTGGAAGGCGATACGCGCGCATCGATCAGATAGAGGCCGCCCTGGCGCAATCCTGCAGCGATGGCACCACCTATCTCGGCCGGGGCATTCAATTTCACACCATCACCGCCGAAGGCTTTGGCAAGAGCGACGAAATCCGGCGATTCCCACTGCGCCAGTTTCTCATCGAATCCCTTCGCCACCAGCTTGTGGACTTCGGCGCCGTAGCCGGCATCGTTCCAGACGATCAGCACCATCTGCATCTTGTGGCGCACCACGGTTTCAAGTTCCTGCAGATTGAACATCAGGCTGCCATCGCCCTCGACAGCCACATGCTGGCGGCCGGGATTGCCGGCGCCGGTGCCGATCGCGACCCCGATCCCCTGCCCCACCGCGCCGAAATTATAGGAATACTGGATCTCAGACTGTTTCGGCAACGACATGTACATGGCGACCCATGAAAAGAAATGCCCGGCGCCGCAGGTCAGCAGCACACCCTCGGGCAGCGCGGCACCAAGGTGATGGGCCAGCGCGCGCGGGTCCAGGCCGTCGCTGGGCGGCTCGAACCGATGCGGCGGCGCATCGAGAATTGCCTTGGTGGCGTCGGTGCGCAAACCCTGCTTGCGAACCTGCCGCCCCGCCAGTGCCTCATTCAAGGCGGCCACGGATTTCCGGCCGTCGCCCTGGACATAGAGACCCGGAATGACGCCGATTTCCTCCGGCATTGGCTTGATGTCGATGCGGGCGACTTCCGCCGACGGGAACAGCAGCCCACCCTCGGTCGTGTAGTATCCGAGTTCAGCGCCGACACCGAGGACAAAGTCCGCTTCCGCCAGCAACTGTTCCGACGGAGCGGAGGCGAACGCACCGGCGATGCCGAGGTCCCACGGGTGGCCGGCGAAATACCCTTTCCCCTGCAACGATGTCGCAAGCAGGGCGCCGACACGATCGGCGAGTTCGATGATCGCATCCTTGGCGCCGGCCGCAATCGCGCCGCGGCCGGCGATGATGACCGGCCGTTCCGCGGCCATCAGCTTTTCCACCACCGGCGCGAGAACGTCGGGGCTGGGGGTTTCGACGCGCGGCGGCAGATACCGCGTCGACGGCTGATACTCGTAGTCCCAGTCGATCGTTTCTTCCTGCAGATCCATCGGCAGATTCAGCACCACCGGCACACGATGGACGCGCGCGGCGTAAAACGCCTCGGCGATTTCCTCAGCCATGTTGTCGGTGCTGGTGATGGTGTGAAAGCGGGCGTAGCTGGCCTCGACAAAGCGGCGCTGGTCCATCGACTGGGTCTTGTTCTTCGCACCCTGCTGGATCTCCCCGGCGATCAACACCACCGGGGTGCGGCCGCGAAAGGCCGCGATCAGGGATGTGCCGCACTGCGTCAGCCCGGGACCGCAGGTGACCATCGCGACGCCGACCTTGCCGGTCGTGCGGGCATATCCATCGGCCATCGAGACCGCCATCGATTCATGGCGGGCATTGTAGGCCTTGATCGACGGATCGCGGCACAGCGCCCCCCAAAGCCACATGTTGCCGTCGCCCATCAGACCGAAAAAATCAGTCATACCTTCGGCTTTCAGTGATTCGCCGATCGCTTCGTAGGCTTTCATGGTGCGTCTTCCCCGGAGTTTCTGTGTTCGGCGCCCATCATGCCGCTGTCCCGCTCGGCAGACAAATCGACGGGGCGCTGTTTGTCGATTTGACCCGTTCCGTCAGCGGCCTCATGCTCCCGGCAAAGACGGACAAGGGAAGAGACATGTCAGGTATCGAAACGGTACGGCCAGGCCGCAAACGGTCCATTGTCTACGGCCTGCTGTTTACGATGACCTTGATCAATTACTTCGACCGGACCGTGCTCTCGATCGCCATGCCGGTGCTGATCCAGGAATTCGCGCTGACCCCGATCGCCGTTGGCTACCTGCTGTCGGCGTTCATCTGGTCCTATGCGCCGTGCCAATTGCCAGCAGGAATAATGTTGGACCGCTGGGGCACGCGCGCCACCGCCGCGCGGTGCATCGCATTCTGGTCGGCGGCGACCGCACTGACCGCCGCGGCAACCAGCTTCAGCTTCGTGTTCATCACCCGGCTGTTGCTGGGCATCGGCGAGTCACCAACCTTCCCGCTGGCCGCCCGATCGATCCGGGAATGGGCGCCAGTGCGGGAACGGGCACTGGCGTTTTCGATCTCCGGATCGGGCCCGGCGTTCGGCACCGCGGTGTCCGCGGTCACCATCGCCTGGCTGGTCGCCACAATCGGCTGGCGACTGGCCTTCGTCTTTTCCGGTGCACTTGGTTTTGTCTGGGTGCTTGTTTGGCTACTGGTCTACCGCGATCCGGAGCGGGCGAGCTGGTTGGGCGATGCCGAACGGCAAATGATCCTGCGCGAACGTTCGCCTGGCGGCACGACCGACGCCCATGCGATGTCGCTGAAGGAACTGCTGAGCTACCAGACCATGTGGGGCCTGTTCCTGGTGCAGGGCTGCGTGAACTACACGCAGTACCTGTTCCTGACCTGGCTGCCGACCTACCTGGTGCAGAGCCGCGGGCTCAACATCCTGCATTCCGGATTTCAGACCGGTATCTGCTATTTCGGCGCAATGGTGCTGACGATCGGAATGGGTCGCCTGTGCGATCGCATGCTGACGCCCGAGGCGGTGCAGGCAGGCAAGCGGCGCTATGCGGTCGTGATCCTGGCCTTCGGCGCCTCGGTAATGGTGCTGGCACCGTTCACGCCGTCGGAAACGTTGCTGCTGGTGGAAATCACCTTCTCGCTGGCATGTGTGCAAAGCGTGTTCGTGAACACCTATTCGCTGACCAACGACCTGCTGCACGCCGGAAAAAGCATCGGCGCCGCGATCGGCTGGATTCAGCTTGGCGGCAATATCTTCGGCCTCGCGGCACCGATCGCCACGGGCTATATCGTTGCGGCAACCGGTAGTTTCACCAGCGCCTTTCTGCTGGCCGGCGCGCTGTTGATCATTGGCGCTGTGCTGACCCTGACCATGACGCGCCGCCCGGTCGGGGCGCCAATGTCAGGTACTGTTCCGGCAGCAGCCTGAACAGCCGGCAATGCCAGGCACCGCCGAAGCGCACGGTTATCCCCTATCCGGGATAACCGTGATCGACCTGTCCCATGTTTACAACGGACCCTACGCGACGTTCCTGATGGCCATGGCGGGTGCCACCGTGATCAAGGTGGAACCGCCTGGCGGCGAACATCTGCGCAGCCGTGGCGACATGGGTGGGGCCGCGCTGCCGTTCGCCATGCTGAACGCCAACAAGCAATCCGTGACGCTGAATCTGAAGGCCACTGAGGGCAAAGACCTGCTGAAGGAAATGGCCGCCCGCGCCGACATTCTTGTCGAGAATTTCACCCCCGGCGTGATGGACCGCCTTGGCGTCGGTGCGGCAACGTTGCAGGCAATCAATCCGCGGCTGATCTATGGATCAAGTTCCGGCTACGGCAAGACCGGCCCCTACAAGGATTATCCGGCGATGGACCTGGCGGTGCAGGCAATGGCCGGCATCATGAGCACGACCGGCTACCCGGATCAGCCGCCGGTCAAAGCCGGCGCTGCGTTCTGCGACTTTGGCGCCGGCATCCACCTCTACGCGGCTATCATGACCGCGCTGTATGAACGCGAGCGCACCGGCAAGGGCCGGGTGGTCGAGGTTTCGATGCAGGACGCAAGCTACGCCCCGCTGGCCTCAAACCTGGGCATGCTGCACGCCCGCGGCGCCGCGGCACCAAGCCGGACCGGAAACCGTCACGGCGGCCTGGGCATCTCACCTTATAACACCTACAAAACAACCGACGGCTTCGTCGTCGTCAACGCACCGGGTGATCAGCATTTCCGCTCGATCCTGCAAGTCACCGGCCGGCAGGATCTGGCGGACGACCCTCGATTTGCGACCCGATCCGCCCGCGTGGCAAACATGCTGGCGGTGGACGACCTGCTGGAACAATGGACCAGCCGGCACAGCAGGAATGAGGTCGCGGCAAGACTGCTGGCTGCCTCAGTGCCGTGTGCCCCGGTGCGTGAGCTGTCCGAGGTTATCCTGGATCAGAACATGCACGAACGCGGCAGCCTGCAGTGGTTCGATCATCCGGAACTGGGACGTGTCGTCCTGCCGCACAGCCCGCTTCGTTTTGAAGGCACGCCATTGCTGCCGTTGCAGGCCAGCGCCACCCTGGGGGCTGACAACCGCCACGTATTCGGCGACTGGCTCGGTCATGATGAAACCGAGCTTGAGCGGCTGGCGAAAGCCGGGGTGATCTGAACCGGCGACGGCCGCGGTCAGGCCGTTGCGTATCGCTCGACGATATCGCGCCAGGCCGGCAGGTCATCCGGCCCGCAAACGACGTTCTTGAACTCCTTGGTGAAGGCCACTGGCACCAGCACCCGGTCGATGCCTGCTTCTGCCATCTGCGGCAGGTCGTCCAGGTTTTCAGGCAGGCTGGTGGTGATCTCGATTGCCTCTGGATCGCGGCCATGCGCGACTGCGGTGGCACGGACCAACCCGATCAGCTCCGGTGACGCACCGCGGGCCGGGAAGAAGCCGTCGCCCAGCCGGCCCGCCCGTTTCGCTGCAAATGTGGAATGACCACCGATGATGACCGGGACCGAACGCGCCACCGGCTTCGGGCGCATGTAGGCGTCTTTGAAGCGGAAAAACCTGCCGTCGAAACTGGGACGGTCCGCGCTCCATAACTCGCGCATGACGCGGATGTATTCGTCGGTGCGGGCACCACGTTCTTCAAACGGCGAACCCAGCGCGTCGAACTCCTCCTTCAGCCATCCTACCCCGACGCCCAGCAGGACCCGCCCACCCGACATATGGTCCAGCGTGGCAACCTGCTTGGCCGTGATGACCGGATTATGCTGCGGCAGGATGATGACACCGGTGGCCAGCTTGATGCGTGTCGTCGCGGCGGCGACATAGGCCATCCAGATCAGCGGGTCCGGCAGGTCGAAATCGCCGTCGCCACCCGGCAGCTTGCCCGATGGTGAATACGGATACTCCGACTGGTAGCCGTGCGGAATGACCGTATGTTCGACCGTCCAGGCCGAATCGAACCCTGCGGCCTCGGCCGCCTGCACCAGTTCCACGGCACGGGCAGGATCGACGTAACGGCCGGTGTTGCAGTAACGAAGACCGAATTTCATCACACACCCCATGGTCGTTGCGCAGGCAATGCAGCGCGTTACCCGCCGACGCGTTCGTCCGAGTTGACACCCAACTGCTTCAGCTTGCGGTGCAGCGCCGACCGCTCCATCCCAACGAATTGTGCCGTGCGCGAAATATTACCGCCGAACCGCAGTAACTGCGCGTGCAGATACTGCGTCTCGAACAGATCCCGCGCTTCACGCAATGGCAGCGACATGATGTCGGCCGTGGGATCAATATTCAGCAAGGCGGGCGCGCGCGACCCGATCTCAGGCGGCAGCATATCGGCGCGGATCGGGTCACCTTGTGCGCCCGGCGCCATGATCAGCAGCCAGTCCATCAGATTGCGCAACTGGCGCACATTGCCCGGCCAGTCATAGGCCTGCAGCGCCGCGAGGGTGTCAGCCGACAGCGCCCGCACCGGAATGCCCGAACTTTCCGCCGAACGGCCGATGAAGTGCAACGCCAGCGTCGGCACGTCCTCCCGCCGCTCGCGCAGCGCCGGCACCCGCACCGGGACCACGGCCAACCGATAATACAGGTCCTCGCGGAAGCGCCCGGCACCGATTTCAGCCTGCAGGTCCCGGTTGGTGGTCGACAGCACCCGCACATCGACTTTCACCCTGGCCGATCCGCCCAGGCGCTCGAAGGTCTGGTCCTGCAGGGCGCGAACGATTTTACCCTGGGTTTCCAGCGGCATGTCGGACACTTCGTCCAGCAGCAAGGTGCCGCCATGGGCCCGCTCCAACACCCCGGCCCGCCTTGGATGAACGGACGGGTCGCTGCCGGCCTCCATCCCGAATAGTTCTTCCTCAAAACGTCCCGGATTCAGCGTGGCACAGTTCATCACCACGAACGGCCCGATCGAGCGGCGGGATCTCGCATGGATCATCCGCGCCACGACTTCCTTGCCGGACCCGGCCGGGCCTGAAATCATCACCCGCGAGCCGGTCGGCGCCACCCGCTCCACCTGGGACCGGACATGGGCGATCAACGCCGACTCGCCGGTCAGCGTCACGTCCGGGCCGGCGCGCAGCCGCAGTTCCGCATTCTCCCGCGCCAGCGCCGCCGCCTCCAGCGCGCGGCGCACCACCAGCAACAGCCGGTCGGTCTGAAACGGCTTTTCGATGAAGTCGTAGGCGCCGTGCTGGATCGCGCCCACTGCCATTTCAATCGTGCCGTGGCCGGAGATCATCACCACCGGCACGTTCGGCTCCTCATTGTGCATCGCTTCCAGAATGCCGATCCCGTCCATGCGCGAACCCTGCAGCCACACATCGAGGATCACCAGGGAGGGCCGGCGGGCGCGAAACGCGCTGATCGCGGCCTCGGCATCCCCGGCGCCGCGCGTCTCATAGCCTTCGTCGCGCAACGTGCCCTCGATCAGCAGCCTGATATCGGGTTCGTCGTCGACGATCAGGATGTCATGCGCCATGCGACACCTCCGACATCGCGATGGCCGGCATGCTGCGTGGCAGCACCAGGCTCGCAATCGCCCCGGGCCCCTCCAGCTGATCAGCCAAGGTCAAGGCGCCGCCGTGGTCTTCCATGATCTTCTTCACAATCGCCAGTCCCAATCCGGTTCCCTTCGGCTTGTGCGTTACATACGGTTCAGTCAACCGGGAACGCTCTTCCTGCGGCAGCCCGACCCCATCATCGCCGACCATGATGCGGGCTTCGTTCGGCAGGTCTTGCACCGTCAGCGTGATCTGACCAGCGCCATCGCGCATCGCCACCGCGTCCGCGGCGTTCTGCAACAGGTTCGTCAATGCCTGGCGCAGCATCCGCCGGTCGCACGGCACAACCGGTCCACGCTCCGGAATATCCGTCACCCAGTTGATCCCTGGCCGCGCGGTCTTTTGCAGCACCAGCGCCTCGCGTGCGATCCGGCTGACATCCTCCGGCTTTATCACCGGCTGCGGCATCCGCGCGAACGCCGAGAACTCATCGACCATGCGGCCGATATCGCCCACATGACGGATGATGGTGTCGGCGCACTGCGCGAACGTGTCCGGATCGGACTGGATTTCCTTGGTGAAGCGCCGCTTCAGCCGTTCCGCCGACAACTGGATCGGGGTCAGCGGATTCTTGATCTCATGGGCGATGCGACGAGCCACGTCGGCCCAGGCGGCCTTGCGCTGAGCCGACTGCAGTTCGGTGATGTCGTCGAACGTCACCACGAAGCCATCGGTGCGCCCGCCCGACAGTTCGGCACCGATCCGCACCAGCAGGATGCGCCGGCGGTCGGATGGCCCGATCTGGATTTCGGCGGTCCTGGCGCGATCGGGATTGCCCGCGACCTCCTTGAACAGCGCCGCGAATTCCGGAACGATCTCATCCAGCGGATGACCAATCGCGGCCAGCAGGTCCCGCCCCAGAAGTTCGTCAGCCGTCCGGTTCGGCAATTCGACGCGTCCCAGCGAATCAAGGCCGATCACCCCGGCGGACACGCCTGCCAGCACCGTCTCGGTAAAGCGCCGCCGCTCATCGATCTGGCTGTAGGCATCCATCAGTTCGGCTCGTTGCGCACCAAGTTGGCCGGTCATCCGGTTAAAGGCGCGCGAGAGTCCCGCAAGCTCATCGCCCGTTGCAGCCTCCTGCACCCGTACCGACAGATCGCCGCTGCGAACCCGTTCCGCCGCGCTGATCAACATGCCCACCGGCAACGCGATCTGGTTCGCCATGATCAGCCCGATCAGGCCCGCCGCCAGCAACACCAGCAGTGCCACGATGGCGAAGATCCAGGCAAAGGCGATCTGCAGCCAGGACCGGTTCTCGTCCAGCCGCTGGTACTCCGACACCGCCTGTTCGGTACGCTGCATATATCCCAGGATGGACGGATCGATCGGCCGGCCGATCATCAGCATCAGCGCCGGCGTCGACTCCAGCCGCACCACCGCCCGCACCCGCGTGCCGTCGCCGGCGTTCAGCACCGCCACGTCACCGGTCATGGCCTGTTCGGTTGCCGACTGCGGCGGCGCCTCGACCCCCAGCCCGACGAAAATGCCTGCCGCCGCCAGCACCTGGCCGGTGACCGGTTCATAAATCACCGCCTCGGTCAGGCCGCGCAATGTGGTCTGGGTATCCAGCACCTCGGCGAATACGGTCGGATCGGCTGACAGAAACCGCCCCGCCCGCGCCAGATCGTTCGCCATCTCCAGCGCCACGGCGCGAATATTGTTGCGATGCTCCTCCAGGTAGCCGCGCGACACCTGCAGCGACTCCGCGAGCGACTCACGCACCGGATCGTTGAACCAGGACTGAATGCCGAAATGAAAGAACGCCACGGCGAAACAGGCAACGACGATGGTGGGTGCTACGGCCACGCCGCTGAACAACAGCACCAGCCGCACATGCAGCCGCGATCCGGCGGAGCCACGCCGTCGCTCCACCCACACCCGGGTCAAACGTCCGCCAAGCACAGCGCCCAGCATCAACAGCACCGACAGGTTGGCAAGCACCAGCCCCACGCCGACCCCCGGACGCCAGCCCAGCGGCGAACCGCGCGCCAGGATGATGAACGTCGCCAGCCCGACCATCAGCGACAGTCCCGCCAGCGTCAGCGTCACAGCCTTGCCCAGCATCACATCGCCCAGCCGGCCCGCCAGCGATGATCGCGGCTCCGAAATCACCTCGCGCCCGCGGGAGACCTTCAGTGCGGTCCGCCGCATCGGGGGATTCATGTCCTCTGCCACTGGGATCCCGCCGCGCTCATTACATCAGGCCCCGAACCACCGGGATCTCCAGGTCCCGTATCTTCTTGCGCAGCGTGTTGCGATTGAGGCCCAGCATCGAGGCGGCCTTGATCTGGTTGCCCCGCGTCGCGGCCAAGGTCAGCCGGATCAGCGGGCGCTCCACCTCGGCAATGATCTTGTCATACACATCGGTCACGCCCATGCCATCGTTGTGGGCGGCGAGGAATTCCTTGATGTGACGCTCCACCGCGCTCGACAGCGTTTCCGGGCCGCCGTTCTGCGTGCCGGCCGCGGTTGCCGGGCCGCTCGCCGGCGACGGATCAGCCAGTTCGGCCTCCACCACTTCGGTCCCGATCACCTCATCCGGGCACAGCGCCGCCAGCCGGCGCATCAGATTTTCGAGTTCGCGCACATTGCCCGGCCAGCCATGCTGCTTCAAGCGGTCGACCGCCCCTTGATCGAGGCTCTTGGACGGCAGTCCGTCCTCCCGTGCCCGTTCAAGAAAATGCCTGGCCAGCAGCGCGATGTCCTCGACCCGCTCGCGCAGCGGCGGCAGGCGGATCGGAACCACGTTCAATCGATAGAACAGATCTTCGCGGAATTGTCCCTGACGGATTGCCGTGCGCAGATCGCGGTGCGTCGCCGCGATAATCCGCACATTGGCCTTGATCGGCTGCCGCCCGCCGACGCTGGTGAACTCACCTTCCTGCAGCACCCGCAGCAGCCTGGTCTGCGCTTCGGGCGGCATGTCGCCGATCTCGTCAAGGAACAGGGTGCCGCCGTTGGCCTGCTCGAACCGCCCCTGCGAGCGATTGGTGGCGCCTGTGAAAGCCCCCCGCTCATGCCCGAACAGCTCGCTCTCGATCAATTCCCGTGGAATCGCCGCCATGTTGATTGCAACGAACGAACCCGTCCGGCGTTTCCCGTAGTCGTGCAGCGCCCTGGCCACCAACTCCTTGCCGGTGCCCGACTCGCCGTTGATCATCACCGTCAGGTCCGCCGTCGTCAGGCGCGCGATGGTGCGGTAGATTTCCTGCATTGCCGGGCTGCGGCCGATCAGCGGCAGGCGTTCCTCGGTGTCCTTGGCCTCGGCCGGGCTGAATGTCGGCTCCGATGGCGCCGCCAGCGCCCGCCCGACTACCGACAGCAGCTCCCGCAGGTCGAACGGCTTGGGCAAGTATTCGAACGCACCCCGCTGGGTTGCCTTGACCGCGGTCATCAGCGTCGACTGCGCGCTCATGACCACCACCCGCAGTTCCGGCCGAATGCGCTTGATGCGGGGGATCAGGTCAAGCCCGTTCTCGTCCGGCATCACCACGTCCGTGATCACCAGGTCCCCTTCCCCATCCTCCACCCACCGCCACAGCGTGGCAGCGTTTCCCGTGCTGCGCACCTGATACCCCGAACGCCCCAGTGCCTGGGTGAGAACGGTGCGGATAGAACGGTCGTCGTCCGCGATAAGGACTGTGGGCAGGGTCATTGATCGGCGTCTTTCTCCGTAACGACGGGCAAGTGCAGTCGGAATTCGGTGCGGCCGGGTCGGCTGTCGACCTCGATCAGCCCGCCATGGTCACCCACGATCTTGGCAACCAGCGATAAGCCAAGGCCGCTGCCGGTACTTTTCGAGGTCACGAACGGCTCGAACAGATGCGGCCTGATGTCTTCGGGGATGCCATTTCCATTGTCGCGAACCGAAACGAACAGCGGCAGGTCCAGACGTTCCAGGCTGCCCGGAATGGCCATCCGCATCCCGTGCTGGAAGCCCGTGGTCAGCACGATCTCGGGATGATGCACGCCCTCCTGCGTCACCGCCTCGGCCGCGTTTTTCACCAGGTTCAGCACCACCTGCACCAGTTGGTCGCGATTGGCCCAGACCGGCGGCAGCGACGGGTCATACAGTTCCTGAAACCGGATATGTGCCGCGAACCCCGATTGGGCCAGCTTGCGCACATGCTCCAGCACGCGGTGGATGTTCACCGCCGTCCGCGCGATCGGCTTTTCGCCGAACGCCTCCATCCGATCCACCAGATCGCGAATGCGATCGGCCTCATCGCGGATCAGCTCGGCCAACTCACGGTCGGCGGGCCCGACGCTGGTTTCCAGCAATTGCGCCGCGCCGCGGATACCCGACAACGGGTTCTTAACCTCGTGCGCCAGGATAGCGGCCATCCCGGTCACGCTGCGTGCTGCCCCCCGGAACGCCAGTTGCTGGTCCAACGCGCGTGCCGCCGAAGCGTCCTGCATGACCAGCAGCACCGAACCCGGTTCCTCCGGCAAAGGCGAGCCCTGGACCGTTATCCCGCGCTTGTGCAGCCGCGGACTCTCCAGGTTCAGGTCGTGGTCGGAAATCGTCGCCTCGGTTCGCCGCACCTGTTCGATCATCAGGAACAACGGATTGTCCGGCGGAAGCAGGTCGCCCAGCCGGTGCTGCGTCAGCCAGGCCGCCGAGATCCCAAGGAACTGCTCAGCCGCATGGTTGGCATGGCGAAACCGGTCTTCCGCATCCAGCAGCACCACCGGCACCGGCAGCGCCCCCAGAATGGCCGCCGCATCCGTCACCTTGGGCAGCAGGTCCGACCCCCGGCCCCGCCCCAACAGGCGTGAGGCACGTGACACCACCGCGCTCATGCTGCCTCTGCCTGCCGAACGTCCCGCTCCGGCTCGGTACGACGGGTCACCCCCTGCGCGATCAATGGATCATAGAAGCGATCGATCAACGCTAGCACCGACTCGGCATCGGCCAGCCGGTTCATGGTCGCCCGAAACTCCGCCGACCCCGGCAATCCACGCGAGTACCAGGACAGATGCTTGCGCGCCAGGCGCACCCCCGGCCCGGTACCGAACTGATCCAGCATGGCCTGATAGTGCCCCAGCAAAATCGTTTTCTGCTGAACCAGCGACGGCTCCGCAACCCGCATGCCGGTGCGCAGATAATACGCCGCCTGCGCCAGGAACCACGGCCGGCCATAGCACCCGCGCCCGATCATCACCCCATCGGCGTCGGACTGCGCCAGGGCCGCCGCGGCATCGTCCTCCGTCAGGATGTCGCCGTTGACGATCACCGGGATCTCCACCGCCTGCTTCACCTGCCGCACGAACGCCCAGTCCGCGGTTCCGGTGTAGAACTGTTGGCGGGTTCGGCCATGCACCGTGACCATCCGGATCCCCGAGTCCTGGGCAATGCGCGCAAGTTTCGGTGCATTGAGGTTTGCGTGGTCCCAGCCCATGCGCATCTTCAACGTCACCGGCACCGGCACCGCGTTGACCGTCGCCTGCAGGATTGCCGCCGCTGCGACCTCGTCGCGCATCAATGCCGAACCGGCAGCCTGCCCGACCGCCACCTTCTTGACCGGGCAACCGAAATTGATGTCGATGAGATGCGCGCCCTTGTCCACTGCCAGTCTGGCGGCATCGGCCATCGCGGCCGGATCGCAGCCGGCGAGCTGCACGGCCGAGACCCCGCCGCAGCTGTCGATCTCGGCCATGTCCAGGGTCTTGCGGTTCTCCCGGATCATCGCCCAGGAGGCGATCATCTCCGACACCACCATTCCCGCGCCCAGTTGCTTGGCGGTTCGGCGGAAGGGCAAATCCGTAACACCTGACATTGGCGCCAGGATAACGGGCGTCTCAATTCGGATACCGCCGCCCAGATCGATCGATCCGAGGGCAGCGGGTGTGATGTGTGAACGACAGTTGCCCATGATTTGGGCAAGTTAGCGACACATGCAGCGCCACGCAATGTCTCATCGATGGCGCCGGCCGCGGCACCACGTTGCGGCCCCTCTGTGAGCCACCCCCGACATGGGCTACATCGCCGCGATCCGTGACGACCGATATCTTATGGCACGATGGAAGGCTATCCGATGACCGATGACCAGAAGAAAATGGTTCGCGAAACTTACGCCAAAGTCAGTTCTAACGCCCCCGCAGTGGCTGCACTGTTTTACCAGCGCCTGTTTGAGATCGATCCGGATCTGCGCGCATTGTTCAAGGGTGACATGGCGGAGCAAGGCCGCAAGCTGATGGCCATGATCGGCACCGCAGTCGCCAACCTCCGCCAGATCGACACGATCATTCCGGCCGTGCAGCGGCTGGGCCAGCAACACATTGCCTATGGCGTCAAGGACGCCGACTATGAAGTGGTCGGTTCGGCGCTGCTGTGGACACTGCAACAGGGTCTGGGCGAAGCGTTCACCCCACCGGTGCGCGAGGCATGGACAGCCTGCTACACCGCCCTCGCCACAATTATGAAGGATGCAGCCCACGCCGCAGCCTGAAGAGGATCGGACCAACCACATCGTCGGCCGCAGTGACCGCTGCCGGCGGTATCATGACCGCCTTCGCGTCGTTCGGAATGGCCGCATGCAACCAGATCCTGTTTGCGACCGTTTCGATTGATCTTCCCGAAGGCGTGCGCATGGCCAGATCAGCAGCATCCTCAAGCGACGGCTCCCTCAAAACCTACCGCAAGAAGCGCGACTTCACTGCAACGACTGAACCTGCCGGTGGACGCGCGAAGCAGACGGCTGCACCTGCCGGTGGACGTGCAAAGCACGGGCGGCACGCGCCGATCTTCGTCGTGCAGAAGCACCAGGCGCATCGTGCCGGCCTGCACTGGGATTTTCGCCTGGAGCACAACGGCGTCCTATGGAGCTGGGCCGTCCGCAAGGGTCCCTCCCTTGATCCCACGGACAAGCGGATCGCCGTGCATGTTGAAGACCATCCGCTGGACTATGCCGGGTTCCAGGGCAGCATCCCGGAAGGCCATTACGGCGCCGGTTCGGTCGAGACCTGGGATCGCGGTACCTGGGAAGCATTGATCGACCCCGACGCGGGTCTTCGCGATGGTGAAATAAAATTCGTCCTGTCCGGCCAGCGCCTGCGCGGCAAATTCACCCTGGTCCGGTTGAAGCCGAAACCGAACCAGCGCAGCGCCCAGGATAACTGGCTGCTGATCAAGGGCCACGATGCAGACGAAAAACCCGGCGCCACCGCCGAAGCACTGGAAGCTGCCATTCCGCCACCCGGCAGGCTTACCGGCAAGACGGCAACCAGGATCGCCGGCGCGGTGCGCGGAAAGCTCGCCGGCGCGGTGCGCGGAAAGCTCGTTGACACTTGCGCGCCACAGCTCGCCTCGGTCGCCGACGCGCCGCCGGACGAGGGTGACTGGCTGACCGAAATAAAGTTCGACGGCTACCGCATCATGGCCCTGCTCGACCATGGCAAGGTCCGGCTGCTGACCCGTAACGGCAACGACTGGACTGATCGGCTGCCGTCGGTGGCCAAGGCGGTCAGCCAACTGAATGTCGCCTCGGCGCTGCTGGACGGCGAACTCGTCGCTCTCGACAAGGATGGTATCACCAGCTTCCCCGCGCTGCAGGCGGCCTTGTCCGGCGGCCGCGACGACACCTTGTTCTACTACCTGTTCGACCTGCTCCACCTCGACGGCTGGAATACCGAAAAATGCGCCCTGCGCGACCGCAAGGCCCAACTGCAGCGCCTCGGCACCTGGCTCGGTATGCTGCGCTACAGCGACCACCACGAAGGCGACACCGCCCGCATGCGCCAGGCCGCCTGCAAGATGAAACTGGAGGGTATCATCTGCAAGAAAGCCGACGCACCATACCGTTCGGGACGCGGGCACGACTGGCTGAAGGTCAAATGCGCCGGCCGTGAGGAACTGCTGATCCTCGGCTGGACCGAACCCGCCGGCAGCCGCACCGGCCTCGGATCTCTGCACCTCGGCTACTACGACCCGCAGGGCCGTCTGAACTTTGCCGGCGGCGTCGGTTCAGGATTCTCCGACGATACGCTGGCCTTGATCCGCGACCGCCTCGACGGCCTCGCCAGCGCCCCCCCGCGCGGTCTGCAGATCGCCGGTGAGGACATCGAGCGCACGATCCACTGGGTCAGGCCGGAGTTGATTGCCGAGATCTCGTTCACCGCCTGGTCCGGCGCGGGCCGCGTCCGTCATGCGGTGTTCCTCGGCCTGCGCGAAGACAAGGCGCCGGAGGATGTGGTGCGCGAGCCCGCCGACCCGGACGCCGAACGCCGAACCGTATCGCCGAAGGACTACAGCGGTTCGGCCAGGAAGAAAGGCCCCGTCATCGCCATGCCTCCCAAACGCCCCGCCACTCAACCCGCGCGCGCGCCCGCCAGTGCGCCCGCCAGTGCGCCCGGTAGTGCACCCGGCAGTGCACCCGGCAGAGCGCCCGGCAGTGCAATCGTCACCGCCAAGGCGCCCCGCGCCCGCAACGAGACCATAGAAGGCATTACCCTGACCCATCCCGACCGCGAACTCTGGCCGGGCATCAGCAAGCGCGACCTCGTCACCTATTGGCAAACCATTGCTGAGCACGCACTGCCGGGGCTGGCGCACCGCCCGCTGGCGGTCCTGCGCTGCCCCGAAGGGATCGAAGGCGAGCATTTCTTCCAAAAGCACGCCCATGGGGCCATGCCGCCCGGTGTGCGCGACGGCACTGCCGACAAGGCGCCCTATCTGGCGATCGACGGCCTGCAAGGCCTTGTCTCCATGGCGCAGATGTCGGCGATCGAGCTGCATGTCTGGGGCGCCAGCGAAGCCGACCCGCTGCACCCCGACCAGTTGGTGTTCGACCTCGACCCCGGCGAGGGGGTCAAGATCCCGGCGATCGTGGCCGCCGCGCTCGACATGCGCGACAAGCTGAAAACCCTTGGGCTGGCGTCCTTCTGCCGCACCAGCGGCGGCAAGGGGCTGCATGTCGTCGTTCCGCTGGTGCCCGGCCAGCCCTGGGATCCGGTGCGCGCGTTCTGCAGAAGCTTCGCCGAAACGGTCAGCCAGGCGAACCCGGAAAAATACCTGGCGCATGTCAAGATCGCCGACCGGCGCGGCAAGATCCTGATCGACTGGCTGCGCAACGGCCTCGGCTCCACCGCCGTCGCCTCGTTCTGCCCCCGGGCCCGCCCGGGCGCCGGCGTCGCCACCCCGCTCGACTGGGCGGAAGTCACGCCAAAGCTGGACTTCCAGGCGTTCAACCTGAAAACATTACCGCAGCGCTTGGCAAAGCTGAAGACCGACCCGTGGGCCGGTTTTGACGCCGCAAGACGCGAATTGCCGGCTGCACCAGCCAAGCCCCTGAAAGGGCCGACGGCGGCGCGCCCGGCCGGCAAGGCAACGATCGTCACGGCCAAACCGCCCAGGCGGCGGTAGACCGCCTCGCCAGCCAGAATCCCGCGGCCGATCCCCCGCGACTTCGTCATTCGCGCCGAGGCGTGATAGGGTGGCGGATCCTGCCCAGGAGGATCCGTATGCCACTCCTCACGCTTCCCGCCGTCTTCATGCGCGGTGGTACCAGCCGCGCGGTAATGTTTCATCAGCGTGACCTGCCGGAGCGCGGGCAGTGGGATCCGATCTTCCTTGCCGCCATGGGCAGCCCCGACCCCAACGGCCGGCAGCTGAATGGCATGGGCGGCGGTATCTCCTCGTTGTCGAAGATCTGCGTCCTGGGCCCTTCGGATCGCGACGACGCCGATGTCGACTATACATTCGCGCAGGTGCAGATCACCGAGGCCGCGGTCGGCTACCGCGGCAACTGCGGCAACATGTCCTCCGCCGTCGGGCCGTTCGCAGTGGATGAGGGTATCGTCCGTCCCTCCAAAAACACGGGCGACACTGCGGTGGTTCGTATTTTCAACACCAACACCAGCAAGATCATCCGCTCCACGTTCCAACTGGTCGATGGCCGCGCCGCGGTGGACGGTGACCTGGCGATCCCGGGCGTGGCGGGCACCGGCGCCCCGGTGCGGCTGGACTTTCTGTCGCCGGGGGGTGCCGTCACCGGCAAGCTGCTGCCGACCGGCAAGCCGGTCGATCGGTTGGACGTGCCCGGCATCGGGCCGATCGACATCTCGATGGTCGACGCCGCAAACCCTTGCGTCTTCGTCCACGCCGGCGATATCGGGCTGAACGGCAACGAACTGCCCGAGGCGCTCGATGCCAACACCGCCGTGCGCGACCGGCTGCAGCGCATCCGCCGGGTTGCAGCCATCGCCATGGGGATTGCCCGCGATGACGCTGAGGCCGCCGCCAGTCTCGGCATTCCCGCCATCGGGTTCGTCGCGCCGCCAATGCAGGCGACGACGCTATCCGGCGAGATCATCATGCCTGCCCAGGTTGACCTGACGGCCCGCTTCATTTCCAACGGCCAGCCGCACCGGGCGCTGCCCTTGACGGCGTCCTTGTGCACTGCCGTCGCCGCCCGCATCGAGGGAACGCTGCCGTTTCAGGCGCTGATCCACCAGCCGGACGGTGCCGTGCGCATCGGTATGCCGTCCGGTATCCTGACCGTGGATGCCGACGTTACCTGCGATCGCGAGGGCCTATGGACGGTAGATAGCGGCGCGCTTTACCGCACGACGCGCCGCCTGTTCGACGGGCGCATCTATGTTCCCCATGGCTGACCCGGAATGCCCGCGGCTCAGACTGATCCGGCAACATAGGCGGTCAGGCTCTCCACCACCGTATCCTGATGCATGATCCGCGCCTTGACCACGTCGCCAATGCTGATCAACCCGATCAGCGTGTCCCGATCGATCACCGGAAGGTGCCGGAACCGCCCCTTCGTCATGATCTGCATCGCCTGGTCGACGGTCGTATCAGGGTGCGCGACCTGCACCGCTCGGGTCATCAACTGACCCGCCGTCATATCCATCGTGCGGATACCGTTTGCAGCCAACGAGCGTACGATGTCGCGCTCGCTGACAATGCCCAGCATTTGCTCCGCTTCATCCATCACCAACACGGCGCCGATACGTCGGTCGGACAGCACCTGCGCAATATCCGGCACGCGTGCCGTTGGATTGACGCTTGAGACCTCATAGCCCTTATGTTTTAGGATTGCAGCAACCGTCGACATGGCCAGCTCCCGGTGTTGGAGCGGACAGCCAGTCCGGTATTACTTAATCCAACACATCCGGACCGCCGACCCGCACGTTTCTCGAAGCGAGTAGCATGCGCCGGTCGGTAAGATGGATGCAACTTTTAGCCGTGCGCCGCAGCAATTCTTGCTACCACAAAGTACTACCGGCCATCAGTCCAGCCACCAGCAGCACGACGAACACCACAATCGCTATAAAGAACAAGATACGCGCAATATCAGCCGACGCGGCAGCCACGCCTCCGAAGCCGAAGATCGCCGCTACAATCGAAACGATGAGAAAGAATAAAGCCAAGCGCAGCATGAGGATTTTCCATTCCCAGAGGGGGAGCGTACCAATTTGGACGAGATTATACGTCCCTGCTCTGTCTACCCAGTAACACGTCCGTAATCGTCGTTCACTCTGCCGCCAGCAGATGCGGAAGCTGCGGAGCCAATTGCGTCTCCACCAGGGCGGCGAACTGCCCCTGATGAGCAAGCAACGAGTTGAAGTTCCCCTGCTCCACGATCCGGCCGTCCTCGAACACCAGGATCTCATCGGCGTCGCGGACCGTCGACAACCGATGCGCGATGATGAACGTGGTGCGCCCGGCCATGAGGGTCTTCAGCGCCTTGCCGACACGCGCTTCCGTCGCCGCGTCCAATGCGCTGGTCGCCTCGTCCAGGATCAGGATCGGCGGATTCTTCAGCAGCGCCCGCGCGATCGCCAGCCGCTGGCGTTGCCCGCCCGACAACGTCGTGCCGCGCTCGCCGACCAGCGTATCATAGCCTTTCGCCTGGCGAATGATGAACTCGTGCGCGTCGGCCATGCGGCAGGCCTGCTCGATGTCCTCGTCCGTCGCCTCCGGCCGGCCGACCAGCAGGTTGTCGCGGATCGAGCGATTGAACAGCAGGCTTTCCTGGAACACCACGCCGATATTGGACCGCAGGCTGTCCAGCGTAATGTCGCGCAGATCCTGGCCGTCAATGGTGATGCGGCCCGCGGTCGGATCCCACAGACGCTGCAGTAGCGTCATCGTCGTCGACTTGCCCGCACCGGTGTGCCCAACCAGTGCCACGCAGGTCCCGGGATTGGCCTTGAAGCTGACATCACTGAGCACCGAGGTGCCACTGGCGGGATAGGCGAACGAAACGTTCTCGAAGCGGACCTCGCCACGCGGCACCCACAGGGTGCGTGCGTCGTCCTTCTCCGGCACTGAACTGCGCTCGTCCAGAATGCGGAAGAAATCTTCCAGCGCCGGCAGCTTGAAGAACAGCGAGGACACGAACGAGGCCGCCGTCTCCAGCCGTCCGATCAGCAGCATCGCAAAGCCCATGAAGCTGACGATCTCACCCACGCTCGCCATGCCGTTCATGTGCAGCCATGCACCGATCACCACGATGGTGATGACCGCAAGGGTGCTTGATGCGCGCGTCATGACATTGACCAGCGCCCACCAGTTCAGCACCGGAAACTGATGCTTGATCACCTGGTCGGCGATATCGCTGAACAAGCGTGCTTCAGCCGACAGCCGGGTGAATGATTGCACCACCATAACATTGGACAACGCGTCCTGTGCGGTGCCCGCGAGCGAGGAATTGAGGCCCTCGATCCGCCGCTGCGCGGTCTCCGTCCGCTTCACCACAAACGCGGTCAGCACCAGAAATACCGAGACCAGAACCATCAGAACTAGACCCAGGCGCCAGTTCAGCAGCAGTGTCATCGGCAGCAGCACGACGGCCGACAGGATCGTCGACAACTGGTCGCGGAAGAACATCAGCCAGGTGCCGAAAAGACCATCCGTCCCGGACAGCATCGCCTTGATCAAACGCCCGGAATGCGTGCCGCCATGGAACGACAGCGGCAGGTTCAGCACATGGCGGAAGTAGCGACCCATGGACTTGATGCGATGCCGATGCGCCAGTCGTTCCGTCTGCAACGCAACCGCAATGTTGCTGACGATGCCGCCGACGCCGACAGCAACCCAGATACCCAGCAATATCGCCGCCTCATGCCACACCGCGCTCTGCGACAAACTGTCAGACCGCGACAGCAGATTGACCACCCGGCCAAATAATACCGGATCGAGGAACTGCAGCGCCGCAACCAACAGGTTGGCAAACGCCAGGAAGCCGGCGATCCTGATATCGCGCCCCAGCAGGCCGAGCACCCGGCCGTATACCCGTAAAAATCGCATCTGCCCGTTCCTGGCGAAAGTGGTTCGCCGGGGACCATGCGATCGAGGTGTGGCATCAAAGCGGCAACAACGTTGCAAACCGGAGATTTTACGAAGGCGTTGGCGGGGCATTGCGCTGCCCAACACGCCGCGCTTGATGCAACAAGGCCCACACAGACAATGTTGGACCGCCGTTTACCGGATATTAACCCGAATGCCGTGTCTTCGGGATGAGGCGTGCACAATGGCGGACCAGGCGGACGAAATTCAACAGGTGGTTGCTGCGACGATCCGCGATGAGATGGGCGGCCTGCGCACCTTCATCGACCGCCGGATTGCAGAGCTCAGCACGGAAATCCATGCCACCGTGCAGCTGGTCGACTTCAGTGAGACCAACCTGACCGGGCAGTTGACCGAAATCCGCAAGCAGATTGCCGGTGTCATCGCCGCCCCCACCGCTGCGACCCGCAACAGTGGCCTAGAGCTGGAAGCCGTGGTCCAGGCAACCGAGGAGGCGGCGAACCGGATCATGGAGGCGGCCGAGGCGATCGGCGACTGGCTGCGCGAGGGCAAAAGCGATCCCGCCGCGCTGGATGTGGTGAACGAAAGAGTCAACGCGATCTTCGAAGCATGCTCATTCCAGGATGTCACCGGCCAACGGATCCGTCGCGCCATCCAGCACCTGCAGCAGGTCGAAACGATGCTGACCGACATGGCGCCGGATGAGCACGGCGCCGCACCCGCCGAACCGCGGCTTGTTGTCCAGGCCCCCTACAACGGCATCGGCGTTATCAGCGCCAAGCAAGCGGCCGCCAATCCGGACCTTGGGCAGGACGCGGTGGATTCGCTGTTCGACTGAAGCAGTCGCATCGACTTGCCGGCCGCAGCCGCCGGCTGCGCCGCAACATCCTGGTCACCTCGCAAGCCCACACATTTCGATACCAAGACCGCTGAACCCCTGGCGGCTTAGGTTAATAACGGGTCATCCAGCCTTGATCTGGTTGCATTGGCATGTGGTTGCGGTATGTCCGCCCGCCAAAGTCGATTTTAAGGGGAACGTGCGGTGGCGATTCGTGCCCAGGACGCGCAGAGCGAGGCGCCTCTCATCGAAATCGACGGTCTGACCAAATGCTTCGGCAGCTTCACCGCCGTCGACAACGTTGCCTTCTCGGTGCGCCGGGGCGAAGTGCTCGGGTTCCTCGGACCGAACGGTGCGGGAAAGTCGACCACCATGCGCATGCTGGCCGGTTTCATGACCCCGACCGCCGGAACCGCCCGCATTGAGGGCCACGATGTGCAGACGGACAGCGTCGCGGCCCGCCGAGTGCTGGGCTTCCTGCCCGAAGGCGCCCCAACCTACCCCGAAATGTCGGTGGAAGGTTTCCTCCGCTTTTGCGCCCGTGTGCGCGGCTTCTCCGGCAGTGAACTGGCCAGCCGGGTTGACCACGCACTGGGGCTGACCACCCTGGGCGGCGTGCGTCTGCAACCGGTGGAAACATTGTCGAAGGGCTTCAAGCGCCGGGTCGGCCTGGCGCAAGCCCTGCTGCACGACCCGCCGGTACTGGTGCTGGATGAACCCACCGATGGGCTGGACCCCAACCAGAAGCACGAAGTCCGCAGCCTGATCGCCCAGATGGCGCCGCACAAGGCAATCGTGATTTCGACCCACATCCTGGAAGAGGTCGACGCGGTGTGCTCGCGCGCCATCG
Source organism: Rhodopila sp. (assembly GCA_965200665.1). Taxonomy (GTDB): domain Bacteria; phylum Pseudomonadota; class Alphaproteobacteria; order Acetobacterales; family Acetobacteraceae; genus Rhodopila. Next base: position 3,134,219 of record OZ241370.1, on the reverse strand, counting down.
TCATAGCCGGGGGTCGCATCGTCGCCGACGCGACCCCTGCCGACCTGCAGCAGCAGCACCCGTCGGGCCGGCTTGAGGAAGTGTTCCGGATGCTGACGACGGAGGCGGCATGAGCGCGACCCTGACCATCGCCAACCGCGAGCTGCGGGCGTATTTCGCCACCCCGGTGGCGACCGTGTTCATCGTCATTTTCCTGGTGCTGCAGGGCGCCTTGACCTTCAACCTCGGTCAGTTCTTCGACCGCGGCATCGCCGACCTCAACCCGTTCTTCACCTTCATTCCGTGGGTGTTCCTGCTGCTGATCCCGGCGATCACCATGCGACTGTGGGCAGAGGAACGCCGGCTGGGAACGATCGAGCTGTTGCTGACGCTGCCGATCACCCAGGGCCAGGCGGTGCTGGGAAAGTTCCTCGCCGCCTGGGCGTTCTGCGCCATCGCCCTGCTGCTGACATTTCCGTTCGTCATCGCAGTCAACATCCTGGGTTCACCCGATAACGGCGTGATCGCATCCGGCTATGTCGGCTGCCTGTTGGTCGCCGGCGCCTTCCTATCGGTCGGGGCCGCGATTTCGGCGATAACCCGCAACCAGGTGATCGCCTTCGTACTCGCGGTGGCAATCTGCTTCCTGTTCGCCGTTGCCTCCAACCCCATCGTCAATGACTTCCTGTCGCACAACGTGCCGATGCTGGGCGCGTTCACCCGCCGGATCGCGGTGATCGATCGCTTTAGCGACTTCACCCGCGGGATCATCGCCCTGCGCGACCTGATCTACTTCGCCAGCTTCATCGGGTTCTTCCTGTTCCTGAACACCGTTCTGGTCGATCAGCGGAAGGCGGACTGAACATGCGCAGAGTTTGGTTCTCGCTCATCGGCGTGGTCGCCGCAGCGGCTATCGCCATCGGGGTCAACCTGTTCGCCGACGCCCGGCTGGCCAATGTGCAGCTCGATCTGACCCAGGGGAAAATCTACACCCTCTCGCCCGGCACAAGGCAGGTGCTGGCTGCCTTGAAGGAACCCGTCACGCTGCGCCTGTTCTATTCGCGCCAGCTTGGCAGCACTGTGCCGGCCTACGGCACCTATGCCGACCATGTGCGGGAAATGCTGCGCGACTATGCCTCGATCTCCGGCGGCAAGGTCAGGCTGGAGTTCTACGACCCTGAACCCTTCAGCGACACCGAGGACCGGGCGATGGGCTACGGCCTGCAGGGCGTGCCGCTGGACCAGGGGGGTACGCAGATCTACTTCGGCCTCGCCGGCACCAACCTGGAGGATGACGAGCGGACCATCCCGTTCTTCCAGGCGGAACGCGAGCGGTTCCTGGAATACGACCTGACCAAGCTGGTGTACGAGCTGTCGAACCCGAAGCGGCCGGTGATCGGGGTGATGTCGTCGCTGCCGCTGGACGGTAATCCGCGGGCGATGATGATGGGTCAGGGCGCAGGCGGCCAGCCCTACGCGTCCGCGGTGCTGCTGCGCCAGACCAACACGATGAAGACCGTGGCGACCGACGCCCAGGTGATCGACCCCGACATCCAGGTGCTGCTGGTCGCCGAGGCGCAGAACCTGTCGCCCGCGACGCTGTATGCGATCGACCAGTTCGTGATGCGCGGCGGCAAGCTGATGGCGATGGTTGACCCCTGGAGTGAGGCAATGGCGGCGACACCCTCACAGACCGGCATGCCGCCGTCCGACACGCATTCCGATCTGAAACAGCTGTTCGATGCCTGGGGTGTCGAATTCGACCCGACCAAGGTGGTCGGCGACCTGACCGGCGCATGGCGCGTGCGGGCCGGAGCCGGCGATCGGGCGGGGGCGGCGAATTACGTTGCCTGGTTCAATGATCGTGACGGCATCAACCACGACGACCCGGCAACCGCCGACCTGAAGCAGATCACAGTGGCCTCGGCCGGCTATCTGACCAAGGCGCCCAATGCCACCATCGACTTTTCTCCCATCCTGACCAGTAGTGATCGCAGCGGGGTGATCCCGGTCGATCAGGTGAAGACGCCCGATCCCGCCAAGGTGCTGGCCGGGTTCAAGACCGCGGGCGGCCCCCGGGTGATCGCCGCACGGATTCACGGGGTGCTGAAATCGGCGTTCTCCGCACCGCCGCCCCTGGCCGGCGACCAGAAGCGGCCGGACGGGTTCCCCGCCTACAAGGCGCAGACCGACGCACCGGCGAACCTGATCCTGGTGGCCGACTCCGACATCCTGGCGGACCGGTTCTGGGTGCGGGTGGCGGACTTCTTCGGCCAGCAGACCGCCACGCCGTTCTCCGACAACGGGCCGTTCGTGGCCAACCTGATCGGCACCCTGGCCGGCAGCGACGCTCTGATCGGGCTGCGTTCCCGCGGCGATACCAACCGGCCGTTCACCCTGGTGGCATCGATGCAGGAAGATGCCGAGGCGCGCTTCCGTCAGACCCAGCAAACATTGCAAACCCATCTGGACGACGTCGAAAAGCAACTGCTCACCTTGCGCTCCGGCGGCAGCGAAGCCGGCAAGCCGGACGCCGTGCTGACACCCGAACAAGGTGCGGCAATCGAGGCGGCGCGGCAGGACGCGTTGCAAACCCGCCAGAAGCTGCGTGCGGTGCAGCTTGAGCTGAACCGCGACATCTCAACGCTGGCCAACGAGATGCGGCTGTTCACCATCGTCGCGGTGCCGGCGCTGCTGACGGTGCTGGCCATCGCCATGGGGATCGTCCAGCGACGTCGGCGCGCGAGGGTCCGGCGATGAGGGCCCGTTCAGTCGGCGTCCTGGTGGCGCTGGGCGCGCTGGCCCTGGCAGGCGGCTGGTATTTCGGTGCCGCAACCACGCCCGCCGAACAAACCGCAGTGGCGGGCGGACAATTGATGTTCCCCGGCCTGACCGCGAAACTGAAGGATGCGGCCAAGCTGGAGATCACCCATCAGGGCAGGCAGACGGTGATCGAGAAACGCCCCGATGGCGCATGGGGCGTTGCCTCGATGCATGACTATCCGGTGCAGGACACCAAGCTGCATGGCGTACTGGCAGGACTAACGGAATTGCGGCTGAGCGAACCGCGAACCACCGATCCGGCCCAGTTTGCCCGCCTGGGTCTGGATGACCCCAATGGCGCAGCCTCCTCGGCCGACCTGCTGCAGGTGGTCGACACCGCTGGCAAGCCGATCGCCGCATTGATCGCCGGCCATCGCCGGGTGCGCAGCCAGGCCAACCTGGCAGACGAAATCTACGTCCGCCGCCCCGGCGACAACCAGTCCTGGCTGGCCGAGGGCAATCTGCAAATCGATGCCGATCCGGCCACCTGGCTGGACCGAGACGTCATGAACATCAGCCACGACCGGCTCGCCTCTGTTGTGGTTAACGACCAGGCACTGGTGTTCGCGCAAGCGGACGGCAAGTTTACCCTGACCCAGCCGGCCGACCACCCGAAGCTGACGAACTACAAGGTCGACGATGTTGGCCGTGGGCTGGAGACACTGACGATGCAGGCGGTCAAGCCTGACGCCGAGGTAACGGAGCCCGAAGCGGGCCATGCCGTGTTCACAACCACCGACGGGCTTGCCGTCACCGCCAGGGTGTTCCACGCTGACAAGGATGTCTGGGCTCGGTTTTCCGCCGCCGCGACGTCCGACAAGGCGAAGCCGGAGGCCGGCCGGCTAAACGCAAGAACAGCCGGCTGGACCTACCAGATCGGCTCCTGGAAGGAGAAGTCGCTGGTGCCCACGATGGACGACCTGAAGGCGGAGCAGCCGGCATCTGCCGCGCCGCCTGAGCCCGGCAGGAAATGAGCGACCGTGAATACCCGACCCGGCCTTTCGTCGGAATCGGGATCGTGGTGATCAAGGGCGATCACGTGCTGCTGTGCCAGCGCGGCAAACCGCCGAACCTCGGCACTTGGACCCTGCCCGGCGGTGCCCAGGACCTTGGTGAGACTTGCGAGGAAGCCGCTCGGCGTGAACTGATGGAAGAATGCGGCCTGGTGGTCGGCGACCTGCATTTCTGCGCCCATGTCGACACCATCCGTCGCGATCCGGACGGGCGCATCCGCTTCCATTATACCATTCTGGACTTCGCCGCACGCTGGGTGGCGGGCGAACCCGTCGCCGCGTCCGACGTGTCCGCCGCTGTCTGGGCGCCGCTGGACAGGCTGGAGAGCTACGGCCTGTGGTCGGAAGCACACCGGATCATCGCCATCGCACAGCGCCTCATCGCCGCCGGCGGCTGACCACAAAGCCCGCAACGGCGCCGGCCAGCACCGGGATCGCCCCGGTCGGGATCGCCCCGGTGCGCGATGAACCACGATCCGTCCAGCTAGAAGATGACGGGTGGGATCGCGGGGAGGAACGCAGCGCCTAGGTCGAATGCTCCCGCCAGGGGATTGGTCTTGGGAACAGGCTACCACAAACGCCGCCGGTTCGGCACAACAGCTGTCTCGAGGTTGAAGGAAAGTCAGTCATGAAGCCGGCAAGCAGCGATGGCGCGATGCGGATTCAGGCAATCCTGGGCGATCGCTTCAACGTGCTCGAATTTGAAGAAAGCACACATTCATCGGCCGAGGCCGCTGCGGCGATCGGTTGTGACGTAGCCCAGATCGCCAAGTCGATGATGTTCCGCGCGGCGGATGGGCGGCCGGTCCTGGTGGTGGCATCGGGCGCGAACCGGGTGGACGAAAAGAAGGTCGCGATGCTGCTGGGCCAGAAGGTCAAGCGTGCCGACCCGGCGTTCGTGCTGGCCAGCACAGGCTCCCCGCCGGGCGGTGTATCGCCGGTCGGACATCTGGCAGTGCCGCTGACATTGCTGGACCAGAATCTGCGCACATTCGGGACGGTTTGGGCTGCAGCCGGATCGCCGAACGCAGTCTTTGCGCTGACGCCGGATGATCTTGTGCAACTCACCGGGGCAGTGTTTGCCGATGTGGCGCAATAGTTTGGTCCGAAACAGTGGATCGGCACCCAGTCCCCAGCGGCAGCCGATGATGAACACAGGCCGTTGCTGGACATGCGCACCGGCCGGCGAAGCAAGCTGTCATCACGCGGTACGAGGCAACTCGGGATTGTCGGTTGATTGCCGTCGGGCCGTGGCATAAAAGGCGACCCGTGTGCGGGCGTGGCGAAATGGTAACCGCAGCAGACTCAAAATTTGCCGGGGGCAACCCCTTGTCGGTTCGAGTCCGACCGCCCGCAGATCATCCCGATACGGTGCAATCCCGAACCGCAGGATGCCCTGTCCGGCACCTTCGTTCTGCGCTGGCCTGCCACCGCCATCACCTGAAAATGCCGCCTTCCCGCGTCGTCCATCACCTGAAAATGCCGCCTCCCGGCGTCGTCGGCGTTTGCACTGTTGACCCATCTCGCGCAGGACACTAGATAGGCGCCCTCCCGGTGCCCGCTGCCGGGGTGCATGTTCGGGCGTAGCTCAGCGGTAGAGCAATCGGCTGTTAACCGATTGGTCGTAGGTTCGAATCCTACCGCCCGAGCCATCATCACCAACGCGCCGGATCCAATTTTGCCATTCGCCGGGCGCAGTCTTCGCTTGACCAACAGGTGTTTGCCAACTGCCGCTGGACCGCCAACGTGACCGTGAGGAGTGGGCGCTGCAACTGTCGCCATCCCGATTGGTTTCGGTCCCGAGGTGAACGATGAAAAGCGCAAGCGAGTTCTGGCGGCGGGCCGAACGCTATCGACGACTGTGGTGGCAGTTCAGCGACCCCGCGGCTGTGCGGGCTATCTCCGAACTGGCGAGCGAATTTGAAATGACGGCGGGCGAGCTCGAAAAGCACCAGCAGATCCAGGACCGTGCCCGCAAGATCTGGATCGGATGCGGCCGCCCCGACGGCCGGGATCTGGAAATCTGGCTCACCGCAGAGCGCGAAATCGAAGCAGAGCGGAAGTTTCCCGGCAGCGCGATGTATCAGGTGCCGCGCAACCGCCCCGGCTGATCAGCCCAAGCAAGGCCCTGCTTATCGATCGTCCTCTCAAGTAGCGGCTCATTCACAAGGCCATTAGAGCAACATCACCCTGACCGGAATGGTCAGGGTGATGAAGTTGCTCGCTCAAACAACGAGATAGAGCGCGCTGACTGTTTACAGTCAGGCTGAAAGCGCTCTAGTATGCGCCTCGAAATGATTCGGATTTTCGCATGTGCGGAAACGGCGATGGACTTGTACAGCGAGGACGAAATGATGACCTCGCAGGCAAAGCCTTGGTTCGTCGCAATCGGCGCCTCAGGCGGCAACGGCCTGGTCGATATTGAGTCGGTGCTGCGAGAACTGCCTTCGTCCCTCAACGCCGTCGTGCTGATCGTCCTGCATAGGCTCTGGCACCAGCCAAGCCACCTTGCGAGCATCCTTGGGCGAACATCGAGGATGCCCATATGCGTAGCGCAGGACGGTGAAGAATTTGAACCGGGTGGCGGCTATGTCGGGAACCGGCAGACCACCTGACGCTCGCGGGGAGATCCTTCAGCATGCTGCTCAAGGACCCCCGTCGCCTGCACCGCAACCGCACCGTTGATCTGCTGTTCCGTTCAGTTGCCGCGCATGGGGGCAAGCGCATCATAGGCGTCAAATTGTCGGGCTCGCTTGACGACGGCTCGCGCGGACTGGCTGCCATCAACCAAGCCGGCGGCCTCTCGATGGTGCTCACACCCGTCACCCTCAAGGGGCTGAACATGCCCCAAAACGCGATCGACTACGGTGACCCGATCGATCTGATTGGAGCGCGTATGAAATTGCCCAGGCCATCCGCGCCGCCGTCGAACTACCCGGCGAGGAGCCTGGAGACGTGGAGCCTGACCGGCTCAGGCTCCAACCGATTTAATTACGGGAGGCTGGCTCACCGTATATTTTGTTACGCAGCCGCCGCATACCGACAAGCCAGCGGTCGCGGTTGGACGTCTTGCGCTGCTCATAATCATGCACCGCCGGATGCGACAGGATCATGAAATGTTCAGCCTCCATTGCCTCCAGCACGATGCGCGCCACTTCCGTCGCGTTCATCACCCCGTCGACGCTTGCAGCACCTGGCCGTCCGCTCGACATGCCGGTCTGAACCGCCTGCGGGCACAGCACGGACACCCGAATGCCGCGGTCGCCATACTGGATCGCCAGATGCTCTGCCAGCGACACCGCCGCGCTCTTGGTCACACCGTAGGCCATCGAATTCATTGAGGTCAGCAGTCCGGCCGCCGAGGCTGTGTTCAACAGATAGCCCGAACCCCGCGCCAGCATGCCGGGCACCAGCACCCGGGCGGCGAACACATGGCTCATGACATGCACGCGCCAATTCAGTTCCCAGTCCGCGTCCGAGGCGTCTTCCTGTCCCGCGCGGGAGATGCCGGCGTTCGAGTAATAGATGTCGACCGGTCCGAACTTCGCCTCGGCCGCCGCGATCAGCGCCTTGATATCGGTTTCCTGGGAAACGTCCGTCGGCACGGCCAACGCGCCGATTTCATCAGCAACTTTCGCCAGCTTTTCAGCATTCAGATCGGCCACCACCACGCCCAGCGCGCCGGCCTTGACAAACACTCGGGCAACGGCCTCGCCGATGCCACTCGCGGCCCCCGTCACCACACAGACTTTTCCTCGCGGATGCATGCTTCAACCTCGCGCCTGATCACTTACAAAAAGCGCGGGGGCTGCCTGCTTCGGCAGCCCCCGCGGTAATTACCTACAAAAGTTCAGCGCGCCGCCATGCGATGCAAGGCACACAATTTGTTGCCATCCGGATCGCGAAGATAGGCCAAATACATTTCGCCCGCCGCGCCGGCACGCACGCCCGGCGGCTCCTCAATCGACTTGCCGCCATTGGCGACCCCGGCTTTGTGCCAGGCTTCAGCTTCTGCCGGACCGTTCATCGCGAAACCGATCGTCCCGCCATTGGCGTGACAGGCAGGCTTTCCATCGATGGGTTTAGTGACCAGGAAGCGTCCGCCGTCGTGCGAATAGATCAGCCGGCCCCGGGCATCCTGCACACCCGGCTTGCCCCCGATCGCGGCGAATAACGCGTCGTAAAATGCCTTCGACCGGGCGATGTCGTTGCTGCCGATCATAACGTGGCTAAACATTCGGTTTCCTCCTCTTCAAACGCTGGCACCATACCACGAACGCATGGCGCGGAAAGAACCCGCAAAGTCCAGGCCGCCAAACGTTGCCAAACGAGCGCTGCCGGAGGACGATCGGTCGCAGGCAAAGAGGGACCGGGCTAATGAAATACGATCTTCTGTTGACCGGTGGTGAGGTCATCGATCCCTCGGCAGGTCTTCGTGGGGTGATGGATATCGGTATCGCCGCCGGCAAGATCGCCGAGGTCGCGCCGTCCTTGCCGGCCACCGAGGCGCGGCGCACCATCAGCGTGAAAGGCCGGCTCGTCACCCCCGGCCTGGTCGATATGCACGCCCACGTCTTCGTCAATGCGCACGACATGGGCCATCACACCGACGATTGTTGCAGCGCCAGCGGCGTCACGACGCTGTGCGATGCCGGCAGTGCCGGGTCCTCCAACTTCGCCGGCCTGCGCCACATGCTGAACCATGAGGTCCGCACCCGCGTCCGCGCCTTCGTCAATCTGTCGGCGATCGGTATCACCGGCACCACCCGCGGCGGTGAGCTGTCGCACTATCCGTATGCCGACCCGGAAGGCTGCGCCCGCACGATCACCGAAAACCCCGACCTCGCAATCGGCGTCAAATTGCGCTTCGGTCCCAACCTGGTATGGGAGTATTCGGCCGAACCGGTCAAAATGGCCCGTCGAGCCGCCGACATGGCCGGTGGCGTGCCAATGATGATGCACATTACCGATTCACCGGTTCCGCTGCCCGAACTGCTCGCGCATATGAAACCCGGCGACATCGTCACCCACTGCTATCACGGCCGAGCGCATGGGATCATGGGCCAGGAAAAGCAGCTCCTGCTGAAGGAGGTGGTGGAGGCGCAGCGGGCCGGCATCATCTTCGATTGCGCCCACGGCCGGAACCACTTCAATTTCCGCATGATCGAGCGGGCACTTGACCAGGGCTTCCTGCCGGATACGATTTCCACCGATCTTACGCTCACGACAGCCAGACATGGTCCCGTCTGGGATCTGCCGACAACCATGACAAAGCTGCTGCATTTCGGCATGTCGCTGGAGGAAGTCGTGCGCCGGTCCACCTCCGCGCCGGCGAAGATCATGGGCTACGAACGAACCGTCGGCACATTGCGGCCCGGCGCCAACGCCGATATCGCCGTGTTCGAACTACGCGACGGCAACTACGAATTGCGCGACAGCGACAACGACACGATCACCGCCAAGCGTCGCCTCCTGACACAGCTGACGGTGAAGGACGGCAACGTGTGGTACGAACGCCCGCGCGAGTAGATCATGCTTCCAGCTGACACCCGAACCATCGGTCCATTGACTGGGCTGCGCCACACAGCCTGACCCCGCGGGATCGCAAGCTTTACACCGCGCGAACCAATGCCGGCCGGGGCGCCAGATGTCGGTCCAGCCGCGGCGCGCTGGCCAACAGTGACGCCGTGTACGGATGGGTTGGTCGCGCAAAGATCTCACGCGTGCACGCACACTCCACGATCTGGCCGCGCAGCATGATCGCGACCCGATCGGACAGGCGCTGCACCACCGACAGATCGTGCGAGATGAACAGATAGGTCAGGCCGAATTCCCGCCGCAGATCCAGCAGCAGGTTCAGCACCGTCGCCTGGACCGACATGTCCAGCCCGGAGGTGGGTTCATCCAGGATAAGCAATCGCGGCTGCAACAGCAGGATACGCGCTAGGCCGATGCGCCGGAGCTGCCCGCCGGAGAACTCGTGCGGATAGCGCCTGCCGGCATCGGGCTCCAGTCCGACCGAAACCAGCATCGCATCGACCTTGTCAGCCCGCGCCCGCGCCGAACTTACCCCTTGGATCAGCAGGCCTTCGCGCAACGTCGAACCGATGCTCCACCAGGGATCGAGCGCAGCACCGGCGTCCTGATGCACATACTGGATCGCGCTCCGCACCCGGCGAGCCTCGCGCGCCGCCAGCCCCCCAACCGCCCGTCCATTCAGCACGATGTCACCGGACGTTTCACGCTGCAGGCCCAGAACCGTGCGCCCAAGCGTGGTCTTGCCCGATCCCGATTCACCCACCAGGGCAAGAACCTCCCCGGGGTTGATCGACAGACTGACCCCATTCACCGCAACAGTCGGCGCGACCGACTTGCCGAACCATCGGCGCGAGCCACCCAGCCGCACCGACAGGTCCCGCAGTTCAAGGATCGGCGCGCTGCTCATGCCTTACGGATGCACCGGATGCCCGCGCCGGACGTTGCCAGCAGAGCGTCCGGCAGGGCACTGGTGCAAGCCGGCTCAACATAGCCGCAACGCGGCGCGAAACGGCATCCTGGAGGCATCCGCAGCGCCGACGGCACAGTCCCGGGAATGCCAACGAAGTGCGTCGTCCGCTCTGGATGGCAGGCCAGCAGCGCCTGTGTATACGGATGGCTGGGCGTTTGCAGCACGGCATCAACCGGACCGGCCTCCACCGTCTGCCCCGCGTAGATCACGCATACCGCATCGCAAAGCTCCGCCACCACGCCCAGGTCGTGCGTCACGAACAACAGCGAGATGTCGAACTCATCGACCAGTTCGCGCAGCAGCACCAGGATTTCGTGCTGGGTCGTTACGTCCAGCGCCGTTGTCGGCTCATCGGCAATCACCAGCGCCGGCGCGCACGCCAGTGCAGCCGCGATCAGCAGCCGTTGCCGCTGGCCCCCGGAGAACTGGTGCGGATAACGCTCCAGCGCGATGTCCGGGTTCGGCACCTGCAACCGCCGCAGCAAATCAGTCAGGCGTCTGACATGATCGCGCCGCTTTGTGCCGGGGGGCGCATGGTCGCGCATGATCTCCAGCAGCTGAGATCCGACCTTGAACACCGGGTTCAGCGACAGCAGCGGGTCCTGTGGAATGAACCCGATCCGGCTGCCCCGGATCCGCTGAACCATCTCATGTTCGCTGAACACCAGAAGATTCTCGCCCTCGAACACCACCGCGCCGGCGTCGACGCGGGCCGCGTCCGGCAAAATGCCCAGGATGGTGCGGATCAAGGTGGATTTGCCGCACCCGGATTCGCCTACCACGCCAAGTACCTGCCCACGTTCCAGCGTCAGCGACACGTCGTCCAGCACCGCCGCCCGACCCTCGTCGGTGCGGAATGAAACTTTCAGGTCGCGCACACTCAGAACAGGAATCATCGGGACCGCCGCAGCCTGGGATCGACCAGGTCGCGCAGCCCGTCACCCAACAGATTGAAGCCCATCACCGTCAGCAGGATCGCCAGGCCCGGATACAGCGCGTACCACCACGCCCCCGGCAGGTAGATCCGGCTTTGCGCAATGGTCAGGCCCCAGTCAGGCGCCGGCGGCGTCGCGCCCATGCCCAGAAAACCCAGCACAGCCGCGGTCAGGATGGTGAACCCAAGGCCGATGGTTGCCCGCACGATGATCGGCGACGCGGCATTGGGCAGGATGTGCAGGAACACGATCCGCGCGCTGCTCGTGCCGACGCCACGCAGCGCATCGACAAACACCGAACCGGAGAGCCGCCGAGCCTCGGCATAGACAATACGGGTAAAGAATGGCCAATAGGTCAGCGACAGCGCCAGCATTGCACTTTCCAGCGATGGCGACATCAGTTGTGCCAGTGCCAGCGCCAAGATCAACTGCGGGATCGCCAGCACGACGTCGGTGACACGCATGATCAGTTCAGAAACGAACCCGGACCGATAGCCCGCGATCAACCCCAGCGGGATGCCGATCGCCATCGACAGCCCGACGACGGAAAACGCGACTGTCAATGCCCCGCGCGCGCCCAGGATCACCCGCGACAGGATGTCACGCCCAAGGTTGTCTGTGCCGAACGGGAATGGTCCTGTCGGCGGTTTCAATCGCCGCGCCAGATGGGACGCCGTCGCGTCGCCAGGATAAGGGGCGAGCCATGGGCCGCCGATCGCGACCAGGACGACGATGACGACCAGCGCCAGCCCGAACATCGCCGGCAGATCGCGGGACAGTTTGCGCAGCACCGGGCTCATGTCCGGTCCATCAGCCGCGGATCGACCAGCCCGTGCACTACGTCGGTCAGGATGTTCACCAACGCATAGACCACACCGATCATCAGCGTGACCGCCAGCATCACCTGGTGGTCGCCGGTCAGGATCGCGTTCACCGTGTAGCTGCCGATGCCCGGCCAGTCGTAGATCGCCTCCACCACCACACCGCCGGCAATCAGGCCGCCAAACAGCAAGCCGATCTGGGTGATCGTCGCGGTCACCGAGTTGCGCAGCACATAACGCCAGATCAGCCGCGTGCGCCGGTAACCCATGGCGCGCTCATAGGTGACGAAATCCTGCTGCAGCGTGTCCAACACCCCTGCCCGTGTGAAGCGCACGATGCTCGCCAGTCCACCCAGCGCGAGTGTCACCGCCGGCAACACCAGATGTGCCAGACCATCGCGCAGCGCGTCGAAACGGCCGGTCAGCAGACTGTCCAGCAACAGCGATCCGGTGATCCGAACCGGTGGCGGGATTGCCACCGACAGCTCGCCCCGCAGCGGCAGCCAGCCCAACTGCATGGCGAACAGCAACTGCAGCATGATAGCGACCCAGAACGCCGCCACGGCAACGCCAAACACCGAAAGCATGCGCAGGGCGAAATCCGGCCACTGGTTGTAGCGCAGCGCGGCAAACACCCCCAGCGGCACGCCCAACAGGATCGACAGCGCCATCGCCGCAAAGGTCAGTTCCAGCGTCGCCGGCAACCGCTGCGCTATATCCAGCGATACCGCTCGGTGGGAGAACGCACTCTCCCCAAAATCCAGCCGTACAGCCTTGCCACTATAGACGATGAACTGCTGCCACAACGGAAGATCGAGGCCATACTGGTGACGGATCTGCTGGATCTGCTCCGGCGTCGCCGCATCACCTGCCATAACCACCGCCGGGTCGGACGGCACCAGCCGGATCAGCAGGAACGTCAGCACCAGCAGCCCGAACAGCGAAGGCACCGCCAGCGCGCAACGACGCAGGACGAAACGCAGGATCATCGTTAGATGGAAATCCAGCGCATCTCGCAGCCCTGCCCCACAGTGCAGAACCGCCTGCCCTTCACCCGGTTGTTGATCCCCTGCAACTGCATCGAGTTGTATATCCACACGTCGGGACAGTCCGCCACGATCTGGGTAATGGCTTTCTCATACAGCGGCGCACGATCCTGTTGCGCGGATGTGCCGCGGGCCTGCCGTAGCAGCGCGTCCACCGTATCGTTCTTGTAATAGCTTGAGGCCTTCCAGGTGCCATGGAACTGGCTGTCGTACATCTGGCCAACCCAGTTCTCCGGATCAACAAAATAGGTGCTGATCCAGTGCACCCACATATCCGGGCAGGTCTCCGGTTTCACCACGTTGGTGATCATGTTCGCCCAGGTGTCAGGCACCACTTTCAGGTTGATGCCGATCTCGGCCAGGTCGCTCTGGAACAACTGCGCTGCCTGCACCGCGATGTCGTTCTCCGACTGGATATGCAGCTCGACCGCCCGCTTCATCGGCGCGCCCTCTGCCAGCGCCTGCGCCGCATAGGCCTTCGCCTTCGCCAGGTCATAGTCGTAGATCGCCACATTCTTGGGGCACCCCCATAGGGTTTCCGGCATCGGCAGCCCGTCGCGCGTCGCGTAGCCACCCAGGATGTCGGTGATGAACCCCATGTAGTTGAACGCGTGCGCGAACGCCTTGCGTGCATTGAGATTGTCGAACGGCGGCCGCTGGTTCTGCATGCGGATCAGGAACGTCCGCATCACCGTGTTCTTCTCCACGTGCGCGATCTTCGAGCCATTGACCCGGTCGACCTGGTCCGCCGGAAAGTTCGTGTCGGTCCAGTCCATCGTCCCGTTCAGCAGTGCCAGGATGCGCGTGGAGGTCTCCGCTGTCGGGCGCATCGCGATCCTGCGCACCGGGTTCTTGTTGTCCTCCCAGCCCATGAAGTGCCCGTCGAAGATCTCCAGATCGAGTTGCTCGAGTGGACGGTAGCCCTCCGGAACGATTTTATATGCGCCCGATCCGGCGCCGTTGGACGCGAGCCAGCTCTTGCCCCAGTCGCCGTCCTTCTCATGCGGGCGGATCACCCGCTGATTGACCACCGACACGATCGGAATGGCGGCGAAGAACGGCGCGTAGGGCTTGGACAGCACGAAGCGCACCGTCAGCTTGTCGGGCGCCGTCACGTTCTCCGGCTTCAGCACCGGCAGGAAGGCACCGGCAGGGGCGAGCCGAAGCGCCAGCACGCGATGGAAGCTGTAGACCACGTCGTCGGCGGTCAGATTGCTGCCGTCATGGAACCTTACGCCCGGCCGCAACTTGAAGTCCCAGGTCAGGCCATCGTCCGACACGGTATGGCTTGCCGCGAGCCAGGGCACGATTTCGGGCGGGTCGTTCTCGTATCGGTACAACCCGTCATAGGCGTTGAACATGACGGTCTGCATCGGGACATCAAATATCTGGTGCGGGTCGAGGTTGCCAGGCAGCCCCCACCCGCTGACGAAGCTCTGCCCCTCGGCGCGCGCGGACAGGGCGCGAACCGCCACAGCAGCAGCCGTCATCGCGCCCAGCGCACGCCGGCTGATCATCGCGCCTCCGGCGCGGCGGCTGATCATCGCGCCTCCGGCGCGGCGGCTGATCATTGCGCCACCATCGGAACCGCTTGCCAACGGCTGGCCGGAACCGGCAGACCAAGGTTGTCGCGCAACGTCCTGCCCTCGTATTCCGCGCGGAACAATCCACGCCGTTGCAATTCGGGGATCACCATGTCGACAAAGTCGGTCAGCGATCCCGGCAGCCAGGCCGGCATCACGTTGAACCCGTCCGCCGCACCGTTGCGGAACCAATGCTCCATTACGTCGGCAATCTGCGCCGGCGTGCCGATCGTCAGCAGGTGCCCGCGCGGTCCGGCGTTCAGCAGGCACAGCTCCCACAATGTCAGCTTGTCACGCCGCGCCGCCTCCAGCAGCAGGCGCTGGCGCGACAGCGGGCCGTTGGTATCCCCCATCTCCGGCACCGGGCCATCCAGCGGATACTGCGCCAGGTTCGACACCCCGATCGTGTGTTCCAGCACCGCCAGGCCAACACTCGGATGAATCAGTGACTGCAAATAGTCGAACTTCTCGCGCGCCTCCGCCTCCGTCCGCCCTACGACCGGGTAGATCCCCGGCATGATCTTCACCTCCTGCCGCGATCGCCCGAAGCGCGGCAGGCGTGCCATCACGTCGCCATAGAATTCCGTCGCCTGCTCAAAGGTCGTCTGCGCGGTGAACACCAGTTCCGCCAGACGAGCGGCCAGGTCGCGGCCGGTGTCCGAGGCCCCGGCCTGCACCAGCACCGGCCGCCCCTGCGGTGAGCGCGCCACGTTGAGCGGACCGCGCACCGAGAAATGCGGCCCGCGATGGTTCAGCACGTGCATCTTGGTCGTGTCGTAATAGATCCCGGACTCCTGGTCGCGGATGAACGCGTCCTCATCCCAGCTGTCCCACAACCCGTTAACCACTTCGGCGAATTCCTGGGCACGGTCGTAGCGGTCGGCATGCGCGGCATGCTGTTCGCGCCCGTGGTTGAACGCCTCCGCCTCATTGTTCGACGTCACCAGGTTCCAGCCCGCCCGCCCCGCGCTGATCTGATCCAGTGAGGCAAATTGACGGGCCAAGGTGTATGGCTCGTTGTAGGTCGAACTGCATGTCGCCACGAGGCCAAGGTTCGAAGTCACCGCCGCCAGCGCGGACAATATCGTGATCGGCTCGAACTTCACCGTCTTGCCCATGCGGCCCCGGGAATCCGCGCTGCCATGAACACTGACCGCCGCGCTGTCGGCCAGGAACAGCAGGTCGAACTTTCCCCGTTCGGCTGTTTTCGCGACATCCACGGCCTGCGCGAAGACCGTGCCCGACTCGGCATAGGCGCCGGGGTGGCGCCACGCCGCAACGTGCTGGCCGGTTTCGTGGACGAAAGCGCCCAGGTGCATCATCCGCCGTCCGTCGTCGCGTATCATCCATATCTCCTGGAATGACGATCCTTATCGCAAACCAAGCAAGTTTGGGGCCACGTCGAGACCCGGGATCAACGCACCGGTTGGTCCACCGGTAGGCTCTCCTCACGAATCCTGGCCACGAAATGCAGCAGGATGATTAGGACTGAGGCAATCACGAAGAAGCAGGACATCGCAACGAAGCCAAGCGTAAAGCTGCCGGTCAGTTCGCGCGTCCAGCCAACGATCGACGGGCCGACCAGACCGCCGCAATTGCCGACCGAAACAATCATCGCGATGCCCGCGGCCGCGGCCCGCCCGGTCAGGAACGACGGCGGAATAGCCCAGAATGTGCCGAAGAAGCCGAAGATCCCGGTAACCCCGATCGTCAGCGCGATCAGCGACAGCACCGGCGAGCCGACCGCTGCGCTGACCGCCAGGGCACAAGCCGCGACCAGCCCCGCGCCGGCGACATGCCATGTGCGCTCCTGCGCACTGTCGGAATGACGCGCCCACAGGATCATGCCGATCGAGCCGCACAGGAACGGCAGCGCCGTGACGAAGCCAACCTGGAGATTGCTCAGGCCAAAACCCTTGACCAGCTGTGGGATCCAGATGCTGACCCCCTGGTTGCCGACGATGTAGCAGAAATTGATCGCCGCCAGCGTGATCACCCGCCCGCTGGTCAGCACCTGCGCGACGCTGAAGCGCTGCCGCTGCTCCATCGCCGCGCTCTCCCGCGCCAGCACAGCCTGCAGCCACTCGCGCTCCTGGTTGGTCAGCCACTGGGCCTGCTCCGGCCGGTCCGTGAGCACGAACAGGCACATCACGCCCAGGATGATGGCAGGGCTGCCTTCGATAATGAACAGCCACTGCCAGCCATGCAGGCCCCAGATGCCCTCCATCCCCAGCAACGCGCCGGAGATCGGCGAGCCAATGACCCCGGTGATTGGAATTGCCACCAGGAAGGCAACCATCGCCTTGGCCCGCCAGACGGCGGGGAACCATAGCGTCAGGTAGTAGACGATCCCCGGCACGAACCCGGCCTCGGCGACCCCCAAAATGAACCGCGCGGCGTAGAAATTGTAGGCGTTGGTCACCAGGAACGTGCCCATCGACACCAGGCCCCAGGTGATCATGATGCGCGCGATCCAAACCCGCGCGCCGAAGCGGTGCAGCGCCAGGTTGCTGGGGATCTCGCAACTGACATACCCGGCGGAGAAGATGCCGAATCCCAGCCCCAGCGCGGCGGCTCCAAGGCCGATGTCCCGTGCCATGGTCAATGAAGCAATCCCGACATTGATCCGGTCCAGCGAGCTCACGACGTAACTGCAGAACAGGAACGGCACCAACCGCCACAGCAACTTGCGGAACAATGCGGCCTGCATGGCCGGATCGAACGTTGCGGTCATGGCATACTGCCCTCGTTGCCCTGCGCCATCTCGCGGGCCGCGATCAGGCCGAACGTGATTGCCGAGGCCAGCGAAAATCCGGTCTGGTAGCCGGATCCGGTTTCGGTGCGCGCGGCGGCATTTCCGACGGCATACAGCCCGGGAATCGGCCTGCCGCGCACATGGATCACCCGCGCCCGCCGGTCCGCCAGCAACCCAGCCGATGCCAATGAGGTTGGATGCAGTTCAATGCCGTAGAACGGCGCCTGCTCGATGCTGCCAAGCGTGGCGCCGGGGGCAAACTTGCTCAGGCCGCGTGCGGTCTCGCCGCGATGGAATTCGCTGTCGATGCCCTGGCGGACATCGGCGTTGAACCGATCGGCGGTGGCCTGCAGCCGATCCGGCTCGATGCCCAATGCCGCGGCAATTGCTGCCAATGTCGGCCCGCTGGCCACCCAGTCAGGGATCGGCGCCCCGGGTTCCCGCCCACCAAAGGAATGGTTCGCCTGATACTGCGCATCGAAGATCAGGAAACATGGCAGGTTCGGCTGCTCGCGCCGGTCGACGTCGAAGTCCCGCAGGCTGGGCGCCGCGGCCTGGAAGAACGTTTCGTCGGTGAAGCGACGCCCATACCTGTTCACAACCATCGTGTGCTTCGACGGCAGTTCCACATTGCCGGACAGCCGACACAGCGCGGTGCCCCCGTCAGGCGTGTCGTCGGGGTTTCGGAACCCCAGGAACACCGACAGGTTGTTGCCGATCATCCGCACCGCGGCGCCGATTTCGGTTGCCATAACCAAGCCGTCGCCGGTCACGGAGTCCGGAAACATCGACTGAAAACCCGGCAGCGCTTCGTAATTGGCGACCAGATCCGGATTGGACTCGTAACCGCCACAGGCGATGACGACGCCTCGTCGCGCCGCGATCACGTCGCCCTGTCCGGTGACCACGCCGGTGACCCGCCCGTCCCCGGTGATCAGGCGGTCGACCGCCGTGCCGGTGAGAATTGCCACACCGCATGCCGCGGCGAGGCGCACGAACCAGCCAACCAGGCCAGCTCCGCCACCGCGCATATCCTGTCGTTCGCGCTCTGCCAGCAGCGCCTCGTCCCAGGCGGCCGCCCCCTCGACACCCCCAAGCGCCATTATCTGATTGCCGCCATGGCGGAACAAGCGTCCAGCCGGCAGCAGGATACGGTCCCTGTAGTCCCCGAGGTCGCCACCCGCGATGGGTGGCGTGTCAACGATCCGGCCACCGGTCTTCGCGCCTGGTGCCACCCCGTGATAATGATCGATGCGACCGGTCAGCTGAAACGGGATGCCACAAGCCTCGAAGAACTTCAGCGCGCCCGGCGCGGCATCGACAAACGCATGCATCCGATCGGCATCGATGCCGCCGGCACCGACATATTGCAGGTAATCGATCACCTCGGCGGGGCTGTCGCTGCCGCCCGCCGCCGCGTTCAGATGATTGCCCCCAACCCACAGCGCACCACTCGATATCGCTGTTCCGCCGCCAAGCTTCTCTGCCTTTTCGACCACAAGACACGACAGGCCGAGCTTGGCGGATGCGACAGCACAGGCCAGGCCCGCTGCCCCCGACCCGATGACCACGACATCATAGGCTTGGTTGTTTGGCATGCGTTTCCTCAACATTTTCGCTGATTGCGCCCCAAAGGGCCGGATCCACACACAGCCTGTCGAAAAAGCCGATGGCAGGCAACGAAGCCGCTCCGCCGGCTATTGCCAAACGTCCTTCATGGGGCGATCCAGGATCGCCTCGCACGCAACCAGGAATGGAGGAAACATCATGGCGCCTAATACCAAGCGCGTCTTCTACGTGAAGTACTTACCATCTGCCGTGTATTCGACAGTACTGGCCGCGCGGCCGGACGTCCAACTGGACAAGCTGGAGAACGACAGCTTGGACCAACTCGTCACGCCGATCCTGACGCAGGCCCATCTGTATCAGATCGGCGCCTCCCGCCAGATCATCGCACCGCACTTCCAGGTCAACGCCGCGCTGCTTGCC
Organism: Rhodopila sp.; assembly: GCA_965200665.1. Lineage (GTDB taxonomy): Bacteria > Pseudomonadota > Alphaproteobacteria > Acetobacterales > Acetobacteraceae > Rhodopila. Next base: position 3,114,767 of record OZ241370.1, on the reverse strand, counting down.
CGCACGCCGAACCTGATCGCTGCCTCATCAAACGGCGCCGGCTACGACACGATCGATGTCGATGCCTGCACCGAAGCCGGGGTCGCTGTGGTCAATCAGTCTGGTGGCAACAAGGAGGCTGTCGCCGAACACGCGCTGGCGATGATGATGACGTTATCGAAGCGTATCGTCGAGGCCGATCGCCACGCCCGAACCGGCCAGGCGATCGATCGCGCCGCCTATATCGGGCGTGAACTCAACGGTCGCACGGTCGGGGTCATCGGTGTCGGCAACGTCGGCGGCCGCCTGACGACCATGTGCCGCGCGGCTTTCAACATGCGTGTCCTGGCCTATGATCCGTTCCTGACTGCCGAACAGATCAAGGCGCGTGGTGCTGAGAAAGTTGAACTGGACGCGTTGCTGGCGCAGTCCGATTATGTTTCGGTGCATTGTCCGCTGACAAGGCAGAACCGCAAGATGATGGGCGCCGCTCAGTTCGCCCGCATGCGGCCGGAGGCGTACTTCATCACCACGGCCCGTGGTTTCATCCATGACGAGGAGGCCCTGGCCGAAGCCTTGCGCAAAAAGCAGATTGCCGGTGCCGGCCTGGATGTCTGGGAAGATGAGCCGCCCCCGCATGACCATCCGCTGATGGCGTTCGACAACGTGATCGTAAGCCCGCACGTCGCTGGCTCCACCATCGAGGCGCGTGAGAACATGGGGCGGATCGCGGCCGAACAGGCGCTTGATATCCTGGACGGCAAAAAACCGCCGCGGCTGATCAATCCAGAAGTCTGGCCAGCTTATCAGGAACGCTTCAAACGGATCATGGGGTTCGCGCCGCAAGATTAGCTTTGATCCTTATTGCGGGAAGCGACAGCGCTCGGCAGTCTGAGGTCGCGATCATCGGATTGCCACATCGCTATCGTTTTCCGTATTGATCCCGAGATCTGGCGCCCCCTTCGCCAACGACAGCAGGAACCGCTGCAGCAAGAGACCGGAATGCGCGCCGTACGTTGCCATGATTGGATGCCGTATCGGGAACTTCCACTCGAAGACATCCCGCCCCCGCTGCTTTGCGCCGGCCAGGTCCGGATCGGCGTGCACTACGCCGGCGTTTCCTTCGCGACATCCCTGGTCACCATGGGCCGCTACCAGCGCCGGCCGCCGCGACCGTTCAGCCCCGGAACCGAAATCGCCGGCGTGGTGCTGGAAACTGCCCCCGGCGTCACCCAGTTCCAATGCGGCGATCGGGTGTGTGCCGTGATCGACTGGGGCGGCCATGCTGAGGAAGTCGTTACCGATCCGGCCACTGTCTACAAACTGCCGGATGCGTTGCCATTCCACCTCGCCCCTCAATTCCCCACCTCGTACGCCACCTCATTCGCCGCACTTCAATGGCGGGCACAGCTACAGCCAAACGAGACCCTGCTGGTGCACGGATCCACCGGCGCCGTCGGGCTGGCTGCAATCGAGATTGGCAAAGCGATGGGCGCTCGGGTCATTGCAACTGCCTCGACGCCCGGGAAGCTTGCGGTCGCGCAGGCGCATGGTGCGGACGGCACGGTCCTGCTTCCCGCCGATAATGCTCTGGAAGCGATCAAGGTCCTGGCGCCGAATGGGGCCGACGTTGTGTTCGATCCGGTTGGTGGCGACACCTTCGATCTGTCACTGCGGGCGGTCGCGCAAGCCGGCCGCATCCTCGTCATCGGCTTCGCCAATGGGCGCATCCAGCAAATTCCAGCCAACATCCTGCTGGTGAAAAACGTCTCGGTCCTGGGCTTCAACTACGGCAAATATATTGGTTGGGGTCTGGTCGACGAGCGACACCGGTACGAGCCCATGGTGCGCGCCGGGATCAAGACGATGTTCCACTGGTTTGAGGCAGGCAAGCTGAAGCCCACGACCTCCCACCGGTTTCCGCTCCGCGACTACGCTGCCGCTTTGGACGCCGTGCTGGCGCGCCAGGCGATCGGCAAGATCGTGCTGCAAATGCCACGGGCTGAAGGCCTCGGCAATATCGATGCCGGGATTAGGCCTAAGAATGGTCAGGAAGAGCCCGCGCACCAGAAGGTCGGAGCTAAGCCACACACATCATGATCCGTTCGCCACAGCAGAATGAACTGTGTCGTCGCAAATCGAATATCGATGGTGAATTGGTTTTGGTTGCGGGGGCAGGATTTGAACCTGCGGCCTTCAGGTTATGAGCCTGACGAGCTACCGGGCTGCTCCACCCCGCGGGAGTGACGGCCTTGCCCGCCGTAGCGGGTTTGTTTGTTTTTGGGTTGGATTGGAAGACCTGGCGGCGACCTACTCTCCCGTGCCTTAAGACACAGTACCATGGGCGCTGGGGAATTTCACGGCCGAGTTCGGGATGGGATCGGGTGTAGGCTCCCCGCCATAACCACCAGGTCGTCCAATCCACCCTGGGTTTGTAGTCCCATGGGTGTGATCGTGGTTCTGGTTGTGTTGTTTTTGTGTGCGGACCCGGGGGTCAGTGTTGCATCCGGTTGTTTACCGGATGTCACCGTTCCTGGGGATGATTTCCATGCATGGTGTGCCCTTTCGGGACATTGGTTATCGAGCCGATCGGGCGATTAGGACCAGTTAGCTGAGGACGTTACCGTCCGTATACATCTGGCCTATCAACGTGGTGGTCTACCACGGCCCTCAGGGAGATCTAGTTTTGAGGTAAGTTTCCCGCTTAGATGCTTTCAGCGGTTATCTTGTCCATACATAGCTACCCAGCGATGCCACTGGCGTGACAACTGGTGCACCAGAGGTATGTTCATCCCGGTCCTCTCGTACTAGGGACAAATCCTCTCAAATCTCCTTCACCCACGGCAGATAGGGACCGAACTGTCTCACGACGTTCTAAACCCAGCTCACGTACCACTTTAATCGGCGAACAGCCGAACCCTTGGGACCTGCTCCAGCCCCAGGATGTGATGAGCCGACATCGAGGTGCCAAACCTCCCCGTCGATGTGGACTCTTGGGGGAGATCAGCCTGTTATCCCTAGAGTACCTTTTATCCGTTGAGCGATGGCCCTTCCACGCGGGACCACCGGATCACTATGGCCGACTTTCGTCTCTGCTCGAGCTGTCACTCTCGCAGTCAGGCGGGCTTGTGCCATTGCACTCAGCAGCCGATGTCCGACCGGCCTGAGCCCACCATCGCGCGCCTCCGTTACTATTTAGGAGGCGACCGCCCCAGTCAAACTGCCCACCATGCAGGGTCCCGGACCGGGCTGACCGGTCGCGGTTAGATATCAGAAGAGGTCAGGGTGGTATTTCAAGGTTGGCTCCACACAAGCTAGCGCCCATGCTTCAAAGCCTCCCACCTATCCTACACAGCCCTCTCCTAATACCACTGCAAAGCTGCAGTAAAGGTTCATAGGGTCTTTCCGTCTGACCGCGGGTACCCCGCATCTTCACGGGGAATTCAATTTCGCTGAGCCGATGCTGGAGACAGTGGGGAAGTCGTTACGCCATTCGTGCAGGTCGGAACTTACCCGACAAGGAATTTCGCTACCTTAGGACCGTTATAGTTACGGCCGCCGTTTACCGGGGCTTCAATTCGATGCTTGCACATCTCCTCTTAACCTTCCGGCACCGGGCAGGCGTCAGACCCTATACGTCGTCTCTCGACTTCGCAGAGCCCTGTGTTTTTACTAAACAGTCGCTACCCCCTGCTTTGTGTCACCCGCCACTGGTTGCCCAGCAACGGGTCTCGCTTATCCCGAAGTTACGCGAGCAATTTGCCTAGTTCCTTCAGCATCGTTCTCTCAAGCGCCTTGGTATGCTCTACCAGTCCACCTGTGTCGGTTTCGGGTACGGTCTATACGCTGGAGCTATTTCCCGGAACCACTTCGCCGCCCAGCCAATCCGATAAGGCCAGACAACACCCATGATTCGTCACTTCCAGCAGGCCGGGGAATGTTAACCCCGTTCCCATCGACTACGGCTTTCGCCCTCGCCTTAGGGGCCGGCTCACCCTGCGCGGATTAACCTTGCGCAGGAACCCTTGGACTTTCGGCGACAGAGTTTCTCACTCTGTTTGTCGCTACTCATGTCAGCATTCGCACTTCCGATACCTCCACCACCCCTCACAGGTATGGCTTCGCAGGCTTACGGAACGCTCCGCTACCGCTCAATGGTTGCTACACCATTGAACCCACAGCTTCGGTACGTGGCTTTAGCCCCGTTACATCTTCGGCGCAGGATTTCTTAATTAGACCAGTGAGCTATTACGCTTTCTTTAAAGGATGGCTGCTTCTAAGCCAACCTCCTGGTTGTTTTGGAATTCCCACATCCTTTCCCACTTAGCCACGATTTGGGGACCTTAGCTGGTGGTCTGGGCTGTTTCCCTCTCGACGACGGACCTTAGCACCCGCCGTCTGTCTGCCTTGCTATACGTCCGGGTATTCGGAGTTTGGTTAGGTTTGGTAAGTCTTTGGGACCCCCTAGCCCATCCAGTGCTCTACCCCCCGGGGTAAACGCAAGACGATCTACCTCAATAGATTTCGCGGAGAACCAGCTATTTCCGAGTTTGATTGGCCTTTCACCCCTAGCCACAGCTCATCCCCGACTTTTTCAACAGGCGTGGGTTCGGCCCTCCAGTGCGTGTTACCGCACCTTCAGCCTGGCCATGGCTAGATCACTCGGTTTCGGGTCTTCCGCCCGCGACTGAACGCCCTGTTCAGACTCGCTTTCGCTACGCCTTCGCCTATCGGCTTAAGCTTGCCACGAACGGAAACTCGCTGACCCATTATACAAAAGGTACGCCG